>JBFWUK010000086.1:0-2678 GCA_050247355.1 Vicinamibacterales bacterium | reverse complement strand
TGCCCGGGGCTACTATCACCCTGAGCGGCGATCGCCTGATTGGCGGCCCCCAGACCCAGGTAAGCGACACGTCCGGCAACTACCGGTTCGACCGGCTGGTGCCCGGCACCTACGGCGTGAAGTTCGAGTTGCAGGGCTTCCGGACGGTTGACCGCCCGGATGTGCGCATCAGCGCCGCCTTCGTTGCCACCATCAACGGCAAGCTGGAAGTCGGCTCGCTGGCCGAAACCATCACCGTGACCGGTGAATCGCCCACGGTTGACGTCCGCTCGAACGTGCAGCAGACGGTGATGAACCAGGAGATTCTCGAGGGTATCCCGACCGGCCGCGACCCGTGGTCGCTGGCCAAGCTGATCCCCGGCGTGCAGGTGTCGACCTACGACGTGGGCGGCACCCAGTCGATGCAGCAGAGCGGCATGTCGGCGCATGGTTCGAGCGGCAACGACGTGAGCTACAACGTCGACGGCGCGACCGTGAACTGGCCGGGCGGCGGCGGCGGCGCGACGATGATGTATTACGACCAGGGCATGTTCGAAGAGGTCAACTACATGACCTCGGCGATCCCCGCCGAAACGCTGGCCGGCGGCGTCTCGATCAACATGGTGACCAAGGACGGCGGCAACATGTGGAAGGGCAATGCCCGCTACAATTTTTCCAACGACGACCTGCAGTCCGAGAACTTCGACCGGATTCGGGAGCTGAACCCGAACTTCCTCGGCAACCCGACGCTGAAGACCTACGACCTGAATATCTCAGGCGGGGGGGCCATCGTCCAGAACCGCGTGTGGGTCAACGGCACCATCCGCAAGTGGGTGGTCAACAAGCTGGTCAACGCGCGCAATCCGGACGGCAGCCAGGCGCTCGACGACAATGACCTGAAGAACTACTCGGGCAAGATCGTCACGCAGCTCACCACCAACAACAAGCTGGCGGTCTCGTACCTGTGGAACGACAAGATCCGCGGCCATCGCCGCGACAGCTCGACGCAGTTGATTCCGGACGTCGCCTCGGTCGTGCAGACCAACCCGGTGCAGACGACGCAGGCCAAGTACTCGGGCATCCGGGGCAGCCTGGTCTTCGAATCGAACTTCAGCGTCATGGATGGCCAGACCAACTACACCTATCAGCCCGACACCGCGGCCGACGCCATCCGCAAGGTGGACATCGGCACCAACGAGGTGTTTTTCGCGTCGACCCGCGAGGATCACCAGCCGAACTCCCGGCACCAGTGGGACAACATCTTCACCTTCGGCAAAAGCGGCCTCGGCGGCGAGCACCTGATCAAGACCGGCGTGCAGTGGGCCCGGCTGTACTACGGGTCGGACTACTCGGTGAAAGGCGATCACTGGGTCGAATACAACAACGGCGTGCCGCTGCGCGTCCGCCAGTACAACACGCCGGTGTTCTCGGAGAACATCGCCAACGTGATGGGCTTCTTCCTGCAGGATTCGTGGTCGGTGAACCGGCTGACCCTCAACATCGGCGGCCGCTGGGACCGCTATGTCGGCAAGCTGCCCGACCAGGAGCGGCCGGGCAACGCCTTCATCGGGCCGGCCTCCTTCCCGGGCCGTGAAGTCATCAACCAGAGCCGCGGCGTGTGGCGCCTCGGCGCGGCGTACGACCTGACCGGCACCGGCCGGACGGCGCTCAAGGCCAGCTACAGCCGCTACGCGTTGCAGGTGGGCATCGACCGCGTGACCTCGGTCAACCCGGTGTCGAACGGCAACCGCACCTGCCCGTGGTCGGATCCCAACGGTGACGGCAAGTTCCAGGCGTCCGAAGTCAACGTCGCCCAGTGCTCGTCGTTCAGCGGCGGCGCCACCACCAACTACGCCGACGGCATCCGCTGGCCGTACTCGGATGAAATCACCGCGGGCGTCGAGACCCAGCTCCCCGGCGCGGTCCGGGTGGGCGCGATGTTCTACTACCGCACCAATCGCGACCAGTACGGCTCGCGCAACCTGGCGGTGCCGACCTCGTCCTACACCCCGTTTACGGTGAACGTGCCGAACGGCCCGGGCGGCACGGTGGCCAACCCGAAGCCGACCACCGTCACGGTGTACAACCTCGCCCCCTCGCTGACGAGCGCCAACAACACCGTCCGCGACAACGACCCCTATCTCGACACCGCCTACAAGGGCGTCGAGGTCACGGCGACCAAGCGGTTCTCGAGCCGCTGGCAGATGCAGGCCGGGTTCACGATCGGCCAGAACACCGGTGGCACCACGAACGGCGCCGACCTGAACGACCCGAACGTGACGCTCTACCCGGAGGGCATTATCGGCAACGACTCGGAGACGGCTTTCCGGCTGTCGGGCAGCTACCGCCTCCCCGGCGACATCAACCTCGCCGGCTCGATGGTGGCCAACAACGGCTACCCCTATCAGTCCACCTTCGCGGTGTCGCGCGCCCTGGCGGCGACCGCGGGTGTGGCGCTGACCCGCGCCAGCCAGACCGTGGTGCTGAGCGAGCGCGGCGACGAGCGTTACCCCAACGTGACGATGTTCGACCTCCGGTTGTCGCGCACCTTCCGCTTCGGCAGCCGCAGCTTCCAGCCGCAGATCGACTTCTTCAACATCGGCAACACCGACACGGTCGTGAACCACACCGTGGCGGTCGGTCCGGCCTACCTGCGTCCGGGCGACAACATCTCGCCGCGGATCATCCGCGTCGGGTTC
>JBFWUK010000085.1:0-2784 GCA_050247355.1 Vicinamibacterales bacterium | reverse complement strand
CGTACAGCGCATCGGCCACGTCGGCACCTGATTCGGACGCCGCCAGCACGCCGCCGCCGGTGCGGCCAATCACCTCAGTGAACGCGCCGTGGTTGGGCTGGACGACCGGCACGCCGCACGCCATGGCTTCGAGCAGGTACAAGCCTTTGGGTTCGTGGTAACCGCTCGGCACCGACAGCACGTCGATGTCGTGCAGGAACTCGACCTTCTTCGCGCGATCGACGGTGCCGCGATAGACGAACTCCTCACCCAGCCCGGCCGCGCCAAGCCGCGCACCAATGCCTTCGAGATAGGACCGATGCTCGGGAGGCAGGTAGCCGGCCGCGACCAGGCGCGACGGCGGCAGTCCCTTCTCGGTGCGCAGAATCCGGTACGCCTCGGCCAGGTTGTGCAGGCCCTTCTCGGGCGCGATGCGCGCGAAGAAGCCGATGGTGAAGGTCTCGCCGCGAGTCCGCGTCGTCACCGTGAGGTCGTCGACGTTGACACCGAGCGTGGCGACTCGCATCTTTTCCGCCGGAATGGCGAGGTAGTCCCGCATGTAGCGTGCGTAGTACTCGCTCACGGCAATGAACAGGTCGACGTCGGCCACCTGCGCCCGCACCAGCGCCAGCGCCTCGGCGCGATAGGGCTCGGGCAGCGCATCGAGGAACAGGTCTTCGCCCTGCAGTGTCACCACCACCGGGCAACCGAGCGCGCGCTTGAGCGGCGCGGCCAGGCTGATCAGCAGCGTGTATGGGATGTTGGCAATGTCGAAGGCCGGCTCGTCGCGCAGGAACTCGATCAGCTTGTCGATCTCCTGTTTCTGGTGGCCGAGTTCACCGCGCAGGGTCGAGACCGTGAGCGCGCCCAACTCCTTGGGATCGACCGAGATCGATCCGCTGGTGAACGCCTTGATCACACCGGGCGCGTCGAGCAGGCGGCCGACGAAGCGCGGCGCCTTGCGGAACAGCGACGAATGCTGCTCCAGGAACACGCTGATGCCGCCGAAGAACACCTGTTGCTGCCGGCTGACGTTCACTTCGTCGGTCAGCGTCGGCGTGTAAAAGGGCAACAGCGTGACGTCGTGCCCAAGTTTGATCAGCCGAGCCGCCAGCGCGTTGTCGCGCAGGCAGCTGCCGCAATACATCGACGCGGCCCCGGCCGTCAGCGAGAGAATCCGCATGGGTTACGCCAGTCGCTGGATGGCGCGGCGAGCGTACAGATGCTCGAACAGATTCCCCTCGTGCGGCTGATCCCACCCGATCTGCGTCGTCGACATGGGCCCAAAGTTCAGGCGATCGACGTGCGGTGAAGCGACGAACCGCGCCCGGAATGCCGGGTCGTTCGAGATGCAGGTGACGACCAGCGACGGCCCCAGGCAATGGGGCAGCTCGTCGGCCGGCACCTCGACGACGCTGGCATAGGGGAACAGGAATTCGCGATTGGCCAGCGGGTGCGAGGCGTCGCAGCGGACCACGGTCGGCAGCAGGTAGTTGCCGCCATGCGCCGACGCCACTCGATCCGCGTCGCGAACCGTGGCCGAGATGTCTCGCGCGGTGCCGTTCTCGCCGGTCATGTCGGCGTCGATCATCGACGAGATGCGCCGGGCGGTATCCGGATCGGCAAACGGCGCCAGCACCGCCTCCGGATCGTCCGAGGCGCGCGGAATCACTCGCGACAGGCGGGTCGCGAGCGCATCGGCGATCTTGTCACCGTGCTTCGTCACCCACACGCCGGAGGCGTTGACGCACGAGCGGCCGCCGTTGTTCGAGATCGACTCGGCGATTACCTCTATGTACTGCTCCCACTGGTCGGCGAGGTCGGGGCCAATCACGACCTTGCTGAAGCCGGGGCCATGTACTTCGACGCGGCCTTCGGCCTTCCAGCGCTTGGTCGAGCCGACGTCGCCGAACACCATGCCGCGGCCGGTCGATCGCAGGATCTCGTTGCCGCCGGCATGATCGGTCGGGTAATACGCAAAGACTTCGGCCGGTGCGCCGGCCTTGATCCACGCGTAGATCATGCGCAGCGGCGTCCACGGTTCGGCGCTGCCGGGCTTCAGCACCAGCGGCATTTTCAGCACCGTCGCCGGCGCCCACAGCGAGTGCACGCCGGGCGAGTTACTGGGCAGCACCACGCCCATGGCGTCGCCGCGCGCGAAGAAGCTGAGCATCTGGCCGTTGACGACGCCGTAGCCTTCGTCCAACACCTTCAGGTCGAGCCCGCGGGTCAGGCCGGCAAGCACCTCGGTGACCTTGCTGAGGACCCCGTGCACCTTCAGCATGTTGCGCTTGACGTTGCTGAACGGCGCGCCGGTGGTGGCCGAGACCTGCTCGATGTAATCCTGTGGCGACTGCATGGTGCCGCTGTCCGGATCCAGCGGCAGCGTGTCGTTCAGGAAATGCTCCGCGGCCCGTCCCGCCATGGCGACCAGATCAGCGTAAGGAATGGCCTGCAGCCGCGCACGGGCCTCGCCCTGGCGCAGCAGGTCGCGCCGAATCAGGCCGACGTTGGCCTGGCTCATCGACACGAACGGCTCGCGCGTGCGGAAGTGCGGCGTCACCACCTGGTTGACGCTGCGGTAGGGAACGCCCCAACGCAAGATTGGCAGATGCAACATCTCTAGATCGTCCCCGTCAAGTAGTGCGACCCCGTCAAGTAGTGCGATCCCGTCAAGTAGTGCGACCCCGTCAAGCAGTGCCGCCCCGTCAGTACACGCCCTCGACCACGCTCTTTTGGAACCGGGAGAAGGGCCTGACATTCCTGACGCCGTCCCACGGATACTGCTCGCACGGCGCTTCGCGC
>JBFWUK010000084.1:0-2965 GCA_050247355.1 Vicinamibacterales bacterium | reverse complement strand
CGATCACCAGCCGCTTTCTGTTCGTGGACGTGGCCGCCATGCGGGCCAAGCAGCTCCGCCGTGGCGCGTTGTCCCGGTTGACGAGCGACGACCCGAACGTCCCGGTCAAGGAGTTCCACAAGGCCGAACGGACGGCCATGGAAGAGGTGCGTCGCCGGCTCGTGCACTACGACATTCCCGAGCCGCCCAAGACCCGTCAACCCGAAGCCGAGTGACGCCGGCCCTGCCGGCGTTAATCGGCGGCACGCTGTTCGGCCTCGCCGCCAGCACGGTCTTCATCATCCTGCTGCTGGCGGGGTTCTCCATCCTGCTGGGTCTTCCGAAGCTCCGCCGTTCCGGTGGCCGGACGCTGATCGTCCGCAGCCTTGATGAAGCCGTCGGCGCCTCCCGCCCGTTCCGGAAGTCCGATACGCCCCGCGGTCCGATCGATCAACTGAACACCCCGGAACTGCGCGAGGCCCGGAAGCAGCCCGCGTAGGCCGCAGCCCCGGTTCCTCCACGATGCGGGTCTCTGCTCTCGCGCGCCGGCGCCAGAACCGGATGGTGTCCGGCATGCTCCCGCTCGTCCTCGTCGTGTTCGCCGCCGCCGCGCAGGCACAGGGCGTGCCCATGGAGCGCGCCGGTCAGGTGACGCTACCCGGCCAGGGCGCGCCCGCGGACGGCGCCACGGTCGACGCGCCCGTCGAGCGTGCCCTGGGCGTCCTGCCGAGTTTCCTGACGTCGAACGGCGAGCCCGGGAGCAACCCGCTGCCGCCGGGTGGCAAGATCGCGCTCGCCCTCCGCACGAGCTTCGACCTGTCGATGTATCCGCTGGTCGGCGTCATGGCCGCCGCCAACCCGTCCTACGGCCCGGGCCTCGGCGGGTACGCGAAGCAGTACGCGGCGTCGTTCACCGACAACGTCGCGGGAAACCTGCTGACCTCCGGCCTGTTGCCGGCCGCGTTCGGCCAGGACCCGCGGTACTACCGGCGGGCGCACGGCTCGATCGGCGCGCGGGCGGCCTACGCGGCGAGCCGGGGGGTCGTCGGCTACGGCGACTCCGGGAAGCCGCGCGTCAACGCGTCGGAGCTGCTCGGCACGTCCGTCGCCGCCACGCTGTCGAACCTCTACTACCCGCGTGACCGGCGCACCGTGGCGGACACGGTGACCCGCTTCGGCTACCAGCTTCTCTGGGACGCGCTCGCCAACGAGCTGCAGGAGTTCTGGCCGGACATCAGCCGCCGGTTCCGCCGGCGGAAGTAGTCGCTCGCATCCGTCCGCGTGGCCTAGAATGGCCGCCTTCGAACCGGGATCAGGAGGATGGCGATGAGGACGACGACTCGACGCAGGATCGGGACACACGGTCTCGCGAATGCAGGCACGGCGCCCGGTGTGGCGTTTCTGGCGAGCCTGGCGCTGACGCTCGGCGCCTGCCAGGCGCAGCAGGGGACGGCCACGAAGGATGCGGCGCCAGCCGTCGGGCCCGCGGCCTTTGCCGGTCCAGGCGTCCCCCAGTTCGAGTTCGATCCGACGTGGCCCAGGATTCCGCTGCCCAACAACTGGATCTTCGGCAACATGAGCGGCGTCCACGTGGATGAGCGGGACCACGTGTGGATTCTCCAGCGCGGCAACACCGTGCAGCTCGACCTGGGCGACGACTACCTCGAGCAGGGCGTGGCCGAATGCTGCACGCCGGCACCGTCGCTCGTCGAGTTCGATCCGGCCGGGAGCATCGTGCAGGCCTGGGGCGGGCCGGGCCCCGATGCCAACCGGTCCACTGGAACCGGCGGGGCCCGCACCGGCGACATCCCGCGGGTACAAGGTGTCGAATGGCCCCGCGAGCACAGCCTGTTCGTCGATGCCGAGCACAACGTGTGGATGGGGTGCAACGACATCATCAACGGCCAGCACTGTGCCGTCCTGACGAAGTTCACCCACGACGGCAAGGTCATCTGGCAGAAGGGCAAGACCGGCGAGTCGAAGGGGAACACGGACACCGAGAATTTCGGTGAGCCGGCCGGCATCTTCGTTGACTCGACCACGAACGAGGCGTTCATCGCCGACGGGTACTGGAACCGGCGCGTGATCGTCATCGACGCGAAGACGGGCGCCTTCAAGCGCATGTGGGGCGCATACGGCGAACCGGTCGAGAACACGAAGGCAGGCTACTCGGTGCCGTACGATCCGGACGCGCCGCTGCAGCGGTCGTTCGGGAGTTCCGTGCACTGCATCGAGGGCAGTCGCGACGGCCTCTTGTATGTGTGCGATCGGCAGAACAACCGGATTCAGGTCTTCAAGCGGGACGGGACGTTCGTCAACGAAGTCGTCGTCGCGAAGAACACGCGCGCCAACGGCGCGGCGTTCGATATTGCGCTGTCACCCGATCCGGAGCAGCGCTTCCTCTATCTCGGAGACGGCCGCAACCACAAGGTGCACATCCTCCGCAGGAACGATCTCACGGTGGTCGGCTACTTCGGCCACGGCGGCCGCGCGGGCGGCGAGTTCGGCGTGGTGCACGTGCTGGCGTCAGACTCGCAGGGCAATCTCTATGTAGGGGAGACGGTCGTGCGGGACCGCATCCAGAAGTTCAAGTTCGTCGGCATGAAGTAGGCCGCAGGGGCGGACCGGACCCGGGTGAAGCCCGCTGGAGGGCGCCGACGAACAGCGCCAGCCGCACGACGGATGCACGCCGGACTTCATACGAATCGAGCAAGACAGTCCCTTGCAGGCAGGGAAGCCGCGCGAGGAGCCACGGGCCGGCCCGACCAGTCTGCAGATTGTACCGGCCGGACCGGACAGGGCCGTGTTTCGCTCTGTCTCGGGCGGGGGCAACGCCCGCCGCGGCACCGCCACGAACAGTTCAGGCGGCCGGACGCAGCGCGGCCGCGCGGTCCAGCGCCGCCTGCAGTTCGGCGGGTCTGAGCGGCTTCGTCAGGAAGTCATCCATCCCGGCGTCGAGGCAGGCCGTCCGGTGCTCGCCCATGGC
>JBFWUK010000083.1:0-2987 GCA_050247355.1 Vicinamibacterales bacterium | reverse complement strand
TCAGTCCGCTTCGCTGCTGCTCGGCGATCAGTCGCCGCCATTCGCTCTCGCCTCGGTGCTTGCGCGCTCTGGCATTCTTCTCCGCACCCATCGCCCCGCCTCGCTTCCTCGTTCGTCGAGTGCGCAAGGTAGCCGGTGGACATCATGCCTGGAAGTACGTCGCGGTTTGATCGCTTACCCTTGCCCGCGCAGCCGCGAGCCTCCACGCGCTGGCCGATGTAGGCGAACGGGACCGAGTACTGGCGCCCCTCGAAGCCGATCAGCGCATCGGCCGAGACGGTACGCGTGGCCACGGTGTCGAACGGCTCAGGCAACGACGGCGGAAGTGCGCCCAGCAGCGGCTGCTCCTGCGCAAACGCCTCGGCCACGGTCGTGCCGGTGGCCGGACAGACGCGCCGGCTCGCATCGTGCAACAGCCGATCATCGGTATGAGCCTGCAGCTGCGCGATATCGCGCCAGTGCTCGCGGTACGGATCGATGCACTGGCGGTGGCTGCGCACGCGGCGCTCGACCTTGCCCTTGGCCTGCGGCTGACGCGGCAGGCACAGGTCGATGTGAAACCGCATCGTCAGCGCGTAGCGCCGATACGGTTCCGAGACAACACCCCAGGGGCCGGCGCCGCGGGCGACGGCGGCGGCATCGTTATCGATGCGCACCACCGCCGGCACCCCGCAAAGGCGACGAAACGCGGCGTTGTGCCCGGCGATCCAGGCCAACTGATCGCGCCTGAACGACCAGGTCATGACCGCGAAGCGGCTGAAACTCAGGTTCAGCAGCAGCGCGTTCAGGTCGACCCGGCGCCCGCCGACCGCCACGCCAGGAAAGATTGCCCAGTCAACTTGCGCCTGCGCGCCGGGCGGCGTCTCGACGCGGCGACGCGCCCGTCGCGGTGGCGGTCCGTAGCGATCGGCGACATAACGCTGCACCGACCGCAGCGAGCCCGTGTAGCCGTGCTCGGCGAGCAACCAGTCGTGCAGAACGGTAAGGTTCGTGGCCCGGTCCCGATGCGTCTGCATCCAGTGCTCGATCGCTTCGGCGACGACAAGCGCACGGCGCGGGCGCTGGCTGCGCCCGTCGATCACCTCGCGCTTGAGCCGCGCCAGGTGGTACCGGACATTGGACTCGGGCAACTTGAGCAGCCGCCCAATCTCGGCGCAGCTCGTTCCCTTGGCTGCCAGGGTCTTGATGGTCATGCGGATCTCCGGATCGATTCTGCCCACCGCAAGCTCCCTCTGCCAGGAACTCGCAGCTTAGCGACCCGCCAATCCGCAACTCTATCTGTCGCCTTAGCTCAATACTGCGCTGACTTCCTACAGCCGCGGGTGGAGGTTCACCACGAGCCGGAGCGAACGGTCTGCGGCTGCGGCTGCGAACTGAAGCGCATTGGTGAGGACATCGCCGAGAAGCTTGACTACACACCGGGCGTGTTCACGGTCGAGCGACACGTACGGGGCAAGTGGGCATGCACGAAGTGCCAGACGCTGATCCAGGCGCCGGTGCCCGCGCACGTGATCGACAAGGGCATCCCCACCGCCGGGCTGCTTGCTCAGGTGCTGGTCGCGAAGTATCTGGACCATCAACCGCTGCATCGCCAGGAGGGCATCTTTGAGCGCGCCGGCGTCGCCATCCCGCGCTCGACCCAGGCGCAGTGGGTCGGCGCCTGCGGGGTGCAACTGCAGCCGCTGGTCGACGCCCTCAGGCGCGCGATGTTCGGCAGCGCCGTGCTGCATGCCGACGAGACGCCGGTCGCGATGCTGGTGCCCGGCAAGGGCAAGACGCATCGGGCGTACGTCTGGACCTACGGCACGACACAGTACGACCCGCTGCAGGCGGTGATCTACGACTTCGCCGAGAGCAGATCAGGCGCGAACGCCCGCACATTCCTCGAGGGCTGGTCCGGCACACTGGTATGCGATGACTTCTCTGGCTACAAGGCGCTGTTCGGCGAAAGTGTGACCGAAGCCGGATGCCTGGCACACGCGCGACGCAAGTTCCACGACCTGTGGGTGAACGCGAAGAGCCCGCTCGCGCAAGAAGCGCTCGACCTGTTCAGGTTGATCTATGACGTCGAGCGGCTCGGCCAGACGCTGAATGCGGACGAGCGACTCCGATTGCGGCAACTGAAGGCCAGGCCGATCGCCGACATGCTGCACGAGTGGCTGATATTGCATCGACAGCGCGCGACTGCCGGAACGGCGCTCGCGAAGGCGATCGACTACAGCCTCAAGCGGTGGAAGGCGCTGACGCACTACCTCGATGACGCTGCCGTACCGGCGGACAACAACTGGATAGAGAACCGAATACGTCCGATCGCTCTCGGAAGAGCGAACTGGATGTTCGCCGGCTCGCTTCGCGGCGGCCAGCGCGCGGCCGCAGCCATGAGCCTGATCCAGTCGGCGAAGCTGAACGGCCTTGATCCGTACCGCTACCTGAAGGACGTGCTCGAGCGGCTCCCGTCACATCCGGCGAGCCGGATCGACGAACTGCTGCCGCATCGCTGGGCGCAGGCACATCCACTTCACTGACACGCCGCCGAAGTGCGGGCAAGATGGTTTGCCCGGACGCGTACAGTTCGGCCGGCGTCGACCGAACTCGCCCTCGCGACCAGCCTGAGCGCCACTGCGACGACTTGCCCACCGTCGGCTCTTGCGTGGCATGCGCCACGCCGCCGGTGGACAAGTCTGCACCTCGGCGAATGCAACATTTCTACTTTGCCGGCTGTGCGACGTTTGAAAGTGGCGTTGACAATTGAGCAGCGTCGTGACGGGATCGTGGGGGGATCTGAGAAGCGAGCCCCCGCGAGCGTTGACCCTGGCGTGCATGGCATTCGACTGCGCTCGCCCAACTGAGGGCGCCGCTAACTAGGGCGTGTTAACACTACAGCCCCTGCTTAGGATAGAATATTGGGATGGAAATTACACCATCCCAATACGAGACGATTGCCGACTGTCTTCCGGTGCAGAGGGGCAACGTGAGCCTTTCGAATC
>JBFWUK010000082.1:0-3145 GCA_050247355.1 Vicinamibacterales bacterium | reverse complement strand
CTGGAAGCCACCCGCGAAACCCGCGGAATTGCAGGGGTTTCAGGCCGCCGAAGGGTGGCTTCCGGCGGGGTGGCTTCCCAAAATAAAAGGCTGTCGCTACCGGGCTATCGGGCTGCGTCCCCCCGCACAGGTTGTAGCGCAGGGAGGACCCGTGAGTTCACATCGGCGTACCGACCGTCTCGCCGACGGTGATCGGATCAGTCACACCATGGTCCCCCGCGTCGCACGCGCCTCGCCCGAGGTTGATCGAAAAACTACCGATATCCGCCCGATCCGTCTCAGCGAAAAGTGTCTGCCGGACATTTTTCGATGGGGCGCGCGGCTCTTCGCCTCAACAATTCACCTGACGCAAACAGAACAGAACTTCAAATTGGGCGAACTTTAAGTATCTCGAAGCGCAGTTTGTGCGGAATTTGCCGCATAAGAACGGTGCACGCGGCTTTCGCAGCTTCCCGCTCGTGGACAGCTTCGACTATGATCTCATCTTCGCCCCATTCCAGAACTTGGCTGTTCGCGACGGCCGTATAGCCAACTCTGACCGTGTACATCACTGAACCCTCCAAATAAATCGGGCGAGTATCTTACTACATTTCTTCGATTCGATGCTGAGCGTCCCATTCTGTCTGGCCACATCGTGATTGCCGTACCAGCGCGATCACGTGCTGGCGCGAACGCTTGCCCGGCACCCGCCGTCCGTTGAGCCGCCATGCGATGACGCAGAGCCCGTAGAGCCAGTGCTGGTGTGCGGCGGCACGCTGCAGCCCGACCGTCCAGCAGATCGTTTTCCAGCGCTCGCCGAAGGCCCGCATCCACACGATGCGGCCGTCGACGGGTTCGAGGCCGACGGTCCAGTGCAGTGTTTCTTCCATGCGCGAGATGGCGGCGGGCGACGGCGCCGGACGGCGCAGGATCGGCAGCTCCTGACCGACGAGGTCGCCGAACTCGCGGAATATTGCCGGCCAGGTCGAGAAGTAGCCCTGGCTCCGTTCGCCCGGCAGCCGCTTGAGCACTTCGGCCGCCTCGGCGAGCCGTTCCTCGACCAGGGATGGCGTCCAGAATAGGTCAGCCATGGTGCGTCTCCGACGTTTCGCGGCGGCCATAGAGCTTCTCGCCGAGCTGGCGGACGAGCTCGCGCTCCGGCCAGGACAGGCGTTCGTCCTCGGGGCTGACCACCAGCACGCCCTGCTCGCGCCAGCCCGTACGCTTGACCTCCTCCGGGGGACGCCGCGTGCCGCCGAAGCCGTTCGGCGCCCACCTCATCGCACGACCTCCCGCAGCACAGCAGCGTAGCCGGCGACGTCGATGGCGCTGTCGAGGTGGCCCGGGTCGTGGGCGAGGCGGGCGAGCTTGAGGTCGATCAGGCACAGCACCACCTGCGCCGGCGTGACGGCGTGGCCGAGCGTGATCGCCCAGCGCCGGGCGACGGCCTCCACATTGGCGCGCGGCTCGCCATAGGTCTCGCGCCGGTTGGCGACGACGGCGGCGGCCTGCTTCAGCAGCAATTCGCCGTTCATCGCACACCTCCGCCGGTCTCGGTCACCCACAGCAGGATGGCGATGGCGTCGGCCTCGTTGTCATCGACGGGAGCGAACCCGCGGGCGCGGACGGCGGCGATCACCGCCTCCTTGTCGGCGTTGCCCTTGCCGGTGACGTGGCGCTTGATGGTGCCGACCGGCACACCCTGATAGGCGACGCCGCGCGGCTCGCACCACGATGTCAGCGTGGCGAGGAAGCCGCCATAGACGTGCGAGCTGTCGACGCCGGCGTGCCGCCGCACTTCTTCGAAATACACGGCGGCGATGCCGGTGCAGTCCTCCGCCAGCCCGTCGAGCCAGCTGCGGAAGCGCAGGTAGCGCATCCCGCCGCCGTCGTAGCGGCCCGGGCGGAACGAGACGGTGCCGCTGTGGATGGCCCCGCCGGCGAGGCGCAGGGCCCAGCCGGTGATGGTGCCGAGGTCGAGGGCGAGGAGGACGGGCAGGCCGTCGTTGGGGAACGCGGTCGCGATGCGGGGCGGACAGGGGCGAGGGCTTGCATCTGCCGCCGGCAGGGTCAGAGTGGCTGCAGCCATGATGGTCTCCGTGATCGGGGGCGTCGTGGTGAGGGTGGCGGCGGAGGACTTGCCGGAACGCCGCCGCCACCCGCTCTCGTGGGCGGTGAATCAGGGCATGGGCTGCCCTCCGTGCTGGAATTGCCGGGTGGGGACGCCGCTTCCGCCGGTCAGCGCGTCATCGCGGGGTGCCGGAAGCCACTGGCCACCACTGGCCACCTGAAGGGGCGAGGTGGCCATTCGCAAAGCCGCAGAAAAGCTGGCCACTGGCCACTCTGGCCACTCTAGCCACCTCAAAAGATAATAATTAGAGGGCCGCTTCTCTCGCCGTGCTGGATACGCGTCTGTCCCTGTTTCCCCTATATCCCTCCCCGCGAGGTGGCCACGGTGGCCAGGGTGGCCAGTCCGGCGGATTGCCTGGGTTTGCGGGTGGCCACCGACCGTTTGCGGGTGGCCATTGGTGGCCATTGGCACCCGTCGGGTGGCTGCAATGGCCACCGTGGCCACCATGGCCACCTGCGCCCCTGCACCGGCACTGGCCACTCTGGCCACCGTGGCCACCACGGCGCAGTAGCCACCGTGGCCACCATGGCCACCGCGAGGATCACGCGCCAGATTCACCATATTCACCGCAGGCGCGCGGGCGCCGGCGAGACGGAGAACGGGATCGGGGGTCGTCACGCGCCGCCTCCGTCGACCACGGAGAGACCGTGCTGGCGGCCGGTCCGTCCGAAAGCATCCCGCCGCAGTGCGTAGCACTGCACCTGGCCGATGTTGGGCACCCAGCGGACCGCGGCGCGCTTCTCGTCGTGCCGTCGCGCCAGCAGGTTGCGGTCGGTCAGCGCCTTGACCACGTGCTGGGTCTTCACCGTCTCGCCGACGGCTTCGCGCAAGCGCTGCGTCGGCACGTAGATGGCCGCCTCGTCGTACCAGGCGACGGCTTCGCGATTGTTGAGCTTGCGGTCGAAGCCCTCGGCGCCGATATCGACCGACTTGATGGTGACGTCCCAGCGTTCGGCGATCCAGGCGCGCAGGCTGGCGATGGCCTGCTCGTCGGGGGTCAGCGCCTCGGCATCGGAGGATGTCTGGAAGCGCGCC
>JBFWUK010000081.1:0-3206 GCA_050247355.1 Vicinamibacterales bacterium | reverse complement strand
TGGCGAAGCGCTTCGCGGACCCGTCACTCCGGATGGTTGCCATCACGACGTTCAACGAGTGGCACGAGTGGACGGCGATCGAACCCACGCGGAAGGCGCCCGGGCGCCCGCGGCTGCCGAATCCCGACGCGTATACGGAGGGCTTCCCGCACGAGGACTTCGGCACCGCCTACCTGGAGGTCGTGCGAGACCGCCTTAGTGACTGAAGCCCGTCAGTTCAGCCGGGCCCGCGACACTTCACGACGAACGCCGCGGCACGCGGAGACCGCGGCCGACAGATATAGTTCAGGGTTCGGATGTCCATCGCCCGGCCGCTGCCCGCCGCGCTCCTCCTCTGCGCCGCCGTGTCGGCGCACGCACAGTCGCCGGTCCCCGTCGCGCGACCCGGCCCACCGGCCCCCGAGGCGCCCGCGACCATGGCCCGCGACGCCGAAGGCCGGGCCACCGTGCGGGCCGTACGCACCGCCGTTCCGATCCGGATCGACGGCCGACTGGACGATCCCATCTACCGCGAGGTCGAGCCCATCTCCGGATTCATCCAGACCGAACCGGCGGCGGGAACGCCATCGACGGAACGGACCGACGCCTGGGTGCTCTTCGACGACCGCGCGCTCTACATCAGCTTCCGGTGCTGGGAGACCCGCGTCGGCTACCGCGTGGCCAACGAGATGCGTCGCGACAGCACCACGACGATCGACAACGATCACGTCGCGTTCATCCTCGATACCTTCTCGGACCAGACCAGCGCCGTCTACTTCGCCGTGAACTCGCTCGGCGGGCGCATGGACGGCCAGTTCGCCGGGTTTCAGTACAACGGCGACTGGAACCCGGTCTGGGATGCCCGGACGAGCGACTTCGAGGGCGGGTGGACCGCGGAGGTAGTGATGCCCTTCAGTTCGCTCCGCTACCCGCCGGGACGCGACCAGACGTGGGGCATCAACCTGCAACGCACCATCCGGCTCAAGAACGAGCTGTCGTATCTGACGCGGCTCGGCAACGCGCGCGGGTCCTCCGGCATCGGCCAGTTGAATCAGGAAGGGACCCTGGTGGGTCTGCAGGCACCGGCGGCCTCGCCGAACATCGACATGAAGCCCTACGTCGCGTCGAGCCTGACGACCGACACGGTCGCCAGACCGGCCCTTGCCAACGACAGCATTACCAACGTCGGCCTCGACCTGAAGTACGGCGTCACGCAGAACCTGGCCGCCGATCTCACCGTCAACACCGACTTCGCGCAGGTGGAGGCGGACGAACAACAGGTGAACCTGACGCGGTTCAGTCTCTTCTTCCCGGAGAAACGCGACTTCTTCCTCGAGAACCAGGGCACGTTCAACTTCGGCCTCGGCGGGTCCGCGGCCGGCACGGGCGTCTCGCCCACGAGCGACTTTCCCGTGATCTTCTACAGCCGCCGCATCGGCCTGCAGCAGGGCGGCCAGGTGCCGCTCCGCCTCGGAGGCCGGCTCACCGGACGGGTCGGCAAGTTTGCCGTGGGCGCCATCACCATGCGGACCGGCGAGAGCGAGACCCTGCACACCCCGGGGACCGCCTTCTCCGTGCTGCGGCTCAAGCGCGACATCCTGCGCCGCAGCGCCATCGGCGCCATCGTGACGAGCCGGTCACGCCAGGAAGGGCGTACGGGCCGGAACGACGTGGCCGGCGTGGACGGCCTCTTCAACTTCTACACGAACCTGTCCATCAACACCCTCTGGGCACGGAGCCTGTCGACCGACGCGGCCGGCACCGGCAACACCTATCGAGCCCAGCTCGACTACTCGGGCGACCGCTACGCCGTCCAGGCGGAGCACCTGACGGTGGAGGCGAACTTCCGGCCAGACATGGGGTTCCTCCGCCGCAACGACATCCGGAAGAACTTCGGCAGCTTCAAGTTCAGCCCGCGGCCGAAGACGCGGAACCGGGTGCGGAAGTACTTCGCGATGGGATCGCTCAATCACATCGAGAACACGGCCGGCCGGCTGGAGCTCCGCGAAGCCTTCACGGAGGCGGGCATCGAGTTCCAGAATGGCGACCGCTTTGCCTTCGGCGGGACCAACACCTACGAGTACATCCCGCGCCCGTTTGCCATCGCCACCGGGGTCTCCATCCCCACCGGCGGCTACACCTATAACGTCTTCCGGGTCGGGTACACCCTGGCGAGGCAGCACAAAGTGGCCGGCGCGCTGTTGCTGGAACTGGGGACGCTCTACGGCGGCGACCGCACCGCATTGAGCTTCACCAGGGGTCGCCTGAACCTTTCCACCCGCCTGTCGGTGGAACCGTCCATCACAGTCAACCGCGTGACGCTCGAGCAAGGCGCCTTCACCAACACGCTGATCGGGGCACGGATCACCGAGACGGTGACGCCCCGGCTCTTCATCAGCGCGCTGGTGCAGTACAACTCCGGCACCACGAGCCTCGCCAACAACGTCCGCCTGCGGTGGGAGTACCAGCCGGGCAGCGAACTCTTCGTCGTCTACAACGACGGGCGCGACACGCGCGTGAACGGCTTCCCGGACCTGCTGAATCGGTCCGTCATCGTCAAGGTCAACAAGCTCTTCCGGTTCTAGTCCGGTAGCGCCACCGGGCTCTGCGGACGTAGACTGTCCGCGAGCGATGAACCGGGCGCGCCTTCCCGTCGCCGTGCTCTGTATCGGGCTGGTGGTCTTTGCCGGTCTGATTCCGATGGCCTGCGCCGGCTTCTCGGTCACGCTCACGCCGGTCTGGTCGCTCTTCCAGCCCGAACCCGGCGCACTCGTCACGCCGCCTCTCAGCCTCGGGACCGAGCAGCCACTTGCGCTCACCGCGCTCTCCGGGTCCCGAGCCCCTCCCTCACTGGCCTAGCGCCAGTCATCCGTTCCGGAGATGCGGCCGTCAGGCCGCGGGAGGTCGGGGTGTCCCTACGCAAGAAACTGCGCACGCTCTTCGTGTGCTCCGTCCTCGAGTTCGCCGCGTTCACCGGCGTGCCCCTCAGGGCCGACGAGGTGCAGCGCCTGATGCACAGCCTGCGTCAGCCCCGGGTCGCCCGTGAGCTGCCCTCGGAGCATGACGATGGAGCGGGTCCGTCGCCTGTGCCATCATCGGCCGACGATGAAGCCCCACACGCGGCTGCTTCTGGCCCTCGTCGCCGGCGCGCTGGCGGGCGTGGTCCTCCACCCGCTCGCCACCGACCCGTGGCTCGCAGGGCTGAGCACGCATCTCCTCAGGCCGAT
>JBFWUK010000080.1:0-3208 GCA_050247355.1 Vicinamibacterales bacterium | reverse complement strand
AATGGCGGAGAGAAAGGGATTCGAACCCTTGGTACAATTTCTTGTACACACGCTTTCCAAGCGTGCTCCTTCAACCACTCGGACATCTCTCCGTTCGAGCAGAATCATTAGTTTAGCGTTATTTCGAAAGCACCGGCAACGTGCATTGTGCAGAGAACGTGGAGCAAGTTCCGGCTGAGGCCCGTCTTGCCAATGAAAGTGGGCTCAATCCAGGTTGCGAGGCGATGCTCGGATAGCACCGATGGTGTTTCCAGAGGTAGGACATCCCCGACTCCGTCCGCTTCTCAGCGATCCCAGAGCGCGACCGCGCGTTCGTTGGGGAAGTGGGTCATCGTTCCCGAGTTCGGAGAGTTATAGAGCCAGTAGATCGACGAGTTGTTATCCGGCCTGCCAAAACGCCAGTGCCACGAGACCTGAGCGCCAGTGACGATCACGGCATGGATTGAGATCCAGTACTTCGTGCCGGCGGTGACCGGGTAAGGGACCGGCAGGTTCGCGGACATGTTGTAGTGCGCAGCGGGATCGCCGCCATTTCGTGCCCCGCATGGCGCATCGAGGCGGCTGAACTCGAATTGCTGCACTACAGCCGACGCCGGTATGACACTGACCTGATACGCCCCTGACGTCGATGCCGCTCGCAAGGCGTCCCAATGCGGATGGAGCAGGCTCGGATCGTTCGGAGCCAGTCGAACGTAGAAGGACGAGGCCGACGGATCCGGAATCGCACTGCCGGTAAACGCGCGGTTGCAGTAGTAGCCTTGCCACTCCACCGCTCGGATCATGCCGCTGGTGGCCTGCGTGAAGTCGTCCCACGGCGCCTGGTAATGCTCGCCGCCGTTCGCCACCGTGCCGTTGACGGTGCTGCTGCCCGGCCCGAGCATCGTATCGTGCAAGCGCGCGCCCGTCGGTGGCGGCGCCGGTGATGGTGTGGGTGCTGGTGCTGGTGTCGGTGAGGGACTCGGCATCGGCGTCGACGCCACGGGTGTCGGAGAGACCGGCGTTGAGGAGTTGCACGCCAGGACCGTGCAAGAGAGCGACAAGGCCGTGAGAAACACCATGAATCGTTGCGACATAGGCACCTGTGAACGGCTCTGCTTGCCGGGTCGTGCGTCGGTCACCGCCACGGGTCGGCCAGCACCGCGACTTCGCCGCGCACCGCCCGCGGCACGACAAAATTGTAGTGTCATGGCGAAATTCGTCAGGCGATTGCCACGCATTCCCAGCCAAATCATGAGATCGCAGCGCGTCGTCGTGCAGGATTGCGAGTCGTGTGCCACTTTCGTGGCGCTGATAGTAGATGCGGAATGTCGGACCCACAGGCTAGTGGCTGAGCCGGCAAACCCGATCATCGTGATGCCGGAAGCGGATCACCGATCGCAGAACGATGTGACAGATGAACGTGCCGGCCCCCGCCAGCAATGCCAGTCCGCTGGTTCGCCGAAGCTGATCGCTCGTCATGCTCAGCCCTCCACCGTGGCACCCTGGGGCCTCTGCAAATTGCCGGCCGAGGGCGGCTGCGACTGATGGCGAGGCGTGCTTAGGCTTTTCTCGTGGCGCGGATGATCGCGTCCATGTGGTCGAGGTACTTCTCGAGAGCGCGGCGGCCCGCGGCGGTCAGCTTGTATCCCGTGCGCGGCGTGCGCCCCTCGAAGGCCTTGGTGCACGACAGGTAGCCCGCGTCCTCGAGCTTGCGCGCGTGCACGCTGAGGTTGCCGTCGGTCGCGTTCAGCGCCGTCTTCAGTTCCGAGAACGACAAATCATCTGTTGCCGCAAGCGCGCTGACAATGCCCAGGCGCATGCGGTCGTGCAGCAGCCGATCCAGCTCGGTGGCAATGCCGCCGGCGTGTTTCGCCGGCTTGTCGGCGGCCATCCGGCTTTGCGGTGCCGCATCATGTCGAAGTTTTCGTGCCGCGCTGCTCTTAGCCACCGTGGTTCCTCGCAATGTAAACGCCGAATCCGACTTGCAGGCCGCCAAACCCCAGGGCGAGCCAGACGTTGCCCCACTCCGGCGGCGTCAGGATGGCGCCGACCCCGAACGCCATGAACAGCGCGCCGATCCAGCGGACAGCGGGCACGCTGACGATGCCGCCGGTGAGGAGGCCGGCGCCGTAAAGCAGCAGCCAGGCCGGCGCCATGACCGCGAACATGCCGACCGCCCACAGTTCATAGGTGATCGCCGCACCGGCCACGAACGGCGCCGCCAGCCCCGCCGCAAACCTTCGGGCGTTGGCGCCGGTCAGCGTCGCGCCGGCCCGCCGCGCCTTGCGCGCCATGGCGGTCAACCCGACAGCGGCCGCAATCGCCGCGGCGGCGAGCCAGGTGAGCAGCCACCGCTCCGCGGTGGGCTGCCACGAGCCGACCAGCGCGGCGGCCAGCGCAATGACACCCATCACGCATCCGCCCACACCTGGTACGGCGGTAAACGTCGCACCGCGCTCCATCGTCTGTCGGATGAACGACAGGTTCTCGGCGGCGTGTCCGCCAAATGACACCGGCGGCGAATCGGGACGTCCACTAGGCACTGGCGTCATGGTAGCGCGCCGACGGCCACGATCAAAGAACTTTGAAAATCAGAGTCGGTCCCGTCAGGCAGCGCCCTCCCGTCAAGAAGTGCCCTCCCGACCAGAAGTGTCCTCCCGGCAAGCAGTGCCGTAAGCGAGTGTTGTATACTGGCGAGCGAATGACGTCCTCCTCAATGCGCAAGCACACCGGTGCTAAGCGGGCCAATACTGGCGCGGGGGGCGGACGCTCGTAAGAAAATTCTGAACAGCTCGGAGTTCAGAGGTTCGTCAGCCACCCGCCGCGGTCACCCGCCGGCGGGTTTTTTGTTTTAGGGATTAGTGATGAGCGAGATCGAAGTAGGCGTCCTCGGCGCGACCGGCGTGGTCGGGCAGCAGTTCGTGTCGCGGCTGGCGCGGCACCCGTGGTTCAAGTTGACGTGGCTGGCGGCCAGCGAGCGCTCCGAAGGCAAGGCCTACAAGTCGGTGGCGCCGTGGCGCCTGGCCACGCCCATGCCGGCGGAATCCGCGGAGCGCATGGTCGAGGCCTGCGTCCCCGGCCGCGGACCCAAGGTGGTGTTCTCCGGTCTCGACGCATCGGTGGCCGGCGACATCGAGAGCGCGTTCGCGGCGGCCGGCCACATCGTGGTCAGCAACGCCCGCAACTTCCGCATGGATCCGCTGGTCCCGCTGCTCATCCCCGAGGTCAA
>JBFWUK010000079.1:0-3274 GCA_050247355.1 Vicinamibacterales bacterium | reverse complement strand
TGAGTCAGTACGGCAGGGACCGGTCGGCGCAGGGCGTGGCGGTGGCAAGGCTCGCGTGGGCAGACCGCGATGCGCCCGTGGGGCGGGTGGCCATGTGGCAGAACGGCGTGTGGCTCCCCGCACAGCATGTGGCCGGCGATGGGCCGGAACAGTGGGCCTATCCCGCGGGCACCCCGCTCGTGCCGGTGTCGAAGCCGTGGCACGACGGCAACGCGGCCGCGGACGCCTACTGGGGGCCTTCCGTGCACTGGAACACGTACCTCCGGCAGTACGTCATGCTGCTCAACCGCGCGAAGAACGAGGCGTTCGCCAACGAGGGCCTCTACGTCAGCTTTTCGCCCGTGCTGGACGATCCACGGGCGTGGAGCGCGCCGCGGAAGTTCCTGAACGGCGGGGACTGGTATCCCCAGGTGGCCGGCCTCGAGCCGGGCGGCACGGACAAGCTGGCCGGGCAGCGCGCCCGGTTCTTCATCACCGGCAGGTCGGACTACTTCATCGAGTTTCAGCGCTGACTTGATATCCTCGACGGAAGCCTCATGTCCACGATTCTCCAGAGTGTGCCCGCCGGCCAGAAGGTCGGCATCGCGTTTTCCGGCGGCCTCGATACCAGCGCGGCGCTGCACTGGATGCGCGCGAAGGGCGCCATCCCGTACGCCTACACGGCCAACCTCGGCCAGCCGGACGAGAAGGACTACGACGACATCCCGCGGCGCGCGAAGGAATACGGGGCCGAGGAGGCGCGGCTGATCGACTGCCGGGCGCAGCTCGTCGCGGAGGGGATCGCGGCGCTGCAGTGTGGCGCGTTCCACATCACGACGGCCGGCGTGCCCTACTTCAACACCACGCCGATCGGCCGGGCCGTCACCGGCACGATGCTCGTCGTCGCGATGAAGCAGGACGACGTCCACATCTGGGGCGACGGCAGCACCTTCAAGGGCAACGACATCGAGCGGTTCTACCGCTACGGCCTGCTGGCGAATCCGAACCTGCGCATCTACAAGCCGTGGCTGGATCAGGCGTTCATCACCGAGCTCGGCGGCCGCAAGGAGATGTCCGAGTACATGAACGCGGCCGGCTTCGGCTACAAGATGAGCACCGAGAAGGCCTACTCGACCGACTCGAACATCCTCGGTGCGACGCACGAAGCGAAGGACCTGGAACACCTCAACTCCGGCATCAAGATCGTCGAGCCGATCATGGGCGTCGCCTCGTGGAAGCCCGAGGTGCCGGTCGCGCCCGAAACGGTGACGATCCGGTTCGAGGAAGGGATGCCGGTCGCGCTGAACGGCATGACGTTCAGCGACTCGGTGGAGCTGATGCTCGAGGCGAACCGCATCGGTGGACGCCACGGCCTGGGCATGAGCGACCAGATCGAGAACCGCATCATCGAGGCGAAGAGCCGCGGTATCTACGAGGCGCCGGGCATGGCGCTGCTGTTCATCGGCTACGAGCGGCTCGTGACAGGCATCCACAACGAGGACACGATCGAGCAGTACCGCGAGAACGGCCGGCGCCTCGGACGGCTGCTCTATCAGGGCCGCTGGTTCGATTCCCAGGCGATGATGCTTCGAGAATCCGCCCAGCGCTGGATCGCGCGCGCCGTCACCGGTGAGGTCACCGTGGAGCTGCGGCGCGGCAACGACTACTCGCTGCTGAACACCGAGAGCCCGAACCTGACGTACAAGCCCGAGCGACTGACGATGGAAAAGGGCGAGAGCATGTTCTCGCCGCAGGACCGCATCGGCCAGCTCACGATGCGCAACCTGGATATCGCCGACACGAGGGACAAGCTCTTCACCTACGTGAAGGCGGGCGTGCTCGCGCCGTCGGCCGGCGGCGACCTGCCGAAGCTGCTCGACGAGGGCGGCCCGAAATCGGGAAAGGCGCCGGCGAAGAAGTAGCCTGATTTCTCATGGCGCATCAGACGGCTCCCAGCCGAGTCCTCATCGCCGTCGCCAGCGCCGCCCTGCTGGCGCTGGGCATCTCCGTTGTGCCGGAAACGACGCGAGCCGCCGACGGGGTGCCCACGGCCACGCTGACCGGCGCAGAGTTGCTGAATCTACCGGGGACCGTGGATTCGAACAGCCCGGTCCTCCGGGACATGGTGCGGGGCCAGTTCCGGATGTTCGTGATGACCTCGTCGTCCGGCCAGCCCACGGTGTCGTCCGGAACCGGCCTCACCCGGATGACCAGACCCCAGCCCGTCCGTTTCACGGCACACCCGGGCGACGGCGTCTGGATGGAGAGTGTCGTCCAGGACGAGGGGGGGACCTGGTACGGCTTCTATCACCAGGAGCGGCCCGTCGCCGGCTGTGGGCGGCCGGGCATGGTGCGACCGCGCGTCGGTGCCGCGCGGTCGACCACGCGGGGCCTGATCTGGGAGGACCTGGGACTGGTGATCGAGGCGCCGCCCGGCAGCGACGTCTGCGATTCGCCGAACCGGTACTTCGTCGGAGGCGTGGGCGACCTGAGCGTCATCCTCGACGAGGACAAACGGTATCTCTACCTGTTCTTCAGCCAGTACAGCCGGGCGGCGGCCGCGCAGGGCGTCGGTGTGGCCCGGATGCCGTGGGCCGCGCGCGACCGGCCGCAGGGCGAGCTCGACGCGTGGGTCCAGGGAGCCTGGGTGCCTATAGCGCGGCCGGACGACGCGTCCGAGTCATCTGGTGAACCGGCGTGGCGATTCCGATCGGCCACACCGCTGGTGCGCCCCGCCAGGCCCTGGCACGACCGCGACAGCGTGGACGACGGCTTCTGGGGACCGGCCGTTCACTGGAATACCGCGATTGGTCAGTACGTCATGCTCCTCAACCGGACGGCGGACAACGCCTTCTCGCAGGAGGGCGTTTACGTATCGTTTGCCCGCAGGCTCGACACGCCCTCACTGTGGACAGCCCCGACGCGCCTGCTCAAGGGCGGCACCTGGTATCCCCAGGTGGTCGGCGACGATCCGCGCACCGGCACCGACACCCGGGCGGGAGCCACGGCGCGGTTCTTCATGGGCGGCGTCTCGAACCACACCATCTGGTTCCGCTACCAGTAGCGGGCTCACACGCCCGTCGCCGCCCGGCAGGCCCCTTGCACTTGACCGGGCCTGTGCCGCGCTGGACAATGCAGCTAAACCGTTCTGATTCAAGTGCTTGGACGGACTCACCCCGTTCAGGAACGGGCCGGCATCGCGTCATTCTTTCCGAGATGACTGACCTCGCTCCGCGCATCGACGGTAAGTTTCTCCGCGTCGCCGGCCAGCGGTTCCTGGTCAAGGGCGTCACGT
>JBFWUK010000078.1:0-3558 GCA_050247355.1 Vicinamibacterales bacterium | reverse complement strand
GGGCTCGGTGCCTTCGCCCCTCGTGGGGGTACGCTCCTTGCTGTACCTCGCCGCATGCTCAAACACCACACCCTGGTTGCCTGGCAGCGCGCAGATGATCTGTTCATCGAGATTCATCGCCTGACGCAGAAGGTGCTCCCTCGCGAAGAAAGGTACGAGCTTTCTTCACAGCTCCGTCGAGCCGCGTACTCAGTTCCTGCGAACATTGTTGAGGGATACGCACGGCAGTTCCGGAAGGAGAAGTTCCACTTCCTGAGCATCGCGTCAGCATCCCTGGCCGAAGTCGGGTATGGCCTACACGCGGCGCGGCGTCTCGGGTATCTCGTTCCCGCGCACTACGATGCACTGGAGCTACAGGTGAGGCAAGTGGCGGCTCCGCTCAATGGCCTGATGGACAGGTATCGAGCCATCGATCCCGTGGAAGGTGTGTCGACTAGATGACCCCAGGAGGCGCGGAGCGCCGACCCCCACGAGGGGCGACTTGTCCGCCGTAGTGCGAAGCGCGGAGGTGGAAGTCCCGAGCCCCACGATGGCGCGAAGCGCCGAGCCCTACGACGCGCGTGAGCGCGGCGCCCGAGGAAAGAACGCCGGCGTGCGGGCGATGTACTCCGCGTAGCCGGGCTTGGTCGTCTTCAGCGTCTTCTCCAGCATTGCGACGCCTGACACCCGGATCAGCAGGAAGGTGATGATTGCCGGGCCGGCGAGGCCCAGCCATCCGCCGGCCGCCACGCCGATCAGGCCAAGGCCCCACCACAGCACCGACTCGCCGAAGTAGTTGGGATGCCGCGTGTAGCGCCACAGGCCCGTGTCCATGACGCGGCCCGTGTTGGCGGGGTTGGCCTTGAAGTGCCGGAGCTGCTCGTCACCGATTGCTTCGAACAGGAAGCCGAACAGAAATAGCGCGACGCCGGCGTAGTCCCACCACCCGAATGGGGTCTGACCCCGAGCAAGAAATACCGAGGGGTCTGACCCCACTGTAGTGGTGATAAGAAGTGCCGACGGGTCTGACCTTGCCGCGCCGGTGATGGCGTAATAAAGGGGCATGGCCACGATCCACGCGATCACGCCCTGCAGCAGGAACACCTTGAAGTAGCTGCGGATCCACCACGTGTCGGGATGCTGCGCGCGCCAGGCGGCGTAGCGGAAGTCTTCGCCGTGGCCGAGGTTGCGGGCGCCGATGTGCACGGCCAGGCGAACCGCCCACAGCGCCACCAGCGTCAGCATCAGGTGCGCGCGTAATCCGGGCTCGGCGATGGCCAGGTAGTAGGTGACGCCAATCAACAGGATCAGCGGGCCCCACGCGATGTCGACGATGCTCGAATCGCGGACGGCGAGGGAGACCAGCCAGAGCAGGATGCCGAGGGCGATGACGGCCGCGAGACCGATCACCACCCGTGACCTACCTCGGGCCGTAGCGCGACGACAGGTAATCGACCAGCGGTTCCTTCTCGGCGTCGCTGACCGTGGCGCCCCAACGCATCATCTTCTCGACTGTGCGGGTCCAGCCGATTCGCGACAGCTTCTGCTGCTCCATGATGTCGGCGTCGTGACAGGTCAGGCATGCGCGCTTGTAGGACGCGGCTCCGGCGTCGGTGGTTGCATGAGATGCCGCCGGCGCGGGGCCGTAGTGCGCCGCCAGGTAGGGCTGCAGCACCTCACGCTCGGCCGGCGTGATGCTGGCGCCCCAGCGCACCATCTTGCTCACCGAATTGGTCCAGCCAGCGAGCGACAGCTTCTGCGACGTGATGATGTCGCTCTCATGGCAGCTGACGCAGCGCTGCTTCACGACGTCGGCGCCAGGACCGGCGGGCAATGTCTGGGCACCCAGCACCTGCGCACCCAGCACCACAGCACCCAAGCACCCGAGCCCCCAAGCCCCTAAGCCCCCAAGCCCCCAAGCCGCCGAGCACCTAAGCACCCTTCACCTCAATCCGCACTGAATCGTACTGATTCCAGAGGTATCCGGACGGATTCCACTGCGACACCGCGGGCTGCACCGCGCCCTTTGCGTCGGTGGCCTTCGACAGGATCAGCACCGACTGCGGCGAGCTCACCGTGAAGGTGTGCTCGAAGCGCCGCCAGGTGTACTTGGCCTGTTCGCCGGTTAGCCGCGCCGGCTGCCACGTGGCGCCGTTGTCGATCGAGATATCCACCTTGGCGATGTCGGTTTCGCCGGCCCACGCGAAGCCGCCGACGGTGACCTTGCCCGGCGCAAACGAGGCGCCGGCAGCCGGCGTCGTGATTAGCGACTTCACGATCAAGCCGGTGACGGGCCGCATGTCCGCGGCGTCGACCGCGGCACCCGGCGCGATGCGCCGATTTGGATAGCGGTAGGCGGTGGCCACCCAGAAACTGGTGGAATCGCCCGCCAGCACGTTCAGCGCGTTCAGCCACTTCACCGAGTAAGCGCCTTCCCAGCCGGGGATGATCGCGCGCAGCGGGAAGCCGTGGACCGCCGGAATGGGCTGGCCGTTCATGTCCCAGGCCAGGATGGTGTCGGGGTGCATGGCCTTGGTCATCGGCACCTGGCGCACGAATGCCGGCATGGTGCCGAGCGGCCGGTCGGCGGCGTGCAGCTCGACGTTCTTGCCGGTGGATTTCATCCCGGCGCGCTTCAGCACGTCCGACAACCGCGCGCCGGTGAAGCGGGCGGTGCTGACCGCGCCCTTCTCCCACTGGATGCCGGCCACCGCCGGCTGGAAAAACGCGCGGCCGTTGCCGGCGCACTCGAGGGTCACGGTCACGGTGACCGCCGGCAGCTTCTTGATCTCGTCGATCGACAGCGACAGCGGCGAGTCGACCTCGCCGCCGACCTTGAGGGTCCAGGTCGCCGCATCGAGCTGGGCCGGCACCGGCAGGTGCGACCGCACGTAGAAGAGGTCGTTCGGCGTGATGAACGTATCGAGCAGCGCCACCGGCGTCTCGAAGTCGGGCGGCCGCTGCGAGCGGATCAGCAGCTTCTCCTTGCCGAACCGTTGCGCCGCGCCGGGCGCCTGCGCGAAAAGTGATTCAGGAGCCAGGCGCGCGACGGCGCCGGCCATGGCGAGCTGTGCGAACAGGTCTCGGCGGGAAATCATGACGGGATTATATGGGAGAAGGCGGGTGGGGCTGGTAGGGCGGGTAGGGCTGGTGGGGGGCGCCAAGCCGCGGCGGTCAAGGAGCCGGCCTCTTGGTTGTTGTCAGTTTCCCTACCAGCGCCGAAGGCGCGAGCCCTCCGAGACGCGAAGCGGCGAGCCCCACGCGGGCGAAACCTCGCGCCCTAGGCTTCCAGCTTCTCGATCAGCGCCCGCCATCGGCGTCTCGCCACCAGCATCACGGTCCCGCTGGCCAGCGTGATTTCGCCGGTGCCATCCGAAAACGGCTTGGCCTCGCGGACCGCGTCGAGCCTGATGATGGCGGTGCGCGAAACCTGGAAGAAGGTCGCCCCGTCAAGCCGGCGCGCCAGCGCGGCCAGCGTCGGCTGCATGGTCAGTTGCTCGGTCAGGGTGATCACGTGGGTCACGCCGTCGACGAAGGTGAAGGCAACCACGTCCTGCACCGGCACCACCCGGAAGCGGG
>JBFWUK010000077.1:0-3982 GCA_050247355.1 Vicinamibacterales bacterium | reverse complement strand
GCCCACCTCGTCCATCGCCGCCGCCGTCTGGTAGCAACACCTCGGACGTCCTTCACGTCGGGTCGTGCGCATGGTCGCACCCGTCAGGAAGGGTGTGCCCAACTTGACAAAGTCATTCCATATCAGCAGAGCGAGCGATCCCCACGAGTGGCCGTAAGGCCACGAGCCCCACGCCGAACAGCCTGTCCCGCCGAAGCGCTTCGCGCGAAGGCGGGCAGTAAGGCGCCCTCTAGTGAGCCGCAGGCGCCGGCGTCGCCTGGTTCAGCCACGCCGCCCACGCCTCGAAGCTGTAGGGGCGGCCCAGGAAGTCGCGCACTTGTTCGGCGGCCGGCTTGGCGGCGCCTTGCGCCAGGATGGTGTCGCGGAAGCGGCGAGCCGGTCCGGGCGCCAGCAGGTCCTTCGCGTCAAAACCGCTGAGCAAGTCTTTCGCGATCACCTGCGACCACATGTAGGTGTAGTACGACGCGGTGTACTGCGGGTTCGACAACTGCGTGAACGTGCCCGGGAAGTGCGTGCCCTCGGGATACGCCGTCGGCAGGTAGTTGATCATCAGGTCCTTGTAGATCGTCATCGCGTCCGCGTCCTTCGGATCGCGGTCGTGCAGCGACAACGACAACTTCGCGAACACCATCTGCTGGCGGATGTCGTAGCCGCGGCCCAGCTCGTTGGCGCGGCGCATTTGCGCGACCAGCGCCGCCGGAATCGGCTCGTTCGTCTGATAGTGCCTGGCAAAGGTCGCCAGCGTCGCCGGGTCCGACACCCATTCCTCGAGCATTTGCGACGGCGCCTCGATGAAGTCGCGCTCGGCGACGCGCGTCAGGCCGATCCACCGCTGCTGCCGGCCGGATGACAGCGCGTGCACCAGGTGGCCGAACTCGTGGAAGAACGTCGTCACCTGGTCGTAGGTCATCAGGCCGGGATCGCCGGGCTGGCCGCCTGGGAAGCGGCAGATCAGGACGACCTCGGGGATCTGGCGGTCGCGAATGCCGGCGCGCGCCGTGGCCGCGCTGGCGCCGCCGCCGCCCTTGCCGGCCCGCGGATGCATGTCCAGGTAAATGCGGCCAACCAGCTTGCCGTTCTCGAACACCTCGTACGGCTCGACCGACGGATGCCACACGGGCAGGCTCGGCGCCGGGCGGAACTCCAGGCCGAACAGCCGGCCGCTGACCGAGAAGACGCCGGCGCGCACGCGCTCGTAGGCGAAGTACGGGCGCATGGCCTGCGAGTCGAAGTTGAAGCTCGATTGGCGCACCAGCTCCGTGTAGTAACGGCGCTGCCACGCCTCGACCGTCGTCGCTCCCGGCTGATCCTGCTGCTTGCGAGCCAGGATCAACTGGTAGTCGCTGTTGGCCTTTGCCGCCGATGCCGCGACCACCCGGTCGATGAAGGCGGCGGCATTCTGCGGTGTGGCCGCCATGCGGTTGGACAGGTCGAAGGTTGCCCAGTCCTTGAAGCCCAGCTCGCGCGCGAGCGCGGAGCGGGTCTCGAGGGTCTTGCGGAGCACGTCGAGGTTCGCGGGGTAGGCAATGTTCTGCGACTCCATCAGCATGCGCCGTCGCAGGTCGTCGTTCTTCGCGTACAGCATCACCGGCTGCAGGTCCGACGCCGCCGTGGTGAGCCTGATGGAACCGTCGGGCTGCGGCTTGCGCGCGGCAACGAAGTCGGGGGGCAACCCGGCCAGGTCCGCGGCGCTCGCCACCGTCAACGTGCGCCCGCCCTCGCGCACGTTGCGATCGAACTCCTGCCTGAGCCGCACGATCTCGGCGCGCAGGCCGTTGATTCGCTCGCGGGCGGCGGCGTCCTTGTCGACACCCTCGCGTCGATAGTCGTCGAGCTCCACGGTGAGGTAGCGAGCCACGTCGGCGGGCACGCCCCTGGACTGGGTCCCCGCCAGTGCGCCGTAGGCGGCCGGGTTGAGGGCCAGTTCGGTCTCGAGCCCATCCGCCGCCGCCACCAGCGCCTCCGCCGCCTGGCGCATCGCGACATCCGGGTGCAACTGGCGGGCCACCGAGGCAGGACCTTCCGCGGCGTCTATGTGCCGCAGGATGTCGTCGTAAAGCCGCACGGTCTGTTCGGCCGTGCGCGTGCCGCCGGCCGTGGTCAATTGCGCCAGCGCTTCGCGTGCTTCAGCCAGGTGCCCGTTGGCCAGCGTTGTCAGCGACGCCGGATCGGTGATGCCGGCGAAGAACGGCGCCGAGTCACCGGCAGCCGCAGGCGGCGCTTGCGCCGCGAGATGGCCTGCCGAGCTCAGCCCGGCCAGGACGGCAACGATCAACGATCCGAGTGTCAGGCGCATGGGCGAGTGCTCAATCAAAATGCAGTTCCGTGCGGCAGCCCGGAACAGGTTGTTCGTTCGACAGCAGGATCAGCTCGACGCCGCCCGAGAACGTTGACGCCGGAAAACCGGATTCGACCCGCCACAGCCCCTTGATGATGGGTTGCGGCTGCCCCAGCGGCAGCTCGGCTTCCGGAGCGCCCGGACGGCGGACCACCAGCGCCAGTGAACCGGCGGGCAGCGAGCGTGCCGACAACACCAGGGCGGCCATCACCGGCTGGTTGCCACGGAAGAACCGCGTCACATTTGGCCGCGGCGTGCCGCCTTCGTTCTGCAACAGCATGAAGCCGCCACAGACTGGCGCCTCGGTATTGGGCGCGAGCATCGACACGTTGGCGAGTGCCACGCCGACGCCGCGCCCGTCAATCTCGGCCTGCAGCCGCAGTTGGTAGCGGCCCGGCTTGAGTTTCTGCCGCACCAGGCCCCTGGCGGCGCCGTCAGATACCCGCACCGTGCCGGACACGCGGCCCGACTGCACGCCGCGGCCATCGACCGCCACCAGCGTGTATTTCACCTGGTCGTTGCCGGGCAGGTTACCGCCCACTTCGAACGGCACGGCGAGCGACGCGCCACCCGACGGGTCGGGAAACACCACCGGCGCCATCGAGATCGGCAGCCCCGCGTCGGGCAGCGGTGAGGCGATCGGGGCGCGGCTGACGGCGGCCGAAACCGCGGCCGCCGCCGACGGCGAGTAGGCCCGGCGATGCAGCAGCGTCGTTCCCGGTGCTCGCGTCCTGACCTCGATCTGCCGGGCGCGAGTCGGCGAACCCGCATCCGATGGCTCGTAGCCGACCAGGTAGTAAAACCGGTTCTCGCGCGAGATGCGGCCCAGGGCCTGGCCGATCTCGTTCGAGCCGACGACGGCGCGGCCGCCGGTGGCCGCCGCGATATCGCGCAGCGAATCGATCCCGGGATCGGCCGTCACCCCGGCGGGAGTCTCGCCCAACACGGGTTCCGCGGACCCCTGTAGCCCCCGCGGGTCGACGGTGTAGACCGCCACGTTGCCCTCTCGGGCCGCCGCCAGCACCCGCCGCATGGTGTCGAAATTGGACGACGTGCTATCACGCCCGAACGCCTCGAGGTCGAAGGGCAGCCCCTGGCTGAATAGAAGCACGGCCTTCCGTCGTGCGGGAATGGGTGCCAGGTATTCGACCACCCGTTGCAACATCACCAGGCTCAGGACCTGGCCCGGCGAACTAGCCACCAGTTTGAGTGCACTGAAGTCCGGCAATCTCGAGGCAGTGTCGGCCTGTGTCGGCAAGGTGTCGCCGGTGCCTCCGGTCACGCCGCTCAGGTCGTTGATGTCTCGCCGGCCCGCGGCCTGCTCGATGACCGGACTGACGAAGTCGCGGTCGGTGGTCAGCAGCAGCGGCGAATCGGCGCCCGACCGCATGACGCCGACATAGTCGCCTTGGCGCACCTCTTCGTTGATGAAGCGTCGCGCCCACTGCTGCATGCGGGCGGTGTGCCGGGCATCCACGTTCATGTCGTCGAGCACCATCGCGAACACGGCGCCCGGTTCGGCGCGATTGCTGAACACGCCGGGCGGGTCCACGACATCCGCGGCGACGGTTTCGAGATCCACGACCTGGAACTGCTTGATCTCCTGCGGCTTGCCGTCTTCGAAGATCTGGAAGTCCTCGCGCT
>JBFWUK010000076.1:0-3983 GCA_050247355.1 Vicinamibacterales bacterium | reverse complement strand
CTCGTGGGCCGTCCCCACGAGCGCCGAAGGCGCGAGCCCTACGAAGGCGCGAAGCGCCGAGCCCCACCGCGCCTGAAAGGCGCGGCCCCACGACGTCGCGGAGCGACGTCGCCCCTTCTACGCCGCCAGCACGCCCGCGACCCGCGACGCCTCGGCGGGCGACGCGAGCAGGTCATACAGCAGGTCGCGATTGAAGCGCTGCTCGTGAATGAAGTGCACGAAGGCGCCGGTCATGACCAGCGGCATGATCGGCAAGCCGAGAATGCCGCCGAAGGTGCCGGCATAGCCGCGCCAGTCGGTCGGGTGCTTGATGGTGGTGGTCACGGCCTCGGTGACGAAGTTGCCGGCAAACCGCCACATGTCCGACAGCATCGTCCGGTGCCCGCCGTGGTCGCCGGCGGCAATCGAACGGCCGGCCCGGAGGCCCGCCATGAACTCCTCGCGCGACGAGGCGCCGGGCACTTCGGTCCAGGTCAGGCCAATGCCGCGGCCGGTGTGCGAGTCGCCGCCACCCAGCACGTGCTTGCCGGTGGCTTGCGCCAGGCACATGGCGGTGCGATTCTGCGACGGCAGGCGCGTGCCGTTGATCACTTCGAGGCCATCGACCCAGGGCAGAATCGCGGCCAGGTGACCGGCGGTCAACGGGCCGTTGATCCCAGACGCCACGTGGTTCAGCGAAGTGTAGATCCCCTGCTGGCCGAGGTACGGCATCAACTGGCGGACGTCGTGGCGCAGGCGCTGAATCTCGTCGTGCTGGTCCGGGGTGATATCAAGAACGTTGAGGTGAACGCACAGGTCCACATCCGTGAACTCTGCCGTCACCTCGCAGCCCACCAACACATCCGGCCGGTGAGCAATCTCGAGGGCGCCGCTGATCTGGTCGTGGTCGGTCACGGTGACCAGGTCCATCCCGCGGCGCCGGGCGGTGTCATACACGCTGTCGGGCGTGTTGTAACACTCGCGCATGAAGTGGTTGAAGGGGAACACGCTGGCGCGGCCGGAGTGGAATGTGTGAACGTGGGTATCGAGCTTCACTCGGTCACCTGCCTTTCCTGAGAGGCAGAATGCCCTAAGCCCGTAACGATTCCGTGGCTTACGGTTGTCGTTAGCGCAAATTCAGAGGCCGGGACCAGCCGTAGCGACGCCACCGCTGAAGCCGGAGGGCTGGCCGGCGATGCGTGCAGCCGTCGCCGGTGCAGGTCGTCGTAGACCCGGAAGAACTGCGACGCCACGCGGCTCCAATCCAGTTGCCTCGCCGTTTCCGTCGCCGCCGCCAGCCGGGCGTCGCTCGGTCTGGCGATCACCGAGCGCACGGCGTGCGCGAACGACGCCCCCACGGGTTCTGCGAGCCAGGCATTGGTGGGGTTGGCGTAACTCAGGACGCCGCCCGCCGACGGCAGTACCACTGGCAGCCTCGATGCCATGGCCTCGAGGGGACCGATGCCGAACGGCTCGCGAGGATTGGGGTGCACGAAGACGTCAGCGCTCGCGTAGTGCCGCGCCAGTTCGGCGCGATCGCGAATGGCGCCAAGCCAGAGCACGCGGTGGCGGGCGCGACCCGAGGCCTCTCGCTGCAGCGACTCGGCCAGCGGACCGTCGCCGGCCACCACCAGCCGATAGTCGCGGCCGTCCGCTGGTGTCGGGCGCTGCAAGTGCTCAATCGTGTCGATCAGCAAGCCGGGATTCTTCTCGGGCGACAGGCGTCCGGCGTAGAACAGCAAGACGCTGTCGGCGGTGCCGCCGGCCTCGGCCAGCAGCCGGCGCCTCAACTGCCGGTCGCGATGCACCGGTCCGAATGCGGCAAAGTCGACGCCCATGGGTGCCACCTGGATGAAGGCCGGCGGACGATCCCACAGGCTGCGCCGCAGTTCGCCGGCCGTGTATTCCGAGTTGGCAATGTGGGCATCGAACGGCGGACCGTAGAGGTGCCGGATGTAAGCCCGCGAGAAAGCCCGGCCGGCGCGGCCGCCCGAGACGTAGGCCGACACGTTGTCGTCCATCCGCTCGCAACTCAACCCGACCAGCGTCGGCCGCTTGATGTTCGGCAAACGATCCCGCCGTAACAACGCCGCCAGGTAGAACAGCGAGTACTTGTCGCAGATCTCGACGAGGTCGGGCTGCTCCATCTCGAGAATCTGCCGCAGCCGGCCTTTCTCGGCCAGGTACGACGGCGGCAACAGCAGCCGGTACCGCGAGTCGAACACCGGCGAGAACCTCGCCTTGATCGTGTAGATCCGGGCACACCGGCCGACGTCCTCGACGCCGTCTTCGGCGCCCGGGACGACCAGGCGAATGGGCCGCTGCTCCTCGTTGGCGCGCGCGAGCAAGGCACGATAGAACGTGCGAATGCCGCCCGAGGTGGCGTGGTAGGCGTTGGTCAGATGGAGGGTCTTGATCGCCACGAGAGGATGAACGCGGTCAATAGTGAGGGCATGAGGGCGAGGTCGTGGAACAGGGACTTGCTGCCGTCGCCAATGATCAGGGCGCCCCGGCGCATGGCGAACAGGTTGAAGGCCGTCGAGAGCGCGGTCAGCGCCACCGACGCGAGAATGCTCTCCGCCAGCCGCGGCGTGCCTCGCGCCCAGTGCAGGGCCAACTCCAGACTGTGCCCGACCAGCGGCAGCACCACCATGGCAGCGATGGTCGCGGTCCGCTCCGGCTCGGCCCGCCGGAACGCTTGTGTCAGGGCGCCGTAGAACCCGGCCATCACGAAGCGAAAGCCGAACTCGGCGGCCATTGCGCCAAGGGCGGCGCCCAGCCCCGCCCCCAGATTGACGGCAAAGAACAGCAGGCCGCGAAAGAGCGAGCTCATGGCGGCCGACTTGTAGTTCCAGCGGCGGCCGAGGTAACGCCAGGGGTGGCGCACGACGAGACGGAGCACCCCGCCAACGCTCAGGCCGGCCGGCACTTCGCAATCACGCGGCACGGGTCGCGCTCCCTTCGGCGAACTCTCGATACGCGTCGAACAACGGCGCCAGGGCAAGGTCCCACCGGCGCGACAGCGCGTACTCACGCGCCGCCCGCGACGCCGCGTCGCGCGCCGGCGGCGCGCACTGCCCGGCAATCGCGTCGGCCCAGGCACCCGCGTCGCGGCTGCGGCACACCGCACCGGTCACGGCCGGCATCATCTGCTCCTGCGGACCACCGGCGCCCGAGACGACCACCGGCAGGCCCGATGCCTGCGCCTCGAGCACGACGTTGCCGGCGGTGTCGGTTTCGCTGGGGAACACGAACAGGTCCGAGGAGGCGAACACCTCGGCCACCTCTTCCCGACCGAGCGGCCCGGTGATCACGGCATCCGGGCACTCGTCGGCCAGTTGCCGGCGCATCGGGCCGTCACCGGCAATGACGAGGCGGTGACCGAACCCGCGCGACTGCAGCGCCGCCGTCATCGACGGCAACAGCCCGAGTCCCTTTTCCTTCGACAGGCGCCCCACATACAACAATGCCGGCCGCTCCCCCGACACCCGCCATTGCTCGCGCAGTTGCGGCGACCGCCGCTCGGGCGTGAACAACCGCGTGTCGACACCGCGACTCCAGATCCGGATCCGCTCGGGCCGGCACCGGGCCGCAACCATCAGGTCGCGGGTCGATTCAGACGGCACCAGCACCTGGCGGCAGCGTCCGTACATCCACCGCATGTACTCCTGCATCAGTGCCCCGAGGCGGTCCGATCCACTGAGCAGCCGCGTGTAGGCGGACAGGTCCGTATGGAAGCTGCCGATCAGCGGCAGCCCCGCCTGTGACGCCACCCACAGCGCCACCAGGCCCATCGGGCCGGGCGTGGTCAGGTGGATGACGTCGACACCGTCGCCGCGGACCCGAGCGAGGTATTGCCGCCAATGCGGCCAGTACATCTTCATTTCACGGTAGAACGGAATGCCGACGCCGCGCGACGGCAGCGCCAGGTAGTCCGGCTGGTCGCAGCCGAGCGTCGCCGCCGTGTAGATGCGGGCCTTGATGTCGGCGGGGGCGTGCCTCAA
>JBFWUK010000075.1:0-4017 GCA_050247355.1 Vicinamibacterales bacterium | reverse complement strand
CGAACACGCGGCTGCGCAATCTCGTGGCGCCCGGCACCGAGGGCGGATGGACGACGCTGCTGCCGGACGGCGGCGTGATGTCGATCTATGACGCGTCGGTGAAGTACCGCGACGCGGGCACGCCGCTCATCGTGATCGCGGGCAAGGAGTACGGCTCAGGGTCGTCCCGCGACTGGGCGGCCAAGGGCACGTTCCTCCTCGGCGTGAAGGCCGTCATCGTCGAGAGCTTCGAGCGCATCCACCGCAGCAACCTGGTCAACATGGGCGTGCTGCCGCTGCAGTTCAAGGCGGGGGAGAACGCCGCGTCGCTGGGCCTGACCGGCACGGAGACCTACGACCTGGCCGGCGTGGCGACGGGCCTGACGCCCCGCGGCAACCTGACGGTGAAGGCGACGGCCGCGGACGGTACGGTGAAGACGTTCACGGTGACGATCCGGATCGACACGCCGGAAGAACTCGTGGCCTATTCGCACGGCGGCATCCTGCCCTACGTGGTGCGTCAGCTCGTCGCGAAGAAGTAGGAAGGCGGGCGAGAGGAGTGGGCGGCCCCGCGCGCTCCTCTCGTAAGCTCAAGCGGGTCAGCCAGAGATGAGTGAGCCGCGGCCCAGCGTCGTAGTCTTGGCCGGCCCGAATGGCGCGGGGAAGTCCACCGTGGCGCCCGCCCTGCTTCGGGATACGTTCGGCGTTGGCGAGTTCGTAAACGCGGACGTCATCGCTCGCGGCCTGTCCGCGTTCGATCCAGATCGGGCAGCAATCGCCGCCGGACGGGTCATGCTCACCCGCCTGCGCGAGCTCGCTGAACAGCGAGTCGATTTCGCGTTCGAGACGACCCTGGCGAGCCGCTCGTTCGCGCCCTGGCTGCGGCGTCTCCGGACGTCTGGATACGAGACTCACCTGTTATTTCTTTGGCTGTCGTCTCCAGATCTGGCCGTCGCGCGGGTCGCTGAGCGGGTGGCCACAGGCGGTCACTCTGTCTTGGAGGATGTCGTGCGCCGGCGCTATTCGGCGGGCGTTCGCAACTTCTTTGACTTGTACCGCCCACTGGTGACGACCTGGACCATCTACAACAGTTCAGGCGCGGAGCCCGTCCGGGTCGCCGAAGCTCTAGCTTCTGGTGTAGTCAGGGTCTACGATCAGAAAGCCTTGGACTCGTTCACCCAACAGAGCAGAGTATGAAGACTTCGGCCCGCAAAGACATCACCCGCATCATCCGCGAGGACAGCAAGTCCGTGGATGACGCTATGACCAGGGGCGTCCGGGAAGCCCTCCTGCGCCACAAACAGGCTGGCCAGCCTGTCGTGATTTCTCGCAACGGAACGATCACGTTGCTGAAGCCGGACGAAATCGAGCCCTAGGAAACGGCCAGCGACAGCACGGCCTTCGAGACTCGACGCCATGCGCTACTGGTGGGTCAACCAGAACCAGACATACAAGGTCGAAGTCCAGGGCCGGTTCTTGTGGTCTCCGAAGACTCGTGCTGACGGAGCCAAGAACCCGTTCTACGACACCATGCAGGAAGTCGCCCCGGGCGATGTAGTGTTCTCCTTCTGCGACACGTTCTTGAAGGCCGTTGGTGTCGTAACTGGCTTCGCTACGACGGGTCCCAAACCTGATTTTGGAACGGCTGGCTCAAACTGGTCACGAGAAGGCTGGTACGTCCCCGTTGATTTCTGTGCCTTGGAGATTCCGCTCAAACCCAAGGACCACATTTCGACCATCGCGCCGCTTCTTCCAAGGAAGTACGCGCCACTGCGGCCCACCGGAGATGGGCTTCAGAACGTCTACCTGGCCGAGGTGCCTGCTCGGATGGCAGACGAGCTCATCAGGCTCATCGGCGACAAGTATTTCGAGGCCTATTCAGCCGTTGCGGACGTCCCTCAGAATCCCGATGTCGATGACGAACTGGATGATGCGGCCGTCGTTCCTGCGGGTGCGACGTTCAGGGACCAACTTGTCAGAGCGAGACGCGGCCAAGGCGTATTTCGGTCCAACGTGCTTCTTGTTGAGCGTGAGTGTCGAGTTACTCGCGTCAACGATCCAAGGCATCTGAGGGCGAGTCACATAAAGCCTTGGCGTGAAGCATCTGACACCGAGCGACTGAGCGGTGCGAACGGCCTGCTTCTATCCCCGCACATTGATCACCTGTTCGACCAGGGATACGTTTCGTTCTCCGACGACAATCGACTTCTCGTCGTGCCAGGCCTTCGACAAGACTTACTCGAGAAGTGGGGTATCGACGCCGGCGTGAATGTGGGGGATTTCAATCGCGAGCAGCGGGCATTCCTAGCGTTTCATCAGGCGAACATCTTCGGCCACCAGCGAGCCTGAGATAGGTGCGCGCTGTCTGACTGGCCAGTGCGAATGGACCATCACCCCAAGTAGATGACTGACCCGCTCGCGCCTGACGCCGCTGCTCGCTTCGAGGCCAAGGCCCGGTGGCACCGGGAGCAGGCAAACCTGCCCCTCAAAGAGAAGGTCCGCATCCTGCTGGAACTGCAGAAGCAGGAGTTGCCACTGCTCGCCGCCCAGCGACCGCTGCGTCCGTGGGAGAAGCCGTGGCCGATCGAGCCGTAGTTTGCTGCGTGGCCGCGGGGCCGGCGCTCAGCGCCTTCTGAATCTCAGCAGGGCCACCGCTACGGCCAGCAGGCCCAGTGCGAGCGGCGGGACGAAGTCTTCGCCGCGGCTCACGTGCACGTTCACCGCACCGGCCATCAGCACCGCGAGGCACGCGCCGGCGATCGGCGTGAGCACCGGCAGGATGCCCGTGGCGGCCGGGACGATGAGCCCCGCCGCGCCGGCTACCTCGGCGGCGCCGATCAGCTTGATCTGTGTATCCGAGAAGTCCTGCGCGTAGGTGGCACCCATGGCCACGATGTCGGCCCGCGCCTGTGTGAGTTTCATCGTCCCGACCGCCAGGAACGCAACGGCGACGAGGATCTGCAGCGTCCAGGTGAGCTTTGCCATAGTGGCGCGGATCCTAGCCCGAGTGACGCGACTGCAGAAAGCTCAAGCGTGGGATGGCGCGCTTTCATCCGGTCGGCAGATTCAGCGTCCAGTTTTCGATCTTCAGACCGCTGACGCGCCCGAACTCCGCCGTGTTGTTCGCCACAAGCGTCAGGCCTTCGGCTCGCGCGTGTGCCGCAATGAAGAGATCGTTGGCGCCGATCATGGCGCCGCGCTTCTTCAGGTCGGCCCGAATCTCCGCGTAGTGCAGGGCTGCGTCGGCCGTCAGATCGCGTGCGTCGACATAGGCCAGGAACGCAGCCAGGGCGGCGGCATCCTGTGCGCGACGAGGGGAGACTTCAATGCCGTAGAGGAGTTCGGCCTTCGTGACCACCGACATGCAGACGTCGTCGACTGGTACCGACTGCAGGCCCTTGAGGAGGACTGGATGGGATCGCTTCATGACATAGGAGCACGTGTCTGTGTCCAACATGAAGCGTGGCATCAGCGTTCGCGCTCCTGAACCGGCAGGTCCTCAACGCCGCTCATGAATGTGTCCGACGCCACGGGCGCCGACTCCAGGTACGTGCTCCAGTCGCGAGGCCGGGGCGACAGGATTACGTCATCGCCCTCCTTGCGGATCAGGACCTCGTCGGTTGAGAACTGGAACTCCTTGGGCAACCGGACAGCCTGACTGCGGTTCGTCATGAAGACCTTCGCGGTGCGTGGCATAGCGGTGGAACCCTCCGCGGTCAGTATGCCATATACCATTCGTATATGGCACGATCCGGAAGCACCGCCAGGCGCAGGTCCTTCATCACGACGCGGAGCCGCTGTCGCTGCGCCGGTCGGCCAAGGTGGAAGTGTGTTTCCGCGAGCACCGCCTCGCAGGTGCCGAACGTCTCACCCGACATCGCGCCAAGCTCGCGTGCGGCGGCGCTGTGCCGGCCGTTCCCGCGGTCGCAGAGCGCGACCAGCGGCGCCGTGTCGATCAGGATCACGAACGCTCCCGATTCAGTATCCGGAGAATCGCGGCCTTTACGCCCGGATCAAGCGGCGCTTGGAGCGCCGGAT
>JBFWUK010000074.1:0-4218 GCA_050247355.1 Vicinamibacterales bacterium | reverse complement strand
GACACGAAGAAGAAGATCAAGGTGCTCTCGGGCGGCGAGAAGACGCGGCTCGTGATGGCGCGCATGCTGCTCGAGCCGCCGAACTTCCTGGTGCTCGACGAGCCGACCAACCACTTGGACCTGGCCACCAAGGAGATGCTCGTGAAGGCCCTGAAGGACTTCGAGGGCACCATGCTGTTCGTGTCGCACGACCGTGCCTTCCTGCGCGAACTGAGCAACCGCGTGCTGGAACTGGGCGGAGAGAGCGGCACGGACGCCGAGCCGCACCTCTATCCGGGTTCCTACATCGAGTACGTCGAGCGCACCGGCCACGAGGCCCCGGGCGTGCACTCCTGACGACGATGCTGACCGTCGCCTACGAGAAGGTGATCCCCTATCCGTACGCTACGGTCCTGTCCCAGTACTACGACTACGAACACATCGCGCACGTCCACCCGCACACGCTCGGCGAGTACCGGGTGGTCGAGTCGTCAGTCGGCCGGATCGTCTACGAGCAGACATGGCCGGCGGGATGTTCCGGCGGCAGGGCTCGCAGCACCGTCGAGCACACGTGGACCGAGCCTGGCACGATGACCTTCCGGTTCGTCGCGGGGCGCTACAAGGGCGTGCGGGTCCGGACGCACCTCGAAGCCCGCGATGCCGGCACCGTCGTGGCGGAGGCCTACGACATCCCGTTTCTCCCCGACTGGCGATGGCTGGCCAGCCTGGCCCGGCCCTTCGTGCTCGACATCGTGGAGCGCGTCTGGGAGGAAGACCTTCGTGTCGAGGTCTGCCGCGATGGCTGGCCCGGTGTGCCGGGTGCGCTGTTGGCTTCCGGAACGTCGCCCGCTGGCGCTCCGGCAGGTCCGCCGCCTGGGACGTGGCCCCTACCGGCCGGCCCTGCGGCGTCATTTGCGCCGGGGATGCCGCGCGTCGTCGGCACGAGCGTTGGCGAGCTGCTGGTTGTGCGGCGGCCCGGCTGCTGGGTCGTCGTGTCCAACCGCTGCCCGCATGCTGGCGGACCGATGGCGCTTGGCGAGATTGGTGAGCGTGAACTGACATGCCCGTGGCACGGAGCCCGCTTCGACCTCCGGACGGGTGCACCGCTCAATGCCGTCACCAGTAGCCATTTGCCTGCCTACGATGCGGCCGAGACAGAGGGCGTGCTCGCGGTCACGCCCCGATTCCCCGCGGAGAGGGCCCGTGGCTAGACGCGCGTCGAAAGCGCCGGCGACGCCCGCACCGGTCGTGCGCAGGCGCTCGCCAGCCAGGACAGGGCGAAAGCGCGGCGTATGACCAGCCCTGTCACGGCCCCGCGGCATCCTGACCGCGGAGGTTGGGATGTCTCAGTCGGCTGCACGGGAACGTCGTGATGTCCGCCGGTTGTGCGCGAGCTGCCTGGAGCGCCGTGCCCGGTTCCGCTTCCGGGGCGGGGTTCGGGCTGACCGCGATCACACGCTCTGCTTCGAGTGCTTCCGCTCCGAGCGGGACCGCCGCCGGGCGCAGCTGCTCACCGCAGGCGCCCGCGGCTGGCTGGCCAGGCCCCGCCTGCCGCTGCCAGCGCCGGCACCCCTGAACGCCGGTCAGGTGGCGCACCGCTGGCGGATGCTCGGGTTCCTCAGGTCCGAGTCAGCGCAGGGTTCGCGGTAGCATTCCCTCCGTCACCCGCATGCCCCAGCCCGGTACCCCGCCCGTCATCGAGAATCCGATCCTCAACGGTCCGTTCAGCGAGCCGACGCGGCACTTCAGGTTCGACGACCTTGGCATTACCCCCGAGGTCGAGATGAGTCGGCGGGTGAGTTCGTACTTCATGCCGATTGCCCAGCCCCGGCGGCAGGGGAAGCAGCTTCGCCTCGAAACGGAGTGGACTCAGGACCGCCTCGAGGAGAACAAGCGCGTCAACCGCGTCCGCCAGCGCGTGGGGCAGTGGCGCCAGGGCGGCTACGTCGGCGTGACGGCCACCACGGCGCGCTTGCTGGAGTACTGGACCGACCCGGCCCGCGAGAAGAAGCTGTTCTTCTGCCAGATCGAGGCCGTGGAAACCGCCATCTACATCGCCGAGGTGGCGAAGAAGTACGGCGACGCCTGGATCGAGAACGAGTTGCGCGAGGAGAACGCGCAGTACAACGGCGGTCTCCCCCGCATTGCCCTGAAGATGGCCACCGGCTCTGGCAAGACGGTCGTGATGGCCATGCTGATTGCCTGGCAGGCCCTGAACAAGCTCGAGCGGCGCCAGGACGCGCGTTTCAGCGATGCCTTTCTGATCGTGACACCGGGCATCACGATTCGCGATCGGCTTCGCGTACTGCTGCCGAGCGACCCGGATAACTACTACCGCCAGCGCGACATCCTGCCCGCGCACCTGCTGGAGAAGCTCGGCGCCGCGCGCATCCTCATTACGAACTACCACGCGTTCCTGCTGCACGAGCGAGGTGATGCGTCGAAGCTGACCAAGGCGATCCTCAGCAAGGGTGCGGTCAGCTCATTCACGGAGGCGCCGGACCAGATGGTGCGTCGGGTATGCCGGGACCTTGGCACCGCGAAGCAGATCGTCGTGATCAACGACGAGGCCCACCACTGCTATCGGGGCAAGGCCGCCGCCGAAGCCGAGGTGCTGACCGCCGAGGAGCGCGCCGAGGCGAAGGAGCGGGAGAAGGAGGCGCGGGTCTGGATCTCGGGGCTGGACGCCGTGCGCGCCAAGATCGGGATCAGGGCGGTGTACGACCTGTCGGCCACGCCCTTCTTCCTGCGCGGCTCCGGTTACAGCGAGGGCACGCTCTTTCCGTGGGTGGTCTCGGATTTCTCGCTGATTGACGCCATCGAGTCCGGCATCGTGAAGGTACCCCGCGTGCCGGTGTCCGACAACGCCGGCGACGGTGCGCTGCCCACGTACCGGGAACTGTGGCAGCGGATTCGTGAGGGCCTGCCGAAGAAGCAGGCGAAGGACGCACCAGGTGCGGTTGCGCCGAATCTCCCCTTGGAGCTGGAGGCTGCCCTCAAGAGCCTCTACAGCAACTACACGAAGGCGTTCGCCGCGTGGGAGGCCAACACGGAGGCCCGGGCCCGAGGGCTGACTCCGCCCGTGTTCGTGGTGGTGTGCAGCAGCACCGCGGTGTCCAAGATGGTGTTCGACCACGTGGCCGGCTGGGAGAAGCCTCTGTCCGATGACCAGTCCGTCATCGTCCCGGGCGCACTGAAGCTCCTCTCCAACGAAGAGAACGGGCGGTGGACGTCTCGGCCCGTGACGATCCTGGTGGACTCCCGGCAACTGGAGTCCGGCGAAGGCCTGAGCCCGGAGTTCAAGAAGATCGCCACCACCGAGATTGAGGAGTTCAAGGCCGAGTATCGCGCGCGCTTCCCTGGCCGGAGCACGGACGAACTGACCGACGAGGACCTGCTCCGCGAAGTGATGAATACCGTGGGCAAGGCCGGCAAGCTCGGCGAACACGTCCGGTGCGTCGTATCCGTCTCGATGCTCACCGAGGGGTGGGACGCCAACACCGTGACGCACATCCTGGGCGTTCGCGCGTTCGGTACGCAGCTCCTGTGTGAGCAGGTCGTGGGCCGGGGCCTGCGTCGTATGAGCTACGCCGTCAACGCCGAGGGGCACTTCGAGCCCGAGTACGCCGAGGTGTACGGCGTCCCGTTCTCGTTCATCTCGACCGCCGGCACGTCCGCGTCACCCACCGCACCCGTGTCGGCCACGCGCGTGCGGGCGCTCGACAACCGCGCCCATCTCGAGATCTCGTTCCCGAGGCTCACCGGCTACCGCTACGAACTGGGTGCACAACGCTTGGCCGCTACCTTCGGGCCGGAGCATCAACTGGCCCTGTCGACGCAGCAGGTTCCGGTGAAGGTAGTCAACGCGCCCATCGTGGGGGAGAAGAGCATCCACACGCTGGAGGAGTTGAAGCAGCACCGCCCGTCGGAAGTGGCGTTTCTGCTCGCCAAGCTCACCCTGGAGAAGTACTTCCGCGCGGACGGCGAGAATCGGACCGACCGGCCGGCGGGGCACCACTTTGACGCTGACGTGCAGAGCTGGCTGTTCCCTCAGGTGCTGGCCATCGCGAAGCGGTGGATGGCCGAGTGCCTTACCTGCAAGGACCACGCGTTCCCGCAGATGCTGCTCCTCGTGCAGTTCGCGCACGACGCGGCGGACCGCATCTACAAGGCCATCGTGGCCAGCGAGCCCGGCACGCCGCGGCTGCGGCCCATCCTGCAGCCATGGGACCAGACCGG
>JBFWUK010000073.1:0-4229 GCA_050247355.1 Vicinamibacterales bacterium | reverse complement strand
CGGCTGTGCGATCCGAGCCGGAATCGCGCCCACGTTACCAGAATCGGTGACGCCGTGGATGGCACCGCCGGGCGAGGTCCCGGGGAGATGCCGTGCAGTTTCTACAGGGCGGGGGAGCCCGCCGCCCACGCCCGCCACGTCGCCACCTGTGCGCCACTGTCGCGTAGGCGACGGTGGAACGCGTCCGCTCGCGACGTGGCGCAGTCCTTGCTCCGTCAGCGCGTGCCAAGGAGGTCACGCATGAGCATCAATCACACTGTTGTCATCTGCGCCCTTACAGCATTGTCGGCGGTCGGGTGCGGAGGTTCACCCACATCGCCATCGGGTACGAGCGGCAACTTCCGGATGATGATGAAGGACGCACCGTACGACGACGCGAAGGCGGTGCTCGTCACCTTCTCGTCAGTCGAAGTGCATCGCGCGGGCGGCCCTCCGACGCGCCTGACCTTCGCGGGAAGCAGCAGCACGCGGACCTGCGATCTCAAGAAGCTGGAGAACGCGCAGGACCTGATCGGCACGGCGACGCTCGAGGCGGGACAGTACACGATGATCCGCTTCGAAGTGCAGAGCGCCACGGTGTACTTCGACAACCCGTCGAGCGGCGCTGCCTGCCAGCCCTCGATCGACCCGCCCGCCGGGCGGAACGAGGCTGCCCACGTCGCGTCCGGCGAAATGAAGATCAACCGGAACTTCGACGTCCAGGCGAATGGCGAGACCACGATGCTCGTCGACTTCGACGGCCGGCAATCGTTGACCGGATCGGTGCTCGGTCAGCTCGTGCTCACGCCCGTGATCGTTGTGGTCAGCGTCGACGCGCGTTGATCGCATCACGACTCGGGCGGCTGCGTGCCGCCTGAGTCAACCCCGCCAGTCCCGGCCAGGCATGACGCGAGAGTTGTAATCGTGGCCGCTCGGGTACAGGCGCGGCGCACGGTGTCGTCGGGCGAGTCCTGACGAAGTGACACATCGGCCGGATGCGCCTGGAGAAACCCACGTTTTCTGGCGGAAGCTCGCCGCGTGCCGGGATGGCGCGGTCCTTGCTCAGTCCCGTATTGCAGAAAGGACGGACACACAGATGAAGAAAACAATCTTCGTACTTGGTCTGTTGCTGTTAAGCGTGGCGCCCCGTGCCGAAGCGCAGGTGTCCGTGGGCATCCAGATCGGCGCGCCGCCTCCGCCGCCGAACGTGATCGTCATGCGCGCGCCCGCACCGGGGCCCGGCTACGTGTGGGTTGAGGGGTACTGGTACCCGAGGGGCAGGCACTACCGGTGGCGCGACGGCTACTGGGCGCGGGCTCCGTGGGCCGGCGCCTACTGGGTGAGCCCGCGGTACGTCGGCGGCCAGTACTACGCCGGCTTCTGGAGTCGCCCTGGCAAGGCGCGCGGTGACCGCCGTTGGGACCGCTGGAGCGATGACCGCAGCCACGATCGCGGCCGGGGTCGCGGGAACGATCGTCGCAACGATCGTCGCGGACGGCGCTGACGCGTGGCGTGCGGAGGGGCGGCCTGACCGGCGGCCCGGCCACTGGTTTCGGATAGCAGGGCGCCGGTCAGGCCGCGCGGGGGCCGCCCCTGTCGTGTGGCGGGTATACTGACCGCAACACAACAGGGTGCGGCGACTACCCGCTGCAGGCGACGGGATGGTCGGGCCGCCATCCCCGGGTGCCAGGCACCCGGGAGAACCTCATTGTCCGCTCACCACACAGGTGCGGGCGTGTGGTCGTTTGTTCGCGACCGCTCGCTGCTGCTCGTCGTCGGTACGGTCGCCGCCCTCGTCTGGGCCAATCTCGACCACGACTCCTACGAGTCCGTCGCGCATCACCTGCACTTCTGGGTGAACGACGTCGGCATGGTCTTCTTCTTCGCGCTGGCCGCGAAGGAGGTGCGCGAGGCCCTGCTGCCAGGCGGCGCGCTGTCCTCGCCTCGAGAGGCGGTACTGCCGCTGGCGGCCGCGGTCGGCGGCATGGTCGTGCCGGCGGCGATCTTCCTCGGGCTCGTCGGCGTGTCGGGTGTCGCGGGCCTGTCGCGCGGTTGGGCCGTCCCGTGCGCGACAGACATCGCGTTCTCCGCGATGGTGGCGCGCGCGGTGTTTCCTGCCGGGCACCCGGCGGTGCCGTTCCTGCTGCTGCTCGCCATCGCCGACGATGCGATCGGCCTGCTGCTGCTCGCCGTCGTCTATCCGTCCGGTCCGCTGCAACTGCTACCACTCGCGCTGCTGATGGGCCTGGCGCTCGTCGGCGCGGAGGGCCTCCGGCGATTCGGCGTGAAGAGCTTCTGGCCGTACGTCCTCGGACCGGGCGCGGTGTCGTGGGCCGCGCTCTACATCGGCGGCGTGCATCCGGCGCTGGCCATGGTGCCCGTCGTCCACTTCATGCCGCACGCCGACCGCGACCGCGGTCTCTTCGATCCGGCCAAGGAATACGGGAGCGACACGCTCAGCCGGTTCGAGCACTGGTGGCTCACGCCGGTCCAGTTCATCCTGCTGGCGTTCGGCCTGGCCAATGCCGGCGTCGTGTTGTCCGCGGTCGGGCCCGGCACGTACTTCGTGCTGGCCGCCCTGCTGATCGGCAAGCCGCTCGGGATCGTCAGCTTCGCCGGCATGGCGGTGTGGTCCGGCGCTCGCATCCCGAAGGGGTTGACGTGGCCGGATGCGCTGGTCGTCGGCGTGGCCGCGTCGATCGGATTCACCGTCGCGCTGTTCTTCACCACGGCGGCGTTTCCGCCGGGACCCTTTCTCGACCAGGCCAAGATGGGCGCGCTGCTGAGCTTCGCCGCGGCCCCGCTGACCGTACTGCTGGCCCGCGCCCGCGGCCTGCGACGGGCAGCTCCGGTACCGCGGTGACGAGATAGCCACGGCGCTCCACAGGAAACGCGGTGCTCACGCTCCGTGCGCGCACGAGAACTGCGCCTGGCTCGTACACGTCAGTCGCGCGCCGCGCCGCATCCAGTGGGGCGCCGTGGCGATCTCGATGCACGCTGTATGAGCGGCGCACCCGCCGCGGTCGGCGCACTAGCCGGGTGGCCAGGTGAGGCCGCGTCCGGCGAGCAGGTGCAGGTGGATGTGGAAGACCGTCTGCCCGGCGTCCGCGTTGCAGTTCATCACCGTCCGGAACCCGCGCTCGCCGTAGCCGTGCGCCTTCGCGATCGTGGCGGCGGTTCGCTGCATCGACCCGATGAGCGCGTCGTCGCCTTCCGCGAGGTCGTTCAGCGTCGCGATGTGCCGCCGCGGGACCACCAGCACGTGCAGCGGCGCCTGCGGGTTGAGGTCGGCGAAGGCGATGAGCGCGTCGTCCGCGTGGACGATCGTCGCGGGGATCGTGCCCGCGACAATCCTGCAGAAGAGACAGTTCTCCATGGCGTGGCGATTGTAGCGCCGCCTGTCCGGTCAGCGCGCCTGCGCCATCGCGGTGGGGACGAGCTCGACCGTCGTTCCGAGCAGGTCCTTCATGTCCACGTAGGTCGGTGAGGTCTGCGTGCCGCCGTGTCGCGTGAGGTGGGCGAAGCCCGCCGGGCGATCGGGCACGACGAATCCGACGTGGTGCAGGCCCTGGCCGAAGCGCTCCAGATGCGCCCGGTGCGGGCCCGCGGCGTCGAGCGGTTCGACCAGCTCGATCGTCATCTGCCCGAGCTGGAAGGACGTCAGCTTGACCCGCCACCGCCCCGGGGCGTGCGCACCCGTCCATTCCGTATAGCCGGAGGCCTTCGGTGGCGGCACCGTCACACCGAACACCCGCGACCACGTCCTCGCCGCCTCGTCCACGTCGCGCACGATGATGCCGAGGTGGTGTGTCGCCAGGGGGTGCATGGGATTGCCTGCCTGTCCGACCAGTCGCTCGACCGAGGACACCACACCCACGACCGCGAATACCAAGACGATCCCCCGCGCGAGCCAACCCATGGTGCCGTCCTCCATTGCCGGTGTTATCGGCTGTCCGACTGTGCGAGACTACAGCGTTTTTCACGGAAGGGAAGCCATCTGATGAAGCGCCTTGTCCTGCTTGCCTGCGTTCTCTCTCTGATGGTCGGTGGTGCCGCCACGCTCGTCCGCGCCCGCGCGCAGGCGGGCGCCGTCTCCCCCATCGAACGCCTCGATCCGGAGGCGGACGCCATCCTGCCGGCCGGCGCCACCATCGAGGTCATCCGGCAGGACTTCTTCGGCGCGACCGAAGGCGCGACCTGGGTGCCCGACGGCGGCTACCTGGCCTTCAGCGACATGGGGTCGAACCGGA
>JBFWUK010000072.1:0-4579 GCA_050247355.1 Vicinamibacterales bacterium | reverse complement strand
GCAATCGACGACCTTATGGTAGTAATTCGGGTCCGACGTATCCGTCCGAGGCAGCATATCCACGGATTATATAGGGCACTCCTTGTCGGGAAGGCACTCCTTGTCGGGAAGGCACTCCTTGTCGGGAAGGCACTCCTTGTCGGGAAGGCACTCCTTGTCGGGAGGGCACTCCTTGTCGGGAGGGCACTCCTTGTCGGGAGGGCACTCCTTGTCGGGAGGGCACTCCTTGTCGGGAGGGCACTCCTTGTCGGGAGGGCACTCCTTGTCGGGAGGGCACTCCGTGCCTGCCCGCCGTAGCGCGCAAGCGCGAAGGTGGGTCGGGAGGGCGCTTCTTGTCTGCCGCGCGCTAGGGGGCCGGATCTGGAGCCGCGGCGGTGGGCGCCGCGGTCGCGGCCGGCACGAGGTGGTTGGCGCCCGAGGCGGTCACAAAACCTCGTTCGAACTTCTCCTCGGTTGAGCGGTCAAGGATGGTGGCCAGCCGGTAAAAGTCGGCCTGCAGCCGCTCGCGGGTCAGGTCCAGCACGAAGTAGCCGCGATAGCGGCCGTCCACGTAGTGCAGATGGGGACGCGCGGTGCGGAAATCGGCTAACTGCTTCTCGCCGTCGGGACCGGCGCCGATGGTGCTTGGTGAACTGACCGATGTGCCCGCGAACTCGACGCCGAGCGACCCCCTGCCCGTCCTGGCATCGTAGGCGCCGAACGGGTCGCGCGGCAGGTCGTAGGCCCAGGAACTGTGGACGTCGCCGGTCAGGACGGCGAAGTTGCCGGCCTTGGCCCGCTCGATCATGTCGAACACGCGCGTGCGCGAGGCGCGGTAGCCGTCCCACGAATCTGGGTTGCCCGCCGGCATGCCGGCCGCCGCCTGCGGCGCGAACATCACCTGCTGCCCCAGCAGGTTCCAGGATGCCTTGCTGCGCACCGACGTGACCACCTGCTCGGCGAGCCAGCCTTCCTGCTCGGCGCTCAGCAATTGACGGCCGGCCGACTCGATGGTGGCCCTGTCGTCGCGTGCCACCTGCTGGTCGCGGCCGACCAGCCGCGTGTCGAGCATTAACAGCGTGGCCAGGTTGCCGAAACGGAACGCGCGGTAGATGCGCGATTGCCGGGTCTGCCCATCCTCCCGAATCGGCATCCATTCGAAATAGGCCTGCTCCGCGGCGGCCCGCCGCGGTGCCCAGCCGCCCTCGCCCAGGTCGGGCTGGTGATTCTGCGCGCCGCCGCGCCAGGCGTTGTTCGTGAACTCGTGGTCGTCCCAGGTCACGATGAACGGGTGTTGGCGATGGATCTCCTGGGAGTCGGGATCGGCCTTGTACTGGGCGTGCCGCTGACGATAGTCCTGGAGGGCGACCATTTCCTTGTTCGGCGTGGGAATGCGGCCGAACTTGGTACCGTCACCGTACTGCTCGTTGGCGTACTCGTAAATGTAGTCGCCAAGATGCAGCACGGCATCGAGGTCGGCGCGCTTCGCCAGGCAGGCGTAAGCGTTGAAGTACCCTTGCGGCAGGTTCGAGCACGACACCACGCCCAGCCGCAAGCGGCTCACGCCCTCTCGAGGCAGAGTCCGGGTGCGGCCGACGGCGGAGCGCGCGCCCCGCGTTTCGAATCGGTAGTAGTACGTCGTGCCGGGCGCGAGTCCGGTGGCGTCGACCTTGACCGTGAAGTCGCGGGCTGCGCCGGTCGGCGTCTCGCCGCGCGCCACGATCTGGCTGAACCGCGAATCCCGGGCGACCTGCCACGACACGACCGGGGCCTCGACTCCCGCCGGCGGCGTGACGCGCGTCCACAAGATCACGCGATCGGCGAGCGGGTCGCCGCTGGCCACACCGTGGCGAAACGCGGCATCGGCGGTCTGGGCAAATCCGCTCGTCGCGCGAATCAGCGGCAATGTGCCAAGGGCAGCACTGCTGGTGGCCAGGAAGTCGCGGCGCGAGACTCTTCGCATAGGCGCGCAGTCTATCGGAAGACCGTGACGGCGGTGTTACCCAGGTCCCAGGCCCTAAGCCCCAAGCCCCTAAACCCCTAAGCCCCTAAACCCCTTTAGAGCAACGTCCGCTGGCCGCTTTCGAGCTCCAGCAGGGCGCGTTTCGTGGGCAATCCTCCGCCAAACCCGGTCAGCGACCCGTTCGAGCCGATTACGCGGTGGCAGGGCACGATGATCGCAACCGGGTTGGCGCCGTTGGCCAGGCCGACGGCACGCACCGCCTTCGGATTCTTGATGCGATTGGCCAGTTCCAGATAGCTGATGGTCTCGCCGTAAGGAATGCGGCAAAGCTCCCGCCAGACCTGGTTCTGGAAAGCGGTGCCGTCGAACACCACCGGGGTGGTGAAGGACCGCAAGCGGCCCGCGAAGTACTTGTCCAGTTCCGCTCGCACCCCATCCAGCACGCCACTGGTGTCGGGCGTCCATTCCGGGGCGATCGCGCGCGGGCGCGAGCCAACACCAAAGGACAGCAGATGCAGGCCGTCGCGGTTGCCGGCAAGCAGCAACGGCCCCACCGGGCTGTCGTCGATCAGCGAATAGCAGAGCGGCGCCATGACCGAACATTAGCTCAGAGCGGAGCCGGCGGCGATCCGCAGATTGTTGTCGCGTCCGGAAATGGCCACGAAGGCACGAAGCCCACTCAAGCAACGTTCCCCCCTCCGGTCCTCGCCTCCTGTTAGATAATCTCTGCCGTGTCCGTTATTCTCGGCTCCACCCGCCTGCTCTCGTCCGGCCGACTGAAGGGCCGCCGGGTGGGCATTGTCTCGAACCCCGCGTCGGTCGACGCCGGGTTCACCCATGTGGTCGACGCGTTGTTGGCGGCGCCGGGGGTCACGGTCGGCGCCATTTTCGGTCCCCAGCACGGCTTCCGCTCCGACGTGCAGGACAACATGATCGAGACGCCGCACGGCAGCGACTCGGCGCGCCGCGTGCCGGTATTCTCGCTCTACAGCGAAACCCGAACACCCACGGCGGAGATGCTGCGGCACATCGATGTATTGGTGATCGACCTCCAGGACATCGGCGCCCGCATCTACACCTACATCTACACGATGGCGAACTGCCTGCGCGCCTGCGCCAGCCACGGCATCGACGTCATCGTCTGCGACCGGCCCAACCCGATCGGCGGCGTCGACGTCGAGGGGCCGATGCTGGTGGAGGGCTACGACTCGTTCGTCGGCCAGTTCCCCATTCCCATGCGGCACGGCATGACCATCGGTGAGCTGGCGCGATTGTTCAACGAACATTTCGCGATCAAGGCGCCGCTCGAAGTGATCGATATGGCGGGCTGGTCGCGGCGGATGTACGGCGATGACACCGGCCACCCGTTCGTGATGCCCTCGCCCAACATCCCCACTCTCGACAGCTGCATCGTCTACCCGGGCACGGTGCTGTTCGAGGGCACCATGGCGTCGGAGGGCCGCGGCACGACCAGGCCGTTCGAACTGGTGGGCGCGCCGTGGGTGGAAGCCGAGAAGTTCGCGGCGGCGATGAACGCGCGCCGCCTGCCCGGGGCGCATTTCCGCGCCGCGGTGTTCGAGCCGACGTTCCAGAAGCACGCCCGGACGACCTGCGGTGGCTGCCAGATCCATGTGCTGGATCGGGCGGTGTTCAAGCCGGTGTTGACCGGCGTCGCCTTGATCGACGAGATCCGCGCGGCAGATCCGTCGGCCTTCCGCTGGCGGCCGGCGCCGTACGAGTACGAGCACGACAAGGAGCCAATCGACATCCTGTCGGGATCGCCGGCACTACGCACCGCTATCGATGCCGGCGTGCGCGCCGAAGAGCTGGCGCCGACGTGGGCGGTCGAGAGTCAGCCGTTCGAGAGACTGCGCCAGCAGTTCCTGGCCTATTCCTGACATGGCGCCAAAGGTCCCGGTCCTCGACGTCAAGCGCTCCCTGCTGATCCAGGCCCCGCCGGCGCGGGTGCTGGCGGCGTTTTTCGACAGCAAGGACCTGGCGGGGTGGTGGCAGGTCGTGCGCGCGGTCACGGTACCGCGGCCACTGGGCATGTACGCCATCGAGTGGGAGTCGACCCCGTTCAAGGACGAGGTGCTCGGCCGGCTCGGCGGCGCGTTTCACGGCACGATCATCGACTACCGCCCGAGCGGCGCCTTCTTCATCGCCGAGGCCTACTGGCAGCCTCCCGACGGCGACCCGATCGGCCCGATGGCGCTGGAAGTGCACTGCCGCCCCCACGGCAACGGCCGCTCGACCATGCTCAGCGTCAGGCAAAGCGGCGAAGGCGACGGCCCGCGCTGGCATCGCTACTTCGAGATCATGGGCCACGGCTGGGAAGGCGCGCTGCAGGAGATGAAGGACTACATGGACAAGGAAGCGGCGCGGACGAAGCGGCAGTAAGCCGCCGGCCGACACTGGCTCGCCGTCCTCCTGGTGATCTGCGTAATCTGTGTCATCTGCGGCTCTGATGTTGTGCGTCATCTGCGGCTCCGGGTTTACTCTGTCATCTGTGTCCGAACGTCGTCTTCCCGTCCGCCCCAATCTCGACCAACTCAAGCACCAGGCCAAGAATCTTCTGCGCGAGCTTCGCGTAACCAACCCGGCTGCCGGGCTTGCCGACGCGCAGTTCGCGCTGGC
>JBFWUK010000071.1:0-5442 GCA_050247355.1 Vicinamibacterales bacterium | reverse complement strand
CGAGGAAGCGCGCCGACCAGTTGGTCGAGTCCTGGCGGTTCGAGATCGTCGGGTAGGACTCGCCGTTGGCGTTGTAGCCAGTGGCGATCGGGTCGGCGGTCAGCGGGCTCGTGCTCGCCGAGTCGCCACGGCGCAGCTCGTCGCGCCACTGGTAGTCGAAGCTGCTCTGGAAGAACAGCCCGTTCGGGAACCGCTTGTTGAACCCGACGCTGATCGTGTCGAAGTTGTAGTCGCCACCGCCGACCGTGTCGGGGATGTTCGTGACGACGTTGGTGACCTGGCCCTTGAGGTTGTCCGGGATGTCGAAGACGTTCAGGGTCGTCTGGCCCGTCACGCCGTTGACGTAGTCCTGCAGGTTCACCGTCACGGCGCGCGGCACCGTGAAGTTGCCGACGCGGACCGTGTTCAGCGTCGCGAACTCGTCGCGCTGCTGCTTGCGGATGTACGCCACGCGCACGGACGACTCGCCCCAGAACTGCCGCTCGAACGAGAGGTCCATCTCGTCCGCGTACGGCGTCTTCAGGTTCGGGTCGACCGTCGTGCTGCTCCCGCCTGTCGAGGCGGTCAGCGTGCCGAGCTCCGACACGCCGTCATAGAGCATGTTCCCGTTCTGGTCGAGGAACTTGTAGGTCTTCGTGTTCGTCCCGCCGGGGTTGAGGTTGCTCATCCGGTCGGCGAAGTTGAAGTAGTAGCGGCCGTAGAAGGCCTTGATGACCGAGCGCCCGTCGGCGGTCGGCGAGTAGCTGACGCCGATGCGCGGGACGACCTTGGTCGAGGTCAGGAGCGTGGCGCCCGGCACCGTCTGCGCCGGGAAGATGTCGGTCAGCAGCGGCTTGCGGACCGAGTCCACGTAGTAGGGCTGCTGGCGGTCCATGCGGACGCCGAGCGTCAGCGAGACCTTGCTGTTCAGCGCCCAGCGGTCCTGGAAGAACAGCGCGAAGCGCTTGTTCCGGTCGTCGGCGCCCGTCCAGTCGGTGCCGAACGTGCCGTTGTCGCCGAGGTCCGTCAGGTAGATCCGGTCGACCGCGCCGTTCAGGTCGAGGTAGCGGAGCGGACCCGACGCGCTGTTGTCCCCGAACTTCGACTGGTCGTCCTGCCACTCGAGGCCGAACTTGAAGTCGTGCGACCCCGCCTTCTCCGGCAGGAAGTAGCTCGCCGTCAGGTTGACCTGCGGCTTGTTGCGGTCGAACGTGAACGGCGTCCAGCCCGCGCCGGCCACCACGCCCGTGCCCGTGTCCTGCCGCGGCGGATCCGTGTGCCAGTCGACCGCGGGCGACCCCGGCCAGCCGAACCCGAACACGCCCACCTTCATGTCGGTGAAGAAGCGGTTCGTCCACACGCGCTGCCACTGGGCGTTGTACATCCACGACTTGCTGTCCTGCGCGAGGATGGACGTCGCCGGCGTGGTGCTCGAGAGGCCGCGGAGCGGCTTCTGCTTGCGCGCCCACTGGTAGTAGCCGATGACCGTGTCCTTCGACGACGCCTTCCAGGTGCCCTTGGTCGTGAAGTTGTCGAAGATGCCGAGATCGGTGAACTCGCGCGAGACGCCCGAGATCGCCTTGTCGATCTTGAAGTGGTTGTACGCGACGTAGAACCACAGCTTGTCGCGCTTGATCGGCCCGCCCAGGTCCGTGTGGGCCTCGTAGAACAGCAGGTTCGGCTGCCCGGTGAACCCACGCTCGGCCGTCTCGGCGTCGAGGTTGTCGCCGACGAAGCTGCCGTCTTCCCACGTCAGGTTGTTGAACGACTTGAACGCGTTGCCGCCGCTCTTGATGGTCGAGAAGACCGCCGCACCCGGCGTCATCATCGTCACGTCGCCGCCGGCCGCGCTCACCGAGACTTCCTCGTGCGCGAAGAAGTCCTGGTAGATGCCCGCGCCGCCCGTGCCCTCGGTCGTGTCGACGCCGTCGGTCACGACGCGGTTCTGGCCGCGGACGCCGAAGCTCTCGTAGCCGGTCTGCTGGCTCTTGTGCGAGCCGCCCACGTCGAAGCCGCGCATGCGCACGCCCGGCGCCTGGCCGAGCGTCGCCCACAGGTCCGTCGCCGACGGGATCGCCGCCAGCTTCTCCGCATTGAACTCCGAGCCCACCTTCGTCGAGCTCACGTCGACGATCGGCGCCTCGCCCGTCACCGTCACGGTCTCCTCGAGCGTCGCCAGGGGCATGGCCATGTCGACGTTGAGCGTCTGGCCGAGGCCCAGGACGATGTTCTCGCGCTTGAGCGTCTGGAAGCCGCTCAGCTCGAAGGTGAGCGTGTAGCGACCCGGGGGGAGGGACGGAAAGCGATACGAGCCGTCCGTCTCGGTAATCGCCGTCTGGGTGCCGATGAGTGCGGGCGACACCGCGGTCACGGTCACGCCCGGGAGCGTGGCCTGCTGGGCGTCGGTGACGGTACCGGTCAGGCGGCCCTGATCCTGTGCGCCGGCGGGAACGGCCATGGCGATGCCCACGAGCATCGACAGGACCACAATGCGGAACCTGGTCATTTACGTTCACCTTCCTGCTGAAGACAACGACAGTCACGGCAAACGTGCCGTGAGAGTGCGCCACGAGCGCCGAACTTCGAGAACGGACGGATGACGCCGACGACGAGCTGTATGAATGTGCGCCGGGCGAAGAGGGTCGCGAGAGAGAAGACACGCGCGCGAGAGAGGGATGGCGTGCGCGCGGGAGAAGAGACGGGTCGTGCCCGGAGACGAACCAGCTCGGCCATGAGACGGGGCTGGCGTATTGAAGTGGACGGAGCTTAGCGGCTGCGGGACGACAACACAAGCTCAGCCATTGCAGTATTCCTGTCAGCCCCTGCCGCCCGCGACCGGCGCGTACATGGGAAACGGGCCGGGTTCCCCGAGGAACCCGGCCCGTCTTGCCGGTCGATCAGCCGTGTCCGCCCGCTAGAACTCGAAGCGGAACGCGAGCTGGAAGGTGCGCGGGTCGAGCGTCGCGATGATCTGGTTGAAGCGCGACCCGTTGCTCAGGTTGAAGTTGGTGACCTGATTGCTGTTCAGCGCGTTGAACAGGTCGGCCAGCACCGAGAACTTGTACCGGCCGCCCATCGTGAACGACTTGTCGAGGCGAAGGTCGACGATGGCAACGGTGTCGGAGCGGTTGTTGTCGATGTTCTCCTGGAAGACCGTCGCGGTGCCGGCGTTCGGCAGCGAGTAGCTGATGCGGCGGGCGTACGGCCAGCCGCTCTGCATGCGGACGTTCGTCCCGAAGCCGACCTCGTACGGGAACACGTACCGGCCGAGGAAGCGCGCCGACCAGTTGGTGCTCTTCTGGCGGTTCGAGACCGTCGGGTAGGACTCGCCGTTGGCGTTGTAGCCGGTGGCGATCGGGTCGGCGGTCAGCGGGCTCGTGCTCGCCGAGTCGCCACGGCGCAGCTCGTCGCGCCACTGGTAGTCGAAGCTGCTCTGGAAGAACAGCCCGTTCGGGAACCGCTTGTTGAACCCGACGCTGATCGTGTCGAAGTTGTAGTCGCCACCGCCGACCGTGTCGGGGATGTTGGTGACGATGTTCGAGACCTGACCCTTGAGGCTGTCCGGGATGTCGAACACGTTCAGGGTCGTCTGACCCGTCACGCCGTTGACGTAGTCCTGCAGGTTCACCGTCACGGTGCGCGGCACCGTGAAGTTGCCCACGCGGACCGTGTTCAGCGTCGCGAACTCGTCGCGCTGCTGCTTGCGCACGTACGCCACGCGCACAGACGACTCGCCCCAGAACTGCCGCTCGAAGGAGAGGTCCATCTCGTCCGCGTACGGCGTCCTCAGGTCCGGGTCGAGCTGGGTGCTGCTGCCGCCGCTCGAGGCGAGGAGCGTCCCGAGCTCGGACGGGCCGTCATAGAGCATGTTCCCGTTCTGGTCCAGGAACCGGTAGGTGCGGGTGTTCGTGCCGCCCGGGTTGAGGTTGCTCATCCGGTCGGCGAAGTTGAAGTAGTAGCGGCCGTAGAAGGCCTTGATGACCGTCCGCCCGTCGTCGGTCGGCGAGATGCTGACGCCGACGCGCGGGACGACCTTGGTCGAGGTGAGGAGGGTCTTGCCCGGCACCGTCTGCGCCGAGAAGATCTCGGTCAACAGCGGCTTGCGGACCGAGTTGACGTAGTAGGGCTGCTGGCGGTCCATGCGGACGCCGAGCGTCAGCGACACCTTGCTGTTGAGCGCCCAGCGGTCCTGGAAGAACAACGCGAGGCGCTTGTTGCGGTCGTCGGCGCCCGTCCAGTCGGTGCCGAACGTGCCGTTGTCGCCGAGGTCCGTCAGGTAGATCCGGTCGACCGCGCCGTTCAGGTCGAGGTAGCGGAGCGGACCCGACGCGCTGTTGTCCCCGAACTTCGACTGGTCGTCCTGCCACTCGAGGCCGAACTTGAAGTCGTGCGACCCCGCCTTCTCCGGCAGGAAGTAGCTCGCCGTCAGGTTGACCTGCGGCTTGTTGCGGTCGAACGTGAACGGCGTCCAGCCCGCGCCGGCCACCACGCCCGTGCCCGTGTCCTGCCGCGGCGGATCCGTGTGCCAGTCGACCGCGGGCGACCCCGGCCAGCCGAACCCGAACACGCCCACCTTCATGTCGGTGAAGAAGCGGTTCGTCCACACGCGCTGCCACTGGGCGTTGTACATCCACGACTTGCTGTCCTGCGCGAGGATGGACGTCGCCGGCGTGGTGCTCGAGAGGCCGCGGAGCGGCTTCTGCTTGCGCGCCCACTGGTAGTAGCCGATGACCGTGTCCTTCGACGACGCCTTCCAGGTGCCCTTCGTCGTGAAATTGTCGAAGACGCCCAGGTCGGTGAACTCGCGCGAGACGCCCGAGATCGCCTTGTCGATCTTGAAGTGGTTGTACGCGACGTAGAACCACACCTTGTCGCGCTTGATCGGCCCGCCGAGGTCCGTGTGGGCCTCGTAGAACAGCAGGTTCGGCTGCCCGGTGAAGCCGCGCTCGGCCGTCTCGGCGTCGATGTTGTCACCGACGAAGCTGCCGTCCTCCCACGTCAGGTTGTTGAACGACTTGAAGGTGTTGCCGCCGCCCTTGATCGTCGAGAAGACCGCCGAGCCCGGCGACATCATCGTCACGTCGCCGCCGGCCGCGCTCACCGAGACTTCCTCGTGCGCGAAGAAGTCCTGGTAGATGCCCGCGCCGCCCGTGCCCTCGGTCGTGTCCACGCCCTCGGTCACCACGCGGTTCTGGCCACGGATGCCGAAGCTCTCGTAGCCCGACTGCTGGCTCTTGTGGCTGCCGCCGACGTCGAAGCCGCGCATGCGCACGCCCGGCGCCTGGCCCAGCGTCGCCCACAGGTCCGTCGCCGACGGGATCGCCGCCAGCTTCTCGGCGTTGAACTCCGAGCCCACCTTCGTCGAGCTCACGTCGACGATCGGCGCCTCGCCCGTGACCGTCACGGTCTCCTCGAGGGTGGCCAGCTGGAGGCCCTGGTCGACGTTCAGCGTCTGGCCGAGCG
>JBFWUK010000070.1:0-5473 GCA_050247355.1 Vicinamibacterales bacterium | reverse complement strand
GCGGCCACGCCGGTCGTGATCGACGGCGTGATGTACGCCAACGCCGGCTCGAAGCTGTTCGCCGTCGACGCCGCCACCGGCAAGGGCCTGTGGACCTACGAGGCGCCGATCGCCTTCGGCGGAGGCCGCCGGGGCCCCGCCTTCGGGGACGGCCGGATCTACGCCGTCGGGCAGCGGTATATGTACGCCGTCGACGCGAAGACCGGCAAGGCCGTCGAGACGTTCGGCGACAACGGTGTGCTGAGCGTCGCGAACAAGGCGCTCGAGTTCAAGTATCCGGGCAAGTACAAGCCGGACCTGGACCCGGTGTCGATCGGTTATTCGATCGTCTCGGCGCCGACCTACGTGAACGGGACGGTCATTCTCGGGCTCGCGAGCGCGGAGATGATGATTCGCGGTGGCCTGGTCGTGGCGATGGACGGCACGACGGGTGCGGTGAAGTGGGTCTTCAACACGATTCCGCAGGGACCGCAGGACGACGGCTGGGAGCTGGCGAAGGATACGTGGGGCGGCGGCCCGATGGTCGGCGGCGGCATCTGGACGCAGCCATCGGTTGATGTCGAGCTGGGCCTGCTCTTCGTGAACGTGTCCAATCCCGTTCCGGCGTACGACGGCACCGTCCGGAAGGGCATCAACCTGTTCACGAACTCGATCGTCGCGATCCGGCTCGACACCGGAAGGCTCGCGTGGCACTTCCAGATGATCCATCACGACATCTGGGACTACGACAGCGTGTCCGGGCCCGTGCTGTTCGAGACGACCGTGCGCGGGCGGCGGGTGAAGGCGCTCGCCACGTTCGGGAAGACCTGCTACGGCTACATCCTGGAGCGCGCGACCGGCGCGCCGCTGAACCCGATCGTCGAATCCGCCGTGCCGACCACGACGGACGTGCCTGGCGAGCAGCCGTGGCCGACACAGCCGATTCCGTACACCGCGCGCGGCGTTCCGCAACAGCCGTTCTGCACCATCTATCCCATCGTCGAGGACCCGGAGCTGGCGAAGCGGGTGCGTCCGCTGTTTCATCCCTACCTGATGAACGAGTACGTGATCACGGCGCCGGCCAACGTGGGCGGGGCCAACTGGGGCTCGCCGTCGTTCAGCCCCCGGACGGGCCTCGTATACGCGAGCGGCAAGAACGCCGCGCATTCGTTGAAGCCGAAGCTCGTCGGCAACACGATGGCCGACAACCCCGGCCCCGACAACATCCGCCATCCGGATGTCGATGGCCCGCGCGGTCCGACGGGCTACACGGACAGCATGGGGATCGCGGCCTACGACCCGGGATCAGGGGAGCAGGTCTGGTACACGGAGCTTCCGGGAACGACCAGCTCAGGCAGCATGGTCACGGCCGGCGACCTTGTCTTCCAGGCGGTCGGTGATCTCTTCGCCCTCGACGCGCGGACCGGGAAGCAGGTGTTCCGGTATGCCGGTAAGCCGCGCCTGAACACGAGCCCGATGACGTATCGGGTCAGGGGACGGCAGTTCGTCGCCCTCGCCAGCGGAAACGCGATTCTGGCCTTCGGTCTGCGCTGACCGCGTCCGCCGACCGTCATCTGCCGGAGGGACTTCACCGGAGGTTCCTGTCAGGCATTCCTTGCTTCAAGTCAAGGACTTCACTTATCATGCCGCGCCTTGTGTCAACGTGTGTATCGGGGGGGGGGATTTCGATGAAGAGTCTGGTTCGTGTTGCCGCCATGTTCTGCGGCGCTCTCGCAATTGCTGCTGGCTCTGTGTCCGCGCAGACGACGACCAGCGGCGCCATCGCCGGCAGTGTCAAGGACACCACGGGCGCGGTGCTTCCCGGTGTGACCGTTGAAGCGGCCAGTCCGGCCCTGATCGAGAAGGTCCGGTCGGTCGTGACCGACGACCAGGGGAACTACAAGATCACGGACCTGCGCCCCGGCGTCTACTCGGTGACCTTCACGCTCACCGGTTTCAGCACGTTCAAGCGTGACGGCCTCGAGCTGAGCGCCGGCTTCACGGCCAACGTCAGCCCGGCGATGGCGGTCGGCTCGATGGAGGAGACGATCACGGTCTCCGGGGCCACGCCGATCGTCGACGTGCAGAACGTTCGCAGCCAGAACGTGATCACGGCGCAGGTCATGGCCAACGTGCCAACGTCGCGGAATTTCATGGGCATGGTGGCCCTCACGCTCGGTGCAACCGGCGGCGGCGGCTTCAGCGGCCCCAATGGCCAGCGGGACGTCGGCGGCAACAACGGCGAGGGCACATCCGCCCCGGCCATCCACGGCAGCCGTGCTGACGGCGTGTTCAACATCGAAGGCATGAAGGCGCAGACGCTCTCCGGCGACGGTACCAGCCGGCGCTTTCACATGAACCAGCTCGCCATCGAGGAGACCGTGCTCGAAACGGGCGGGCAGTCGGCGGAGACCGAAACCGGCGGCGTGTCGGCCAACATCATCCTGCGCGAGGGCGGCAACACCTTCCGGGGCCTGGTGGACGGCGACTACACCGGGCGGGATCTCCAGAGCAACAACCTGAACGACCGGCTGCGGACGCGGGGGCTGACATCCTCGAACCACACGAAGTTCGTCTATTCGTACGGCGGCTCCGTCGGCGGTCCGATCCGGAAGGACAAGATCTGGTTCAACACGTCGTTCCGGGCCTGGGGCAACCAGGAGGAGCTGGCGGGCATCTACTACAACAGGCCCGAGCTGCAGGGCACGCGTTTCTATCAGGCCGACACGTCTCGACCCGGGTTCGCCGAAGCGTGGGTCAAGGATTCCACGTCGCGCGTCGCCTGGCAGGCCACCGCCAATCAGAAGGTCACGGGGATCTTCACGGTCCAGCGCTCCTGCGGCTGCAACAACGGCCTCAGCGCGACGCGCGCTCCTGAGACGACCGTCGATTTCCAGATCGGCCCCGGCATCCTGAACCAGGTGACGTGGAAGTACACGCGGACGAACCGTCTGCTCTTCGAGGCGGGATTCGCGTCGCGCCACGGTGGCGTCAACAACCTTCGTCAGCCGGAGACCGATCGGACCTACACCAGTTACGTCGAGCAGACGACCGGGCTGCTCTACAACAACAGCTTCATCCAGCCGAGTACGGGCGGCATCGGCAATCTCGGTCGCAGCGACCAGTACAACACCGCCGGCGCGGTCAGCTACGTGACGGGCTCCCATGCGATCAAGGTGGGATGGCAGACGATGACCGGCAAGAATCCCTCGGCCGCCGACGGCAACGACCCGCCCGTTCAGCACACCCTGCGAAACGGGGTGCCCGTCTCCGTGACGGTCATGGCGACCCCGGTCCAGTTCTTCACGCACGTCGGCCTGCTCGCGGGTCTCTTCGCGCAGGACCAGTGGACGCTGAGCCGCCTCACGCTGAACCTCGGCGTCCGGTACGACCGCCTGCGGTCGTTCAACCCCGCGACCACCCGTCCGGCGGGCGTCTTTCTCGGCGAGTTGAGCTTCGACAAGGTCGACAACGTCCCGAACTGGAACGATATTGCCCCGCGCGTGGGCGCGGCCTACGACGTGTTCGGCAACGGCAAGACGGCCATCAAGGCGTCTCTGGGCCGCTACGTGATCGCTGAAGCGACGGGCATCTCCAACAACCTGAATCCGTCGTCGCGCATGGCCATCACGGCGACGCGGACGTGGAGCGACGCGGACGGCGACTTTGTACCGGACTGCACGCTCACCAACAACGCGGCCAACGGCGAGTGCGGCCCGCAGTCGGCGAGCACGTTCGGTACGCCGGTCTTCAACACCAGCTACTCCCCGGACCTGCTTGAGGGCTTCGGTGTGCGGCCGTTCAACTGGCAGTCGTCCGTGGCGGTGCAGCAGGAACTCGGCAGGGGGATGGGGCTGACGGTCGGATACTTCCGGACCTGGTACGGCAACATCACCGTGACGGACAACCTGGCCCTGACACCCGACGACTTCGACCAGTTCTGCATCACGGCGCCGACGGACACGCGCCTCGGCAGCATCAGCGGCACGCAGATGTGCGGGCTCTACGACATCAGCCCCTCGAAGTTCGGTCAGATCAACAATCAGGTGCGCGTCGACGAGGGTCGGTCCGAGCACTTCGACGGCGTCGACATCGGATTCCGGGCCCGGTTCGGAGACGGCGGGCTTTTCAACGCGGGCGTGAGCACGGGCCGGACGCGCGTCGACAACTGCAGCGTCATCGACAATCCGAGCGTGCAGTCCGCCGGCCTCGGCGGCTCCGTGCTCGACACGTTCTGCAACTTCAGCAACCGTCAGGATCAGCTCAAGCTCAACGCGAGCTACCCGCTGATGTGGGGCATCCAGGTGGCCGGAATCTACCAGAACATCCCGGGCACCAACCAGACGGCAAACCTCGTGGTGCCCAACTCGGCGATCGCGCCGTCGCTCGGACGTAACCTGGGCGCGTGTCGCAACGCCGCCACATGCACCGGGACACTGACGGTCGCGCTGCTGGCCCCGGCCGACCAGCGCGAGCGGCGTGCGAGCCAGATGGATCTGCGGTTCAGCAAGACCATGAACCTGAGCACGACGGCGCGGCTGCGCGTCGGGTTCGACATCTACAACGTGCTGAACTCGAACGACGTGATCGCGATGAACACGACGTTCGGTGCGGCCTGGCTGCGGCCGGCCAACGTGCTGGCGGCGCGGCTCTACAAGTTCAACGCGCGCTTCGATTTCTAGGCTACGCTCACCAGGCGCCCGTGGTCCCGCGAGGGACCGCGGGCGCTCACGCGACGCCCGGGTTCCGGCGGCCGCGTGAGAAAGACCCTGCCGGAACGCGGAGCGTGATGTGGTCCCACCTGCCCGGATCAGGCCAGCCGTTGCGAGGGTCGCGTGCCTCGGTATTGTTCTCGTCGGCGCCATTACCGTGGGCCGGGCTCCTGCCGCGGTCTCCGGTGCCGGCCCGAAGCGGGTGCTGCTGCTCACGCACAACACGTTCTACAACCACAGCAACCTCGAGGCGATCGAGGCCGTGCTGCCGGAGATGGGCCGGGCCGAGGGCTTCGAGGTCACGTCGCTCGAGGGTTACAAGCAGACGGTCGCCTGCTCCGTGCAGAAGCCGTGTCCGCCGTCGGTCGCGGACCTCTCGATGATCACCCGGACGTACCTCGCGCAGTTCGACGGTATCGTGGCCAGCACGAACGGCGAGCTGCCGTTCACGGACGAAGGGAAGCAGGCCCTGGTGGACTTCGTCCGGAAGGACGGCAAGGGCATTGTCTTCCTGCATCAGTCCATGGTGACGTTGTTCGGCTTCAAGCCGTGGGGGGAACTGCTCGGCGCCTACGGCCCGTCGGTGCTGTTCGACGGCACCAACACCGCGAAGCGTCCCGCCGTCATGAAGGTCGAGAACCGGAACCACCCGGCGACGAAGAACCTGCCGGAGCACTGGACGCTCGACGACGAGTTCTACCAGTTCACGAAGACGGTGGGCGTGCCGGGTCCGACGAAGGTGCCGGCCCCGCTCGCGTTCGACCGCCGGAACGTGCACGTGC
>JBFWUK010000069.1:0-6067 GCA_050247355.1 Vicinamibacterales bacterium | reverse complement strand
CCAGGCGGTGGCGTGCGAAGGGCGGTGGTTCGTCGCATGCTTTCGGCCGGGCTACGGAGTGCCCATCGGCTCAGGCCGATGGTCAGCCCTACCGGGCCGGCTCCTACCGGCCTCATGCCCTGTCCCCCGGACAGGGCACCGCGACATGCTCCTCTGGCCGCGCCGGTGGCCTGCACAGGCCCAGGAATACGGCTTTCGAGGAAGGGGGTTCGCCCAGGTCCGCGCGCTCATCGAGGCGCTGCAGCTCGGCCAGGTCGAGGGTGGGCCGCCGCCGGGCGGTTCTTTTAACTGTTGCCTTGGAACTGTTCCCATGGTATAGTTAAACCATGGTGATGCAGCAGCGTCACCGGCTGGGCGGGACAGAGATAGCAGCTCTACCCGCTCGGATTCACCCCCTCACTAGGAGCAGGTTATGACGATTCAAGCGCGGGCGTTTCCCGTGGGAAACGAGGTGTCCCATGGCTGACCGGCGAGCAATCCACCTCAAGCGCGTTGCCGCCGCTGGCGCAGCGGCGGAAAGGGTTCATCACGATGAGGCGATGGGCGTGGAGGTGTTCCGCCGCCCAGGCAAGCCCAGCGGCGTGTGCGAACTGGCGTTCTCGGGCATGCGCTGCAAGCCCGACTATGCGTATCGGTTCGCGTCACCCGAGGCGGCCGAGGCTCATCGGACGACGTGGCTGGCCAGCAAGAGCGCGACCGCCGACGAGAAGCGCGCACGGGTCGAGCGGCGACGCGAGGCCGGGCAGCAGCTCGCGGTGGGCGATGTGCTGGTGGCGAGCTGGGGCTACGAACAGACCAACTACGACTACTACCAGGTGACGCGCAAGCTCGGCGCCCGCTCGGTGGAGATCCGCGAGCTTGCGAAGGACAAGACCTACAACGCCGGGGCCATGGCCGGCGAGTGCGTGCCGATCAAGGGGCGGTTCGTCGGTGAGCCGATGACCAAGCGGGTGAACGAGCTGGGCGGCGTGAAGGTGAATCACGCCCACGCCGTCAAGAAGCCGTCGGAAATCGTGGGCGGCGTCGAGGTGTTCAAGCCCGACCGTTACACCACCTACGCCTGACAAGGAACGCACCATCATGACGAACGTTCGAGAGATTCGACACTTTCACATGGCGTGCGGCCTCGGTGGCGGCGCCAAGGGCTTCAACAAGGCGACGCCTCGCGCGGGCGGCCTGGTGGGCCGCATGCGCTGCATCGGTGGCGTGGACGTGGACGCGGCAGCGCTGCGCGACTTCGAGCGCGCAGCCGGCGTGAAGGGCACGGTGCTGGACCTGTTCAGCCGCGAGCAGTACACCGCCTTTCACGGCAAGGAGCCGCCGGCCGACTGGCGCGAGGCCACTCCCGCAGATCTGCGCAAGGCCGCTGGCAACGAACGCCCGCACATCGTCTTCGCCAGCTATCCATGCAAAGGCAATTCCGGCCTGCTGTCCGAGACGCTGAGCCGGACAGGCAAATACCAGGCACTCAACAGCCTCGCGCTGCGCGGCACCTGGTTGATGCTGGAAGCGTGGGGAGACGATCCTCCCGAACTGATCCTGTTCGAGAACGTGCCGCGCATCGTGCAGCGCTCGCGGGCGCTGCTGGACCAGATCGGCGCGCTGCTGCGCAGCTACGGCTACGCGGTCGCCGAGACGACGCACGATTGCGGCGAGATCGGCGGCCTGGCGCAGTCGCGCAAGCGCTTCCTCATGGTCGCGCGGCACATGGAGAAGGTGCCGCCCTTCCTGTACGAGCCGGACAAGAAGCGGCTTCGCGCAGTGGGTGACGTGCTCGGTCGCATGCCGCTGCCTGGCGATCCCGCCGGCGGGCCGATGCACCGAATCCCCCGCCTGCAGTGGAAGACGTGGGTTCGCCTGGCCTTCGTCCAGGCCGGCGCCGACTGGCGCAGCCTGCAGAACCTGGCCGTGGTGGACGGCATGCTGCGCGATTACCTCATCGTCCCGGAGGACGCCGAGGCCTGGCACCGCAACGTGCTGGGCGTGAAGGCTTGGAGCGAAGCGAGCGGCACCATCACCGGCAACGCGCGTGCGAACACAGGCGCTTTCTCGGTCGCCGATCCTCGCTTCGAGCAGAGCGCGAAGTGGCGCGACGGCCAGGCCTTCGGGGTTCATGCGTGGAGCGATTCGACGGGTGCCATTGCTGGACAGCAGAACCCGGGGCAGGGCGCCTACAGCGTGGCCGACCCCCGTCACACCGGCCCGGCGAAGCACTCAAACGAGTTCCGCATCGTGCAGTGGGATCGTGCCAGCGGCGCCGTGACCAGCGCGCACGGCACCGGCCAAGCCGTCGCCGATCCGCGCAGCTCGACCTCGTTCGGAGGCAAGGGCAAGTACATCGTGACGCCGTTCGACCGATCCGCCAACACCGTGATTGGCGGCAGCACGACGGGGCAGGGTGCTTTCGCGGTCGCCGATCCGCGCGTCCTCGATCGTCGCCCGGGCGACGCCTACCTGACTGGCGGGCACTACGGCGTGGTCGGCTGGAACCAGCACACCGGCGCCGTGAGTGCCGCCGGTGGTCACGACAACGGCCGCTGGAGCGTGGCCGATCCTCGCCTGTTGCCAGCACCGGCGGACAAGCTGGTCGCCGTGATCCGTGCGCTCGATGGCACATGGCATCGGCCGTTCACGACCTTGGAGCTGGCCGCGTTGCAGAGCTTGGTCGATCCCGAGGAACAGCTCGAACTCGACGGCTTGAGCGATCAAGACTGGCGTGAGCGCATCGGCAACGCAGTGCCGCCAGATGCGGCCGAGGCCGTGGCCGAGGTGATGGGCACCACGCTGCTGCTTGCTTGGTCGGGCGAGAGCTTCATGTTGTCGGCTTCGCCGATCTGGGTCCGGCCGGTTGCGGTTGCGCTGGCCGTGGACCAGGGCGCCGCGTTGCGCGGCCTGGCCGCGTGACGGGGAGGGGAGCGATGGGCTACATCAATCCCCTGCTGCGCCTGAATGCGGCGCAGCAGCTTCTAGAGCTGCCGCCCGAGCAGCGCGCAGCGCTGGCCAGCCTGTTGCGCGAGCTGCGGGCCGACGCCGATCGCCAGGCCGAGCACGCATGGCGCAAGCGAAAGGGACCTATGGCCGCCTACTGGCGGGCCGTGGCAACCTACGCGCGGCACACGGCGCACGCACTGAATGCTGGCGCGTCCGGTCGCGCTGTTGCGCGTCAGAAGGGGGCGCGATGAACGCGAGGCCGCATCAGCTCGCGCTCGGCGAGGGTTGCCAGCGGTGGCTGCAGCGACGGCCGCGCTACCGTCCACCAGGTGAGCCGTTCGACCCGGGCCGCTGTGAGGTGGCGCTGATCGACGAGGGCACCGCAAAGCCTTGGGTGATCGAGCACCACTACTCCGGCAGCTACCCGGCCGCGCGCCTGCGCGTCGGCATGTTTTTCAAGGAGCGGCACCGCCGCGAGCAGCTCGGCGGCGTCGCCGTCTTCTCCGTTCCGATGAACCAGGCCGTGGTGCCGAGTTACCTCGGCGTGCCGGCCAGTGCTGGCGTCGAACTCGGCCGCTTCGTTCTGCTGGATCACGAGCTGCTGGCCGCCAACGCGGAAACGTGGTTCCTCGCGCGCGCCTTCCGCTTCGCCCGCCGCGAGCTGTCGGCCGCCGGCATCGTCGCCTACTGCGACCCGCTGCCGCGCGTCGATGAGTCGGGTGCCGTCGTCAAACGTGGCCACACCGGCACGATCTACAGCGCGCACAACGGCCGCTACGCGGGCCGGTCGTCGGCGCGCACGCTGACCCTGCTGCCGACTGGCCAGGTCATCAGCGAGCGCACCTTGTCGAAGCTGCGGGCTGGCGACGTGGGCGCGGCCTACGCCGAGCGCCTGCTGCTCGACGCCGGCTGCCGCCGCCGCTCGCTCGGCGAGTCGGCCGGCGCGTACCTGCTGGACCTGGCTGCTGCCGGCGTCCTGCGCCGCGAGCGCCACCCCGGCAACCTCGTCTTCACCTGGTCGCTCGGCTGAGCGCCGGGGGTTGCCAATCTGTATCATATCGCGTATCATATCGGCATGATATGCGTATCACCCGATACGTTACGTTTGAAGGAGGCCGTGATGGCACGAGAAGGAGTGACCTACGAACAGGTCAAGGCAGCCGCCGAGGAACTTGTCGGCGAAGGCCGTGAGCCCAGCATCCGGGCCGTTCGCGAGCGCCTTCGCGGCACCGGGAGCCCGAACACCATCCACCGGCATCTGACGAAGTGGCGAGACTCTCGCCCCGACGCGCCGGCCGCGACGACGGACCTGCCGGCGTCGATCCTGCGCGAGATCAACGGCGAGATCCAGCGCGCGGCATCGGCCGCGCGTGCTGAAGTCGAGGCGCAGCTCGCGCAGGCCATGACCGAAGCCGCTGATCTGGCTGCGGCCGGCGAAGCGCTCGAAGCCGAGCGCGACGCCTTGGCCGAACAGGTGGCCGCGCTGACCAGCGAACGCGACGTGCTCGCCGGCAAGGCCGCCGAGCAGCTCGCAGAGATCGAACGTCTTGGCCAGGAGGTGGACCGCGAGCGGCGTGCCGCCGAAGAAGCGCGCATCGAGATTGCGCAAGGGCGCCTCAAGCTGGACGCCCAGGCGGCGCAGCTCAACGACCAGCGCGCCGTGCTCGAGCGCCAGGCCTCGGACCTGCGTGCCGAGCAGCAGGCTCGCACCACCGCCGAGCGCGATCTTGCTGCCGCGTCGGCTGCCCGTGACGGCCTGGCCGAACGCCTGACCGAGCTGCAGGGCCGCGAGCAGGCCGCTTTGCGCGACGTTTCCGACCTCCGCGCGCGAGCCGATCAAAGCGCCGAGGTAGCGCGAGAAGCCGCCGGCAACGTCGCACGGCTGCAGGAGGCGCTGACGCGCGAGAGCGGCGAGGCTCAGCGGCTGCGCGCCGAGACGTTGGAGCTGCGCAATCAACTCAACGCCTGCAGCGTCGAGAACGCCCGTCTGAATGGGCTGCTGGGCCGTGAAGCGCCGCCGGCTGCGCCCGCCGCGACGCGCGCCAAGAAGGGCGGTTGACCATGGGCCGCTCGCGTTCCAAGACGGCCGCCTTGGCTGTCACGCCGCCGGCCGGCGCGCGGTCGCTCGCGCCGCTGGCCTTCTCCGAGGCTTCGCTGTCGGCCGCCAAGTGGCTTGCGCTGGTCTTGATGGTGATCGACCACTCGAACAAGTACCTGTTCGACGGGTCACAGCCCTGGATGTACGCGCTGGGGCGGATCAGCATGCCGCTGTTCGTCTTCGTCCTAGGCTACAACCTGGCGCGGCCGGGCATGCTCGCCAGCGGCGGCTATCGCCGCCTCGCGCTTCGCCTGGCGGCCTTCGGCCTGCTGGCGACTGCGCCTTTCATCGCCATCAACAAGCTGCCCGCCGGCTGGTGGCCGCTGAACATGATGTTCACGCTGCTGGTGGCGGTCGTGTCGGCCTGGCTGTTCGACATGCGTCGGCCTGGCGCTACTGTGGCGGCTTGTCTGGTTCTGGCGTGGGGCGGTGCGCTGGGCGAGTACTGGTGGCCTGCCATCGGCGTGTGCTTGTGCGTGTGGGCCTACCAGCGGCAACCGTCGCGCGCGTTGATCGCGGGCTTCCTGGCCTGTCTCGTGCTGCTGTGGTTCGTGAATGGCAATCTGTGGGCATTGGCGGCTGTGCCGGTGCTGTTTGCCTTGCGCCGGTGGTCTGTCGTGTTGCCGCGTGCGCAGTGGGTCTTCTACGCCTTTTATCCGCTGCACCTGGCCGCGTTCTGGCTGATCCTGTCGATGCGCGGGTAGGTCGCGCGCATGTCTTCTCGTCCAGTCTTTCAGCACGAGCCCGAGCAGGAGATCGCCGGGCTGTGTCCTCATTGCCGCGCCGTGGTGGCGTATGAGGATTGGATCGCATTGGTCGGGGAGTTCGATGTGATGGGCTGTCCGTGTTGTCGTCGGGCCTGCCCGGTCAACGAGGTGTTTCCGCCGCTGCCTGACGGGATCTAGAGGCCGGGGCATGGCGTCCCCCGGCTGTCGCCGGGTCGGCGTTCTACAGGTTCGCTGTCGCTCATCCCTTCGGGACTGCCCTGCGGGCAGCCTTCCGCATGCCTGACGCCTTCGCTACGGCCCGAGGGCCTTC
>JBFWUK010000068.1:3437-7234 GCA_050247355.1 Vicinamibacterales bacterium | reverse complement strand
GTCATGCTTCCAATGCGTCTGCACAGGCGTCTCGTGGCCGCCAAGGCCGATGTGGCTCGCGCCGTTGCCCGGGGCGAGGCTGCCGTTGAGGAAACCCACAAGCTGTTTGGCATACGGCTGTTGATCGCCGGCCTGCTGTGGATTTCGGTCTACCTGCTGTCGCGCGGCGTGCTGGCGCTGGGGATCACCGATCCGGCCGCTCGCGTCCTGATCGCGCTCACCCCCGTGCCGTTCTTCGTCTACTACCTCTGGGTGTGGATGAAGGGCGTGCGCTCGATGGACGAACTTCAACGGCGCATCGAGTTCGAAGCCCTGGCGCTGGCGTTCCCGCTGGCGATTGTCGTCTTCATGACGCTGGGCCTGCTCGACGTCGCCATTCCCCGCAATCTGGACGACTACGGCTTCCGCCACTGGTGGCTGATGCTGCCGCTGCTGTACTACGTCGGACTGTGGCGCGCGAAGCGCCGCTACGAATGAGAAACCGGCTGAAGGTGCTGCGCGCCGAGCGGGATTGGTCACAGGCCGACCTGGCCACGCATCTCGCGGTGTCGCGCCAGACCATCAACGCGATCGAGACGGGGAAGTATGACCCCAGCCTGCCGCTGGCGCTGAAGATGGCGCGGCTATTCAAGCAGCCGGTGGAGGAGATCTTCTTCCTGGAGGATAGCGCGTAGGCGGCACTGAAGTGCTGCCCTGCTGACACGCCGTCCCCACGAGGCGCGTAGCGCCGAGCCCCACGAGCCGCAGAGCGGCGAGCCCAACGATGGCGCGTGAGCGCCGAGCCCTACGGCCGGTGACGCAACACTTGCCCCGGCCGCTCGTCCGTCTGCTGGCCGGCGCTGACCACCGGGACGCCATTGACGATGACGTGCGCGATGCCTGACGGATAGGCGTGCGGCGCGGCATAGGTGGCGACATCGCCGACGGTGGCGGCGTCGAAGATGACGAGGTCGGCAGCCTTGCCCACGGCAATGCGTCCGCGGTCGGCGAAGCCGAACTGATCGGCGGGCAGCGATGTCATCTTGCGAATCGCCTCTTCCAGGCTGATCACCTTCTTCTCGCGCACGTAGAGGCCGAGCGCGCGCACCGCGTTGCCGTAGCCGCGCGGGTGGGGCACGCCCTCGCCGAACGTGTTGAGGCCGCTGTCGGAAGCGATCGAGACCATCGGATGCCGCAGGATGCGGGCAATGTCATCGTCGCCCATGAAGTGATAGACCATCGAGGCGCCGCCGGCCGCCAGCATGCGCCGCATCATCTCCTGCTGCGTCGCCAGGTCCGACTTGCGGAGCACCTTCTGCGAGGCCTGGGGAATGGTGAGGCCGTTCAGAGACCGGTCGCTGCGATACTCGGCAATGCGCGCGAAGTTGTAGTCCTCGAGGCCGCGTTCGCGAATCAGCTCGCGCATCTCGGCGCGGATCTTCTGCCAGGTCGGCTCGTCGGCCAGCCGCTCGTTGATCTTCTCCTGCCCGCCCTCGAGCACCCACGAGGGGAAGCGGATGCCCAGGTTCGAGCTGGCCGCGTCGTAAACGTACTGGTCGGCATTCACCCGCACGCCGCGCGCCCGAGCCGCGTCGATCATCTCCAGCGCCTTCGCGCTCGAACCCCACCGGCTGGGCGCATCGACTTTCAGATGCGAGATCTCCAGCGGCAGCTTCGCCGACTCGGCGATGTTGATCGATTCGGCCACCGCCTTCTCGAGTTCGGTGCCCTCGTTGCGCATGTGCGTGGCGTAGAGGCCGCGGTTGGCGGCGGCCACCTTCGCCAGGGCGATGACCTCGTCGGTATTGGCATAGGTGCCGGGCACGTACTGCAGGCCGGTGGAGAAGCCAACCGCGCCGTCGCTCATGGCCTTGGCCACCAGCGCCTCCATGCGCTTCAATTCCTCAGGCGTCGCCTGCCGGTTGGCTGTTCCCATCGCCTCGCGACGCACGGTGTTGTGGCCAATCAGCGTGGCGTAGTTGAGCGCGGGCTTCGCGGCTTCAATCGCGAGGAAGGCCTTGGCGACATCCGCCGCCGAGGTGCCGCAATTGCCGGCCACCACGGTGGTCACGCCCATGCGGACGAAGTGGGGAATGGCCGGCTGCGTGGCGATTTCGTCAACGTGGGTGTGGACGTCGATGAAGCCCGGCGCCACCACCAGGCCCTTCGCGTCGATGGTGCTTGTCGCGGTCTCGGTGATGCGTCCGACCGAGACAATGCGGCCGTTCCGGACGCCGATGTCGGCCTCGCGCCCCGGCGCGCCGGTGCCGTCGATGACGCGTCCGTTGCGGATCACGAGGTCGAGAGCCGTCCCCTGCGAACGCAGATGGGAGGCAGCCGACAACAGGAGGACGAGGACGATCGCTACGTGACGCATACGCAGATTCTATCGAAACTCGGCCGCGGACCGATCGGCCCGCGCTCACGGGGCGTTGCATCTTGTTGGGGGGGCAATGCCTGACGGGGTGGAACATCCTGACGTGGCCGTCAGCCCCGTCGTGAGGCTCCTCCCCGTCAAGCTGCGTAACCCCGTCTACCGTCTGTCTTCCCCGGCAAGTCGTGCTATTTCGGCGGGATGGGCGCAATGGCGTCGGTCAACGGACCGGCTAGTTCATCGTAAACCCGGTGCAGGAACCAGTCGACCAACTGGATCTCGAAGGCGCTATTGAGGGCGGGAACGTCGCCGGTAATCTGCGTTCTCAGCTGTCCGAGGCTGGGCATGATCTCGGCCCTCGCCGCATCCGGATCCAATCCGCGCGCCCGCGCGGCGGCGCCTTGCTTCAACAGCTCCCGAAACACCCCCATCGTCGCGTGCAGCAGCGTCTTGTCGCGGAGCGGTTCGCCGTGGCCCGGCACCAGCAGCGTCGCATCCAGGCCATCGATGTGTTCGAGGGTGCGCAGCCAGCCGGTGGGGTAGGAACTCAGCGCGAACGAGATGGGGTTGACCAGCAGGTCGCCTGTGATCACGATTTTCTCCTTTGGCAGGAAGAGGAACGCATCGCCGGGCGTGACGGCGCGGTCGTGATGCCGCACCTGGATCTCGCGGTCGCCCAACATCAGCGTGAGCTTGTCGGCGAACGTGAGGGTTGGCAGCGTGTGCTGCACGGCCTTTTCTGTTCCAGGAAGAACCGGCCATCCTCGAGCGCGCGCTTGAGCCGCGGCAACTCCGGCGGCGCCGGCGTGGACGCCTCGGCCTTGGCAATGCGCTGCGCAATGCCGTCGAGGTAACGCGGCAACTGCGCCTCGAGGCCGGGCCGGTTGAACTCGATTGCCGGCCCCGCCATCATGGCGCGGGTGCGTTCGTGCGCGATGACCTTCACGTCGGGAAAGGCGCGCGTGTAGACCTCGGTGCCGTACCAATGGTCCCAATGCCAGTGGGAGTTGACAACGTAGCGGACGGGTTGCGAGGTGAGCTTGCGGATCCCGGCCAGCACCGCCGCGGCCGCAGCGGGCGTGCCGTTGGTGTCGAAGACCAGCACGCCGTCGGTGGAGATGATGGCCACGGAGTTGCCGTCGAGGCCGACGTCGCCGTAAGGAGCGGTTCTGAAGAGGTGAATGCCGGGAGCGACTTCCGTGCGGACTGGAAGAGGACGCGCTCCGCCTGACGGGAGGGCGACCTGGGAAGGGAGGGCACTGCTTGTCGGGAGGGCACTGCTTGTCGGGAGGGCACTGCTTGTCGGGAGGGCACTGCTTGTCGGGACAGTCCCGACAAGAATCAGCATCCCGACCAGTAGCGTCCTCCCGACCAGTAGCGTCCTCCCGACCAGTAGCGTCCTCCCGACCAGTAGCGTCCTCCCGACCAGTAGTTCCCTCCCGAC
>JBFWUK010000068.1:0-3337 GCA_050247355.1 Vicinamibacterales bacterium | reverse complement strand
GCATCATCTAAAGAAGTTAATCATCCAATCCGAGCGGCCGCTCATGAAAAAACGCGCCCTGGCGTCGGCCAGCTTGTCGGTCCCGGTACCAAGGGTTGAACCGACGACCTGCGGGTACCACTTGCCGCCGCTCAGCAGCTTCTGCGGCGGCGACCACAGTTGCGGATTGTCGAGCGATGGCGCGAACGACACGTAGATGCCTTCCTGCGCGTAGCTCTCGTCCTTGGCGCGGTTGAGCAGCATCACGTACTGCCCGAGCGCGGTATTCCAGTGCACCGCGGGTCCCCAATAGGCGTCGACCTTGTTGTCGGTGTCGTGCCAGGCCTGCGAGGTCGCGACCAGCGGCGTGGCTGCCGGGTAGGTCCACGCCAGCCGGCGGCGCATGGCGCCCGGCGCGCCCGCCACCAGTTCCCGGCGTCCGGCGTTGGGCTCCCAGGCGCCGTTGCGCCACAGGTCGACTCGTCCTGCCGGCCGATCGCGATCGGCCCACAGCAACCGGGCCACCGCCACGCCCTGCGACTCACGCTGCCGCTGGTATTGGCTGTAGAAGATGTAGAGGTACTGCTGGTCGCGGTCGAGCATCACGCTGAGGTCGCCGACGCCGCCAATCACGTAGCGGTTGGTCGAGTCGCAGGCGGTGGTCGACTGGCTGGCCTGAATCACGACGCCGAGATCGCGCCAGGTCCGGCCGCGATCGGTCGAGCGGGCGGCGCCAATGCGCGGCACGAAGCGGTCGTCGCGGCCGCACGCCGTCGCCGGCCACTCGTTGTGGTAGTAGCCGTACCAGGTCTCGACGCCGTCGCTGACCACCGCTTCCATCCACACGCCGTGGCCCGGGTGCGGCAGCAGCGTGATCGGGGTGGCGGCGCCGAGGCGATCGACCGCCGTGCCCGACGCCACGCTGGGCTGCCCGGAATGGGAAGTCAGGACAAACAGCTTGCGCAGGCCGTCTTCGAGGTCCCAGACGAGCGGGCTGTTCGAGTCGACGTTGCCGGGCAGGCTCAGCGGCGATGCCGCGGTCAGGGCGGCCCTGGGAATGGCAGCTGCCGCTTTCGGGAATGCCGTGGGGTTGGCTTTCGACGATAACAAGGCCACGGCCAGCACCAAGGCCGCGGCAAGACGCACATTCATGGTTCGTTCACGTTCCGGACCCGCGCTGGCGGCAGACCCGTTAGTGTCTACGGCCGGCGGGAGGCATTCGTTTCACGCTCGGCAGCCCAGTCGCAGAAATTTGCGCAACCGGTTGTCTTCGATCGTATTCTGCGGATGATGGCTCCGGCCAAGACCACCACCGTTGTGGACGATACGCTCGACGTTGCCGCCTTGCAGCGCGCCTGGCACGGCCCGACGCCGACGGCGCCGGCGGCGGTCACGCACGTGCATCGCGCGCAGCTCACGATCTCGCGCAACAGCAGCGCCGACTTCCAGGATCGCCAGGTTTATCTGTTCGTGGACGACGAGCCGTGGGGGAAGGTGAAGTATGGCAAGCCGGTGACCCGCGAGATCGCGCCCGGACGCCGTCGCATCCGCGCCTTCAACACGCTGTTCTCGCACACCCTCGAGGTCGACGTGGTGCCGGGCGAGCACGTGCGGCTGCGTTGCAGCAACGCCATGCCCACGGCCGGCTGGCTGATGATGATCTTCCTGCACGTCACCGCGCTCAAGGTCAGGCTCGAGCGGGAATAGCCCCGTTTCCTTGTATGCTTGGCAAGGTCACGGAGGGGTGTTCTTGAAGCGATTCGGCGTTCTCATTCTGATACTCAGTACGGCCGGACTGGTCACGCTCGCGGCGCAAACCAAGCGCATTTTCACGAATCCCCGGCCGGAACCGCACTTCAAGACGCTCTTTCCCAACGCCGGCGGCTTCTCGCCGCTCGGCGGCACGCCGCTCCATTACAAGGTCTACGGCGTCGATCCCAAGACCAACCCGGCGGCGCCGCCGATTGGCTACATCTTCTGGACCACCGACGTGGTGCCGAACGAGCGCGCCTACCATGGCCCGATTCACTTCCTGATCGGCATGGATACCCGGGGCGTGATCCAGAACGTGGTGCTCGACTACAACTCCGAGCCCTACGGTTATTTCTCGATCGACCTGCCGCAGTTCGTGACGCAGTTCAAGAACAAGAGCATTCGCGATCCGTTCCGCGTCGGCACCGACGTCGCGGCCATTTCGCGCGCCTCGATCACCGTCAACGGCGCCGCCCGCGCCATTCGCGACTCGTCGCGCATCATGGCGAAGACCTTCCTCACGCCGGATCAGATCAAGCAGTGATGCTCGCCGGGCAGCCCGCCGATCCCTGGGGCTTCGAGGACGAGGCCGTCGAGACCTGGGCCGACATCCTTGGTCCGCAGTGCCTCGACATCGCCCTGCTGGCGGCGTTCCTGGTGCTGGCGCTGGTCAGCTTCAAGCGCAAGAGCGTGCCGCTGAAGCTGGTGACGTTCGCGTTCGCCATCGGCTACATGGGGTTCGCCAAGAGCTACCTCATCTCCATCACCAACATCTTCAGCATCGTCGACTGGAACTGGCCGGTGCCGAAGTACAACGTGGCCTGGTACCTGTTCTTCGGCTTCACGGTGGTGTCGACCATTCTGTGGGGGCGCCTCTACTGCGGCCGTATTTGTGCCTACGGCGCGCTGACACAGTCGCTCGACGTCCTTCTGCCCGCCGGTTGGCGGTTCGACGTGCCGCGGCCGATCGAGAAGCGCGCCAACCTGATCAAGTTCGGCGTCCTGTTCGCAGTGCTGGCCTACTACCTGACCACGCACAACCTGCTGATCTACCAGTACGTCGAGCCGTTCTGGATGTTCGGCATGTTCGGGACGGCCGCCATGTGGGTGGGGCTGGGGGTGTTGCTGACGGCGACGCTGTTCGTGCGCAACCTGTACTGCCGCTTCCTGTGCCCGGTGGGCGCCACGCTGGGCCTGATGTCGTACCTGACGGTGTTCCGCATCAAGCGCTGGTCCGAGTGCAACACCTGCAAGATGTGCCAGAAGACGTGCCAGTGGGGCGCGATCGAGGGACCGAAGATCCTGGTCACCGAATGCGTGCGCTGCGACGACTGCGAGCGCCTCTATGCGGACACCGCGAAGTGCCCGCATTGGCGCATCATCGACTACAACGAGCGGAAGCTCCGGATTCTGCCCTTGCAGCCGGTCCGGTGATTCACAGGAGGCCAGGAGCAACCAAACTTAAATAACTCCTGATCTCCTCGTCTCCTGTAGAATTTCCCCCGATGTCGACCCTGACCACGGCCAAGCCCCGCATCTCGCCCACCACCCAGATCATGATCGGCCTCGTGGTGGGGTTGATCGTCGGCTACATCATCAGCATCAC
>JBFWUK010000067.1:0-7402 GCA_050247355.1 Vicinamibacterales bacterium | reverse complement strand
CGAGCAGGGAAAGGTGGCGAACCGATGGGGCGACCTGTTCGAGCGCCTCGCTCACAGCTATGCGGCGGGTCTCACCGTTCGTGCTGGCGGGTTCCCTGAAATCTACCTGCTCTACGCATGGGGTCATCAGGGGCGCCATTTCACCGCATCAATCAACACTGCACTACTTGGTGGATCGTCGAGGCCATCACTGCATTAGGCGGCAATGTCATTGGGATGCGTTCTGGCATTCTGGAGAAGGCCGAAGAGCCTTAGCGGGCCACTGGCCCTCGATGGGCGTGACGAGATGTTGTCAGGCTGTTGGGCGTGCCACGTGAACAATTCGTTAACAATCTGCTCCGAACGCGGGTAACAGCGTGGCTAAAGGCGGTTAAACCACTGAAGAAAGATGCCAAAGACGCAGGTCAATCTGTTTGCTGGTTCGAGTCCAGCTCGCGGAGCCACCGCCTCCGCGTGTCTCAGCCGGCAAGGCCGACGCGCGCACGAAGCGCGTCAAACCGCGGGTCTGCGCGCAGATCGTCAAGGGCCGGATCGACGTTCAGATAGATCGCCCAGTACGACCGTTCGGCCACTGCCTTTTCCAGCCACTCGAAGGCCCGGTCGCGGTCACCGAGGGCTGTGTGGATGAGGGCGACGGCATAGGCGGCGACGAAGGTGGTGCGCGACCGGGCGTGTAGCTCCTCGAGCGCGGCTTTGGCCTCGGCCCGGCGCCCCATCAGCGCGTACAGGCGGCCGAGCGCGGCAATCACATCGCGATCGTTCGACAGCCGCTTCGACGTCTGCAACTCCAGCAGCGCCTCGTCATACTGCCCCAGTTGCGTCAGGGCGAGACCAAGCCGGAAGTGCGCCATCGAGAAGTCCGGATCGATCTGCAGCACATGCCGGAACTGGCGCGCGGCCGCCTCGTACTGTCGCGAGTAGTAGGCCGGGTATCCGGCAATCGTGGCGATGATGCGCGAGAGCGGATCCAGCGCTTGCGCCCGATCGAGCGCGGTGCGCGCCTCGTCGAACCGCCCCATCACGATCAGGAAGATGCCGTAGCGCTGCTCGGCGTCGCTGTAGTCGCTGCGCAGTTCCAGCGCGCGACGGAATGCGGACTCCGCCGCCGGCCAGTTCCACGCATAGAACAGCTCCACGACCGCCAGCGCGTTGTGCGCCTCGGCCTTCGCCGGGTCGAGCGCCAGCGCCTGCTCCGCGGCCGCCCTGGATCTGGGGAAGGCCTCGCCGGGCGCCAGCGCCCCATAGAGACTGAGCAGCGCGTAGGCATCGGCAAGTCCGACCCAGGCGGGCGCATAAGTGGGATCCTCGTCGCTCGCCTGCACGAACAGGGCAATCGCCTGAAGCAACGACTCGGTGAGCCGTCGATTGAGCAACTGCCTCGCCTTCAGGCAGAGTTCGACCGCCCGGGGACTCGCGCTGGCCGCCGGTCGCGTCTCCACGATCTCCGGCGCGAAGCGATAGCCGCGGCGGGGGATCGTGACGATGTAGCGGTGGTCGCGAGGCGACTCGCCAAGCGCCCGGCGGATGACCGAGATGTTCTGCGCGAGGTTGCCTTCCTCGACGAAGGTGTCCGGCCAGACGGCCTTGAGCAGTTCCTCCTTCGTCACGAGCTGTCCCCGCCGCTGCACCAGACACAGCAGGATGTCGAAGGCCCTTGGGAGGATGGGCACCGGCGCGTCACCGCGGAAGAGCAGACGCCGTGCAGCGTCAAGCCTGAACTCACCAAACTCGAAGACGGCCGGACCCGGGGAACCCATCGTGCCGACATTTTCTTAGAACTTCTGAGATCAGGCGAAGGACTTTATTCAGAACGACTTCTATAGTTGCCGGCATCCTATGCAGCGAACCGTCTTTATTGTTTTCAACGTCTGTGTCCTTGGTCTCGCCGTGGCGTGCGGCGGGGGCTCGTCGGCGCCGACGGCACCCTCGGGCACGTCCACCGCCACCAGCAGCAGTTCCAGCGCCAGCACCGCCGGCACCTCCGGCGCCGCAACCGATACGGCGACGGGGACCCCCGCCACCGCGACGTCCAGCGAATGCCAGATCTTCGGTGGCGGAACCCTCAACATCAGTCGCCGCTCGGCCGACGGCGCATTCACGCATGCGCCGTTCACGGCCACCGACCTTGGCGTCATCACCAACGGCCAGGAAACCAACGATCCCCGGTTCACCTACCAGTGGATTCGCAACCGGGGCAGCGCCGTCAACATCTATGCGCCAGCCGATGGTGTGCTGGTGCGGCTACGCCACAAGACGGCGGGCCCGAATTTCCCGAGCGATGACTTCGACCTGTTCTTCCTGGTGGCCTGCGAGCCGGGGTTGTACCGGGACCGGGACGTGATGTTCCGCTTCAACCACATCACCGACCCGCGCGACGACATCCGCGCCGCCTACCGCGCGGGGTCGTTGCCTTCGCAGGAAATCGGCGCGCAGGTCATCGAGTTCGAGGATCGGCAGGTGCCGACCAGCAATATTCGCGTTTCGGCCGGCGAGTTGCTGGGGAGCACTCGCGGCACGCCGGGCGCGAACAACTTCGACTTCCAGATCGGGATCAACAACGCGACGGTCTGCCCGTTCGCGGTGCTCAACGAGCCGCACCGCTCCACGCTGCTGGCGATGATGGGCCCACAAAGCGCCACACCCTCGGGGCCGCCGGTCCCCGGCTTCCCGTGTACGGGGTTCGGCGGCATGCCGTAGGCGAGGCAGGCCTCACGCCTGGAGCAGGTCGTCCAGCTGCGCGAACGTCTCGACGGTGGCATCCGCGGCGCCGGTGCCGGCAGCATCGAGCGCGTCCTTCGAGGGATAGAGTTCGCGCATCACCAGCAGCGTCTGGCCATCGATGTCGGCGGCCACCAGCGCATGACAGCTCGGGCCTGGTCCACGCCCGCACGCGCCTGGCCGTCGCCGTGGCGCGGTGCCCACGGTGCAGGGGTTAGCGGGCCGGCGTCGGCGTCCATTGCAGGTCGGGGCTCTCCTTCGCATACGTCTGGACGAGGCTGACCACCGAGGCGCGTCCGGCGCCGGTGTCGGCGTTCCATTCGAGCGGTGTCCACTCCTTCTGGTCCGAGAGCCGTCTGGCCCATACCTTGTACCCGCCAACGCAATCGCCCCTGTCGAACGTAAACGGCCGCACCCACTCGATCCGGACGAACTCAGGACCGTACGACTTGGCAAAATGCCGTTCGATGGCCTTCATCGCGCTCGCGCACACAGGCGCGTAGTCCGGCTCGCCTGACGGCGTCACGGCGGCACGGCGGCCGGCCGACGGTTCCCACTGCAGGTCCGGGTTCTCCTTCGCATACTCCTGCACGAGCCCCCTCACCGATACGCGGCCGGTCCCGGTGTCGGCGTTCCACTCAAGTGGCGTCCACTCCTTCTGGTCCGCGAGCCGCCTCGCCCATACCTTGTACCCCCCGACGCAATCCCCCTTGTCGAAGGTAAACGGTCGCACCCACTCGATCCGGACGAACTCAGGACCGTACGACTTGGCGAAGTGCCGCTCGATGGCCTTCATCGCGCTCGCGCAAACCGGCGCGTAATCCAGCCCTGCTGACTGGGATGCTCGCGGGATGGCCGGTGCCGGGGTCGCCGCGGGACGCGACGGCGCGGGGTCGAACAGCGACGGCTGCTGTGGACGCTCCGCGGGAACGGCCTCGGCCGCCCGCGGCCTCGCCTTGAGCTCGGCCACGCGGGACTTCACATGGTTGACGACCTTGGGGTTGGTCCAGATGTCTTCATGCGCCTTCAGCGCGCGATACCCCGGAATCCAGCTGCCGATTCCGGAGCTGGTTACCTCGACGTTCTCGGCGCCTTGCAGGTCGTGGGATTCCATCGACACGGCGTCAAGCGGGTCGAAGAAGTTCAGCCAGTTCCTGACCACACCCGGCTTCCCATCCGCCCAGAAATTGATGCCGCCTCCGTACGGGCTGGTGATCTTGTGATCGCCGATGGGGGAGCCCAGCGTGATCAGCTCGTCGACGGTGACCCCCTGGATTGGCTCGATGTCGCCGTTCTTCGTCGAGCCGCCGCCGAGCGCGAGCTTGGTGACGACTGTGCCCCACGAATGAGCGACGATGACGACCCGGCGGCCGGGGTTGGCCTTGACTGCCGCCTGTATCTGGCGTTGAACCTGGCGCGCCCAGTCCACGCCGGCGTACTGGGCGTCGACGAAGGACTGGCCGGCGGTCCGCTGGGGCGGCCGAAAGGTAATCTCTGTGACCGGCGTCCCATACGCCTTCGCCACCGCGTTCGACCAGCCTTCCCCCCGCGGCTCCGCGTCGGTCGCCAGGTCGGACAGGCTCGTCCCGATCCCATGGACCACCAGGACCAGGGGGGCTGAGGCCTCCGCCTGCTCGTTATAAGAAAACAGCGACCCCTGGGCCGCCAGGCGCTGCACCGGTCCGTTCCATCCGGCAACAAGCGCCGCGGCGACAAGCCCAACGCCGATCCGCTGTGTCCGCGGGATCATGACATCCTCCGATCGTCGGTTACGAACGCTGCGTCACCCCCCGACCCCCGGCTCGCCGAGATAGCGGAAGCTCTCGCCAATCTGCTGATACGTCGGCAGGTACTTGTCGAAGAGCGATTCGGGCGCGAAGTAGCTCAGGATCACGAAGTGGCCTGGGTAATCGATCACGAGTGAAATGTGACGGCATGCCACGGCGCCAGCGCCCCCCTGCAGGACGTAGCTCGCGCGAATCGCGTACGCCTGGCCGCCGCCACGCGACTCCGGCGGTTCGACGCGCGCGTTCTGCTTCTGCCCGATTGCCACGGCCACGATCTCCGCCACGTCTTCCACCCGCTTGTCGGGGATGGTCGACCGCGGAACGATCTCGAGCTCCACGGTGGCGTTGAACGCTTCGGTGCCCTCTTTCCCCTCGAAGATGATCGTGCCGGCCGTCGTCTTGCGAGCGACCCAGTCCGCGGGGATCTCGCCGGCAAATGGCGCATTGTCGATGGTGAACGGGATGACCCCTCCGCCGCCGGGGTCGGCTGGCGCCGTCGGCGCTGCCGGCGCGTTCGATGCCGCCGTTGCCGGGGCGGCGGGTCTCGGCTGAAGCGGGGCCGGTGGCGGCAGCGCCCTGAGACGCGCCTTCATCTGCTCGAATGCCGGTGACGATTGTTTGAGCGGCCGATCCGGGAGCAGCGGCACGTAGTCGTTGATGGCGTTCATCCGGTCGATGGAAAACGGGTGCGTGCGCGCCATGAGGTCCCACGCCTTGCGCGACGACGGCTCCATCGATTCGAATTTCTGAAAGAGCGCCGCGAGGGCCCGCGGGTCGTAGCCGGCGTCATAGGCGATGTGGATGCCAAGGCGATCGGCCTGCGATTCCTGCTCGCGGCTGAAGGAGAGCTGGTTGACCGGATTGCCGATCTCGAGAATGCCGGCCAGCACCTTGCCGAGCTTGTTGTCCTTTTTCTTCAAGACATCAACGGTCTGCTGATCCTGGGTCGCTTTCGTCACGGCCTTGCCACCGTGATGCGCGATCGTGTGGCCCATTTCGTGCGCCAGCACGCCGACGAGCTCCGCCTCCGACGTGACCGTGTCGAGCAGCCCCCGATACACGAAGATGAACCCCGGCGCGGTCTGCGCATTGACGACGGGGCTGTCGAGGACGAACAGGGCGTACTGTGGAGGGAACATCTTGGCGAAGGGCGTGATCGACGCGGCCAGCGCCTCGACGTAGGCGGTGATGCCGGCGTCGGGAACGAGTTGAATACCGGACGCGTCAAGCTGGCGCGCGAACTGGAGGCCCCACTCACGTTCCTGTTCGACGGTGGCAAGATTGGCGGCTCCGCCGGCCGGATTCTCCGCAATCTCATAGCGCGCGGCGAACAGTTCCTGCGCCGCGTGCAGCCTTCTGGTGGCTTCAGCGAGCTCCTCCGCTCCGAGCGGCATCTTGCTGTAGCGCATCCACATCCGGGTGGCCTCCCGGTAGTTCTGCATCTCTTCGTAGGCGGCCGCCATCCCGGCCAGCGCCCTTCGGTGCGTCGGGTCGGCCTTGTAGATTTTCGAATACCGCTTGATCGCATCGTCAGGCCGGTGCAGCTTGATGTAGGTATCCGCGGTCGCGAGCTGGTACTCGATGTTCTTGCCGTCCTTCTTCTCGGCCTGGCGGAATGCCTGTTCCGCTTCCTTGTAGGCGCCCTGCTGGAAGAAGACGACGCCCCGCTGGTAGTGCGCCGCGGCTTCGATTCGGTCGCTCTCACTCTTGGATTGAGCGGCGGCGGTCGTGATGGCACACGGGGCGAGGAGCAGCACGATCACCAGACGTCGAGCGGTGACGGTGAGGAGATGCGACATGGCGGCCTCCGGGAGGGCGGGGCGTTGACGCCGGTATCGGTTGGCGAGGATGCACCCCCTGTACCAGTGGCGAGTGTGGCGGGGCGTGCTTGCGGCCGACTGCGCCGGCGGCGCAGCGTGAAAAATCCCACCCGTGCAGCCGCTTATCCCGCGATGCCGGCGACGCCTCCCGATTCAGCGTGACGTCGTGGCGTGGTGCCGGTGAGGGCCCGCCAGTACACGTTGCACCGCGTGGTCTATCGCCCGCTGCATCCTGCATCTGACGATTCGAAATCGCCATCGCGTGGCGGCCATGACGACGAGTCCGTGGCAGTATCGGCGTTCGTGGCGGAGTTGCGGGCGCTGGCGCAGCCCCCCCAGGACGGCGCGCGTCAGCAGGCTGCTGAATCAGCAAGGTTCATGACGTCACCTCGCTTCGGTCGAAGGCCGGCTACCGCCACGGGCCACCGAGGCACCGAGGCACAGAGGCCAGAACGCTGGGCTTCCGGCCTGTCACGCCGGCGTCTCCAGCATGCGGCGCATGCGCACGATGTTGTAGGCCGCCGCTCGCTCCGACTCGTGTACAGCGCCTGCAGCAGCAGCGCGTGCAAGAGCCTTTTGGGCGGAATCCGGCGGCACCCGCTGCTCCAGCGAGACAACCTGTTAGACGCGCTGGGGCCAGGTAGCGGAGAAACCAAGCAGGTCGTCCAGCTGCGCGAACGTCTCGACCGTCGCATCCGCCGCGCCGGTGCCGGCGGCATCGAGCGCCTCCTTCGACGGATAGAGCTCGCGCATGACCAGCAGCGTCTGGCCATCCCTTTCCTCGAATGTCACCGTCGTCACCGTCCCGCCCTCATCGCTTTCCTCGTTGGTCCAGACGAGCCGCGTGGGCGGGGTCACTTCGAGGTAGGTGCCGAAGAACGCCATGCCGTCGGGTTCGAAGGCGAGGCGGTAGGTGCCGCCGGGGCGCACGTCCATCTCGCACGAGCGCAGGACCATGCCCATCGACTTCGGCAACCACCACCGCATGAACAGCTCGGGCGTGGTCCACGCCTCGAACACGATGCGGGCCGGGGCGTTGAACGTCCGGGTCACGACCACTTCACGATCGGACGCCCG
>JBFWUK010000066.1:0-7404 GCA_050247355.1 Vicinamibacterales bacterium | reverse complement strand
AGCCTGTATGGCCGGTTTGCCGCCATGATGGCGCGCGTGCCCGTGGTGATTGGCACCGAGGTCAACGTCTACGAGCGAAAGCGTCCGTTGCACGCGCTTGCGGAACGCTGGCTGATGCGTGGCACCGACGCGGTGGTGGCGTCGGCTGAATCGGTGCGCGACTTCTACATCCGGCAGGTCAAGGCCGACCCCTCCAAGGTGGAGGTGATTTACAACGCCGTGGACTGGGCGCAGTTGCAGGCCACCGTCGGCCGCGACGAACTGCGCGCGTCGCTGGACGTGCCAGCCGGGGTGCCGCTGCTGACCATCATCGCGCGGCTGACCGAACAGAAGGGACACCGGGTCCTGCTCGACGCCCTGGCCCGCCCCGACCTGGCGCATGCCCAGTTGTTGGTGGTGGGCGATGGCCCCCTGCGAGACACGCTCGAGCGCCAGGCCGCGGGCCTGGGACTGTCAGCGCGCGTGCGGTTCGTTGGCGCGCGCCGCGACCTTGGCAACATCCTCGACGCGACCGACGTGTTCGTCATGCCGTCGTTCTGGGAAGGGCTGCCGCTGGCGATGGTGCTGGCGATGGGCGCCGGGCTGCCGGTCGTCGCGACACGGGTCGCCGGCATTCCCGAGGTGGTGCAGGACGGCGTGACCGGCCTGCTGGTGCCACCAGGTGACAGCAGCGAGCTGGGTGCCGCGCTGTCGCGCGTGGTCAACGACGACACGACCCGAGTATTGCTCGGGCAGGCCGCACGCGCCTTCGTACGGCCGCGGTTTGGCGTCGATGGCTACGTGCAGTCGGTGACCGCCCTCTACGATCGCTTGATGGCCGGTCGCACCGACGGTGGCGGCAACCCTTCAGGGTTGCCTGGTGAAGTGACGGAAGTAATCGCTCAATGACCCTCGGCATCGTCTACCACATGCCGTTCTGGCAGACCGCCGATGGCAGCCTGTGGGAGGCGGAGGGTTCGTTCGGCCGCTACGTGGATTCCCTGGCGCCCTACTTCGACGAAATCGTGTTGTCGGTTCCCGTCTTTGACACGCCGCCCGCGACGGGCTCTCGGCTGCGGGCGGCCAACGTGCGGCTGGCGCCGTTGCCGTACTTTCCCGGCCCCAGACAGTTCTACCCGCTGCTGCCGGCCATGCAGCGGCGCCTGCGCGACTTCGTCCGTCAGTGCGATGTCATCCACTTGCGCGTGCCCACGCCGGCGGCCATCTTCGCGTTCCGCCTGGCGCAGGCCGCGCGCAAGCCGGTGTTCCTGCTGGTGGTTGGCGACTACGCCGCGCTGCTGCCGCACCTGCCGTATCGCGGAGTGAAAAGGGTCCTGTTCGGCGCCTACGTCGCGTTCGAGGAATGGGCGCTGCGCCACATGACCACGCGAACGCTGACCTTTGCCAACGGCGCGGCGTTGCGCGAGAAGCACGATGCGCAGGGTGCGCGTGTCATCGAGACCAAGACGACGACGCTCAGCGTCAATGACATCGCGTCGCGCGCCGACACGGCCGGCGGTCCCCGGCTGCGACTGCTCACGGTCAGCCGAATCGACCCTCGCAAGGGCCTGCGAACGCTGCCGGCCGCGGTTGCCACCCTGGCCGCTCTCGGCCACGACGTCACCCTCGACATTGTCGGCCCTACCATCGGTCAGATCGGTGACGAGGAGCGGGCCGCCATTGTCGGCGCCGCGGGCCGGCTCGGCGTCGCCGATCGCGTGAACCTGCGCGGCGCCCTCCCGATCGATCAGTTGCTGCCGCTCTACCAGGAGTACGACGTGTTTGCCCTGCCGACCCAGCCCGGCGAGGGGATTCCGCGGGTGCTGCTCGAGGCCATGGCGGCTGGGCTGCCGGTGGTGACCACCGATGTCTCGGGCATTCGCAGCCTGATTCGGCATGGCGAGAACGGCGTGCTGATGGGCGAAAGCTCGGCGACGGCTCTGGTGGATGCCGTGATCTCGCTGGTGAAGGACCCGGTTCTGCGCAGACGCGTGATCGAGGGCGGCTACCAGACGGCGCGCGCGCACACCCTGGAGCGCCAGGCGGCGTCGATGATGGGCGCCGTGTCCGACAGGCTGGGGCTGTCGCTGCGCCCGGTGGTCCAACCCGCGTGAAGATCTGTTTCGTGATCCCAAGCCTGACCAGCGGCGGCGCCGAGCGGGTGGCGGTCACGGTGTTGAGCGCGCTCGATGCGAGTCGTCACGAGCGGGTGCTGTATTTGTTCAGCGGCGAGCGTGGTGTCTATTTCGATCGGGTGGCGCCGGACGTGCGGGTGGTGATTGGCAGCCGGCGTTCGTGGCCGGGCCGCCTCTGGGAATTGGCGCGCTTCCTCCGCACCACCCGCCCCGACATCGTCATGCCCTTCCTGAGCTATTTCATCACCGCGATCGCGGTGTGGGTCTCGCGCATCCCGGCGCGCGTGATCTTCAACCAGGGCACGCCGACCTCCGGGTTCCTTGACGATCCTGATTTCGCCTGGCGCCGGCCGTGGAAGCGGCGGCTGTTTGCAGTGCTCACGCGCTGGTTCTATCGGCGCGCTGACGCGGTGGTCGTAACCTCGGCCGGCGTGGCCGACGACCTGGCCCGCAACTACGGCGTGCCGCGGACGCAGTTGCGTGTGCTGCACAATCCGGTGGATATAGAGGCGATTGCCGCCGCTGCGTCGGGCGCGCACGACGCTGCGATGCCGCATCCACTGGTGGTGGCGGCCGGGCGGTTGGCCGGTGTGAAGAACTACCCGCTGCTGCTTGCTGCCCTCGGGGAGATTACCGGTCCGGCGCCCGTTCATGCCTGGATCCTGGGCGAGGGCGATGAGCGTGCGCGGCTCGAAGCCATCGCCGCGGAACCCGCGCTGGCCGGCCGCGTCCGGTTCCTGGGTTTCCAGCACAACCCGTGGGCGATCATCGCGCAGGCCGACGTCTTCGTGCTGACCTCCACCTACGAGGGCTTCGGCAATGTCCTGATCGAGGCCATGGCGTGCGGCACTCCGGTGGTGGCCACTGCATCGCCGGGGACCGTCGAGATCATCGAGCACGGTGTGAATGGATTGCTGGTGACCCACGACGCGCAAGCTGTGGCGGCAGCGATTTCCACGATCCTGGCCGACCGGTCGCTTCGCGACCGGCTGGTGGCGCGGGCGGGGCGCGACGTCGATCGCTACGCGCTGCCGCGCGTGGCCGAACGCTACGATCGCCTGTTCCTGGAGATGGCGGCGTGAGCGCCATGCTCGGTCGGCACCCGGTTGCCACGGCGGTCGCTGCCGGCGTCGCCCTTGGCGCGGCCTATTCGCTGTCGCCGATGACGGTGCTGTGCATTCCGCTGCTGGTCGTGCTGGCGGTGTGGGCCGGGCGTGGCCTGTCAGAGAGCGAGCGGCGATGGTTCGTCTCGCTGGTTGCGGCGGCCGTGCTGTTACGCCTCGCGATGATCGCCGCCCTGTTCCTGACCGCTGATCCCGCGCAGCCATTCGCGACGTTGTTTGGCGACGAGCAGTTCTTCAAGAACCGCTCGCTGTGGATGCGCAACATCGGCCTTGGCGTCGGGGTTTCGAGGGCCGACATCATTTACGCCTATGACGACGTCGGGCGGTCCAGCTACCTGTACCTGCTCGCCTATCTGCAGGCACTGTTCGGCGACCTGCCTTATGGCGTCCACGTGATGAACGCCACTGTCTACCTCGCCGGCGTCCTCCTGGTCTTTCGCTACGTGCGCCCGGTCTTTGGCGAACTCGCGGCGCTGGCTGGCCTGTCGCTGCTGTTGTTCTTTCCCAGCTTGTTCGTGTGGTCGATCTCGGCCCTCAAGGAGCCCGCCTATACGCTGGTGGCGGTGGGCGAGTTGCTGTGCTGTCTCTGGCTGGTGCGCGGGCGAATCTGGGGACACCGGGTGGCTGCCGCCGCCGGCCTGGTGGTCGCCGTCTTCGCGCTCGAGTCGCTGCGCCGCGGCGGGATGGTGGTGGGTATCGTCGGGGCGCTTGGCGGTCTGACGCTGGGCATCCTCGGCAGCCGGCCGCGGCTGGCGTGGGCGGCCATGGCGTCGGCGCCGGTTCTGATCGTGGCGCTGCTGACGGTGCCGCCATTCGAGGAGCGGCTGTTGGGCGCGGTGCGATCGGCGGCGGTGTACCACGGCGGCCACATCGGGTCGTCCGGCTACTCCTACAAGATTCTCGACGGCCGCTACTATCACGACGGCCGGCTGCTATGGGCGATGCAGTGGCGCGAGGCCGGGCAGTACATCGCGCGGTCGGTCGTCAGCTACGTGACCGAGCCGGTGCCGTGGCGTGCCGAATCGGTCGGCCTGCGCGCCTATTTGCCCGAGCAGATGCTCTGGTATGTCCTGCTGGCGTTCGTGCCGTTCGGCCTGGTGGCCGGCTTCCGCCTCGATCCGCTGCTGACCGGCCTGCTCGCGTCGCATGCCGGGGCGCTGATCATGATGGTGGCGCTGACGAGCGGCAACATCGGCACGCTGATCAGGCATCGCGGCCTCGCACTGCCATACCTGGCATGGCTTTCGGGCCTCGGACTCTACCAGATGGTGCGCCATCTGACTGCCGCGGCCCCGTCTCTACAAGGAGTGAACGCGCATGGCGATCGTTGACGACCAGGGACGGCTCTTCGGACGCCTGAATTTGCTCGACGCGATCGTCGGGGTGCTGGTGCTGGGGCTGATTCCCCTGGCCTACGGCGCCTACGTATTGTTCCGGACCCCGATGCCGGTGATGACGAGCGTGGTGCCTGCCGAGATCACCGACGGGCCCAACATGCGCATCCTGATTCGCGGCGAGAACCTGAAGCCGTACCTGCGCGTTTCGGTCGGGGCCATCCAGGGGCAGACGTTCCTGTTCAGGGATGCCAGCGAAGCCGAAGTGGACCTGCGCGGCGTGCCGCCGGGAACCTACGACGTCGTGCTCTACGACTTCGCCCAGGAGCGTTCGCGGCTGCCGCAGGCGCTCACCGTCCACCCATCGGTGCTGCCGGATGCAAAGGTGGTCGTCGTTGGGCTGTTCGGCAATCTTCAGCCCGAGCAGGCCTCGAGCCTGAAAGTGGGGATGGTGATTCCGTCGGTGGGCGAGGTGATCGCCGTCGGCCAGCCGGTGCCCCAGATCGCCCGTATCTTCTCCAGGCCGAACATCGTCCAGGTTCCGGTTCCCAACTCGCTCATGGTGCCGGTGACCATGCGCATGGGCTGTTGGGTCCGCTCTGTCCAGGGAGAACCGGAATGCGTGGCGAACAGCGTGGGTCTGCATCCGTTGGGACTGCTGTTCCTGCCGACCCCCATGGGCACGCTGCCGTTCCAGGTTGACCGGGTGCGCGGCACGCAGCCGCTCGTGCCGCTCGACATCACCGTCAGGTTCAGCGGCACGCCCGAAGCGCTGGCCATGCTGAAGCCCGGGGACCAGGATTGGGGCGCAATTGCCAACGAACTGTCGATCGGCGGCACCGTCACCGGTGTCAGCGGCGGCGGCGCCACGCGGGATGCGCGGTTGACGGTCGATGGCCAGCAAGGCACCGCCGGCTGGCTCTACGACAACCAGCCGCTGCGCGTTGGCGGCGGCTTCACGCTGACCACCCCGGGCTACGAGTTGAGCGGCACCGTCGTGCGAGTGACACCGCAATCGGGAGCGGGCCGTTGAGCCGGCACGTCGCGGCCGATCGCCGCGTGGCGGCGGTGATCAAGGCGAGCGTCGTCTTCGGCCTGTTCGATCGCGCCCTGGGCGGCGTCTGGCGGGCGGCATCGAGTTCGGAAGTCGCGGCGACGGCGGCCGCGGCTGCGAGCGCGTGGCGTGGGCTCGACGCCGGCGTGCGACGCCAGGCGGTGGGCAGCATGGTGATTGCCGCGGTCGCCGCCCACGTCCTGTTCACGCTACTGACGCAGGTCCCGCCGGGTTGGCTTTGGCTCGTTGCGCCCGGCATGGCCGGCGCGATCGGTGCCCTGCTGGTCCTAGCGTCGCGCCTCCCAGGGGCGACCACCAATTGACGATCGGCGGCAAGCCCGTGCGGGTGCTGGTGCTTTCGCCGATCCCCGAAGAAGGCGCCGGCTGCCGTTTTCGCATTGTGCAGTACATTCCGTACCTCCGTGACGCCGGCTTCGACGTCACCATCAGCTCGTTCTACACGCCGGAGTTCTTTCGACTGGTCTATAGGCCCGGCCATTACGTTCGGAAGGCGCTGTCGTTTCTCCGTCTCGCGGCGCGCCGGTTCCGCGAACTGAACGACCTTGATGCCTATGACCTGGTGTTCCTCTACCGCGAGGCCATTCCGCTGGGGCCGCCGTTCATCGAGCGTGCGATTGCGCGCCGCGGAAAGCCAATCGTGCTCGACTTCGACGATGCCATCTTCATGAGCAACGTGAGCGAGGCCAACCGCGCGATCGGGTTCCTGAAGAATCCGGGACGGGTCGCGGAAGTGACGCGCCTCAGCACCCGGGTCGTGGTTGGCAACGAGTTCCTGGCCAGCTATGCCAGGTGTCACAGCGACCAGGTCACCGTCATTCCCACCGCGGTTGACACCAATCGCTTCGTGCCGCGCGCCGAGGCGCCGGCCCAGCTGGACCGTGAGCTCGTGGTCGGCTGGATCGGCAGCCCGACGACGTTCCCGTATTTGCGCGACCTGGCCAGCGTGCTGGCGCAGGTGGCCGGTCAGCACCGCTTTCGTTTGAAGGTGAGTGGCGCCGGACAACCGGTTCGTTTTCCAGGCGTGACAGTTGATGAAGTGCCGTGGTCCATGGCGAACGAAGTCAGCCTTTTCAACACCTGTGACGTCGGCGTCTACCCGCTGACCGACGACGAGTGGTCGAAGGGGAAGTGTGGATTCAAGGCGATCCAGTGCATGGCCTGTGGGGTGCCGGTCGTGGCTGCCGCGGTGGGCGTCAATCGGGAGATCATTACCGATGGGGTAGATAGTTTCCTGGCCTCGACACCCGAGGAGTGGATCGAGAAGCTCGGCCGGCTCCTATCCGATCCGGAATTACGCGCGCGCATGGCGGCGGCAGGCCGCCGCACCATCGAAGAGCGATACTCCCTGCGGGTCACAGCTCCGCGGCTGGCCCGGATTCTGCAGGAGGCAGTGGCGGTCAACAGATGAGTCAACCCAAGAATTTCGCCGTCACCGGGGTCGCCGGCTACATCGCCCCCCGCCACCTCAAGGCCATCCAGGACACCAACAATCGCCTGGTCGCCGCCACCGATCCGCACGACGCGGTCGGCATACTCGATCGCTTCGCCTTCGACTGCCGCTTCTTCACCGAGTTCGAACGCTTCGATCGCCACCTCGAGAAACTGCGGCGCGGCCCCGAAGAGGGGCGCGTTCACTACGTCACGGTGTGCTCGCCGAACTACCTGCACGACGCGCACATGCGGCTGGCCCTTCGTGTCGGTGCCAACGTGATCTGCGAGAAGCCGCTGGTGATCAATCCGTGGAATCTCGACGCGCT
>JBFWUK010000065.1:0-7501 GCA_050247355.1 Vicinamibacterales bacterium | reverse complement strand
ATCGGCGCATCGCGTGGCGCCATTCGCTCGCTCGTGATGCGCGACGGCGTAACGCTGGTGCTGACTGGCGTCGCCGCCGGAGTACCGCTGGCCTTTGCCGCCGGCTACGTCAGCCGCACACTGCTGTTCGAGATGTCGCCATTCGATGGCCAGGCCGCCGGCGCCGCCGGCGGACTCGTGATGCTCGCCGGCGTCTGCGGAGCGCTGATGCCCGCCATCCGCGCCTCACGCACCGAGCCGGCGGTGGCGATGCGGCCCGAGTAGTCGCGCGGCCGCTACCTGGTCGCCGCCTGTCCCGGCCAGCGCGTGTCGATCGGCTTGGCGGGATCGGCAGTGACCTGCAGGTCGGCGCACTGGTGATACGCGTAGCCGCCCGGCTGGTTGTAGACGTGGTCGGCCATGAACTGGATCACCTGCAGCGTGCACTTGGCGCAGTTGATGTTAGGGATCTCGATCTGCGCCTCCCACGGCGCCATCGTCGTCTTCGGACGCTGCGAGGCGGGCTCACCCGGCTTTGGATAGTGCTGGAACAACCCGTCGGCGAGGATCGGCGCCTGCGGCGGACTCTGGATCTGTCCCCACACCGAGTACAGCCCGCGCTCGGTCCACTTCTCGGCCGCGTACGGATCGGGCGGCAGCTCGGTGCGCGAGTTCACGGCCAGCGCGACGCGGTAGTGGCCGGAGTGAAAGATGGTTTCCTGGATCTTGATCGGCAGCAACGACCCGCCCATCACTTTCGTGATGGCCTTGGACAGGATTGGGTCGTTGACGCCCTTGGGATCGCCACCGCACGGACCCACCTTCTGTGGGTCTCCCAGGTCGTTGGTGTTCACCCACGGCGCGGGCGTCAGCATCTTGAAATGCGCGCTGGTGGTGGTGGCCGACGCCAGGGCCGCGGCAACGACGAAGGCGAGACGAAGATTGGTTTTCACTTGCTGGTCCTCAATGTGCGGCGCGTTCAGTTGGCGCCAAACGCGTACAACGCCTGCGTCGTCCTGACGTAGATGCGGCCGTCGGCCACCGCCGGCGTGGCGTAGGCATCCTCGTTCAGGGCGTTGACTGACTCGACGGCGAGATCACCGCCCGGTGACACGACGACGACGGCGCCAGCCTCGGTCGTGAAGTAGACGTGACCGTCGGCGGCGATCGGCGACGCGAACACCGCGCCCGGTGCGCCGGTGAGGCGGCCCTGCTTGATCACCGCGCCGGTGTCGGGGTTCAGCGTGGTGACGATGCCGTTGTCGTTCACCATGTAGAGCACGTTCCGATACAGCAGCGGCGACGGCAGTTGCGGCACGCTGCGCTGGTACTTCCAGCGAATGGCCGTGTCGCTCATGTCGCCGGAGCCGCCCAGGCGGATGGCGAGCATGCCGTTCTCGGAATCAAGCGCCGCACGGTAGTACGCCCACTCGTCCTGGTTGAGCGAGCCGTTGACGTCGAGGTCGGCCACGTCGAACCAGAATGCCGGCGTGAACTTCGGAAACTCCGCCTTCTGGATGAAGCCATCGCCGCTGGCGTCGGCGGTTTTCCACACCTCGTTGGCGGCGGGAATGGAGATCTTGTTTCCGGGATCGTTCACCGGCGCGCCGTAGCCGTTCACATAGATGGTGTCGCCGCCAATCACCGGCGTGGATTTCATCTCGAACGACAGGCCGCCCACCCACCACAACTTCCTGCCGGTGGCAGCGTCGTACGACGTCAGCAGGAAAGAACCGGGCAGCAGCACCTGGTCGCGACCGTCGGGACCGCGCCACAGGATGGGCGTGGAGTGACCGCTCTTGGCTTCCGGCCGATCGACCTTCCACACCTGCTTGCCGGTCCGCTTGTCGAGCGCCATGACGTACGAGCCCAGGCTCTGGTCACAGGCGAGAATGAGCAAGTTACCGGCAATCACCGGCGAGGCGCCCATCCCGTAGATGTTGTTGAAGGGCCCGAGCGGCATCTTCCACAACTCCTTGCCGGCGGCGTCGTAGGCCACCAGCCCGTAGTCGGGGAAGAACACGTAAACGCCATCCGCCTCAACCGCCGGGCTCGGCGACGCGGGGTTGTTGCGCTTGTCGACGACCTTCGTCGTCACCTTCGGCGCGACCCGCTCCCACAGGACCTTGCCGGTCAGCCGATCGATGGCCAGGGTCATCAGGTCGTCGCCGCGCAGCGCGGTGAGATAGAGGCGATCCTGATAAAGGATTGGCGACGAGTGGCCCTGCGGCAACGGCAGCCGCCACAGCAGGTTCTTGTCGGGGCCGAACTCGGTCGGCACGCCGGTAGCGCTGGACAAACCCGAACCGTTGGGGCCGCGAAACCGCGCCCAGTCCGGCTCGGCAGCGATCAACGAAGCAGCGGTCAGGAGGGCGAACGCGCCACAGGCAACGACAGTGCGAATATGCGTCACGCTCCGCAGTTTAAGCGCGACTGCGTCGACCGCGCCACCCCCATCGGGCTGGGACGAACGGTGGGGCGGTGGCGCCCGCCCGCTCAGCCCGCAAGCATCTCGGCCATCCGCTCCACCGCCCCGCGAAACGATGCGGGATCGACAGCAGGATAGCGATACAGCTCCGCGGCGATCAGATCGAAGAAGCTGACGAGACGGTTCGGGGCAATCAAACCTCGCGCCGCCATTTCGCGGACGTCTTCGACATCCCGGGCATGGCCGCGTTCGATCTTCGAAAGCGCCTGCGCGTGGAAGTCGTAGTGGTGGAAGTCGATCGTCCCCTCACGAACCACAAACGGGCTGCGGTCGCGCCAACCTGGCAGTTCGGGAATGAAGTGCGCGGGCGACGCCAGTTCAACGTTGACCTGAAGATCTTCCTTGATGGCCGGAATCTCTCGCAGGAGTGTGTCAAGCCCAGGATCGAGTTCGATGTCGATGTCGATGGTCGTGGAGCGCCAATCGTGCAGGACCGCGCAGGCACCACCGACCAGGTAGACACGTCCCGACGCCCGCGTTCTGCGGCCGACCAGGCGCATGAACTCGCGGAGTCTGTCTGCGTCGGTCAGTTGACGCATGCGCCGGCCCGCTCGAAGCTGACGAGCGTGCGAATCAGGGCGTTGTAGCGCGAGTGTGCCGAGTCGGCGTGCTCGCGAGCCAGGCGCGCGTACAAGCGGTGTTCCGGCGACGGGTCGAGGGGCGGCGCAGCCCACTCGCGCGGCGCCTCAGGCACGTCGAGTCCCAGCCGGCGCAGGCGCGGAGCGCCAATCAGTACCAGCAGAGCCGCCTCAGACTCGTCACCCACCAACAAGTCGCGCAGCCCCTGCTCGATCAGTTCTGCCCCGGGCAACCCCGTGGTATCCACGACCGCAGTATAGCGCCGCACGTCCGCCTGCCCGCCGGCTACTTCGGTGCCGCCTCGTCGGCGATGAACTTCGCCATGTGCTGCTCCAGCACCGGCAGCGGTATTGAGCCGATCGCCAGGATGGCGTCGTGGAAACGCCGCTGATCGAACTTCGCGCCGAGTTTCTCTTCAGCCTCTCGACGATGACGGCGAATCTGAATTTCGCCGAGCTTGTAGGCCAGCGCCTGTCCCGGCCAGGCGATGTAGCGATCGATCTCGGTGGTGATCTCGTGCTCGGCCAGCGGCGCGCGATCGCGCAGGTAGCTCATCGCCTGATCGCGCGTCCAGCCGTACTGGTGGATGCCGGTATCGATGACCAGCCGGCAGGCGCGCCACATTTCGTACGCGAGCCGGCCCATGTCCTCGTACGGCGTCTCGTAGATCCCCATCACCGTGCCGAGCCACTCGACGTAAAGTCCCCAGCCCTCGCCGTAGCCCGAGAACGAGGTGCCGCGGCGGAATGCCGGCCGCTCGGGCCCTTCGAGCGCCAGCGCCGCCTGGAAGCTGTGACCCGGCGTGCACTCGTGCAGGGTCAGCGCCGCCAGCGTGTACAACGGCCGCGCCGGCAGGTTGTAGGTGTTCATCAGGCACGCCTCGAGGCCGCCGCGGCCGCCGGTGAAGATCGGCGCGATCGCGTCGGGCACCGGCCGGATGCCGTGCCGCCGCCGCGGCAGGAAGCCGATGGTCTCCGCCAGCTTGTCGTCGGCCCTCTTCGACACGTACGCCGAATAGGACAGCAGCTCGCGCGGCGTCTTCGCGTAGAACTGCGGGTCCGTCCTCATGAACCTGAAGAACTCGGCCATGCTGCCCTTGAAGCCCGCCTTGTCCTTGGTGGCGAGCATCTCGGCTTCGAGACGAGCCACTTCCTTCAGGCCGATGTCATGGATCTCTTTGGGCGTCAGCGCCAGCGTGGTGTGCTTCTCGATCTGCGCCTGGTAGAACCGGTTGCCGTCGGGCATCTCGAACGCGCCGAGCGTGCGGCGCGCCTTCTCGAGGTACTCCTGCCGGATCATCGTCAACAGCTCGGCGTAGGCCGGGGCGACGATCTCGCGGATGACGGCGTCGGCCTCGGCGCGCAGCGCGGCCTGTTCGGACGCCGGGATGCCGGCCGGCATCTGCGCGAACGGCGCGTAGAGCGGATTACCGGCACCGGCCTTGACGTACGGCTCGATGGTCTGGTCGCGTCCAATCACCGACACCCGAGGCACGCTGTAGCCGCGCGCCAGGCCGGCGCGCATGTTGGCGATCTGCTCGTCGAAGTAGCGCGGCACGTCGCGCAGCCGCGACAAATACGAACGATAAGCGGCCGCGGTGGCAAAGCCCTGGCGGGGGGTAAACGAGGTCCAGAAGAACGTGTCGCTGTTGAACGGCGCTTCGTAAGTGCGGTACTGCACGTCGCTGACCAGCTCGCGCAGCGAGGTGCGGAAGATCTGCGCGTTGATCTTCTCTTCGGCTGACAGCTCGTCGAAGGGGATAGCGTCGAGAGTCGCGAGCGCCTTGGTCCAGTAGTCGAGCCGTACCTGCTGTGACGCGGCGTCGACGCGCGGGAAGCTATCGGCGGCCGCGCCGCCCCGTCCCAGTTCCTTCTGCCGCCAGTTCCATTCCTCGGTATAAAGCGCCCGGAGCTGCGCGTCAGCCGTGTTGGCGGGCGCCTGCGCCGATGATGGCGCCGGCAGTGCCGCGGCGACGAGGACGGCGATCAGCGAGACCTGCGCAATGAGCTTCGTCATGACGCAAGACTATCGCGTCACTCACCCCTCGGCCAACAAGGCCCGCACGTCGGCCAACACCTCGTCGACGCTGGACTCGTAGCGAATGATCTTGGCCGGCCGCCCGGCTGCGTTCAGGCCGAAGATCGACACCGTATGCGCCATGCTGTAGCCGCCCGCGGTCGGCGTCGTCGATTTCTCGTAGTGCACGCCGAACTTGCTGGCCACGTCGCGAATCGCCGGCTCGGGCCCGGTCAGCCCGTAGGCGTCGACGCCGAAGTAGGTCAGGTGGTCCTTCATCACGGCCGGCGTGTCGCGATCGGGATCGACGGAGATATAGAGCGTCTTGACCCGGGCGCGTTCGTCGGGCGTCAACCTCGCGTACGCCGAACTGAGCTTCGACAACGTTGTCGGGCAGGCATCGGGGCACATCGTGTAGCCAAAGAACACCAGCACCACCTTGCCGCGCAGCGACGACAGGACAAACGGTTTCTCGTCCTGATCGGTCAGCGTGAACTCCAAGGGGGAGATCTCGGGCAACGGCGGCAGGCCGGCCCCGGCCGGCGGGGTCTCGGCGCGGCCGCACCCGGCCGCCAGGCACGCCACAACGGCGAGGCTCGCCCAGGTGCGGCGCATCACATCCGCCCCTTGCGGACCTTCGCGGTCACGCTCACCTTGGCACCGCCGCTGGTGGTGAGCACCAGCGCCACGGTGTCGCCTTCCTTGAGCGGCTGCTTCAGGTTGAACAACATCACGTGATAGCCGCCCGGCTTGAGTTCGACCCGGCCGGCTGCCGGCACCTTGATCTCCTTGACCTGCTGCATCTTCATCATGTCGCCTGACACGGCCATCTCGTGCAGTTCGGCGGTGCCGGCGATCTCGCTCGAGGCGCTGACGATGGCGATCTCGGTCTTGCCGGGATTGTTTACCACGGCGTACGCGGCGGTGACCGCGCGGCCGGGCACCGGCTCTCGCACCCACGCCTCGGTGACGGTAATCGGCGCCTGGGCGCTGGCAGCAGTCATGCTCGCGGCCAGCGCGAGCAAGGCAATCAGGCTATTTCGTCGGGGGCGAGGAATCATGCCGGTCTCCGTGGGCGGGTTGTTCCCGCAGTGAAATGACGTACTCGGCGAGACGCAGCCGTTCGCCCTCGGTGAGGTGGCCATAGGCCTGCATCTGGCCACCATCGCGGGTAAAGCCGGTGGCGATGGTCATGGCAACCGACGCCGCGTCGGCGCCGTTCTTGAACGCCTCGCCGTCGCGGAAGTCGCGTGGCGGCGGGGTCAGGGTCCTGGCGATGGGACCGTCGCCCTTGCCTTGCTGTCCGTGGCAGGCGCCGCAGCCGTTGGTGGCGTACAGAAGGCGGCCGCTCAGTTCCGCCTCAGGGGCGGAGTCCGCACCGCAGGCCGCCGTCGACAGGAGGGCGGCCAAGCCAATGGCTGCCGGCGACCACGAGTACCTCATCTGTGCAGTGTGACCTCTCGGCGGCCAATCACCAGTGTGGCGAATTGCCGCAGGCGAGGCGGACCGAGCCGCGGGGTGCGTTACTTGAGGGCCGCGGCAATCGCCGCGCGCACCGGCTCGTAGCCGATCTGCGGCAGCGGCGTGCCGTTGACGAAGAAGGTCGGCGTGCGCGTCACGCCGAGCGCCTGGCCGTCCTCGGCATCCTGCCTGATGCGCCGTTCGGTTTCGGCGCTGGTGCCGGTGACGCCGAGCCTGGTCATGTCGAGACCGAGGTTCCGGGCATAGGTGGCCAGCAGGTCGGGACGGGGCGCGTCGTGGGCGGCCCATTCCGGCTGGCGCGCGAAGATCACGTCCATCAATTCCCAGTACTTGTTCTGCTCGCGTGCGCCCTCCAGCAGGCTGGCCGCGTAAGCCGAGTTCTGGTGAAACGGCATGTAGCGCACCACCAGGCGGACGCGCCCATCGAATTCGCCCATCAGTTGCTTGACGATGGGGTGCATGGCGCCGCAGGCCTCGCACTCAGGGTCGAGAAACTCGACCAGCGTGACCGGCGCGTCGGCCGGGCCGAGCGTCGGGCTGTGCGGCCGCACCAGGCGATCGGAGCCCTGCGACGCGGTCTGCTCCGCCTGCGTGGCCTCTTCGCTGCGATACCAGTTGGCCGCAATCACGAACACCGCCACCAGCGCGACGGCCACGCCACCCATCACGAACTTGTTGATCTGCATCGGGCTACCACCTCTTGAGACGCTGCTGGCACACGAACAGGGCGGCGGCGATCAGCGTGAACGCCGTCAGCGACAGGAGCGGGATGGTGATGAATCCCAGCCACTCGATCTGGCGGCTGGTACACGACACGCCGGTCGTGCACGGGGTAATGCTCTCCGGGATCAGATGATAGTAGAGAAGGTTGTGATAGACCGCGACGGCCAGGCCGCCCGCCGCGAGCGGCCAGGCGTAGCGAGGCGCGCCCGGATCGCGCCACAGCAACCCGACGGT
>JBFWUK010000064.1:0-9219 GCA_050247355.1 Vicinamibacterales bacterium | reverse complement strand
GAAGGGTCAGGAGACCGTTGCCGGCTCCTCTCACTCTTAGAGTATAGCGCGCCGGGGGGCTTGCGGGAAGGCCCGGGTCGTGCCGCAGCATGGCGGGGTCGGTGGTGGAACCGGCGGAAATGGAGCGACGGAGCGGATGCGCAGCTACGTGTTGGATTTGCAGGATGTCGATCGGTCACAGGTCGCCCTGGTTGGCGGCAAAGGAGCAAGCCTCGGCGAACTGTCACGGATCGAAGGCCTGCGCGTGCCGGCCGGATTCTGCGTCACGACAGACGCCTTCAAGCGGATTGTGGCGGACGTGCCATCGCTTGACCGGCGGCTCGAACAGCTGTCGCGGCTGAAGCTCGAGGACCGCGAGGCGGTCGGCGCGCTCAGCGCAGAGATTCGGGCGAGCTTCGAATCGATTGCCATCCCCGACGATCTGGCGCCGGCAATCGCCCGCGCCATTGCTCGGCTTGGCGAACAATCGCCCTGCGCCGTGCGCTCCAGTGCGACCGCGGAGGATCTGCCCAACGCCTCCTTCGCAGGGCAGCAGGACTCGTTTTTGAACATCCGGGGCGAGGCGGCAATCCTCCAGCACGTCGGCCGGTGTTGGGCCTCGCTCTTCACCGAGCGCGCGGTGATCTACCGCCTGCGCAACGGGTTCGACCACCGGAAGGTCTACATGGCCGTGGTCGTGCAGCGGATGGTGTTCCCGCAAGCGGCCGGCGTTCTGTTCACGGCCGATCCGGTCACGGGCAACCGCAACGTAGCCTCGGTGGAAGCTGTTTCCGGCCTCGGCGAGGCGCTGGTTTCCGGGTTGGTGAACGCCGACGTCTACAAGGTGCGAGCGGGCGAGATCGTCTCAAAGACGATTGCCGCCCAGCCGGCGGCGCTGACCGATGGGCAAGTCGTGCGGATTGTGCAACTCGGCCCGCAGATCGAAGCGCACTTCGGCCACCCCCAGGACATCGAATGGTGCCTCGCGGACGATGACTTCGACATCGTCCAAAGCCGGCCGATCACTACGCTGTTTCCCATCCCGGCCGCGAACGACAGCGCAAACCACGTTTACGTCTCGGTGGGTCATCAGCAGATGATGACCGACCCCATGACGCCGCTGGGACTGTCGTTCTGGCAGTTGACGACGCCGGCGCCCATGGCCGAAGCAGGCGGCCGGCTGTTCGTTGACGTCACGAAGCCTCTCGCGTCGCCGGCGAGCCGCGACGGCCTCTTGCGGGTCTTTGGCCGCACCGATCCGTTGATTGTGGATGCGCTGCAGACCGTGCTTCAGCGCGGTGACTTCATCCCGTCGCTCGCGAATGAAGGACCCGGATGGGTGCCACCTGGCGCGGGGGCCAGCGCGATTCCAACCGACCCGGCCATTGTCGCTGAGGCGATCGCGCGCAGCGAGGCCTCCATCGCCTCGACGGAACGAGAGATCCGCGCGAAGTCCGGGACGGCGCTGCTTGACTTCATCCTTGCCGACATCAAGGAGATGAGGCGAGTTCAGGGCGATCCGCGCAGCATGCAGGTGGTCATGGCGGGCATGGAGGCCGCGTGGTGGCTCAACGACCACATGGAAAAGTGGCTGGGTGAGAGAAACGCCGCCGACACGCTCACGCAGTCGGTGCCCGGCAATGTCACCTCGGAGATGGGGCTGGCGCTCATCGACGTCGCCGACGCCATCCGCCCCCATCCGGAGGTGGTGGCGTTTCTGCAGGGCGTCGAAGACGAGGGATTCCTGGACGAGCTACCCAGGCTCGAAGGAGGGCGCGACGCGAGAGAGGCGATCCAGGCCTGGCTCGACAAGTACGGCCTGCGCGCCGTGGGGGAGATCGACATCACGCGGCCGCGTTGGAGTGAACGTCCCACCAGCCTCTTGCCGTTGATTCTCGGCAACGTGAGGAAGTTCGAATCGGGCGCCGCCGAGCGGCGCTTCCAGCAGGGACGGCAACAGGCCCGGGCGAAGGAAGAGGAGTTGCTTCAGCGCTTGCGGTCGCTTCCTGACGGCAATCACAAGGCCGACGAGACCAGGCGGATGATCGACCGGGTCCGTACGTTCGCGGGGTACCGGGAGTATCCGAAGTACGCCATGGTCTGCCGCTACTTCATCTACAAGCAGGCGTTGATGGCAGAAGCCGGGCGGCTGGTGCGAGCCGGAGTGTTGCGCGAGAAGGAAGACGTCTTCTATCTCCGGTTCCAGGAACTGCAGGAGGTCGTGCGCGCGAACCGTGTTGATCAGGATCTAATCCACCGGCGCAGGGCGGAGTTGCGGTCGTACCACGCGCTCACGCCGCCGCGGGTGCTCACGTCCGAGGGCGAAGGCCTATCCGGCGCCTATCGACGCAACGGCCTGCCGGCCGGCGCGCTGGCTGGCTTGCCGGTGTCTGCCGGCATCATCGAAAGTCGCGCCCGCGTCATTCTGGATATCGCGCATGCCGATCTCGAGGCCGGCGACATCCTGGTCACCCGGTTCACCGACCCCAGCTGGACACCGCTGTTTGTCGCGATCAAGGGCCTGGTGACCGAGGTCGGCGGGCTGATGACTCATGGCGCGGTGATCGCACGCGAGTACGGCTTGCCGGCCATCGTCGGGGTGGAACACGCCACCCGGCTGATTCGCGATGGGCAGCGGATCCGCGTGCACGGAACCGATGGCTACGTCGAGATCCTGTAGCCAGGGGCGGGGAAGCAGCAGCGCTATTCGCGGTTCCCGATGATCTCGGTGAACGACAGCGCGCCGCCGAAACGCGCATCGAGTCCGCTGATGCGCGCGCGCAGTTCGTTGTCGGCAGCCACGCCGCTCTCGGTGGCGATCACCACCTTGTTGTTCGAGGGAGGGCAGCGGTAGACCACGGCGTGGCCGAACGCGGCGACGACCGCCGCGATGTCATTGGCCATGCCGTCATGCTCGTTGATGTTGAACGCGACCACGCCGCCGGGAGTCAGCGCCCGCTTCAGGCGGCTGAGAAAGGCCACGGTCTTGAGCCCCGCCGGCACGCCGGTCGCATCGGTATCGCCCGACGGACGCAGGAATGCGTCCATCATGATCACGTCGTAGCGCTCCGCGGTGTTCTCCACGAACGCCACCGCGTCGGCGGTGTGCACGCGGACGTTGCCGCCGGAACGCACGCCGAAGTATTCGCCGGCGAGCCGCACGACCGCCGGATCGATCTCGACGGCGTCGATCTGCACCTGCGGTTCGTGATGGGTCATGAAGCGCACCATCGCGCCGCCGCCCAGGCCGACAATCAGCACGCGACGCGGCTGAGGCTGGTAGAGATAGCTGGCGAACATGCCGCGGGCGTACGGCGACATCAGGGTGTGAGGCGCGGTCAGGTCGACGCGGCTCTGCACCGCCTCCTGGCCGTTGTCGCGCACGAACGTCAGCGCGCGGATGTCGCCGTCGCGGCGGATGCGGATGCGCGAGAAGTCCGACACCTCCTCGTGCTCGACGCGCCCGATGGTGCGATCCGGCGACATCGACCAGACCATGAACGCGCCGGCCGCGGCCAGCAGTGCGACCGCCAGGAGGGCGGGCACGACGACGCTCTTTCCGCGAGCCCGTGGCCCAGTCGATTCGCGCCTGGCAGAGTCCATCTGCGCCTATTGTCGCAGACTCGTCACCCTACTCCGATCGCATAGCGACCATCGGCTGCACCGACGCGGCGCGACGCGCCGGGGCCAGGCTGGCCACGACGGCAATGAGCACGGCAATCGCCGGACCCGCGACATAGGCAATCGGCTCGGTGTTGCTGAGCGAAATGCCCATGTTCTCGGCGTTCAGGCGGTTCAGCAGGATCGTGAGGACGACGCCGACCAGGGCGCCGGGCAGCACCAGCACCACGACGTCGCGGACGACCATCATCAGCACGCGCCTCCGCGACGCGCCCAGGGCGGCACGGACGGCCATTTCGCGCGTCCGTGTCGCCACCATCAGGCCGACGACGCCGTAGATGCCGAGCGCGGCCAGCAGCAGGATCACGCCGCCGGCGGTAGCCGCCACCGTGGACTGGGTGAGGAAGTCGTTCATGCTGAACTCGCGGAGACCAACGCCGGTGGTGATCGCCGTCGGCTGAAACTCCGGATCGAGCTCGCGGGCGACGCTCTCGAGCGCCGTCGTCAGCTTCAACGCCGGCTCACCGGGAGCACTTCGAGCGATCAGCATCACGTGCTGCGCGGGGCCGTTATCGTCGGATACCGCCACCGCGTCCCAGTTCACCCCTGGATGCTGGGCCAGCGGCAACAGCAACTGCTCGCGGGTGGTGCTCATCTGCGACGTGGGGAAGTCGGCGGTCACACCAACGATCGTGAGGGCCTGCTGGGTCTTCGGGTCGGCGCCGAACATAAGAGTCTTGCCAATTACATCGCCGCCGGGCACCAGGCGATCGGCAAGCGGCTTCGACACGATGGTCACCGGCTCGGCGCCGGCGCCGTCCTCTGCGGCAAAGCCGCGCCCAGCCACCAGCGGAATGCCCATCGTCTCCAGGTAGCCATCGCCGACACGCGTTACGTGCGCCGGCACCGGCCTCGGGGCGGTGTCCGCATCCACTTGGAGCGATACCGACGTGCTGCGGTACCGGAAGTCGAGCGGCAGGCCGTCGGCCACCGTCACGGCCGCCACACCGCTGGCCTGTGCGAGCGTGTCGCTGGCCTTGCGAACCTGGAACTGCGCCTCATCGCGCGCCAGTCCGTCGAGCTTCAACCGCACGGCGTAGATCAGTTCGGAGGCAAAGCCAAGATCGTTGGTTGCCGTTGCGAGCATGCGATCGAGCGACTGGCCGCTCATCACGAGCAGCGGCACCGCGATTGCGACCTGCAGCGCCGCCGCCACGCGATGCACGCGTCCCACCCGCATACCGCCACCGCCGCCCGCATCATCCTTCAGCGACGAGATGATCATCGGGCGGCTGAAACGCACGGCCGGCAGCCACCCGAAGGCGAGGCTGGTGAGCAGGCACAGGCAAAAACAGATGGCCACCATCGTGGCATCCACCTCGAGTGCTTCCAGGATCTGCGGCGGAATGGGGTTGCCGGTCAGCCACGACAGCAGTGGCGGGAAGTTGAAGAGCACAATCGCGGCCAGCGCCCCGCCCGCGCAGGCGAGCACCAGTGATTCGGCCAGCAGGTATTGGGCCAGCCGCGCTCGGCTCGCGCCGATCGCCTGGCGGATTGACAACTCGCGCTCGCGCATGGCGCCGCGCACTTGCATCATGCCCGAGATGTTGAGCGAGACAACGAGCAGCACCATGCCGGTGAGCGTGAGGCCAACCGTCTGAATGATCCGGAGCTGCGGACGCTGCAGAATGCCGAGCGGATCGTAGGCCCCGGCGATGCCGGCCTTGAACTCGTTGGTCGCCGGATAGGCGGCCGCCAACTGCGCCGTGACCGCGGCCACCGCGGCGCTCGCCTGTTGAACGCTGACACCGGGCGAGAGCCGGCCGTGGATGTTCAGCCACTCCTTCGAGCGGTCGCCGCGAAAGTTCGCCTCGGCGTCGGCAGCGGTGCGGGCCTGCAGGCGCGGATGCCGTTCGAGCGGTACGAAGAGGTCCCAGGGGCTGAAACCGAGGTGCCCGCCAAAGTGCTCCGGCCCGACCCCCGCCACCACATGCGGAATGCCGTCGAGCGTGAGCGTCTTGCCCACGATGTCGGGGTCGGCGCCCAGGTGGTTTTGCCAGAAGAGGTGGCTCGGGATGACGACCGCTTCGGCGCCGAGCGGGTTGTCGGCTGAGGCGTCGAAGCCGGAGCCCATCGCCAGCGCCACGCCGAGCGTGGTGAAGTAGTTCGCCGGCACGAACATGGTGGATGCCTGCATCTTCGACGCATCCGCGGCCGAGAAGGTGACCTCGCTCTGCTGGGTCCCGGCCCACCCGATCAGCGTGACGCCGGTGTCGGCATCGCGCAGGTCCACGTAGTCGGGGTAGGACCACTGCTCGGTCTGCAGATGCGGACCCACCGTAGTGGTGACGAGTTCGACCAGCTCCGCGGTATTCACGCCCGGCGGCGTCAGCGTAGTCAGCCGTGAGACGTACGGAATGGCAATGACCGGCACCATGCCGATGCCGAGCGACACGACGCAGACGAAGGTGAACGCCCGGGCGTTCGCCAACGACCGGGCGCCACGAATCAAATCGCGTCCAAGACCCTGGAACATGCCGCCGGCAATCTAACCACGAATTACTTTGCAAAGTAAAGTGCGGTCTTCGGCCGGCCGCCGCCCGAAGTGCCGGTTAAAGCCTCACGACATCGAGACCTCGCTCGAACGCGTCCTCGGGAGTCGCGTGCTAGAGGCGGTTGCTGCTGCGATAGAACACATAGTCGGTCGTGTAGGGCACCAGCATAATCGCTCCGACGTCGCTTGCCTGCGCACAGCCCGACGCTGGTGCGAGGCCGCCGGAGGTATTGAGGCGTTGAATGAACGTGGTGCGCGCGAGCAGCGATCCATCCGTCGGTCCGGCGGCGGTCCCGGCCACCTCGAGCAGCAGCCACGGAATGGCGCCGGCCTTCACGTAGTTGCCATCGGTGGCCGAGGCGCGAACGCGGCCCCACACCTGACTGCTGTCTGACGAATGCAACCACGTTGGACGGGCCAGACCGCCTTCGACGGGGTTGGCGCCCAGGAAGTGCATGGCGAGCTGCTGCTGCAACTCACCTCGTTCGGCCAGGAACAACGTGGCTTGTGGCCCGGTGAAGGTCCACTTGAAACCGGTCGCCGCCGGCAGGCAGATGCAATTCTGCGTGCCCACCGCCAGGCCCTCCAGGAATGCGTCATTACCACTCGGGACTTCAAGGCTCGCCGGCACCGCCGGCACCTCGATCCGAAGTGCCGACGCGGACTGGGCCTGTGAGGTTGAAGGGTGCAAGCCGATGGCAATTGCCCCGGCCGCAGCCAGGAACAGGATACGCGTCGTCATCTGGTGGGCTCCATGAGTAGAAATGTGTCGCTACTATGGAGAGCGGAATCGGAGCGCGGAAGACGACACGAATCAGTGCCGCGTGTGGCGTCCGCCCTCCGAGTCCATGGTGAGCGGGAACGCGAAAGCCGGAAACACCTCGGGGCCGAACGTAACGCCTCGGTAATGACGCCTTCCTCTATGTGCCGAGCCGCTGCGAGAACAGCCAGTCGCGCCACCAGGACGGTTAGTCGACTCGGAGACGGCCGAAAGACCGCGATCAAGACAGCGTCGGAGTTGATCGTGGCCGAAACTCGAGGCACGCGAAGGATGCGTGCATTTGCGCCAGAGATTAGTGGTCCGCCTCCGCGGCTACGCCGCTTCGGCGAGACATCCTTCGCCAGTCGATTGCTCGCTTAGAGTTGGCCGGCGAAGCCGGCCCAGCCGAAGCTCGAAGCACGCGAAGGAGGCGTGCATTTGCGCCAGAAAGTGAGGGAGTCCGCCTTCGCGGCTACGCCGCTTCGGCGAGACAGCCTTCGCCAGTCGATTGCTCGCTTAGAGTTGGCCGGCGAAGCCGGCCTAGCCGAAGCTCGCGAAGTGTCAGGCGAGCGAAGGCTGGTTTGGGAGGCAGGGATTCGAAAACGGAGAGACGTGTGTTTCTAAGTTGGTGATGGCGCGCGACTTCTGGTTCTAAGCGCCTGAGTCACAGGCGGTTACGTCGCTCAGTTTTGTTCACTGCCGTCCACGCGAGTCCTCGCAAATCGACCTGTGTTGTGGAGACATTCTGGAGACGGTGATGCTCGTCCGCCTCTTCTTCCTGATTGTGTCGGCCCCGCTCGAGGACACCCGGCGTTGCTAATCCTGGCCGCGCTATGGGATCATCAAATTCGATGCAGATTTGGTGGGGTCCAAGATGCTTGATCTAGCTAACGACATCCGTTCCCTCAGTGACTTCAAACGCAACACGACCGACCTCCTAGATCGCCTCCGGACGACCGGTCACCCACTCGTGCTCACGATCAACGGGAGGGCCGAGTTAGTCGTGCAGGACGCCGAGGCATATCAGGCGTTACTTGACCGCGTGGAAGCAATCGAAGGAATACAACGCGGCCTCGCGGACGTGAAGGCGGGCCGCACTAAACCGGCGCGGCAGGTATTTGCCCGCCTGCGTCGCAAGCATGGCATACCGCGTTGAGATCGCGCGCAACGCGGAAGTCGAGCTCGAAGAGCTGTACCCGTGGGTCGTAGCGCGGGCGCCGCATCAAGGCGCGAAGTGGTTCAACGGCCTCGAGCGGGCGGTCCTCTCACTCGACCAACTTTCGAAGCGCTGTCCCGTTGCGCCTGAGAGCATCAATCCCGATCAGCCAGTCCGGGTACTAAGTTACGGACGGAAGCCTCACGTCTATCGCGTCTTTTTCACCGTCAATGACACTGCTGAGGCCGTGCGCGTGGCGCACATAAGGCATCGTGCGAGAACGGGGCCCGTGCCTGACGAATTGAAGGACGATTAGATCGCCCCGACGCTCCTTCAGAGTGGCTGGCCCTGCCTTATGGCCGGGGACCGAACGCCTTCTTCCAGCGTTTCTTCGGATCGTCGAACTTCACCGCCGCCGGGTCGAACGCCTCGGGGTCGAAGCCACCTCCGGCCCACTGAAGCATCGATTCATGCTCCTCGTGCTCGGGATCGGCGATAGCCTGAAGAAACTCCGCGTAGCCGTGGACACCACCGCAGTCCTCCGGCGGACATCGACCTTCACCGGCCACACAACGCGGGTAGTTGGTGCCGTCGTCCGCTGATACGACGTCCTCGTGAACGAGGACGTGCTGCCAGTCGTCGCCGAAGTCGTACGCGTACGACGCCGGAGGAGCATGCCAGTTCCGTTGATCGAAGAACTTCGAGAGAGGCACCTGCCACCCAGGCATGACAGGTCGATCTTCCGGGTCGTCATCGGTGGGGATGCCGATCGACACCACGTTTCGCTCCGCCGCATCGAGCAGCTGGAACTCGTGAAGGTGGTAATCCAGCCAGCCCATTGCATCCTGGATGGCTACGTGGAGGTCCCAGAACGAGTACTTCTCAGGCACCTGGATACGGCGCCAGATGAGCGGATTTGTCCCTGAGAGAACAACCAGGAACTGGTGAACAAGCCTGGGCCGGGGGGAGCGTTTCGCCGGCTTCCTCGGAATCGGTGTGACTTGGGCCAAAAGGTCCTCCGGTGATCGCGTTCTGCTTAGGTTAGTCGACTCGGAGACGGCCGAAACGACTGCGTTCTGTAGCGTCGGAGTTGGTCGTGCCGGACCAAAGGTCCGGCCTGGAGGAAGCTCGAGGAACCGGGAAGGTTCT
>JBFWUK010000063.1:1579-10442 GCA_050247355.1 Vicinamibacterales bacterium | reverse complement strand
TGCGGCCCTGACGCCGCTTGGCGCTAACCCGCGGATCGTGGTGGGAACCACCCACCTTGTCGCGTGTCTGAACACACGACAACGTTACGATCGCGAGCCGGTCATTCCATACTGTCTCGCATCCTGGAGCTCACTCAGTTCGTGGGGAACGGGTTCTCCACGAGGCGCAGCGCTGGAGCCCTGCGAAGGCGCGGAGCGCCGAGCCCCACGAGGGCCGCAGGAGCGAGCCCCACTGTTGACTATCAACAGGAGTCGTGAGACCCTCCTGTTGATAGTCAACATGTCTCCCAACTCCGAAGTTCCCTACGGCACCCTCGACCTGATGGTCCTCAAGACGTTGGCGGCGCTCAGCCCGCTGCACGGCTACGGTATTGCCCGCCGCATCGAGCAGGTGGCGCAAGGGTCGCTGGCGCTGAACCAGGGCACCATTTATCCCGCGTTGCTTCGTCTCGAGCAGAAGGGGTGGATCAAAAGCGACTGGGGCATGAGCGAGAACAACCGCCGCGCGCGGTTCTACTCCATTACCCCCGCCGGGAAGCGACAGCTCGCCACCGAAGCTGACCTGTGGGCGCAGACCGTGGCGACAGTGAATCGTCTGCTGGAAGAATCGTAATTCACCCCAAGCCCCAGGTCCCAAGCCAATGAGAACGCTCTTCTCGCGACTGCTTGACCTGGTGCTGCGCCGCCAGCGCGAGGACCGTCTCGCGGTCGAGATCCAGGCGCACCTCGACCTGCTGGTCGACGAGCACATCGCCAACGGGATGTCCCCGGCCGACGCCAGGCTCGCGGCGCGCAAGGCATTCGGCGGCGTCGACCAGACCAAGATGCGCTATCGCGATCAGCGTGGCCTGCCAATGCTCGATGCGCTCGGCCAGGACATCCGCTACAGCGTTCGGATGCTCGGCAAGCAGCGGGCGCTGACCAGTGCAGCGGTACTCGCACTCGGTATCGGTCTCGGCGCCAACAACGTCATGTTCACGATGCTCAACGCGCTGCTGCTGCGCGACGCGCCGGTGCCGGACGGGCACAGCGTCATTTCACTCCTCACCTACGACACGGCAGCGGCGCGGATCCGCGGGGTGTCCTATCCCGACTTTCAGGACTGGCGCGCCGGGCTGACCTCAGTCGAAGGACTGCTGGCGAGCCGCAGCCGCACCGCCACGCTTGGCGACGAAGGCCTGGCGCCCGATCACATCAGCATTACCCATCTGTCTGGGGGGGCATTCGGAATCTTGCGGCTCACGCCGTCGCTCGGCCGCGATTTCTTGCCCGAGGAGGATACGGCCGGCGCGGCACCGGTGATCATCCTGTCTGACGCGCTATGGCAACGCCGCTACGGTGGCGAGCCGAGCATACTCGGACGAACCGTGATGGTGGCCGACGTCGCCACCACCATCGTCGGCATCATGCCGGCCGGGGAGGCGTTCCCGTTTGCGTCCGACGCATGGCAGCCGCTGACCCTCAACCCCGGCGTCACCACCCAAACCAGAGATACCCGCACGTTGACGGTCCTGGGCCGGATGCGTCCTGGGCATACACTCGGCACCGTCCGCGCCGAGCTCGATACGGTCATGGCCGGCCTCTTGGCGGAGCATCCCGACACGAACAAGGCGATCGTGTCTCGCGTTGACACGTTCGCTGAATCCCAAAACGGCGGCTGGTGGCGAGTGCTTCCCGCGCTGATTCTGGCCGCGGGCCTCGTGCTGCTCGTCGCTTGCGCCAATACCGCCAACCTGCTGCTTGCCAGGGCTGCCGGCCGATCGCGTGAGATTGCATTACGCGTGTCCCTGGGTGCGACCCGCTCGCGAATCGTCCGACAGTTGATGGTCGAGAGCCTCGTGCTGGCCATGGCCGCCGGGCTGGTAGGTTACCTGGTCTCGATCGCGGGAATCACGTTCGTCGAATCGACCATGCGCAACGTGACGACACCGTACTGGGTGAAGTACTCCATGGATGCGCGAGTGCTGGCCGTCTTTGGCGCGCTCTGCCTGATGGCCCCCATCCTGTTCGGGCTCCTGCCGGCGCTCCACCTGTCGAAGAACCGGGGCGGCCAGCTGTTCAAGGAAGGCACAACACGCAGCCCCGGCGGACGCCGCATCCAGCGCTGGACCGGCGGGCTCGTGGTCGCGGAGATCGGGCTGTCGCTGATCGTGCTCGTCTGCACCGGCATCCTGGTCCGCACGATGTTCTACATCAGGGATGCCGACCGCGCGATCGACCTCGATCACCTGGTCAAGGCAGAGATCTCGTTGCCGTCGCGCTATGCCAGCGCCGACGCGCGGCTGGCGTTCGTCAATCGTCTCAACGACCGACTGCGCAGCAACCCCGCAATCGCCGCCGCCAGCGTGGCCAGCGCGCCGCCTCTCACCGGCGTACCGGCGCACGCGCTGGAACTGCGGGATCGGCCACTGGCAGCGGGCGAAGTCGGACCGGATGTCGGCTTCGTCACGGTCGCATCGGACTACTTCAATGCCTTGGGTCTCTCACTCATCCGCGGACGCATGTTCACGGATGGTGACGGCGCCGAAGCGGCGATCGTCAACCGGCGGTTCGCCAATACCTACCTCCCTGGCACCGATCCTCTGGGCCGCCAGATTCGCCTGATCGACAAGTCGGTGACTGATGGCGAGGGCAAGTGGCTGACGATCGTCGGCGTCTCGCCCGACGTGCGCCAGACGGTCGTGACCGAGGCGACGCCGACCGTTTATCTGCCCTATCGAGGCGAGCCGATGACGCGAATGGTGCTGGTGGCTCGGACGTCGGAGCGTGACGGCGATGCCGTGGCGGCTATGCGAGAGGAACTGCGCGCCGCCGACCCCGGCATTCCGCTTACAGCGGTGCAGACGGCCGCGCAGATGCTGTCGGTCCGGTTCTTCACTCACAACCTGGCGTCTGGCATCTTCATCGCGCTCGGTCTGGTCGCGCTCCTGGTGTCGGCCGGCGGGCTCTACGTCATGACCGCGCACGCAGTTGCAACGCGGACCCAGGAGATCGGCGTCCGCATGGCGGTTGGCGCTCCCGCCTGGTCGATCAGCTGGCTGATCGGGCGCCGGGCGCTGCTGCTCATCGGCCTGGGTTGCGGCGCCGGTGTGGCCGGAGCGTATGCGTCGTTGGGCGTGATGAGGGTGTTCATCGCCGAAACTGAAGCCCGTGACTGGGAGTTCATGGCCCTCGTCGCGGCGCTCCTGGCCAGCATTGCGCTGACCGCCGCGCTGGTGCCGGCCCTGCGGGCCGCGCGGCTTGACCCGGTGGTCGCGCTTCGCCACGAGTGACACCGATGACGTCGTCACGCCAGGGCCGCAGATGACACAGACACCAAGTCCTAAGTCCCAAGACCCAAGCCCATGAGATCCCTCATCTCACGATTGCTCGACATCGTGCTCCGCCGCCGTCGAGAGAACCGGTTGTCGGAGGAACTGCAGGCGCATCTCGAGATGCTCACCGACGAGCATCTCGCCAACGGGATGTCCCCGGCCGAGGCCCGGCTCGCCGCCCGCAAGAGTTTCGGCGGCGTTGACCAGACAAAGATGCTCTACCGCGAGCAGCGCGGCCTGCCAATCGTCGATGCGCTGATGCAGGACGTGCGGTTCGCCCTCCGCGTGCTCGCGCGCGATCGCGGCTTCGCGCTGACCGCCGTCCTGGTGCTCGGCGTGGGACTCGGCGTCAACAACATGTTCTTCACGTTGGTATACGCGCATAAGTTTCGCGGTGTCGCCATCACCGACGCCGAACGGGTGATGCACATTTCCACGTTCGACGACCGCGGCGCCAATCGCCTGGTGTCGCTGCCGGAGTTCACCGACCTGCGGTCGGCGGCCACCAGCTTCAGCGGCCTCGCTGCCTACGTGAACGGTGTGGCAACCGTTGGCGACGAAGGGCGCGCGCCGGACCGCTTCACTGCGGCCTATGTCACTGCGAACGCGTTCCCGCTGCTGGGTCTGTCCCCGTCGTTGGGACGCCTTCCGTCTACTGACGACGACCGGCCAGGCGGCGAGCCGATCGTCCTGCTTGGAAGCGACGCGTGGCGGCAGCGCTACGACAGCGACCCGCAAATCCTGGGCCGCTCGGTGCTCATCAACGGTTCGCCAGCGACGGTGATCGGCATTGTTCCCGAGCGGTCCGGCTTCCCGAGCACGGCGAGCATTTGGTTACCGCTCGGCCAGTATCCGGATCTGAAACAGGACCGGTCGGCCCGGACTCTGAACGTGGTCGGCCGCACGCGCGTGGGCATCGGCGAAGAGGCGGCGCGCAGCGAGGTCGAGAGCGTATTCGGCGCCTTCGAGACCGAGCATCCCAACACCAATCGCAACGTCCGCGCCCGGGTCGTGCCGCTCAACGAGCGTCTGCTCGGGCCTCTCGATGGCTGGATGCAATTCATCATGGCCGGCATCATCGTGATTCTCGTCGCGTGCGCCAACGCGGCGAACTTGATGATGGCGCGGGCGTTCCATCGCGCGCCAGAGATTGCCATTCGCACGTCGCTCGGCGCCAGCCGCGCCCGCATCGTCGGCCAGCTGCTGATCGAGGCGTTGGTCATCGCCGGCGCCGCGGCGGTACTCGGCGCGGCGATCTCGGTCGTCGGGGTCCGCGCGGTGCAGTCAGGCATCCCCGAGGGCATCCTTCCGTACTGGACCGATTACACGATGGATCGTGCCGTGTTCGGCGGCCTGGTGGCGCTGTCACTGGCCACGGTCGTGGTGTTCGGGCTGATTCCCGCGATTCACGCGTCGCGCACCGACGTCAACCGCACGCTCAAGGACGGCGGCCGTGCCAACACCGGGGCGGGCCTGGGTGTGCTGACCGGCGCCTTTCTGAGCGTGGAGCTGGCGTTGGCGATGATTCTCGGCGCTCAAGTCATGGTGGCTTCATACATTGCGAACCGGCCGCTGCCGACCGACGCCAGCATCAACACCACCGAAGTGGTGACCGCGACGATCACCCTCCCTGCCGCCGGGTACCCAACCGCGGAGCGCCGGCAGCAGTTCTTCACCAGCCTCAGCCAGCGGCTCGAGGGCCGCCCCTCGATCGTCACGACGTCGCGCGCCACGATATTGCCGGGAGAGAGCGGTTCGCCGCGCCGGCTGCAAGTTCTCGGACAAGAGCAACCGGCCGGCACCCCGGCCCCGGCCGTTCTGACCATTGACGTCGCACCCCGCTATTTCGACACGATGGCGATCACCCTGTTGCGCGGCCGTGACTTCACGATTACCGACGGCACACCCGGATCCGATGTCGCGATCGTGAACGAACTGTTTGCCGGGGTGTTCCTGAATGGCAACGACCCCATGGGCGCGCAAATCGCGGTGACGCCGGCCAGCGCGCCGGCCACAGCGCCGCCTCGCTGGCTGACCATCGTCGGCGTGGCGCCCGTGATTCGCCAGCAGAGTTTCGACGGCTCCGCTCGACAATCGTCGCTCGTCTACGTGCCGATCACCGAAGCGGCGCCGTTGACATCGACTCTCATGGTCCGGCATCGCCTTGATCCCGCAGCGGCGGCGACCCTGCTGCGCGCCGAGGCCCAGACAGTTGACGCAAACGTGGCCCTCTATCGCATGAGGACGCTGAAGCAGGTGGTACGTGAGGGCCAGTGGACCCGTCACACGTCGGCGGTGCTGGCCGACACGGTTACATGGATGAGCGTGTTGTTGGCTGTTGTCGGACTCTATTCCGTCACCGCGCAGCGCGTCACGCTCAAGACGCGCGAGATTGGCCTGCGCATGGCCCTGGGCGCGCGATCGATGCAAATCACCCGACTGGTCATCAGTGGGCTGCGTGCGCCGTTGCTGGCTGGACTGTTGCTCGGTACCGCCGGCGCAATGGCGTGGGACGGTGCGTTCGCCTCAGGCATCGCCGGCATCTACGCCAGTGCCCCGCCGACCCTGCTGAAGATCGCCGGATTCATCGTTGTGCTGGTCGTCGTGTCGTGCCTCATTCCCCTTCGCCGGGCGGTACGCATGAATCCTGTCACTGCGCTTCGCCACGACTGACGCGTCCATGGAGTGCGACCGGTGACGACCGCTCCCGCCCGAGGTCGCCATGCGGGACCTCGACACGCAACGCCATCGACGACTGCGCGCCTGGTCGCAAGCCGCAAGCCAAGACCGTCACCTGTCGCTACCCGATAATCTCGATCGCCTTCCGTTCCAACGACTTTGGCAACGTCAGCGCCGCGATGCCATCGTCCAGAGTGGCCAGCATGCCGTCGCGCTTCACGGCCAGCCCCAGCAAGTAGGCGTCGGTCACTTGCTGATGGCCCACCAGTCGCGGACCGGCTGCGGCAGCCGCGGCGGCGAACGGCTGGTCGTCCGGCCAGAAGAGGTGATCAGGGGCGTCGGTGTTGGCCGCCAGCAGGCCGGCCGCCTCGCGGGGCGTGACCGCATCCCGCGAGAATGCCGGATTCGACACGATCCGGACAAACCCGGCCTCGGTCAGCGGACAACTGGCCCACCCCCGGGCGCGATGCCGGGTGAACCACTTCGCCGCCACAGCGTGCTGCGCGTGAGCGGGCCAGAGCAACGCGATCAGCACATTGGTATCGAGCAGGTACCCTTTCACGCACTCTCGGCTTCAATGCGGCGGACATCCGCCGTCGTCACCTGGGGGGAATCGGCCGGCAATCGGAACACCAAGAGCCCATCCTTCTCGGTCGATGGCGTCGGTGAATTGAGCGCGCGGCGGACGAGTTCGGACACGGACTTGCCCAGGGACAAGCCGCGCGCCTGGGCGTAACGGGCGACCAGCTTGGCAATGTCATCATCAAGCGTCAGCGTTGTCCTCATGACAAAATGATGCCGTTTCGAGTTTTTGATGTCAAATCTCTTCATTCGCATCAATATCCGATCGAGGCGTCGGCACGGCCACAGCCCGGCAGCCTGAAGCGAATGCGGCAGAGGCGTCGGGTAAGCTCCAGACCGGCCACCGGCGTAAACCGTCAGAAGCCCATGCCGCACTCTTTCAGGTTGCTGATGCTCGCCGGGCTGATTGCCGCCACCGCCAGCACCGCCGCCCAGACACCAGGGGCGTCGTGGTTGCAGTGGGGCGGACCGACCCGCGACTTCATGGTGCCGTCGACGGGCCTCGCCACTTCCTGGCCCACCACCGGTCCCAGACGGCTGTGGACGCGAACCCTGGGCGAAGGACACTCGGCCATCCTGGCCGAGGGCGGGCGGCTCTACACCCTGTACCGCCCTGCCTCGCCGGCGCGCGGGCGGTTCGCGCAGGAGGAGGTCGTCGTCGCCCTCGATGCGGCCACCGGCAAGACCATCTGGGAGCACAAGTACGCTTCGCCGACCGCGGGCATCAACTACGCGGAGGGCGCCGGACCGCACGCGACACCCCTGATCGTCGGCAACCGGTTGTTCGTTGTCGGCTCGCGGCGCGAGTTCTTCGCGCTCGACAAGGCCACGGGCAAGGTGCTGTGGTCGCACGACTTCTTGAAGGAGTACGGCGCGCCCGAAATCGACCGCGGCATGGCCAACAGCCCGCTGCTGTTTGGCAACACCATCATCGTGCCGATCGGCGGCAAGGGCCAGGCGATTGGCGCGTTCAATCCCGGCACCGGCGCGCTCGTGTGGAAAGCGGGAGACGTCGAGTACTCACCGGCTTCACCCAGCCTGATCACCGTCGACGGCCAGACCCAGCTCGTGGCCTTCGGCGGCGATCGCATTGCCGGCATGGACCCGGCCAGCGGCCGCACGCTGTGGAGCCACCCGCACCGAACCGACTGGGGCCTGAACATCAGCACGCCCGTGTGGTCGCCGTCGGATCACCTGCTGGTGTTCTCGTCGGCGTATGGCACCGGCAGCCGCGCGCTCGAGTTGCGGCAATCGGGCGGGGCCACGAAAGTCAGCGAGCGCTGGGCGCTCAACCGCGTCCGCGTGCACATCGGCACCATCATCCGCATCGGCGACACGGCCTACATGTCGAGCGGCGACTTCGGCCCGGCGTTTCTGTCGGCGGTGAACACCGCCACCGGCGCCTTGCTGTGGCAGGACCGCGCCTTCGCGCGCGCGCAGTTGCTGTATGCGGATCAGAAATTGATCCTGCTCGACGAAGAGGGCGTGCTCGGCCTGGCCACGGTCACGCCGCAGGGCCTCAAGGTGCTGGCCCGGGCGCAGATACTCGAGAACCGCGCCTGGACGCCGCCCACCCTGGTCGGCCGCACGCTCTACGTCCGCGACCGCAAGACAATGGCGGCCTATGACTTGAGCTAGCCGGGCCGGGTTTTTGGATGGATGGCAGCGGCTTTTCGATTTGGGGTTACGATCGGTGATTGACGCAGGCCAAGCTCGGCCTTGCGAAGGAGATACTGATGAAGCGAACTGTTCTGGCCCTCGCGATCACCGCGCTGGCACTTGGCACGGCGGTCAGCGCGCAGAAGACCACCCAGGTTCACCCCGGCAAGGCCGGCAGCCCGCACGTCCGCACCGAGTGGACCATCGATGGCGGCAACATCTCAATCGAGTACGGCCGTCCCTCGCTCAAGGGCCGCACGCCCGGCAAGGACGTGGATCCGTACGACGGTCGCGAATGGCGCACCGGCGCCGATGAAGCAACCACCCTCAAGACCGACAAGATGCTGATGTTCGGTTCGGTGCACCTGAACCCGGGCACCTACACGCTCTACACCATTCCGACCGGTGGCACCTGGCACCTGATCGTCAGCAAGAAGACCGGCCAGTGGGGCGTTCCCTACCCGAAGGGCGAAGACCTCGGCCGCGCGCCGATGACCCTGGGCAAGGCTCCCGCCGCCGCCGAGCAGCTGACCATCTCGGTCGAGGACACCGCGAAGGGCGCCATGCTCCACATCGATTGGGGCACCACGCGCGCGAGCATTCCTTTCACCATCGGATAAGGACAAGTG
>JBFWUK010000063.1:0-1479 GCA_050247355.1 Vicinamibacterales bacterium | reverse complement strand
GAGCACCCGAGCACTCCAGCACCTAAGCACCTCAGCCGTTTCTGCACTATCCTTAACTCCTCTCTCCAGAGGAGGCTCCAATGTTCCGGCGACTCTTGCTGCTCACGCTGGCCACGACCGTGGCGGCGGCCGGCGTAGCCCGTTCCACCACCGTCATTCCGCCGTCGCTTGACGCGCTGGTCGCCGGCGCGAACACCATCTTCGTGGCAGAAGTGATGAACGTCCGCGCCGACTGGAAGCCCACGCCTCGCGGCCGGGTGATCGTGACGTTTGTCACGTTCCGCGTCGAGGAGGTGTGGAAGGGCAACGTCGGCGCCGTCACCCAACTCGAGTTTCCCGGCGGCGAGATTGGCGATCTTGGCCTGAGGGTGCACGGCATGCCGGTGTTCCGCCTGGGCCAGCGCGACGTGCTGTTCGCCAGCGGCGAGGCGCGCACGGTCAGCCCGCTGGTCGGGTTCATGTATGGCCGCCTGCAGGTCGAGCGCGTCTCGGGCATCGACCGCGTTCGCACCCACGACGGCCGCGCACTGGGCAGCGTCGCCCAGATCGGCCCGCAGCGCGCCGCGCCGGCACTGGCCTCGATCACCCCCATGCGGCTGGCTGAACTCGAATCGGCCGTGCGTGCGCGACTCGGCGCCACGAGGCCACAGTGACGGCGCGCCGGCGCACGGCCGGCGGCGCCCTGGCCGCCTTGCTCCTGTGCGTGACGACCATGGAGTCGCCGCGCGGTTTCGCCCTGCTCGAGAATCGCTGGGCGAACGGCACCGTGACCATGCACCTGCAGTTGGGCGGCGGGTCGGGCACACTGATCGACGGATCGACGAGCTGGAATCAGTCGGCCACCAACGCGCTGGCGACCTGGAACACCCACATCGACCTGGTCAAGTTCTCGGCCGCCAACGATTCAACGGTTCCGCGCGATGAGAACGACGGTGTCAACAGCGTCTTCTTCGACTCGGCCGTGTTCGGCGAGCCGTTCGACCGCAACACCCTGGCGGTGGCCACCAGCTGGTACCGCGTCAGCACGGGCGCCAAGCTCGAAGGCGACGTGGTGTTCAACAACACCAAGTCGTGGAACTCGTATCGCGGCAACCTGCGCTCGTCGGGCACCACCAGTGTCAACGATCTCTACCGCGTGGCGCTGCACGAGTTCGGCCACATTCTCGGCCTCGACCATCCCGACGAAAATGGCCAGAGTGTCAGCGCGCTGATGAATTCCGAGATCAGCAATCTCGACGCGTTGACCGCCGACGACATTGCCGGTGGCCGCGCGCTCTACGGCGCGGGCATCACCTCGAACATCAGCTTTCCGCCGCGCAACGAGCCAAACGACTTCTTCAGCCAGTTGATCGCCGTCTACCGCGACGAGCTTCGCGCCGGCGAGGTCACGACCTACGTCGATCCCGAAGGCATCGTGGTGTGGCTGATCGAGTACGCGCGCTATCGGGTCGGGCTGTGCGACCACGGCACCGCCACGAC
>JBFWUK010000062.1:8077-11114 GCA_050247355.1 Vicinamibacterales bacterium | reverse complement strand
CGTCAGTGTCGCAAGGGCGAACGACGAACAGGTGGCGATCCCACATCAGCAACGCAACATCTAGGGGCGGACGTCGAGATGAACGCGATCCTTGGGCCGGTGGTGAAGGAGTTCGGACCAGAAGTTCCGCACATAGAGGCGAAACACGGCGCCCTTCCCCATCGCGTTGTAGCGGCGGGCGGACGTATGCAGGTAGCAGTCGTAGCGCAGTTCCACGCGCCCGACCTTCGAGAGACGGCGGCCGAGGTTCGTGTCCTCGCCGTGGAATTCGATCGAGGTATCGAAGCCGCCAATCCGCTCGAGCACTTCGCGCCGCACCGCGAAGTTGCCGCCGTAGAACACCACCCCGATCCTCAGGACGTACTTGACCAGCACATGCGTCGCCGGTCCGAGCGTGAAGTCGTAGGCGCGCAGCAGCGCGCGTCCCAGCCAATCCCAGTCGTAGAAACGATAGTTGCCCGATAACGCAATGAGGTCCGCATTGTGGGCAAAGCGGCGCTCGACGCGCTCGAGCCAGGTGCGCGGCGCGCGGCAGTCGGCGTCGACGTAAACCAGCACGTCGCCGCGTGCTTCCTGGCGGCCGCGCTCGCGCGCGATGACCAGCCCCTTGCGCGGCTCGCGGATGACCCGCACGCCGGTAATGGCGCCGGCGACGGCAGCGGTCCGGTCGGTGCTGGCGTTGTCGATCACGAGGATCTCGTCGGGCGGCCGGCTTTGCGATTGCAGGGAGTGAAGGCACGACGCAACGTAGTGCTCTTCGTTGTAGGCGCAGACGATGACGCTGATGGTCACTCTGGAGCCTCAAGATATCGCTGCGGCGTGACGACTGGATCACGCCCCGGTAACGCTTCGGTGAAGACGTGGCACTTCCCCACGAAGCCGACTGGCCCACCGCCGCGCTGCTGAAAGGTTCGACCCCTACGACGGCGCGAAGCGCCGAGCCCGACGAGCGGCACAGCCGCGAGCCCCACGCGGCGTGGAACGCCGCGCCCTGGTTTGGTAACCCAGAATTAACGCCACCGTCATCGACCGGAAACCTGCGACCACTACCGTGGGTATGGCCACATGCCGCCAAAGGAACGCCGGATGCAACAGAACAGCTTAGCTCGCACCGATCAATCCGCAGCCTCGTCGCGCCCCAGGGTGGCGACCGCGCCCGGCGGCAACGACAAGACGCGCGTGCTCGTGGTCGAGGACGAAAAGGACATCTCGGGCCTCATCAAGCACACCCTCGAACGCGGCGGCGACGCCGTCGTCGACATCGCCGCCAGCGGCGATCAGGCCCTCAAGCTGGCCAGCGAGCAGCAGCTCGACCTGATCATCCTGGACTTGAATCTTCCCGTGCTGGGCGGCCTCGAAGTCTGCCGCCTGCTGCGGACCCGGCCGGCGACGGCCAGGACGCCGATCATCATGCTGACCGCGCGCAGCAGCGAAAGCGACCGCGTCGTCGGCCTCGATGCCGGCGCCGACGACTACATCACCAAGCCCTTCAGCCCGCGCGAGCTGTCGGCACGCGTGCGGGCGGTGCTGCGCCGGGGCCGTCCGGAAGAGACGGCTCCGCCACCCATCTATCGCGGCGAGCACCTGGTCGCTGATTTCGACGCGGTCTCCATTGCTGTCGACGGCGTGGCCGTGAGGTTGACGCGGCGGGAGTTCGAACTGCTGCGGCACCTGGTCGAGAACCGCAACCGCGTGCTGTCGCGCGACCGCCTGCTGGAGCGGGTGTGGGGCTACGACCGCATGATTGAAACGCGGTCGGTTGACGTGCACGTGGGCCGCCTGCGCGGCAAGCTGGGTGCGGCGGGCCGCCAGATCGAAACGGTGGTCGGCCTCGGTTACCGGTTTATTGAACCTCCGCCCAGCCTTTAGTGCGGAGGTCGGCCAGTTCGTTGGCAATCGAGCGCTTGGCGCGCTCGACGCGATGCCAGTCCTGGTAGTGCTTCTGCCGCACCACCTGGCTATCGCGTTCCTCGCGAACCTCCCAACCGGCGTCGGTCGCAACAATTGAGTACCGGCGGGTGTGGTCGAGATACTGCAGCTTTTTTGTGAAGGCGTCCATCGCTATGCCCATCGTCTCCCACCCTTACCCGACCCGGGTGTAAATTCTAGGCGACAACTTCTCGGTCAAATGCTGGAACCAACTGTACCGTCAGGACTTAACTCGAACCTGCAGCGTGCGTGAATGCGTCCGCAGGGTCAGCGTCGGGGCGCCACTGCGCGGTTCGCCATCGACGTGAAAAGCAATCGGCTCGGCACACCGAATCACCGCCGTGGCCGAGGCGTGCATCAGCACCTTGTCGTCGGCCCGCAGGGTGCCGTTGAAGAACGCCGGAATCCGCGACGCCATGCTGAGCATTGATTGCGGCTTCACCACGACGATATCCATCACCCCATCGTCGAGCAGGGCGCCCGGGGCAATCTGCGCGCCGTTGCCGTACTGCCGCGAGTTGGCGATTGCGATGAACAGCGCCGGCGTTGCGAATGTCGATCCCGATTCGCCCACCGGCAACTCGACCACGTAATCGCAGGCGCGGTAGCTGGGCACCTCGCTGAAGGTGGCGACGACGTAGCCCAGCAGGCCACGGCGAGCGCCGGGCGCCGCCATCCGAGCGGCAATGCGGGCGTCGAGGCCGATACCAGCCACATTGAAGAACAGCGACCCGTTCAGTTCGCCGGCATCGATCGCCCGGTTCCTCCCGAACGCGGCCACCTCGAAGGCGGCCGCCGCATTCAGCGGCAAGCCAAGGTCGCGCGCCAGGCCATTGCCGGAGCCGCCGGGAATGATCGCCATGGGCAAAGGCGAGCCGGCAAGGGCGGCACCCACGCCGTTCACCGTGCCATCACCTCCCCACGCCGCAACCACGGCGTGGCCGGCGTCAAGCGCCTCCATCGCGAAACGTTGCGCGTCGGCCGGACCAGTGGTGATGCACACGGTGGTGTCATAGCCGGCGCGGCCCAGCGACTCGCGCGCCAGCGCCGTGCAGGCATCCAGGCTGCGGGTGCGCCCGGGGCCGGCAATCGGGTTGATGACGACGGT
>JBFWUK010000062.1:0-7977 GCA_050247355.1 Vicinamibacterales bacterium | reverse complement strand
GGGATCAGGGAGCGAGCGCGCGTAGAGCCCGCGGTGTCAGCAACCAGCGCAAGGTGCCAGGCCCGCCCGGTGTGGCGCCATCGACGTCGATGGCACAAACCGCGCCCTTCTTGAACTGCACCGTGCCTCGCGCGCCCAACAACCGGGCTGCCAGCTCGCCCAGGTCCGGCTCGTGACCGACCAGCGCGAGGCGGCGATGCCGCTTCGAGTGGGTCTTGATTGCCTCGGTCACCGCCTGGTAGCGTCCGCCAGGCGCCAGCGCCTCGACCTCGGCCATCGCCGGCTTGGGCTTCAATCCCGCCGCCAGCAACGTGGCGGTGTCACGAGCCCGCACCAGTGGACTGGTCAGGACCAGGTCCAGCACCACGCCCATCTCGATCAAGCCCGGCACCGACGAAGCAAACTTCTTGACGCCGGCCGGCGTGAGCGGACGAAGCCGGTCGTCGGGATATCTCGGCCCGCGCTCGGCGGCCACCCCGTGACGAACGAGATACAACTCAATGGTAGCGGCCATGAATCCCTTGGCGCAGGCGTGAGCGCGAATGGTGGGAGTGCTTCCTGGTGTCGGCGATGTGCGTCATCGGCGGTCTAGGCGGCACTCGCGCGGAACTTCGCGGCGGTCTCGACGACGGCGTCGCACAGTTTGAGCAACGCGAGCCGCGAGTGCATGTAGGCGGCGTGGCCCTCGCGGCACTCGTCCTCGAGCACGCGGATCAGCGCATCCAGCTCGGCCATCGCCCGCCGGCTGCGCGGTGCCACCGTGGCCTGAACGGCGCGCGTGCGATCGATCAGGATCTCCAGGTCGTGCATCCGGCCCAACAAGTCTTGCTGAACCTTCAACCGGTTGAGGTGCAGGCGCGAGCGCGACTGCGTCAACTCGCGCTGAATCTCGAGCGAGTAACGCAACTTCTTGGCCTCGACGCGGACCCGGTGCAGGCGGTCGGGCAGGTAGATGCCACCGGCGCGGACGATGGCGGCGCGCAACCGGCGGGCCTGCTTGCCGGCCTGCGCCGCCGCCTCGGCGATGGTGCGGCCCGGCACCGCGGAGCGCGATTCCGGGGCCGCGACATCAACCAGGCGCTTGCGCAGCTTGTTGAGTCGCGACGGCTTGATGGCATCGAGCATGTCGCGCCGGCGCTTCAGCCGCTCGGCGGTGACCGCTTCGCGCACCAGGCGAATGGCCGCCGCCGGCGCCGCGCCGCGGCCCTCCAGCTCGGCGAGTAACAACAATGTAACGTCCAGTTCCCGCACCGGCCCCAGCGCGCGGGTGATGCGGCGCACGCGGCGGTCGACACGGTCGAGCGCGCCGGCGTCGGCGTGAGCGCCGAGCATGGGCAGGGCGCCACGCAGCCGCCGCGACGCGACCCGCGCCTGATGCACCGAGTCTTCGTCGCCCGACTGCGCCGCCGGCATGGCGGTAAGCAGCGTGACTAGGCGCTGGCGGAGAATCGCGACGGAGAGGGCTGAACGCTCCATGTTAGGATGAGCCCGTTAGTATACCCTTCGACTGGAAAGCGAGCCGTTTCCGCTCGCTTTTTCGCTCGCGACCGACCTTCAACGTTCCAGACTTCCCATGCGTCTAGCCGCCATCGACATCGGCACCAATTCCGTCCACATGATCGTGGTCCGCGTGCGCCCCGACTTCTCGTTCGAGGTCGTGGACCGTGAGAAGGAAATGGTCCGGCTCGGCGCCGGCGGCCTCGACGGCAAGAAGATGACACCGGAGTCGATGACCGCCGCGCTGCAGGCGCTGTCGAAGTTCCAGCGGCTTGCCACCTCGCACCAGGTTGACGAGATCCTGGCCGTGGCCACCAGCGCGACGCGCGAAGCGGAAAACGGCGGCGCCTTCCTCAAGGCCATTGAACGCAAGACCGGCATTCGTGCCCGGCTGATCACCGGCACCGAAGAAGCGCGCCTGATCCACCTGGCGGCGGTCTACGGCGTCGACACGCCCAAGCCGGCCGTGGTCATCGACATCGGCGGCGGCAGCGTCGAGATCACGCGCGGCACCGGCCGCGAGGTGGAGTTCGCGCGCAGCTTCAAGCTGGGCGTGATCCGCCTGACCGAGCGGTTCGTCGATTCGGATCCGATCTCGAGCCGCGACGAGAAGAAGATGACCGAGTTCATCAGCGAGCAGGTCGATCGCTACCTGGCGACCATTGTCGAGGCCGGGTTCGATCGCCTGATCTGCACCTCGGGCACCGCCCTCTCGCTCGGCACGGTCGCCACCGCCATGGACCGCGGCGTGGCGCCGGACGAGGTGCGCAACCTGCGGGTGCCGGCCAAGAGCCTGCGCCGCCTGCGCAAGACCGCGGTCGACATGGACCTCGAAGAGCGCATGCACCTGCCCGGCCAGGATCCGCGGCGCGCCGACCTGATGGTGGCGGGCGTCATCCTGCTCGATACGCTGGTGAAGAAACTCGGCGCCGACGAGTTCACACTGTGCGACCTGGCCCTGCGCGAGGGCGTGCTGCTCGACTACATCCACGGCCACCGCAAGCACATCGCGCGGGTCGATTCATACCCGGATGTCCGGCGCCGTTCCGTGATCGAGCTCGCCGAGCGCTGCAGTTGGGAAGCCGAGCACTCGCGCCAGGTGGCGGCGCTGGCGCTGACCATGTTCGACTTCACCAAGCGGATTCACGGGCTGGGCGACCGCGAGCGCGAGTGGCTGGAGTACGCCGGCTTCCTGCACGACATTGGCAACCACATCAGCTACGAGGGGCATCATCGCCACTCGTATTACCTGATCAAGAACGGCGACCTGCGCGGTTTCGAGCCCGAAGAGATCGACATCATGGCGCTGGTCGCCCGCTACCACCGCCGCGGACTGCCCAAGGACGATGACGAGGGGCAACAGGACCTGAAGAAGTCGCGCCGCCGGACGGTGACCGTCCTGTCGGCGTTCCTGCGCCTGGCCGAGACGCTCGACCGCAGCCGCCACGGCGTGATCCGCGGCCTCGAGATGCGCGAACGACTCGGCGAGTTGCGCATCAAGGTGCAGGCGGTCGGCGATGCCGAACTGGAAGTGTGGGCCGCGCACAAGCAGGTGCGCGCGCTGGAACTGGCGCTCGACCGCAAGATCCGCATCGAGAAGGTGCCGTACCGCAAGGGACTGAGGTCGGTCGAGACCGAACTCACCCGCCAGAAGCTGGTGCCTGCCGGTTCGACCCGCAAGGTGCGGCCTTCGGCCGCCCGCCGGTAGCGTCCTGTAACCGGCTTTCTCGCACAACGGAGGGGCGGTCGCGTCACCGGTAAACCGGCGGACAAGGCGCGGGAACTATTCGATTCAAACTATAGTCTAATACGAATACGATGCGCCGACTGACCCGTGACCCCGCCGAGCTAATCCCCCTCAAACACTCCACTTACCAGGTGCTGCTCGCCCTCGGCGACGGCGAAGCCATGCACGGCTACGCCATCATGCAGGCGGTATCGGCCATGACCGACGGCCGCGAGGCCATCCTGCCCGGCACGCTCTACGCCGCACTCGCGAGGATGGTGGACGAAGGCCTGGTCACCGAATCGACGCCGAAGGGCGATGCCAGCGGCGGGCCGCCGCGGCGGTATTACCAGCGGACCAGCTTCGGCCGCGCGGTCGCGCGCGCGGAATCGGAACGACTGCGGGCGCTTCTCGATGTGGCCCGCGCGCAAAACATCTTCGGAGGCCCGAAGTGACCCGCCTGTATCAGCTGGCGCTGCGCGCCTTCCCCCGCCGCCACCGTGATCTCTACGGCGCGGAGATGCTCGATGCGTTCGACCGCGAGCTCACTGCCCGCGCGGGACGGGCCCGCCTGTCCTTCGGGTGGGCGGCCTGTCTTAATGCGATCGGCACCGGACTCGTCGAGCGGCAACGCCAGCGCCGGATCCGTAAGGGCCCGGCGTTTTCCGCGCTCGACTTCACGCTGGCCTGGCGCATGCTGCTCCGCTATCCGGGCCTCAGCCTCGTCAGCGTGCTCGGTATGTCGGTCGGCATCGCGATCGCCGCCGGCGCCTTCACCATCGGCTCGTTGATGATGGGCACGAGGCTGCCGCTGCCCGAGGGTGATCGCCTGGTCTCGCTCCTGAACTGGGACGCCTCGACGAACAATCGCGAGTTGCGCCTGCTCTACGACCTCGGGGCGTGGCGCGACGCGAAGTCGATCGAGGACTTCAGCGTGTCGCGCAACGTCCAGCGCAACCTGATTGTCGGCGGCGGGCCGCCCGAGGTCGTGATGGTGGCGGAGATCTCGGCGTCGGCGTTTCGCGCGGCCCGCGTCGGGGCGTATCGTGGCCGGACGCTGCTGCCGGAAGACGAGCGCGCGGGCGCGCCTGACGCGATCGTGATCGGTCATGACGAGTGGGTCCGCCGCTTTGGCGCCGATCCGGACATCGTCGGCCAATCCGTGGGGCTTGGTCCCACTGCTTACACGATCGTCGGCGTGATGCCGGAAGGGTTCGGGTTCCCGACGTACCACAGCTTCTGGATCCCGTGGCGTGTGGATGCCGCCGCCTACGCGCCGCGCAGCGGTCCCAGCATCAGCGTGTTTGGGCGGCTGGCGCCCGGGGCCACGCTCGACAGCGCGCGGGCAGAGCTGACGGCGATCAGCCGGCGCCTGGCGGCGGCGTCGCCGGCGACCCACGAACACCTGCGCCCGCAGGTGATCGCGTACGCCCACGCCTTCAGCGACATGGACGAGCCGGAGAACGCGCTCGCGGTCTACGCGGTCGAGATCGCGATCGTCCTGTTGCTGGTCCTCATCTGCGTCAACGTCGCCATCCTCGTCTACGCGCGGACGGCGACGCGGCAAGGCGAGATCGCCGTGCGCGGGGCGCTCGGCGCCAGCCGGCGCCGCATTGTGGCGCAGCTGTTCGTCGAGGCGCTGATGCTGGCCGGTGTGTCGGCGGCGATTGGGATCGGGCTCACCGCCGTCGGGCTCCGTCAGATCGAGGGCGCCATGCTCACCCTGGTCGGCCGCTGGCCCTTCTGGTTCTCGCTGGAACTGCAAACCAGTACCGTGATCTACGTCGTCGGGCTGACACTGTTCGCGGCGGCCATCGTCGGCGTGGCGCCGGCGCTCAAGGCGACCGGCCGCCAGGTCCACACGCGGCTGCAAACGCTTTCGCCCGGCAGCGGATCGCGCATGCAGATGGGGCGGCTGTGGACGGCGCTGATCGTGGCACAGGTGGCGTTCACGGTCGCGATCCTGCCGATGGCGACGTACTTTGCGTGGAGTTCCCTCCGGATCCAATCTGGCGGCGGCTACGCCACCGCCGAGTTTCTCAGCGCGAGCCTGTCGCTCGATCGCACGGCCGAACCGCCGACCGCGGCCGGTGACCAGGCCTTCGCCGCCCGGTATGGCAGCGCTCTCGCGGAAATCGAACGCCGCTTGAAGGACGACTCACGCGTGCGTGAGGTGACGTTTTCGCTGACCAGTCCCGGCCGCGAGCTGGCTGTGGTGCTCGAGGCTGAAGGCATGCCCGTGCCCGTCGATGCCGTCGACTACAACATCGTCGAGGGCACCAAGCGCGGCACCCTCGTTCGATTCAATGGCGTCGCCACCAATTTCTTTTCCGCGTTCGACGTGCCGGTAAGCATTGGCCGTGGCCTGACCGCCCCCGATGCGTCGGCCGACGCCGCCGGCGTGACGCCCGGGGTGCTCGTCAGCCGCGGGTTGGTCGATCAGGTCTTCAGCGGCGCCAATCCGCTCGGCCGCCGGATCAAGTACGTCGGCCGGAGCCGTGAAGCGCCGTCGGGGAATGTCGTGCTTGAACGCTGGTATGAGATCGTCGGCGTGGTGCCCGACTTCCCAACTCCCGGGTCGTTCGACGACGAGTCGGAGGGCCGGGTCTATCACGCCGTCGCCGCCGGCGACCTGTATCCCGCCCGACTCGGCGTGCGCGTGCGCGCCGGCGATCCGGCGGCGCTGGCCGATCCACTGCGCGACCTCAGCGCGTCGATCGATCCGGACGTGCAGTTGCTCGACGTCTCCACCGCCGCCATCGCGTTCGAGCAGGCGCAGGGCATGATGCGGCTGATCGGCGTGAGCCTCGCCCTCGTGATCCTGAGCGTGATCCTGCTGTCGTCGGCCGGCATCTATTCGCTGATGTCGTTCACGGTGGCGCGGCGGCGGCGCGAGATCGGCATTCGCGCGGCGCTGGGCGCCAATCGCAACCGGATCCTGGCCGGCATCTTCGCCCGCGTCCTGGCCCAGCTGGGTGCCGGCGCGGTCCTCGGCTTGATCGCCGCGGTCGGCCTGGCGCAGATCCTCGAAGGCGACATGGTGAGGAACTACCGCGCGATGCTGCTGCCGCTGGTCGGCTTGCTGATGATGACGATCGGCGTGATCGCGGCGATCGGGCCAGCGCGGCAGGGCCTGCGCATCCAGCCGATCGAAGCCCTGCGCGACGAGTAAGGCGCAGCCATGGAGGGGACCCAGGCTGCCCGGGCCTGCCGGCGCGACGTGCGCAAATGACTTTGTGATACAAAGACCAGGTGACTCCGGCCACCCGCCGCATCCTGCTCGGTCTCGCCGCTGCCGGTGTCATCGGCATTCCCCTTCTGATTGCCGGCTACCTTTCGCTTGGCCTCATCTTCGCTCCCCCCTGGCCGGTGCCGGCCACCGGCCGTCACGTCACTCCGCTGATCGCCGATGCGCTATGGGCTCGCGCCAACGGCGGCGCGAATACCGAGATCAATCCCCTCGCTCCAGCCAACCTGGCGCAGTTGGCCGTGTGCATCGCCCAGGCCGAGCGCGAAGACCCCGGCCCGCTCCGCGACGATGCGCAGGCGGAATGCCGGAGGCGATACGCACCAGCCTTCGAGGCGGTCGAGTATGTCTCCGAGCTGCACCTGCGCGCGGCCGGCTTCGAGCGGCCCGGGTTCCGGAAGGGGCACGCCAAGTTCGTGACCACGATTTGGCTGATGCGGTCGTGGACGTGGGCGGACCTGCTGGCAACACTGGTTGAACACGGCGAATTTGGCATGGGCTTCCGCGGCATCGAGCGGGCGGCCCACGGCTACTTCGGCCGCACGGTCGAGCAACTGACGCTGCCGCAGGCCGCGATGCTCGCCGCCCTGGTCGGCGACCGGGGGCCCGATCCCTGGTGCGATGCGGCGACGGCCGCGACCCGGCGGCACCGCGTCCTGAGCCGTATGTACGACAATCACGCGATTAGCGAGGAGGCGTTCAGCGCGGCGGACCGCAGCGAGCTCGGCCTGTCCAAGCCGCCGGCCGGCCACAACGGCTGCGAGCGCTAGCCGCCGCTTCGGCTGCGATCCCACGCCAGCGCGCCAACGATAGTGTGCAGCCGGCCGGTCCGAGTGACCAGTCGATACGGTTTGGGATCTATACTGCGCCGCATGCTCGAAGACTTGCGGTTCGGCATTCGCCGCGTGTCCGGCTCGGCCACCTTCTCCCTGTCCGTCATCATCATCATCGCGGGCGGCGTCGGCATTGCCGGCGCCATGGGCAGCGTACTAAACGCGTTGTCTTTCAGGCCCGTGGCCTTGTCTGACGCCGGGTCTCTCGTGGCCGTGTCGACGCTCGACAAGGATGGCCGTTCGCGGAACACACCCCTGCCGGCGATCGAGCGGTTGCAGGCGGCGGACCTGGTGGCCACTGGCTGGTGTGCGTACAACTCGACCATGGATGCAGTGGCTGCCAATGATCGACTCGTCGATGCCTACGGCGAGCTGCTGGCCGGCGACTGCCTCTCGGTCATCGGCATCGCACCTGCGATGGGCCGCTGGTTCACGGCCGCCGAGGCGCCACTGCGTGGCAGCGGCCTTCCGGTGGTCGTCATCACCGATCGGATGTGGAATCGGCTGTTCGACCGGCGTGCCGATGTCCTGGGACAGCAAGTCAAGGTCGACGCCATCACCGCCACCATCATCGGCGTGATGCCGGCGGCCTACCGCGGATTCTCGCAGGATCTCTCAACCGACTTCATCATTCCCTTCAACGCTCATCGCCCCTCGTCTGGCGGCTTCATGTA
>JBFWUK010000061.1:0-11202 GCA_050247355.1 Vicinamibacterales bacterium | reverse complement strand
CGCCACCGACCCGGCGGAACTCGAGGACGAACCGGTTGCGACCCTGCGTGAGGGCGCCACCCGGCGCACGCAGCACGACCTCCAGCGCACCGGCCTGGACGGTCTGCACGACGGGCATGGCATCCGGTTCTGTGGCGTCGGGCATCCGCGACCGCAGGAACCAGCCGGCCAGCGCCACGCCGGCCACGCCCAGGACGACGACCGCCCACAGACCGGCTCTCGACGTCCGGGCCGAGTCATCGGCCCCGCCGGTGTCCGCCGTGGGTTCGGGCTTGAGGTCGAGCTGCCGCTCCCGCAGCCAGGAAAAGATGGCCGGCGTCACGATGAGCACATGCAGCAGCGACGACACCATGCCGCCCAGCACGGGCGTCGCGAGTGGCTTCATCACCTCGGCACCCACACGGTCGCTCCACATCAGCGGCAGGAGCCCCGCGACCACGGTCGACACCGTCATCACCTTCGGCCGGAGGCGCAGCAGTGCGCCTTCCATCACCGCTTCGCGGAGCGCGGTGCGCGTCAGCACGCCCCCGAGCGCCAGGCGCTTGCGCTCCACGGCCTCCTCCAGGTAGATCACCATCACCACGCCGGTCTGCACGGCCGTGCCGAACAGCGCAATGAAGCCGACCCAGACGGCGACCGAGAAGTTGTAGCCGAGCGCCCAGAGCAGGTACACGCCTCCCGAGAGCGCGAACGGCACCGCGAGCAGCACGTGGGCCGCTTCGGCCAGCGAGCGGTAGGTCAGGTAGAGCAGCACGAAGATCACAACAAGCACGATCGGCAGGACGACCTGCAGCCGCGCGCGGGCGCGCTCCTGGTTCTCCCAGCGGCCGCTCCAGCCGAGGTAGTAGCCAGGCGGTAACGCCACCTCTCTCGCTACGGCCGCCTTCGCCTCGGCGACAAAGCCCCCGATGTCGCGTCCCTGCACGTTGAGCAGCACGGTCGCCAGCAGCAGCCCGTTCTCCGACGAGATCATCGCGGGTCCGCGCACCTGCGTGAGGCGCGCCACCTGCCCGAGCGGCACCTGCAACCCGGACGGCGACGCCACGAGCACTGCGCCCAGCGCCGCGGGATCCGCACGGTGCTCCGGGGCATACCGCACGCGGATCGGTACGCGACGGCGGCCCTCGATCGTCACGCCCAGCACCGTCTCCCCGACAGCGTGCTCGATGACGCGCTGGATGTCCGTCACACCGATGCCGTACCGGGCCGCGGCCTCGCGGTCGATGTCGATGTTCAGGTACTGGCCGCTCGTGACCGGCTCCGGGTAGACGCCGCCGGCGCCGGGCACCGTCGCCACCACGTCGCCGATACGCCGGGCCAGGTCCTCGAGCACGTCGAGGTCTGTGCCGAACACCTTCACGCCCACCTCGGACCGGATGCCGGTCGTGAGCATGTCGATCCGATTGACAATCGGCATCGTCCAGATGTTGGACACGCCCGGCAACTGCGCCGCACGGCCCATCTCGCCTCGGAGGTCGTCGAGCGTCTTGCCGGGCCGCCACTGATTCTTCGGCTTCAGGTGGACGATCGTCTCGGTCATGTTGAGGGGCGAGGGGTCCGTGGACGTGTCGGCGCGGCCAACCTTGGCGACGACCGTGGCCACCTCCGGCACGCTGAGGAGTGCCGTGTTCTGACGGGCCGCGATCGCCGTGTTCTCTTCAAGCGAGATCGCGGGGTCGGCGATCGGCATGAACATCAGATCGCCCTCATCAAGGACCGGCATGAACTCGCTGCCAATCTGGCGAGTCAGGGCGAGCGCACCGGCAAAGATGAGCGCCGCCACGCCGACCGCCAGACCGCGGTGCGAGAGCGCAAAGGTCAGCGCGGGCCGATAGATGAACTGCAGCCCCCGCATCACCGGGTTACGGTCCTCGCTGTGCATCTTCCCGCCCAGGAGCAGCGAGCAGAGCACCGGCACGAGCGTCACGGCCATCAGCGTGGCGGCCAGTACGGCCGCCGTCTTGGTGAACGCCAGCGGGTGAAAGAGTTTGCCTTCCTGCCCCGTCAGCGTGAACACCGGCACGAAGGCCAGCAGGATGATCGCCATCGAGAAGAACACCGGGCGGCCGACGAGTCTGGTCGAGGCGCGCACCGCCCCCAGGACCTTTGCACGGTCCTTCGTATCGATGCCGTGCTGCTCGATGTAGCGGAACGCGTTCTCGGTGACGACGATGCCGGCATCCACCAGCACACCGATGGCGATGGCGATGCCCGCCAGGCTCATGATGTTGGCGGAGAGGCCCGCGTAGTGCATGGCGAGGAACGAGAGGAGCACCGCGAGCGGCAGGGGCAGCGTCACGATGAGGATCGACCGCACGTGCATCAGGAACACGACGTGCGCAAGTGTGACCAGCGCAATCTCTTCGAGGAGCGCCGCACGGAGCGTCTCCACAGCCTGCTCGATGAGCGTGGACCGGTCGTAGAAGGGCACGAGCGTGACGCCCGGGGGCAGCCCGGGCTGAATCTGCGCGATCCGCGCCTTCAGCGCGTCGATGACCGCCTTCGTGTTGACGCCTGAACGGGCCACCACCACGCCACCCACGGCTTCGCGGTCGCCCTTGACGAGCGCGGACACGCGGAAGGCACTGCCGATGTGCACATCCGCCACATCGCCCACGCGGACGGGCACGCCGTCCGTGCCGCCAACGACGACGGACCGCAGGTCATCGGCCGAGGTCACGAGCCCGACGCCGCGCACGATGACCCAGGAGCCGTTGGATTCGAGCACGTTGCCCCCGACGTTCACGTTGCTGTCGCGTACGGCCGACACGATCGTGCCGAGCGCCAGGCCGTGCGCCCGCAGGCGGTTCGGGTCGACGTCAATCTGGTACTGCTGCACCTGGCCACCCACCGAGGCCACCTCGGCCACACCGGGCACGGCGTTGAGCTGATAGCGAACGAACCAGTCCTGGAGCGACCGGAGTTCCTGCTGCGAGTGCGTGGGGCTGTCGAGCGTGTACCAGAACACGTGGCCGACACCGGTGGCGTCCGGGCCGAGCGCGGGCACGACCCCCGCCGGGAGGTTTCTGGCCACCAGCGCCAGCCGCTCGAGCACGCGGGTTCGGGCGAAGTACAGGTCGACGTCGTCCTCGAACACGACGTACACCATGGAGAACCCGAACGCCGACTGGGACCGGACCACGCGCACGCCGGCCAGCCCCTGCAGGTTCGTCGTCAGCGGGTAGCTCACCTGGTCTTCCACCTCCTGCGGGCTGTGACCCGGCCAGTCGGTGAAGACGATCACCTGGTTGTCGGAGAGGTCCGGAATCGCGTCGATGGGCGTGGACCCCAGCGCCCACCAGCCCCACCCGCCGAGCGCGAGATAGAGCGCCACCACCAGTGCGCGGTTGCGCAGCGCGAGATCAATCAGCCGGTCGATCATGAATGCCCCCGTTCAGAGACGAACGTGCCGTTCAGGCACGGGTCAGCGCACACCGGGCCGAAGCCGGTGCAGGCGGATCACGACGGGAGGCGACTAGAGGAGGAAGACGGAGAAGAGCAGGTGCGGGGGCACCGCGACCGGGCGCACCGGGCTCGACCGGGCCACTGCGGCGACGCTGGTCGCGACAGCCACGGCGAGTGTGACACTCGGCGCAGGGGCTCGCATCTCCACGGACGTGGCCGTCGCGGCGGGCTCAGGCAGGGCTGAGATCCGGGAACCCGGCGACAGCGCGCAGCACGGTGGCGCCGGGTGGGGTCCGCGCGGCAGAGGCGTGCCTTCCTCGGACGCCGGCGCGTGCGACGGGCAGTCGGGCATGGCAGCGTGGGACGGAGTCACGGACTCCGGCGCCGCCATGGCCGCCTCGCAGGCGCCCGTCGAACTGAGCACCACGGCGGCCACAATAGCCGCCGCGACTGCCCTGGAGAATCGCCGCACGGACCCACTATATCCGCAGCGCCATCTGCCTGCCCGCCCCTAGGAACCCGGTGGGATATTTTCCAGACCAGCGAAGTAATCCGCACGGACGCACCAGCCTGCGCCGGACAGTAGCTCCAAAACGGCCAAAAACGGGAGGCCGACAGGCGGCTCTGAGCCTGGCCCTGCTCTTGCTATCATCCCCAGCGAGTCGTCTGTGTTTCGAGCAACCGTCCTTTCCCTAGCGCTGACGTTCGCCGCGAGCCCCAGTGCCTCGGTGTTCTGCGAGGCGTGGTGTGCGCCGGACCCGGCGGCTGAGCACCAGTGCCACCAAGAAGACACCGGCAGCCCAACCAGCGTGAGCAGGCACGACTCCTGCCAGGACGCAACCCCGGGTACCGCCGTGCTGACCCGCGACGAGGCGCACCGACGCCAGTGGGGAAGCGAGCACGCGGGCATCCTCGCCCCGGCCGTGCTGGTCCAGCCTCCGTTCCGCGCTCCGCGCCCGGCCGGGCTCCACACTCGGCCGCCGGCACACCTGACGCCGCCGTTCTCACCTCCCCTGCGTATCTGATTCCCTGCGCCGGCGGTCAATCTGCTGACAGATCGCAGACCGGCCGCAATTCCGATTCCCTGTTTGTTTCACGAGTGTGCCCTTGCGCCGCAGGCGCGGGGCGATCGGCTTCGCACGTCTTTCGGTGGCCGCAGGTCACCCATGAGGTCTGAGATGACACGCACTTCCCTGTACGCACCCGTCCTGGCGACCCTCGTCGCACTCGTGCTGCCGTTCGGGCTTGGAGCCCAGAGCAAGCCCCAGGCACCCCTCACCGCCGCCGAGATCCAGCAGCTCATCACGCGCGGCCAGCCCGCCGACCACGGGCGACTGAGCGCGCACTTCACGGCCCTGGCGGATCGGTATGCGGCCGATGCAAAGCGCCACGCCACCATGCAGCCAGCCTTCGGCGGGAACGCCAAGCTCGCGCACATGGCGGCCAGCCAGGCGGCGCACTGCAAGCAACTGGCGGCCAGCAACCAGGAGTCCGCGAACTTGCTTCGCGAGCTGGCGGCTCACCATGCCAAAGAGGCGGCCGGGGCCGCGTCGCAGCCACCGGCGGGAAGTGACCGGTTCCAGAGCGCGCCACGGGTCCCCTCCGATGCCGAGCTGAACAAGCTCGCCGCCAACGCGTCGTCGGCGGCCGACCACAGCGCGCTGGCCGCGTACTTCACCACCATGGCCACGCAGTACGACCGGGAGGCGAAGGAGAGCATGGCGTTCGCCGCGTCGTGGCGCAGCCAGACGCGCGTACCGACGGCGTCCACGCTGGCCGGTCGCTGGGAGCGCCTTGCCAAGCAGCAGACCGCTGCGGCGGCTGAAGCGCGTGCCGCGGCAAACGCGCATCGGGATCACACCGCCACGAAGTAAACGCCGTGCTGCCGGAGAGGCCTGAGCCGCCCGCGACGCCGGCCAGGCCCCCGGATTCCGCCTGCAAGGAGACCATCATGACGCGCCGCTTCGTCGGCTACGCCTTCACCGCTCTGGTGTTCGCCGTCACCGGAGGCACGACTCCCGGGTTCGCGCAGGACACGTTCCCCCTTCCGTCCCCGATGACGCTCACCGCTGTCATCCGAATCGCGGGTGAGCGGCGCGCCGAGATCGAAGCGGCCCGGGCCAGGATCCTGGCCGCGGAGCAGCGCCCGGCCATCGTATCGGCGCTGCCGGACCCGATGGTCTCGCCCGCGCTGGATCACCTGCCGTTCATGTGGGGCGGCGCCAATTGGAGTGCCACGGTCGAGCAGCAGATCCCGCTCTCCGGCATCCGCCGCCATCGCCGGGCGTCTGCGGTGGCAGACATTGCGCGCCTCCGTGCAGACACGAGCCGCACCAGCCTCGACGTGGGCCTTCAGGCCGCCACCGCGTTCCTGATGCTCCAGGAACGCCGCCGGACTCAGACCCTGCTCGACGAACAACGCGCGTTTGCCCGCGATGTCGTGACGGCGGCCAACGCCAGGTACTCCGCGGGCACGGCACCACAGTCCGACGTCTTGCGGGCCGAAGTCGAAGTCGCACGCCTTGAATCGCAGGCACGCGCGTTGAACGGTGAGGTGCGAGGTGCGGAAGCCATGCTGGCGACAAGCCTGGCTCTGGACGCCGACACCCCGGTTCCGCCGCTGGCAGTGCTCGCGATCGACCAGCCGCCTCCCGCATGGCCCTCAATCAAGGCAGCGCTGACCACGAGGCCGGAACTGCTCGCCGGTCGAGCAGAGGTGGCGCGCGCCGAGGCCGAGATTGCGGTCATGCGCGACATGTACCGCCCGATGGCCACCATCCGGACCGGGCCCGCCTACACCATGGCCGAAGGAAAGGGCTGGATGGCCATGGTGGGCCTGAGCCTGCCGATCTGGCGCGGCAAGCTGCGCGCCGGGGTCGCGGAGGCGCAGGCCATGCGCGCCATGTCCGAAGCCGACCTGCGTGCGATGGAACGGATGATCGAGGGTGAGGCCGCAGTCGCGGTGGCGCAGGTGCAGGCAGCCAGCGGCCGTCAGCGCGCACTGACCGGCGACGTTCTGCCCAGGGCCCGCATGGCCATCGACCCGGCTGTTGCGGGATACGCCGCAGGGCAGATACCGCTCGTCAGCGTCATCGAGGCCGTCCAGGCCCTCTGGCAGGTCCAAGGTGACGTAATTGCGGCTGATGTGGAGTTGGGCTTGGCATGGGCGCGACTGGGACGCGCCATAGGGTCGTACGAAGGGGTGCTGCGATGACACCGCTGTCACGCATGCGAGGTCCCGTCATCTCCCTCGTCTCGGTGACCGCCACGGCGGTCGCGCTCGTCGGCGCACTCTGGCTCCAACGTGGACGAGGCGGGTGGCCGTTCACTGCGCCGACTGTCGCGTCGCCAGTGGAGGTCGCGGGAGGCGCGGTGGCCCCCGCCTCAAGTGCGACCCACGGCCGGATTCCCATCGATGTCATGGACGCGACCCGCCAGGCACTCGACATCCAGCTCGAAGTGGTTCGCCGTGAAACCTTGACACAGTCGGTGCGCGCGGTGGCCACCATCGTCCCGGACGAGTCTCGCATCTCACACGTTCACACGCGGGTCGCAGGCTGGGTCGAACAGCTCGATGTCAACACCACCGGTGAGAAGGTCACAGCCGGACAGCCACTGGCCCGCATCTTCTCGCAGGAGCTCCTCTCCTCCCAGACGGAGTACCTGGCGGCGCGGCGTGCCACGGCTGCATCGGGCATTGCCACTGCCGTGATTGCCAGTGGGCGGACGCGCCTGACGGTGCTGGGCATGGCTCCCGCGGAGATTGACGCCATCGAACAGAGCGGCGAGCCGATGCGCCTGGTGACGGTCGTGGCACCTCGAAACGGTGTCGTCATCAACCGCGGCATCACCGTCGGCACGTCGGTCGATCCGTCCACCACGCTGCTGACCATTGCCGACCTAGCGCGCGTCTGGGTGCTTGCCGAGGTGCCGGAAGCCGGCATCACCGCCGTTCGGGTCGGCACCGTTGCCAAGCTGGACTTCCCGGCGTCCGGCCGTCCGCCGTTCGCCGCGCGGGCCGACTTCGTGTATCCGACGCTGACCGATCGCACCCGCACGCTGCGAGTCCGCTTCTCAGCGGCGAACGCCGGCGGCGGACTCAGACCTGGCCTGTACGGCACCGCCCTGTTCGAGTCGCCGGGACCGCCTGTCATCACCGTGCCGCGTGACGCGGTGGTGGACACCGGTGAGCAGCAGCATGTGTTCGTCTCTACCGGTGACCGGTTCGAACCGCGGGTGGTCACACTCGGTGTGCAGCTGGCAGATCGGATCGAGATCCGGAGTGGCCTGGCTGAGGGCGAACGTGTCGTCGCCTCTGGTGTGTTCCTGCTCGATTCAGAAAGTCGGCTGCGGGCGACAGGCGGTGGCGGTGGTCACGCCCACGGGGCACCAGTCTCCGCAGCACCTGGGACAGCGGGCCAGACGCCGGCGGCCGGGGCAGGGGCGACGGCCTCGCCGACGAGCGCCCCCCACGCCGAACACAGCGGATCGCCCAGTGCGCCAGGGCCGGCTGGGCAGCCGCGTTCAGGCGCGCCTCCAGTGACGCCGGCACCAGACCCGCACGCCGGTCATCGCGAGTAACGCCGATGGTCGAACGCATCATCGAACTGTCGGTCCGTCACCGGTGGGTCGTCTTCGGGGCTGCCCTGGTGCTGGCGCTGTTTGCGGCCGACTCAGTGCGCAGAACGCCCCTGGATGCGCTGCCGGACATCTCGGACCCGCAGGTCATCATCTACACCGAGTGGATGGGGCGCAGCCCGGACCTGGTCGAGGACCAGATCACCTATCCCCTCGTCCGCGCCCTGCAGAGCACACCGGGCGTCCAGACCGTCCGCGGCTACTCGATGTTCGGCATGAGCTTCACGTACGCGCTCTTTGCCGAGGGCACGGACATCTACTGGGCGCGGACGCGCGTGCTTGAACAGCTCGGGCGCGTGCAGCAGCTCCTGCCCCCGGGTGTCTCTCCGACGCTCGGGCCTGACGCGAGCGGCGTGGGCTGGGTCTTTCAGTACGTGCTGAAGGACAGCACCGGGCGCATGGACCTTGCTGAACTGCGGGCGCTGCAGGACTTCACTGTGCGCCCTGCCCTTCAGGCAGTCTCCGGCGTGGCGGAGGTGGCCTCAGTCGGAGGATTCGAGCGGCAGTACCAGATCGTGATCGATCCGGACCGGTTGGTGGGATTCGGCCTGACCGTCACTGACATCACGCGAGCCGTCCGCGACGCCAATGCGGAAGTGGGTGCGCGCGTGCTGGAACTGGCCGGCCGCGAGTACGTGCTGCGCGGGCGCGGCTATGTCACAGAGCTGAAGGACATCGAACAGAGTGTGGTGACCGTCGGCGCGGGCGGCACGCCGATCCGGCTCGGGGATGTCGCCAGCGTGCGATACGGTCCGGAGATCCGGCGCGGCGCGGCGGACTGGAACGGCACAGGCGAGGCGGTCGGCGGCATTGTCATCATGCGTATCGGCTCCAATGCCCTGCAGGTCATCCGCGCCGTCGAGGAGCACGTCGGCGCGCTGCGACTCCCGGACGGCGTCCACCTCATTCCCACGTACAACCGCTCGGACCTCATCCTCGGCTCGGTCAAGACGTTGACCGACACGCTGACCCAGCAGGCGATCATCGTCACGGTCATCTGCCTGGTGTTCCTGTTCCATGCACGCTCGGCACTGATCGTGATGATCGTGCTGCCTCTCTCCGTACTGGCGTCGTTCATCGGTATCCGCTATCTGGGCCTGACGTCCAACATCATGTCGCTCGGCGGCATCGCCATCGCCATCGGCGAACTGGCGGATGCGGTGATTGTGCTGATCGAGAACGCGCACGTGCGGCTCGCGGCGGCGCCAGCCGGATCCAATCGAGAGCGCATCATCGTCGATGCCTGCAAGGAAGTCGGACGGCCCATCTTCTTCTCGCTGATGCTGATTACGATCAGCTTCCTCCCGATCTTCACGCTGGCCGGCCAGGCGGGCCGCCTGTTCATGCCGCTCGCCTACACGAAGACCTTCGCCATGTTCGCCGCCGCAATGCTCTCCATTACGCTTGCGCCGCCGCTGATGGTCCTGCTGCTGCGGGGCCGCTTCCGCACCGAGGCGACTAATCCCGTCAGCCGGCTGCTCATCGCGGTCTACCGGCCCATCGCCGTGGTGGTCGTGCGCTTCCGGTTCGTCGTGGTCGCCGCGGCCATCGCACTGATGGCGGCCACCGTGCCGACATTCCAGCGGCTGGGCTCGGAATTCATGCCCCCCCTCGACGAGGGGTCGCTTCTTGTCATGCCCACGACCTTCCCCGGTATCTCAATCGAGGAGGCCCGCCGCGCCCTGACGGCGCAGGACCGCATCATCAAGGGGTTCCCCGAGGTCGCCTCGGTGCATGGAAAAGTGGGGCGCGCGGAAACCGCCACCGATCCGGCCCAACTGGACATGATCGAGTCAGTCATCACCCTTCGTCCACGTGAGGCCTGGCCGACGCACTACACCCCGCGCTGGCACAGCACCTGGGCCCCCGACTGGGCCAAGCGTCAGCTCCGGCGGGCCTGGCCCGAGCAGCAGGCGCGCACGCTGGCGGAGCTGTCCCGCGATCTCGATCTCGCGCTCAGGATGCCCGGCTATCAGATGGCGATCGCACCGCCCATCCGCACGCGGATCGACATGTTGACCACGGGTGTGAGAACCCCCGTCGGGGTCAAGGTGTTCGGAGAGGACCTGCGGGAGATCGAGCGCATCAGCATCGCCCTCGAGGGCATGCTGCGCCAGGTGCCTGGCACCCGCAGCACCTTTGCCGAACGTCAGACTGGCCGTGAATACGTTGATATCGTTCCCAACCGCCAGGCCATCGCCCGCTACGGGCTGACGGTACGGGATGTCCAGGACGTGGTCGAGGCGGCCGTCGGCGGGATGCCGGTCTCCACCGCGATCGCAGGTCGCGCACGCTTCTCGATCAATCTGCGGTACAGCGCCGACCAGCGGTCGGACCCACAAGCGCTTCGCCGGATTCTGGTACCCGTGCAGGCAACGGCAGGCGCCACCGATGCCACAGGGACCAGCACGGGAGGAGGGATCAGCGCTCCGGCCACCGGTATGGTCACCGGCCGGGCTGGCGGACGCGCGGGCGGCATGGGATCGATGGGCGGAGGCGGCGGACAGGGCATGCCGGCGTCAGGTGGGATGTCGGCAAGTCTCACGGCCGCCCCGATGGGCGGCTTTTCCGTCACACCCGATCTGATGGAGCAGTGGCGGCAGCCAGGCGCGGCCGTGCCTCTCGGTGAGCTCGCCGACATCCGCGTCGTGACCGGACCGCCGATGATCAAGGATGAGAACGGCGTGCTGGTCGGATTCGTCTTCGCCGACATCGACCCGACACAACGCGACCTGGGCGGATGGGTCACTGATGCAAAAGCCGTCGTGGCTGCACAACTGACGCTTTCTCCCGGTTACCGGCTTCAGTGGACGGGCCAGTACGAGTTCCTCGCCGCCATGGAGGCGAGGCTCCGCTACGTCATTCCCCTGACGCTAATCCTCGTGGTCGCCCTGCTATATCTCTCGATGCAGGGCTGGCCGCAGACACTCCTCGTGCTGGCGAGCCTCCCATTTGCGCTCGCGGGCAGCGTCTGGCTCCTGTATCTGCTCCACTACAACCTGTCGACGGCGGTGTGGGTCGGCTTGATTGCCGTCGCGGGTGTCGCCGCGGAGACGGGCATCGTCATGGTCGTGTACCTGGACGAGGCCTTCGAGCGGCACATGCGCGAGGGCCGGATCACGACACCGTCCGACGTGGACGGCGCAGTCGTCGAAGGCG
>JBFWUK010000060.1:0-12617 GCA_050247355.1 Vicinamibacterales bacterium | reverse complement strand
TCGGCGCGATTGCTGAACACGCCGGGCGGGTCCACGACATCCGCGGCGACGGTTTCGAGATCCACGACCTGGAACTGCTTGATCTCCTGCGGCTTGCCGTCTTCGAAGATCTGGAAGTCCTCGCGCTTCAGGTCGTGATTGAGGCTGCCGTCGAGGCGCGTGGCCACGACGTCGACCATGACCAGGGCCGTGCCGGCCCGGAACTGCGACGAGACGGGTTCAATTGCCGCCACCACGAGGGCGGCGAGTGCCAGGCCGCGGAGGATGCGCATGCGGCATTGTAGACAATTTCACCGTCAAGGACTGGTCCTTGACTCGGCCCTTGACGCTTGTCATGATCGCGTCATGGCCAAGGTTACCGGTAAGTTCCAGGTCACGCTGCCCAAGAGCGCCGTCGAGGAATGCGGTATTCAGATTGGCGACACGCTGGTGGTCCAGGTGAGTGCCGGAACCCTGCGGCTGAGCCGTGACACCAGCCAGGCCCTTGACCAGCGTGATCGGCTGGCGCACTACGATCGAGCTACCCGCCGCCAGCAGAACCGGGCTGCCTTGCCGAAGAGCGCCGCCCGCGGATGGACCCGTGAGGAGTTGTACGATCGTGGCCGCTCTCGTTGATACCAACATCCTGGTCTATCGGTTCGACTCCCGGTTCCCGGCCAAGCAGGCCAAGGCCAGAACGCTGCTGCGAGCCGGCATCGCTGACGACTCGATCCGGGTGCCGCACCAGGCGTTGTTAGAGTTTGTCGCCGCCGCCACCAGGCCGCTGTCAAAGGGCGGGGCGACCCTGTTGTCGCCCTCTGAGGCGCGGCTCGAGATGGAGGACATGCTGGTTCAGTTCGAAGTGGTGTTTCCCGATGAGGAGGTGCTGCGAACAGCAATTCGCGGCGCAGCCACCTACGAATTGTCCTGGTTCGACGCGCACCTGTGGGCCTATGCCGAACGCTTCGGGCTCGACACCATCTGGAGCGAGGATTTCGAGCACAACCGACGCTACGGCCGCGTGCGGACGCTCAACCCGTTCCTCTAGCGATCTCTCAAGCGCAGTTCGCTAGGGCGGGCCCAGCACCGAAGCCACAAACGCCTTGTCGTCGAGGACCTTGGCAAACGCCGGGGTCCTCGTTGACTGCCCGTCCCAAAGCGCCTTGAACTGTGCCGGCAGCGTCAGTTGCTTGGCGCGGTTGAACGCTGCCGTCGCACGGTCGCGGTTGCCGGCCAGATAAGCGATGAAGCCGGCGCGGACGTGGGTCGCGGCGTCGTTCGGCGAGTAGCCCGCAACCTTGTCGGCCGACGCCAGCGCCTTCGCGAAGTCGCCGGCCGCCAGGGCGCGGTTGATGGCGCCGCCGTGATTGATGGTCATTTGGATGTTCATCAGCCGGCGCAACTCGCTCATCGGGTCGGCGTGGTCGTCCACGTTCACAAACACGTAACGATCGTTGTTCGTGTTGCGGCCGCCGCCCTTGCGCACCACCAGGATCGACGCCGACTGCCGCCCCCGGCTATCGCCGCCCGCATCGTCCCCCGCCTTGAGCGCGGCGTACAGCTTCTCCGCGAGTTCGTCGTTCGTCTGCTCGAACGCGCGGCCCATGGCCTCGACGACATGCTGCCCGACGAGGATGTTGCCCTGCGCCGACCAGGTCTTGCCCTTGACGTGACCGCGCCACGCGTTGGCGGCGTCACCGGTGAACACCGCGACGTTGCCCCTGGCGTCGACGATGGCGAGCTGGCGGCTGTTCTTGCCCGGGAACGTGTCTTCCTCGAACAGCTTGTCCATCACCTGCTGCGCCGTCAGTCCCTGCCGCAGCAGTTCCAACGCCCGCGGACCGTAGCCGACGTTGACGCCCGCCTGGGTGGCGACGGCGCCCACGCCGGCATCCGCCCACGGCACCACCGCCCCGACCGCGAAGTAGCGCGAGGCCACGGCAATGCCAAGGTCGCCGGTCACCGGATCGATGCCGACGATGGAGAACGTCGCGCTGGCCGGAACCGCGGACGCCAGCAAGAGAGCGGCAGAGAGCAGCAGGTTCTTCATGTCAGTGCTTGTGTGAATCAGGCATCCCGAGCCGGGCGACGGTGTCGCCGCCGAAGTCGAACTCGATCAGGACCACTGGTTCCTTGCCGACCACCCAGCCGTCGTGCCCGGGATCGATGGCGATGATCTGCGGCGCCTTATGTTCGACGACGCAGCCGTCGGCGTACTCGATGTGGATCTCGCCGTGCGCGAGAAAGCCGACGTGGGCGTGCATGCACAGCTCGGTGCCGACCACCGGCCGCATGTCCTTCGACCAGCGGAAGCCCGGCGGATAGATCATTCGCTTGACCCGTGCGGCGCCGGCGGGACCCACTTCCAGCCGCACGTGCCCGACATCCCGCCGCTCGGCGCCCTTGACCGCCGCAAACAGCGGATTCGCCGCCGGCTTGCGGGCGGGCTTCTTCACGGCCCTCTTTGCCTTCCTCGCCACGGGCTTCGTTGCCGCTTTCGTGCGAGTGGGCTTCCTTGCCGCGCGAGCCTTCGTCTTGGTTTTCTTCTTGGCCATGGGGTCCCCTGTGATTCAGTGCCCCGCATTGTATCCCCACGCGGGCCGAAGGCCCGCGCCGCACGAGGCGCGTAAGCGCCGAGCCCGACGAGCGGCATCAGCCGCGAGCCCCACGAGGCGCGTAGGCGCCGAGCCGCCGCCTTCGCTCGCGATCAGCCGAGCGAGCTACGGCGGGACCTTACCGGAACAGCCGCCTGAAGTTGCCGGCGAAGATCTTCTCCTGGTCGCCGGCGGGCACTTCCAGCCGATCGTGCGCGGCCTTCTGCTGCATGTAGACGTCGCGGTTCCAGCCGCGCGGGAAGAACGACGAGTCGGTGCCGAACAGCAGCCGCTCGGGACCGGCAACGTCGAGCGCGGTGCGGAACACCTGGTCGAGCGTCAGGCCCGGCGTCAGTCTGATCCAGGAGTTGGAGCTCGAAGTATCCAGCAGCACATTCGGGCACAGGCTCGCCACCATCAGCGCTTCGCGCAGCATGCCTGCGCCGAAATGCGGGATGACGATGTTCACGGTGGGGAACCTGAGCGCCATGCCGTGAAGGTCGAGCGGGTTGCCGAAGCGGATGTCGAAGGGACTTGGCAAGCCCAGTTTCTTGCGAACTCCGACCGACAGCACGCCGCAGTGGGCGAAGACCGACGTGCCCGGTAGCTTCGCGGCCAGCTCGAACACGCGCGCCACGCGGTCGTCGTGCAGCGAATACCGGTGCATCGCCGGAAACAGGCAGATCGTCCGCAAGCCGTTGTCGAGCGACCGCTCTGCATACGCGATCGCATCGTCTCGGGTCGGATCGAGCATGAAGAACCCGACGAAGCGCGTCGGATGCAGCGCGACCGCCTTGACCACCGAGTCGGCGTCGCCCGGCAGGCTGGCCATCAGCGCGGCCTTGTGCACGCTGTGACGATCCAGCTCGAGCACCCAGCGCTCGGCCAGCGCCTCGGTGGAACCGGGATCGTCCCAGCCGATCTGCGTCACCGCCTCGGGCGAAGCGCCGAGAGCGGCGAAGAAGCCGGGAGAGAAGAAGTGAACGTGTGCGTCACAAATCATGGGGCCTGGGGCTTGGGACCTGGGGCTTGACTGCGGCTTGGGCCAGCATCACGTGCTGCCTGATCTTCACGGTCCACGCCCATAAGAGAATCACTCCGGTTACGATCAGGCCGAGCGACAGCCCGACCCACAGTCCCCACACCCCCCAGCCCACCACGAAGCAGAGGGTGTAGCTGACCGGTAATCCTAGCAACCAATGTGCCGCCAGGTTCACCAGCATTGGCGTCCGCGTGTCGCCGATGCCCCTGAGAGTCCCGGTGATCACGCCCTGGATGCCGTCGAACAGCTGGAAGATCGCGGCGAGATAGAGCAGTGAACTGCCGACAGTGAGCACCGCCGGGTCGCTGCTGAACAGTCCGATCAGCGCGCGCGGAATGGCCACGAACAGCGCACCCGAGCTCAGCATGAACAGCACGCCAATGAGGATGGCGGTCCACCCCGCGGCCGCGGCGCGTACCGGATCGCCGGCGCCAACCGCGTGGCCCACCCGCACCGCGCCGGCCGAGCCCACGCCCAGCGGGATCATGAACGCGACGCCGGCCAGGTTGAGCGCGATCTGGTGCGACGCCGCCGAGATTGGATCGAGCGTGCCGGCCAGCGCTGTTGCCAGGGCGAACACGCCGACCTCCGCGAGCACCTGCGAGGCGGCGGGCAGCCCGAGCGTCAGGAGACGTCGCAGGCGCGCGGGATCGAACCATGCCCTGGGCCAGAACTCCCGGTGACGATCCTCGTCGGACTTGTCCACCGTAGCCTTGGCGAAGGTGGACCACCAGATTGCGACCACCAGCGCCGCGAACATGTAGATGCGCGACAGCAACGTCGCCCACGCCGCGCCGGCCACCTCGAGGCGTGGAAAGCCGAGGTTGCCGTAGATGAGCAGCCAGTCCATGGCGGCGTTGAACACGTTCGCCGAGATCAGCGCGAACATCACCGGCTTCGCCAGGTGCATGCCCTGCAGGTAGCGGCGGCACGCCGCGTAGCCCAGCAGGAACGGCGTGCTCCAGATCAGCACGATGAAGTACGACTGGAGCGGCGGCGCCACCGCCGGGTGGAACCCAAGCGACGGGATCGAGAACGCCAGCACGCCGCAAACCATCATGATCGGGATGGTCATCAGCGCGGCAAGCGTCAGGCCGTCGAACAGCCAGCGGTGGCAGTCGCGGATGTCACGCGCGCCGAAGGCCTGCGACACCAGGGTGTCGAGCCCCAGCAGCACACCCATGCCGAACACCGCGAACGCAATGTGCATGGCGGCGCCCACGCCAACGGCGCTGATCGCCTCGGGTCCCAGGGGCCCGACCATCAGGGTGTCGACCACGCCCATGGCCATCCAGCCCAGCTCGGCCATCACCACCGGGACGGCGAGGCGCAGCATCGGGACCAGTTCTGAGCGAAGGGAAGCGCGCACGGGAATCCTCAAGCTTACGGTAGGATCGGCTCCGGAGCCAGCCATGCAAAGCAGCGCGACGATTGGTCCGGCTAAAGCCGGACGCCACATTGGCAACGCCGGACGCCACATCGGCAAAGCCGGACGCCACATCGGGACCCACATCGTCGCCCTCGCACTCGGCCTGTCAGTGGTGGTCCAGGCGCAGGTCGGCAGTTCTCCCGGGTCGGGTTTCACCACCATCATCGGCAGCGCCATGCGCTACGTCATGGCCTACGAGCAGAAGTTCGCGTTGCTGACGGCCGACGAGACCTACGTCCAGGAACTGCAGCGGCCGCCCAACCCGGGCGACAACCTCAGCCAGCGCAACCCAGGCGGCGGCATGCGCGCCGGCGGCGCCGTCGAACGAAAGATCATTCGCTCAGAGTTCCTGCTGGTGCAGCTTGGCGGCGACGGTGAAGGCTGGATGCCTTTTCGCGACGCGTTCGAGGTCAAGGGCAACAAGGTCCGCAACCGCGACGAGCGTCTGCTGAAACTGTTCCAGGGCGACGACAAGGAGCGCTTCGAGAAGGCCGCCCTGCTCAGCGCCGACACCGCCAAGCACAACCTGGGCAACGTCGCTCGCACCATCAACATCCCGACCCTGGCCATGATGTTCCTGCACCCGCGCGTGAACGAGCGGTTCGAGTTCACGGACGAGGGCGAAGAGACGATTGACGGCCGGGTGCTGCGGCGCGCCGCCTATCGCGAAGCGGCGCGGCCGACGCTGATCAAGACCACGCGCGGCCGCGACCTGGCGCTGACCGGCCGACTGTGGATCGACCCGTTCACCGGCACCGTCGTCAAGACCGAGCTGAACGCCGCCGACCCGGCGGTGCGCTGTGCGATCACGGTGACGTTCCGGCGCGACGAGCAGCTCGACTTCTGGGTGCCGGCGCAGATGGACGAGTATTACAAGGCGGCCCTGGGCCTGGATGAGATCCTGGCCACCGCCACCTATTCCAACGTGCGCAGTTTCCTGAAGCCGGCCTCGGAGTAAGAGGGTCACCGCATGCGTGGTTTGTCCATCGTCTTCGCCCTGGTCGTTTCAGCGGTCTCGCTGTCAGCCGACACCTGGCCGCACTGGCGCGGTCCCGCGTTCAGCGGCATTGCCGCCGGCACCATGCCCGCCACCTGGAACGGCACGCAGAACGTGGCGTGGAGCGTGGCGCTCGAGGGATCTGGGGTGTCGTCGCCGATCGTCTCGGCTAACCGTGTCTACGTGACGTCGCAGGCCGGCGACGGCCGCCGCCAGGACGGCCGGCATCCGACGCTGGCGCAGGGCGTGGACCCTGCGGCCGCCGGAGAAAGCACGCTGGCGCGGCGCACCAGGCGCGACACCGTCGCCTTCATCGTCGAGGCGTTCGACCGCACGTCGGGCAAGCGGGTGTGGATTCACGAGACGGCCGCCGAGGGCGAGCTGCCGCCGGTACACGACAAGCACAACCTGTCGAGCGCCAGCCCGGTCACCGACGGCGAACGGGTCTACGCGTGGTTCGGCACCGGCCAACTGGTGGCCCTTGATGGATCGGGCAAGCTCCTGTGGAGCAAGAACCTCGCGCGCGATTACGCGCCGTTCGAGATCAATTGGGGGCACGCCAGCTCGCCGGTGCTGTTCAACGATTCGCTGATCCTGCTGTGCTACCACGACCAGATGTCGTACCTGCTGGCGCTCGACAAGCAGACCGGCGGGGTGAAGTGGAAGGTCGACAAGCCCGCTGGCGTCGCATCCTGGAGCTCACCCGTGGTGATCGCCGGACCCTCGGGGCCCGAACTGATCGTCAATTCGAGCACCGGCGTCGAGTCGTTCAACCCGGCGACCGGCGCCTCGTTGTGGCACTACCCCGAGATCAATCGCTTTCCCATCCCGGTGGCGATGGAAGACAAGGGAATGCTGTACTTGAGCCGCGGCTACCGCAGCAGCCCCTACATGGCCATTCGCCTGGGCGGCAAGGGCGATATCACCGGCAGCCACGTCGCGTGGCGCGTGCCCACCGGCGGCCCCTACGTGTCGTCGCTGATTCACTACCAGGGCGTGATCTACATGAGCGGCGAGAACGGCATTCTGTCGGCGGTCGATGCCGCGACCGGCCAGCGACTGTGGCAGGAACGCGTCGGCGGCGTGTTCACGGCATCGCCGATTGCCGGTGACGGCAAGGTTTATTTCGTCAGCGAGTCGGGGGAGACGATCGTGCTGAAGGCGGGGCGGGGGTTCGAGGTGCTGTCGCGCAACAAGCTGGATGGCCACTTCGTCGCTTCACCCGCGGCGGCGGGTGGGCGCCTGTTCCTGCGCGCCGACGATCGTATCTATGCGGTCGGACAATAAGCCACAGAGGACACAGAGGACACCGAGAATACTTTTCTAACTACGGGTGCGCGGTAGCTACCGTGTGCCCGCATTTCGAAGTATTGACTCTGCGTCCTCTGTGTCCTCTGTGGCTAAGTTTTCCTTATGGTGTCGGCAGCGCCGGCATCTTCTCCTTGGGAATCCGCGGCAGCATCTCATCCCGCATCGCCAGGTGGTACACCGCCGCCGCAATTACCATGGCCGACTGCCGCGCATCGTCTTCGATGATGCGCTCGTAGGTGTCGAGGTTGGTGTGCCAGGTGTGCGTGCCGTACTCGATCGGATCCTGCTGGATGCCAATGCCGGGCAGGCCCGCTTCGTTGAACGAGGTCGAGTCCGTGCCGCCGCGGCGGCGGCTCTGCGTGGCGTTGACGCCGAAGAAGCCGTTGTCTTCGAACGGCTTGGTGGCTTCGCGCAGGATGCGTGCGGCTTCCACCGGACCGAACACCGACATGCCGCGCGCGCGGCCGGTGCCCGAATCGATGTTGAAGTAGCCGGCGAAGTTGGCGTGCTCCGGCTTCGGGTTCTCGACCATGCCGAAGTGCTCCTTCACGTACGCCTGTGAGCCGAGCAGTCCCTGCTCCTCGCCACTCCACAGTGCGACACGGATGGTGCGGCGCGGCTTGACGCCGATGGCGTTGAGAATGCGGATGGCCTCGAGCATGGTCGCGCAGCCAATGGCGTTGTCGGTGGCGCCGGTCGCCGCGTGCCACGAGTCGATGTGGCCGCCGAGCATCACCACTTCCTGGCCCTTGTCGGTGCCGGGAATTTCGGCCACGACGTTGTACTGGGTGGCGCCCTCGGGGTAGGTGCGATTGACGATGTTCATCTCGAGTTCGACGGTGGCGCCGTCGGCCATCAGGCGCGAGAGCCGGCCGTAGTCTTCGTTGCGCATCACGACCGTTGGCACCGCCTTGGCGACGTCGAAGGTGCGGTTGTTGAAGGCGCGGATCTGGCCGTGTTCGCGGCCCGCGTCGTTGACGCGGCCGGCGGCGCCGGCCGACACCAGGAACTGATCCAGCTGCTCGGCCACCTGCGCGGCGGGCACGACGTTGGGATTCGGCGGACCACCGGGACCGCCGCCCGGGAAGCCGCCGCCGGCGGGATTGACCGGGTTGTATTGCGCGCGGACGTCGTTGTCTTCGCGGCGCTTCGGCGGCGTCAGGATTGTCGTTCGCACCTCGGCGGCGGCGCCGACCATCACGAACTTGCCCTTCACCCTGGCGCGGTGGTCGTCGAAGAACTTGCTCAGCACATCTTTGGTCGGCTGGTTCGGCACAATCAACTGCACCGTTTGCGCGGTCACCGCGCCGCTGGTGCCCGGCGTCCAGGCCAGCGCTTCGGCCACCAGCGAGTCCTTGACCGGGGCCGTGACATGAACCGAGAGCTTCTCGTTGGCCCAGCCCGGGTGCCCGAAGTTCCACGGCTCGAGCTTGGCGTTCTTCAAGCCCCACTTGGTGGTTTCCGTCACCACCCACTCCTGAGCCGCCTTCAGGTTGGGCGAGCCGGTCAGGCGCGGCCCGTAGACGTCGGTCAGGAAGTGCAGCGTGCGCAGGATCTGGGAGTTGTCCGTCGCTTCACGGCGGATCTTCCATTGAATGTCTTTGTCGATCTTCTCCTGCGCGGCCGGAGTGGTCATCGACAGGGCGGCGAGGCCAATCGTCAGGGCAAAGGTGGTGTAACGCATGGCCGTCATTCTAGTCCGGCTGAAGCCGGACGCCACATTGACTCCCGACTTCCGCCTTCGCGGCCGAAGGCCGCTACGGCGAGACCTCGCCGTAGCTCGCGGCGCGAGCGGAGGCGGGCCCGACTCCCGACAAGTTACAATCGGAAGGTTATGCAGATTGCGAAACCCGCCGTCCTGAAGCCCGGCGTTACCCTTGATACCTTGCCCGCACCGCGCCCCGCCGATTTGGCCGGCGGCGACGCCAGCCGCACCATCACCGGCAAGGCCCTGATCATCTGGGACCCGAAGAACCCCGGCAAGAAACTTGATGCCATCGACACCGACCAGATCACGCCGGCCGCCGACTGCGTGTCGGAAAGCCTCGAGACGCTCGACGAGCGCTGGAAGGCGGGGTCGTTCCGCTACCTGATGCCCGACTTCCGCGCCCGCGTCCATCGTGGCGAGACCTTCGTGGTCGCCGGCGACCGCTTCGCCATCGGCAGCTCGCGCGAGATGTCGCCGGCCGGCCTCAAGGCGATTGCCGACGAAGTGGGCCTGGAGATGGTAATCGTCTGCGGCCACAACATGGGCGACATCTTCCGCCGCAACTCGTTCAACCTCGGCCTGCACGTCGTGCAGAGTCCCGAAGCGGTAGCCGACGCGAAAGACGGCGACGAGTTCACCTTCGAAACCGGATCGCGCCAGATCGTCAACGTCACCCAGGGCAAGACCTACACACCGGTGCCGCTGAGCGCCAAGGAAGACGAGATCCGCCAGAGCGGCGGCATCTTCGCCGTCGGCCGCCGCGAGTTTCGCGCCTCGGTCGAGCGCAAGCCGGAAGTGAAGTTCCCCGACGAGAAGCTGGCGCGCACCATGTCCACCACCGCGCAGATCGTGTGGGCACACCGGGTCGACAAGGATGCCGAGGTGGCGCCGGGCGCCACCCTGCGCGTCTATGCCGACCTGCTGCCGGCGTCGGACGGCACGGCGCCGTTCTCCATCCACACCTTCAACCAGATTACCGGCGGCAACTCGATTCTTCCGCGCCAGGCCGCCGTCGCCAACGACCACTTCGTCTTCACCGGCAAGGAAGACGATGACAAGCAGACCGGCATCGGGCGGCAGTTCGCGGCCTTCCACGACATCAAGAAGCCGTACTACGCCACGCCCGGCGACGGCATCTTCCACTTCTACTTTCCGGAGCAGGGCCTGGTGGTGCCGGGCCAGTTCATTCCCGGCGCCGACTCGCACAGCCGCGCCTACGGCGCCTACGGCGCGGTCGGCATGGGCGTGGGTTCGACCACGCTCGGCTTCGGCTGGTCCACCGGCTACATCTACTTCACGATGGCAAAGGAACGCCGCGTCACGTTCCGCGGCAAGCTCAGTCCCTGGGTGACCGGCAAAGACATCGTGCTGGAACTGCTGCGCCGCTGGGGCGCCAGGCAATCGCAGGGCATGTCGGTCGAGCTCGTCGACGCCGACAAGCAGTTGCCGATCGCGTTCCGCAACACCATTGCCAACATGATGGCCGAGGCCGAGGCGCTGAACGGCATCTTCGCGCCCGACGACATCACCTACGCCTGGTACAAGGCGAAGGGCATGAACGAGCTGCCGTATCCGAAGCTCGGCTGCGGACCAGACGCGAAGTTCGAGATCGACGAGGAGCTGGTGCTGAACGACATCACGCCGATGATCGCCAAGCCGTTCAGTCCCGGCAATGCGTTCCCGGCGGAAGAGGTAGCCCGCGAGCGCATCGAGTTCGACAAGGCGATGATCGGCTCGTGCACCAACGGCAGCTACGACGACCTGTTGTCGGCGGCGCTCGTGCTGGTGGCCGCCCGCGCCAAGGGCCTGGACAAGGTCCAGAAGGACCTCGTCGTCTTCCCGGGGTCCGGCGGCGTCAAGCTCTTGATCGAGCGGCCGGATCCGCGGCTCGGCGGTGAATCGATCGCCGACGTGTTCCGCGGCGTCGGCGGCCAGATTCGCGCCTCGTGGTGCGGTCCGTGTTTCGGCCAGGGCAGCGACGCGCTGGTCAAGGGCCAGCGCGCCATCACCTCGTTCAACCGCAACTGGCAGAACCGGATGGGACTGGGCGGCGAAGGCTACCTGGCCTCGCCCTCTGTAGTCGCCGCCTCGGCGCTGGCGGGCTACATGGCGCCTCCCACGGAACTCGGACTGCTCTGGGATCCAGAGAAATACGGTGTCTAGAGGTCTTGGGGTCTTGAGGTCCCTGTTACCTTCCCACCCGCGCGGCAAATTCTTCAGACGTGAAGAAACTGTTGCCGCTCCTGTTGTTGGTATTCGTCCCCACACTCGACGCCCGCCAGGCCACACCTCAATCCGTTGTCGATGAACTGCTTGCCGCCGATCGCGCGTTTTCGGTGGCGAGCAGCAAGTCGGACGTGGTGAATGGCCTGACGGCGATGTTCGACGACGACATCATGCTGATGCACGCCGGCGGCGTGGCGCGCGGCAGGGCGAACGCCGCCGAGGCCTTGCGTCAGAACAAGGCCAACGCCGGCGCCCGCATCGAATGGACGCCGCTGCGGGCCGCCGTGTCGGGCGATGGCCGGCACGGCTTCACCGCCGGCTTCATGAACCTGCGCACGGCCGACGGCAAGGAAACGCCGCTGAAGTACCTGGCCTACTGGCAGAAGCAGGCGGCGGGCTGGCGCGTCACCGTCTACAAGCGCGGCCAGGCCAAGGCCATGCCGCCCCTCACGCCCATGGCCAACGTGCTGCCGGCCGTCATCGTCCAGCCAACCGCCGATGCCGCGCTGATCGAGCAGTACCGCAAGGGCCTGGCCGACGCCGAGACAGCGTTCTCGAACGACGCCCAGACCATGGGCATTGGACCTGCGTTCACCAAGTACGGCAGTCCCGATGCGATCAACCTGGGCCCGCCCGACGTGCCGGTGTTCATCGTCGGCAACGACCGCATTGGCGTGGGCGTTGGCGGCGGCTCCACGGCGCCTGGCAGCCCCGTGACCTGGGGCCCCGATCTCAGGACCATCGTCGCGGCCAGCGGCGACTTCGGCGTCACCATCGGCCACATCGTGCCGAATGCGCCGGGTGCGAATGGCAAGCCGCAGCCCGGCCGCCCGTTCTTCACCATCTGGCATCGCGCCAACCCGTCCGCCCCCTGGCGGTACATCGCGGAGTAAGTAAGGTAGCGTCCTAATCGGGTCCACGGAGGCGGCGCGCAGTGCCGGCACCAGTACGTAGTGTCCGCCTTCAGGCGGATTGAGAGGTCGGTTCGCAGCGAACCGGGAAGTTCACCGAGTTGGCGACGAAGCACAGGTGATGAGCCCGCTCGTGCAACTGCATCGCCAGTTCCACATTGCTGCCGGCCTGCAACGTGACCTGTGGCCGCAACACCACCTCGGTGAAGTGGCCGCCCGTCTCCTTCACTTCGACCATCGTTCCCACCGCGTCATCCACGTACTCGGTAACGACCACGCCGGCCTCCGCGCAGAGGTGGAGATACCAAAGCATGTGGCACGACGACAGCGACATGACCAGCAGTTCCTCCGGGTTGTATCGCGTCGCGTCGCCGCGGAACGCCGGATCCGACGAACCGGGAATCACCGGCTTGCCCGGGA
>JBFWUK010000059.1:10150-12818 GCA_050247355.1 Vicinamibacterales bacterium | reverse complement strand
CCGGTCTCGACGCATCGGTGGCCGGCGACATCGAGAGCGCGTTCGCGGCGGCCGGCCACATCGTGGTCAGCAACGCCCGCAACTTCCGCATGGATCCGCTGGTCCCGCTGCTCATCCCCGAGGTCAACGCCGACCACCTGGCCCTTTTGCCCGAACAGCGCGCCGCCAAGGGCTGGTCCGGCGCCATCGTCACGAATCCCAATTGCTCGACCGTCGTTCTTGCCATGGCGCTGGCGCCGCTGCGCCTGTTTGGCATCAGCTCGGTAGTGGTCTCGACCATGCAGGCGGTGTCGGGCGCCGGCTATCCGGGCGTGCCGTCGCTCGACATCCTCGGCAACGTCGTCCCTTTCATCGGCGGCGAGGAAGAGAAGATGGAGACCGAGACGCTCAAGATCCTGGGCAGCGACGGCGGGCGGGTGCCGTACGAGGCGGCCGTCAGCGCGCACACCAATCGCGTGCCGGTGATCGACGGCCACACCATGACGGTGTCGGTGAGCTTCCACAATCCCCCGCCGCTCGACGAAATCGCCGCCGCCATCCGCGCGTTTGCCGGACGGCCCCAGGAACTGAAGCTGCCGACGGCGCCGCAACCCGCGCTGGTGTTGATGGACGAACCGAACCGCCCGCAACCACGCCTCGACGCCGACCTCGGCGGCGGCATGGCCATCAGCATCGGCCGCCTGCGCGCCTGCCCGGTGCTGCATGCGAAGTTCGTGGCGCTGGGTCACAATACGGTGCGAGGCGCGGCCGGCGCGGCGATTCTGAATGCCGAGCTGATGCACGCGGAGGGAATCTTGTGAGCAAGCCCTTAAGCCCCCAAGCCCCCAAGTCCGTGTGGTGAGGTGACATGAAAGTGATGAAGTTCGGCGGCACGTCGGTGGCCGACCGCGCCGCCATCGAGCGGCTGATTGCGCTGGTGCGCGCCGAGCGACAGGCCGAGGCGCAGAAGGAAGGCGGCGACGCGCGCGGGCCGGTGGTCGTCGTGTCGGCGCTGTCGGGCGTGACCGATCGCTTGCTGGGTGTGGCCGCGCTCGCGGGATCGGGCGATGTGGAAGGCGCCCACGCCAGCCTGCAAGACCTGCGCAAGCGTCACATCACGGTGTCGGAAGTCATTACCGACGACGCCCTGCGCCGGCCCGTGGTTGACGCACTCAACCGCGAGTTCGACGAGCTGGAACGCATTGTCCATGCCCTGGCGGTGTTGCAGGAGGTGTCGCCGCGCTGGCTCGATACGCTGGCGGCCACCGGCGAAGTGCTGAGCAGCCAGATCGTGGCGGCCGCGATCAGCGCCAACAAACTGCCGGGCGCCTGGGTCGATGCCCGCAAGGCGGTGGTCACCAACGGCGAGCACACCGCCGCCGCGCCGCTGTTCGAGGAAACCACCGCGGCACTGATGACCCACGCCGATCCGCCCCTGGCCGCCGGCCGCATCCCGGTGCTGGGGGGCTTCGTCGGAGCCACCACCGGTGGCGTGACCACCACGCTCGGCCGCGGCGGCTCCGACTTCTCGGCCGCCATCGTCGGCGCCTGTCTCGGCGCCGACGAGATCCAGATCTGGACCGACGTCGACGGCATGCTCACCGCCGACCCGCGCATTGTCAAGTCGCCGCAGGTGGTGCCGCACCTGTCGTTCGCCGAAGCGTCGGAGCTGGCGTACTTCGGCGCCAAGGTGCTGCACCCGGCAACCATTCAGCCGGCCGTCGCCCGCAACATCCCGGTGCGCATTCTCAACTCGCAGCGCGCGCAGGCGCGGGGCACGCTGATCACCGCCGAGCGCCCCAGGACCGAGCGGCCGCTCACCGCCGTCGCCTCGAAGAAGGGCGTGACCGTCGTCGACATCACTTCGACCCGCATGCTGATGGCGCACGGCTTCCTGCGGCGCCTGTTCGAGGTGTTCGAGCGCCACAAGACGCCGGTTGACGTGGTGACGACTTCCGAAGTCAGCGTGTCGGTGACCATTGACGATGCGCGGCGGCTGCCGGCCATTATCGAAGGGCTGTCGGGTTTTGCCGATGTCGAGCGGCAAGACAACATGGCCATCGTGTGCGTGGTCGGCGACGGCCTGCACGAAGACCCGACACTGGCGTCGCAGGTGCTGGCCTCGGTCGGCGACGTGCCGCTGCGCATGGTGTCGCAGGCGGCATCGCGCCGGAACATCACGTTCGTGATCAGCGAAGGGGAGTTGCCGACCGCACTGGGCCGGCTGCACGATCGATTCTTTGGTGAGGGTGCCGCAGTGGTCCGGCTAAAGCCGGACACCACATCGAAGCCGGACACCACATCGAAGCCGGACACCACATCGAAGCCGGACACCACATCGAAGCCGGACGCCACATCGAAGCCGGACACCACATCGAAGCCGGACGCCACATCGAAGCCGGACACCACATCGAAGCCGGATACCACATCGAAGCCGGACACCACATCAAAGCTGGGCGCTGCATCATGAAGATCCTGTTGCTGGGCCACGGCCGCATGGGACAGCTCGTGGAATCGCTGGCGGCGTCATATGACGCCACCATCGCCGGTGTGATCGACGAGCGTTCCCCGAGCGACGCCATCGCCAGCGGCGACTTCGGTGCCGTGGACGTGGCGATTGATTTCACGCTCGCCGACGCCGTGGTCAAGAACCTGCCGCAATTGGCGGCCCGCAAGATCAACGTCGTGA
>JBFWUK010000059.1:0-10050 GCA_050247355.1 Vicinamibacterales bacterium | reverse complement strand
CGTTCCCCGAGCGACGCCATCGCCAGCGGCGACTTCGGTGCCGTGGACGTGGCGATTGATTTCACGCTCGCCGACGCCGTGGTCAAGAACCTGCCGCAATTGGCGGCCCGCAAGATCAACGTCGTGATTGGCACCACCGGCTGGCAGGCCCACGAGGCGGCGATGAAAGAGGTGGCGGTGAAGGCCGGCATCGGCGTGCTCGCCGCCTCGAACTTCTCGCTGGGGATGAACGTGTTCCAGATGGCGGTGGAAGAGGCCAGCCGGCGGTTTGCGAAGCACGCGGAGTTTGGCGCCTGGATCCACGAGGCGCACCACATCCTGAAGAAGGATGCGCCCTCGGGCACGGCGCTGACGTTGAAGGCGGGAATGGAAGACGCCGGCTACGACCGGCCCATCGACGTGTCGTCCACGCGCGTGGGATCGGTGCCCGGCACGCACACCGTGGGGTTTGACGGCCCATCGGAAACGATCGAGCTTACGCATACGGTCCGCGACCGTGCCGTCTTTGCGCGCGGCGCCCTCACCGCCGCGGCCTGGTTGGTTGGAAAGCGCGGCTGGTTCTCCATCCGCGACATGCTGAGCGAGTCTTAACAGGAGGTGAGGAGATCAGGAGAACAAACTTCTTCTGATTTGGTCACCGTCTGTTTGTTCGGTTCGAGGCAAGGAGACGCATGAGGAAGCAGTTTACGGGAGTCGGGACCGCCCTGGTTACGCCGTTCACGAAGACGGGGGCGCTGGACGAACCAGCCATCAAGCGGTTGGCACGTCGGCAGATCGATGCCGGCATTCACTTCCTGGTGCCGTGCGGCACTACCGGCGAGACGCCGACGCTGTCGGGCGCGGAGCGGCGCCGCGTCGTCGAACTGGTGCTGGAAGAAGCCAACGGTCAAGTGCCGGTGATGGCCGGGGCCGGCGCCAACGACACCAGGGAAGCCGTGGCCCTCTCGAAAGAGATGCACAGCATCGGCGTGCAGGGCCTGCTGCAGGTCACTCCCTGGTACAACAAGCCGACGCCCGAAGGGTTGTTCGCGCATTTCTCGGCGGTGGCCGAGGCCACGCCGCTGCCGGTAATGCTCTACAACGTGCCCGGCCGCACCGGCTGCAACATCGACGCGGCCACGCTCGCGAAGCTGGCCACCATTCCGAACGTCATCGGCGTGAAAGAAGCGTCGGGCAACATCACGCAGATGATCGAGATCTGCCGCGCCGTGCCCGAACACTTCCTGGTGCTGTCGGGCGACGATGCGATGACGCTGCCGCTGATGGCGATTGGCGGACGCGGGTTGATCTCGGTGGCGTCGAATTCCATTCCGGCGGAGATGGCGCAACTGGTCGAAGCCGCCGAGCGCGGCGACTACGCAGCCGCGCGCCGCCTGCACCAGCGGCTGGTGCCGATCATGCTCGGCAACTTCGTCGAGTCGAATCCCGGCCCGGTGAAGTACGCCATGGCGGCCATGGGCCTGTGCGAAGAGGTCTACCGTCTGCCGATGGTGCCGCCGCGGCAGGTCTCGAAAGACAAGATGAACGGCTGGCTGAAGGAGCTGGGGATCCTGTGACGCTCAAAGAGAACATCGAATCGTTGGTGGCCGCCGGCTCGGGGGCCAACAAGGCGGCGGCGCGAGCGGCGTTCGACGAGTTGAAAGCAGCGCTCGAGGCGGGCACCGTGCGGTCGGCGCAGCCCGATTACTCGACGCCCAGCGGCTGGCGCGTCAACACCTGGGTCAAGCAAGGCATCCTGCTCGGCTTCCGCTTCGGCGACATCGTCGACATGTCGGCCGGCCTGCCGTTCTTCGACAAGGACACGCAAACGCTGCAGAGTCCCGGCGTGGCGTCCGGCATCCGGATCGTGCCGGGCGGCTCGGCCATCCGCGGCGGCGCCTTCGTCGGCCGCGGCGTCATTTGCGTGCCGCCCATGTACATCAACATCGGCGCCTACGTGGGCGAGAGCTCACTGGTGGATTCGCATGCGCTGGTTGGCTCGTGCGCGCAGATTGGCGCCCGCGTGCACGTCAGTGCCGCCGCGCAAATCGGCGGCGTGCTCGAGCCGGTCGGCGCCCTGCCGGTGATTGTCGAAGACGATGTGCTGGTGGGCGGCAACACCGGCATCTACGAAGGCGCGGTGATCAAGCAGCGCGCGGTGATTGCCGCCGGCACGGTGCTGACCGGTTCGACGCCGGTCTACGACCTGGTGAACGGCGTCATCATCAAGCCGTCGCCCGGCGCCCCGCTCGTGATTCCCGAAGGCGCAGTGGTCGTGCCCGGCGCGCGCGCCGTCACCGTCGGCGCCGGCAAGGACTGGGGGCTGTCGCTGGCCACGCCGGTGATCGTCAAGTATCGCGACGACAAGACCGACGCGAGAACGGAACTCGAACAGTGGATTCGATAGATCACCTTTCCCTGGCCCGCCAACTGATCGACATCGAATCGACAACCGGGAACGAAGGCCAAGTCGCCGCATGGCTGGCGGCGTTTCTGCGCGGGCGGGGCTACTCGGTGCTCGAGCAGCCCCTCGGTAACGGCCGCGCCAACGTCATTGCCGCGGTCGGTGAACCCGAAGTGGTGTTTTCCACGCACTTCGACTGCGTGCCGCCGTTCTTTCCGAGCCGCGTCGAAGGTGGTGTGCTCTACGGGCGAGGCGCCTGCGATGCCAAGGGCATTCTGGCGGCGCAGGTGGCCGCTGCCGAGCGCCTGCGCGCCCAGGGCGAGACCCGCGTGGGCTTGGTGTTCGTGGCCGGCGAAGAGCGGGGCAGCGATGGTGCCAAGGCCGCCAACAAGATTGCGTCGAAGTCGCGCTACCTCATCAACGGCGAACCGACCGACCTGCGGTTGGGCTCGGCGACGCGCGGCGTGTTTCGCGCGCGCCTGACCGCCACCGGCAAAGCCGCGCATTCCGGCTATCCCGAGCTGGGCGAATCGGCCATCGAGAAGCTGGTGGATTGCCTGCTGTCGCTGCGTGCGGCCGCCTGGCCATCGGACCCCGTGCTGGGCGACACTCACTACACTGTGGGGCTGATCAACGGCGGCGTCGCGCCCAACGTGATTCCTCCCTCCGCTGAAGCCGAGGTGTTCTTCCGCACCGCAGGCGATCACGACACCCTTCGCGCGACCCTGGCCGCCGCGCTGGCCAACCGCGTGGCGGTGGAGGAGATCCTGGAACTGCCGCCCGTGCGGCTCCACACCGTGCCCGGCTTCGAGACGGCGGTGTTCTCCTATGTCAGCGACGTCGGATTCTTGACCAACTGGGGGAGGCCGCTACTGCTGGGACCCGGGTCGATCCACGTGGCCCACACCGATCGCGAACACGTCGCGATTGCCGAACTCGACCAGGCGGTGGAGATCTACGCGACCCTGGCGGCCACGCTGCTCGCGAGCGCCTGAACGACCCGCGGCTCGAAATCGCGTCCGGCCCGGTCGTCCAGTTCCTGCAGCGCCACCGCGACGCTGCGGCCTTTGCGATACGGCCGGTCGTTGGTGATGGCGTCGAACGCATCGGCCACCGCGACAATACGGCCTGCGACGGGGATGTCGGTGCCCTTCAAGGCCCTGGGGTAACCGGAGCCGTCGAACCGTTCGTGGTGCGAGATGGCGATCGTCTCGGCCAGCTGCAGCAGCGGGCTCTGGCTGCCGCCGAGAATGCGTGCGCCGATGCTGGTGTGCGTGCGCATGACCCGCAGTTCGCTGTCGGTCAGCGGACCGGCCTTGCGCAGCAGGGCATCGGGAATGCCAATCTTGCCGATGTCGTGCAGCGCCGCGGCGCGGCGCAGCAGGCCGGCCTCCTCCGGCATCATGCCGATGCCGAGCGCGAGCATGGCCGACAGGTCGCCGACGCGCAGGTTGTGCTGGTTGGTCTGGTCGTCGCGGTACTCGGCGGCCATCGCCAGCCGCTCGATCATCTCCACCCGCGTTGATTCGAGCTCGCGGCTGCTGCCAATCGCCGATTCGAGCAGCGTCCGGTTCTGCTTGCGCAAGTCCTGGAACAGCATGCGGCTCTCGAGCAGGTTACGCACCCGCAGCATGACCTCGACGATGTCGAACGGCTTGGTGACGAAGTCCTTGGCCCCGCGCCGCAGCGCCTGCTGGCGCGCCTCGCGCGAGTCGTCGCCGGTGACCACCAGCACCGGCAGCCGCTCGTGGTTGATGAGCGGCGTCAGGATGTCGAGCACGCCGAAGCCGTCGCACTCCGGCATGCGCAGGTCGGTGATCACCAGGTCGGGCGGTGCCGAAACCAGCAGCGCCGGCAGGGCACGCGCGTCGGTCAGGCCCGTCACGCTCATGAAGCCCGACCGGTGCAGCATGGTCGTCAGCAGGGTGACGTTCTGCGGTTCGTCATCAATGACGATGATGTGCGCGGCGAGGCTGAGCAGGCTCAGCCGGTGCGGTTCTCCGAACAGCTCCGAATCGCCGTTTACCCCCGGGGGAAAATGGATCATGGACCTGCCGGGGATAGAGCAAGGACGATGCCGCGGTTTTGGCAGGGCAAATGGTCCTGGGCCAACGACTTACGAGTGGCGGGTGTGCGCCGGGCACCGTGCGCCCAGCGGGCGCACACAGCGAAAGCCGCAGGTGTTACACTGAGTGTTCGGCCCGGAACCTCGGCAATCTCAGGGCGGCGAATCGCGTCAGGGCCGGAAGGCAGCAGCGCTAAGTCGTTTCCGTGATGTGTTGAGGACCTCCGGGCCGAGTTTCCCTCCATGGCCTACCAAGTCCTAGCCCGCAAGTGGCGCCCGCAGACGTTCGAGGATGTGCTCGGACAGCAGGCGGTGACGCGCACGCTGAAGAACGCGCTCAAGAGCAAGCGGATTGCCCAGGCGTTCGTGCTGTCGGGGCCGCGCGGCTGCGGCAAGACGACGACCGCGCGCATCCTGGCGCGGGCCTTGAGCTGCGTCAAGGGGCCGACGCCCGAGCCGTGCGGCCAGTGCGACGCCTGCATCGAGATTGCCGAAGGCCGCGACATCGACGTGCTCGAGATCGACGCCGCCACCCATACCGGCGTCGACAACGTCCGCGAGGTCATCGTCGAAGGCCTGGCCATTGCCCCGGTCCGCAACCGCTACAAGGTCTTCATCATCGACGAAGTCCACATGCTGTCGGCCTCGTCGTTCAACGCCCTGCTCAAGTCGATTGAAGAGCCGCCGCCGCATGTCATCTTCATGATGGCGACCACCGAGCAGCACAAGATTCCCGACACCGTGTTGTCGCGGTCGCAGGTCTACGAGTTCCGCACCATTTCAGCCAAGGTGGTGGCCGATCGGCTGCGGCTGATCGCGGGCGAGGAGAAGATCGACATCCCCGAGGCCGGGCTGCTGCTGCTGGCGCGCGCCGGCGAGGGCAGCATGCGCGATTCGCTGAGCGCCTTCGACCAGGTGCGCGCGTTTGCCGGCGATTCGATCACGGTCGAGGACGTGGTCACGGTGCTCGGCCTGGTCGGCCGCGACCTGGTGTTCGACATGCTCGAGGCGGTCGTCAGCGAAGACGCGCCGGCGGCGTTCGCGCTGGTCGAGCGTGCCATCGAGCGCGGCTACGACCTGCGCCTGCTGTGCCGGGAACTGGCCCGGGCGACCCGCGACCTGCTGATCCTGTCGGTCGACCCGAAGCGCGCGTCGGATCCCGACGTCGCGGCCGATGCCGAGAGTGAGCGCCTGCTGGCCATGGCCGGCCAGTGGTCGCGCGAAGACCTGCTGCGCGCCTTCGACCTGCTGACCCGCACCGAGCAGGAAGTGCGCGTCTCGGATCAACCGCGCTACAACCTCGAAATGGGACTGCTGCGGCTGATGCACCTGCGCAAGCTGGTGCCGCTCGGAGAATTGCTGGGGCTCGCGGAAAAGGGCCAGGTGCGGCCGGCGCCGGCGCCACGGGCGCCACGGGCGCCATTGGCCGCCCCGGCCAGGCCCGCCGCTCCCGTGCCGGCCAGGGTTGCGGCGCCTGTGAAGGCGTCGGCGCCACCAGCCAGTTCCGTGCCGGCGCCGGCGGCCAAGGCGCCGGTTGCGCCGGCTGCTCCCGCGGCCAGTGGCAGCGACGGGGCGTTGAAAGACGCCTTTCTGTCGGAGATCAAGGCGCAGAAGAGCACGTTCTACAACCTGGTCGTGGCGTCGGCGTACAGCATCGAGGCCACGCCCGAGAAAATCATCTTCGCCTTCCAGCCGAACAAGAAGAACGCCAAGGCGCAGTGCGAAGACCAGAAGGCGTGGCTGTCGTCGGTGGCCGAAAAGGTGGCCGGCCGGCCGCTGCCGGTGTCGATTGTGATCGCCGAGGCCGACGCCCAGCCCGCGCCCGCGCCGTCAACGCTCGGCTCGCCGGTCGCGGCGCCGCGCGGAAATCCGGATGATGTGAAAGCCGAAGCAATGGCCAACGCGACCGTGCAGGCCGTGCTCGAAATTTTTCCGGTCGACAAGACGACCATTGAGGAGAGATAGGGCTTGAGGTCTTGAGGATTTCTTGAGGACTTGAGGTCTTGAGGTCTTGAGGATTTGCCCAAGGCCCCAGGACCCCAAGACCCAAGACCCCAAGACCCCAAGACCTCAAGACCCCAGGACCCCAGGACCCCAAGACCCCAAGACTTTATGAACATCCAAAACATGATGAAGCAGGCGCAGGAGATGCAAGAGCGCCTGCAGCAGGAGATGACGCAGATCAGCGTCGAGGCGACCGCCGGCGGCGGCATGGTCACCGTGACCGTCAACGGCCACAAGCACCTGCAGAAGATCGTGCTCGACCCTGAGGTGGTGTCGAAGGACGACATTGCCATGCTGCAGGACCTGATCGTCGCGGCGGTCAACGACGCCCACCGCAAGGTGGACGAGGCGATGAAGCAGAAGATGGGCGGCATGCTCGGCGGCATGGGCCTTCCCGGACTCTGATGGCCTTACCCGCGTCGCTGCAGGATCTCGTCGAACAGTTCAAGCGGCTGCCCGGCGTTGGCGCCAAGAGCGCGCAACGGCTGGCGTTTCACATCCTGCGCACGCCGCGCGAGGATGCCGAGCGGCTGTGCCAGGCGATTCGGGACGTGAAGGACCGCGTCACCTATTGCACCACCTGCAACAACATCACCGACACCGACCCGTGCCTGATGTGCGGCGACGACAGCCGCGACCACCGCATCATCTGCGTCGTCGAAGAGCCGCAGAACGTCAACGTGGTCGATCGTACGGGCGGGTTCAAGGGCGTGTTCCACGTGCTGATGGGCGCCATCTCGCCGCTGCAGGGCGTGGGGCCCGACGACCTCAAGATCAAGGGCCTGCTCGCGCGGATCGGCACCGACGGGGTCGATGAGGTGATCCTGGCGACCAACCCCACCGTGGAAGGCGAGGCGACGGCCATCTACCTGGCCCGGCTGCTGAAGCCGCTCGGCATTCGCGTGACGCGCATCGCCACCGGCATCCCGGTCGGCAGCGACATCGACTACGCCGACGACCTGACGGTCGGCAAGGCCATGGACGGGCGCCGGGAAGTGTAGAATTCGGCTACCTCATGCTTCCCGCTGCGTATCAACTGCCCGCGGCCGCCGTCCTGCTGGTCGGCGGGTTCCTGGCGTGCTTCTTCGGCTACCGCCTGTTCAAGGTGGTGCTGGCCCTGTTCGGCTTCATCATCGGCGCCCTGGCGGCCAGCTCGGTCTTCGGCGCCACTGACACCACGCCCATGGTGATTGCCGCCCTGGTCGGCGGCATTGCCGGCGCGGCGCTCCTGCTGGCGGCGTACTTCGTCGGCGTGGCGCTGGTCGGTGCCGGCATGGGCGCGCTCGTCGTCAACCTGATCTGGACGCAGGTCGAGGGCGACCCGCATCCCTTTGTGGTGATCCTGTTCTCGATCGCCGGCGCGGTGCTGGCGACGTGGCTGCAGCGTTACGTGATCATCCTGGGCACCGCGTTCGGCGGCGCCTGGACGCTGATCGTCGGCGGCCTGGCGATCATGGGCGACAGCGGTCCGCTGAAGGCGGCGGCGCAAGGCGACGTGTGGGTAGCGTATCCGCTGAACCCGGCGCCGGGCCTGTCGTGGCTGCCGTGGGCCTGGTTCGCACTGGGCGCGTTCGGCACGCTGGTGCAGATGCGCTGGACCGGCGGCGACCGCGGCCGCGTGGTGAAGCCGAACAAGAAAAAAGGTCTGCCTAAGGAGTAGGGGTCTGACCCCGAGGGGGATTTGCCGAGGGGTCTGACCCCTCCGCAGCGGCAATTCCGCTCAAGTACGCATCCTCAATCCGATTCCCCAGGCACCAATCGCCACACAAGGTAATTCCCGCGTGATGAATCGCGCCCACGGCGAGTGGTGGATCGGCCATCGCGTATCGCCAGCGATGCGCGACCGCGTAAAACGCCCGCGGCAGGCCGTTCGGGATCAGGTCGTGGAACGCCTCCATCAGGAACGATCCCACCACCTCTGGATCATCGTCCACGTGGACCGAGCTCCACAGCGGCGTGGCATGCAGAACCCAGGCATCGACCTTCCACTCGCGCTTCGGCTTCGACTGGTTGCGCGCGACCCATCCCAGCGGGCTGCCGTGCACGAACGCGCCGTCGAATCGCGCCGGCACGCGCTCGTCGAATGCCGCCATCACCGCCCAGCACGGGCGGGTGGCGACCGTGTTCAGCCTCGCGGCCAGATCCGGAATGTGGGCGACGAGCGGCTTCGCCAGGTCGGCGGTGACCGCCAGGATGACGCGATCGAACTCACCGAGCGAAGGTTCGAGGAGGAATGTGGCGTCCGGCTTTAGCCGGACCTTCTCAACGCGCTGCCGGTAACGCACGTCCAGCGGTTCGGCCATGGCTTCTGCAATCGCGCTCATGCCCGGCAGGCCGACGTACCGTTCGGTGGTGGACGCGAGGTCTTCCCATCCTTCGCTGTCGAAGCTGACCAGGCGGCCGTCCCACTTGCCGGCCACGCGATCGCGCAGCCAGTCGTCGACGATCGACTCAAAGCGCGGGTCGCGCACGGTGAAGTACTGCGCGCCGTGATCGAAGGCGAGCATGGCGCCGCGCGCGCACTTCGGCATGTCGATGCCTTCCACGATGCGGGTGGCCACGCGTCCGCCGGGTCTCTGCGCCCGCTCGAAGACTACGACGTCGTGCCCGCGACGGCGAAGCTCGCTCGCCGCTGACAGGCCGGCGATGCCGGCGCCGACGACTGCGCACTTCACAGTGTGCCGCCCGTTTCCACTGGTGACGATCGCGACATAATCACACTTGCCGTCCAACTCATGAGTTCACCCACCGCACCGATCGCACCCGTCACCGGCCGCTCCAGATTGTCGCCGGCTGTGCTGGCCCTCGGCGCCAGCGTCAGCTTCATGGTGCTCTATTTCGCCTTCGGGTGGTCGGGCTGGGGACCGCCGGCCGCTGAAGAGTCGCCGATCGGTGAGGCCTCTCGGTGGTGCGAGCGGGTCGGCGCCGGGTTGTTCCGCGAGCCCGTCAACGCGCTCAGCAACCTCGGATTCATCGTGGCGGGCATTGTCATGTTCCGCGTGCTGGCGCGCGATCGTCCGGAGCAGCAGCGCCTCAACCAGTTTCACGGTCTCACGCCGGTGGCCGTGCTCTACGCCGGCGCCACCGTGTGGCTGGGGCCGGGTTCGATGCTGATGCACGGCACGCACACCTTCTGGGGTGCCTGGGCCGACAACCTCAGCATGGTGATGTACATCGTCATTCCCTGGCTGATCAACGTCGCCGAGATGGGGCGATGGAGTCGGCGCCGAATGTTCACCGTCTACACCGTGATGATGGTTGTCTACGGCATCGGCTACGCCCTCCGGGGGCCGAAGTTGGGCATCAACCTGGAACTGTTCCCGCTGTCGATCGCGTTCTGGGGCATCTCCGAGGTGCTCTATCGATTCTGGTCGCCGCTCGTGCGCGTGCTGTCCGGCTTCTCCGGGCTGCTGATTGCCGCCGCTTTCGGCATTACGCCGTGGGTGATGCTGGCCGAGCCCTCGGAGTACTGGTGGGTGATCCTGTTCTGGGTGCCGGCGCTGTTGTCGAGTGCGCCGCCCCGCGGCCGCCGGACCTATGTGCCGTGGAACTTCGTCGGCGTGGCGACCTTCATGACCGCGTATGCGATCTGGCTGAC
>JBFWUK010000058.1:6996-13278 GCA_050247355.1 Vicinamibacterales bacterium | reverse complement strand
CTAGCCCCGGCCGGCCGATGGACGCTGGCCCTAGCGGCGGCTCTGCCTGGCGGCGTTGATCAGCTGGTTGGTCGAACTGTCGTGACCGGTCGTCTCGGCCGGCGATGCCAGGTCGGCCGCGACGGTCGCCGCCAGCTGCTTGCCCAGTTCCACGCCCCACTGGTCGAACGAGTTGATGTTCCACACCGCGCCCATCGTGAACACCTTGTGCTCGTACATCGCCAGCAGCATGCCGAGCGTGCGCGGACCCAGCTTGCGGTAGAGGATGGTCGTCGACGGCCGGTTGCCCGGGAACACCTTGTGCGGCACCAGGCGCTCGAGCGCCTCGCCGGCCAGGCCTTGCGCCGACAGCTCATCGCGCACTTCGCCGTCGGTCTTGCCGCGCATCAGCGCTTCCGCCTGGGCAAAGCAGTTGGCGAGCAACAGCCGATGGTGATCGCCGAGGTCGTGGTGCGACTTGAAGCCGGCCAGGAAGTCGCAGGGCACCAGCCGCGTGCCCTGGTGCAGCAGCTGGTAGAACGCGTGCTGGCCGTTGGTGCCGGGCTCGCCCCACACCACCGGCGCGGTCAAGGCATCGACCGGGCGGCCGTCGCGGTCGACCCGCTTGCCGTTGCTCTCCATGTCGAGCTGCTGCAGGTAGGCCGGCAGGCGATGGAGATACTGCTCGTACGGCAGCACCGCCTGCGTCTCGGCGCCGAGCACGCTCGAATACCACACCCCGAGCAGCCCCAGCACCACCGGCAGGTTGCGTTCGATCGGCGCGGTGCGGAAGTGCTCGTCCATCTGGTGCGCGCCGTCGAGCAATTGCTCGAAGCGGCCGTAGCCGGTGGCAATCGCGATCGGCAGGCCAATCGACGACCACAACGAGTAGCGGCCGCCGACCCAGTTCCAGAACACGAACATGTTCTCGGGCGCGATGCCGAACTGGCGGACGGCCGTCTCGTTGGTGGAAATGGCGACGAAGTGCCGGGCAATGGCGGCCGGGTCCTTGGCGCGGCCCAGGAACCACTCGCGCGCCGACTCGGCGTTGGCCATGGTTTCCTGGGTCGTGAACGTCTTCGACGCGACCGTGAACAGCGTGGTCGCCGGGTGCAGCGGCCGCAGCGTCTCGGCCAGGTGCGTGCCGTCGACGTTCGACACGAAGTGCAGGCGCGGCCCTTCGCGCGCGTACGGCGCCAGCGCCTGGGTCACCATGGCCGGGCCGAGGTCCGAACCGCCGATGCCGATGTTGACGACGTCGGTGATGCGCATGCCGGTGTAGCCCAGCCACGCGCCGCTGCGAATGGCTTCCGAGAAGCGGCGGATATGATCGAGCGCGGCCCGGACGTCGGGCATCACGTCGCGGCCGTCCACCAGCATCGGGCGCGCCGAGCGGTTGCGCAGCGCGACATGCAGGACGGCCCGGTTCTCGGTCGAGTTGATGGCCTCGCCCGCGAACATCCGGTCGCGCAGCCGCTCGACCCCGGTGCGCCGCGCCAACTCGAACAGCACCCGCATCGACTCGTCGGTGATGAGGTTCTTCGAGTAGTCGGCGAGCAGGTGATCGTCGAGGAGATCGCCGACGCTGATCGTGTAGCGCCGGGCGCGGTCAGGGTCGGCGGCGAACAGCTCGCGCAGCGGCTGCCGCGGCGCCCACGCCGCGAGCGCGCGCAGGCCGGTGGCGGGCGTGTCGCCGGCCGCCTGCGGCTGGTCCCAGGCGCGGAAGCCGCCCTCGAACGCCTTGTCGTTGTGCCCGCGCCGCACCGTGGCCGGCAGGTCCGCGAATAGCCGCGCGTTGCCGCCGCCAAGCACCACGTACTCGGCCGCGACGGCGGCCCGCAGCAACTCGACGCCCTCGAGGACCAGCGGCCGCCAGCGCTCCTCGCCGAGCGCCTTCAGGCCGCGCTGGCCGAGCAGGTCCTCGAAGGTCTGGTCCTTGAACGGCAGGTGCGCCAGCTCCAGCGCGACCACCTGCCCCTCGTCGACCAGCGCGGTGCCGAGGCCGGAGCCCAGGCCGAGAAAGAGCATGCGCCCGCCCTCGTCGCTGCCGAGCGCCTGCATGGCCGCGTCGTTCATGATCTTGACCGGCACGCCGAAAGCCGCGGCCCAGTCGAAGCCGACCCAGCCGACGCCCAGGTTCCAGGGTTCGGCGAACACCTGGCCGCGGACCACCGGGCTGGGAATGCCAATGGTGATGGCGTCGTAAGTCCAGTCGGCGGTGAGCGCGCGGGTGCCGTTGACCACTTGCTGCGGCGTGAAACCGTCGCCGGAGTCGAACTTGCGCGACTCGGTGCTGCCCGAGTGCATCAGCTTGACGTGCGTGCCGCCCACGTCGATCACCAGAACCCGCATACCGCTCAAGCATAACGCCTTGGGGCTTGGGGCTTGGGACTTGGGCCTGTTGAGTTCTGGGCCTCAGGCTTCAAGCCCCAAGCCCCAAGCCCCAAGCCCGGAGTATTCTTGTTTCATGTCCCTGCTCGACTCCCTGAAGCGCTACACCACCGTCGTGGCCGACACCGGCGACATCGAGGCCATGCGGCAGTTCCGGCCGCAGGACGCCACCACCAACCCGTCGCTGCTGCTGAAGGCGGCGCAGCAGCCGGCCTATCGCCCGCTGGTCGACGCGGCGCTGGCCGACGCCGGGCGGCTGGGCGCGGGCGAGGCGCGGCGCACCGAAGCGTTCATGGACCGGCTGGCCGTCAACTTCGGCCGCGAGATCCTGAAGATCGTCCCCGGCCGGGTCTCGACCGAAGTGGACGCGCGCCTGAGCTTCGACACCGCCGGCACGGTGGCCAAGGCGCGCGAGCTGATTGGCCTGTACGAACAGGCCGGCATCGGCCGCGAGCGCATCCTGATCAAGGTGGGCAGCACGTGGGAGGGCATTCGCGCCGCCGCCGACCTCGAGCGCGAGGGCATTCACTGCAACCTCACCCTGCTGTTCAGTTTCGCGCAGGCGGTGGCGTGTGCCGAAGCCGGCGTCACGCTGATCTCGCCGTTCGTCGGCCGCATCTACGACTACTACCGCAAGGAACGCGGCGCCGACATCCCCGCGGCCGAGGATCCGGGCGTGCAGTCCGTGACCCGGATTTATCACTACTACAAGAAGTTCGGCTACCAGACGCAGGTGATGGGCGCCAGCTTCCGCAAGGTCGAGCAGATCGTCGACCTGGCCGGCTGCGACCTGCTGACGATCAGCCCCGACCTGCTCGACGCGCTGCAGAAGAGCGACGGCGAGATCAGCCCGCGGCTGACCACCGACGCGGCACACGCCTCGGGCGAAGAGAAGATCACCCTCGACGAGAAGGCCTACCGCTTCCTGCACAACCAGGACGCCATGGCGGTGGAGAAGCTGTCCGACGGCATTCGCCGGTTCTATGAAGACGCCCGCAAGCTCGAACAATGGGCCGCGAAGGCGTCAGGGACCGGCGCCTAGCACCGGGGTGAGATCGTGTCAGACACCGTCGACCTGCCGGCCGACTCGCCGCTGCGGCAACTGCCGGACCACCCGGTGCTGGTCGTGCTGCTGCGTTCGTTCGGCTGCACCTTCTGTCGCGAGGCGATGGCCGACGTGGCCGCCGTCAAGCCGCAACTGGATGCCGCCGGCGTCGGTGTCGCCTTCGTGCACGGAGTAACCGCCGCCGAGGCGGAACCCTGGTTCGCCAAATACCGTCTAACAGATGCCTTGGTGATCAGCGACCCCGGTCTCGACCACTACCGTGCGTTTGCGCTGGGCCGAACCAGTGTGCAAGCGCTGGTCGATCCCGTGGTGTGGGCGCGCGGCGCGGTATGCGCGTTATGGCACGGCTTTGGCGCCCAGCCGGCCGAGCTGATGCGCCAGTTGCCGGGGGTGTTCGTGGTGAAGGGCAACGCCGTGCTGGCCGAGTACCGGCACCAGTCCCCGGCCGACCGTCCCGATTATCTGGCGCTGGCCCGCCGGGCATTACAATGACTTCTGCGTCCCCTGCGTTTCCTGTATTGGAGGCTCCATGACGGCTCGCCGTTTGGCGGTTTGCTTGACACTGGCTCTCGTCAGTTCGACCGCCGTGTTTGCCCAGAATCCCCCGCCCCCCCAACAACCACCCGCAAAACCCGAAGAGCAACCCATTTACGAAGAGCAAGTCGTCGTCACCGCGTCGAAGGTCGAGCAGCAACTGGTCAATGCGCCGGCCACCGTGTCGGTGGTGAGCGCCGACGTCATTGCCTCGACCCCCGCCACCAACTACGCCGAGCTGTTCCGCTCGGTGCCGGGCGTCAACCTGTCGCAGACCTCGGCCCGCGACTTCAACATCACCATGCGCGGCGCGACGTCGACGCTGGCGACCTCGACGCTGGCCCTGCTCGACGGCCGCAGCCTCTACCTCGATTTCTTCGGTTTCGTGGCATGGGACCTGCTGCCCGTGAACCCGAACGAGCTGAAGCAGATCGAAGTGATCCGCGGTCCGGCCTCGGCGGTGTGGGGCGCCAACGCCATGAACGGCGTCGTCAACTTCATCTCGAAGACGCCGCGCGAGCTCGACGGCAACAGCGCCACCATCACGTTCGGGTCGTTCGATCGCAAGGCCGACAACGGCGAGCAGCTCGACGCCGGCACCATGTTCGGCATCAACGCCACGCACGCGCGCGCCGTCAACGATCGCTGGGCCTACAAGGTGTCGGCCGGCGGCTACACCTCGGACCCGTTCCCGCGGCCGACCGGCGCCATTCCCAACGGCACCGGCACGCAGTACCCGGCATTCACCAACCAGGGCACGACCCAGCCGAAGTTCGACACCCGCGTCGACTACGACGCGCCCGACGGCAGGTACAAGCTGGCCATTGCCGGCGGCTACTCGGGCACCGACGGCATCATCCACACCGGCATCGGCCCCTTCGACATGACCGGCGTCGGCGTGACCTACGGCACCATGCGCTACTCGCGTAGCGCCTTCAAGTTCAACTTCTTCACCAACATGCTGAACGGCGACGCCTCGGGCCTGCTGGCGATCGGCGTTGACGGCAAGCCGATCCTGTTCAAGTTCGACACCAAGACCTACGACTTCGAGGTCGGCAACATCAACACCTTCGGCGGCCGCCACGTCGTCAGCTACGGCGGCAACGTGCGCTTCAACACGTTCGACCTGTCGATTGCCCCGCGCGGCGACAACCGCACCGAGATGGGCGGCTACATCCAGGACGAGATCTTCCTGAACAACTACCTGCGCTTCAGCCTGGGCGCCCGCATCGACAAGTACGACAACATCGAGGACCCGGTCTTCTCGCCCCGTGTCGCGGTGATCGTCAAGCCGGCCGCCGACCACGCCGTGCGCGTGTCGTTCAACAAGGCCTTCCGCTCGCCCTCGCTGATCAACAACTTCCTCGAGACGCGGATCGTCAACCAGTTGAACCTCGGCGCCATCAACCCGGCGCTGAACGGCGTGATCTACAACTTTCCGGTCAGCGCCACCGGCAACGAGTCGCTGACCGAAGAGTCGACCGAGTCGTTCGAGGTCGGCTACACCGGCATCATCAACAACCGCGCGACGGTGTCGGCGTCGGTCTATTTCACCCGCAACCGGGACGAGATCTTCTTCACGCAGGTCGCGCGCTACCGTGCCGCGGCGCCGCCGCCCGGCTGGCCGCTGCCGCCGGTGGTGCTGGAAGTGCTGCCGCCGTCGTGCACCAGCGCGGTGTGCAACTCCGGCGGCCTGCCGTCGGAGTTCAGCTATCGCAACCTCGGGTCGGTGAAGAACAAGGGCTTCGAGCTGGGCATCGACGGCGCGGTCAACCAGGCGCTGAACCTGTTCGCCAACTACTCGTACCAGGCGGAGCCCGACCCCGACTTCGCGCTGTCGGAAGTCAACCTGCCGCCGCAGAACCGCGTCAACGCCGGCCTCAACTTCAGCGAGGGCCGCTTCCTGGGCAATCTGTCCGTGAGCTACGTCGACGATGCGGTGTGGCAGGACGTGCTGGACGCCCGCTTCACCGGGCCGACCGAGGCTTATACCCAGATCAACGGCGCCTTCGGCGTGAAGTTCGCGGGCGAGAAGATCACCGCGACCATCAAGGGCATCAACCTGACCAACGAGAACATCCAGTCGCACGTGTTCGGCGACATCCTGAAGCGCCAGGTGATCGGCGAGCTGCGCTTCGTGTTCTAGGCAGGTGTGGTGTCCGCTTTTAGTCGGACCAATTCTGGGCAGATGTGGTGTCCGCCTTTAGTCGGACCGATTCTAGGCAGATGTGGTGTCTGCCTTTAGGCGGACCAATTCTAGGCAGATGTGGTGTCCGCCTTTAGGCGGACCAATTCTAGGCAGATGTGGTGTC
>JBFWUK010000058.1:0-6896 GCA_050247355.1 Vicinamibacterales bacterium | reverse complement strand
CAGATGTGGTGTCCGCCTTTAGTCGGACCGATTCTAGGCAGATGTGGTGTCTGCCTTTAGGCGGACCAATTCTAGGCAGATGTGGTGTCCGCCTTTAGGCGGACCAATTCTAGGCAGATGTGGTGTCTGCCTTTAGGCGGACCAATTCTAGGCAGATGTGGTGTCCGCCTTTAGGCGGACCAATTCTAGGCAGATGTGGTGTCCGCCTTTAGGCGGACCAATGCCTGCCGGTACGCGTCAGGAGTATTGCAGCTGGCAAAGCTGTCCAAGTCCGGGTCGATGTCGCGGAACACCGCGGCGTCGACCCGTTTCGTCTGTACCCGATCGAGCAGCGCCGTCACGCGGCGCTCGCCCCCGGCCAGCAGTTCGGTTGCGGCGCCGGCGACGGCCGAACGATAGACGGCGCATAGCGGGCTCGGGCGGCCATCGACCACCGCCACGCACGCGTCGGCCTCGCCGAGCTCGTCGATCAGCCGCTGCAGCACCGCGGTTCTGATCAACGGCATGTCGCAGGCGATCACGATGCTGATGCCGGTGGCCGAGGCCGAGAGGCCGGCGGCCAGGCCGGCGAGCGGCCCCTGGTCGGCGACCGCGTCGTGGACGATGCGAACCGGCACGCCCCGGAAATCTTCACGGATGAGTTCCTGGTCCCCCCTGGCGACGATGATCACTTTGCCGGCCACCGTGCCGGCCACCCGGACCGCGCGCTGCAGCAAGGTCTCGTCGCCGAACGGCAGCGCTGCCTTGTCCATGCCCATCCGCCTGGATTGGCCGCCGCACAGGACAATGCCGGAGATGGTCACTTGAGCCTCTCGATCGCCGCCAGCAGATCGGCGCCCTTGTGACGGCGCAGGCCCTCCCATAGATCGCCCACCTTCTTGATCCGCGCGTCGATCGTGTCGATGGTGAAGTCCTGCGGGGTGGGTGCGTCGTGCACCTCTTTCCAGGTCAGCGGCGCCGAGACGCCGGCAAAGGCGCTGGCGCGCGCGCTATACGCGCAGGCCAGCGTCTTGCCCTGGATGTTCTGCAGGTAGTCGACGTAGATGGTCTTCTCCTTGCGCTTGCGCACCGTGCGTTCCACCGTCGCCACCTTCGGATGCTTGGTTGCCACCATGGTCGCGACGATCTGGCAGAACAGCATGCCCGCCTGGTACGGCGTGCCTTTAGGCAGCGGGATGAAGATGTGCAGGCCTTCCGAGCCCGACGTCTTGGGAAAGCCGGGCACGTTGACGCGGTCAAGCTCTTCCTGCACCCAGCGTGCGACGTCGAGAATCTGGTCGAACGTGGCGCCGGGCTGTGGGTCCAGATCGATGGCGACCTGGTCGGCCGAATTCAGGTCGTCCATGGTCGAGAACCAGGGGTCCATGGAGATCGACGCCAGTTGCGCCATGTAGAGCAGCGTCTTCATTGAGCCGCCAATGAGCCGCGACGGCACATCGTCTTCCGGCAGCGATTCGCTGCGCACACCGGGCGGCGGAATGTCCGGCGCACGATGCTGGTAGAAGAACGGTGCGTCCACACCGTTCGGCAGCCGCTTCATGACCAGCGGGCGGTTGTTGATCACCGGCAGGATGTATGGCGCGACGCGGACGTAGTGGCGAATGAGGTCGCCCTTGGTCTTCTTCCCCTCGGGCCAGAAGGTCTTGTGGAGGTTGGTCACCTCCAGCGTGTCGCCATCGGGCAGCGTCAGCTTGCCGTTCTTGCGCGCCTTCTCGAGGGTGTTGAGTTGATCGAGCAGTGACTCCAGGTCACGTGCCGAGACCTTGTCGGCTGGTGCTGCCTTCGTCTTGCCCGGCGTCTTCCTGGCCGCTGGACGAGGGATCGAGACCTGTTGAGCGGGCTTGTCGTCACGAAGGCCCAGGTACGTGGGATGGCGGAGGCGGTGGTCGTCCGTCATCTCGGTGTAGCGAATCTGCGCGACCAGCAGCGGCTTCACCCAGTGGGCCGTGTCTTTCACCTTGGGCTTGGTGGCGAACGGGCAGGTCGGTGTCTCGATGCGTTTCAGCAGACCCATCAGCCGCTCGAGTTCGGCGCCGGTAAAGCCGGTGCCGACGTCGCCGACGTATTCGAGCGCGCCCGACTCGCCCTTGGCGCCGAGGATCAGCGCGCCGAAGTGCGTGCGCGTGCCCTGCGGCGCCGTCCAGCCGCCGATCACGAACTCGTCCTGCTTCTGCAGCTTCAGCTTCATCCACTCGGGGCTGCGCCTGCCTGCGCGATACGGCGCGCGCGCCGCCTTCACCAGCAGGCCTTCCCACTGTTCCTTGACGGCGCGAGCCATCAGCGCTTCGCCGGTGCCGGCGGACTGTTCGATCAACCTGAGGGTGTCTGATGGCGGCTGGTGCTTGAGGAACAGCGCTTCGAGCCGCTTCCGTCGTTCCGTCAGCGGCAGCCCGCGCAGGTCGTCGTCGCCGTCGCGCAGCAGGTCGAAGACGATCAGCGCCGCCGGCTGTTCGCGCGGCGACAACTGCGCCCTGTTCGAGCGGTAGCCCGGCACCGAGACGTGAATACGATGCTGCAGCTTCTGGAAGCCGGCCGGCCGGCCGTCGGCGTCGAGCGCGGTGACCTCACCGTCGAGCACCACGGTGCCGGACAGGCCGCGTCCCCACTGGCCAACGGCATCGACGATGTCGGGGAACTGCGTGGTCTTCTCGTTACCCAGCCGCGACCACAACCGCACGCCGGCGTTGTGCTCGCCGGGCACGACTTCGACGATGGCGCGAATGCCGTCGTACTTGGGCTCGTAGACGAACCCCGGCACGGTCAACGTCGGCGCCTGCGACGGCAGCGTGGCCAGCATGGGCCGCAAGTCCTTGGCGACGAACACGAGACGATGCTATCGCGAACGGGGATCAGGGTGTGGGGTCGCGCGCTCCGTTTGCTCCTGGGGCGCGCTGCTTCGCAGCTTGAAGGGCTCGAGCCCTGCGGGCTCTCGTGGGGCTGGCGCTTCGCGCCTTGTGGGCTCCACGAGCGAAGCAAGCCCGACGAAGGCCCGCAGGGCCGAGCCCCAAGAGGCGGCGCCAGCGCAGCCCAAGCCCCCAAGCCCCCAAGACCTCAAGACCTCAAGACCTCAAGACCTCAAGACCTCAAGACCCCAAGACCCCAAGACCTCAAGACCTCAAGACCCCAAGACCCCAAGACCTCAAGAATACCGATCGTCAAACCACGGTTCGGCGGTATCCGAATACCCGCGTTCTTCCCAGAACCCGGGCTGGTTGCCGGCGAGGAACTCGATCTTGCGAATCCACTTGGTGCCCTTCCAGGCATACAGCTTCGGCGTGATCATCCGGCACGGGCCGCCGTGTTCTTGCGGCAGCGGTTCGCCTTCCCACGTGTGCACCAGCAGCACATCGTCCTCCACGGCGCGATCGAGCGGCAGGTTGGTGGTGTAGGGAATGCGCGTGCCCGGCATGTGATCGTAGCCGGTGCACAGCACGTGGGTGGCGTCGGGTGCCGGCACGGCGAGCTCGGCGATGGTCTGGAAGCGCACGCCCCGCCAGCGATTGTCCATGCGGCTCCACGTCGTCACGCAGTGGAAGTCGCTCACATCGTCGGTTTGCGGCAGCGCGAGGAACTGTTCCCAATCGACCGTGAACGGGTTCTCGCACCGCCCGGTGATCTCCAGGCGCCAATCGGCCAGCGCGACGGTGGGCGAGTCGCCCAGGTCGAGCACGGGCCAGTTCGGCACCTGGCGCTGGCCGGTGGGCAGCTTGGGCATGCCGTGGCGGTTGATCGGTCCCGTGCCCTCGGGCTCGCGGCCCTCGAAGGTTGCCGGCACGGTGGGACGCAGCGCGCGCTGCCGTTCGATGTAACGAAGTCGTTTCTCGACAAGTGTGTTCATAAGGTGGTTCGCTCCAAGCCCCCAAGGCCCAAGCCCCTTCAAGTATTATCTGCCCATGCGATTCGAGTTCGTCGTCCGGTCCGGCAACGAAACTGGGCGGACCGTGGCCGTCAACAGCGGCGAGACCATCACCCTGGGGCGCCTGAAGGGGTGCGACGTGGTGGTGGACGACGAGGCGGCGTCGCGGCGGCACTGCACCATCACCGCGCGCGAAGACAGGTGCGTGGTCACCGACCTGCAGTCGGCCAACGGCACGTTCGTCAACGAGCGCCGCATCACCACCACCGAACTGGGCAAGGGCGACAAGATTCGCATTGGCTCCACCGGCATCGAGCTGCTCGACAGCAAGGCGCCCGGGTCTGGCGTGAGCGCCGTGCAGAGCACCATGTCGCTGAGCCTGGTCGAGGCGCGCAGCCAGACGCTGGTGCAGCGCGCCGTCGACCCGACCAAGCTCGAGTTCCTGTCGCAGATCTACAAGCGCAAGGACGACGCCGACCTGCTGGCATCGGCGCAGAAGTACCTCACCACCCTGCACAAGGTGTCGGACATCCTGTCGCGCGCCACCAGCGTGGAGGCCCTGTTTGACTCCATCCTGTCGGCCATTCTGGAGGTCAGCGGCGGCGACCGCGCCGCCATCCTGATGCGGCCGGCCGACGCGTCCGGCGCCGGCCAGGTCGACATGGTGGCGGTGCGGACCAAGGACGGCGGCGCCACCGGCGCCGTCACCCTGTCGCGCACCGTCGTCAACGACGTGCTCGAGCAGGGGATCTCGGCGTTCACCGACGATGCGCTGGCCGACGAGCGCTACCTGGCCGGCGAGAGCATCGTGCAGCAGCGCATCCGCTCGGTGATGTGCGCGCCGATGCGGACCACCGACCAGATTCTCGGCGTGCTGTACGTCGACAGCCAGGCCGCGCGCGAGTTCAGCGCCGCCGAACTCGAGCTGCTGGCGGCGGTCGGCAACCAGGCCGGCATTGCCCTGCACCGCGCCCGGCTGATGGCCGAGGTCGAGCGCCTGTTCCTGGACGTGATGAAGGCGATTGCCTCGATCATCGACGCCAAGGACGGCTACACCCACAAGCACTCGGAGCGGGTGGCCGCGTTCGGCGTGCGGCTGGCGCAGCACCTGGGGTTCGATGCCGACAGCCGCGCGGTGGTGGAGTTGTCGGGGTTGCTGCACGACGTGGGCAAGATTGGCGTGCCCGACGCCATTCTCAACAAGCCCGGCAAGCTGACCGATTCGGAGTTTGGCGAGATGCGGCAGCACCCGCTGCACGGCGCGCGCATTCTGTCGAACATCCAGAGCCAGAAAGTGGTGAGCCTGCTGCCCGGCGTGAAGTATCACCACGAGCGGTGGGACGGCAAAGGCTACCCGGAAGGGCTGGCGGGCGAAGACATCCCGCTGCTCGGCCGCCTGCTCGGCGTCGCGGACTTCCTTGACGCGCTGACTTCGGACCGCTCCTATCGCAAGGGCCTGACGCTCGAAGAGGCGCTGCAGATGGTGAAAGACCTGGAGGGCAAGGCGTTCGACCCGGTGGTGGTGAAGGCCGCCGTCGAACTGCACGAGAAGGGCGAACTGGCGTTACCGAGCACGCCCAATCCCGACGTAATGAAGACCGACGCCTGAAGCGCGGGACTTCATGTGGCGTCCGGCTCAGTACGTGGTGTCCGGCTTTAGCCGGATCTTGCCTTCTCAGCATACAGACTCCTGGCCGTCAGCGAATCCGGCCGCAGGCTCGATGCCTTGGCCAGCCGCTTGACGATGGGCGGCAGGTCGGCGCGGATTTTCCACTCGTCGGCGCGCCCCCCCATTCGCAGGAAGGCGGCGGCCCATTCTTCCCACCAGGGCGAGATGCGCAGCGAGATGGGTTCGACGATCAGCACCGCCGTCCCTCGTGCCACGGCGGCCTTGAGCTCGCGCAGCAGGTCGTCGCGTTCGGCCGGTTTCAGTTCGTTGACGACAAACGCGCCGACCACGAACGTGGCGTGCTCGGGAATGCGGGTGCGGCCGGCGAAGCCGCGGCGGACCTCGGCGTTCAGGCCGAGGGCGCGGTAGGTGAAGCGCGCCTCGTCCAGCGTCCACGGGTGCGTGTCGATGCCGATCACCCGCGACGGCGGCGTGGTCATTGTCGCGATGGCAGCGCCGGCGACCCCGGTGCCGCAGCCAAGATCCACCACCAACCCCGCTTTGTTTGGTGGAGGCACCCCCCGCTCTTGTGGAGGCAACCCTTTAGGGTTGCCTATCAGCCGCTCGGCAATCGCCCGGATCAGTTCGAAGTGGATCGGTCCGTAGTACAGCGCGAACGCCGCGCGCTTGCCGGCGCCATCGAGCGCCTTGTGGTCGGCCAGCGCGCTTTCGCGCCGCTCGACATAGGCCGACGACAACGCGCGCAACGCGCGCGTGACCTCGCTGAAGCGCAGGTTGGCGAAGTGACGCGCCTCGAGATCCCTGAGCCACGCGTCGATCATGTTGATGGGGAAGAAGTGGGGTGAGTGACGGGATTCGAACCCGCGACGGCCGGATCCACAATCCGGGGCTCTACCCCTGAGCTACACTCACCATGGGGTCAGAAGATACTGATTGTAGCAAACTTCGAAAAGTGATCGGCACTTTCTGCCGTTTGCCTGCTAAATCGTTCGCCCGAAGGGTCCGCTCCAGCCGTCGTGCGACAGCGTATTTTCCAGTTCCGACTGGCGGCGGGCGAGTGTCGACGAATCGTCGAAGTGCTCGACGCGTTCTGAGCCGTCGGGATTGATGACGGCCAGTTCGAAACCGGCCCCGGTTTCCGAGGAGCGGGTTTCGCAGCGAATAAACGTTCCTTGTCGTTCGTAGAACCAGACCATGCGTCGAAAAACCTATCTCAGGGGTCTCTCAGCTTAACATGATCCCCTTTCTTGGCCCGGCCGACCCCTTCCCGCCGGTGGAACTGGCGCTCGACGAGCCGGACGGCCTGCTGGCAGCCGGCGCCGACCTCACGCCCGGGCGCCTGATCGACGCCTATTCGCACGGGATCTTTCCCTGGTTCAACGACGGCGATCCCATTCTGTGGTGGTCGCC
>JBFWUK010000057.1:7641-13363 GCA_050247355.1 Vicinamibacterales bacterium | reverse complement strand
ACCTAGAACAACGGGCGCCAGGTGAAGAACATCACCGCGACGAATCCCTGCAGCACCGCAAAGGCGGCAATCCAGGCCGTGCGGTGACGCGTCGGGATGGCGCCCCCCATCCACAGGAAGGCCGGGAACAGCACCGACGTGACGCGGCCCATCGAAAGCAGGCCGCCGGCCGCCATGGGCGGCAGCGTGTTCACCAGCAGCAGCACGGCGTACGGCAGGCCGAAACGGCGATACACCGGCCACGCCGATCCGAGCATGAACAGCACGGCGAGCAGGTAGAAGAAGTCGATGGTCTGCGTCGAGGCGTAGCTGTACAGGCCGTTGCTGGCGATGTAGTCCACCCGATCGGCGACCAGCGAATCCAGGCTGCGATACACCCGGCCCCAGGCAGCGTTCTGCATCGTCCATCGGAAGGGATGCCCGGTCAGTTGATAGATGTACGCCGAGAACGCGAGCATGCCGATGCCGGGCGCGGCTGCCGATAGCAGGCGCTTGCCGATGTGAGCCCAGCCTGAGGGCGGCGGCACGATCGGACGCCAGCGGCCCGCGTCCCACATGGGCGCCACGGCCATCAAGCCGAGCACGACCGACAGGAAGGCGCCATTCGGCCGGGTCAGGCCGCACACCAGGCCCCACCCCGCCGATCGCCACAACTGATCGCGGCGGAAGTGATAGACGGCGCCGACCAGCGTCAGCAGGAAGAGCGATTCGGTATACGCCGCGCTGAAGAACACGGCGAACGGATAGGCCGCCAGCAGCATCACCGCGGTCGCGGCCGCACCGTCATCCTGCAGCTCGTCGCGCGCCAGGCGCAGGAAGTAAGCCAGCGCCAGGAAGAACGCCACCAGCGACACGCCGACGCCGGTCCACAGCGGCTGGCGCCCGAGCACCGCCGACAGGGACTTCACGATCATCGGGAACGCCGGGAAGAACGCGATGTTCTGCTGGGTCTCGGCCCGCGCGTTCGGATCGTACTGGTACCCCTCCATCGCAATGCCCAGGTACCATCCGGTGTCCCACCGCGCCGGCAGGTCGAGAAAATCGTTCGAGTAGATGCGCCACCGCGACGAGGCCTCGGGCGGAAAGCCAATCAGGATCACGGCCAGGAAGCCGACCACGAGCACGCCGCCACGGGTCGCCAGGTGAATAGGCAGAACGCTCTTGGTGACCGGATCGCGCCACCACCGCGACACCGCCACGGCCACGCGCTGCGGCAGCGGGTGCCGGCGAACCAGCGCATGGCGGATGCCGAGGGCGACCAGGCTCCAGAGCACCGGCCGCCACCAGTCGGTGACCGACAGCCGCTCGCCGAAGATGGTCAGGCGGAAGCCGCCGCCAATGATCACCGACAGCGCGACAATCGCCATCGCCACCGCGACGATGTCGAGCGCCGTCGCCCACTTGGGCAGTTTCACGTTGGTTATTCTATCCGGCTTGGACCGCGGCAGCGGCTGCGAGAGCGGCCTTGGCCCGCCGTAGCGTTAGCGGAGGCGGCCCAAAGCGCGATCCTCGATGCGGATACGCGCGCGCATCAGCATGCCGAAGCCGAAGGTGGCCAGCACGCCGGTAATCGGCGCCGCCACGATCATGGCCACGCCGATCATCTCGCCGACAATCGCCAGGTAGTTCGGGTGCGGGAGGAAGCGGTAAGGGCCGTTGGTCACCAGGGCCGCACCGGGAAGAATCAGCACGCGGAAGGTCCAGCGCGGCCCCAGCGACGAGATGGCCCACACCTTGAGCGCCTTGGCCAGTCCAAACAATGCCAGGCCGCCCAGCATGATCGACGCCGGCGATGGCCCGGACAGCGCGCCCTCGATGCCCATGGCGATGAACGCGCCTGGATAGGCCACGCGCATGACGGCAAAGACGTCGCCCGGCGGCTCGATGGCCCCCTTCGCGCGCAACTGCCGCTCGTTGTAGAGCGACAGCACCAACTCGCCGGCCATGATCAGCAAGACCGCGACGGTAGTGAGGACGGCAACGATGACAGCCGGATTGGTCATGACGGACAGTCTCCAGCGTAACGGATGATCGATTCGAACAGGGACGGCATGACACGCGCGGTCGCGGCCGCGGCCGCGACGCCTCCTGGTGCGGACACCAGCAAACGCAGGGCGCGATTGAACCGCCACTTCGCGGCGAAGGCGGCGTGGCGGCGGCGCGCCAGCTCGTGATGCGCGGTGCCGGCCGGCACCGTTCCCGACAGCACTTCCAGGGTGACCGACGCCGCGAGTTCCGCGCCGGCCAGGGCCAGGCGCAAGCCGTCGCCGGTCATCGGGTCGATGAAGCCGGCGGCATCGCCGGCCAACAGCAGGCCCGGCTCGCCCGCCGCGCCGGCGTCGACGGCCATTGGTCCCAGCATGACCGGCTCGCCCTCGGGCGTGGCGCCACTGAACCGATCGCGCAGCGCCGGGTCGGCCTGCAGCCGCGAGCCAATCAGATCGCGCAGCGGACCAAGCGGCGAATCGCCGGCCGTGCGGGGCACGACCACGCAGACGTTGGTCAGACCGCCGGGAACCGGCGCCACGCCGATGTAATGCCCGCTCCGCACGTGCATCTCGCCGACCGTGCCGCAGCCGGTGACCCCGGTGTAGTACCCGCCAACGGCCCAGCGGCGCGGCCGGTGCGGTTGGTGGGCCAGCCGGCGCGCGAACGCCAGCGTCGATCGCCGGCCGTCGGCGGCAATCACCATGCGCGCCTCGTGCATGGTCCCATTTGCGACGGTCACTCCGGCAACACGGCCGTCGGCCACCCATGCGGCCTTCACGGCGACCCCTTCCTCGACCTGCGCACCCGCCTGTTCGGCCTGGCGCAAGAGCCAGCCGTCCAGGACGCTGCGCGTCACGGCGCGGCCGGCCAGGCCCGCGCCGTAAACGGCGCGCACTTGCACGCCTCCGGGACCGGTGATCAGCATGCCGTGAATGTCGTCGCTGCGCGCGACCAGCGGCGCCAGGTCGAGATAACGCGCCAGCACGGCCAGCGCACCCGGGTTCAAGGTATCGCCGCACAACTTGTGACGCGGAAAACGCGCGCGTTCGAACACGCGGACACGCGCCCCGGCGCGCGCCAGGATCAGGGCGGCCAGGGCGCCCGCCGGACCGCCGCCGGCAATGACCACGTCATCCATGCGCGCGCCCGAGCACCAGCGCACTGTTCTTCGACCCGAAGCCGAGGCAGTTGCACAGCGCCGCCTCGGGCTGCGCCACCAGGCCGGCGTTCGGAATGAAGTCGAGATCGCAGTTTGGATCGGGATCGGTGAGGTTGATGGTCGGCGGCAGGAAGCCGCGCGACAGGCCAAGCGCGGTGGCCACCACGCCGGCGGCCCCGCTGGCGCCTTGCGGATGGCCGATCATCGACTTGGTGGACGACCCGGGGATGCGATCGGCCAGCGCGCCGAACGCCAGGCGCGTGCAGCGGGCCTCGATGGCGTCGTTCAACTGCGTCGAGGTGCCGTGGTAGTTGATGTAACCAATTTCCTCGGCGGCCCGTCCCGCCCGATCGATCGCCATCTGCATGCAGCGGACGATCTGCTCGCCGTCGGGATCCATCTGCACGCGGTGGTAGGCATCGCAGGTCGAGGCGTAGCCGTCGATGGTGGCGTAGACGGCCGCGCCCCGCGCCCGGGCGCGGTCCTCGAGTTCAAGTGTCAGCATCCAGGCGCCCTCGCCGAGCACGAAACCGTCGCGGCCGCGATCGAACGGGCGCGACGCCTCGGCGCCGCGATCGTTGTAGTGGGTCGAGACCGCGCGCATGCGCGAGAAGCCGAAAATCATGCCCGGCAGCACGCAGCCATCGGCGCCGCCCGACAACAGCACGTCGCATTCGCCCTGCCGCAGCAGCATGCAGGCATAGCCCAGCGCGTCGGTGGAGCTGGTGCAGCCGGTGGACAGCACGTGGCTGATGCCGCGGACGCCGAGCGCGATCGAGATCTCGCTCGACACCATGCCGCAGATGCCGATGGCGATGGCATAGGGCGTGACGTGCTGGCCGCCGGTGGTGAAGAAATCCTGGTACTGGCGCTCGCCGACGTCGATGCCGCCGCCGCCGCTGCCGATGATCACGCCGGCGTTCGGCTCGCCAAACCCGAGGCCGGCGTCGTTCCAGGCTTCGCGGGCCGCGACCACGCCGAACAGCGCGGCGCGCGAGTAACGCTTGGGATCGGCGTGCGAATCGCGCGGTCCCGCTTCACCGGCCAGCGGCATGGCCATCGACATGTCCACGGCCGGCACCGGCGCCGCCACCTTGCAGGGATACGTCGAGACGTCGAACTCGGTAATCGCGCGCGTGCCGCTCTGGCCGCGCCGAATGGCATCCCAATAGACCTCGCGCCCGACCCCGAAGGCCGAGACGACACCCATGCCGGTGATGGCGACCCGCGGTAAGCTCACCAACTGAACCCGCGAACCCGTGAACCCCTGAACCTGTGAACCATTGATCCCGTCCATAATACCGTTCGTGCGAACGGCATTCGTCTGGCTCGGCGCGCTGATCTTCGTGGTGTCGCTGGCGTCGTTCGCCGTGGTCTACGGCTACCTGCTCCGCATTCCGGCCCCGGCCACGGACCAGCCGGTGTGGCCGGCCGTGCTGATCGACGTCGGCCTGTTCACCGCCTTCGCCCTCCACCATAGCGTGATGGCGCGCACCGGCGCCAAAGCATGGATCACGCGGCAGGTACCCGCCGATCTCGAGCGCAGCCTCTACGTCTGGGTGGCCAGCGTGATGTTCCTGGCCGTGTGCTGGTGGTGGCAACCGCTGCCCGGCATGGCGTGGAGGGTCGGCGGGCCGTCCCGCTGGTTGATGTACATCGTCCAGCTGGCCGGCGTGGTGCTGACCGAGCGCTCGTCGCGCATCATCGGGATCTGGGAACTCGCCGGCGTCCGCCAGGCGCGGCATGGCGCTCCGGTCGAGTTCAAGGCCACCGGCCCCTTCGGCCTCGTACGCCATCCCATCTACTTCGGCTGGGTCCTGCTGGTCTTTGGCGTGCCGGACATGACCTTTAGCCGGCTTCTGTTTGCCGTGGTCAGCACGGCCTATCTGGTCGCCGCCATTCCATGGGAAGAGGCGTCGCTGGTCGAGGCGTTCGGCGAGAAATATCGCGCCTACCAGCGGCAGGTGCGCTCGCGCCTGCTGCCGGGCATCTGGTAACTACCCTCGCCAGCCCTTGGTGGGACGGGTGAAGCGGGCCGGCAGCGCGGCGCGAGTGGTCGCATCCATCGGCTTGCCCGGCGCTTCCGCCGCGTCGGCGTCCTCGCTCTCGACATCCTTCGGCAACCCCTCGATCTGGTCGAGGAACATCATCGAATGCAGCGACGGAATCTCGAACTTCTTGCCACACGTCTTGCAAGTCACCTCGTCGTCCAGGCGCAGCAGGTGGTCGCGCAGCTTGTCGAACTTCTTGCGGTCTTCGGCGTTCTGCGGCGCGCCCTTCTTGGTGCGGCGCACCCAGCGGACGGTGTATTCGTTGGTCCGCTTGCAGCGCGGGCAGGGGTAAGTCGCCGGTCGGCTTTCCGGCTTCTCGCTGAAGAAGGCGCGTTCGTCGAAGCTCACGACTCATTGTAGCTTGCCGGGGCCTGACACGGGACGGGGTGGCACCACCTGACGGGGTCACAACACCTGACGGGGTCACAACACCTGACGGGGCTACGCCACGAGCCGGGGCCTCCCCGTCAAGGAGTGTCGCCCCGTCAAGGAGTGTCGCCCCGTCGAGGAGTGTCGCCCCGTC
>JBFWUK010000057.1:0-7631 GCA_050247355.1 Vicinamibacterales bacterium | reverse complement strand
CGCCCCGTCAAGAAGTGCCGCCCCGTCAAGAAGTGCCGCCCCGTCAAGAAGTGCCGCCCCGTCAAGAAGTGCCGCCCCGTCAAGAAGTGCCGCCCCGTCAAGAAGTGCCGCCCCGTCAAGAAGTGCCGCCCCGTCAAGAAGTGCCGTCCCGGCATAATCAGTAGCGTGACAGTAGCCTTCTACATCTCGGGCCACGGCTTCGGCCACGCCTCGCGGTCGATCGAGATCATCAACGCATTCGTAGATCGGCGCCCCGACGTTCGGGTGGTCATCCGTTCACAGGTGGCGCCGTGGCTGGTGACGCGCACGGTCCGGCCGGGCGTTACGCTCGAGCCGGCCCACTGCGACACGGGCGTCGTCCAGATCGACAGCCTGACCCTCGACGAGACCGCCACGCTCGAGCAGGCGCGGGGCTTCATGTCCAGGTTCGACGAGCGGGTCGCCGCCGAAAAGGCCTGGCTCCAGCAAATCGGCGCGTCGCTGGTCGTCGCCGACCTGCCGCCGCTGGGCATCGCGGCGGCCCGCGCCGCCGGGCTGCCCGGTGTCGCGCTCGGCAACTTCACCTGGGACTGGATCTATTCCGGCTACGCCGGCAGTGCCGACCTGGTTGGCCGCATTGGCGACATCTATCGGCAAACCACCGTGGCCCTGCGGCTGCCCATGTGGGGCGGCTTTGCCACCATGCCACAGGTGATCGACCTGCCATTCGTGGCGCGGCGGTCGGCCCGCGATCCGCACGAGGTCCGCAACACTCTCGGGTTGCCGCGCGACGCCAGGCTCGTGCTCGTGTCGTTCGGCGGCTACGGACTGGAAGGCCTCGATGTGGCCGCGCTGCGCCGGATTGACGGCTATCGCATCCTGCTGCCAGGCGACATCGACGAGGCCGCAATGTACGCCGGAGGGCTACGCTACGAAGACCTCGTCAGGGCCGTCGACGTGGTGGTCACCAAGCCGGGCTACGGCATCATCTCCGAATGCCTGGCCAACCACACCGCCCTGCTCTACACGTCGCGGGGACACTTCCTCGAGTACGACGTGCTGGTGGCGGCCGTGCCGCGGTTCCTGCGCGCCGCGTTCATCGATCACGCGGACCTGTTCTCGGGTGAGTGGCAGCCGCACCTGGACGCACTGCTCGCCCAGCCGGAGCCGGCCGAGCGGCCGGCCACCAACGGCGCCGACGTCGCCGCCGATCGAATCCTGAAGATCACAGGACATTGAAGACAAGGAGAAGCGCGTTCTTCTGATCTCCTCCCTCCTGTGGTTCTTACTTGCACGCTTCCTCGCGCAGCACGATGAACAAGCCATCGGCTTCGGCGACCGGCGCACCGCTCGCGTCGGACAGCGTCGCCCGCACGTAGACCTTCCGCCCGTCGGTGCGGTCCACGCGAGCCTCGACGGTCGTCTCCGATTCGAGCTTCAGCATCGCGATGAACGACACCGAGATCCTCGCGGCCACCGTGCGGTGTCCGTTCATCCAGCAGGCGCCGCCCATGCCCTCGTCGAGTACCGCCGCCATGGCGCCGCCGTGCACGTGGCCCGGCGGCCCCTGGGTCTCGCGGCCGAACCACGCCCTGGCATGCAACACGCCCGGTTCGGGACCACGGAAGTAGGCAATGCGCACGCTCTCGCCAGACGGGTTGGCGACCAGGAACGAGTGGGGTTCTAGAGACGGAAACGGCTGGACAGATGTCCAGCCGGGTTCAGGAATGGCGGGCGGGGCTGGCAACGAGGCTATGACACCTTGCGGCTAGTCCTTGACGACAGTGATGAGCGTCCACATTTTCGGGATGTTCACCTTCTCGAGCGACACCGGCTTCAATTCGGCCTGCTCGAGGAACCCCGGGAGGTCGAGATCGGCGGTGAAGCCGATATGCACGGTCATCGGGGAAATCGCCCGTTCGATCCAGCCCATCAGACGGTTGGCGCTCTTGAAGTGGTTGAGGATGATGACGCGGCCGCCGGGCCGGCACACGCGGTACATCTCGCGCGCCACTTTGACGGGTTCCGGCACCACGCTGATCACGTAGGGCGCGTAGACGACATCGAACGAGTTGTCGGCGAACTTGAGCTGCGTCGCGTCCATCTCGGCAACGTCGCAGTGGTGCAGGCCCTTCTCGTCGATGCGGCCCTGGGCCTTCGCGAGCATCTTGCTCGACAGGTCGATGCCGGTCACGCGGCAGGTGCGGGGATACATCGCGAGGTTGATGCCCGTGCCGACGCCCACCTCCAGCACGTGCGTGCCGGGCTGGATGGCCATCTTCTCGATGGCCTCGATGCGACCGGGGTGCAGGGTCGGCCCGTAGGTGTAGTCGTACACCGCGGCAATGCCCTGGTAGACCTTTTCAACGAAATCGGTCTCGACCGTCGTCACAGACAACGCCCTGGTTGCCGCGTCGCCCGAACGCCGTGTTTCTACGTCAAATAGGCCCATTTTTTACAGTCTCCGAAACCGAACCGGACTATACCACGTCGAGCACATCGAGGGCGGCGTCGAGCCGGCCCGACGGCGTTGAGATCTGCACCCCCGCGGCCATGCCCTTCATGGCCGCCACGAGTTCTCGCGCCACTTTTACGCCTTCCGCGGCGGCGGCCTCGGCACTGGCCGTAGCGCGCATCCGCGCGACCAGGGCGTCTGGCACCGTCACGCCCGGCACTTCGTTGGCCATGAATTCCGCGTTGAGCGCGCTTTCGAACGGCCAGATGCCGACAATGATCGGCACGCCCAGCGGTGCTACCCGAGCCAGGAAGCGTTCGAATGCGGACACATCGAACACCGGCCTGGTCACCGCAAACTCAGCCCCGGCTTCAACCTTGAACTCGAGGCGCCGCAGTTCCTGGTCGAGATCGCGCGACGGGTTGACCATCACGCCGGTATGGAAGGATGTGGGCTCGCCAATCGACTGGCCGCCAATATCGAGCCCATGGTTCAGACGCGCGATCACGTTGGTTAGTCCGATCGAGTCGACATCGAACACCGCCGTGGCGTCGGGGATGTCGCCCAGGCTGCGGACATCGCCGGTAATGCCGAGCAGGTTGCGCACGCCCATGGCGTGCGCGCCCAGCAGGTCCGACTGGATGCCCAGCAAATTGCGATCGCGACACGAGTACTGCAGCAGCACCTCGACCGCCGCGTGCTGTTGCACCAGCACCGCCAGCGACAGCGCGCTCATGCGCGCGCCGGAGCGCGGGCCGTCTGGAATGGTCACCACGTCCACGCCGCGCGCCGAAAGGCGCGCCGCATCGGCCAGGGCCGCGCCGGCAGAGTGACCGCGCGGCGGCACGAGCTCAATGGCGCGAATGAAGGCGCCGCTGGCCAGTTTGCGGCCCATCACCGACTTCGACTCGCGCGGCAGCGCGGCGCGGGCATTGGGCTGGCTGGCCACCGGGGTCCGGACCTCGGCCATGCCGGCGTGCCGCGCCAATCCCGGCGCCATCGACTTGGCGGCCAGGGCAATCTGCCGGATGTGCTCGGGCGTGGTGCCGCAGCAACCGCCCACCAGGCGCACGCCAGAGGCGATGAACCGCCGCGCGTACGACGCCATGTACTCCGGCGAACAGAGATAAAGGTTGCGGCCCTCGATGTCGCGCGGCCGGCCGGCGTTGGGTTGCGCCGACAGCCAGACGTCGGTGACTTCGCTGATGCGCTCGATCGTCTCGAGCATGGGCGCCGGTCCGACGCTGCAATTGACGCCGACGATGCTGGCGCCGCGGGCAATCAACGCCGGCGCGAACTGCTCGGCCGGCGCGCCGTCGAGGCTGGCGCCGTCTTCTTCGGTGGTCATCTGCGCGACGATCGGCAGGTCGCACACGCTGCGCACGGCGGCAATGGCGGCGCCAATCTCGTTGAGGTCGCGGAACGTTTCCAGGATGAACAGGTCGACCTGGCCGTCGAACAGCGCCTGCGCCTGCTCGCGGAACATGGTCTCGGCCTCGTCCACGCCGGTCTTGCCCCAGGGCTCGATGCGCACGCCGAGCGGACCGATGGCCCCGGCGACGTACGTCTCGTGGCCCGACTGCTCCACCGCGCGGCGCGCGAGCGCCGCGCCGGCCAGGTTGATTTCCCGCACCTGGTCGCCGAGGCCGAAGCCGCGCAGCTTCATGCGGTTGGCGCCGAAGGTGTTGGTCTCGATGACGTCGGCGCCGGCCTTGAGGTAGTCGCCGTGAACGTCGACCACGAGGTCGGGCTGGGTCTGGTTGAGCGACTCGAAGCAGCGGTTGATGAACACGCCCTTCGCGTACAGCATCGTCCCCATGGCGCCGTCGCACACGAGCACACGTTCATCCAACGCAGATAAGAAGGGCTTCACTGGGGGTAGTTACTTATACAGACGGCATTTGCCGCGGGCGGGTTTCGCCTGCCCGCGGACCGCGCGGCTGCCGGCCAGCCTAGCGCGCGGGCATCGGCGCCTTTTGGTCCGCCGCGGCGGGGACAAGCAATTCCGTCTTGTCCCACACGAAGTCGTCCTTGCTGTAGACGGCCAGTTCGTAGTCCTTGCCCATGAAGATGGCCGAGACCGGGCAGGCCTCTTCGCAGTAGCCGCAGAAGATACAGCGCGTCTTGTGGATCTGGTAGACCGACGCATAGCGCGGCCCCGCCATCACCGTGCCGTCGTTCTCGGCCGCCTCGAGGTAAATGGCATCGGCCGGGCAGGCCACGGCGCACAGGCCGCAGGCCACGCACTTTTCCAGCCCGGCTTCGTCGCGCATCAGGACCTGTTTGCCCCGGTAGCGCGGGAACATCGGGACCTTCTGGTCGGGATAGTTCACCGTGATGGGACGGCGGAACAGGTGCTTGAAGGTGAGCGCAAAGCCTTTCGCGAGCGGACCGATCATAGAGGGAAATGATACCATTTCAAGGGCGCTCTTCGCTGAAAGTTCGCCATGCAAGACCCAAGACTTCTCTCTGCCGAGCAGTTTCTGCTCACGACCCTGGTCGTGAAACTCGCGGCCATGGCCGCGTTGGCGACCATGCTCGCCCGCTATCGCCGCTTTCGCCACATTCTGATCTTCGAGCAGCGCAACTGGCCCGACCGGTTGGTGTTTGCCCTGGGCCTGGGTGTCCCGCTGACCGCCGGGGTGGCCGCGCGGGTCCTGCTGAATTACGACGCCGCCGACCTGATGCTCGAGGGGGCGTTCCTGGCGGGGCTGATCGCCGGCCCCTACACGGGAGCCCTGGTCGGCCTGGCGATGGCCATGCCGGCCCTGGCCGTCGGCGAATACGGCGCGCCGTTCCTGGCCGTGGGCTGCGGCTTCGCCGGCGGCGGCTTGCGCGAGGCCTGTCCCAAGGAGGAGATCTGGAGCTTCACGCCGTTCGTCCTGCTGAGCATGCCCCGCTACGTGTGGCGCATGCTCCGGCGGATGGAGATGAACTGGCAGGTGGCCATCCTGCTGGCTATCATCGGCCTGGAGGTGATTCGCCAGGCCATCGGGTCGCGCTACCCCGCCCGGGTGTTCGACTTCAGCAGCTCGTCGCCCTGGATCACGATGGTGATCTACCTGGCCACGATAGTCACGGTGTCGACGCCGATCAAGATCTGGAACAACGCGCGTATCGAGCATCGGCTCCAGGAGCAGGAGAAACTGCTGCTGGCGGCCAAGGTCGAGGCCCTGAAGAGCCAGATCAACCCGCACTTCCTGTTCAACACGCTGACCTCGGTTTCGTCGCTCATCCGGTCGCAGCCCGAGACCGCGCGCCAGGTCATCCAGAAGCTGTCGGGGCTGCTGCGCAAGCTGATGAGCAACCAAGAACAGTTCGTCACGCTGCGCGAGGAGCTCGCCGCCATCGACGAGTATCTCGACATCGAGGTGATTCGCTTCGGCCCGCGGCTGACGGTGCGCAAGTCGATTGCGCCTGATACGCTGGACATCATCGTGCCCAGCCTGCTGCTGCAGCCGCTGGTCGAGAACTGCATCAAGCACGGGTTCGCGCGCAAGGTCGGCCCCGGCACCATCACCCTGCGCAGCTGGCGCGAGGGGCGAACCGCCATCATCGAAGTGGCCGACGATGGGCTGGGCATCTCGCAGGAGCGCCTGCCGCACGCGCTGTCGGGCGGCATCGGCCTGAGCAACGTCAACGAGCGCCTGCGCGTGCTGTACGGCGCCACCGGCCGGCTGGTGCTCACCGGCGCCGCGGGCAGGGGGGCCTGCGCGCGGGTTGAAATTCCGCTGGACCTCGCCGAGGACAGAATCACCGCATGACCACCAGCATCCTGACCGCCGTCGTCGCCGACGATGAACAGCTGGCGCGGGACGAGCTGTGCTTCCTGCTCAACCAGCTCGGCAGCATCGAGGTGGTGGGCGTCGCGGCCAACGGCGTGGATGCCGTCGAGGAGATTGCCCGCCATGCCCCCGATATCGCCTTTCTCGACGTGCAGATGCCGGGGCTGACCGGCTTCGAGGTGGCCCGGCGCCTGGTGGGACCGGGAACCGGACCGGGTGTGATTTTCGTCACAGCCTTTGATCAGCGGGCGATCGAGGCCTTCGAGGTAAACGCGGTCGACTACCTGCTGAAGCCGGTCGATGCCCGGCGGCTCGAGACCGCCGTGGCGCGGGCGCGGCGCCGCCAGGGCCAAATCGACCCCATGGCTGGGCAGTTAGAGCGGCTGGTGAAGATGATGGCGGGCCAGAAAGACCGCCGGGAGCAGGTGGCCGTCAAACTTCATGACCGGTTCGTGCTGGTCCAAGCCGACGACATCATCCATGCGTCGCTCGTCGAGGATTCGATTAATATTGTAACAAGCCAGGTATCGGGAACCGCGAACGACCGGACCCTGGACGAGCTGCACGCCAGGCTCGACCAGGACGTGTTCTGGCGGGTCCATCGATCGCACCTGGTAAACATCAACAAGGTCAAGGAGATCGTGCCTTGGTTCAGCCGGAACTACATCCTGCGGATGACAGACGCGAAGGCGACGGAGATCCCGGTCAGCCGGGCGCAGACGCGCCGCCTGCGGGACTACCTGAAGCTGTAGCGCCGCTCACGATGGGCAACCTGTTTGCCGATCCCGGCGACGAGACGACGCCGGTACCGGTGACGGCCGCCGACGCGCTGACGCGCGAGACACCGCTGCCGATGTCGATCGACCAGGATGCCACGCAGGTGATGCGCCGGCTGGAAGTGTGGCGCGACGAGTTCTTTGCCTGGGTCCGGACGCTGGCCTCGGCCGCCGTCTACGCGACCCTGATTGTCACCTTCGGCTTCCAGGTGGCGCGGGTCGAGGGCCTCAGCATGGCGCCAACGCTGGCCGACCAGGATCGCCTGATCGTCAACAAGCTGCGTTACCGCCTGACCTCGCCCCAGCGCGGCGACATCGTCATGCTCTACTACCCGGTCAACCCCGACAAGTCGTTCGTCAAGCGGGTGATTGCCGAAGACGGCGATACCGTGCGCGTGGTTGACGGCCGGGTCTACGTCAACGACGTGCCGATGCGCGACGATTTCGTGCCGGCCGAATATCGCAGCCACGACGACTGGGGCCCGCAGGTCATTCCCGAGGGCTACTACTTCGTGATGGGCGATCACCGGAACAACAGCCTCGACAGCCGCCACTGGGGCTTCGTGCCAAAGAAGTACATCATCGGCAAGGTGCAGATCCGCTGGTGGCCGGTGCCGAACGCGCGGGTGTTCTAAG
>JBFWUK010000056.1:0-14689 GCA_050247355.1 Vicinamibacterales bacterium | reverse complement strand
GCTAAAGCCGGACCCTACATGCGACATCCGGCGTGGCTCGTGGTTCCGCGAAAGCTGGGCGCCACTTGCGGCAACCGCCGGTCGGTTGTTCCCTACGGCAGCTTTATCGGTGCGGTCTCTGCGGCCGCTTCCTTCAGGGCTTCCCTGACCTCGTCGTCCGAGGTTTCGGCAAAGTCGATGTACCACTCGCCGACCGCCGAAAACGCCTTGGGAACGCGCACACAGACCACCTCGTCGGCGGCCTGCCGGAGCCTGGCGCTCGCCTGCTGAGAGGCAACCGGCACCGCCACCACGATGCGCCGCGGCTTCTGCAGCCGAATCGCCTGCACCGCGGCCAGCATGGTCGAACCGGTGGCCAGGCCATCGTCAACCAGGACCACGACCTGCCCTGACAACGCCACCGGCGGCCGGTCGCCACGATAGGCGAGCTCGCGCCGCCGCAGTTCCCGCTGCTCTTCGGCCGCGACTTGCCTGACGTCCCGGTCGGTCAGGTGCAACGCGTCAATCACGCCCTGGTTCAGGACCTGCGCGCCGCCGCTGGCAATGGCGCCCATCGCCAGCTCGCGGTGACCGGGCACGCCGAGTTTGCGCACCACGAACACGTCGAACCTGGCGCCGAGCGTGCGCGCCACGGTGGCGGCGATTGGCACGCCGCCACGCGGCAGGCCAAGGACGATGACGTCGGCGTGGCCCGCGTAGTGCTGCAGTTGCGAGGCGAGGGCGACGCCCGCCTCGGCACGGTTGGCGAACGGCAACGAGGGAAGATTGACGAGCATGTTCTGCCTCCAGGTCCCTGGAGATCGTGAGCAATTCACGTGCCTGCCGCGGCCCTAGGGCGGCGGCGGACGGACCCGGGAATCTCAGCACCACTGTTGAAAATCACTGGCGCCGACGTGGCGGCCAGCGGATGGCTTGCCTAATTACGAGCAAACCTCCAACCCGCCCAAAGGTACGGTGCTTGCTATGTGTAAGGTGGCACCGACCTGCCATCCCGGCGGCGTGCCCACTTGGAGGTGTAGCCATCATGTTCCGCAACAAAGAGACCGCGCTCACTCGCGCGGGGCGCGATCCGTTTGATCTACTCCGCCTGATGACCACCGATTTCGATCGGTTCTTCGACCAGGCCACCTGGCCGTCATTGCGCACCCTGCGCTCAACCGAGGCCGCGGCCTGGAATCCGCAGATCGACGTGTTCGAGAAGGACAACCGCCTGGTGACCAAGGTTGATCTTCCCGGCTTGAAGAAAGAGGACGTCAAGGTCGAGGTCGCCGACGGCCAGCTCGCCATCTCGGGCGAGCGCAAGAACGAAGTCGAGGAGAAGAAGAACGACATGTACCGCTGCGAACGTGAGTACGGCAGCTTCTACCGCTCCGTGCCGCTTCCGGCGGGCGTGAAGCTCGAGGACGTCAAGGCGAGCTTCGCCGATGGCGTGCTCGAAGTGAGCGTGCCGCTACCCGCCAAGGCCGTTGCCCCGGCGGCGCGGAAGGTCGAGATCCAGGACGGCGCGAAGACCGCCAAGACGGCAGCCTAGGAAGAGGCCTGACGTGAGCATTTCAGCAACGCGGATCCAGGTCGCGCGCGTCCTGTGCGGCATCGACTTCTCCTCGTGCTCCGAGCGCGCGTTGAAGCATGCCGCAGCAGTGGCGCGGTGGTACGGCGCGCAACTGCGGACGCTTCACGTGTTTGCCCTGGCGCCGCCGGTGACCATGCTGCCGCCGCTGGCCAGCCCGCCGCCGGTCTTCACGCTGACCGCTGCCGATCGCCAGCAAGTCCTGGCGCACATGCGGCAGCTGGGCGCCGCGGCCGGCGCCGGCGGTGCAGAACCGGTACTGTGTGAGTCGCCGAATGTGGCGGCCGAGATCCTGGACCAGGCGCTGGAGTGGCCGGCCGACCTGGTGGTGCTCGGCAGTCACGGCTACTCCGGCCTGACGCGGCTGGTCCTCGGGTCGGTGGCAGAAAAGGTGATCCGCTTGCTGAGATGGCCGGTTTTGATCGTCCCGCACCTGGCGACCGGACCGGTGCCGCCCGGCGACGTGAAGTTCGACCGCATCCTCTGCGCGGTGGACTTCTCGGCCAGTTCGCTGGCGGCGCTGGCCTATGGGCTGTCGCTCGGCGCTGAAACCGGCGCGCGCGTCACGGTGCTCAACGCCATCGAGTGGCGGACGGGGCCGCCGGCCACGTTCATCGCCGGTGAGGAAGAGGCGCGCGCTCGTGCCGAGGCCGACCACCGGCAGAAGCTCGATGCCCTGGTCCCGGCGCCGGTGCGTGACTACTGCGAGGTCGAAACAACCGTGGCCGAAGGCAAGGCGTCGCGCGAGATCCTGCGCCAGGCAACCGCACGGCAAAGCGACCTGATTGTTCTGGGCCTGCAGGGCCGCGGCGCGCTCGACCTGGCCGTTTTCGGTTCGAACGCGCAAGACGTCGTCCGCCGGGCCGCGTGCCCGGTGTTGATCGTCCCCAGCCCGGATACGCCGGCAGCGTGAGCCAGCTCGACGGTGGTGATGCCGGTGACGGCGAGGCGGCGCGGGCGGATAATGAGACGAGCGTGAAGAACATGACCGTCGCCGCCCGCACCATTGCCGTCTGCGCGGCGCTGTTGGTCGCCGCGGCCGGCGCGGCGGCCCAGTCCGGCACCTCGAAGCCGCCCGCGAAAGGCCCGGACTTCACCGTGGCAGTTGACGGGCTGATCGTCGCCGATTTCACGGCCCGCATGGCGGCTTACGAGGAGCTGCGCCGGACGCTCGAAGAAGGACTTCAAGGGCTCGAGATCACTGACGACGCCAGCCAGATCAGGCGGGCCGAGCAGGCACTGGCGCGGCGCATCCGCACGGCGCGCGAAGGGGCGCGCCAGGGCAGCATCTTCACGCCCGCCATCAACGCCGCGTTCAAGAAGCTGCTGGCCGGAGTCACGACGCCCGGCGTCTGCGCCGCCATCCTCGAAGACAACCCCGGCCACATCTCGTATCGCACCAACCGCTCGTACCCGCGCGACGAGCCGCTGTCGACCGTGCCGCCGAGCGTGCTCGGGGTGCTGCCCACGCTGCCGTCCGAGGTTCAGTACCGCTTCGTCGAGCGGCATCTGATCCTGTACGACACGCGCGCCAACCTGATTCTCGATCGTATTCCGAACGCCGTTCGCTGCAGGTAGGCTATGGGGCGTCGCCGGCGGCGCGGACCTCGACCAGCGCGCCGTCGCTGACGCTGTCACTGGGGTGAACAATCACCGGCACGCCCGGCTCGAGCGCCGAGGTGATCTCCGCTTCCTCGCTGTTGCGGTGGCCGAGGGTGACCGCCACGCGCCGCGCCCGGTCGCCATCGACCACGAACACCGCCCAGTCGTCGCCCTGGCGCACAAGCGCGCTGGTCGGCACCTTCACCACGCTGGCCGCCTCCCAGATCACGATCCGCACTTCGACGCGGTAGCCGTCGCCCAACGCCTGCCACGCGCCCGCCGCATCATCGAACGCCATCAGCACGTTGACACGCTGTTCTTCGACGCCCAGGGCGGAGATCTTGGTGAAGCCTGAGGGTTCGACGCGGCGGACCGTCGCCGACAGCACCCGGTCGCCGCCCCACTGTTCGACCCGCACCTTCGCACCCGGCTGGACGCGGACCGCGTCGGTCGACAGCAGGTCCGACACGATCTCGAGGTCCTTGGCGGGATTGCCGATCTCCAGCAGCGGCTCGCCGGCCGCGACCACGCTGGCGCTCTCGCGCAGGCGCTTGAGAACGACACCGTCGATCGGCGCCATGACCGTCAGCACGCGGCCGCTCGCTTCAAGGGTCGGCGCCATCAACCGCGCGTTGGCCTGCTCGAACTGCGACCGGGCACCGGCTACCGCGAACTCCGCCGCGCGCACACCTTCATCGGCCGCGCGCGCGTTCGACTCGGCGGCGTCAACCGCCTGCCGGGTCGTCAGTTGAGCCGCCGCCAGGTCGCGCTGGCGCCCGAGCTCGGCGCCGGCCAGCTGCGCGGCGGCCGCCGCCGCTCGCCGCTGCGCTTCAGCGCGGCCAAGCGCGGCGCGGGCGGCGGCCACGGCGGCCTCGGCCTCGGCGCGGCTGCGCGAATCGATCAGCGCCGGCGCTTCGGCGCGAATGCGCGCCACGACCGTGCGGTCGCGCACGACCGGATCGCCGGGCTCGAGCTCGCTGCGCAGCACCCGTCCGGTAAGGGGCGCCGACACGACGTAGCGGTGCCGCACGCGCGTCTCGCCCTCGTCATCCACGGTCACCGCCAGCGGGCCGCGGCTGGCGGGCATGACGTCAACCGGCACCGGCGACGGCCACAGCGCGACGGCAACGATGGCGCCGACCACCAGCACGACGAGCAACCAACGCCAATATCGGGTCATCGCGATCACTACTCCCTCGACTTCAACACGGCGACCAGATCGAGCCGATCCAGCCGCCGCCGCACGGCCAGCGCCGACAGCGCCGCCGCCGTGATGATGGTCAGCCACCCCCAGGCCAGCGTGGCCGGCGTGACGATGAACGGGATGCGGTACACCTCGTTCTGGAAGATGGTCATGATGAACAGGCCCAGCCCGTAGCCGATCAGGCTGCCGCACGGCAGCGACACCAGCACCAGGATCGCCAGCTCGCCGAGCAGGATCGACGAGATCTCACCGCGCGTGAAGCCCAGCACCCGCAGGCTGGCCAGCTCGCGCTCGCGCTCCGACAGCGAGATGCGGGCCGCGTTGTAGACCACGCCCACGGCGATGATGGCGGCGAAGATCACGTTGATGCCAATCGTCAGGTTCATGTTCTGCGCCATCACGTCGCGAAAGTTGCGCAGCGCCGCCTCGCGAATGGCGACGCCGGCCACCGCCGGCGTCAGCTTCAGCTTCGCGTACAGCGGCTCGATCTGCGCGGGATCGACTTGCAGGTAGGCGCCCGACACGGTGCGGCCCTCGCGCATCATCCGGTGCAGCGCGGCGATGTCGAGATAGGCCTGCAGGCCCATGATGTCGTCGATCACGCCGGCCACGCGCACCTGCCGGACCGGCCGCCGCCCCTCGAGCACCTCGACCTGCACGGTATCGCCCGGCTCGAGGCCAAGAACGCCGGCCAGCGCCCGCGACAGCACCAGGCCTTCGGGCGGCAGCGTGTGCGGCCGGCCCTGCTGATCGACGACCCGATTGAGGTCGGGGGCGGGCTCGAGCCCGGTCAACGCGAGGGTCCGGGAGCGCACGCCGGCCCGCAGGCGCGCCGGCACCATCCGCATGGGCTCCACGGTCATCACGCCCGGCATCGACGCCACCGCATGCATTGCCGCCGACGATCGCGGCTCGACGAACGTCACCGTCACGTCCTGCCGCGCTCCGTCGTTGAACTGCCGCGCGATCAGCACCTCGATGGCGTCGACGAAACCGAAGCCGATCAGCAGGATGGCGCCGCCGAACGCGATGCCGATCACCGAGGCCAGCGCGCGCAGCGGCTGGCGCTCGAGATTGCGCAGCACCATGCGGGCGCCCTGCGGCAGCAGGCGCTGGATGCGCGGCGTCTCGATCACGCTGGCGCGATAGCGCGCCGGCGACTCGGGCCGCATGGCTTCGGCCGGCGGAATTGTCACGGCGCGCCTGACCGCCGACACCGCGCCGATGCCGGCCGAGACCAGCGACAGCGCCACCGCGCTCAGCACCACTTCGGGCGACAACCGGTAGTCGAGCGACGGGAAGCGGAAGTACAGGTTGTACAACTCGATCATCTGGGCGCCGAGCCAGGCGCCGACGATCACGCCGGTGACTGCCCCCAGCAGCGCGATGATCAGCGCCCACTTGAAGTAATGCCACGCCAGCTGGCGGTTCGAGTAGCCGAGCGCCTTGAGCGCCGCCAGTTGCGGCCGCTGCAGCGCCAGCGCCCGCGCCAGGGCGACGTTCAGCACGAACGCGGCCACGGCGAGAAAGATGGCGGGGATGATGAAGCCGAACGTGCTGAGCTGCACCAGCTCGTTGTCGAGTGTCCACGCCGACTGTTGCAGCCGGCGCGGTACCGCGCCGAGCCCGCCGTACGGCTCGAGATGGCGATCGAGGCCGGCGATCACCCCGTCGACCGAGAACCCGGGCATCAGGCGCAGGCTGACGTCGTTGAAGCCGCCCTCCATGTCGAACGCGCTCGCCAGCGCGCGGCGCTCCATCCACAGGAGCGCGAAGCGGCGGTTGTCGGGAATCATCTCGCCGGGCCGGATGCTGAAGACGTACTCGGGCGACAACGCCACGCCCACGATCGTCAACCGCCGCCGCCGGCCATTGATGATCGCCGTGATCGGATCGCCGGGCGACATCCGGTTGGCGTCGGTGAAGACCTCGCTCGCCAGCACTTCATCGGGGCGGCCGGGCTCGGGCCAGCGGCCGGCGCGCAGGAACACATCGTTCAGCAGCGGCCGCCCGCCTGACGGCACCGAGATCAGGCGCCCGGTCGCCGGCTCCGGCAGGCCCGGCACATCCAGCGTCACGTCGGCCACCACGCGCGTGTCGACCACCGACACGCCGGGGATGGCCCGCAGGTCGGCCTCGAGGCTGAGCGGCGCCCGCTTGAGCATGGCGAAGACGTCGGCAAACCGCTGGCGCTCGTAGTAGGTATCGACCGTGCGCTGCAGCGAGTCGAAATTCGACAGGTAGGTGACGAACATCACCACACCGGCGGCCATCACCGCGCCGATGGCCAGCGCCTGGCTGCGCATCTCCCACAGGTCGCGCAGCAGCTTGCGGTCGAGCGCAGGGATCGGCAGGCGGCCTACCATTGGATCTCCTTCGCCTGCCGGCGCAACTCGTTGCGGCTGACGCCGGCGATGTTGCCGTCGGCCAGCCGCACGACGCGGTGCGCCATGGCGGCAATCGCCGCGTTGTGCGTGATCACCACCGTGGCGGTGCCAAGCTCGCGGTTGACGCGCTCGATCGCCTCGAGCACGACGACGCCGGTGGTGATGTCGAGCGCGCCGGTCGGCTCGTCGCACAACAGCACGTCGGGACGCTTGGCAATGGCCCGGGCGATCGCCACCCGCTGCTGCTCGCCGCCCGAGAGCTGCGCCGGAAAGTGGTCCAGCCGATGCCCGAGTCCGACCAGCGCCAGCGCCGCCTCCGGCGTCATCGGATGTTCGGTAATCTCGGTGACCAGCGCCACGTTCTCGCGCGCCGTCAGGCTGGGAATGAGGTTGTAGAACTGGAACACGAAGCCGACGTGCTCGCGCCGGTACTCGGTCAGCGCCGCCTCGCCGGCGGTGGTCAGGTCGTGGTCCTGGTAGACCACGCTGCCAGCGGTCGGGATGTCGAGGCCGCCGAGAATGTTCAGGAGTGTCGACTTGCCGCTGCCCGACGGCCCGAGCAGCACGACGAACTCGCCGGGAAAGAGATCGAAGTCGACGCCGCGAAGCGCGTGCACTTCGATCTCGCCCATGGGGTAGACCTTGGTGATGCCGCGGGCGGTGAAAACCGGAGCGGCCGACGCCAGGGTCCGGTCCATGTCACGCAGTCACTGCTTCTTCGTGTGAACGTGCTCCGACGGCTTGACGTCGCCAACCAGCACCGTGCCCATCAACCCGCCGTCGGCATGATCGAGGATGTGGCAGTGGATCATCCATTCCCCCGGCCGCTCGTCGAACGTCACCAGCAGCCGGACCGTGGATTTCATGGGCACGTTGACCGTGTCCTTCAGCGCCAGCGGCCGCACCGGCTGGCCCTGCTCGTCGATGACCTGGAAGAAATAGCCGTGCAAATGGTACGGGTGATCCCAGTCGCTGTCGTTCTTGACGGTCCACAACTGCGTCTCGCCGAGCTTGGCCACGAAGGGCTTCGCCTTCCAGAACGGCACGCCGTTGATGCGGAACTCCGACTTGTTGTTTTCCATCGGCGGCAGCGTCAGCACCATCTCCACCGGCGTCGCGCCCTCGACCGTCGGCACCGGCAGATCGCGGGTGACCCGCACCGGCGGCGCGGTGACCGGCGGCTCGTTGGTGAACTCGACGAACATCACGTCTTCGACGCTGCGGTACTGCACGCTGCCGTAGCCGCGGTTGTAGAGCATGGCGCGCAGCGTCAGCGGCGTGCCGGCCTTTCCTTTCGGCGCGACGATCACGTCGACGCGCTCGCCGGGGGTAACCAGCAGGATGTCGCTGGTGACCGGCCGTTCCTGCAACCCGCCATCGACGCCAATCACGGTGAAGTCCTGGCCGTCGAGATCCAGGTAGAAGAACCGGCTCTTGGCCGTGTTGACGATGCGCCAGCGCTGCGGGGCGCCGGGACGGGCGCGCAGCGTCGGCCGCGTGCGGCCGTTGACCAGCACGTAGTCGCCCTCGCGCCCGAACACCATGCCGGCCGAGCCGCCGCTGTCGGCCGGTTCGAGCCGGCCCTTCGCGTCGAAGCCGATGTCGCTCAGCACGATCGTCACTTGATCGGCGACACCGACGCCGTCGTTGGGATCCTCGACGAGCAGGGCGCCGTAGAGGCCGAAGCCGACTTGCGCCGCCGACATCACGTGCGGGTGATACCAATAGAGGCCGGCGTCACGCACGACGAAGTCGTAGGTGAACGACTCGCCCTCGGTCACTTCCGGCTGCGAGATACCGGGCACGCCGTCCATCTCGATTGGGACGCGGATGCCGTGCCAGTGCACGGTGGTCGGTTCTTTCAGCTCGTTCTTGAAGTGCACGATCAACCGGTCGCCGACCCGGGTCTTGATCAGCGGTCCCGGGAGCCCGCCGTCGTAGGTCCAGGCCTGCACGCGCTTGCCGGGTGCCACCTCGACCTCGGCCAGTCTGGCGGTCAGGTTGATCTCGACCACCTTCGGGTCGGGGTTCAGATCCACCGACTCGGCGAGGCGCAGGCCGGCGTCCCAGTCCGCGGGCGCCAGCGATTGTGCAGAAGTGACCGCGGGCGTGAGCAGACACAACACGAGCAGGATGAACGTGGTCATGGCAGCCGTAGTGCAAATTGCAGTCCTACGATCATCGCCCGGGACGGGCCGAAAACGTGCGAATTTCTTCACCACGGAGGGGAATATCCCCGTGTTTCCAGCCCGGCCGTTGGTGCGTGCAACCCGGCCCGGTGGCACGGTCTGTGCTTTTTGTTTCGGCGGAGAACCTCATGGCAGCACTCACTCAGTCGGCAACGACGATGGCGCAGTTCACCCGGCGATTCGTCGGCGCGTTGGTGCTGGATCCGGTGACGTTTGAAGACGTCGAGGCCGATCGGCAGGCGGGCATTCAGGCTGCCACGGTCGTGCTGGCCGCCTGCCTCGCCGGCGGCTTTGCCATGGCCGGCAGCACGGCGCTGACCTTGCCGATGTTCCTGGCGGGAATGGCGTTCACGCTCGGCGCATGGGCGGTCTGGGCGTTGGTGATCGCAACGGTTGGCACACTGGTGATGCCCGAAAAGCAGACGAGCAGCCGCCCGGCAGAGCTTTTCCGGACGATGGGCTTCGCCGCCGCGCCGGGCGTGTTCTACGCCTTCGGCGCCATGCGCGCCGCCGCGCCGTTCGTGGCGGTGGTGGTGTCGATTTGGATGATTGCCGCCACGGTGCTGGCCGTTCGCCAGGCGCTCGACTACCGCACCCTGGCCCGGGCGATCGTCGTCTGTGTCGTGGCATGGCTGGTGACCTTCACCGTCATCGCAGCCGCGGGCATGTTGCTGTCGCGGCCCGTCAGCTAGGGCGCGATTGGAGTAGCATCAAGTCATGAAGATTCAACACCTGATCGCCGGCGCCGCGCTGGTGGGTGTGACGGGGTTCGGTCTGGCGGCATACGCCCAGACCAAGCCGGTGTCGGCCCGCACGAGCGTCGCCGTTTACAAATCCCCCACTTGAGGGTGCTGCAGTGCCTGGGGTGAACATCTCCAGGCGCAAGGCTTCCAGGTGGAAGCCAACAACGTCAGCGACGCCCAGGTGCAGGCCATTGCCATGCAGGCCGGCATGTCTGAAGAACTCTCGTCGTGCCACACCGCCAAGGTCGGCGGCTACATCGTGGTCGGCCACGTCCCGGCCGAGGACATCAAGCGCCTGCTGAAAGAGAAGCCCGCTATTGCGGGCATTGCCGTCCCGGGCATGCCGATGGGCTCGCCTGGCATGGAGCAGGGCGGCCGCAAGGACCCGTACAACGTGATTGCGTTCACGAAGGACGGCAAGAAGTACGTGTTCGCGAAACACTAGTAGACACGCAACCGCGTTCCTGGCCCAGCGAGGCCGCGCCTCATGGCATGTCTCGTGCAGCCGGGAACGCTGCGTTGATGAAACACCCCGCCGATTCTCCGTGGAATGCGCCGGCCACCGTGGCCGGCTTCGCCACCGCATCTCCCAATCCGACGCTGATGAAGTACGCCGGCGGCGAGCTGGGACGGGCCCGCTCAGCGCGGCTGCTCGACATTGGCTGCGGCGCCGGCCGCAACGCCGTTCCGCTGGCGCAACTCGGGTGGCAGGTCGTAGGCACCGATTCGTCGCAACCCATGCTGCGGGCGGCGGCTGCCCGCGAACGTGGCAAGACGATCCGCCTGGTCAACGCGGAAATGTCGGCACTGCCGATTGCAGCCGCCTCGATCGATTTCATCGTCGCGCACGGCATTTGGAATCTCGCGCGGTCCGGCGCCGAGTTCCGCGGCGCGGTGCGCGAGGCCGCCCGGGCCGCCAGGCCGGGCGCCGCGCTGTTTGTCTTCACGTTCTCTCGCCACACGTTGCCGGACGAGCTCGCACCCGTCGCCGGTGAGACGTTCGTGTTCACGCAGTTCTCGGGCGCACCGCAGTGCTTTCTGAGCGAGACGCAACTCCACGACGAACTGGGCGCCGCCGGCTTCGCGCCCGACTCCGCGCTGCCGATGCGCGAACTCAATCGCCCGGCACCCGGCCTGCGGGCGGGCGGGCCGGTCATTTACGAAGGCGCTTTCCGTTTCTCATGAGGCATGACCTATGACAACGACACCCGGCACCATTCCCGCTTCGGAGGCGCTGCCGCTCGCTGACCTCATCGCGTATACCAACGGCGGCATCGCCAGCCGCGTGCTGGCGAAGAACGGCGGCGGCAACCTGACGCTGTTTGCGTTCGATCGGGGACAGGGCCTGAGCGAGCACACCACGCCATTCGATGCGCTGGTGATGGTGCTCGACGGCGAGCTCTCACTCACCATTGGCGGCACCGCGGTCACCGCCACGCCCGGCACCATCGTCCGCATGCCCGCGAACGTGCCGCACGCGGTCGATGCCACCGTGGCATCGCGCATGCTGCTGATCATGCTGCGGGAGCCGAAGCCCGTAGCCTAGATAGCTGGCCACCCGGTGATCCGCGCCACTGGGTTCGCCGTCTGAGCCGGCTGCTAGACTGGAATCTCGTGTCGTCTGACCCTGCCGATGCCGGCCTGATCGACGCAGCCCGCCGTGGTGACCCGGCCGCGCTCGACGCCCTGCTGGCGCGGCACCAGCCCCGCATCTACCGCTTCGGCCTCAAGATGTGTCGTGACCCTCGCGACGCCGAGGATGTCCTTCAGGACACGATGATGGCGATGGCGCGGACGATTGGCGAGTTTCGCGGCGCCTCGTCTCTCACCACCTGGCTCTACGCCATCGCCTGGAGCTTTTGCGTTCGACGGCGCCGGAAAAGCAGGTTCGCGCCGGCCCGTGAACTGTCGCTCGAGGCGGTAATGGCGCAGGAGGGCGAACGGCTGCGAGACCCGGCGCCGGCGCCCGACGAGGTGGCCATGGCGGCCGAGCTGCGGACGGCGCTACACGATGCGATCCAGGCGCTCGAGCCATCGCAACGTGATGTCCTGGTGCTGCGCGATATCGAAGGATTGAGCGCGCCGGAAGTGGCCGAGGTGCTGCGCATCAGCGTGCCGGCGGTCAAGAGCCGCTTGCACCGCGCCCGCCTGGCGGTGCGGGCGCGCCTGGCGCCACGGCTCGGGAACCCTCCCGTACCCCCGGCCGGCACGACGTGCCTGGATGTCCTCAACCTGCTTACCCGTCACCTGGAAGGCGACATCTCGCCCGAGCAGTGCTCGGAGATGGAACGCCACGTCGCGCAGTGCGAACGCTGCGAGGCCGCCTGCCAATCGCTCCGTCACACGCTGGCTTTGTGCCGGTCGGTCGACGCCCCGTCCGTGCCGGAGCCGATCCGGCAGCGGGTGCGCGAGCAGATTCAGGCACTGCTGGCCGAGCGGGCGTAAGCGGACCCTTTTGCCGTGGCCTGGCTCTCACCACATGGAGGGCTCTATGAAGGCTCGGATGACATTCGTGATAGCGGGCGTGATCGCATTCAGCGCGGTCGCGGCCTGTGGCCGGACGGCGACGCCGACTTCGCCGACCGCAGCGGCGCTGACCGTGGACCTGCAAACGGCGTTACAGCGCAGCCTGCAGGATGAATACCGGGCCGAGGCGATCTACCAGGGCGTGGTGACCGATTTCGGCCAGGTACTGCCGTTCGTGAATGTGCTGACCGCCGAAGAACGGCACTCGGCGTCAATCGGACGGCTCTACACGCTGCGAAGCTTGAGCGTACCGGTCTCGGACTGGACAGTCGGGAACGTCCCGCGCTTCGCCACGGTGCAAGCCGCCTGCGTGGCCGGTGTTGCCGCCGAGCGCGAGAACATCGCCCTGTACGATGACTTGCTGCGTGCCGACTTGCCGGCCGACGTTCGGCAGGTGTTCACCAACAACCGCAACGCGTCGCTGGTAAGTCATCTGCCGGCATTCGAAAGGTGTTCGTAACGATGGAAAACTGGTTCGGAATGGCGGCGTTCCTGGTGGTGTGGGTGGCACTGCAAGTGTGGGTGCTGCCGAAACTCGGTGTGCCCACTTGAGCGGTGCCAGCACCGCGCCGGCCGGCGCGGGACGATCAAGGATCCGCAGACACGACACCCTCGCGGACCGACCGGCGGCAATGAGGTTCTGACAACGGAGGCGTCAGGACAGGAGAATCACGGTCACGGCCGTCCCGACACCATCGGCCGGGTGGCGGCTATCACCTCGGGTAAGATGTCGAACGGTGGACTTTGACGTAACCAAACGGGTTCTCGCAGCGCTCGAACAGCACGGCGTGCGCTACGCCATCTTTGGTGCGGTCGCACTCAACACCGTCCGATTGAAGGACAGGGCGACGCGCACGCGTTGAAAGAACGCTTCGGCCTGAAGGATTGATGCCGGTCCACAAATATCGCTCGATCTACGAGATGCCTGACGAGACCTGGCGGGAGCCAGGCGACCCTCTGCTGTACCTTGCCATCCGGCAGGTCTGGGACTTCGGCCGGCGCACGTCCGGACGCCGATATCGTCACGGTGTGTGGCGGTTTCGGTCGATCGAAGCCATGAACATGGCCCAGGACGATTGGGACCGGACCATTGCCGCGGGCGGCGGCTCCGAACGCGAACATCCATAGCGTCGAAGGACGTATCTCGCGGTGACGCGGGCCGCTGGTCGGCGTGATGCAGGGGCTACAGGCTCAGCATGGCGGTCCCGGCCGCGGCCATGGCGAGCAGGGACGCACCGGTCTGCCAGGCAAAGCGGCGCTCGCCGACCACGGTCGCAATGCCGGCCTTCATCAGCGAGTTGGCGATCACACCCATCAGGATGGCGCGGCAGGCGAGATCGACCGTCGTGCCGCTGGCGACGCTTCGCGCCATCGCCAGAGTGAGGGCGTCCACGTCGGTCAGTCCCAGCAGGAAGCCGCCGGCCATCACCCCACTCTCGCCGAGCCACGTCTGAGCGTAGTAGACGGCGAACAACACGACCTGGAACAGCGCGGCCATCTCCAGGGCGGCGCGAAATTGCAGCGGGTTCCTCAATTCCGACGGCGCCGATTTCGGACCATCCAGCGAACGCCAGGCAAGCGCCAGCACCGCCAGGCCCGCCACCAACGGCGCGGCGAGGTACCATGCCAGCGTCGGCAGCAGCGCCGTGTTCAGGACCGCGACCGCAACCGCCACGCGGAGAAACAGGATCACGCTGGCAGCCACCGCGCCGGTGGCGAGGGGCGCCGCCTGTGTCGGATGCGCGCGGCTCAGCCGCGCGAAGGTCAGCGTGACGCTGGTCGACGAGACGAGCCCTCCCAGCAACCCCGTCAGCGGATAGCCGGCGGCCCCCGCCAGGCGTTGTGCAATGAAGCCAACGAAGCTGATGCTCGAAAAGAGCAGCACGAGGATCCACAAGTCGCGCGGCCGGATGCCGGGCGCGGGACCGAACGGCCCTTCCGGCAGCAGCGGCAGAATGACGACCGACATCACCGCGACCCGCGCCGCGGCCAGCAACATCGTGTTGTCGAGGCGATCGACGAACTTGTGCAGGCCTTGCTTTTCGGCCAGGAGCAGGACGGTCATCGTGGTCAGCGCCGCCGAGAAGCGCAACTCGCCCAATCCGCTGAGCAGGCCGGCGGCCAACACCACCAGGGCCGCGACTTCGGTCGTGGCATCGACGTCAATCTTGCTGGCGCGCACATAGCCGGCCACGATCAGGGCCAGGGCGCCGGCGATCAACAGGCCCGCTGCCGGCGCATAGCCGGTGGCGGTCAGCAAGCCGGCAATGCCCGCGAGCGTGCCCAGAAGCGTGAACGTGCGCACGCCGCCGAGCCGGGCCTCTGGTCCCGTGGCGTGTCCCGAACGTTGACGCTCGACGCCGACGGCAGCGCCGCCAAGGATGGCGACAACGAGACCGGCAATGGCGTCAAGGCCGAGGTTCACGCCCTCAGGATACTGCCTCCCCCAGCGGTACCACCTGGACGGC
>JBFWUK010000055.1:7693-17272 GCA_050247355.1 Vicinamibacterales bacterium | reverse complement strand
CCTCGTCTCCTGTAGAATTTCCCCCGATGTCGACCCTGACCACGGCCAAGCCCCGCATCTCGCCCACCACCCAGATCATGATCGGCCTCGTGGTGGGGTTGATCGTCGGCTACATCATCAGCATCACCGACCGCAGCGTGGCCAACTACATCCGGCCCTTCAGCCAGATCTTCATCCGGATGATCCAGATGATCATCGCGCCGCTGCTGTTCGGCACGCTGGTCGCCGGCATCGCCGGCGCCGGCCACTTCAAGGACGTCGGCCGCATGGGGCTGCGCGCCATCATCTACTTCGAGGTCGTCACCACCCTGGCGCTGCTGATTGGCCTGCTGGCGGTCAACATCATGGAGCCGGGTGTCGGCATGGTGCTGCCGGCGCCGTCGGGGCCGCCGCCCATCACCACCGCCGCGCAGACCTGGGACCAGATCCTGCTGCATGTCGTCCCGACCTCGGGACTCGACGCCATGGCCAAGAACGACGTGCTGCAGATTGTCGTCTTCAGCATGTTCTTTGCGATCGGCCTCGGCATGGTCGGCGAGAAGGGCAAGCCGATGCTCGCCTGGTGCGAGTCGCTGACCGAGGTGATGTTCAAGGTCACCAACATCGTGATGCTCTACGCGCCGTTCGGCGTCGGCGCGGCGATTGCCTACACGATCGGCTCGAGTGGCGTGCAGGTGATGGTGAACCTGGCCTACCTGATTGTCACCCTCTACGTGGCCCTGGCGGTGTTCTTCCTGGCCGTGTTGATCCCGGTGATGCTGGTCTTCCGCATCCCGGTTGTCGCCTTCTTCAAGGCGATCAAGGAACCGGCGCTGATCGCGTTCTCGACCACCTCGAGCGAAGCGGCGCTGCCGCGCGCCATGGAGTGCGTGGAGGCCTTCGGCGTCCCGCGGCGGATTGTCTCGTTCGTGCTGCCGCTGGGCTACAGCTTCAATCTCGACGGCACCACGCTCTACTTGTCGCTGGCGTCGGTGTTCGTGGCGCAGGCCGCCGGCATCGACCTGACGATTGGCCAGCAGGTGACGATGATGTTGACGCTGATGCTGACCAGCAAGGGCGTGGCCGGCGTGCCGCGCGCGGCGCTGGTCATCCTGGCCGCGACGCTCGCCAGCTTCAGCCTGCCGATCGAAGGCGTGGCGCTGCTGCTCGGGGTGGACGCGCTGATGGACATGGGCCGCACCATGACCAACGTCATCGGCAACTGCCTGGCCTCGGTCGTGGTGGCCAAGTGGGAAGGCGAGTTCCGCGAACCGCCAGCCGAGACGGCGGCGACTTAGCCCCAGAAGTTCAAGAAGAACGTAATCACCAGCGCGTTCGCGAAGTCGATGAAGAACGCGCCGACCAGCGGCACTACCAGGTACGCCTTGGGCGCCGGCCCGTAGCGCTCGACCAGCGCGCCCATGTTCGCCATGGCGTTGGCCGAGGTGCCGAGCATGAAGCCGCCGAAGCCGCCCGACATCACCGCCGAGTCGTAGTCGCGGCCCATCAGCCGCGGCACGACCCACAGGCAGATGGCCGCCACCAGGGCCACCTGGAACGCGAGCACAATCAGGAGCGGCGTGACCAGTCCTGACAGTTCCCACAGGCGCAGGGTCATCAGCGCCATCACCAGGAACAGCGACAGGGCGATGTTGCCGATGTCGTCGATCACGCGCTGCGACAGGCCCAGCACGCCGGTCAGGTCGTCGATGTTGCGTGCCACCGCCGCCACCAGCATCGCGCCGATGTAGGCCGGCAGCGTCAGCCCGAGCCCGGTGAGCCAGGCGCTCACCCAGATGCCGACGCCGACCGTGGTCAACAGCACCACCAGGTGCTTCATCAACACATAGGCTTCGGCGTCTTCGCCGGGCGGGGTCGGCTGCGGCACCGCGGGAATCTGATCCTCGGCGAGCGTCTCGAGCCTTTGGCCGGCCGCCGGAGCGGGAGTGATGGCGCGCGGTTCGCGTTCAATCAGGTAGGTGCCGATCGGGCCGCCGATCAGGCCGCCGGCGACGATGCCGGCCATGGCGGCCGCCACGGCGAGGGTGGCGGCGCCCGGCACACCCGCCTGCTCGAACAGCGGGGCGAACGCCAGCCCGGTGGCGGGGCCGCCCGCCATCGTCACCGAGCCAGCCAGCACGCCCATCAGCGGGTGTTGGCCCAGCAGCCAGGCGACCGTGCCGCCGACCAGGTTCTGCAGCACCACGACGACCAGCGCGAGAGTAAAGAACCCCAGCACCAGCGGGCCGCCGCGCCGCATCAGCGCCAGGCTCGCCGCGAATCCGATCGAGGCGAAGAAGGTGTTCTGCAGGGGTACCTGCAGCGTGGTGGTGAAGGCGAGCGGCTGGTAGTCGTAGGAGTGCATCACGGCGAGGATGCCGGCAAGCGGCAGGCCGCCGCACACCGGGGCCGGGATGTTGACCCGCGCCAGGGCCGGTATCAGCCGGCGCAGTCCATAGCCGAGGAACAGGATGACGCCGGCAAAGGCCACGGTCTGAATGAGATCGAGAGTAAGGGGCGTGCCGTTCATGTGTCGCGCAGTATAACGTGGCTACGGCGCGGGGCACTAAATCAGCGCCCGGAGCACGGCCAGGGCGCGAGACTGATCGACGAAGAACGGGCTGGTCGCGATGGTGACGAGCGAGGCGCTGTCGAGGTGGGCCTCGATGAACCGGCGTGCTGCCGGGATATCGACTTCCATCTCCGGCGCGAAGAAGTCCAGGTCGAGGTTGAGGATCTTGTTCCGCTGCGCCATCAGGCTGGTGTCGCCCAGCGCAGACGGGCCGGTCACGAATTGGGCGCCGGTTATCAACCCGCAGTCGCGGGCCGGCACAATGTAGTTGCCGACGTTGAGGTGGAAGTTCGTGTAGGCGAACGCCTCGGCCAGCGTCGCCCCCGCGTAGCCTTGCCCGGGCACCCTGGTGTCGCGATGCTGGTCGATATGCACGAGCGTCGCGCCGGGCTTCACCACTCCCTGCTGCAGCGCCCGCTGCCAGAAATAGAAGGCGTGGTTGTGATTGTCCATCACCACGGCCGGCACGCCGCGCCAGCGGGTGCCGACCAGGTGCGCGAGACCGCGTGCTTCCTGCAGGCGGCCGTTCTCGTCGAGGTCGGCAAACGCGATCCGATCGCCCGGCGCCACGTCATCCCAGGTTCCGTCGATCAGGGCAGGGACCCAGATTCGCGGAGCTTCGCCGCGCTCCTCGTAGGCAAACGCGTTGTTGCCGACCGGCCCGGCGATGGCGAACGGCTCGGAATAGTCGATCGGGTGCGGTTCGGTGATCACGGGGCGTCTGTCGGCGTGGTGGTGATGGCGAGCCGGCCCTTGAGGCCGGATGACACCAGCACCTGGTTGGCGGCGGTCACGATCACGCCCTCCACCAGCGGCAGCTGCTCGATCAGTGCCATCCCCGGCGTGGGGCCGAGAATGAAGACCCCTGTCGACAGCACGTCGGCGAGCATGGCGCTGTCGGCGACAATGGTCACGCTGCGCGTGCCGGCGGCGGGCTGCCCGGTGTCCGGATCGATGAGGTGGTGATAGCGCACCCCATCCTTGATGAAGAAGCGCTCGTAGTCGCCCGAGGTGCTGAAGGTGCCGTCGCTCAGCTCGAGGGTGGCGAAGCTCTGTCCTGCGGTTCCCCGCGGGTCGCCAATGCCCAGCCGCCACGGCGCGCCGCCGTTGAGGCCGGCGACATACAGGTCTCCGCCGCTCTGGATCAGGAAGTCGCGGAAGCCGCGCTCGCGCAAGAGAGCGGCAGCGCGGTCCACCGCGTAGCCCTTGCCAATGCCGCCGAGGTGAATGCGTGTACCGGCCCGGCGAACGAAGGCCGTGCGGGCGGCGGGGTCCAGCTCGACCAGGCGATGGTCGACCAGCGGCAGCCGGGCGGCAATGGCCTGCGGGGCAGGCACCACGTTGTCTTGATCGTGATCGAACTTCCACAGGTCGGCGAGGGCGCCGAACGTGATGTCGAACTTGCCCCCGGTCCATTCGCTGGCCTGGGCCGCCGCCTCGAGCACGGCCAGCGTGTCGTCGCTGATGGCCACCGGTTCACGGCCGGCCGCGGCGTTGATGCGCACCACGTCGCTGTCCGGCTTCCAGACGCTGAGCAGCGCCTCGAGCCGGTCGAACTCGCGAAACACCTGGTCGATGGCCGCCGCCGCGCTGGCCTCGCTGGTTGACCACACCAGCACCCGCAGGTGCGACCCCATGGCCAGCCGCGACCGCTCCACGGGCTGCGGCGCCACCGGCGCCGGGTTCCCGCAAGCGATCGCGCAGGCCGCCAGCAGAGCGGCAAGACCAGACTTCACACCTGCGCCTCGCTGCGAGACTTCGACAACTGCCACAGTTCCCACGCAATCTCGAATGCCGTGACGGCGGCGATGATCACGAGCGTCCACTCGATCGACACGTTGATCCAGCGCTCGGCGCGGGCCGCCTGGTCCGCGGCCTCTGGCGGGGCAGTGACGGTCGCCCAGTGCCCGGCCCGTAACGTGACGGCCAGAACGCCAATCGCCAACAGGTTGTTGGCGATCTGGATGGCCGAGAACAGCCGCGTCCGCCACGGCCGCATCAGGTCGACAAACGACGTCGCGATGCTGACGAGCATGGTAATCAACACCGGCACGTAGATCGACGCCCACACCGGATCCGCCGCGAAGCGAACGGGCATCCCGTCGTAGTTGGCCACGTCCGGCAGGCGGACCAGGTCGGTCCACACCATGACGAACGCAATCGTGAACACGAGGCTGAACACGGTGTCGGTGCGGGGAATGGCTCTCCCGTCCTGTGGCGCCGGCAGCCGTGCCGGATCCCAGTTGTCGAGCGCGGTAATGCGGACGCGCTGGTTCTCGAGGACGGCGAAGACGATGGTGACGATGCCAACGGCGTAGATGGCGCCGTGCCAGGCGGCATTCATGGCGCGCAGCCAGGTGTGCGTCGAGTCGTCCGCATAAATCGCCGCCAGCGCGCCGCCGATCAGCGTGACCGGCAGCACCACCCAGAACACCACCATGGTCAGCGCGCGGCGGTAATACGGGTAGAGTGCGGGCCCGATCAACTGCTGCTGCGGCAGGTAGCGGCTGGCCATCAGCCACGGGTGGCCGCGCCGCTTGAGCAGCTCCGCCTGGTCCTCACCGGTCAGCGCCCGGCCCGCCTGCCGCGCCCGGTCCTCGGCCTCCGAGCGCAGGCTGTCGGCCAGCTCCTCGACGATGTCCTTCTGCAGCGGCGGCGGCAGGTGGCGGCGAACGGCGACGAGGTAGCGATCGATGAGGTCCATGATGCGTCCTACAGAATCCGGGTGAGCGACTGGTTGATGGTTTTCCACTCGGCCAGCAGTTGCTTGAGAATCTGCCGGCCGTCGGCCGACAGCTTGTAGAAGCGCTTGCGGCGCCCGCCCTCCTCGCGCCACTCGCTGGTCAGCAGTTCCTGGGTTTCGAGCCGGCGCAGCAGCGGGTAGAGCGTGCCTTCGTCGATGTCGAGGCCAAGGTCAGAGAGCGCGGTGCGCAGGGTGTAGCCGTAGTGCTCGGTGCGCAGTTGCGCGAGCACCGCCAGCACCAGGTTGCCGCGGCGCAGCTCGAGGCGAAGCGAGTCGAAGAGGTTCGGGTCCATGATTACTGTGTGGTACTCACTGTATGGCGCACAGTATATGCGACACAGTATCGGCCGTCAACTCCCCGAATGTCGTGGCGTGGCAGTGTTCCGGTATTCTGGGAAGGCCGACATGTCTGCCGCTCCCGTCCACCTGACAATCGCCCGCAACCATCCCGAAGACATCCAGGACCGGCCGGTCTACCTGTGGGTGGACGGGGAGAAGTGGGACGGCGTGCTGCGCTACGGCGCCACCTTCACCCGCGAGCTGGCGCCAGGTCGCCATACGGTGAAGGCGCACAACACGCTGTTCGGGCACACGGTGGAATTCGACGCCGCCGGCGGCGAGACGGTGCGCTTCCGCTGCGAGAACGGCCTGACCGGCGGCGGCATGGTGATGGTGCTGATGATGGGAGTCGCCTACCTGCGCGTGCGCCTCACCCGCATGCCATGACCCTGGCCCTGGCCGTCGCGGTCTCGGCGGCCATCGTGCTGGCGGCGCCGTTCATGGGCCAGTTGAACGGCTGGCTGCGTCGCAGCTTTCCGGACCAGACGCTGCTGCTGGTGATGACGGCGGTGATCGTGCTGGTCGGCCTTGGCGTCGTCTCGGCGGTGCGGCACATCCGCGATCGGCATGTCCTGCGCTACGGCGCCGTTGCCGCTGCCCTGGCCGCGGCCATCCTCTACAGCCTGATGGTTTCGACCGGCAGCGCCGACGTTGACTGGGTCGAGCGCGTTCACCTGGTCGAGTACGGCACGATCGCCTTTCTCTTCTACCGGGCGTGGCGGCCGGCCGGGGATCCGTCGATTCTGGTACTGCCGGTGCTGGCGGGGCTGCTGGTGGGCTCGGCCGAGGAATGGCTGCAGTGGTTCATTCCGGTGCGGGTCGGCGAATTGCACGACGTGCTGCTCAACCTGGTGGCGGTGACGTGCGGGCTGGTGTTCAGCGTGGCGGCCGATCCGCCGTCCACCTTCACCTGGCGGCTGGCGCCGGCCTCGCGCCGCCGCGTCGCGCTGGCCGGCAGTCTCGTCGTGGTTGGGTTCGCCTTCTTTATCGACCAGGTACACCTTGGTCACGTGATCACGCGGGAGGGGTTGGTATTCCGCTCGCACTACTCCGAGACACGCCTGGCGGAGCTGGGGCGCGACCGCGCCGCGAAGTGGCAGCGCGATCCGCCAATCGTGTTGCGGCGGCTGTCGCGCGAGGATCAGTACATGGACGAAGCGCTGTGGCACGTGCGGCGGCGCAACCTCGCCGGCCCAGCCGAGGCCTGGGCCGAGAACCGGATCCTGGAGGAGTTCTACGCGCCGGTGCTCGATACGCCGTCGTACGTGTCGGCCACCGGCCACCGCTGGCCGCCGGGGCAACGCGCCGAGATGGCCACCAATGCCGCCGCCGAGCCCGGCCCGGTGATCAGCACCGCGGAGCCGTACCCGATCTATGCGTTTCCGCGGTGGTGGTTGTGGGGCGCGGCCGGGATGCTTGTGGCCGCGCTTATGAGCTACGGATTTTGGCCACAGAGGACACAGAGGACACAGAGATAGTTTTCAAAAATGCTCTCAGCCGCTTCGAAGCCTGATCGCATTTAGAAGAACTGTCTCTGTGTCCTCTGTGTCCTCTGTGGCCCTTACATCTGGCCTTTATATCTGCGTCATGACCAACGGAAGCCGTGCCTCGACAAGGGCAGCGATCGCACCCGGGTGCCGGTGACCGCGAAGATGGCGTTGCACACCGCCGGCAGAATCGGCGGCAGCGACGGTTCACCCAGTCCGGTCGGGTTGTTGTCTGACAACCGGAAGTGCACGTCGATGGCGGGCGGCGCCTGACGCATGCGGACCAACGGGAACTGGTGGAAGTTGCTTTGCACCGTGCGCCCGCGGTCGATCGTGATCTCCTGGGCCATCAACTCCGAGAGGCCGTCGATCACCGCGCCCTGCACCTGGTTCACGGCGTTGCTCGGGTTCACGATTTGGCGGCCGACGTCGCCGACCACCCACACCTTGTTCACGCGCACGGTGTTGTTGGCGGTGATTGTCACCTCGGCCACCTCCGCGAAGTAGCCGCGATGGCTGTAGTGGCAGGCGATGCCCATCGCCGTCCCCGTCTTTGGCATTGCCGCCCCGTTCTCTTGTGGAGGCAACCCTTCAGGGTTGCCTGCCCGCTTCGCCCAACCCGCTCGTTCCGCGACTTCGCGCAGCACGCCCGACATCCGCTCGCCGCTGAAGCCGTCGGCCGCCGCCTTCACGCGCGGCCGCGCCATCAGGTCGAGGCGGAACTGCAGCGGGTCCTTGCCGGCGGCGTGGGCGAGCTCGTCGATGAACGACTGGTAGACCCACGCCACGGCGTTGCTGCGCGGCGCCCGCAAGGCGCCGGTCGGCACGCCGAGCGGGATCAGCGAGGCGTGGATGGCGAAGTTCGGCACGAAGCCGCTGGGGAACTCGGTGGCCGGGATGTTGGCCGACTGGGCGAACGTGTTCGGGGCGTTGGCGGGCGGCGTCATCGGCCCGTAGCTGACGAAGTGGCCGCGCCACGCCGAGATTGCGCCGTCGGCGTCGAGGCCGCCTTTGAGGTAATGGAACCCGCCGGGGCGATAGGAGTCGTGGCGCATGTCGTCCTCGCGCGTCCATAACAGCTTCACCGGCGTGCCGCCGATCTGCTTCGAGATGTATGCGGCTTCCACCGCGTAGTCGTTCGACAGCCGGCGGCCGAAGCCGCCGCCGGCCTGGACCATGTGCTGCGTGATGTCCTCGTCGCGCAGCGAGAACAGCGACTTCAGCATCTCGCGGCCGCGCTGCGGCGTCTGGCTGGGCGACCACAACTCGAGCTTGCCGTCCTGCCACTGCGCAACGCAGTTCTCGGGTTCGAGCTGCGCGTGCGAGATGAAGGGGTAGGAGTAGGCGCCCTCGACCACTTTCGCCGCCGCCTTCAGTGCCGCGTCGGGATCGCCGTCCTGGCCGACCGTGAAACCAGGCGCCTGCTGCGCCAGTTCCTCGGCGCGGCGGGCGAAGCCGGCGCTGCTTTGCGACGCAGTCGGACCCTCGTCCCACTTCACCACCAGCTTCTTGCGCGCGCTTTCCGCCTGCCACCAGCTGTCGGCGACAATCGCCACGCCGCCCAGCAGGCTGGTCAGGTCCGAACCGCCTTCGACGACGAAGGCGTGGCGCACGCCGGGCTGCGCCTTGATCGCATCGAGATTGGCGGTGGCGACCTTGCCGCCAAACACCGGACACTTCTCGAACACCGCCCACAACATGCCGGGCACGGTGAAGTCGATGGAGTAGATCGGCTGGCCGGTCGCGATCGCCTTGTTGTCGACGCCGGGCAGCGGCTTGCCGATGATGGTGTAGTCCTTCGGATCCTTCAGCGTGACGCTGCGCAGATCGGGCGGCGTCAGCGTGGCGGCTTTCGCGGCCAGCTCGCCGTAGGTGAGCGAGCGGTTCGACGCGCCGTGCGTGACGCGTCCGGCCGCGGCCGTGCACTCGGCCTCGGACACGCCCCAGGTCTGCGCGGCGGCCGACGTCAGCATCATGCGCCCCGCGGCGCCGGCGCGCCGCAGCGGCTCCCAGTTGGTGGGCGTGCCGGTGCTGCCGCCCGCGTTCTGCGGGCCGTACTTGGCGGGATCGAGGTCGGCCTGCTGCAGTCGCACATTCTGCCACTCGACGCCGAGCTCCTCGGCGATCAGCATCGGCATCGACGTCTTGACGCCCTGTCCCACTTCCGGGTTCTTGGCGATGATGGTGACGATGTTGTCGGGCGTGATGCGGATGAAGGCGTTGGGGGTGAAGTCAACGGCGCTTTGGACGAGCGCGTCGAGGCCATCGACGTGGGCGGCGATGATCATGCCGCCGCCCGCGAGTGCGGTCACCCGCAAAAAGGACCGGCGGGTGAGGTCCTGAGGTCTTGGGGTCTTGAGGTCTTGAAGGGCCATGGCTATTCCTCCACCCGGCCTTTGCCGCCGGTATCAGTACTGGCGGAGGCGGAGGCTTTGTGAATGGCCTGGCGGATGCGCAGA
>JBFWUK010000055.1:0-7593 GCA_050247355.1 Vicinamibacterales bacterium | reverse complement strand
TGAGGTCCTGAGGTCTTGGGGTCTTGAGGTCTTGAAGGGCCATGGCTATTCCTCCACCCGGCCTTTGCCGCCGGTATCAGTACTGGCGGAGGCGGAGGCTTTGTGAATGGCCTGGCGGATGCGCAGATAAGTGGCGCAGCGGCAGAGGTTGCCGTTCATGGCCTGGTCGATGTCCGCGTCGGTCGGCTTCGGTTTCTGCGCGAGCAGCGCCGCCGCCGACATGATCTGGCCGGCCTGGCAATACCCGCACTGCGGCACGTCGATTTCCTGCCACGCCAGCTGGACCGGGTGGGTGCCGTCGGCCGACAGGCCCTCGATGGTGGTAATCGGGCGGGCGGCGACGGCCGCCACCCGCGTCTGGCACGAACGGACGGGCTTGCCGTCAATGTGCACCGTGCACGCGCCGCACGCGCCGATGCCGCAGCCGTACTTCGTGCCCTTCAGGTTGAGGATGTCGCGCAGCGCCCAGAGCAGCGGCATGTCGGCCGGGGCATCGACGCGGGCGGTTTTTCCGTTGACCGTGAGTGTGTAAGCCATGTCGACCCAGAATACGAGACTGGCCGCCCCGGTGTGTACATGACTCGAACAGATTGAATGCCGCCAAATTCGGCATGCAGCGCGTCAGCCGTTTGCCGTAGGCCCGGTACGCGGGAGTTTGCTATATTTCCCGCGATCGGACGTCGGCGGGCAAGCGGCCAACTCGGCCTTCGGTGAACCATAAGGAGCGCCTGAATGAGCGGTATGTTGAAGCCCTTCGGAATCCTCGCGGCGGTAGCCGCCTTCGGCGTCGCGGTCCCCGCAACGGCCGGCGCCCAGACGGCGGCCGCGCCCACCTTCACGAAAGACATTGCCTCGATCTTCCAGGAGAAATGCGAGGCCTGCCACCGGCCCGATTCGATTGCGCCGATGTCGCTGGTCACGTTCGAGGAATCGCGCCCGTGGGCGCGCTCGATCAAGAACCGCGTGCAGACGCGCCAGATGCCGCCCTGGCACATCGACAAGACCATCGGCATCCAGGAATTCCAGAACGACCGCTCGCTCACCGACAAGGAGATCGAGACCATCGCCCGCTGGGTCGATGCCGGCGCGCCGAAGGGCGACCCGAAAGACATGCCGCCCGCCAAGCAGTGGCCCAACGAACAGGGCTGGAACTACACCAAGAAGTTCGGCCAGGCCGAACCCGACCTGGTGATCAAGTCGCTGCCGTGGACGCAGAAGGCCGGCCAGAACGACGCGTGGTGGAAGCCGGTGGTCGAGACGCACCTCACCGAACCGCGGTGGGTGCGCGCGATTGAGATCCGCCCCAGCACCGTCAAGGGCCGCAAGATCACCCATCACGCCATTGCCCGCCTGCAGCAGCAGGAGACCGACGCGCTGGCCATGAACCCGGTCGACGCCAACGGCAACCCGCTGCCGGGCACGTTCATGGAGTGGGCGGTCGGCAAGGAAGGCGAGATCATGCGCCCGAACAGCGGCAAGCTGATGCTGCCCGGCGCCAAGATCGTGTGGGACATCCACTACTCGAACGGCGGCGAAGACATCACCGACCAGGTCGAGCTCGGCATCTACTTCTATCCCAAGGGCCAGGAACCGAAGTTCCGCCAGGTGCTGCACCTGATGGGCGGCACCAACGGGAGCGGCAGCGGCGGCAGCGCGCTCGGCTCGGGCGTCGACATTCCGCCCAACACCGTGAAGGCCACGGTCGGCTACTTCCTGCTGCGCGAGAACGGCCGCGTGGAAAGCTACCAGCCGCACATGCACCTGCGCGGCAAGGCGATGGCGATGGAAGCCATTCTGCCGAACGGCCAGATCCAGGTGCTGAGCCACGTCGCCGACTTCAACTTCAACTGGCACAACACCTACGTCTACCAGGAGACCTCGGCGCCGCTGCTGCCGAAGGGCACCCTGATCAAGGTCACCGCCTGGCACGACAACACCACCGCCAACAAGGCCAACCCTGACCCGAACGTGTGGGTCGGCTACGGCGATCGCACGGTCGACGAGATGGCGCACGCGTGGGTCAACGTGACCTACATGAACGACACCGATTACCGGGCCGCCGTCGAGGAGCGCCGCAAGGCGCTGGCGACCGCGACCACCACCGCTTCGCAGCAGCGGTAACCGCACAGATGCGTCTTAACAGCTGGGCCGCCGTGATCGTCATGATCACGGCGGCCTTCGTTATCGCCCCCTCAGCACAGCAGCGCCCGAACATCCCATCGGGCGTCCTCCTCGAACCGCTCGGCACCACCGGCGAGGCCGTCTATCCCGCGTTCGAAGGCTTCGGCCCGCTCAAGGACGGCACGAACACCCTGCTGATCGGCTACTTCAATCGCAACAAGGAAGCCGTCGACGTGCCGATCGGCCCCGACAACCGCATCGAGCCGGGCGGTCCCGACTTCGGCCAGCCGACGCACTTCCTGTCGGGCCGGCAGTGGGGCGTGTTCGCGATTTCGGTGCCGAAGGACTTCGGCAACAAGCGGCTGACCTGGACGCTGACCGCCAACGGCCACACCTCCACGGTTTCGTTCTGGACCAATCCCCCGTACTGGATCGACTTCTACAAGAACACCGCGAACGGCAACGAGCCGCCGCGCCTCAAGTTCAGCCCCACCGGCCCCGAACTGACCGGACCGCCCCGCGAGAAGTTCGTGCAGACGCTGTCGGCCACGGTCGGCGCGCCGCTCGAGCTCACGGCGTGGGCCGCTGACCAGCCGCCGACGATCGTGTTCACCACGGAAGGCGGCGCAGGCGCCGCCGCTGCGCGCACGCCCAACAAGCCTGCCAACGAACCCCTGCCGGCCGTCATCGGCGGACGGGTGATTGCCGGCACGCCGGCGGCGCCAGGCGGCGCCGCAGCCGCGGCCGCGGCGGCGCGTCGCGGCGACATCCAGGTGATCTGGCGGAAATACCGGGGGCCGGGCGACGTGAAGATCGCCCACGAGACGATCAACCTGGAGAACGGCGGCGACGCCAGGAAGTTCGTCGAGGCGAAGACCACCGCCACCTTCAGCGCGCCGGGCACCTACTGGCTGCGGGCGCAGGTCAACGACAGCTCCGGCAACGGCGGCGGCGGCGATCAATGCTGCTGGACCACCGCCCACGTCGTCGTCAACGTCAAATAACAAACACGAAGATCACGAAGGTCACGAAGTCCAGGAGTTGAAATGCCTGCTTCGTGATCTTCGCGCCCTTCGTGTTGGTTCCTACCGTCCGAAAATAATCTTCTCTCTCAGCAGCAGGCCCGAGGTCATGCGGACGATGACGATCGCGAGGGCGACGTTGGTGATGGCCACCACCACGAACACCGCCGGGTGAATCGGCTTGTTGCCAAGCACGTCGGTCATCAGCGTCTGCTGGCCGAGCCAGGGGACGTAGTACATCCAGGCCTTGGTCGCCATGGTGTTCATGGTGGCCATCATGCCGGGGACCATCTGCGCCATCATCAGGAAGCTCAGGTAGCTCTGCGCTTCCTTGAACGACTTGGCGAACGTCGCCACGTACATCTGCAGCGCGACGATGAGCGGCACCAGCGGCAGCACGGTCGCCAGGGTGCCGGCCAGTTGCGGCGCGCCGAGCTGGAAGCGCAGACCGAGGTCCTGCAGCGGGATGTACTGGAACAACGCGAACAGCAGCCCGCCGGTGACGAGCACGCTGAGCATGGCGGTGGCGGTGCCGGCGATCCACTTGCCGCTGGCAATGGCGCCGCGTGGCGCCGGGTTGACCAGCAGCGCCTCGATCGAGCCCCGCTCGCGCTCGCCGGCGGTCGAGTCGGTGGCGATCTGCATGGCGCCGGTGAAGGCGGTGATCATCACGAACAGCGGAATGAACCCGAGGATCATGGCGGCGCGCTGTTGCGCGCTCGACACCTCGACGTCTTCCACCTGCACCGGCGTCGCCACCACCGGGCTGATGCCGCGGGCGATCAGCCGCAGGCTGCCAATCTCGCCGCTGTAACGCTGGAACAGCGTGCGGACGCGCTGCACCTTCGGCCGTGTGTTCTGGCTGGAGCTGTCGGAGATCAGCCGCACCTGCGCCGGTTTCGAGGCGACGAATTGCTTCGCGAAGTCCTCGGGAATGACGACGACCACGTCCTCGCGGCGGGTGCGGACGGCCTCCTCGGCATCGGCCGGACCGTCGACCACCGTGATGCCCGGCTGCCGGCGCAGCCACTCGACCAGGGCGGGGGCGTGCGCCGCCCCGACCACCGGCACGGTGACGTCCTCGACCTGGCGCTGGCGGCTGGCCAGGTTGTTGAACATGAAGCCGATCATCACCGGCGCCAGCAGCGAGCTGACGAGCAGCGTGATGATCGACCGGCGGTCGCGCGACCAGTCCATCAGCTCCTTGCGGCACACCACCAGGGCCTGCGTCAGGTGGCTCGACTTCATGGCGCCGCCTCCCCTTGCGCGCCGTGCGCTTCGTCAGCCGCGTCGGCGTCGAGGCCGCTGAGCGCGACGAACGCGTCTTCGAGATTCTGGTGGCCGGTCTGGGCCCGCAGGTCATCGGGACTGCCGGAGGCGACAATCCGTCCGCGCGCGATCACGACGATGGTGTCGCACAGCGCCGAGACTTCCTGCATGACGTGGCTCGAGAACAGCACGGTGTGTCCCTCGCCCTTCAGGCGCCTGATGATCTCGCGCACCGCGCGCGTGCTCATGACGTCCAACCCGTTGGTCGGCTCGTCGAGCAGGACGTTCTTCGGGTTGTGGACGATGGCGCGGGCCAGCGCCGTCTTGGTGCGCTCGCCGTGCGAGAAGCCGGCGACCCGGCGATCGGCAATGGCGGTCATGTCGAGCATCTTCAACAGGTGCTCGGTCCGGCCGGCCAGGTCGGCGCCGGTGATGCCCTGCAGCTCGCCGAAGTAGTGGATGTGCTCGCGCGCGGTGAGGCGCGGGTAGAGGCCCGACACGTCCGGGAGCACGCCCAGCCGCTGCCGCGCACCCTGCGGATCGGCGACCGCATCGTGGCCGTCCACCAGGATCCGCCCCTCATCCGGCTGCATCAGCGTGTAGAGCATCCGCAGCGCCGTGGTCTTGCCGGCGCCGTTCGGCCCCAGCAGTCCCGTGACCGCGCCGTCGGCGGCGGTGAAAGTCACGCCATCCACGGCGCGCACCTCGCCGAAGCGCTTGTGCAGGTTCTCGACCACTATCAAGGCGTGGCTCCCGGGTCCGGACCGGCCGGCGTCACGAAAAACGGCGGCCGCTTCGCGTTGGCCATGCAGCCAGTGTCGAGTCCGTCGGTGTCGCCCTTGTCGAGGAAGGCGCGGATGATCCGCAGGCCGCAACCGGTGCCCCCCGCGGTGTGGCCGGTGCCGGGCATCACGATGTGCTTCGAGTTGGGGAGATGCCGGGTGATCTCCTCGCCCCAGACCGGCGGCGTCACCGGGTCGATCTCGCCCGACATCACCAGCGTCGGGACCGCGGACGTGACCGGTTCGTAAAACGCGGCTTCGACCTCGCCGCGCGGCCAGAAGGCGCAGGCGTCCTGCTGCATGCGCATCACGTACGGGCCGAACATCGAGCCCGCCGATTCCTTCGCGACATCCGCCGGCGTAATGCGCGGCGCGTCCTCGGCGCAGATCACCGACAACTGCATGCCCACGCTCATGTTCGGCTCGCCCCCGCCGTCGCCGATCGAGGCCAGCGCGAGCAGGCCCTGGAAGTCGTTCTGCTCGGCGCGCTCGATCATGGCGGGGATCAGCGTCGACGCCACCGGGATGTAGAGCGTGCCGGCCAGGATGTTGGCCAGATGGCGTGCCGTGAAGGTGATCTCGCCGCGCTCGCCGGTGCGGGGGTGAATGACGGCGGTCGTGACCGGGGCCTTCTCGAGCCGCGCCATCAGCGCCGGCAGGCGCGCCTGCAGGCCGGGATACCGGGTGTTGCAGGCGGCGTTCGCCGCGCAGTCGGCGATCAACAGGTCGAGCGCGCGCTGCACGTCGCGCGCGAAGAACAGCGGCAGCCGCATGTTGGTCGGCGCCACGCCGTCGAGCACCGCGGCGCGGACATGGTCGCCGTGCCGGCGCAGGTAGACCAGGCCGGCGCGGGTGCCGTAGGACCCGCCGTAGATGTTGATCTTGTCGTAGCCCAGGAACGCGCGCACATCGTCCAGGTCGTCCATGGCGATCGGCGTCGTGTAAAGCCGGAGGTCTGCATCGTAGCCGGCCATGCACTGCTTGAGCATGGCCATCGTTTCGGCCTCGGTGCGCTCGAACGCTTTCAGCGAGTCGTCTTCGTCGATGCACTCGAGCGGGTTCGATTTGCCGGTGCCGCGCTGATCGACCAGCACGATGTCGCGATCGGTCAGGATCGGGCGGAACATCTCGCGGATGGTCTTGGCCATCTTCGCGGCGCCCTGTCCCGGGCCGCCGGCGAGGAAGAACAACGGGTCGGGCCTGGCATCGGCGCGCAGCGCCGGCAGCACGACGATGTTCAAGTCAATCTGGCGGCCTTGAGTCGCCGCGCGGTTCTCGTACACCGTGAACGTGCCGCACAAGGCATCGACCGGCGTATCGGTGCCGGTGCACGGCTGCAGGCGATCGCTGATCGACGGCTGGGATTGCTGTGTGCAGCCGCCCAGCGCCAGGGCGGCGAGCAGGAGGAGGCGTCGCACCGGACGATTCTGCGCTAGGGCTTCCAGTCTGGCAAGCGATCGTTGCCGGCACCGGTGGTGAGGCGCTGCGGCGGGCGCGAGCCGTCAGCCGGTGCGATGGCCAGGTCCCAGTCTTCGCCCTGGTGGTGCTCGGGGCTGACCGACATGGCCAGCCACCGGCCATCGCGCGACCATTCCGGGTAGTAGTGCCACATGGCCGGCATGCCGGGCAGCGTGCGCGGACCGCCGCCGTCGGCGCCGCGGACCTGGATCGTGGACGGCTCGGTGGCGAGCAGCACGTTGGCCAGCGTGCGCCCGTCCGGTGACCACGACGGCCAGCAGGCGCCGCCGCTGTTGTCGAGCGCCCGGGTCCGGCCGCTGGCCAGGTCGAGCACGTGGACCTGGAACTCCCAGAACTGCATGCGCGCCAGCGTCTGGGCCGCAAACGCCACCGAGCGGCCATCGGGCGACACGTTGGGCATGATCGCGCGGCCAACGAAATGGTGGGTCAGCCGATCGACGCGCCGGTCGTCGAGCCGCACGCGATACAAGTCACCGCGGCTGTCGCGCTCGGAGTTGAAGATCAGGCTTCGTCCATCGGGCATCCAGGCCGGGTCGTTGTCGTTGGCCGGGTGGTCGGTGATGCGCACGGGATTGCTGCCGTCGGCGTTCATCACGTAGATGTCGTACTGGTTGCCGCCGCGGTTCGACTTGAACGCGATGCGCGTGCCGTCGGGCGACCAGCGCGGGCTCTCGTCGCGGTGATCGCGGCCGCGGGTAACAGCCACGGTCGCCCCGGTGGCCAGGTTCATCGTATAGATGCGGGTGCGGCCCTGCGGGTTGTCGGGACTCGAGAGGTCGGACTGGAAGACGAGTGTGCCGGTGAATCCCTTGGGGAACGGCGCCACGACCTGCGGCGTCGCCGGCGCCTGGGCCGCGAGCCGGCCAAAGCCCAACAGGAGGATCACGACAATCAAGCGCGCCATGATCGAGCGTAGCCCA
>JBFWUK010000054.1:0-17400 GCA_050247355.1 Vicinamibacterales bacterium | reverse complement strand
GCCGACGAGGCCGAAGCCCGGCTGCAAAGCTTCCTCGCCGCCCATCCCGGCTACTACGAAGGGCAAAGGATGATGGCGGCGGTGCTGCTGGCGCAACACCGGTTCGGCGCGGCGGTGAAGCAGGCGAACAAGGCGCAGGCCCTCGACCCCCGAGACGCGTGGAACTACGGCGCCCAGGGCGACGGCTATCTCGAACTGGGCGACTACCCACGCGCGTTCGCGGCATTCGATGCCATGGGCCGGTTGCAGCCCGGCCCGCCGGCCTATGCCCGAGTCTCCTACGCCCTGGAACTCCAGGGCGACCTGGACGGCGCACTCGACTACATGCAGCGGGCGGCAGATGGCACCTCGCCCAACGACAGCGAGGCGCAGGCGTGGCACTACGCGCAAGTCGGCGAGTTGTGGCTACTGAAGGGCCGCCTCGGCGCCGCCAAGCGCGAGTTCGAGCGCGCCGCCGCGACCTTCCCTCAGCACCCGTACGCGCAGACCGGGTTGGCCCGCATCAAGATCGTCGAAGGCGACCTGAAGGGCGCCCGGCTGATATTCCAGTCCCAACTTGCCCACGGGCCGACCGCTGACGTGGCGGCGGCGGTCGGCGACCTGTCGGCAGAGATTGGCGACCCGTCGACGGCAACTCAATATCATGCGATGGCCGAGCAGATGGAGCGCTCGGCGTTGACGGCGGGCGTTCGGCAGCCCGACCGGCTGGCGCGGTTTCTGGCCGAGCGGGGGCGCCACCTTTCGGAGGCTGTCGCGCTGGCCGAAGAGGCCGCGGCGACCCGTCGCGACGTGATGACCCTTGATACCCTGGCCTGGGCGTACTTCCAGGCCGGCCGATTGTCCGACGCCGGTCGCGCCTCGGCCGATGCGCTGCGCCTTGGTAGTCGTGACCCGCGACTGCTGTATCACGCGGCGGCCATCGTCGCCGCGTCGGGCGATCGCGCCGCGGCCGCGTCGCTGATCGGGCGCATCGCAGCCCCCGACGCGATCCCGGATGTGTTAGTGGCGCGAGGCCTGAAAGCTCTGCGGGATCGCTAGGATCCGGATGGGCCGCTTCGCGGCTACGCCGCCACCCAGAGCCAGATCGCCGCGACCGCCAGGGTGGCCAGCGTCACCGGCATGCCGACGCGCAGGTGCGCGCGCCAGTTGATGTCAACGCCCAGCCGGCGCGCCTGGTCGACCACGATGAGGTTGGCGATGCTGCCGACGATCAGCAGGTTGCCGGCCAGCGTCGAGGCCAGCGCCAGGATCGGTCCCGCCAGTTCGTGCGTGGCAGCGGGCAGCAACAACATCACCGCCGGCACATTCGAGACCAGGTTCGACACCAGCACCGTGACCCCGAACAGCGTGGCCGGTTGCGCCACATCGAACCCCGAGGCCCGCAGCGTGTCGAACGCCGTGGCGAGGTGGCCCGATTGAGCCATGGCGGCGTTGACGATGAACAGGCCCGCAAACAGCACCAGCAACTGCCAGTCGACGAGGCCGAGCATGTCGCGCGAGGCCATTCGCCGCGACATCAGCAGCGCGCCGGCCGCGGCCAGCGCAACCAGCTCCCGCGGCCACCCCGTGAACAGGAATGCCGCCATGACCGCCACCACCACGGCACAGCCTTTCATGGTCTGCCAGTGGTCGTAGGGCGCGCCGTCGACCCTCGGCACCGGCGTCTCGAGCTGCCACCGCGATTGGTAGACGCCGCGAATCACCAGCCACACCACACCCATGCCGATGGCCGCCGGAATGCCGGCGTCCCAGAGGTAGCGCGCGAAATGCAGGTCCAGCACTTCGCCGATCAGCATGTTCTGGGGATTGCCGATCAGCGTGGCGGCCGAGCCGACGTTCGACGCGCACGCCAGCGCCAGCAAGTAAGGCACCGGGTCCAGCCGCCGCCTGGCGCACAGGTCCACCAGCACCGGGGCCATGGCCAGGCAGACGATGTCGTTGGCGAGGATGGCGGAGAGACCGCCCGCGGTGGCCACCACCAGTGCGAGCAGGCCGGCCGGGGCGTGTTCCCCGGCGCCAAGCCGGCGGGTCACGGCGGTGTAGAAGCCGCCCAGCCGGAACTGCGCCGACACCACCATCAGGCCCAACAGCAGCGCGATCGTCGGCACATCGATCGCCGCCCACGCCGCGTCGAGCGAGAGCCGGCCCGACGCCACCAGCGCGATGGCGCCAAGCAGCGCGATGCCGGTCCGGTCGAGCGCCAGGCCCGGCAGCTCGCCCAGGAACATGCCGAGATAGACCAGCAGGAAGACGGCGAGAACGAAGTAATCCAACTAGTCGCGCCTGGCTTGCCTGATCACGGGTCTGGTTTGACCTTCGGGAAGATCTTCGTCTTCTTGCCTTTGTAGTCGTTGAGGCCGCAGAAGGCCATCACCGTATATCCCTTGGATTCGAGTAAGGCTGCCGCACGGGCCGCCCGGCCACCGCCGTTTCAAGCGGTGATAATGGCCTTGTCCCTGGGGATCTCGGCGAGTCGTTTTTCAATCTGACCCAGCGGGATGTTGACGTAGCCCTCGAGCGTGCCCAGTTCTTCCAGTTCCTTGGGCTCGCGAACGTCAAGGAAGAACACCTGCCCCTTCTCCAGGAGCGCCATGACGTCGTCCGACGCCATCTTCTGGGCCTTCGGCGCCGCCGGCGAAGCGGCGGGCGGTGCCGTCGTCTGTTGAGCCATGGTCACTGTTGGGATCGCCAGGAAGGCGGCTATCACCAAATGTCGCATGCGGACCTCCGTGTGGAACCGATACTATCGCGTCTGTCGGCGTCGGGGCGGGCGCTACTTTGCCAGCAATGCGAGCAGCGCCCAGCCGGTGGTTGAGATTCGCTCGGTGTAGCTTTCTTGTCCCGCCGGGCGTGTCGTCTCGGGCCAACTGCCGTCGGGCCGCTGCTGCGATTCGATGAACGCCTTGCCCTTGGCAATCGCCTCGAGCAGTTCCTCCGGCCGGTAAGTCGAGCGCGCGATGCGCGGCTCGACGTTGAGCGCGCTCAAGGCCAGCACCGCGAGGGCGGTGTCGAACACCTGCGGCGGCGTGGTCGCGTCCGGCCCCCAGCCGCCGTTGGCCGCCTGGCCAGTGCGCACGACGCTCAGGGCGTTACGCCGCAGGCCGTCGGCCATGACATCGCCCGTGAGGTCCAGCGCCAGCAGCAGCGACGAGGCGTCGAACACGCTCTCGACCGTCAGCCCGCGCAGCCAGCGGTCGGCCTGGACAATGGTGAAGTTGTCTGGCTGCATGCCCGAGGCGATCAGCGAGGTGCGCGCCGACCAGGTGGCGAGAATCGTGCCGTAGGTGGCAGGGGAGCCCAGGCTCTGCGATTCGTCCAGGGGCCACGAGCCGTTGGCGTCCTGATCGGCGACCAGTAACTTCGCGGCCGCCTCCAGGTCGGTGCTGGCGGCCCGGCCATGCCGTTCGGCAACCGCCAGGGCGCTGGCGAACTGCAGGCGCGCCAGCCGCTGGTTGTTGAAGCCACCCGGCGTCTTGTTCTGGTCCCATCCGGCCGGCTGCTTCAGGAAGTTGAGCGTTTCGTCCAGCGAACTGCCCACGTCGTAACCACGGGCGGCCGCCTCGAGCAGCGCGCGCGCGGCGTCGCCGTTGTGGCGCCACTTCGGCAACTCGGCGCGAAGGAACGCCACGCCCTTGGCGATCGCCGGCGAGGTCGGCGAAGGAGCCGACTGGAAGGCCACGCCGGTGGTGACGATGAGGGCGGCCAGGGCCACGGCAAGCACGAGGCGCATACCCACGATTACCACAAGCCGGCCTTGCCGGTCACCGAGGCGATCAGCTTGGCGGGGTCGTAGCCGACGCCTTGCTTGAACACCGTCTCGACCTTGCGGATGTCGGCGATCATCGCCGCCGGGTTGCCGTTGATGACGACCAGGTCCGCCTGCTTGCCGACCACGAGGCTGCCGACCCGTGCGTCGCGCCCCAGGTACCTCGCGCCGTTCAGTGTCGACATGGAGATCGCCTCGAGCGGCGTGAAGCCGGCATCGACGAACAGCTCGACCTGCCGCTGGTTGGCAAACCCCGGAATGACGCCGCCGCCGCCCGTGGGATCGGTACCGGCAATCAACAGCCCGCCCGCCTTGGCAAACGCCCGCTCGAGTGCCATGCCCTTGGGAAACAGCGTGGTGTAGATGGAGTCCTTGTTCTGCGCCGTCCGCGCGTAGTTCTGCTCGAACTGCTCCCGCAGTTGCGGCGTCAGCACCTCAATGCCGGGCGGCTTCGGCCGCCCCGGCGTGAACGTCTCGAACACCGTCAGCGTGGAGGTCAGCGCGACGTTGCGATCGATCAGCGTCTTGACCAGCGCCTTGAACGGCGCGCCGTTCTCGTCGAGCGCGGCAATCGATTTCTGTCCCACGCCCTGGCCCGGGCAGACATCCGGCTTCTTGCCGGCCACGAAATCGGTGGCGGCGAAGAAGCCGTGCTCGAGGTTGTCGATGCCGAGGCCGGCCGCCTCGGCGTAGGTCACCGAGCACAGGTGCCCCGTGACCTTGATGCCGCGCCGGTGTGCTTCGTTGACGGCCGCCGCCAGCTCGCCGCGCGAGATCTGCATGTAGAGCTTGAGCGACGTCGCGCCCTCGTCGGTCCAGTACTGGACCTGCCGCCGCGAGTCTTCCGGTCCCTTCAGCGTGCGCATTTGGATGAAGGTGTTCGGTCCGTTCAGGTAGGGCGCGGTGGCGTCGATGGCAGGCCCCGGCTTCTGGCCGCGTTCGACCAGCTTCGCCATGTTGAGATCCATGAACCCGTTGACGTTGCCGCCGGTGCGCATGGTGGTGACGCCGCCCGAGAGATACAGCCGGGAGAAGCTCTCGCCCAACTGGCCATACACGCCGGGACCGTTCGGGTAGTAGAGATGCTCGTGCACCATCACGAGGCCGGGGATGACGCTTTTGCCGGTGAGGTCGATGACGGTCGCCCCGTCGGGAACCGCCACTCGTCCGAAGTCGCCCAGGGCGGCAATGTTGCCGTCGCGAATCACCAGCGTCTGATCCTCGCGCGGCGCCGCGCCGGTGCCATCGATCACGCGGACGTGGGTGAGGGCAATGACCGGCGCTTCGGTCTTGACATAGGCGCGGACCGCGGCCGACAGTTCAGGACGCTGCTGGGCCGGCGTGGCGGCAACCGCCGCCACGATCAAAGCGAGCGTGATGCGGGCGAGTGTCATGACGGTGGATGTCACTCCGGGAGTTCCTCGCCCTTCGGTTCCGGCAGGAAGAAGCTGGTGATGAGCCCGGCCGCGTAGACGAACGTGACCGTGATGGTGGCGGCGAAGGCGAGCCGCGCCGACGGCGTGGCACCCGGCACCACGTTCACGAGTTGCGTCGTCACGAACGCGAAGCCGGTGCCGATCATGCGGCCGCCGATGTTGGCCGCGAAGCCCTCACCCGTGCCGCGCAGGTGGGTGGGGTAGACGCGTGGCAGGTAGTTGCCCCAGAAACTCAACTGGCCGACCGTGAAGACGCCGGCGGCGAACATGCCCCACTTGGTTAACTCGAGGCTGTTGGTGGCGGCGTAGTAGAAGACGAACGGGATGATGATCAGCCCGGGGATTTGGAACGTCCGAATCAGCTTCTGGCGCGACAGAATCCGCAGCGCGAGGAAGGCCAGCAGGAAGCGTCCGGCCAGGCCGCCGAATTCCTGGTAAGCCTGCACCAGGCTGGCGGTCTGCTGCTGCTGCGGCACGGCGAGCACGCGCACTTCCTCGAGGCCGGGCACGATGCGCGGCATCTGCTGGATGGCGCCGAACGCCGCCCCGTAGGCAAACGCGAACATCAGCGTGGTGACGATGGTGGTGCGGCGCAGTTCAGGCGTGAACAGCTGCGCGATCGACGGCCGCCGCAGCGTGCCGGCCGCCCGCTTGGCTTCCCAGGCCGGCGATTCCGGCAGGAACGGCCGGATCAGGATCAACGGCAGCGCCGGAATGACGCCCGAGATCAGGGTGTAGCGCCACGGCGCGTGGCCGCCGTGAATCTCCGGGAACGACTGCGCGTAGGTCACCGCGATCGCATAGGCGCCGGTGACCATGATGCCGCCGATCGACGAGAAGGCCTGCGTATAGCCGAGCGCGGCTTCGCGCTGCTTGGCGTCCGGGAAGATCTCCGCAATCCACGCCACCGCGGCGACGAACTCGACGAACACGCCGATGTAGGTCGTCGAACGGAAGAACAGGAGCATCCAGATGTTGGTCGACATGCCGGCCGCGAAGGCCGAGAAGGCGTAGATCAGGATGCTCCACACCAGCACCCGCCGGCGCCCGAACCGATCGGTCAGGTAGCCGCCGAGCAGGCCAAAGGCGCCGCCGACGAGCGCCGGTACCCAGAAGAACATGCCGACCCAGAAATTGAAGTCGGGTGTCCCGGGACGGGCGCCGGTCAGCTCGCCAATGGCGGGCCCCACGACCAGCGGCGCCATCAGGATCTCGTAGATGTCGAAGGCAAAGCCGAGCGCGGCAATGCCGCAAATCAGCCACTGCAGGGGAGTCAGCTTGAGACCGGTGGTGGTGGACATGCGTCTAAATGGGGCGTGCTAATCATAGGGACAAGCGGCGACATGCCACGCGTCAGCCGCGCGTAGTATACGAGACGGGAGCTGATTATCGTGCGTGTTGTCGTCCTTGTTCTTACGCTCGTGGTCGCGCCGGCGTTGACCGCCGCGGCCCAGACCTCGGGCACCCTGACCGGCCGCGCCGTCGACACCAGTGGCGGGGTTCTGCCCGGCGTCACGATCGCCGCCCGGCACCTCGAGCGCGGCGTCGAACGCGCCACCGTCACCGGCCCCGATGGCCGCTACGTGATGGCCGCGTTGCCGGTGGGCGCCTACGACGTGCGCGCCGAACTCGCCGGCTTCAAGGCCGTCGTCCGGCAGGGCGTGGCCCTGACGGTAGGCGAGGCGGTCACCGTTGAGTTCACGCTCGAGGTCGGCACCCTGGCCGAGTCGGTGAGCGTGGTGGCAGCGGCGCCGGCGGTGAACACGCGGACCGGCGACCTCAGCTACCTGGTGGACGAACGGGCGATCGAGCAACTGCCGCTCAATGGCCGCAACTACACCGACCTGGCGTTCCTGCAGCCCGGCGTCACTCCGTATCCGCATCGCGACGGTGGTTCGGTGGTGGCGCATGGTCTCGGCATGGCCGTCAACGGCCAGGATCCGCGCGCTAATGTGTACCTGCTCGACGGCACTCTGTTGAACGACATGACCAACGGCCCGGCCGGCAGCGCGGCAGGGACCGCGCTCGGGACCGAGACGGTGCAGGAGTTCCGCGTCGAGACCAACGCCTATGGCGCCGAGTTCGGCCGCATGAGCGGCGGGCAGGTGAACGTCATCACCAAGTCGGGCAGTAACCGGTCGAGCGGTACGGCCTACGAGTTCCACCGCAACGACGCGCTCGACGCGCGTAACTATTTCGATGTCGCCGGCAAGCCGTCGTTCACGCGCAACCAGTTCGGCGTCACCGCCGGCGGGCCCCTGGCCGAGGATAAGCTGTTCTACTTCGCCGGCTACGAAGGCCTGCGCGAGAATCTCGGCCGCACCATCACGTCGGCAGTGCCCGACGCCAACGCCCGGCTCGGCCTGCTGCCCAACCCGGCCGCCCCCGGGCAGTTCATCAACGTCGGCGTGCACCCCGCCGTCGCACCGTATCTCAACGCCTATCCGGCGCCGAACGGCGCGAGCCTGGGCGACGGCACGGCCCTGCACAGCTTCCAGTTCGATCAGCGCATTGACCAGGACTTCCTGCAAGGCCGGGTCGACTACAACCTGTCGCCGGGCAATCAGTTCTTCGCACGCTACACCCTGGACGACGCCGATCAGCGGTTGCCGCTTGATTACCCGCAGTTCCCGCGCGCGTTCGTGTCGCGCAACCAGTTCTTCACCGCGGAACTGAAGCAAGCCTATACCTCGAACCTGCTGGCCACCTTCCGCGGCGGCTACAGCCGCACCCGCGTCGGCCAGTCGGTCGAAGCCAACACCACGTTGCCGGCGTTCGTGCCCGGCCGCGCGTTCATGGGCAACATCGACGTCGGCGGCCTGCAGCGCTTCGGCACGCAGGCTTCAGTGGATGTCCGCTTCCTGCAGCAGGTCAGCAGCCTGTCCGCCGATTTCGTGTGGACCCGCGGCCGGCACCTGGTCCGCACCGGCGCGCTCGCCGAGCGCTATCAACAGGACATGGTCAACCCGACATTTAGCCTCGGCACCTATTCGTTCGCCAATTTGCGCGCGTTGATGGAGAACCGCGCCACCAGCTTCATCGGCCTGACGCCGGTGGCGAACTTCCAGCGCGAGTGGCCATTCTGGCTGGCCGGCGGCTACGTGCAGGACGAGTACCACGCGCACGATCGCCTGACCGTGACGGCCGGCCTGCGCTACGAGTTCATGACCATGCCGATCGATGCGGGCGGGCACGATTCGGCCCTGGTCAGCCTGACCGATCGCACGGCTACGCTGGGACGCTTGTATGAAGGCGCCGACTACAACAACTTCTCGCCGCGCCTGGGGCTGTCGTGGGACGTGACCGGCGACGGCCGCACGGCCGTCCGCGCCGGCTACGGCCTCTACTACTCCACCAACAGCTCGCAGAACCTGATCGTCACAGTGACCAATCCGCCCGACACGCCGCGCGTGGTCTACCAGGCGCCGACCTTTCCGAACCCGCCGTTCCAGCGCGCGTCGGGCCTGTCGATTCGCCCCATGCAATGGGACTACGTCACGCCGTCCGTGCACATCTGGAACGCCAACGTGCAGCGCGAACTGCCCGGCCAGGTCGCCGTGACGCTGGGCTATGCGGGCTCGCGCGGCTACGACCTGCTCCGCAGTAACGATCTCAACACCGCGGTGCCGGTCACCGGCAGCGATGGCCGTCCGTTCTTCCCGGCCGGTGCGCCGCGCCAGAACACCGCCTGGACCACCATCGAGGCGAAGACCGCGGATGGCGACTCCTGGTACAAGGCGCTGATCGTCGACGTCCGCCGCCGGTTCGCGAATGGCTGGTCGTTCCAGACGTCGTACACCTGGTCGGACGCGCAGGACACCACGCAGGCGTCGACGTTCTTCTCGGATGCCACCAACGGCACGACGACGGCGTTTCCGGAGTACATCGCCGACTACAACCGCGGGCCCTCGGACTTCGATATCACGCACAACCTGGTGGCGAACGCGACGTGGGACATTCCCTGGGGGCGCAGCCTGACCGGGCCGGCCGGCGCCGTGCTGGCCGGGTGGCGGGTCTCGGCCATCGGCACCTATCGCAGCGGCTATCCGCTGACCGTGTTCGTGCAGAACAACCGTTCCCGCTCGCTGTGGCAGCCGTCGCTGGGACCGGGCATTGGCCGCGACCGCCCCAGCTACGCCCCGGGCTTCGACGCCGGCAACGCGGTCGCCGGTAACCCGGCGCAGTGGTTCAATCCGCTGGCCTTTGCGCTGCAGCCAGCCGGCACGTTCGGCAACACCGGCCGTGGCGACTTCCGCGGCCCCGATCTCAAGGTGGTTGACCTGGCGCTGACCAAGGACACCAGGCTCGGCGGCGCGCGCCGGCTCGAATTGCGTCTCGAGGTCTTCAACGTGTTCAACCGCGCCAACTTCGGCATTCCCAACCTGACGGTCTTTGCCGGCGCCGCCGATGGCGAGGCGCCGCTTGGCAGCTTCGGCCGCATCCGTAACACCGTCACGTCGGCGCGCCAGGTTCAATTGGGCGCGCGCCTGCGGTTCTGACGTGGCAGAATCGGTCGGCAGTCGAAAAGGAGAGTCAGTATGTGGATAGCGTTGGCCGCAAGCGCGGCCATGTCGTGGGGTTTGTACGGAGCGTCGCTGCATCGCGGGCAGACCGAGTTGGGCAACCCGATGCGCGCCATGCTGTGCGTGGGCGTGGCCTACTTCCTGATTGCGGTACTGGTGCCGGCCGCCGCCCTGACGCAGCAAGGGGAGTGGCGCAATTTCACCTTCACCGGTACTGCGACCGCCACCATTGCCGGGGCGCTCGGCGCGCTCGGCGCCGTGTGCATCACCTACGCCTTCCGGAACGGCGGCACGCCCACCATCGTCATGCCGCTGGTCTTTGGCGGCGCGCCACTGATCAACGTGATGTCCACCATGATCATGCACCCGCCGAAAGCCGCGCCCAGCCCGATGTTCTTCGTCGGCGTGCTGATGGCCGCCGCCGGCGCCGGCATGGTCCTGTACTACCGGCCGGCACCGTAAACGCTCGAGCCGACAGGTCTGTATTGGGTAAACGAGGTTCTATGCGAAACGTCCTGGGTCTGGTGACCGTTCTTCTTGTGGCCGCTAATACCGCCGGGCTGGCCCAGCACTGGCCGCACTGGCGTGGCCCGACCCACGACGGCGTCAGCACCGAAAAGGGGCTGCCCGACACATGGAGCGCGACGTGCGCCGACCGGCCCGCCACCGGCGATGCCGGTCCCGGCGGACCGTTCGCGACTGACGACGCCACCGTCGAGGTGGCGCAGCGTCCGGGTCGCGGCGGTCAGCGCCCTGGCGGCGGCAACTTCGAGGGGCGGCCGATTGTTCCCACCGTTTGCGCCAACATCGACACCAAGAACATCGCGTGGAAGCTGCCGCTGCCGGCCTACAGCGGTTCGACCCCGATCATCTGGGGCGAGACCATCTTCCTCAACGTCGCCACCGCCACCAACAGCGGCGTGCTCGAGTTGTGGTCGATCGATCGCAACAAGCAGTCGGTCAACTGGAAGCGCCTGATCACCGACTCCAATCACATGGAGCGCAAGCAGAACATGTCGTCGCCGTCGCCGGTCACCGACGGCAAGTACGTGTGGGTGATGACGGGCCTTGGCGTGCTCAAGGCGTTCGACTTCGCCGGCAAGGAGATCTGGGCGCGGAACATCCAGGCCGACTACGGCAAGTTCGGTCTGAACTGGGGCTACGCCTCGTCGCCGCTGCTGAAGGGCGACGCGCTGTACGTGCCCGTGCTGCACGGCATGAAGACCGACGACCCGTCGTACATCCTCAAGATCGACAAGCTGACGGGCAAGACCATCTGGCGCGTTGAACGTCCGAACCCGGCGGTGCGCGAGTCGCCCGATGCCTACATCACGCCGGCGTGGATTGAAGCCAACGGCCGCGCCGAGTTGATCATCACCGGCGGCGACGTGGTGTCAGGCCACGATCCCGCCACCGGCAAGGAGTACTGGCGCGCCGACGTGCTCAACCCCGATCGCAACGGCGCCTACCGCATTGTCGCCTCGCCGACCATCGTCAACGACCTGATCATCGCGCCGACGCGCGTGAACCCGCTGACGGCGATGAAGCCTGGTGGGAGCGGTGACGTGGCAAAGAGCCACGTGGTGTGGCAGTTCGCGCAGGGGCCCGATGTGCCGACGCCGGTCAGCGACGGCAAGCTGCTCTATGTCGTGCGCGACACCGGCGTGGCCTTCGCGCTGGATGTGAAGACCGGCGAGACCGTCTACGGCCCGGTGCGGCTGCCCTCGGGCACCTACAGCGCCTCGCCGATTCTCGCCGACGGCAAGATCTACGTGACGACGGAAGAGGAAGGGCTGACAACGGTGTATCGCGCCGGTCCGAAGTTCGAGATCCTGTCGTCGAACCGATTGCTCAACGATTGCGCGCCGTACTGCCTCAGCACGGTGGCGGTGTCGGAGGGGCAGCTGTTCATGCGCACCTCGTCGTATCTCTGGGCGATTGGCGATCGCCGTAAGGGCAAATAGGCAACCCTGAAGGGTTGCCTCCACCGCATCAGTACGCGTCAGAAGCTCCAGACGATCAGGTTGTTCACGTCCTTGACGATGATGGTCCGTCCCGCGAAGGCGGGATGGGCCCACATCGCCGAATCGGCCAGCGTGTAGCGCTTCACTTCCTCGAATCGCGCCGGGTTTGCTTTCGCGACAATCAGTTCGCTGTTGGTGGTCGCCATCAACAGGTGATCCCCGGCGCGCACGATCGAGGCGTTCTCGGCCTCGCGGCCGCGCGAGGTCCACAACGTCTTGCCGGTTGCCGCGTCGAGGGCGAAGAACTGCCCGCGGTTCTTGTTCGATAGCCCGTAGATGGCGTTGCCGGCCACGGCCGGCGTGCTCATATACATCGACACCTGCTCGTTCTGCCACGCCGGCGTCACGGTCCATCTCGCGCCGCTCTTCGCCACACGATAGGCCGTCGTCGGATTCTCGAGGCCGGCGGAGATCACCACGTCGCCGAGCACCAGCGGCGTGACCGAGTTCTGTTCGTACGGCGTCTTGAGGGCGGCCTCCCACAGCAGCTGCCCGTTACCCGCGTCGACGCCGACCAGCTTGTTCTGCGACTGCGTGATCACCTGGCGCGTGCCGCCGAGCGTGGCGATGACCGGCGAGGAATAACCGGGGCCGTCGCCCGACCAGCGCCACTTGACCGTGCCGGTTGCCGCGTCGCTGGCCGTCAAGGCGCCGCCACGGGCGCCACCGAGAAAGACAATGACGCTGGCGCCGTCGACAATCGGCGAGGTCGCCGTGCCGAACTCGGGCGGCGAGGGCGGCGCGTCCTTCCGCCACAGCAGCTTGCCGGTCGCCAGATCGTGCGCCGAGAAGATGCCGCTGATGCCAAGCGTGAAGACGCGGCCGTCGGCCACCGCCGGCGTCGACTTGGGTCCAGGGCCGTGGCCGAGCGCGGCCTGGTTCATCGTGTACGGCGCGTCGACGCCGTCCTGCCAGAGCTGCTTGCCCGACTGGAGGTCGTACGCCGAGACGATCTCGCGATTGCCCTGCCGCGTGTGGATGACGACCCGGTTGCCGGCGACTACCGGCGAGGCATGGCCCAACCCGACCGGCGCCTGCCACCGCCTGGTAAGCTGCGCCGGCCACGCGGCAGGAACCGTGAACGACGAGGCCACCCCGTCGCGCGCCGGCCCGCGCCACTGCGACCACCCGGGCCCTTGCGCCAGACCGGCAGACGACAACGCGACGACGACGGCAATAGCACCCCAGCACTTCAGCACATCAGCACCCCAGCACCCCAGCACCCCAGCACCAGTTTCATTCACCCTTAATCGCCTGCACAACGGACGTGGCGGTTGCGAGCCTGACGGCAAATAACGACGACACCACACCGGTGGCGACGACGGCGCTCAACAGCATCGACAGGCTGCCGATCGGCACGGCCTGCGCCCGTTCCTGGACGGCCGGCCAGACCGCCACGATGGCGCAGGTGGCACCCAGCAACGTTCCGGCCACCACCAACGCCAGTCCTTCCGACAACACCATGCTGCGAACGTTGGCGGGCGTGAACCCGACCGCGCTCAGCAAGCCGAGATCCCGCCGGCGCTCGAGCACGTTGCGCGCCAGCACGGCGCCCAGTCCGACGGTGCCGAGCAGCAGCCCGAGCGAACCCAACGCCTGGAACGTCGCCAGGTAGGTGTTCTCGACCTGGTGATACGACGCCCACCGGTCGAGCGTGTTGGTCACGTCCAGGCCGTAGTCCGACAGCCGATCCTCGAGATGAGACGTCACCGCGGCGGCGTTGGCCGGGGCGGTGTCGATCATCCACAGGCGGTAGCCCTCGTGGCGCGGGAACAGGCGCACGAAGTCGGCCTCGCCGATGATCAACTCCGATTGCAGCACACTGTCGGCCAGCGCCCCGACAATGCGCAGGCGCACCGGCGGCTGGCCTTCGGGTGTGAACTCGAAGTCGTCGCCGATGCCAAGGTGCAGCACGTACATCAACGTGGTTTGATCGGCAACCGCCGCGATCGCACCGTCGTCGAACGTGCGCCCCAGGAGCGTCCACGGATTGGCTTGTTCTTCCGGGGTTGTGGCCATCGACGCCGCGAACGAGAATCGCGCATCGCCGGTGAAACCCGGACCGGGCGCGATGATGCGCGGGTTGGTCGGACGGTAGAGCGTGAGGCAGCTGGTCTCGTCGCCGGGCCTGAGCCGGAAGCGCGTGACCTGCGCGCCGGCGAGAATGGGATCGTTGCTTTCGAAGGCCAGCCCGCTGCGGCCCTCGGCGGTGTTGGGGTCGTACATCAGCGGCGCCACCGACTCCGCCATCAGCATGAAGCCGCCGGTACCCGAGGCCTTGTCGCCGCCGGCTGCCGGCTGCTTGCGGAAGGCGCCGACGCTGACCAGCACGAAACACGCGAAGGCGATCAATGCCAGGCTGAGCACCGAGCGGCTTGGGTGTACGGCGGTGTGCCTGAAGCCCAGTTGCGACATGCCGGTCAGGCCGCGTGTGAGCGGCCGGGAAGGCCGCCGCCGCCGCAGCCATGCCGAGGCGCCGGTCAGTCCAGCCACCAGCCAGGCGCCGCCGGCGCCGAAGAAGCCGGCGGTGGGGTTGAGCGCCCCGGAGGTGGCAGCGATGATGAGCGCAACGCCGAGCAGCGCGAATGCGATCGCCACCCCACCCGCCCTACCCGCCCCACCCGCCCTATCCGCCCCAGCCTCCCCCTTCAGCAGCGACCGGGCCGAGCGCCGGCTCATTTGCCGCACGCCGATCCAGATGGCGAGCACGCCGGCAGCCAGGGCGCCAATCGCGCCAATCGCGAGCCACTGCGGCGCCACGTGCAGGGTCAGCCGCGTCGTGCCGACCGCGCCGACCCACCACGTGCGCAGCCCGTACATGATGATGGCGGCGTAGCCAATGGCGGCGCCGATGCCGATGACCGCGCCGGCGGCGGCCAGCACCGCGCCTTCGCGGACGAAGGCGGCGCGGATGGCCGCGGGCGCGAAGCCGACGGTGGCCAGCAGCCCGACCTCGCGCGTGCGCTGTTCAAGACCGACCGCGAAGAACAGGTATGCCAGCAGCAGCGCCGAGACCACCAGGAAGAAGCTGAAGTAGAGGAAGTACTCGCCGAAGTCGGTCGTGCCCTGGGCCGCTGACAATGCTTCGCTGCGCACGGCGCGGGCGGTGAAGCCGGCGGCGGCCGGCGGGACGCTTTGCGGCGCCACCGGCTGGTTGCCCGACAGGCGAACCGAAGACACACTGCCGTACCGGGATCCCCAGAGCCGCTGCCCCTCGGCCATGGAGATGATCGCCTTGGGCGCCGCGCGGTAGCGGTCCCAGTAGTCTTCGTCCTGCGTGCGGATGCGCTTCAACTCCACCGGGAACGGCGGGTCCCACGACGTCATGTCGGCGGCGTCGCTGATTCCTGGGTAGTCGGGGGTCAGCGTGGGATCACCGCCGATACCGGCCATCGGCGTGATGCCAACCAGTGTGAATGTCGCGCTCGACGTGGTCATGCCGTCGGCGTCCGACCACAGGAAGTAGTCGAGCGTGACCGCGTCGCCGATGCGCGCCTGCAGGTCCTGTGCGGCCCACTCGTTCAGCCAGATCGGCGGGTGGTTGGAGAAGGCCGGCGTGCCGGCATCAGGCAACCCTGAAGGGTTGCCTCCACCTGTCGGGTCTGTTCCGTTTTGTGGAGGCAACCCTTTAGGGTTGCCTGGCTCGCTGGGTCCCACCGTTCCCGCCAACCTGTTGTAGCCATCCAGGTCCACCGCCGACACGGTCGAGTACGGCACTGCGCGATCGCCGATGCGGATGGCATTGGCGACATACGTCAGCGCCGGCACCATCCGCCGCCGATCGCTTGCGGCCAGGTCTTCGATGGTCGTAACCAGGTCGTCGGTGAGGAGTCCGGCCCGCGTTTCGACCACGGTGATCGACGGCGCCGTCGCCGGCGACGACCCACTGGGAAGACTCCGCACCCGCAGGCCGAGGTCGTCGAGCGCGGCGACCGGCGTGATCAGTTCGCTGATCAGCCTGGCAGGATCGACATCGGCCGTGCCGGACAGCGACAGCAGAATCGTGTTGGCGCGGTCGCCCAGGCCCAGGTCGCGCTGCAGGCGGCCCATTGGCACATAGATCGCAAACACCGCCCCCTGCGCCGGTGCCAGCGAAAACTCGCCCAGCGACGCATCGTCCAACACCCGCGCCACCGTGACGCGGATGCGTTCCCCCGTGGTTTCGCGGCGGCCCTGCAGCGACGACAGCGGAATGTCGGATGGCTTCGCGACCCGCAACGTCAGCGAGTCGCCGGCGGCGGCGCCAACCTCTTGTGCCAGGGCGGCGCTGATCAGCGCCTCGCGTCCGGTGACGTCGAAGCCCTCGATGCCGTGGAACCGCCCGAAGCGTTCGTCGATGCCGTAGGCCATCACCGTGCCGGCGGTGCGCCGCGATTCGTCGTGGACGACGGCGCCGCCGAACACCACGAGCGGGGCGGCCGATCGCAGCACGCGATAGGGATCGACGCGGTTGCCGAGCGGGGTTTGCTGCGGCTGCGTGGAGCGGGTCATCAGCGCATCCGCCAGCGCGGTCCGGAAGAACGTCGGCGAGGTGATGACGACGTCGGTGGCGCCGAGGCGGCCGAGCGCGATCTGCTTGAGGCTTTCACGCACCGAGGCGCCGACCAGCAATGCCCCGGCGAGCACGGCGACCGCCACGGCCACGCCGAGCACCACCATCACGTGGGTCGCGGCATAGAAGCGCAGGCTGGCTCTGGTCAGCATGGCTACACCGTGAGTGTGCCGCGGTTCATCGACCAGCGCTTCTCGAAGCGGGCGCCCAGCGTTTCGCTGTGCGTCACTACCAGCAGCATGGTGTGTTGCTGGGTGTGCAGGCGGAGGATCAGGTCGGCCACGAGGTGGGCGGTCTCGGCGTCGAGATTGCCGGTCGGTTCGTCGCACAGCAGCAGGCGCGGTTGCCGGATCAGCGCGCGGGCAATGGCGGCGCGTTGTTTCTCGCCGCCCGAGAGCGCCGAGGGCAGGTGATCCAGGCGCTCTGACAGGCCTACCTGCGCCAGCAGCGTGCGCGCCCGTTCCGGCGCGTCCTTGTCGGCCTGGCCGACCAGCGTCGGCACCAGCACGTTCTCGAGCACCGTGCACTGCGGCAGCAGGCAGTGGTCCTGCAGCACGAAGCCGATCTCGCGGTTGCGGAAGGCGGCTAGCGCCTCGGGCTTGAGAGCGTAGGGGTCCTGGCCATCCAATCGCACGGTGCCCGACGTCGGCGGCTCCAGCCCGCCCAGGATGTAGAGCAGCGTGCTCTTGCCCGAGCCGGAGGGGCCCATCACGCACGCGGAATCGCCCGGCGACAGCGACAGCGAGACGTTCCGTAGGACGACCAGGTCGCCGGCGGGCGAGGGATACGACTTCGACAGGTCAGCGGCTTCGAGCATGAGCTGACAGAGTAGCATCCGGCTTCAGCCGGAGATGGCCGACTCGTACGCCTCCAGCACCGCGTGGGCCATGTGATCGGTGGTGTAGTGCGCGCGAACGCCGGCGGCGCCGCGGCGCCCCAGCTCAGCCGCGCGCGCGGGGTCGCGCCACAGGTCGTACAGCGCATCGGCCACGTCGGCACCTGATTCGGACGCCGCCAGCACGCCGCCGCCGGTGCGGCCAATCACCTCAGTGAACGCGCCGTGGTTGGGCTGGACGACCGGCACGCCGCACGCCATGGC
>JBFWUK010000053.1:0-17682 GCA_050247355.1 Vicinamibacterales bacterium | reverse complement strand
GCGTGATGATCGCGACCGGCGGCGCCGTTGCGGAGTCGCCCCACTCGAATTCCCGGCCGGCGCGCAGCGGGACTCCCGTCGTGCGAAAGAACCCTGGCGAGATACGGTCCATCATGCCTTGCGCGCCCGAGGAACTGGACCCGGCGCCGATCGGCTCGATCGGAAACTGCGCCGTGGTTTGGCGAAGGTCGGTCGTTGGGAAGCCCACGGCCAGCGCCACGCTCTCGACACCCGGCAATTGGGCCGTCCGTTCGATGACTGCCCGCGCGTAGGTGTCGAAGCCGTACGAGCGCGGCGCGCCAAAGGTGAGTTCGAGCCGGCTCCAGCGCAGGGTCTCTGAGGGGTAGCCGAGGCTCTTGCCTTGCAGCCTCGTGAGGTTCGCCACGAACAGCGCCGCGCTGAACAGCAGCGCGAACGACACCGCCACCTGGCCCGCGACCAGCGCGCGCCGCCAGACGCTTGTGGTGCCAAACACACTGCCGGCGCTTGACCCCTTCAGGTCGAAGGAACGTGACAGGACGGCCAGCACCGGCGCCACGCTGATGACCACCCCGGCGAGCAGTGCCGTCGCCGCGATGGCGGCATACGTGGCGGCCGTCGGCGTGACCGTCATGGTCAGGGGCCGGCTGCCGGTCCACGCCACAGCGGCCACCAGTTGGCTGGCCCACCAGGCGATGGGCAGAGCCGCACCGGCGGCGAGCACCGAGAGCGCGATGCTTTCGACGATGATGCCGGCGGTCATCCGGCCGCGCGTGGCGCCGAGCGCCAGTTGCACGGCGACCTGACGTTCGCGGCCGACGAGGCGTGACAGCATTAACGCCCCGGCATTGATGCACGCCAGCACGATCAACAGGGCCGCCAGCGAGGCGGCGATCGTCAGGGGCTGTGCGAATCGACCGCGCAGTTGCGAGAAGCCGCGGGCGAGAGCATCGACGCGGAAGTTCTCGGGCAAGCCCGCCCGGTTGGCGGCGGCACTGGCGGCGCCGCCGTTGGTGGCCTGCCAGGCGGCGGCCCATGCCGCCCGCAGCGGCGCGCGCGCGTCATCAATCGTGACGCCATCACGAAGGCGCCCCACCATGTGCAGGGCCAGCACCCGGCCTCCGCGCACCCCCCACATGGTGCCGAGCGGCAGCGAGACGTCCGGGATCTCGTCCGCGTTCAGGCCGCCATAGGACTCCGGCAGGACGCCGATGATCGTCAGTGGCTGTCCGCCAACGCGCAGGGTCTGGCCGAGAACGTCCGGTGTGCCGCCCAACTCGCGTTGCCACAGGCGATAGCTGATCGCGATTACCGGCGCCGAGTTGCCGATCAACGGCGCATCCGTGTTGGCGATCAGCCGGCCGATCGCCGGCGTGATTCCCAGCACGCGCGCGCACTCTCCCGTGACGGCCTCAATGGGACGGAGCGTCGTCGCGCCGTTGATCTCCACCGCGATTGCCGAGCCTTGCGAGACGCCGCAGACGCCATCAAGATGCGACTGCGCCTCGACGAAAGCGCGCATGGTTGGCATGGGGATCCCGAACAGCGCTTGACCGTTGGTCGGGAAAACCGCCACCAGTTGTGAGGCGTCGCGGACCGGCAATCGACGCAACACGACCGCGTCGAAGAGGCTGAAGAGCGCCGCGCCCCCGCCGATGGCGAGCGCGAGCGGAATGACCACCACGGCGCAGAAGCGAGGAGCGCGCGCGAGGTTCCTGAGGGTTCGGGCCACTTCATCCATCGTGCGTCCTCCGAGGCGGAAGTGTATGCCAGGTGGCAGCATCCCTGTCGTCCACCCACGGCCGACCGACTGCGATTTGTCCATTCTTGATCTGGCTTGGGCCACTGACCGTGCCGAGGTTCGTCTCAAGGGAACCGTCGTCGGCCGCGAGCCGGTCACGCACCGGCCAGGGGTGAGCTGCCGGCGTCCAACCTCGCATGACCAGGTCGATCGGACTTGCCGCTGGTGTGTTCCTGCTTGCCGCCACGGCGCTGGCCGGGAGCGGAGCCGCGATCGTGCAACCGGCCTGGTCTACATCAGCAACGGCTACGGCGGTGGGCCGCCGCCGGTCCTTCCAGTCGGGTCTTCGGCCACCGTCTTTGCACTCGATCCCCGGTTATGGGTGGACTCGACCCTGGACCGGATGACGTGGCCGGAGCACTGGCGCGCGACGCGCGAGAGCCTGCGCGGCCTCGCGGCCCGTTCCGGCGGTTTCGCGGTGGAAGAGGGCCAGTCCCTGCCAGATGCGCTCGCCCGCATCAGACAGGTGATGCGGCAATAACCGGGGGCGCGATCATCCTCCGACCGCGACACACAGCCGCTAGGTGCCATTCTGGATGGCGGTGCGTGGCTCAACGCTCGCCGCGCGTTGCGCAGGCAGCCAGGCCGCCAACACCGCTACCACCCCGAGAACCACCGCGCTGGCGGCCAGGATGCGGGGATCCGACGGCGCAATCCCGAATGCCAGGGCTTCAATCCAGCGGCCCAGCACCAGCGCGCCGCAGAGCCCTGCCACCAGGCCAAGGCAGACGACCCCGGCCGCCTGCCGGAAGACGAGTGCGCGGACCTGCGCACTGGTGGCGCCGAGGGCCACCCGGATGCCAATTTCAGTCGAACGCTGGCGCACGGTGTAGGCCAGCACACCGTAGAGACCAAGAGCGGCCAGTGCCAACGCGGTCGCCGCGAATGCGCCCATCAGCACGAGCGCGAATCGCTCGCGGCTGGTACCGCGGCTCACGACCGCCGCCATCGTCGCCGGCCGGTGCACCACCAGCTCGGGATCGAGGCTCGCGACCTCTCGGCGCACCATGCTCAGCAGTTCCTCCGCGGAGAGTTCGGTCGCGACCACCTGTGTCAATGCCCAGTTGCGGTTGCCGGCGAACTGACGATGGGGCCGGTAGAGAACCATGGTGGGCGCGCCGTAGACATCGAGCGCGACGTCACCGACGACACCAATGATCTCGTACTCGCGGTCGGAGCCGAGTCGCTGGCCAACCACGCTGTCATGCGGCAATCCCGGAAATGCCATGCGGGCGAGGTTCGCGCTCACGATCACGCGGTCAGGCGCCGCCGAATGATCGCGATCATCAAAGCCGCGACCGGCGAGCAGCGAAATGCCAAGCGCGCCAAGCAGGTCGCCGCTGATCACCCGGTTCTGCATCGCGAAGCGGCTGCGATCGATCGACGTACCGGCAAGCGGCCCGGTGACGATGCCAATGCTCCAGGGGTGATAACTGCCGGTCGCGGGGAGACGCGAGATGCCGCCGGCGGCGGTCACGCCCGGAATCGCGCGGAATCGAGCGGCCAGTTCCTCGTGAAAGGCGGCTCGCCGGCGCTCGTCGTATCGGGCAGCCGGCAGGTTCACCTCGAACGTCAGGACATTCCTGACGCGGACGCCGAGGTCGACCTGCCGCAGCTGCTGAAAGCTCGCCAGCAACACGCCGGCCCCCGCCAGCAGCGTGACCGCCAGCGCCACTTGTGCCGCCGCGAGCGCACCACGGAATCGGGCCAGCTGCCGGCTCCCGGTCGCCGTCCGTGATTGCTGCTGCAGTGCCTCGACCGGCGAGGTGGTGGAGAGGCGAAGCACCGGCGCGACCCCGAATGCCACGGCGGTCGCAGCCGTCACGGCAAGTGCAAAGACCAGCACCTCTCCGTTGAGGCCGACCTGGTCCAGGCGGGGCAGGGCCTCGTGGCCGAGAGCCTGCAGCACGCGAATGCCGGCATGCGCCAGGGCCAGGCCGGCGGCACCACCCAGGACGGCCAGCACGAGGCTTTCGACCAGCAGCTGCCTGGCGAGCCGCGATCGGCTCGAGCCCATGGCCGCGCGCACCGCGAATTCCTGGACGCGGCCGGTCGCGCGAACCAGCGCCAGGTTGGCGACGTTCACACAAGCCACGAGCAGCACCAGCCCGACGCCGGCGAACACCAGCGCCAGCGGCCCTCGCGCCCGTGCGACGAGCTCGTCGTGAAGGGGCGCCGCGACCACCGCGCTGAGGAACGCCGCTGGCCAGCGCTCCCGCATGCGCGTCGAGAGCGCCGACAGCTCCGCCTGGGCCTGCGCCACGGTGACTCCGTCGCGCAACCGGCCAATGCCGGTGAGCGAGTAGTTTTGTTCGAAGGTGTCCTCGGCGAGTGGATAGGGCAGCCACGCCGCCACATCCGGCGCAATCGGATCCTCGAAGCCGGGCGGGGCCACGCCGGCGACTTCGTACGGTTCGGCGCTCAACTGAATCGTGGTGCCGACGATCGCGGCATTGCTCTGAAACTGGGTGCGCCAGACCTTGTCGCTCAGCACCACCTGGCGCTCGCGTGTCTCGTCTTCCGGCGCGAAATCACGGCCCAGGCGCGGGTGCGCGCCCAGCGTGCTGAAGTACCGGCTCGACACGCGCAGGACGCGCAGGCGTTCGGCCCGGCCATTGGTGACCAGGTCGAGGCCGGTCTCCGAATAGTGCGCCAGGGCGGTGACATCGGCGAACGAGGTCGCGTGTTCGCGGAGGAAAGTGAAGTGGGTGGCCGCCACGACACCGCGTGTGGTGGGAATATCGGGGGCCTGCTGGTAGAAACGCACCAGCCGTTCGGGCTGATCGTACGGTAGCGGCGCCAGCAGTACTGCCTGCACCACGCTGTAGACGGCGGTAGCGCCGCCGATGCCGAGGCCGAGCGTGGCGACCACCACCGCGGTAAACCCGGCGCCGCCGCGCAGCTGGCGGATCGCGTAGCGCAGGTCCTGAACTGACTGCTCAATCCAGCCGATGCTGTTCATCTCGTGAATGTCCTGCCGCAGTACCGCCGGGTTGCCGAACTGGCGCCGCGCTGCCACGTAGGCCTCGTCCGGTGACAGGCCCTGATCGCGATAGCGCTCGGTGAGCAGCGCCAAGTGGGCATCGATCTCGAGCCGGGTGTCGGCGTCCAGCCGCCGGCGCGCGATCGCAAAGGCCAGGCGCGAGACGCCGGCGCGAAGCCGCATCCACACGTCAGTCTTGCTCCGCCCCGCGCAGGCGGGCGATCAAGCCCGTCATCTGATCCCAGGCAGCCACCTCGCGCGCCAACTGGCGCTTGCCAGCGGTGGTGATGGCGTAGAACTTGGCCTTGCGGTTGGCGTCGGAGGTGCCCCAGCTCGACGAGATCAGCCGGCGATGCTGCAGCCGCATCAGCGCGGCGTAAACGGTACCCTCGTTCAGCCGGAGGAGGTCGCCGCTGACCTGTTCGATGCGACGGGCGAGTCCGTAGCCGTGCTGCGGCCCCATCCCGTCGAGGGTTTGCAGGACGATCAGTTCGAGGGTGCCCTGCAGGACCTCGACTTTCCCGGCGGCTTCCGCCTGTCCTTTGCTCATCGCACATGAAGCTAGCACGATACCTTTGCGATGTCCATAGGTCGGCCGGCCGGGACCCGCCCGGCTTGTCGTCTCGGCCGTCGCGGGCACATAATGTGAACAGTGGTTCGAAAATCGAACGCTCGTTCGCAACTGGCGCCGACGCCGCGCGCCAAGCGCCGCGACCGCCAGCGCGATGCCATCCTGCGGTCGGCCGCGCGTCTGTTTCGCGAACGCGGCTTCGCCGACACCGGCATGCGCGACATCGCCGACGCCGCCGACTTGTCGGCCGCCAACCTCTACCACTACTTCGACGGCAAGAACGACCTGCTGTTCTACTGCCAGGATCGCGCGCTCGATCGCATGCTTGCCGCCGTGGCCGAGGCCCGCAAGCGTGAATCGACATCGGTTGAGCGCCTGACCTACGTGTGCACGGCACACCTGCAAACGCTGCTGGATGATGTTGAAGGCGCGACCGCGCACCTGCAGATCGAATCCCTGTCCCCGGCGCTTCGCACCGCCATCGTCAAGAAGCGCGATCGCTACGAGCTGGCGCTGCGCCGGTTGATAGCCGACGGCGTTCGCTCCGGCGAGCTGGTGAACCTCGACCCGGCGATTGTCGCCCGCGCCATGCTCGGCGCCATGAACTGGACCGTGACCTGGTTCCGGCCCGATGGCCCCGACACGGCCACCGCCGTCGGCGACGTGATTTCCCGTTTCCTGGTGCGCGGAATTGCCAGCCGCTCGCCCGCCACTACCCGCACGCTTTCGGTCGTGCGCTCGCAAACTCAGAAGGACAAGGCCCGCACGTGAAGACCCGCTTGACATGTTCGGTGAACGGCGAGGCTGTTGACCTGCTCGCCGATGGCTACAAGACGCTGCTGGAAGTGTTGCGCGAAGACCTGCAGCTGACCGGCACCAAGCACGGCTGCGAGCTGGGCGAGTGCGGCGCCTGCGCGGTGCTGGTCGACGGCCAGCCGGTGCTGTCGTGCCTCGTACTCGCGGCGGAATGCGACGGGCGCGGCATCACCACGGTGGAGGGCCTGGCCGGCGACGGCCGGCTGCATCCGCTGCAGGACTGCTTCGCCGATCTCGGCGGCGCGCAGTGCGGCTATTGCACGCCGGGCATCGTGATCACCGCCAAAGCGCTGCTGGACGCCGACCCCAACCCGTCGCGCGAGCGCATTTGCGAGGCGCTGTCGGGAAACCTGTGCCGGTGTACCGGCTACTTGCAGATCGTCGAGGCCGTGGAGGCGGCGGCGAAGCTGACGGCCGCAGCGAAGGAGCAAGGGCGATGAGCGGCGCCAGGCGAGTGGTGGGCCAGCCGCGGCGGCGCGTTGACGGACGCGCCAAGGTGACGGGCCAGACACGGTTTGCCGACGACATCATGCTGCCGCGCATGCTGCATTGCCGGCTGCTGCGCTCGACCGTGCCGCACGCCCGCATTGTCAGGATCGACACGACGAAGGCAGCCGCGCTCGACGGCGTTCACTTGGTGCTCACGGGTGCTGACTTTCCCATTCCCTACGGCATCCTGCCGGTCAGCCACGACGAGCACGCGCTCTGTCCCGACAAGGTGCGATTCGTCGGCGACCCGGTCGCCGCGGTGATTGCGCGCGATGAAGCCACCGCGGAGCAGGCGGTCAACCTGATCGAGGTCGAGTACGAGGCGCTGCGGACGTTCGCGACGCCGGCCGAGAGCCTCGCGCACGCCGAGCCGCGCATCCACGACTACGGCGACCACGGCAACGTGCACAAGGCAGTCGCGCTGCAGTTTGGCGACGTCGACGCGGCCATCGACGGCGCGGACCACGTCTTTGACGATGTGTTCTTCTTCGAGGGGAACACGCACCTGCCGCTGGAGCAGCACGCGTCGGTGGCGGTCAAGGATCCGGACGGTAAGCTGGTGCTCTACTCCAGCACGCAGACGCCGCACTACCTGCACCGGGCGCTGGCCAAGGCGCTGGCCATGCCGGCCGCGCATATCCGCGTCATCGCCACGCCGAATGGCGGCGGCTTCGGCGGCAAGAGCGATCCCTTCAACCACGAAGTGGTGGTCGCCCGGGCGGCGATGATGCTCGATCGTCCGGTGAAGATCTGCCTCAATCGCGAAGAGGTGTTCTATTGCCACCGCGGCCGGCATCCGGTGCTGATGCGGTTCCGCACCGGCGTCACCGCCGACGGCAAGATCACGGGTCTGGACCTGCAGACTCTGCTCGACGGCGGCGCCTACGGGTCCTACGGCGTGGCCAGCACGTTCTACACGGGCGCGCTGCAGACGGTGACTTACGACATCCCGAAGTACCGCTTCCGCGGCTGCCGTGTGTTCACCAACAAGCCGCCGTGCGGTCCCAAGCGCGGGCACGGCACGCCGCAATCGCGGTTCGGGCAGGAAGTTCAGCTCGACAAGATCGCCGAGCGCCTGCAAAAGGATCCGGCCGACCTCCGCCTCGGTATTGTCGCGCCGCCAGATTCGCTGACCGCCAACTACCTGCGCATCGGCACCATCGGCCTGGCCGATTGCATCCGCAAGGTGGTGCAGCGCTCCGGCTGGACGCAGAAGTTCCGCAAGCTGCCCCACGGCCGCGGCGTTGGTCTTGCCTGTTCGTCGTACCTGTCCGGCGCCGGCATGCCGATCAACTGGAACGACCTGCCGCACTCGGGCGTGCAGTTGAAGCTGGATCGCAGCGGCGGCGTCACCGCCTTCTGCGGCGCCACCGAGATCGGCCAGGGATCGGACGATGTGCTGGTGGCGATGGTCGCCGAGGTGCTGGGCATCGACCCGTTCGATGTCCGCGCCGTGACCGGCGACACCGACCTCACGCCCGTGGACCTCGGCTCCTACTCGAGCCGGGTCACGCTGATGATGGGCAATGCCGCCATCCAGGCCGCCGAGCGCGCGCGGGAGATCATCGCCACGGCCGTGAGCGCGAAGCTCGAGGTTCCGAAGGACCGGCTGGTGTTCGCCGACCGCCGGGTCTTCGACAGCGAGAATCCCGACCGCGGGGTCACGTTCCAGGAAGCCGTGATCATCGCCGAGACGCAGTTCGGCACCATCGGCACTACCGGATCGTACAAGCCACCCAAGTCGCCGGCCTTGTTCAAGGGCGGCGGCGTTGGCCCGTCGCCGACCTATTCCTACACGGCGGCGGTCGTCGAGGTGGAGGTCGATCCAGAGACCGGGTGGATCGCCGTGCCGCGCGTGTGGATTGCCCACGACATTGGCTGCGCGCTGAACCCGACGTTGGTGCGCGGGCAGGTTGAAGGCGGCGTCTACATGGGCATCGGCGAGGCGTTGATGGAAGAGCAGGCGTTCCGCCGCCTGCCGGCGCGCCTGTCGAACGCGCTCGTGCACAAGTTCCCGTCGATGCTCGAATACAAGAGCCCGACCAGCCTCGACATGCCGGAGATCTTCACCGACCTGATCGAGCATCCCGATCCGAATGGCCCGTTTGGCGCGAAAGAAGTCGGCCAGGGACCGCTCCTGCCGATCATGCCGGCGGTGGCCAACGCGGTTTACGACGCCGTCGGCGTGCGCGTCGATCAGGTGCCGATCACCCCGGAGAAGATCCTGAAGGCGCTGCAGGCCAAGGCCGACGGCAAGCCGGCGCGCTCCGGCCCGGCCTCGTTCCCCGACATTGCCTGGCCTGAAACGCTGCACGTGCGTCCGCCATGGGAGGGCGGCGACGGCCGCGCGTCGAACGAGCCCGAGCGCAAGTCGCGCCGCAAGGCCGAAGCCGGCGTCGAAGCCAAAGTGGGGGTGCGCTCATGATGCGCCTGCCCGGCTTCCGCTATCGCGCCCCGCGCACGGTCGAAGAGGCAGCGGCATGGCTGGCCGAGGATCCCGCCACTACCATGTTGGTGGCCGGCGGCACCGACCTGTTGCCGAACATGAAACGCCGCCAGCAGACGCCGGCGACGCTGGTCGGCTTGCGATCGGTGGCGTCCCTTGGCGAGATCACGAACGGTAGCGGCTTGACGATCGGCGCCGGCGTCACCCTGTCGCGCCTGGTCGACGATCCGCGCGTGCGCGCGGAGTACCGCGGCCTGCACCAGGCCGCAGCGCAGGTAGCGACGCCGCACTTGCGCAACATGGGCACCATCGGCGGCAACCTGTGCCTCGATACCCGCTGCACCTACTACGACCAGAATTACGAATGGCGCAAGTCGATCGACTTCTGCATGAAGAAGGACGGCGCCACCTGCTGGGTGGCCACGTCGAGTCCGAAGTGCCTGGCCGTGTCGTCGAGCGATACCGCCCCCATGCTGCAGGCGCTCGGCGCGACGGTCACGCTGGTCTCGGCCGGCGGCCGGCGTGAACTGCCGGTGGCGGAGTTGTACGCCAACGACGGCATGAACTACCTGACGAAGCGGCCGGATGAAGTGATGGCCGCTGTATCGCTGCCCGACGCCTCCGGCTGGCGCACTGCCTACTGGAAGCTGCGCCGGCGCGGCGCCTTCGACTTTCCTGTCGCCGCTGCGGCGGTTGCGATTCGGCTCGACGGTCCACGCGTGGACGAGGTGCGAGTCGTGCTGGGCGCGGTGGCCTCGCGGCCACTCGCCGCCACACGGGCCGAGGCTATGCTGAAGGGGCAGGCACTCGACAACGATCTGATCGGGCAGGCGGCCAAGGCCGCCGCCGAGATCGCCAAGCCCATGGACAACACCGACTTCGAGTTGGTGTGGCGCAAGAAGATGGTGCACTCGCTGGTCACCTATGCGCTGCAGGAAGTCCGCGGCGACGACATGCGCGAGCGTCGGCTGCGAATCGCACGGCAGTTGTTGTAAAACGGCCGCAAAATCGCGCCTGCGGCCGGCCACACGCGACATTTCGCCGCATGGCCAAACTGGCGCGAAACCGTCAAACTCGACCGGTGAGGCAGATTTGACCATGACCATGACCAAGCGACTGACCGCGGCGATGGCTCTTACCGTGTTTGCGTGGGTTCCGCTCGGCGCCCAGCAACATGGCGCGAAGCCGGATCACATGCAGCACAAGTTCGACGACCCGGCGAAGTTCGCCAAGCAGTTCGACGACCCCAAGCGCGACGAGTGGCAGATGCCTTCGCGCGTGATTGATGCGCTCGGCCTCAAAGCCGGCATGGCGGTGGCAGACATCGGCGCCGGCACCGGCTACTTCAGCATGCGCCTGGCCAGGGTGTCGCCGGGGCTGGCGGTGTACTCCGTGGACATCGAGCCGAAGATGGTCGAGCACCTGACGCATCGCGCTGCCGGCGAGAAGCTGGGCAACGTCGCCGCCGTGCTCGCGGGACCAGACAGCCCCAACCTGCCCAAGCCGGTAGACGTCATCCTGGTCGTCGACACGTATCACCACATCGGCAACCGGCCGGTCTACTTCCGCGAGCTGAAGAAGTCGCTCAAGCCCGGTGGCCGCATTGCCATCGTCGACTTCCGGAAGGACGCCCCCGAAGGGCCGCCGGTCGAGTTCCGTTTTACCGTCGAGCAGATCGAGGCGGAGATGAAAGAAGCCGGCTACTCGCTCGAGAGCAAGCAAGACTTCCTGCCGCGCCAGCACTACCTGATCTTCCGCTGAGCTGAAGCCGGGCGAACCGCATCGCGCGGCATCGCCCGGCACCTTCATGTGGTGTCGTCTTTATGTGGTGTCCGCCTTCAGGCGGACCTTGTCGACACTGTCCGCCTACCGGTCGTAGAAACCCGACGGCTCGTCGTTTCGATCGCTGCGGCTTTCGCGTGTGGCGAGCAGATACGTACCCGGCGCCGGCATGGTGGCGTAGCCTTCGGCCACGAGGGCGCGGTTGCCGAGACCGGCTTCGGACCGCGACAGGCCGGTGACCCGTGCCAGCTCGCCCGGGACGGTCATGCCGGCGCCCTCGAGGAAGCAGCGAGCGATCTCGCGGACCGCGACCTCGCGCTTGATGCGTTGCCGCAGCGCGTCGGGAAAGCGGCCCACCGCGAGGGTCCAGATGTAGGTGAACTTGGGCAGGTAGAGCACCTCGCTCGGGATCACAATCATCGCCGCCTGCAGCTCGTCGATGGCCCTGGTAAACGCCTGGCGATCGGCGATGCCCGACTCGGTGCGCAGATCGCTGGTGGCCATCTCCCATTCCTTGCGCATCACTTTCAGGATCGCCTGGGCCGGCTTGCTCAGCCGCCGCGGTTCTTCCGCGCGGCGCATGCCCCAGATGGCGTGGAAGTAGGGGATCATCCGTGGCGCCACGAACGTCGCCTTGCCACGCGCGAGTTTTCCGTAATACACCTTGCCACGCTTGATCACATCGTCTTTGATGAGCCAGGTGAGCGAGGCTTCGGGATCCTTCTGCACGTTGCGCGGCATCACCGCGTCGCGGCGGCCGCACACGGCGACGTAGAGCGACGGTCCCGGCTTGCGCGAGTCGGTCAGGCAGGCGGCAAACCCGGCCTGTTCGACGAATCGCTCCGCATCCGCCGCAGTCTCAACCTGCCGCGCGCCTTCCCGGCGCCAGCGCTGGTCGCGGTAGTCCTCGAACTCGTCGGCAATGTGCATCGAGCGCATCTCTGGTACGATACCGCCGAGCCGTATTTTGCCAAGCGACGATTTGGACGTGGTCTACCGCGTTGATGCCGACGGCTGCCTGACGTTTGTCAACGCCGGATGGGATGCGTTTGCAGTCGAGAATCGCACGCCGGAGTTGATGGGAGCGACCGCGCGAGGGCGCGCGGTGATTGATTTCATCGCCGGGCCCGAGACCAGGCATATTTACGCCCGCCTTCTGGCGCGCGCCCGGGAAGGCGTCCAGGTGACGCTGTCGTTCCGGTGTGACAGCCCCAGCCAGCGGCGATACCTATCGCTGGCAATCGCGGCGTGCGGCGGCGACGAGGTGGAGTTCCGATCGCGCCTGCTGATGGTGCAGCCACGATCGAGCGTGGCCGTGCTCGAGCCGGACCGCCCGCGGTCGGATGCGCTGCTGACTCTTTGCAGCTGGTGCAATCGCGGGCGGATCGGCGATCGCTGGGCCGAAATCGAAGACGTCGTCACCGAACTCAGGCTGTTCGAGGCCGAAGTCCCGAAGTTGACCCATGGCATGTGTCCCCAGTGCGTCGGCCTGATCGCCGCCGAGCTGCGGGCGTAACCCCCTCAGCAAACCTTTCAGCGGCGAGATCCGTCAAAGCACTCATACCAAGATAGTCTTGGTAATAGAGCCGGAGGCCCATTGCCGCCCAAGACCACCAATGCCCTGCTGCATGGAACGCTGGACGCGCTGATTCTGAAGACCCTGTCGAGCGGGCCGCGTCATGGCTACGCCATCGCCCGGTTCATTGAAGACACCACCGGCGAAGCCGTGCTGGTCGAAGAGGGCTCGCTCTACCCGGCGCTGTATCGCATGGAACGCCGCGGCTGGATCGACGCCGAGTGGGGCACGTCGGAACTGGGCCGCCGCGCCAAGCTCTACCGCCTCACGCCTGCCGGACGCGCCCAGCTCGCCGTCGAGGTCGCCAGTTGGCGGAAGTTCTCGGCCGGCGTGTCCAAGGTATTCGCGACATGAGGCGCTCGCTCCGTTCCTGGCTCTGGCGCGTGCCGCTCGACCAGGAAGTCGACGAGGAGATTGCCTTCCACCTCGAGATGCGAACACGGGAGCTGATCGACGGCGGGATGGACCCGGCGCGGGCGCGCGAAACCGCGACTCGCCGGATGGGAGACATGGCTCGCGTCAAGCGCACCATGGCAGACGAGGGCCGAAAACGGGATCGGGAGTTGAGCATGGCGTTGTGGCTTGAGGAATTTCGAGACGATGTGATCTTCGCGGTGCGGCAGTTGCGCAACGCGCCGGTCTTCACGCTGGTGGCGGTGACGACCCTGGCGCTCGGCATTGGCGCCAACAGCGCCATCTTCGCCCTGGTCGACGCCTCGTTGCTGCGACCCTTGCCGTATGCCGAGCCCGACCGCCTGGTGACGATCTGGGAGACCACGGCCGCCAACAGCCGCAGCTTCGCGTCACCGTTGAACCTGATCGACTGGAACGCGCGCAGCCGGACCTTCGACAAGATTGCCGGCTTCACCCCCGAGGTGGCCAGCATGGTGATGGCCGGCCGCGACGGTAATTCCGAGACGGTCTCGCGCCAGTGGGTCACGGCGGGCATCTTCGACGTGCTGGGAGTCAAGCCGATCGCCGGACGGACCTTCCTGTCTGAAGAGGAGCAGAAACGCGCCAGTGTCGTGGTCCTCAGCGAGGCATTCTGGGAGACGCGCTTCAACCGCGATCGCTCGCTCGTCGGCACCGAGATCAAGCTCGACGGCTCGTTGTGGACCGTCGTCGGGATCATGCCGAAGGAGTTCGAGATCCTCGGCCGCACCAGCGTGTGGGCCATGCGGCCGATCGTGAACCTGCCGCCGCGGGCGCGCGCCGCCTACGGGCTGCAAACCGTCGGACGCATGAAGCCGGGCGTTGGCATCGAGGCCGCCCAGTCTGACCTGTCGGCGATCGCCAACGGGCTGGCAGGGGAGTATCCGCAGACCAACACCGGACGCAGCGTGCGGCTCGAACCCATGCACGACACGATGATCGGCGGCGACCTCAAGACCACGTCGCTGCTGTTTCTCGGCGTCGTTGGCTTCGTCCTGTTGATCTGCTGCGCCAATGTCGCCAACCTGTTATTGGCGCGGGCCACGGCGAGGGCGCGCGAACTGGCGGTCCGGTCGGCGCTCGGCGCCGGGCGCCGGCGCATCATCCGCCAGCTACTGACCGAAAGTGTCGTCCTGTCGTTGATCGGCGGAGCCCTGGGCCTTGGCGTCGGCGCCGCGATCTTGCAACTGGCGCCGGCGTTGATTCCCGAGGGCATGCTGCCCGCGACGGTGACGCTGGCGTTCGACCTGCGCGTCGTGTCGTTCTGCCTGGCCGCCGCGTTGCTGATCGGCGTCATCTTCGGCGTCGCGCCGGCGTGGCAGGCGACCAGCATCTCCGCCTCTGAAGCCATGGGCGCCGATAGCCGCACGACCACCGGCGGCGGTGGACGACTGCGGCGGCTGCTGGTGACGGGCGAGGTGGCGACCGCGGTGCTGCTGCTGGTTGGCGCGGGGCTCCTGCTACGAACACTGATTGCCGTCGAGTCGTTCGATCGCGGCTATCGCGCCGAAGGCGTCTTGACGATGGTGGTCGATCCGCTGGGCTCGAGCTATCCGACCCCGGAAAGGCTGCAGCAGTTCTTCGACCAGGTCGAGGGCGAGGTGCGGGCCGTGCCCGGCGTCCAGGACGTGGCCTGGTCGAGCGGACTGCCGCTGGGCGACTCCGTGTTCGGCGAGTATCCGTGGACCTACGAGGTGGTCGGCGACGCCCCCCTCGACGAGGCGCGGCGGCCGACGACCAACTTCCAACTGATCAGCCCGACCTACTTCTCGACGCTCGATCTGCCCATCGTCGCCGGCCGCGCCTTCGACAGCCGCGACACGGCCGGCGCGCCCCGCGTGGCGATTGTCAACGAAGCGTTCGCGCGCAGCCTGGGTGGCCGGTCGCCGATCGGCTTGCGGGTCGCGATCAAGCCCGAGCAGCGGGAGGAGCCCACCGTTGTCGAGATCGTCGGGGTGGCCAGGCAGGTGAAGCAGCGGCCGGACGAAACCGCCGAGTTCGTCCAGGTCTACGTGCCAATGGTCCAGGACCCGTCCGACGACATGATCCTGCTGGTGCGGTCGCGGACCGGCCGCGCCGAAGACCTCACCCCGCCGGTGCGCTCGGCCATCTCGCGAGTCGATCGCGAGCAGCTGGTCAGCGTCGCCGGCGTGGTCACGCTGGAGAACGTCGCCTGGGCCGCGACCGGCCGCCACCGCTTCCGCGCGGTCATGGTCACCGCGTTTGCGGCCCTGGCGGTGGTGCTGGCCATGGTCGGCGTGTTCGGCATCCTCGCCTACTCGGTGCAGCAGCGCGTGCGCGATTTCGGTGTTCGTCTCGCGCTCGGGGCCACCGGCGGCGACGTCGCCCGGCTGGTCCTTGCCGATGCGCTGCGGGTGATTGCTATCGGCGCCGTGGCCGGCCTGGCCCTGGCGGCGGTCTTCAGCCGCGTCATTGCCAGCATGCTCTACGGTGTCGCGCCGCTCGACCCGGTCACGTTCGCCGGGGTGATCCTGCTGCTGGCGGTCGCGGCCGCGCTGTCGATCGCCGGCCCGGCCTGGCGCGCCATCCGCATCGACCCGGTGGTGGCGCTGCGCAACCAATAGCGCCGAACCCTCCACGCCGGGGCGCCGCCGCCCCGGTTATCTTCTGAACGAGGCCAGCGCCGTCTTGGGCACCTTGGCCACCACGTTGATGTGGGGGTCCACCAGTTCGGCGATGTCGTACTGCAGCACTGCGCCCAGGAAGATGCCAACTTCGCTGTCCGACATCCGGTAGTCGCGCTTCAGCCAGTCCACCAGCAGCGTGGTCGAGGCCTGGATGGACTCGGCGACCGAGCCGGACACCCCGAACGCGATGATGAAGTCGTTGGTCTCGGCCCTGACCTGCTGGTAGATCTGCCCCTTGATCACGTCAACGGTGAACTCGACGTCGGCCGAGGTCTCGAGCGCCGTGCCGGTGAGCTCGCCGTCGCCCTGCGCGGCATGCGCGTCGCCGATGCCGAACAGCGCGCCGGCGTGGAAGACCGGAAAGTAGAGCGTCGTGCCCTCGACGTTGTCGTTGTAGTCGAGGTTGCCGCCGAAGACGCCGAGGTCGGTGCCGCGTAGTTGTTCCATTCCCGGCGGCGCCACCGAGACACAGCCGAGCATGGTGCGGATCGGCACGTTGAAGCCCTTCATCCGCTCGGTCGGGTTGGTCAGCGTGGCGATGCCCTTCTCCATGTCGAGGGTCCAGTCGCCGACGATGGCCGGATCGTATTTGGCGTCGACCAGGTAGGCGGCGCTGATCGCGCGGGCGTTGATGCGGCTGCCCTGGCGGGCGGTCTTCTTGTTGGCGCGCACCTTGGTCAGCTTCACCACCAGCGTGTCGCCGGGCATGGCGCCTTCGACGTAAAACGGGCCGGTCGAGGGATTGCCGCCGATGCCGAAACGGGTGGCCTTGGCATCGCGATCGTTGTCGAACGTGCGCGTCCGGACGGTATCGCCCGGACGGATGCGCAGCACCGGCGTCCAGATCGACGAGTACGTCGTGTAGAACGAGGTCGGTTCGAAGTCGTAGGTGGCCGGTGCGGCCTGCGAGAGCGTGGCGCCGCCGGCGAGAAGGGTGGTGCGAGCCATCAGCAGGACCCCGCACAGGGCAAACACCGTTACCAGTCGAGTCATGGCTCGAATAGTAAGGGCGTTCGCGCGCGAGCGGTGATGAGAAAGGGAGATGGACAGAATAGAATTCTAGGCTTGGACCACAGGGCGGAGCGTCGGCAGGATGTGATCTGGACGTTGGCGGTGGCGGTGCTGGCGAGCGCGTTGTATCTTGCCACGCTGCGGCCCGACGTCGGCGGCACCGAGGACTCGCCGAAGTTCCAGTTCCTCGGACAAGTGCTGGGCACCGCGCACACCCCGGGCTATCCGTTCTACACCATGGCCACCTGGGTCTTCACCCGGGTGCCCCTCGGCACGCTCGCCTACCGCGTCAACCTGTTCTCAGCAGCGGCCGGCGTGTTGTCGTGTCTCTGCATCTTCTGGATGGCGCGCCGGCTGGGCGTGGCGCGGCTGTTGTCGGCGGCGGCGGCGCTGGCGGCGGCCGCCAGCTTTCCGGTCTGGAGCAACAGCGTCACCGCCGAGGTCTACACCCTGGCGGCGCTGATGTCGTCGCTGACCATCCTGTGGCTGATGGTGTGGACCGATAGCGGCAAGCGCGGCTGGCTCTATGCCGCCTGTGCCATCTTCGCCGCCGGCCTCGGCAACCACCTCACGATCGTCGGCCTGCTGCCGGCCGCGTTGGTCTACGGCGTGCTCAAGGACCGCTCGGTGCTGCAGCCGCGGGTGATTGGTATCGCCGCCCTGATCGGCGTCCTCGGCGTCGCGCAGTACGGGTTCATCGCCCTGCGGACGCTCCAGGGCGCGCCCTACTTGGAGGCCCGTGCCACCACCCTGCACGGTGTCTACGACGTGATCATCGCGCGCGACGTGTCGTGGGCGCGGTTTTACCAGGCCGCCGACAAGGTGGTGGGCATCGAGGTGCCCATGCTGCTCGACGGCATTCGCGTTCACATGGGCACGGTGACCCTCGCGCTCGTCATCGCCGCCATCCTGATCGCCATCTGGCGCCGGCAGTACGACGTGTTGCTGATCGCCGGCGGCGCCGCCGGCACCCTGGGCATGATCGCCAACCTGTGGGGCGACGTCGTTGGTTTCATCACGCCCGTGGTGGTGCTGTTGTGGCCGCTGGCCGCCTACGGCTTGCAGTCCGCGATCCGCGCGGTGACCAACCGTGACGTGGCCCTGACCGCGGCCGGCGCCCTGGCCCTCGTGTTGCCGGTCGCCAACAT
>JBFWUK010000052.1:0-18169 GCA_050247355.1 Vicinamibacterales bacterium | reverse complement strand
GCCACCAGGTTGGGCCGCTGCGGGTCCTTGGCGAAGACCTGGTAGGGAATGCCTTCCTTGTCGAGCACCTGCTTCAGGTACTCGACCGCGCGGACCTCGTTGCCCGGAGGGCTGCTGGTGTCGCGCTTGAGCAGCTCCTGGAAGTGCAGCAGCGTTTCCGCTTCCAACGCAGATGATTGGGTCGCCAAGGCAGATGACGGGGCCGCCAACCAAGATGACGGGGCCGCCAACCAAGATGACGGGGCCGCAGATGACACAGATAACGCAGAAATGAGGACTGCCAAGGCCGCCAGGCCGGTTCGCCACATCTTGGACATGGCGAAGAGGATACCCCAGCCCCGCTATTGCTGGTACGCTAGGAGGTTCATTCCATGCCCTTAGTAGTGCTCGACCAGATCTCCCACGCTTACGGCCATTTGCCCCTGCTCGAACGCGCCGCGCTGCAAGTCGAGGCCGGTGAGCGCATTGCCATCATCGGCCGCAACGGCACCGGCAAGTCGACGCTGATGCAGATCATCGGCGGCGAGCTGGCGCCGGATGCCGGCACGGTGTGGACCCAGCCCGGCGCGCGCGTAGCCCGCCTGGTGCAGGACGTGCCGCTGTCGGCCAACCGGCCGGTGTTCGACGTGATTGCCGAGGGACTGGGCGACCTGTCGAGCCTGATCACGAACTACCACCATGCCGCGGTCGAGGTCGCCACCAACTACAGCGACGAGGCCATGACGCGGCTGGGGAACTTCCAGCACGAGCTGGAAGAGCGCGACGGCTGGAGCCTGGAGCAGCGGGTCGAGCTGATCGTGACCAAGCTGGGCCTGCCGTCCGAGGCGATTGTCGACACGCTGTCCGGCGGCTGGCGCCGCCGCGTGCTGCTGGCGCGCGCGCTGGTCAGCCAGCCCGACGTGCTGCTGCTCGACGAGCCGACCAACCATCTCGACATCGAGGCCATCGAGTGGCTCGAGACGTTCCTGGTGGACTACCCCGGCGCGGTCATCTTCGTCACCCACGACCGCGCGTTCCTCGAGAAGGTGGCGACGCGGATCGTCGAGATCGACCGCGGCGCGCTGACCTCGTGGCCCGGCGACTACCTGACCTTCGAGCGCAAGAAGGAAGAGTGGCTCGCCAACGAGGAACTGCAGAACGCCAAGTTCGACAAGAAGATGGCGCAGGAAGAAGTGTGGCTGCGCCGTGGCGTCAAGGCGCGGCGCACCCGCGACGAGGGCCGCGTCAAGGCGTTGATGGCCATGCGCGCCGAGCGGGCCGCCCGCCGCGCGCAAATGGGCAACGTGCGCATGCAGGTGGACCAGGCCGATCCGTCCGGCAAGATGGTGTTCGAAGCCAAGGGCCTCAGCCACGCGTTTGGCCGCTCGCCGGTGGTCAAGGACCTATCGCTCCGCGTCATGCGCGGCGATCGCATTGGCCTGATCGGCCCCAACGGCGCCGGCAAGACCACGCTGTTGCGGCTGCTGCTGGGCGAGTTGGAGCCGCAGGCCGGCGAGGTCCGCCGCGGCGCCAACGTGCAGGTGGCGTACTACGATCAGCAGCGCGAGCAGCTCGATCCGGATCGCACCGTCGTCGACACGGTGGGCGACGGCGCCGACACGGTGACCGTGAACGGCGTGCCCAAGCACGTGCACGGCTACCTGGCCGACTTCCTGTTTTCGCCGGAGCGGGCGCGGTCGCCGGTGCGGGCGTTGTCGGGCGGTGAGCGCAATCGCCTGCTCCTGGCCCGCCTGTTCACCCGCCCGGCCAACGTGCTGGTGCTCGACGAGCCGACCAACGACCTCGATCTCGAAACGCTCGAACTGCTCGAGGCGCAACTGGTCGAGTGGCCCGGCACGCTGCTGCTGGTGAGCCACGATCGCCGCTTCCTCGACAACGTGGTGACCAGCACGCTGGCGTTCGAGGGCAACGGCCGCGTGCAGGAGTACGTCGGCGGCTACGAAGACTGGCTCCGGCAGACCAGGAACCCGACGGGAGTGGCCAAACCATCGTCGGGAGTAGCCAAACAGTCGTCGGGAGTTGCCAAGGAATCGTCGGGAGGCGGCAAACAACCGTCGGGATCAAAGGCCAGCGCCTCAAGCCCCAAGCCCCAAGTCCCAAGCCGTAAGGCGAAGCGCACCTTCAAGGAAGAGAAGGAATACGCCGACCTGCCCAAGCGCATTGCCGCCCTCGAAGACGAGCAGACGCAGTTGCAGGCGGTAGTGGCGCGCCCCGAGTTCTATAAAGAAGGCGCCGACGCCATCAAGCAGACGCTGGCCCGGGTCGAGGCGATTGAGCAGGAACTGCTGGCGGCCTTGGCGCGCTGGGACGAACTGGATTCCGTCGGGAAGTAGGCCAGCCAGCTCATCGGCCGTATCATTACGACAGGTGGAACCCGTCCCGACCGCTACCGGCGCCGCCCGGCCGGAACCATCGCCGCGCTGGAGCTGGTTCCGTGGCTCCGGTCTCGGCGTCATCCTCTTCCTGGCCGTCACGGCCCTGGGCACCGCCGGATACATGGCCATCGAGGGCTGGACGCTGTGGGACGCCTTCTACATGACGGCCATCTCGGTGACCACCGCGGGTTACCGGGAGGTGCACCCGATGTCCACCGCCGGCGAGGCGTGGACCATCTTCGTGCTGATCGGCGGCGTCTCGACCCTGTTCTACACGGCCTTCATCGTCATGGCGGAAGTGGTCGAGGGGGCGTTCCACCATCGCATCACCAGCCGCCGGTTCAATCGCATGCTTGCACACCTGACCGACCACTTCATCATCTGCGGCTACGGCCGCATCGGCAGCGTGATTGCCGACGAGTTCCGCCGCCAGGGCATTGCCCACGTCGTGATCGATCGCGATCCCGAGCGGGTGCGCGCGGTCACCGCCGGCGGCAGCCCGGCGCTCGAAGCCGACGCCAGCCGCGACGAGGTGTTGCGCCAGGCCGGCATCGAGCGCGCCCGCGGCCTGATTGCCGCGGTCGGCACCGACGCCGAGAACGTCTATGCCGTCCTGACCGCCCGCGTGCTGCGGCCCGACCTGTTCATCATCGCGCGGGTCGAATCACCGGATGCCGAGTCGAAGCTGCGCCGCGCCGGCGCCGATCGCGTGCTATCGCCCTATCAACTGGGTGGCGTGCAAATGGCGGCTACCGCGCTCAGGCCGACCGTGGTCGACTTCATGCGGCTGGCGACCAGCTCCGAACGCTTGGACCTGGCGGCCGAGCAGGTCGCCATCAAGGCGAAGACCCGTTTTGTCGGCCTCACTATTCGCGAGGCCAACCTGCGCCAGGAATTCGGCGTCATCGTGGTCGCGATCAAGCGGGCCGCCGGCCACATGGAGTTCAACCCCGAACCGGAAACCACCATCGGCGCGGCCGACCAACTGGTCGTGCTGGGGCACCCGGATCAGCTGAAGGCTCTCGAGGCGGCGGCCACGCGGGCCTGACTCTACGCGAACTTGCTCATGCCCTCGATCAGGTCCCATTCCTCATCGGTGACCGGCTGCACCGAGAGCCGCGGAATACGCACCAGCGGCATGGCCGCGAACCGCTTGTCGGCCTTGATCTCGGCCAGCGTGACGGGCCGCTTCAACGCCTTTCCCGCGGCCAACTCCACGACCACCAGGGTCGCGTGCTTCGGATCGGGATATGCCTCGACTGCGACTGTGGCGGTGCCGACCACGGCCTTTTCCTTGCCCGTGTGGTAGAAGAAGACGCGGTCGCCCTTCTTCATGGCGCGCAGGTTTCTCTGCGCCACCGGGTTCTTCACCCCCGCCCACACCGTCCGGCCTTCAGCGAGGAACTGCGAATAGGAGTAATTCTCGGGTTCTTCCTTGACCAGCCATCTCATCGGGACAGGATAACCTCAAGCTGGCACGGCCGTTGCTGAGATGGACGTGTGCGCACAACCCATTCGTTCATCCTGCTTGCGGCCGTCACCAGTGTTCTCATAGGAGCCGGGTGCGGTGGCGCCAAGCTCCACGAGGTGACTCCCGCCCTCAAGGCCGTGCTGGAAGGGGAGCGGGTTCCCTCGGTTGAGCCAGCCGTCTGGACAGATCTGCGCGCCGTCTACACACAACGAGCCGACGAACCGCTGTGGGTCAACCATCGCCGGCCGACCGAACACGCCGCCGAAGCGCTGAAGGCGCTCAACACCGCGCGGCAGCACGGCTTCGACCCGAAGGATTACGGGGCCGACGACCTGCTGGCGATCAGCCAGGCGGTGGAAAGCATCGATCAGAAGTCGCCCGAGCGCCTGCAACGGGTCGCCGAGTTCGACGTCCGCATGACGGCCGCGCTCCTGGCCTTCGGCCGCGACGTGGCCATCGGGCGGACCAAACCGCAGATCCCCGACGGCAGTTGGAAAGCACGCCGCACCGCGCCCGACTATGCCGGTACGTTCGCCCAGGCGGTGGACGACCCGATCAAGTGGATTGAGTCGCTGCGGCCGCCTCATGCGGAATACGCGCGGCTGCAGAAGGCGCTCGACGACCTGCACGGCCAGAAGGAAAAAGGCGGCTGGGCCGCCGTGCCCGCCGGGGTGCTGAAGCCGGGCTCATCCGGCGCCGCGGTGAGCGCGCTGCGCCAGCGACTGGCCGCGGCCGGCCACTTAGCGCCGACTGATGCCGGCGCGCCGGCGGCGAGCCGCTTCGACGCGGACGTCGCGGCCGCCGTGAAGTCGTTCCAGGAACTGCACGGCCTGAAAGCCACCGGCGTGGTTGAGGCGGCGACCATCCGCGCGCTGAACGTGCCCCTCGACGAACGGATGCGCCAGGTGGCCATCAACCTCCAGCGATGGCGCTGGATGCCCGACGACCTTGGCGAAGAGCACTTCCTGGTCAACATCCCGCACTTCCACCTGTTCGCCCGCAAGAACGGCACCACCGTCAAGGACATTCGCGTCGTCGTCGGCACACCGGACAACAAGACGCCCATCTTCAGCGATGAAATGGAGACCGTCGTGCTCAGCCCGTACTGGAACATCCCCGACACGATCGCCGAAGACGAGACCGCGCCCGCGGTGGCGCGCGACCCGGGCTACCTGGCGAAGCAGAACATCGAGATCATCCGGGTGTCGGACGGCAGGCGCGAGACGATCGCGGCCGGCGATGTTGACTGGGACGACCCCGACGCGTTGGCCGACTTATCGTTCCGGCAGCGGCCCGGGGCCAGCAACGCGCTGGGCCACGTCAAGTTCCTGTTCCCCAACAGCTACAACGTCTACCTCCACGACACACCGGCCGACAACCTGTTCGCCCGGCAGGGCCGTGCTTTCAGCCACGGCTGCATTCGCGTGGAGGAACCGGAAGAGCTGGCGAAATACGTGCTGCGCGACCTGCCGGAATGGGACGAAGCCACGTTGTTTGCGGCGATGAAATCGGGCGAAGAGAAGCACGTCAGGCTCACGGAGAAGGTGCCCGTGCACATTGTCTATTTCACGTCGTGGGTCGACGAAAAGGGCGGATTGCACTTCCAGCCCGACGTTTACGGATACGACAGGTAGCGGGAAGGGCCATTTAGGGCGTGATCTGACAAAAAGATTACGAAAGACCGCCAGATCGCGAGGCCGGGAAGTCGCCTGGTCCTGTTACGATCGGCTCGTGCGTATTTTCTCAATGGCCGTTGCCGCCCTGTTGGTTTCGGGCGCGCTGACCGCTGCCGCGGCGCCGGGCGTGCATCTCGCCGACACTGCCAATGTGACCTTTGCGCGCGAGCACTTTGCCGGCGCGGCGCTGGGCTCGATTGAACCAGACGTGTTCGAGCTGGCCCTCGACGCGGCGTCCTGTGCCGTGCGCACCGGGCGGGTGGCGAACCCCAAGACCCTGACCGTCATCGACTACTCGCGGCCCTCGACTGAGCCGCGCCTGTGGGTGGTTGATCTGGCCAGCAAGCAACTGCTTTACGAAGAGCTGGTAGCACACGGCCAGGGCAGTGGCGGTGCTACCGCCACCATGTTCTCCAACGAGCCGGAGACGCACCGCACCAGCCTGGGCCTGTTCAAGACCGACGACACCTATGTCGGCAAGAACGGCTATTCGCTGCGGCTCGACGGGCTGGATGCGGGCATCAACGATCGCGCCCGCGAACGCGCCATCGTCATGCACGGCGCGCCGTACGTCAGTGAAGCGTTCGTGAAGGCCAACGGCCGGCTGGGCCGCAGCTGGGGCTGCCCGGCCATTCGCAACGACATTGCCAGGGAAATGATCGACCGCGTCAAGGGCGGCAGCCTGGTGTTTGCCTATCACCGCAACGCCGGCCTGGCCAAGAAGTCGAAGTTCCTCAGCGGCTGCGGCGCTTAGCGCACTGCCATGTGGCGTCCGCCTTAAGGCGGACCGTGCCTCTCATTCCGACCGTTCCTCCGGGCACACAGCGGTCAGCGCTCGATCCAGTTGCGATAGCGTCGACGGCTTTGCCAGCAGCGGGGCGCCCAGTGCCCGAATGCGTTCCTGCTCTTCAGGCACTGCCGTAAATCCCGACATGAAGATCACCGGCAGGCCGGGCCGCGCCGCACGAGCGGCGTCGGCGAGGTCGATGCCGTTCATGCCCGATCCCAGGACGACGTCGGTGACCAGCACTTCGGGTGGTTCCGGCCCGCGCAGCAGTGGCAGCGCGGTGGCCGCGGAACCCGCTACCTGCACCTTGTGTCCCAGCATCTCGAGCTGGCGCCGCACCGTTGTGCGCACCGCCGCTTCGTCTTCCACCACCAGGATTGTCCGCGACACCAGTGGCGGCATGATCGGCGGCGCCGGCGGCACCGCGCCGCGCGGCTCGCCGCGGGTCAGCGGCAGGTAGATGGTCACCGTCGTGCCTCGCCCCGGCTCCGAGGCAATATTCACCGTGCCGCCCGACTGCCTGGCGAACCCGTAAACCATGCTGAGGCCAAGGCCGCTGCCGCCGCCTCCGGTCTTGGTGGTGAAAAACGGCTCGAAGACCCGCGCCGCCACTTCCGGCGGCATGCCGGTGCCGGTGTCCTCTACGGCGAGCATGGCGTACTGTCCAATCGCCAGCTCGTCGTCTGTGCGCGGCGCCTGTGTGATGTCGGCCTTCCCAGTGCGGATGGTCAGCGTGCCGCCTTCGGGCATGGCATCGCGCGCGTTCAGCGCGATGTTCAGGAGGGCCGCCTCGAGCGCGGCCGGGTCGACCAGCGCCACGCCGGCGTCGCGGCTGGTCGCCGTCGTGATGTGAATGGTCGCGCCGAGCGTGCGGCCGAGCAGCCGGACGATGTTCTCGACCAGCGCGTTGATGCCGACGGGCTCCGGATTCAACTGCCGCCGGCGCGAGAACGCCAGCAGGTCGCCGGTCAGGTCCTGGCCGTGGCGCGTCGCGCGCAAGGTTTCGTCGATCAGTTCCACGGTATGGTCATCGCCCTCGGGCAAGCCCAGCTTCAGCAACTCGAGGTTACCGAGAATGACCATCAGGATGTTGTTGAAGTCGTGGGCGATGCCGCCGGTCAGCTGGCCGACGGCCTCCATCTTCTGCGACCGGAACAGCGCCGCCCGCGTCTGCTCGAGCGAATCCTGCGCCTTGCGCAGCGCGGTGATGTCGTGGGAGATGCCGTAGATGCCGAGCACGCTGCCGCTGGTATCGCGGTAAACGCCCTTGGTGACCAGGTAGGCCTGCGTGCCCGACGCGCTGGTGGCCACGCCTTCGAACGATTTGGCGCCGCCGCTGCCTGTGAGCACGGCGTGGTCGTCGGCCATGAACCGCCGCGCGGTTTCCTCCGGGTACAACTCGAGGTCGTGCTTGCCGATCATGTCGGCGGCCGGGCGGCCGGCGAAGCGCGCCGCGGCCTGGTTGACGACGACGTAACAACCGTTGAGGTCCTTGACGAAGATGGCGTCGGGTGTCGCCTCGATGACGGCCAGCAGGATGTCGGCGCTGTTGGGAATGGCTCGCATGAATCGCTGCGCGCATCTTAGCGCGACCCGACCACCTCAGCCTTGCGCGAAAATCGCTCGTCCGACTGACTGGCGCCGGTCCTGTGGTGTAGATTTGGTTTGGGCTGCAGACCGTGAACAAGACTCTACTCACCGCCTGCGTAGTCCTCATCGGGCTTGGTCCGCTCTTCGCGCAGGGCGCGGGCGACGAGCATCGCCTGAAGGCCGCCTTCGTCCTTCGCTTCCCGCAATTCGTGGCCTGGCCGGCTCCCGCGCTGGCCGGCCGCACCACCCTGGACATTTGCGTCGATCCTCCCGGCGCGACGGCGAGCGCCCTGCGCGAGATCACGGCCGGCGAGTCGTTGAACGGCAAGCAACTGGTCGTGCGTCCCGCGCCGCCGGCCCGCGAGCTGGCCTCCTGCCACGTGCTGGTGCTGGCCGGCTCCCGGCCCGATCGCGCGCTGTTGTCGCGGGCGGCGGCGCTGCCCATTCTCACGGTGGGCGAGGGCGACTCGTTTCTCGATCTCGGCGGCATCATCCAGTTGAAGATGGTCGACCGCCGCGTGCGGTTCGACATCAACCTGCAGGCGGCGTCACGCGCCGGCGTCACCCTCAGCTCGCAACTGTTGCGCCTGGCCACCACCGTGCGAGGTGAGCGATGAAGCGCTGGTACGACGCGCTGCCGGTGCATCGCAAGCTGGTCGCCATGGCCCTGGCGACCACGCTGCTGGCATTGCTGGCGGCCACCACCGGCCTGATTGCCCTCGACGTGTGGCGCTTCCGCATTGCCGCGTTCGACGACATCCGGTCGCTGGCCCAGGTGATTGCCGAGAACAGCGCCGCGGCGCTGGCGTTCGAAGATGCCGAGGCGGCGACCGAGACCCTCGCCACCACCCGCGTGCGGCCCACGGTCACGCACGTCTGCCTCTATCTGCCGGACGACACGCTGTTTGCGTCGTATGCCCGTTCCGGCGGATCGCCGTGCCCGCCTCGCCCGGAGGCCAGCGCCGCCGGGTCGTTGCTGTCGACGCGGGTGCCCGTCGTCCGCAACAACCGGGTGCTCGGCTCGGTCGTCGCCGAGCGGGACTTGTCGGACCTGGGATCGCGCATTGCCGTGACCGCCGGCGCCGGCGTGTTGACGCTGGTGCTGGCCGGCATTCTCGCCTACGCGCTGGCGCAGCGGCTGCACCGCAGCGTCTCGACCCCAATTGCCGAGTTGGCCGCCGCCGCGCGTAATGTCGGCACACCGGCCTACACCATCCCTGAGATTCGCGCCAACCCGGACGAGATTGGCGAACTGGTGCAGTCGCTGACCGGCATGATGCGCCGGCTGCAGGATGCCAACGACGGCCTGCTGCGGGAGATCGAGGAGCGGCGGCGCGTCGAGGCCGAGCGCGAGACCGCACTCGTCCGCGAGCGCGAAGCCAGCCGGATCAAGGACGAGTTCCTGGCGGCGGTGTCGCACGAGCTGCGCACGCCGCTCAACGCCATTGTCGGCTGGGTGCAGATCCTGAAGATGGGCAGCCCCGATGCCGACACCCTGCAGAAGGCGGTGGCCACCATTGGCCGCAACGCGCACGCGCAGGCCCGCGTGATCGAAGACCTGGTCGACGTCTCGCGCATCGTCACCGGCAAGCTCCACCTGCGCTTCAAGGCCATCGACCTGCGAGTGCCGGCGGAAGCCGCGGCGGAACTGAACCGGCCCTCGGCGCTGGCCAAGAACCTGGCGTTCGATGTGCGGCTGCCCGCCGAGGCGTGCTTCGCCAACGGCGACGCCGATCGCCTGCAACAGGTGGTGTCGAACCTGCTGTCGAATGCGGTCAAGTTCTCGCCCGCCGGCGGGCGCCTCGAGCTGACGTTGCAGAAGGTCGAGGGCGCCTTCGAGATCCGCGTGACCGACACCGGCGTCGGAATTCCCAGCGACTTCCTGCCGCACGTGTTCGAACGGTTCCGCCAGTCGGACGGATCGATGACCCGCGAGTTCGGCGGCCTGGGCCTGGGCCTCGCCATCGTGAAGGAGCTGACCGAGTTGCACGGCGGCGCCGTGTGGGCGACGAGTGCCGGACCGGGAAAGGGCAGTCAGTTCGTGGTGCGCCTGCCGGCCCTGGTGGCGTTTGACGCCGCCAGTCCGGAACCATCGGCCGAGACCGCACTCTCGCCGTCGGCGCTGGCGGGTGTGCGCGTGCTCGCGGTGGATGACAATCCGGATGCGCTGGACGTGGTGGCGGCGACGCTGGGCGCCGCCGGTGCGGCCGTGCGGGTGGCGCACGACGGCGCCGAAGCCATCAATCGGTGGCGCGACGAACCAGCCGACGTCCTGGTCTGCGACCTGGCCATGCCGCTGATGGACGGCTTTACCGTGCTGGCGACCATCCAGGCGACGCGGTCGGGCCGCACCGTGCCGGCGATTGCGTTGACCGCGCATGCTTCGCAGGAATACGTGGACCGCACCGTCGCCGCCGGCTTCGCCGGCCACCTGGCCAAGCCGTTTGCCGCCGGCGACCTGGTGGCCGCCGTGGCCAGGGCCGCCGCGGGAAAGCTGCATAGCCAGACCTGACGCCGCACCCGACGTGGCAAGCAACGTGCATTGTCATGGACGTGGTCGAGCCAGCCAGCCCATGCGCGCCTGCCGCCCTGCTGCTCGTGGATGTCATCAACGACATGGACTTTCCGGGTTCCTCCGGCCTGGTGCGCCAGGCCGAGCGAATGGCGCCGCGCCTGGCCGCGCTGAAGCAGCGCGTCCGCGCCGCCGGCCTGCCCACGATCTACATCAACGACAATTTCGGCAAGTGGCGGTCTGACTTCCGCGCCACCATCGAGCACTGCACCAACGACGACGTGCCGGGCCGCAATGTGGCGCGGGCGCTGCACCCGGACGATGACGACTATTTCGTGCTGAAGCCGAAGAACTCGGCCTTCTATGGCACCACGCTCGACATCCTCTTGCGCAGCCTCGGCACCCGCGCGGTCATCCTGACCGGCATTGCCGGCAACAACTGCATCCTGTTCAGCGCCAACGACGCCTACCTGCGCGACTTGCGGCTGTGGGTGCCCGGCGACTGCGTCGTCTCGAATACCGACGAAGAGAACGATTACGCCCTCGAACAGATGCGCACCGTCACCAAGGCCGATACCCGGCCGTCGGCCGAACTCGATCTCGCCGCGCTGGAGTAGGCATGCATCTCGTCCAGGTCCTGCTGCCGATTCACCATCGCGATGGCACCGCCGTTGGTCCCGAACCGTTCGCGCGGGTGCGCGACGAGTTAACCGATCGGTTCGGCGGCGTCACCGCTTATACCCGCAGCCCGGCGACCGGGTTGTGGCGGAGCGGTGTTGACGAAGTGGAGCGCGACCAGGTGGTGATGGTCGAGGTGGTGGTCGAGGTGTTCGATCGTGAATGGTGGGCGCGGTACCGCGAGTCGCTCGAGGATTGGTTTGGGCAGGAAGAAGTGCACGCCCGGGCCATCGCCATCGACCGGATCTGAACCGAGCTGACGCACAATAGCCGCTGACGGTCTGATGGCGAAGCAATCGGCGGGACTGTTGATGTTCAGGCGGCTGCCTGGCCGGCCGCTCGAGGTGCTGCTGGCGCATCCGGGTGGTCCGTTCTGGGCGAAGAAGGATCTCGGCGCCTGGACCATTCCCAAGGGCGAGTACACCGACGAGGATCCGCTGGTCGCCGCGCAGCGGGAGTTCCAGGAAGAGACCGGGTGCATGCCGGCCGGCCCGTTCATCGAGCTGGCGACCATCAGGCAGAAGAGCGGCAAGGTGGTGTCGGCGTGGGCGTTCGAGGCCGATTGGGATCCATGCGGCCTGCGCAGCAACGACTTCGAGCTGGAGTGGCCGAAAGGGTCGGGGAAGATGCAGGCGTTCCCTGAAGTCGAGCGGGCGGAGTGGTTCACCATCGAGGAAGCGCGCCGGCGAATGCTGCCGGCGCAGGTGCCGTTACTGGATCGGTTGGTGGCGTGGCTCGACGGCAACTCGTCAGGCTAGTCGTTACCGGGCATTCCGGCTAGGCAAATTTACGAAATCGGACTTGACACGTCGGAGATCGGGCATCTAGAGTCGTTGTGAAGTTGAGACTAAGTCTCAACTTTGAGAAAACCCCACCAGGTGGTGAAGCACCTGGTGGGAGTCAATGCGTTAAGGCCTGGACAGACCCTTTCACACGCGTGAGCGTGCAACGACATCGACGCCCCCATTGTAGGGCCGATTCGTACGCGCGTCTCACGCCGGAGATTCGCCATGCGTGAAGTCGTGCATTCCGTCAGCCCGAGCGGCCGGACGGATCGTCTTTGGTATCAGTTACTTGCGGTCCACGCGCGCCTCGCGTTCGCGGTTGTCGCGATCGCCGTACTTACGGTTCAGGCCGGCGCCGTCCACGCGGCGCAGCCCGCCGCCGCGGTGACCGGTCGCGTTGTCGATCAGACCCAGGCCGGCATCGCCGGCGCCACGGTGGTCATCGAGCGCCCACCAGCAATTCGCCGCGAAACCACGACCGATGCCGAAGGCCGGTATCACTTTCCCGCCGTCGGGCCGGGTTCCTATGCCGTCACCGTTAAGGCCGTCCGGTTTCAGGCTGTCCACCTTGACGTGGTGGTCGCGGAGGGCGGGCTGGCCCGCGACATCGTCCTCGATGTCCAGGCCATCGAGGACTCAGTAATCGTTCGGGGCGATGCCCTCGACGCCGTCCGCATCGAAGCGGCGGCGCAGTACAACCGCAACAAGGCGGTTACGACGCTCAACCCTGAAACCGTCATCGACAACAGCCCTGTCGCCAATTACGACTCACTGCGACTGTTGCCGGGGGTGATGAGCGCGGGCGCGAAGGATCGTTTCAGCACACCGAGCCACCTCCGCGGCGCCGGTGCGTGGGGCCAGGTCGAGCAGGTCGACGACTATCCGGCCATCAACATCACGCCCGTGTCGGCCGAGGACGGCGGTTACACGGCCAGCTTCTCGTCCATCATCCCGAGCATCGCGCTCACGCACATGACGCTCGCTACCGGTGGCCTCGGCGTCAGCTATGGCCAGGCGAGCGGCGGCATTGTGCGTAGCGGCATCAAGCGCGGCGCCCGTCAGGGACCGCACATGACGGTTCGCGCCGAAGGCATGGGCATTGGCGAGGGCGTGGCCATGGCTGATGCGGGAGGGGTGATTGGAAAGCTGGATCTGTATGCGGCCGCCCAGACGGTCTTCGCCGACTATGGCGATTCGTACGCCACTTTCGCCCGGCCGATGGAGGGGTTGCGACTGGCCTCGGGTCTTGCCAAGGCCGGCTACCGGGTCAGCGCCAACAGCCGCGCCGAAGTGCTCGTCGTCGGCGGTGATGAGAGCCACGACTACTACCAGTTGTCGACGGAGGCAGGCACTGGCCGATCGCTGCGCCGCGACTATCACACCGAGAAGAGCAACTACTTCACGGCTGCACGCTACGACGTTCGCCCCTCGGCCAACCTCGTGATCGGTGCCGGCGTCACTCATAGCCGGTTCCACGAGAATCGCGTCGAGGACACGCTGAACGGTGCCGCCGTCGGCCTGTCGCGCAGAAACCGTCCGCAACAGGCCACCCGCGTCTTTGCCAACGTCGATTGGAGCGCGTCGCCAGCGCCCGGCGTGCGCTACACCGGCTCGGGCGGCGTCGACGTGACGCGCGACCAGTACCGCGACATCACGACCACGCCAATCACCTTCGAGTTTGCCGAACAATCGGTCTTCTGGCGCAACTCGCTCAGCTTCGATGGCGGCCTGGTCGTCAATGGCGGCCTTCGGCTGGCGGCGGTCGACAACGGATTCGCAACCACGCACCCGTTGCTGTTCGACGCCGGCGCCGCATACCAGATGCCGACGAAGACGCGGCTGATGGCGTCGTACTCGACCGGCTACAAGTTGAACAAGGCGTTCTACCTGTGGTGGGGAAGTGGCCAGTTCATCGGCCGCGCCGGGACCGAGGGCTTGCGGCCGTCGCGGACACGTACGGCGGAGGTCGGCGTGCACCAGGACCTGACCCGCGGCAATCGCGCGATCGGCCACGTTCGCGTCTCGCTCTTCCGCACCGACGAGATCGACTTGTTCAACTTCGGCAACACTGGCAACGGCGTACCGTTCTACGACGATGCCCGGGTGCAAGGGTTGGAGGCGTGGAGCGAACTGCGCTTCGCCCGAGTGCGGCCGTTTGCGAGTTTCACCTGGTTGCGCACCGAGCGCACGGCGAGCACGAATCCGGCGGCCACCAACGTCGACCTGCGCTTCACGCCGCTGCCGAACTACGCCGCCGCCGCCGGCGCGCACCTCGACCTCTTTGACCGGCTCTCGCTGTCGGTGGCGGGCCACTTCGACGATGGCGGCGTGAGCGAGCAGGTGGTGACCGACGCCATTGCCGTCACGCGGTTTCAGGCGTTCGTCAAGGCCAACGCCTCGGCCGCCTATCGCGTCAGCGACCGGTTGTCGCTGTCGCTGCGGGTTGAGAACCTGTTCAACCGCCGCGACCTGGGCTACAGCCGAAGCGTGCTCAACCCCGACGGTACGACCCAGCAGATTGTCGGCATGCAGCGCGACCCGGGCACCATTATCGGCGGCGGCCTGCAGGTTCGCTTCTGATGGCGGCCTCGGATTCCGCGCGTCGAAGCTGGCTGCGTCGCGCGCTGTTTCAGGTTCACCTGTGGACCGGGTTGGCGGTAGGGCTGTACGTATTCGTCAGCGGTGTCAGTGGCTCGGCCCTTGTCTTCCATGAGGAACTCGCCGATCTCGCGCAGGCCGGCCTGCGCGAGATCCCGCCGGGCGAACTCGCGGGTCGCCGCCTGACTTTGGACGAGGCCCGCTCCCGCGTCGCCGCAGCGCTGCCCGAGCAGAACCTGCTCAGCATTGCCCCGCCCCGTCACCTGAACGGGCCCTTCGAAGCTGGCCTGTTCAAGGGCCGCTACCGGATCGCGTTTGTTCACCCGGTGAGCGGCGAAATCACCGGGCCGGTTGAGCCGGGCGGCGCGGTTCTTGGCTGGCTCCACGAATTGCATGCCAATCTTCTGACCGGTGGCACGGGCCGCTGGCTCAATGGCATTGGCGGTGGCCTGTTGGTGCTGTTGTGTGTCACGGGGTTGGTGATCTGGTGGCCCGGCCGCGGCAAGTGGCGGCGTTCGATGACCATCGACTTTACCGCCGGGTGGAAGCGGCAGGTGTTCGATCTGCACAACGCCACCGGGTTCTGGCTGCTGATCCCGGTGCTGATCTTCGCGGTCACTGGATCGTATTTCACATGGCCGCGTCAATACCGTGCGGCCATCGCCGCGGTTTCGCCGCTGACGCCGTCGGACCCGCCGCGGTCGGACGTGACCCGGCGGGGCGCCGAACGGCCGCGGCTGGAAGACATGGTGGCCGTGGCTCGGCAGCGCGGGCCGGCGGCCCGCGTCGTGAGAGTTGCGACGCCGGCCAGGCCGGAGCAGCCGGTCACCGTGTTCATAAGCGACGGCGGCACGGAGTCGCCGCGAAGCCTGACGCGCTACTTCTTCGATCAGCACACCGGCGAACTCCTGCGCGTGGCGTCCCGCGGGATCAGCGGTACCGCCGGCGATCATCTCGTTGCCTGGTTGGGCCCGCTCCATACGGGCAATTTCGGCGGCGCCGGCGTGAAGGCTGCCTACGTGGTGCTGGGCCTGGCGCCAGCCGTGCTGTTCGCAACCGGCTTCTTGATGTGGTGGAACCGCGTTGTGACCTCGCGCTGGCGCGCCGCGCGGCGCGCCAGCTCGCCGCAAGATAAAGTGGGGCTGGAGGCCTGAAGCCGCGGCGGTTCGGAGCGTGTCGGCGGTCGGAATTGCCGGTCGACGCGCGGTCGCGACACGCCCGTCGTGAGTCGTCCGCCGGCCTCCAGGGCGGGTGGGCACGCGTTCGGGGACCGTGCGGTCGAAGTCAGGATCGTTCGGCGCGACCAGGTTACGCTGTCCACGTCCGCCCATGCGCAGTCCGCACGCCAGCGGATCGATCTGATTCGAGATAGTGAATCTGCATGACTGAACCTCGTTCGAGATTGCTCGCACCGATCACTCGGCTGCGGCGACTTGATACAGCTGTATGAGATTCCCGCAGGTGTCGGCGCACACGGCCACCGTCACTGCGCCGTGCCGGGCCGGCTCCTGCGTAAAGACCACGCCCCTGGCGCGGAGCCGTTGAAACTCCTGGTCGATGTCCTCGACTTCGAACGCCGTCGCCGGAATGCCTTGCTTGAACAATCCGTCTTGAAAGGCCTTCCCGACCGGGTTCGCATTCGGCTCGAGCGCCAGCTCGAGGTCGTCGGGGCCCTCAGGCGACACCACGGTGATCCAGCGGTACTCGCCGGCCGGCAGGTCGAGCTTCTTCACGAAGCCGAACACCTCCGTGTAGAACTGCAGCGCTTTATCCTGGTTGTCGACCAGGACGCTGGTGAGCTTGATTCGCATCACCCGAGTGTGACCGAGCCGCCGGCGGATTGCTTCTCGAAAGTTGCGAATGCGGTGGTCATCAGGCTGAGGCAGCCGGGGAATAGCTGTGGCGGCGGCATGCCGGGGACGACGACCATGGCGCGAGCGCGGCGTCGATATGCCGACGGCGGCATGCCGACCCGGCGCGCAAACAGGGTGCTGAAACTGCCGAGGCTCGAGAAGCCCACGTCCAGGCAGACCTGGGTCACCGGGTCGTCGCCCAGCGCCAGTCCCTCTTTCGCCCGGTCGAGCCGCGCCCGGATGCGGACCTGATGCGGAGTCTCGCCGAAGACAGCGGTGAACTGCCTGATGAAGTGGAATGGCGACATGGCCGCCACTCGGGCGACCTGCCCGATGGTCAAGTGCGGCTGGTGCGGGTCGCGCAGTATCTCTCGCGCGCGGCACAATCCGGCAAGGGCCTCGGCGGTCAGCATCGCAGGTCGCCTACCAATATAGTCCGTGCGCTGGCGATTCGAGCGGGCTGCTTCGGCGCCGGTTGCCGTTACGGGAGGCTCTCGAGGTCCTGGATCAAGGCCTTCATCTCGTCGATCTCCCGGCGCTGGCTCTCGATGATGCGGTCGGCGAGCGAGCGCACGCGCGGGTCGGTGATGCCGGCGCGTTCGCTGGTCAGAACGGCGATGGAGTGATGAGGAATCATGGCCTTCATCCACGCCACGTCGTCCACTGTCGCCTGGCTGCGCACGAGCCAGAGCGCCAGCGCGAACAGGGCAGCGCTGGCGGCGAAGATGGCGGCGTTGACGCGGCGGTTGGGGTACATCGCCGGCATGAACGCCAGCATGACAACCGCCATCGTCGCGCCCATGACGAGGGCCATGCAGGCGCGCGTCTCGCTGAAGAACACGTGATCCAGCTGGTAGGTGTTCAGGTACATCAGTCCGAACATCACAATCGTTGAGGTCGTGATCATGACAGCGAATCGTATGTAGCTGTTCATTTGGTCTCTCCGCCGGCTCGAGGCCGAGTGGCCGCCGTTCATCACTGGCGGCGATGCAAGTCGTTCGCCAGCGATGCCGCACGGCCGCGGTGCGGCGCGGGCACGGAGGGGGGAAACCTCCACCCGCGCGCGAGGATTTCCTCCCACCAGCGCCAGGCCGGCGTCGAAACCGGCCAGTTTCTGCCCCCGTCCTGTTGTCACGATCCTTGCAGCTCTACGGCTGGACTCATTCCCGTAGGAGCAAGTCATGGAACAAGTAGAAAGCCTTCTGAAGACGACTCTGGGCGAAATCGAGCGCCTGCTCAACACCAAGTCGGTGGTCGGCGAACCCATCACGGTTGACGGCAACACCGTGATCCCCCTGGTCAGCATCGGCTTCGGGTTCGGCGCCGGCGGCGGCACGGGGAAGGACCCGAAGAACCCGCAGTCGGAGGGCGCGGGCCAGGGCTCGGGCGGTGGTGGCGGCGTCAAGCCGGTGGCCGTCGTGATCGTGAACAAGGACGGCGTCAGGGTCGAAACGGTTCGCGGAACCGCCTCGGTCGTCGAGAAGCTCGGCGAAGCCGTCAGCAAGGTCGTCGAGAAGCGCGCCACCGCGAAGGCGTAGCGCGGCCACGGGGCGTATGGTCTGGCTGGTCGTTGTCGCCGCCCTCGTCCTGGGGATCGTGGTCGCGTTGGCGATACCGGTGCAGCTCGACGTCTCCGCCGAGCTCACCGATCGCCTGCGCGGCCGCGTGCGGCTTCGTTGGTGGTTCGCGGTGGTCAACATCAGGTCGGGATCGGCTGCCGCGAAGAAGCGCCAGGCCAGGACGCCGCCGAGGCCGGCCGCGGCGCCACGCAGCCGCGGTCGCGCCGCTCTGGCCGCGTTGCGCACCCACGGGTTGGTGCCGCGAGTCGCGCGCCTCGTTGGCGA
>JBFWUK010000051.1:10864-19310 GCA_050247355.1 Vicinamibacterales bacterium | reverse complement strand
GCCCGCCGCGACCATCTCCTGCGCGAGCGCCGCGGTCGGCTTGGTCTTCCAGATCGGAAACAGCGGCTCGAGCCCTGAGCCGGCGAGGCGTTCCTCACGATAGCGGCGGACATCCTCCAGGAACAGGTCGCCGAACGCCGCGTGCGTGTATCCCTCGTTCACGAACCCGGCGACCGCGGTTTTCATGATCGCTTCGTATTGCTCGTTTGAGCACGGCCACGGCAACGGCACCACGTGGAGCGGCAGCCCTGCCGCGTGGGCCTGGGCCTGCAGCAGCTCGCGCCGCACCGCGTGCATGGCGACGCGATCGAACGCTTCGTTGGTTGTGGTCAGAAGGCCGGCGGCCGCGCCGGGGTGCTGTTGCCGCAGCGTGTGCAGCATCCACGCCGAGTCCTTGCCGGTGGACCAGCTGACGAGAATCTTCATGGCCGGCCCTCCATCAATTGCCGGTCCCCCATTGAAGGGGGTCCTGCAAGGGGTGTCATGGGTGCAGCGCCCTGGCCATACGCTCCACGCTGTCGGCCACGCGCGGGCCCGGCACCGTCACGGCCTGGCCGGAAATGAAGAGCACACGGCCGCTGCGCACCGCCGGCACCGAGGCCAGGCGGCCCCACGACGCCAGTTCCGCCTGCATGGCCGGTCCGGCCGCAACCTCCTCCGGCCGCAGTTCGAGAATCACGTCGGGGGCCCTCGCCAGAATCGTCTCGGTCGAGGCCTGCACCGACTCCCGGTCGATGTCGTTGAACACGTTGTCGCCGCCGGCGATGGTCAGCATGTCGTGAAGGAAGCCGCGTCCGCCGCTGACATACATGTTCCGCAGCGTCTTTGGCTCGCGCGAGAACACCAGCAGCGTCCGCGGCCGCCGCTTGCCGGCGACCTGGGCGCGCACGGCGGCCAGCCGCGCCTCGATGCCAGCCACCGCCTTCTCGGCGGCCGCCGCCCGGCCCGTGCGCAGCCCCAACTCCCGCATGGTGAGGAGAATGTGATTCAGCCCGCCGTGCCGGTAGTCGAAGGTTGGAATGCCAGCGCGCTTCATCTGCGCCTGCAGATCCGCCTGGCTGCCGTAGGTGACCACCAGGTCGGGCTTGAGCGCGATGATCCGCTCGGTATCGGGATCGAGCAGCGCGCCGACCTTCGGCAAGGCCTTCACCTCTGGAGGATACGCGTCGTAGCTCGACACCGCGACCACCTGCGGCCCGGCGCCGATGGCATAGAGCATCTCCGTGAGCGCGGGGACCAACGATACGATCCGTTGTGGCGGTGCTTGCGCCGCGATGGAGATGGTGAGCAATAGGCCGGCCCAAGTCCCAAGCCCCAAGCCCCAAGCCGTTCTCTTCATGATTTCTTCACCAGCAGCCACAGAAAGAACGGCCCGCCGATGAGCGCGGTGACGATGCCCACCGGCAGTTCAAGCGGCGCCATGACGGTGCGCGCCGCCAGGTCGCACAGCACGGTGAAGGCGGCGCCGAAGAAGGCCGCGGCCGGCAGGACCACACGGTGATCCGACCCCACCATTAACCGCACCAGGTGCGGCACCACGATGCCGATGAAGCCGATCGGGCCGCCGAGCGAGACCGCCGCGCCGGTGGCCAGCGACGAGCTCAGAAACGCCAGCCGTTGCGCCCGCACCACCTCCACGCCCCGGGCGGCCGCCACGTCTTCACCGAGCGTCAGCAGGTTCAGCGTGCGCGGCAGGATCGCGAACACCGCGAACGCCGCGACCAGGAATGGCAGGGCGGCGACGATCGGGCTGTAGTTCCCCACATCCAGGTCGCCCATCAACCAGCGCACCGTGCGAAACGACTCGGTGAAGTCCGCCATGTACTGCACGAACAGGATCAACGCCGAGAAGAACGAATTGAGCGTGACCCCGGCCAGCAGCAGCACGTTGGTCGACAACCCGCGCTTCTGCGACGAGGCCAGCCAGTAAACGATGGCAATGGCCGCCAGCGACCCGGCAAAGCTGGCAATGGGGATCGACGACACGCCCATCACCCCGAGATCCAGCGCGAACGCGATGGCGAGCATGGCGCCCAGCGCACCGCCGGCCGACACGCCAAGCGTGAACGGTGTGGCCAGCGGATTGCGCAGCATCGCCTGCAGCACCACGCCGGCCGCGGCGAGCGCGGCGCCGACGATGGCGCCCGACAGCACCCGCGGCAGGCGGGCCACGAAGAAGATCTGCGCGTCGACGTTGTCTTGCCATGGAATGGCGGTGTCGAACACGTTCGCCAGCGAAATGCTGGTGCTGCCCACCGTCGGCGCCCACAGCACAACGGCGATCGCGCCGGCGGCGAACAACGAGACGATGGTCAGGATGCGGCGGCGGACGTGTCCCGCCGGAGCGTTGCGAAGGCTCAGGCTCACCGGGGCACTCGCCGAACGGGCACGACCGTCATGTGACCCGTGTCGCTGTGAACGTGGACATCGGCCTCGACGTCGTACAGGCGTTCGACGTTCTCTGGGGTCAGCACCTCGTTAGTGGGACCGGCCGCCAGCACCTTGCCGTCGCGCATCAGGATCAGCTCCCGGCAAATCGACGCGGCCAGGTTCAGGTCGTGCGTCGAGATCGCCATCGTCACGCCGTGATCCTGGTTGAGGCGCTGCAGCAACGCCGACACCTCCAACTGGTAGCCGAGGTCGAGCGACGCGGTCGGCTCGTCCAGCAGCAGCAACGCAGCCGATTGCGCCAGCGCCGCGGCAATCACGACGCGCTGCTTCTCGCCGCCGCTCAACTCGTGAAAGGGCCGGTCGGCGAGGTGACCGGTGCCGGTGGCCGCCAGCGCCTCGCGCGCAATCCGGATGTCGCCCGGGCCCTCGACGGTGAAGACGCCAAGGTGAGGATGGCGGCCCATCAGCACGATCTCGAGGACGGAGTACTCGAAGGCCAGCTCGGTTTCCTGCGGCACCACGGCGATGCGCCGCGCCACCTCGCGCCGCGCCATGCGATCGAGCGGCTGGCCGCCGAGCATGACGCTTCCGGCCGACGGCCGCCGGGTGCCGCTCAGCAGGCGCAGCAGGGTGGTCTTGCCGGAGCCGTTGGGGCCGAGAATGCCGGTCAGCGCGCCGCCGGCGAGGCGCAGCGAGACGCCATCGACGACCAGCGGGCCGCCGGGCGCATAGCGAAATGAAACCTGATCTGCGGAAAGCACTGCGCGTCGCCTCCCAGGCGTCTCACGCGCCTGTATGAGTGACTTGCCCGTGAACAGCCAGTCTCCTGACTCGCGGTTGGCGGTGTGTCACGTCGACACCCCGCACGAGGGACCGCTTACAGTGGCGGGACCGTGTGGGCTTCGCACCCAACTTCCCTGGCTGTCCTGGTACGCGTCTGTTGAACTGTGGATTGTAGCATCAGATACAATTGAAGGCGCCCAGGGTGCCTAAGGTGCCTGGGTGCGGATACCAATTCATGCGACAGCGTCTACAGACTGCAGGTCTCGCGGAGATTGCCGACAAGGTCGAGGCGCGCGAACGGCTGTCGTTTGCCGACGCGGTCTCGCTGTTCGAGTCGACCGATTTGCTGGCGCTCGGCTGGCTTGCCAACCGCGAGCGCGAGCGGCGCCACGGCGACCGCACCTATTTCAACCACAACCTGCGGCTCGAGGCGACCAACGTCTGCGAGGCGTCGTGCCTGTTCTGTTCGTTCGCGCGGTTGAAGGAGGGCGACCCCGGGTCGCACACCATGTCGCTCGACCAGGTGTTCGCCAAGCTGCGCCAGCGCGGCGACCAGCCACTCACCGAAATCCACATCGTCAACGGCCTGCACCCGGGCCTGCCGTTCAGCTATTACACCGACCTGCTGGCCGGCCTGAAGCAGATCCGCCCCGGCATTCACCTGAAGTGCTTTACCGCGGTGGAGATCGCGTTTTTTGCGGACCACTACAGCAAGACCGATCAGCAGGTGCTGACCGAGTTGAAGGCCGCGGGCCTTGATTCGCTGCCGGGCGGCGGCGCCGAGATCTTCGCGCCGCGCGTGCGCCAGAAGATCTGCCACGACAAGTGCGACGGCGCGCGCTACCTGTCGATCCACCGGATTGCGCATTCGCTGGGCATGCGCACCAACGTGACCATGCTCTACGGCCACATCGAGACCACGGAAGAGCGCGTCGATCACCTGCTGCAGACGCGCGCGCTGCAGGACGAGACGGGCGGACTGCAGGCCTTCATCCCGCTGGCGTTCCATCCCGACAACAACCAGATGCGCAAGCTGCCGGCGCCGTCGGCCAGCGAAACGCTGAAGGTGCACGCGGTGGCGCGGCTGGTGCTCGACAACGTCGATCACATCAAGGCCTACTGGATTTCGTGCGGGGTCGAAGTGGCGCAGACGGCGCTGTGGTTTGGCGCCGATGACCTCGACGGCACCGTACAGGAAGAGACCATCTACCACATGGCCGGCTCGTCCACGCCGACCACGCTGTCGACCGACGACATCGAGCAGCTCATCCGCGATGCCGGACGCGAACCCATCGAACGCGATACTCTGTACAACGTGGTGCGCGTGCCTGCGGGTGTGGCGTCCGGCTTCAGCCGGACCACATAGGTCCGCCTAAAGGCGGACACCACATTGGCGGACACTACATGATGTAGCGTCCGGCTTTAGCCGGACCTTTAGCAACCATGAACACGTTCTTACCGGTCCTCAACGAGGTCGAGAAGGCCTCCCTCCACGAGCGGCAGCCGCTGCCCGAGGCGTACCTCGGACTGCCGGACGAGGAGATGGCGGTGCGGATTGGCGCCGCTCGCGCGGCGCTCGGCGACCGGCTGGTCATTCTCGGCCACCACTACCAGCGCGACGAAGTGATCCGGTTCGCCGACTACACCGGCGATTCGTTCAAGCTCGCCAACGCCATTGCCAACCATCCTCACGCCGATTACATCGTGTTTTGTGGCGTGCATTTCATGGCCGAGAGCGCCGACATCCTGGCCCTGCCGCACCAGTGCGTGATTCTGCCCGACCTGGCCGCGGGTTGTTCGATGGCCGACATGGCGCCGGCCGACCAGCTCGAGATTTGCTGGAACGAGTTGACCCAGATGGGCCTGGCCGGGCGCACGGTGCCGGTCACCTACATCAACTCGGCCGCGGCGATTAAGTCGCTGGTCGGCGAGCACGGCGGCACGGTCTGCACCTCCTCAAACGCAGCGGCGACGCTGAAATGGGGCTGGCAGCAGAAGGAGAAAATCCTCTTCCTGCCCGACCAGCACCTCGGCCGCAACACCGCCTTCAAGATGGGCGTACCGCTCGAGCAGATGGTGGTGTGGGATCCCTCTCTGCCGTTCGGCGGCCTCACTCGCGACCAGCTCGAGCACGCGAAGCTGATCCTGTGGAAGGGCCACTGCTCGGTGCATGTCCGCTTCTCGACCAAACAGATCGAGCAGGTGCGTCTCGAGCACCCGGGCATCACGGTGATCGTGCACCCGGAGGTGCCGTTCGACGTGCTGCAGGCGGCGGACGACAGCGGCTCGACCGAGTACATCCTCAAGACCGTGCGCGAGGCGCCGGCCGGCACGTCGTGGGCGGTCGGCACCGAAGTGCACCTCGTCCACAGGCTGGCGGAAGAGGTGGCGCCCGGCAAGACGGTGGTCTCGCTCGACCAGTTCGGCTGCCTGTGCTCGACCATGTTCCGCGTCTCGCCCAACCACCTCTTGTGGGTGCTCGATTCACTGCTCGACGGCGAGGTCGTCAACGAGATCGTGGTGCCGGAAGAGCAGAAGAAGTGGGCTAAGATCGCGTTGGATCGGATGTTATCGATCACTTAGGCCCCCCATGAAGGGGAGCCCTACGGCATGCCGGTGTCGGCGGCCCTACAGGAGAGACCGAAATGGCTCATTCACTTCCCGCGCTGCCCTATGACGTCGCGGCGCTCGAACCCCACATCGACAGCCAGACGATGCAGATCCATCACGGCAAGCATCACCAGGCTTACGTCACCAACCTGAACGCGGCGCTCGACAAGCATCCCGAGCTGCACGACAAGAGCCTGGACGAACTGCTCAAGGGCGTCAACAGCCTGCCCGATGACATCAAGATGGCGGTCCGCAACAACGGCGGCGGCCACTGGAACCACTCGCTGTTCTGGACGCTGATGGCGCCCGCCGCCGGCGGCCCCCCGACCGGCGCGGTGGCCGACGCCATCAACAGCGCGTTCGGCGATTTCGAGAAGTTCAAGACCGCCGTCAACCAGGCCGGCGCCACCCGGTTCGGCAGCGGCTGGGCCTGGGTGATCGACAACGGCGGCAAGCTCGAAGTGATGAGCACGCCGAACCAGGACAACCCGCTGATGGAAGGCAAGAAGGCCATTCTCGGCATCGACGTGTGGGAACACGCCTACTACCTGAAGTACCAGAACCGCCGCCCCGATTACCTCGGCGCGTGGTGGAACGTGGTCAACTGGGACGCCGTCAACAAGCTGCTCAAGGGCTAACCACGAAGTACGCGAAGAACGGAACCACGAAGGACGCGAAGGGCACGAAGACTCTCTTGGGGCCGCCAAAAGAAGGCTTCGTGCTCTTCGTGCTCTTCGTGGTTGCTTTTGGCTCCGCCGCGTACGGGCAAGAGCCGCCGCGGGTCACCGCCACCGCCTCGAACGTCACCCGCGTCGAGTCGTGGTCGTTCTTCCAGCCGCGCATCGATCCCCGCGCGCTGACCGCCGAGCCGATTGGCGATCCCACGTACACGTTTCTCGGCGACCGCATTGACCTTGGCGTGTGGGCCGAAGGCCCGCGGTTCGCCCTTGGCGGCGCCTTCAACTACGTGCGCCTCGAAAACCTGCCGACCGGCGCGATCGGCCCGGGCGGGCTGGGGACCGGCGCGTTCTACTTTGCCGCCACCGGCGTGCGCTACAGCTACCAGTTGTATCTCAGCGAGCTGACCCTGAAGGTCAAGGCGCGCGACAACCGCGCCTCGCTCACCGTCGGCCGCATGCGTTTCGCCTCTGGCGCCGAATCGACGGCCGCCAGCCCGGCCCTCGAGACACTCAAGCGCGAACGGCTGCACTCGCGGCTGATCGGCAACTTCGAGTGGTCGTTCTACCAGCGGCGGTTCGACGGCGCCCGGCTGGACCTCGAGCGGCGACGGTGGCGCGCCACGGCGGCGGCCTTGGTGCCGACACAGGGCGGCTTCGAGGAGTCGACCAACCTGTCGATGCCGAAAGTTCAGATCGCCACCGGATCGGTCACCCGGCTCGACGCCGTCAGCGAATGGCAGTTGTTCTCAACCATCTATCGCGACCGGCGCGAAAGCAACGCCGCGGTGGTCGACAACGCCGGCGCCCCGGACGAACCGGTCAACGTCACGATTTCGGCGTTTGGCGCGTCGTATGCGCGCATTACGCCGACGCCGGCCGGCGAGCTCGATGCCGTGCTGTGGGGCGCGGCGCAGGTCGGCGACTGGTATGGCCAGCCGCACCGGGCGACCAGCGCGACCGCCGAGATTGGCCACCGCTGGACGGGGGCCGCCGGCAAACCGTGGCTGCGCGCGGGCTACCTGTGGGCGTCTGGTGACCGCGATCCGTCGAACCGCCGCCACGGCACCTTCTTCCAGATGCTGCCCTCGTCGCGCAAGTACGCGCTGTCGGCGACCTACGCGCAGATGAACCTGCACGACGCCTTCGTGCAGGCGTGGTTTGAACCCCGCAGGCTGAAGACGCGTATCGAAGTACATGCCGTCGGCCTGGCCAGCGCGCGCGACCTCTGGTATCAAGGCAGCGGTGCCACCGCCAGCGCCGGCCGCTATTTCGGGTTTTCCGGCCGCGCGTCGGGCGGCGCGCGGCGGCTGGGCACGGTGGTCGAAGGCGCGGTGGACGTGCCGATTCGGAAATACTGGTCGGTGAACGGTTATGCGGGCACGATGTGGGGCGGCGACGTGGTGAAGCACCAGTTCAGCGGCACCCGCCTCACGTTCTGGTTCGTCGAGAACGTCGTGCGATTCTGACGGGAGCAGATACTTGTCGGGAGGGCACCTCTTGTCGGGAGGGCACCTCTTGTCGGGAGGGCACCTCCCGTCGGGAATGGAAGGAGACTATCGATGACCGATGCGACCGTTGTTCGTGAGCCCGATCCGTCTCTGGTGACCATCACCCACGTCACTTACGCCCTGCACGCGCTCGGGCTCGCCATCGGCGCCTTCGGCGCCACCACCGTCGTCGGGACGTTCCTGTTCGGCTGGCCGTCGATCATCGCGGTGATCATCAACTATGTGAAGCGCAGCGACGCGCGCGGCACCTGGCTCGAGTCGCACTTCACCTGGCAGATCAACACCTTCTGGATGGCGCTGGGGCTGGCTTGCGTGATCTTCCTGCTCGGCTTGGTGCTGGCCATCGTGCTGATCGGCCTGGCCATCTGGGCGATTGGCTTCTTCGTGCTGGGCTGCTGGGCCATTTACCGAATCGCGTCGGGATGGCTGCGATTGCGCGATCGTCGGGCAATCGCGTGACGGGAGCAGCCTTCG
>JBFWUK010000051.1:0-10764 GCA_050247355.1 Vicinamibacterales bacterium | reverse complement strand
GCTGATCGGCCTGGCCATCTGGGCGATTGGCTTCTTCGTGCTGGGCTGCTGGGCCATTTACCGAATCGCGTCGGGATGGCTGCGATTGCGCGATCGTCGGGCAATCGCGTGACGGGAGCAGCCTTCGTTGTCGGGAGAGCACCTCGCGTCGGGAGGGCAACCCGGGTCGGGATCAGAAGAGCTTCACGTCGACGATCTGGCCCTTCTCGACGATGTCGGTTTGCGCCGGGATCTCGATGTAGCCGTCGGCCTGCGACATCGACGTGATGTCGCCCGATGCCTTGAACGCCGGCATGGCCAGGCCGTCGACGATCTTCACCGTGTAGAACTGGTGCCGGCCGGTAGTCGAGACAATCCGCTGGCCAGCCGGCAGGCTCACCGTGTGCGTGTGGCGCGCCGGCAGGCGGGCGATTGAGCGCAACGCCGGCACCAGCAGCATGTAGGCGTTCGACAGGCACGACGTCGGGTAACCGGGCATGCCGAACATCGGCTTGCCCTGGATGGTGCCGAATGCCGTCGGCTTGCCCGGCTTGACGGCAATGCCGTGAAAGACGATCTCGCCCTTGCGGCCGATCACGTCGAGAATCAGGTCGCGCTCGCCAACGGAGCTGCCGCCCGAGAACACCAGCACATCGCAAGACAGGCAGGCGTCAATGGCGCTCTCGAGGGCTTCGATGGTGTCTTGCGCGGTGGCGAACAGCACCGGCACGCTGCCGTGTTCCTGGATGATGGTGCTCAACGTGAACTTGTTGATGTCGTAGATCTGGCCGGGCTGCAGCTCCTGGCCGGGATCGGCGATCTCGTTGCCGGTAGACAGGATGGCAACTGTCGGCCGGGCGTAGACCTCGACCTCGGCGACTCCGAGCGCCGCCAGCGCGCCGATGCGGCTGGGATTGAGCACGTCGCCGTCGCGGATCACCGTCTGCCCGACCACGATGTCGGCCCCCTGGCGGCCGACGTTCTGGCGCGGGTAGACGGGGGTCAGGATGCGAACCTCGTCGCCGGCGATCTCCGTTTCCTCGACCATCACCACGGCATCGGCACCCGCGGGCATGGGCGCGCCGGTGGCAATCTCGACGGCGGTGCCCGGTGTGAGCTGCTGCGCCGGCACCTGGCCGGTGTAGACCTTCTCGATCACCCGCAGCGGTTTCGGCTCGTAGCGGGTGGCGCCAAAAGTATCGTCGGCGATCACCGCGAAGCCGTCCATGCCGGCGCGCGAGAACGGCGGCACGTCGCGCGTGGACAGCACATCGGCCGCGCACACGCGGCCGATGGCGTCGAGCAGGGCGACCCGTTCGCGGCGGGTGATCGCCGCGCACGCATCGGCGATCAGCTGGCGCGCCTCGTCCAGCGGAATCGTGTCTTTGATCGGCCGCATTTCGGTCTTCGCCATTACTTCTGTGCCTGCTGAACGAGATGCCCCAGTTCGGGGATGACGAGCTTGCTCATGGCCAGGCGGACGGCGTTCTCCGAGCCCGGCAGCGAGATGATGACGACCCGGCCGATGGTGCCGGCGCATGCGCGGCTGAGCATCGCCGCGGCGCCGATGTCGTGGTAGCTGAGCATGCGGAACAACTCGCCGAAGCCGGGCAGCCGCTTGGTCAGCAGCGCATCAATGGCTTCGAACGTGCTGTCGCGGCTGGTCAACCCGGTGCCGCCGGTGGTGATGATCGCATCGACGTCGCCAATGGCAGCCTGCTGGCGCACCAGTTCAGCCACCCGCGATGGTTCATCGGGTTCAATCACCTTGCCCGTCACCAGGTGTCCTGCCGAGTGCAGCATCTCGGCGATGGCTTGGCCGGAGGTGTCGGTGGCGTCGGTTCGTGTATCGCTGACCGTCACGACAAAGATCCGCGCGCGGGACGGGGCCTGGGCCTTGTGCTCGGCGCTGCTCACGGCTCGATTATAGGTGCTGAAGTGCTGAAGTGCTGAGGTGCTGAGGTGCTGAAGTGCTGAAGTGCTGAGGTGCTGAGGTGCTGAAGTGCTGCGCAGCACTTGAGCACCCCAGCACCCTAGCACCCCAGCACCCTAGCACCCCAGCACCCCAGCACCCCAGCACCCTAGCACCCTAGCACCCTAGCACCCCAGCACCCCAGCACCCCAGCACCCCAGCACCCCAGCACCCCAGCACCCTAGCACCCTAGCACCCTAGCACCCTAGCACCCCAGCACCCCAGCACCCCAGCACCCTAGCACCCTAGCACCAAAGCACTTAAGCACCTGTTACCATGGCGCATGTTTCGAGCGACGGCAGTTCTCGCGCTTCTCGTTCTGTTGATGCTGCCGGCCGGCGCGCAGGCGCCGCTTGATCGAACCGCCAGGCAGTGGGTCGATGCCACGCTGAAGAAGCTGTCGTTGGAGCAGCTGGTGGGGCAGATGATCTTCGCGCCGCTGAACTCCACCTACCTCAGTAGCGACACCGACCAGTACGAGGCCCTGGTCAAGCTGGTGCACGAATCGCACATCGGCGGGTTGATCGCGTTCGGTGGCACCGAGCCCATGCCGCCGGTGCTGCTCAACAACACGTATGGCCCGGTCATCCTGGGGCAGCCGCTCGAGTTGGCGTCGCTCTTCAACCGCCTCCAGGCAATCTCGGCGCTGCCCCTGCTCACGACGTCGGACTTCGAGTGGGGTGTCGCCATGCGCGTGGCGGGTGCCACCAAGTTTCCTCGGGCGATGGCGTTCGGCGCCGCCGGCGATCCCCAGTTGGCATACGAAGCGGGCAAGGTGGTGGGCCGCGAGAGCCGCGCCATCGGCGTGCACGTGAACTTCGCGCCGGTCGCCGACGTGAACAACAACCCCCGCAACCCCGTGATCAACATCCGCTCGTTTGGTGAGGACCCGGCACAGGTCGGCAATATCGTCGATGGCTGGGTGCGTGGCCTGCAGGAAGCCGGCATGATGGCCACGCTCAAGCACTTTCCCGGCCACGGCGACACCGACGTCGATTCGCACCTGGGCCTGCCGGTGGTGGCGCACCCGCGCGAGCGGCTCGACGCCGTGGAACTGGCGCCGTTCCGCCGCGGCATGGCGTCGGGCGCGGCGGGCGTGATGGTGGCCCACATGGAGATGCCGGCGATCGATCCCGAGAAGAGACCGGCCACCTTCAGTCCAGTGATCATCGGCGACCTCCTGCGGCAGCAAATGAAGTTCGATGGCGTGATCTACACCGACTCGATGAAGATGGCGGCCATCACCAGGATGGCGCCGCCCGGTGAGGCGGCGGTGCTCGCCGTCAAGGCCGGTGTCGATGCCGTGCTCGACTCGCCCGATTCGGCGGCGGCCGCGGCGGCGATCGTGGCGGCGGTCAAAGACGGCACCCTTCCGCGCGCGCAGGTCGAACGCTCGGTGCGCCGGCTGCTTGAAACCAAGGCGCGGCTGGGCCTGCATCGCACGCGGGCGGTGAACCTCGACTCGGCGCCGCTGACGCTCGGCGGTCGCAGCCACGAAGCCATCGCCCAGTCGGTCAGCGATCGCGCCGTCACGCTGCTCAAGGACGAGCGCAGCATGGTGCCGCTGGCGACGCCGCGGACCGGCAGCGTCATGTATCTGTCGGTGCTCGACTATCCCTCGGGCTGGCGCATTGCCGCGCCCAGCCGGACCATGATTCCCGAGTTGCGGTCGCGGTGGCCGGCCACCGAGGCGTTCGAGATCTCCGATCGCACCACCGCCTCGGAACTCGACATGGTTCGCGCGCACGCCGCCAAGTTCGACGCCGTGGTCGCCGGCATCTTCGTGCGCGCTTCCTCTGGCAGCGGCCGGCTGGACCTGGCCCCACAACTCGAGCGGTTCCTGCAAGACATCGCCCGTGCCACCGAGCGCCGCAAGCAGCCGTTTGTGTCGGTGCTGTTCGGCAATCCCTACACCGCCATGGGCATGCCCGAGGCGCCGGCGATGATGCTGACTTACGACTTCTCGGACGGCGCCGAGCGCGCCGCCGTGAAGGCGATTGCCGGAGAGATCCGAATCACCGGCAAGCTGCCCATCGCGCTGCCGGGGCTGTACCCGCTAGGGCATGGGCTGACGCGCTGAGGAGCGGGCCTTGGCGTCCGAGTCCACTTCCTTCTCCCACGCCCGCAGTTGTTGGTGCAGGCGCCGGACCACGGCCGGTTGCTCTTGCGACACATCGTCGCGTTCGGCCAGGTCTGTCCGCACGTTGAACAGCAGCAGCCTGACGGCGCCGTCGATCAGCAGCTTCATGTCGCCGCTGCGGACCGCCCGCTGATCGAGACCGCCCGTCCGGACGCGCCAGAACAGCGTGCGCTCGACCACCGGCGCCCGGCCCTCGAGAATGGGGAACAGGTTGATGCCGTCGAGCGCCACGCCAGCTGGGACCGTCGTACCCGTGGCCGCGAGAATCGACGCGCTCAGGTCCATGGTGATGCCCACCTGCGGTGTGACGCGGCCGGCCGGCACGCGGCCGGGCCAGCGGATCACGGCCGGCACGCGAATGCCGCCCTCCCACAGCGTGAACTTGCGGTGCGACAGCGGCCCGTTGCGCGACAGCCACTCGCCGCCGTTGTCGTTGGTGAAGATGACGATGGTGTTGCGGCTTAGCCCCTGCTTCTCGAGCGCCGCCAGGATGTCGCCGACGCCCCGATCGACCCGCTCGAACATCTTCACGTAGTCGGCGCGCGTCTCCGGGTTGTCGTCGAACGGCATGACGTGCCGGGAGTTGTCGCGCGCGACCGAGGGCTGATCGGGCACTTGGTACGGCCAGTGCGGCGCGGTATACGCCACCTCGAGAAAGAACGGCTGCGCCGCGCGGTCGGCGATGAACTTGACCGACCGCTCGGTGATGAGGTCGGTCATGTAGCCGGCCACCGTCACAGGCTTCTCGTTCTCGAACAGGTCGGGCCGGCCGTCGCTGTCGGTGTGCTGGTAGTAGTCGCCGTAGCCGGCCTTCAATCCGAAGAAGTAGTCGAAGCCATGAGCGTTGGGGCTGAACTCCGGCTTGTAGCCGAGGTGCCACTTGCCGATCAGTCCTGTCGCGTAGCCGTTGTTGGCCAGTAGCCTGGGCAATGACTGCCCGGTCGCGGGCAGTCCAAACTCGCCGTCGACGCGCGGGATGCTGAGCGGGCGTTCCAGCTGGAAGCGCTGTTGGTACCGGCCGCTGATCAACCCGGCCCGCGTCGGCGTGCAGGTCGAGGCGTTGGCGTAAAAGTCGGTAAAGCGGGTGCCGGTACTGGCGAGGCTGTCGATGTTGGGGGTCTTGATGTCGGGCGCGCCGTAGCTCCCGACATCCCCATACCCCGCATCGTCCGTGATGATGAGGACGACGTTCGGGCGATCCTGCCGGGCCGGCGCCGCCTGGGCGAACAGGGCGGCTGACGACACCAGCGCCAGCGCGACGATGGCGAGCGGTCTGTGCATGACGCGAATCGTATACGACAATGGGGCGAGGCCACGGATCATGCCGAAACTGACCGTATTCAACTCCGTTTCACTGGATGGCTACTTTACCGGCGTGGACGCCGACCTGAGTTGGGCGCACGCCGTGCCGCAGGACGCCGAATGGACCGCGTTCGTCAACGGTAACGCCGGCGGCGAGGGGCCATTGCTGTTCGGCCGCATCACTTACGACATGATGGCGGCCTTCTGGCCGACCACGGCCGCGGCCCAACAAATGCCCGAGGTTGCTGCCGGCATGAACCGCCTGCCGAAGTTCGTGTTCTCACGGTCGATGAAGACGTCGCCGTGGCAGAACACCACCGTGCTGAATGCCGACCCGGTGACCGAGGTTCAGCGCCTGAAGCAACAGCCGGGCGGTGACATCACCATTCTCGGCAGCGGCACCATCGTGGCGCAGTTGACCGAGGCCGGCTTGATCGACGCGTATCAGTTCGTGGTCGTGCCGGTGATCCTGGGGCGGGGCAGGACCATGTTCGAAGGCGTGACGGCGCGGCCGGTGTTGAAACCGACCCGGAGCCGGACCTTCGCCAACGGCAACGTCGTGCTGTGGTACGAATCGCCGGGATGAATCGCACCGGGTGGCGTTTCTCCTGCAATGTAGTTGTTATTTCTCCTGCGATGTAGTTTAATCGCCGCCCATGGGCGACAACCTCGGTGACTTCGAACAGCTGGTCATGCTGGCCGTGATGCGGCTCGACGATGAGGCGTACGGCACGTCGATTCGGGACGAGTTGAAGTCGCGCGCCGAGCGCGAGGTGTCGCCCGGCGCCATTTTCACCACCCTGGAGCGCCTGGAGTCGCGCGGCCTGGTGACGTCGCGCTACGGCGAACCATCCGCCGAGCGCGGCGGCCGAAGCAAGCGCTTCTACCGGCTGACCCCGGATGGGCGCCGCGCGCTGGGCAAGGCGGTGCGAACCGTGCGGCGCATGGTCCAGGGCCTCGAACTCAAGCTGGAGCGATCATGAGCATTGAGCAAGCAGCCCGTCCCCCGCGATTGGCGGAGTGGCTGCTGCAACGGCTGCTCGACGACCGGTCGCGTGATGCCGTCCTCGGCGACCTGCACGAGGGGTATCACACACTCCGCCAGGCTCGTGGCGCGGCGGCGGCCCGGCGGTGGTACTGGACCAACGCCGCAAGTTCGGTGATTGCCTGCCGCATCACCGGCCACCGCGAGCACGAATCGCGTCGCTACGATTTCGATCCGTCCCCGCGCGTCAGCTTGCGGGATCTGCTCCGCCCGGCGTTTCGCCAGTTCAGGGACCAACCGCTGTATTCCGGCGTCTCCGCCGGCACGCTGGCGCTGGCCATCGGCGTGGCCTGCGTGAGCCTCACGCTCGTCCGGCACGCCTTCATCAATCCTCTGCCGTATCGAGCAGGAGATGAGTTGGTGTCGCTGCTGACGGTGATCGACGGCAATACCTCCCCAGTGTCGCCCCACGTGGTCGAGGACCTGCGCGCCAGCAGCCCGCCGCTCACGGAGTTTGCCGTGATCCGGCCGGTTGGCGGCACCTACGCGTCGAAGGCGGCCACCGAAAGCATCAACCTGCAGGCGGTGACCACCGACTACTTCGGGCTGTTGGGGGTCTCGCCGTCGCTTGGCCGCGTCTGGACCCCGCAAGAGCCCGACAGCGCGGTGATCAGCGGCGCCTTCTGGCGCGACCAGCTCGCCCAGGATCCAAACGTGATCGGCAGCGCCATCATCATCGACGGCCGCCCGCGCACGGTCGTCGGCGTCATGCCGTCCGCTTTCATGCCGCCGTATTTCACCAACACCGCCGCGTGGGTGCCAATCGACATGGCGCCGTTGCTCGCCGACATTCGCACGCGGCGCACGCTGACCGTGCTGGCGCGACGAGCACCACAGGCGACCGCCCAGGATGTCGACGCCTTCCTGGCCGTGTTCTCGCGGCAGGAGCAGGAGCGCTTTCCCGAGATGCATGCCGGCCAGACGTGGACTGCCCATTCCCTTCGTGACGAGCTGGTCGGCGCGTCGCAGCCGGCCCTTGTCGCGACCGCCGCCGCGGCGATGTTGCTGCTGTTGATCGTCGCCACCAACATCGCCGGACTCGCCACGGCGCAGGCCGTCTCGGCGCGCCACCAACTGGCTGTGCGTGCCGCCCTTGGCGCAACACGGGGGCGGCTGTTTGCCGAGCAGCTGATCGAAAGCGTCACGCTCGCCGCGGCCGGGTCGCTGGCCGGCGTCGCCATCGCGTTTGGGCTGACGGCGGTCATCCGCCGCTATCAGCAGGTGTTTCTCCCGCGCCTGGCGCCGCTCGAGCTGGACGGGGCAACGGTGGCGATCGGTGTCGGCATCGGGCTGGCCATTGGTGTGGTTGCCGCGCTGCTGCCGAGAAGCGTCGTCACTGCCGGGCCGGCCGGGGTGTTGCGCTCGTCGCGCAGCAGCGCCGGCGACGTCAGGGCCACGGCCACGCGCACCGGGTTGGTCGTCGCCCAGGTGGCAATCGCCTTGGTGCTGCTGGTCGGCGCCGGACTGCTGGTGCGCACCGTGCAGCACCTGGCGCAGCGCCAGCTCGGGTTCGACAGCGAAGGGTTGACGTGGTTCCAGGTCAATCTTCCCGGCCGCAAGTACCAGTCGCGCGACGCGCAATTGCAGTTCGAGCGCGATGTCCTCGAACGGGTCGGGCAGATTCCCGGTGTGCAGTCGGCCACCGCCTCCGTCGGATTTCCGCTCTGGGGCGGGATGATGGCGGGGCTCTTCATGAAAGGGGACACCGCGGCGCGCCGCGAGATCGCTTACTTGTCGGTCTCGCCAGGATTCGTCGAGGGCGTGGGTGCCCGCATTGTCGCCGGCCGCGACATCCTGCCGACCGACCGGTTCGACTCGCCGCGGGTGGCGGTGATCAACGAGACGATGGCGAGGCAGGCGTTTCCGGCGGGCGATGCCATTGGCGCGGAAGTGAAGATCGGCGCCGGCGATCCCAACGATCGCTGGATCACCATCGTCGGCATCATGGCCGACATGCGCGGGCACGGCGTGGCCGCGCCGATTCGGCCGACCGCGTTCGGCTCGACGCTGCAGTACTCGTGGCCGCGCCGGCACATCGGCGTGCGCACCGCCGGCGATCGGCCGGCGATGCTGGCGGCGGCGTTGCGGTCTTCGGTACACGCGGTGGACCCGGCGGTCGCAGTTGGCGCCGTCGTGACAGCCGAACAGGCGCTTGCTGACGGGATGGCTCGTCATCGCCTGGTGATGCTGGCGCTGGCGGTGTTCGGCGGGTTGGCGCTGGTGCTGTGCCTCAGCGGCCTCTACGCCGTCGTCGTGCTCAACTCGCAACAGCGGCGGCGTGAATTTGCCATCCGCGTGGCACTGGGTGCACAGCGAGGTGGCGTGCGCTGGATGGTGGTGCGGCAAGCGTTGCTGCTCGGTGGTACGGGAGCCGCCGCCGGGCTGCTGGTCGCCGGGCTAGGCACGCGCCTGCTGGAGGGTCTGTTGCAGGGGGTGGCGCCGCTCGATCCGGCGACCTTCCTGGTGGCCACCGTCGCCCTGCTGGCGCTGGCCACGCTGGCGGCGTGGCAGCCGGCCAGCAGAGCAGAGAAAGTCGATCCCGTCGAAGCGTTGCGAGCGGAGTAGCCACCGGGTTGATGGCCGGCGCGGATGCGCGTGTCCCCGTGCCTTGCGGCAAATCGCCTGTCGCAACAGCGACGTTTCAGAGCGGCTTGACGAACGACCGCACGGTCGCCGGCGCTCCGGCCGTCAGGTCTCCGGCCTTCACGCCTCGGAACGCGTTCTCAGCGGCGGCGCCTTCGGCCGCTGCTTTCGTGACGGCTGCGACCAGCGCCTGATAGGCGGCGGCGTTTGCTGCGGTCAGCTTCATCTCGATGAGGCCGTCGGACGCGATCGAATTGACCGAGTTGCCGCCGGTCAGGTTCGTGATCTGGTAACTGCCGGCTGGCAAGGCCTTCTGGATGAGGAGGACCGCACGAGCGGCGGCGTGCAGCGCGCTGACGCGCCCATAGGCGCCGGAACTATGCCCCCCGGGTCCCTGGAACTCGACGCGCAATCCTCCGGACTGCTGGGCGAAGGCGGGCGTGCCGGCGGCGACATTGACGATGAATGCGAGCGAGAGAATCAGGCGCTTCATGATCGGATGCTCCACTGTTAGCGCGAGACTTCGCGCGTCCGCTTGCCCATGGGACCGACGGCTGGCTGTACGACCGTGCCGTCGGCAGCGTGGAATCCCGACACGATCAACGCCGCCGTGAGCACGCGGTGCATGCGAGCCACCTCCGTGGCAGGCAAGCCTCGAGTACCCCACTCCCAGAACGCATGTCCGCCGGCGCCGGCGGCCGAGGACGCCAGGGTGAACTGATAGGTCGGGATGCCGGTGTTGGCCGGGACGTTGTCGTTCAGGCTGCCTGATCCCGTGCCGACCATCGGAGACTTGACGACCCCCAGCTGGATGCCCGATTGCAGACCCGCGTGCACCGCCACGTTATCGACGCTGTCTGCCACGTACGCCGGCCGCAAGCCGTACCACATCAACTCCAGGGTGATCCCTTCCGGGGAACCGTCCTTGCGCCCATACCTGGCGTTCTCTGCCGTCGCGCCCGCCTGGAACATCGGCTCGATCGTCTTGCGCATCACGTCGAGCGGCTCCTTGCGCGTCGAACGCATGTCAACCTCGAGCGAGCAGCTCGGTACGACCGTGCCGCCGGCCGGCGGCGGCTCGCAGCTCGCGCGGCCGACGGTGTAAGTCGTGCGCGGCGCGCCTTTCTCGAGATCCGACGGCGTCTTGACGTCGGCAATCTTGGCGATCGCGGCGGCCATCGCCTCGGGCGCGCTTGGACCGCCCCTGCCTCCGCGCGGCAGCGGCGCCTTGAACTTCATCTCGAAACGATAGCTGCCGATGAAGTTGACGATGCCGCCGCCCTCGAGGCCAAAGTTGGCGACGATGTTGAGGGGATTCGATCCGGTGCCGAGCCCCTGATCGAAGCCGTAGAGTTGCTTCATGCCGGCCAGGTTGCCCTTGCCCTCTTCACCGGCGGTGCCGCAGATCCAGATGTCGTAGACCGGCTTGATGTTGTGTTTCTTCATCGCGGCCGCGAGCACGAAGGCGTTCGAGGTGCTCGGCATCATGTCGCCGTAGCCGGGCACGTAGATGCGCACGCCGCCGCCGGCCTCGGCTTCTTTCGCATTGGCGAAGACCTTGCTGGCCAGGGCGTACTTGTCGTCCTCGACGACCCGGCCGCGAGCGTCGAACGACAGCTCGTCGGGGATGGCGGCCAGCTCCTCGGGTGTGGCGACCACCGGCTGCGCGTACGGCTGCAACTTGATACGAATGGATGGGTCACCCGACTTCGGCAGTTCTTCGGGGTTGACGACGTCGATGTG
>JBFWUK010000050.1:11452-21308 GCA_050247355.1 Vicinamibacterales bacterium | reverse complement strand
TCGCGGTCGACCTGATCGCCGAACGCATCCGTTCACTGGGCTTTCCGGCGCCAGGCTCGTACGCCGAGTTCGTCAAGCTGACGTCGATCAAGCACACCGCCGGCGTGCCCAAGGCCGAGAAGATGATCCGCCTGCTCGTCGAAGGACAGGAAGCCGTGGTCCGCACTGCCCGCTCCATCTTCCCGCTGGTCGAAAAGGCCGGCGACGAGGCCACGGCGGACCTGCTGACCCAGCGCATTCAGCTGCACGAGAAGACGGCGTGGATGTTGCGGAGCCTGCTCGAGAAATAAGGGCGGCGGCGCGCCGCGGCCAGTGTGATTCACCAGCTCAGCCTCGCAGGCCGTAGAATAAAGCGGGATGCGCGCGCTCGTTCTCTTCGGCGTCGTCGTCGGTGCTCTGGTTGCCCTGCTCTGGGCGCGGCCCGCCCTGGTGCAGGGCAGTGAGCCGCCGCGCCTCACGTACGTCACCACCGCCCACCAACTCGGCGTCGTTGGTTATCGCGATCCGGTGGGAGTGATCTCGCCCGACGCCACGCGCGTCGCCTACAGCGAGGGCAGGCACATCCGCGTCGTGCCCATTGCCGGCGGCGTGTCGCTGACCCTGCCGGCCGGCGAGGGACAGATTCGATACCTCGCCTGGGCCGGCAACGAAACGCTGGTCGCCGAAGACACGGGCGCCGACATCCGGTGGCAGCAGTACAGCCTGTCGGACGGCGCCGGCACCCGCCAGCCCCTGTGGGGCGGCAACGACGTGAACCACCTGCGGCAGCCCGCCTGGAGTCCCGATGGCAAGTGGGTGGCGGCCCTGGCAACCGGCAAGGAAGGCGCCGAACTCTGGCGCATCTCGGCCGATGGCGCCACGCGCGAGCGCACGGCGCTGGTCGGCCGGCCGTCATCGCCAGCCTGGACGCCAGCGGGAGACATTGCTTGCATCGGCAACGACGGCGGGCGGCCGCGCCTGTCGCTGCCATGTGGCGCGCCGGCACTGCGTTTCGAACCCGATCGCGACGTCATCGGTCCGCTTGCTTTCTCGGCCGACGGCACCGAGGCCTACTTCGCGTCGCCCAACGACGAAGGCATGGTCGAGTTGTGGGCGGCCGACCCGGCGAAGAGCCGCGCGCGCCGGCTGTCGTCGTTCTCGCGCGACGCCTACGCGCCGTCGGTCGCCGCCAACGGCACCACGTTGTTCAAGGTGCAGTCGTATCGCACGTTCCTGGCCGACGCCCCTGCTGCCGGCGGTGCCACGCGGCAACTCACCACCTTCCAATCGGAAACGCCCTCATTCCACCCCTCGAGCCGGCGCCTGGCATTCACCTATGGCACATGGCGGCGGGCGGTGGATGATGCGAAGTATCCGGATATCGCGCAGGAGATCGGCGTGATCGACCTGTCGCAGGACCTGCCCGCGGGCGCGCCCGCCGCGATCATCACCAGCTCCGACTCCGAGGACCAGGCCATGGCGTGGTCGCCCAACGGCCGCTGGATTGCCTTCCACACCCACCGTGAGATGTCCGACGATGTGTGGCTGAGGCCGGTGGACGGCAAGGGCCCCGATCGCCGCATCACCTTTCTCGGGCGCGGCGCCGAAGTGGGGTGGCCGCGCTGGTCGCCCGACGGCCAGACGGTGCTGCTGAACGGCGCCCGCCAGGGCGATGGCCGTTCGGTGGTATTCGCCATTGGTGTCGACCAGGACTCCGGCGAGGTCACGTCGGAATTGCGCGAGGTGCGCGCCGAAGGCTTCGACGGCGAGGTCCTCCACGCCGAATGGCTGCCGAGCAGCGCGACCGTGATTGCCATCGTCAAGACGGCGCCGGGGCGCCACGCCATTGTCACGCTGCCCATCACCGGCGGGCGGCCGCACGTGGTCCACGAGTTCGAGACGGAGCACGACTTCCCAGGCCTGGCCGCTTCGTCTGATGGCCGTCAGGTCGCGTTCGTGGCGCCTGCCAGCGACGGTTACTTCCAGATCTTCCGGCTGCCCATCGTCGGCGGCGGATCGCCGGTGCAGGTGACGCGCGATCCCTCCCACAAGACGCAGCCGGCGTGGTCGCCTGATGGGCGGCGCATCGCCTTCACGGTGTGGAGTTACGACGCCGTCTTCTACACTATGAGATGAGTATGCGCTTGCCAGGTTGGATGCCGCGGTCGGTCCTCACCTTCGCCGAAGGTTACGATGCGGCTGCGTTCACGGCCGACCTGATCGCCGGTGTGACGGTCGGCCTGGTGGCGTTGCCGCTGGCCATGGCCTTTGCCATCGCCTCGGGGTTGACGCCGCAGGCGGGCATCTACTGCGCCGTCGTCACCGGGTTCATTATTTCCGCGCTCGGCGGCTCCCGGTTCCAGATCGGCGGCCCGACCGGCGCCTTCGTCGTCGTGGTCTCGGGCATCGTCTCGCAGTACGGCATCGACGGCCTGTTCATGTGCACGCTGATGGCCGGCGTGATGCTGATGCTGATGGGGCTGACTGGCACCGGAACAGCCGTCAAGTACATCCCGCGGCCCGTGATCATCGGCTTCACCAACGGCATCGCGCTGGTGATTGCGAGCACGCAGTTGCGGGATTTCCTCGGCCTGACGGTGGAGGTGCCGGGCGAGTTCATCGAGCGCATCGAGGTCATTGCCGCGCGCGCCGGATCGACGTCGGCCGACAGCCTCGCGCTGGGCGCCGGCACGCTGGTGCTGCTGATTCTGTGGAGCCGGTACGTCAAGCGCATCCCGGCCTACATCGTCGCGTTGTTTGCCGGTACCGCCGCCGCCGCGGCACTGCAGCTGGACGTGGCGACCATCGGCTCGCGCTTCGGCGGCATTCCGTCGGGCCTGCCGTCGTTTCACGTGCCGGTGTTTCGTCCCGAGCTGGTGCTGACGCTGCTGTCGCCGGCGGTGACCGTGGCCATGCTCGGCGCCATCGAATCGCTGCTGTCGGCGGTGGTCGCCGATCGCATGGGCGGCGATCGCCACAACCCGAATACCGAACTGTTCGCGCAAGGCGTCGCCAACATCGTGTCGCCGATGTTCGGTGGGTTGCCGGCGACCGGTGCGCTGGCGCGCACCGCCACCAACATCCGCTCGGGCGCCCGCTCGCCGGTGGCGGGCATCATTCACGCGCTGACGCTGCTTGGTGTGCTGCTGTTCGGCGCGCGGCTGGCGGCGTTCGTGCCGCTGCCGGTGCTGGCCGCCATCCTGTTCGTGGTCGCCTGGAACATGGGCGAGTGGCTGGAGATTGGCGAAGTCTTCAGGCAGTCGTACGCCGACATCCTGGTGTGGACCGCGACCTTCTCGCTCACCGTGCTTGCCGACCTCACGGTCGCGGTGGAGGTGGGCATGGTGCTGGCGGCGCTGCTGTTCATTCGCCGGGTGGCCAGCACGACCACGGTGAGCCGCGTGACCGACGCCTATATCGAGGCGGGGCGGCCGCACATTCTGCAGGACAAGATCATTCCTCCCTACGTGGCGATTTTCCGCATTCACGGTCCGTTCCTGTTTGGCGGCACCGACAAGCTGCGCGAGATCTCGGACCACGCCGCCGAGCTGCCGCCGGTCGTGGTGCTGCGCCTGAGGAACATGACGGCGATCGACGCCACCGGCATCAGTGCGATCGAAGAGCTGGCTGACGAATTGAAGGCTAAGGGGCGGACGCTGGTGCTGTGCGGCGCGCCGCGCCAGCCCCAGGCGGCGTTGCAGAAGGCGGAGTTCCACGAGCGGCTGGGCGAGGCCAACATCTGCGAGAGCGTCCAGGCGGCGCTGGACCGCGCCGCGGCGCTGGTCGGGAACAAAGAGAAGGCCGGGGCGTAAAGCCCCGGCCTTCGATGTCTATCCGCCGAAGGCGGACCCTACTTCGCGGCGATGAAAATGATTTCGACGAGGCCGTCGGCGCCGACCAGCCCGGTCTTGACCGGGGCCCGGGCGGGGAAGTCCTTCTGCAGAACGGAACGGTAGCCCGCATTCATGGCATTGAACCCGCCGAGATCAGTGATGTAGACCATGCTGTCGACCAGGTCGCCCCAGCCGAAGCCGGCGGCGGTCAGCGTGCGGCCGACCCGGGCCAGCGTTTCCTTGGTCTGCGCTTCCATGTCGCCCTTGTTGGTGGCGTTGTTGCCGAGCAGGCCCGCCAGGTACAGGGTGTTGCCCACCTTGACGGCGCTGCTGAGCGTCGCGCTGGGCCGGCCGGGGGTGCCGTCCGCGTTCGGCGTGGCGAAGGTCTCTTTCGGACGGCGGTTCGCCGTCATCGTGACCTCGACCTGGTAGGTCGGACCGGGCAGCCCGACGATCACCGTGGCGCGGGCCGGCGGTTGCTTCGGGAAGTGCGGCACGTACGCCTTGTTCATCTCGCCGAACTTCGTGCCGTCGGTGATGTAAACGCGGTTGGCCACGACATGTTCGAAGCCGAAGCCGGCGGCCTTGAGCAATTCGCCGGCGTTGGCCATGATCGTGTTCATCTGCGTCGTCATGTCGCCTTCGATCGGGGCGTTGTCCTTGACGCCGCGCGAGACCATGCCGGCCATGAACAGGCTGTCACCCGACTTGATGGCGTAGCTGTACGGGTTGGCCGTGGACCAGCCCGCCGGGGTGATGGCGACGCGCTCGCCGCCGGTGGGGATGGCGACCGCCGACATTTCGAGCAGGGCGCCCGGCACGACGAAGTCGGACACCACCGTCGTGCGGGCCGGCGGGTTCTTCGGGAACGTCTCGCGCCACACTTCGGTCATGGCCGCCGCGTCGGCGGCGTTCTTCAGGTAGACGTTGACGCTCGCCACCATCGACAGGCTCGAGCCGGCCTTGGTCAGCGTCTGGCCCATGCTGTCGAGCACGGCCTTGGTCTGGGCCTTGATGTCGCCCTTGGCGACGATCGTGCCGGCCACGTAGATCAAGCCATCACCCTTGGCGGCGGCGCTGAACGGCAGATCGCCGCCTCCCGGAAACAGCTGTCGCTGGCCTTGCACGGTCACCCCCAAGCTCACAACGGACACAAGCAATAACGTCGTCAAGTAACGTCGCACGGTGCACCTCTGGGGCGACAATGTATCATTCCTCTTGCTACACTGGCAGAACCGTTAAGAGGTCGTTAAATCAGTTCGTCATCGCAGGTCCGTACAGTCACAGATGCCCAAAGCCACGCCCCTTCCGAAGATCCTCCGCAAACGCTCCAAGCTGCACGGCTACGGCGTGTTCGCGTTGGAAGACATCAACAAGAACAAGCGCATCATCGACTACGCCGGTGAGCTGATCACCAACAAGCAGAGCGAGAAGCGGGAGCACAAGTACCTGTCGAAGGGCTGCATCTGGGTGTTCCGGGTCAACCGCAACTGGAGCCGCGACGCCCACGTCGGCGGCAACGATGCCCGGTTCATCAACCACTCGTGCACGCCCAACTGCTGGATCGACGTCGACGGCAAGACCAAGACCATCTGGATTCGCGCCTCGAAGTTCATTCCCAAGGGCACCGAGCTGGTCTACGACTACAACACGGAAGGGGACAAGATCATTCCCTGCCTGTGCCGGCCGGGCTGCAAGACCAAGCTATGACGAGGCGGCGGGCCGCGCTGGCGCTGGCGGTCGCGATCGCCCTCGGCGGCGCCCACGCGGCCGGCCTCGCCCGCCTGGCGGAGGTGGCACAGGCGCCCGCCGGCGCCGCCTTCTTCGTCCGCAGCCTCGACAACCCGCGCGAACGCCGCGAGGCGCGCGCCGACATTCTCGATACTCCCGTCCTGCCCGGCTCCGTCGTCAAGGCGGCCGCCCTGGTCGCCGCCCTCGAGAGCGGCGTGATCAGCGCCGACACCGGCCACATGTGCCGTCGCACGGTGACCGCCGGCGGCCACAAGTTCGTCTGTGCGCATCCCGACCTGAAACGCCCGCTGTCGCCTGCCGAGGCCCTGGCTTACTCGTGCAACGACTTCTTCGTCTCGCTGGCGCCGCGCTTGTCGCGCGACAGCCTCAACAAGACGCGGCTGGCGGCCGGGCTGCCGCCCATCGCCGGCGGCACGCCGATGGCGCCGGCGCTGGTCGGCCTGGCTGGGCCGCGCACCAGTCCGCGCGCGCTGGTGGACGTGATGGCGCGCCTCGCCGGCGCCGGCCAGGACAAGCCGGTGCCCATGAGCGCCGCCACGAGGTCCGTGTTGCTCGATGGACTGCGCGGCGCGGCCGAGTACGGCACCGCAGCTGCCTTCAAGACCGGGGGCGTATCGGCGCTGGCGAAAACCGGATCGATCCTGATGCCGGGCGGCGTCGCCCTGGGATTGGTCGTCGCCCTCACGCCCGCCGATCGCCCGACTCACGGCATCGTCGTCGCCGCCCCTGGCGGCGCGGGCGTGGATGCTGCGGCAATCGCCACCGACGTGCTCTCACAGCGCACCGCAGCCTCCGCGCCCCCGAGCACCTCCGCCTCCGCTCGCTCGCAATCAGGCGAGCTGCGGCGAGACCTCGCCGTAGCGGCCTCCGGCCGCGAAGGCCGGCCTCTTCAACCAATCCGGCTTGGCCGAACTTTGGCCAACGGCCAAACGCGTGTGGAGACCATCGCCGTCGACGACTACATTGCGCAAGTGCTCGCTGGTGAGGGGCAGCCGCGCGCCGGCGATGCCGCGCAACAGGCGCTCGCCATTACCGCCCGCACCTTTGCGGTGGCCAATCGCAACCGGCATCGCCGCGAGGGCTTCGACTTGTGCGACACCACCCATTGCCAGGTCGTGCGGCCGGCCACCGCCACGACGCGGCGGGCAGCGCAGACGACGTCGGGACGATTGCTGCTTCACCAGGGCCAGCCGGCCTTTGTGTTCTATTCAGCGTCGTGCGGCGGCCGCACGGAACAGGCCTCTGCGGTGTGGCCTGGCGCCGTCGACTACCACGGCGACGACTCTCTCCATGACGATGCCGACGAGAACGAGCCGGCGTGGCAGAGCGAGGTGCGGGTGCGCGATATCGAGCGGGCGCTGCGAGCCGCCGGCCTGCGCGGCGACCGCGTGCGCGACATCCGCGTGGTGGCGCGCAACAAGTCGAATCGGGTGTCGCGCGTGCGCATCGACGGCTTCACGCCCGCCGAGATGAACGGCCACGAGTTCCGCATGGCCGTGGGGCGAGTTGCCGGATTCGCCGCGATCAAGAGCACCGCCTTCGACATCAAGCGCACCGGCAGCGGCTATCACTTCCGCGGCAAAGGCTTCGGGCACGGCGTCGGGCTGTGCGTAATTGGCGCCGGCGCGCGCGCTTCCCGCGGCGAGACCGCGGACGACATCCTGCGGTTCTATTATCCGGCGCTGACCATCGGCGGCGCGCCCGCGCCGGCGACCACGACCACGGCCGCCGCGCCGCAGCCGGCGCCGGCTGGAGACATCGCGCTGGTGCTGCCGGGCAGCGAGGAACGCGAGCGCGCGACCGTCCTGTCGCTGATTCGCCGCAGCCGCGACGACATTGCCAGGGCCACCGGCGCCATTCCGCCGGCGCGCCTGCGGGTGACGGTGCATCCGTCGGTTGACAGCTTCGGCCGTGCAACCGGCCAGCCCTGGTGGGTGTCGGGCGCGACCGAGGGGGCGGCGATCGATCTGCTGCCGCTGACCACGCTCAAGCGACAGGGCCAGCTCGAACGGACGATCCGCCACGAGATCGCGCACGCGCTGCTGGACGGGGCATTGTCGCAGCGGCCGATGTGGGTGCGCGAAGGCGCCGCGGCCTACTTCGCCAGCCCGCCGGCGTCGCGGCCATCCGGCGCCCGCGTCACCTGTCCCAAGGATGCGGAGCTGCTGCGCCCGATTTCCGCCGGCGCCCAGCGCGACGCGTATGCCCGCGCCGAAGCGTGCTTCGCGCGCGAGATGGCCAGCGGCAAGCGGTGGGACCAGATCAGGTAGTTCAAGTGCTCGGGTGCTCGGGTGCTGGGGGCTGAGTTCCGTTATCATCCGTCCGCATGGACGACCTGGACGCCCTCATCGGAGAGTTGAACGCCACTGGGGCTGGTGAGACGCCGCTGCTCGAGGGTTCCAGCCGGGTCGAAGACTGGCTGGCCGAGGTCATTCGCCGCAAGGGCAGCGACCTGCTGCTCGTCGCCGGGCGTGGGCCGGCGGTTCGCGTTGACGGGCTGCTGTCGACCGTTGCCGACCTGGTGCTCGACGGCGACGACATCGCCGGCGCGATTACGCCGCTGCTGCCGCCCCACGCGGCCCGCCAGTTTCGCGACACCGGCATCGCCGACGCGTCGTTGCGGCTGCCCGGCCTCGGCCGCTTCCGGGTCAACCTCCATCACGAGCGCGGCCGTGCCGCCGCGGCCATCCGGGTGCTGCCAAGCCAGGTGCCGACCCTGGACGCGTTGAACCTGCCACCCGAAGTCGAGCAGCTGACGCGGCTGGGGCGCGGGCTGGTCCTGATCGGCGGCGCCACCGGCTCGGGCAAGACGACGACGCTGGCGGCGCTGGTCGATGCCGTCAACCGGCGCGAAGCGCGCCACATCATCACTGTCGAAGATCCGATCGAGTACGAGCACGCCCACCAGGCGGGACTGGTGGAACAGGTGGAAGTGGGCATCGACGCGCCCGATTTCCCGACCGCCCTGCGGGCGGCCGTGCGGCAGGCGCCCGACATCCTGGTCATTGGCGAGATGCGCGATCACGAGTCCATGCGGATTGCCCTCAGTGCCGCCGAAACCGGCCATCTCGTCTTCAGCAGCCTGCACACCACCGATGTCGCCGCCTCGATCGGCCGTATTTGCGATTCGTTTCCGAACGAACGGCAGAACACCATTCGCCAGGAGCTGTCGCTGGCCCTGTCGGCGGTGCTGATCCAGGCGCTGCTGCCGCGCACGGGCGGCGGCCGCGTCCCGGCGGTCGAGTTGTTAATGGTGAGTTACGGCGCCCGCCAGCACATTCGCAAGGATGCGCTGCAGCACCTGCACCAGGAGATCACGATGACCCGCAAGGCTGGCTCAATCACCCGCGAGGAATCGCTGGCGCGACTGGTCAAGAGCGGCGCCATCAGTCGGGCCGAAGCCACGGCGCGATCCGGGCATGTTGATGAACTCGAAGGGTTGTTGCGGTAGGTGCTTGGGTGCTGAGGTGCTGAGGTGCTGAGGTGCTGAGGTGCTGAGGTGCTGAAGTGCTGAAGTGCTGAAGTGCTGAGGTGCTGAAGTGCTGAAGTGCTGAAGTACTGAAGTACTGGGCATCCCGATTGCTTTACTCCCTCGTCATGGGAGTCAAGACCTTCAATGAACTTGCTGCCTGGCAGCGTGCTGACGAACTCCGAACGTTTGTGCAGGAAGTTACTGCCAGGCCAGACGTCGCTCGGGATCGCAGGTTCTGCGAACAATGCAAGGCGGCGGCCAGGTCCGCCCCGAACAATATCGCCGAAGGATTCGGCCGCTACCACCACAAAGAGTTTGCCCAGTTCGTCCGCGTTGCATTGGGCTCGCTGCAAGAGGTCCGCGACCAAATGGCCGAGGCTTACAAGTTGCGCTACATCACCGAGGCAGAAATGCTAGGTGTAGAAACCACGATCAAGCGTGCCGTGGCGTCATGCACCGGCCTCGAGCGGTACCTCCGGTCGACGACCGCGCCACCCTCGCGAAGCACCTGAGCACTGAGCACCTGAGCACTGAGCACCTGAGCACCCAAGCACCCAAGCACCCAAGCACCCAAGCACCCAAGCACCCAAGCACCCAAGCACCCAAGCACCCAAGCACCCAAGCACCCAAGCACCCAAGCACCCAAGCACCTAAGCACCCAAGCACCTAAGCACCCAAGCACCTAAGCACCTAAGCCCCCAGGCCCTAAGCCCCCTCGTCAATCGCCTGCCGGACGATCAACGCGACACCCGTCGCCATCAACAGGGCGGTCACCGAAAGCTTGGCGATGATGAAGGCCAGCTCGATCGTCGTCGCTGGC
>JBFWUK010000050.1:0-11352 GCA_050247355.1 Vicinamibacterales bacterium | reverse complement strand
AGCCCCCAGGCCCTAAGCCCCCTCGTCAATCGCCTGCCGGACGATCAACGCGACACCCGTCGCCATCAACAGGGCGGTCACCGAAAGCTTGGCGATGATGAAGGCCAGCTCGATCGTCGTCGCTGGCAGCCCGGCCGGGCGCCACGGCGCCAGGTAGATCCAGGGCGCGGCGATCAGGAGGCCGAAGAAAAGCGTGGCCATGCCGAGGTTGACCGGCGCCAGCGCGTGCCGCAGCCACGACACGCCCGCGAGCGCCCGCCAGCCGGCCAGCACCACGCCCGCCATGAGCGAGAGCGCGAGCAGGGGGGCAACCACCCACCGCAGCCAGTTCGCCAACCAGGTAATCCCGGTAAACAGCCACGACACATCGTCCCAACCCAGCGCGGCGATGAACCAGGCGTTGATGGGACCGCTGTAGATGGTCATGCGATCGGTGGCCAGGCCGGTCAGCCACCACACCAGGGCCACCAGTACCGCGGCCGGCACAATGGCCGGAGCGCGGCCGACGGCGGTGCGCAGCAGCGTGGCGGAAATGCCTTCGCGCCACCCGACCATGGCGCCGGTCACCGTGATGCCGACCAGGACGGCGGCGGTCAACAGCAGCAACGCGGATACGCCGAGTGTCCAGACGGTAGACTCCGGTGTGATCAGGAACGACCAATAGGCGCCACCCGTCAGCGCCGCGCCGATCAGGATCCACAGGGTGACCGTGACCAGTCTCATCGCGATGCACCCGCCGGAGCGGCGATGACAAAGGTCTGCGGCTCGCTCGAGGCGTGCACACCCGGCACATACATCGGCGACACCTGCGCCGGAATGGCGCGGAACTGGCCGGGCGCGATCACCTTGACCAGGTAGCTGTACTCGTAGCGGCCGCGGTCGAACGTCTCCTGGAAGAACACCGTCCGCGAGTCGCGGTACTCGACGCGCGAGCCCGACCACCAGGCGTCGGGATCCTCGCGCTCGAGCGGATAAGCGGTGGTGTCCTGGATGGCCTCCACGCCCGCCGGCAGCGGGTCCTCGATCGCAAGGTATCGCCACTCGGGCGATCCCGCGACCGTCAGTCTCACCGTCAACACATCACCGGGATTGGCCGTTCCCGTGAACGGCTGCTCGCGGTAGACGATGCGGCCCTTCACGGTGACCGGCGTCAGCACCGCGTACTTGCGGGTGAGGGCAAGTTGACGATCGCCGCTGCGCGCGCCGGCACCGGCGGTGTCGTAGTAGTTCGCGGACGCCGACCAATAGAGCGCGCCTTGTCCGGCCGACCTGACCAGCCGCACCTGGTTCGCGCCCGCCACCGCGGGCACCGTCACCACCTGCGGATCCGGCGCGGTCATGGCAGCTGCCGAGAACGTTCGCCGGCCGACGTTGTTGCCGTTCACGAACACGTCGACCGAGAAGGGCTGCGCCGCCTCGCCGCGCGACTGCATGAACCCCAACAGCCCGTAGAGCGCCATGGCCGTCTGCTTTGTGGTGGACCAGTACCCGGCGGTGCGGTTCAGCATCATCCAGCGGACCGCCCGTTCAACCAGCGGATTCTTCGGGTCGCGACGGCTCAGGGCCTGCACGGCGAACGCCGTAGCCTCGATGCTGGTCTCGGCGGCGTCGAACAACAGCGGGTCGTTGGCGACTGCCCACCACGACACGTCGCCGCGGGTCTGCGCTTCGCCGGCCAGCGCTTGCGCCAGCTCGTTGCCGCGCGCGTCCTTCGCTTCGTCCAGCAACAGGAGCAGCAGCGCCCGGCCATAGGCACTCATGCGGCCGCGGAGGTCCCACAACTCGTCGCGGGCCGCCTGGTGGGCATAGCGGTGCTCGGTGCCGTCCGCGTACCACGTAATCTCGCCCTCGTTTGCGGCCGCCCGCTGCAGCACGTAGGCCTCGTAGGCTTTCAAGTCCGGCTCGACCCGCGGATAGGCGGCATACATGCGCGCGAGCGCGCGGGCGCCGTTGTTGATGCGGTACTCCTGGACTTTGACGCCGCCGCGGCGCGCCTCGTCCAGCGCCCACAGCGCATAGGCGGTCATGAACGGATGATTGCCGTCCGATCGCCACCATCCCCAGCCGCCGTCATCGTGCTGGTAGTCGTACAGGCGTTGCAGCCCCGACGACACCTGGCGGTCGAGGGCCGACAGCCGTTCGGTGGGGACCAGCTTCAGTTCGGTGAGCGCCCGCGTCACCAGCAGGTTGGGCAGGAAGCTCGACACCGTCTGCTCGGTGCAGCCATAGGGATACCCGGTTAGGAAGTCGAGCGCGCCCAGCATGGAACCGGCCAGCGATGGCGCCAGGGCAATCGACACCGTGCGCGCCACCGGATTGGCGTTGTCAGGCACGGTCACGACCGTCGTTGCTTCACCGCCGCCGACAATGGAGCCGGCGGTGCCGGTTTCACGATGAATGCCGAAGGGCAGTACCGGCAGCGGCAGCTCCACGGCATCGGTGTCGTTTGCGGTGCGTGCGGTGGCGGTAATCGTCGCGGTCCCCACCGCCCGCGCCGAGAAGCGCCAATCGTCGCGGCGCTCGGCGCCGCTGGCCAGCGGCGCGGCCGGCAGCGCCGGCGGCGTGCCCGGCTCCAGGCCCAACGCGGCGACCGAGACGCTTGCGTTCTGCGTGTCAGGCCGGTAGTTGTGCACCATCGTCGGCACCACCACTTCGTCGCCCTCGGTCAGGAAGCGCGGTGTGATCACGCGCACGATCAGATCCTTGGTGGTCGTGGTGCGGGCCACGGCGACGCCGGCCCTGGTGTCGTCGGTAAAGGCGCGGGCCGTCAGGCGCCAGGTGGTCAGCGCGTCCGGGTAGTTCACGGCAATGCGCCCGCGGCCTTGCGCGTCGGTGACCAGGTCGCCGACCCAGTAGATGGCGTCGGGGAAGTCCTTGCGCACCTCGGGTTGCACTTCCTTGTCGCCCTTGAAATCAGCCAGCGTGAACGGCCGCCGGCCGCGTCGCGCGAGTTGCAGGCGGTCGCGACCGGAATAGCCGGTGAAGTAGTACTCGCGAGAGAAGGTGGTATTGACCCGCGAGTACTCGCGCCGGTAGAAATGCCGGATTGGATCGGGCGTGGCGTCGGCCTTGACGCCGTAGACCGCCTCGTCAATCACCGCCAGGCTGACCTGGGCTCGCACCGGCTGGCCCGTCTGATCGGTGACCAGAACCGAGAACGCGCCGGGCTCGCGAGGCTTCGAGACCTCCTGATCTGCCGTCACCGAAACCGTCAGCGTCTTCGTGGTCGCCGGCACGCCCAGCCGCCGCTCGGCGCGGTTCAACCGGCCGTCGCGCAAGAACGCGATGCTGACGAAGACGTCGCCGACATCACCCTCTTCGATGGGCACTTCAATCGACTCGGTGGCGGTGGGCCGCATCAAGCGGAACCACGACACGTGCTGGCCTTCCTTGGTAACCAGCACGGGGCCGGTGATGGTTTCGCCGCGGACAATCAATCGCGCCGATTCGCCGGGTTGATACGACTTCCGATCGGCAAGCAGCTCGAGGTACCGCTCGTCGCTGTCGGTGCTTTCGCTCGGCCCGGGCACCCACACCCACACGTCGTCCTGGACGGTGCGGCCCTCGCTGGGCGCGCTGACGCGGACACGGAAGCTGCCGGTGTCTGCCGGCAGCGAGACCGTGGCGGTGGCCAGGCCGTTGGCATCGGTGGTGACCCCGCCGTCGCTGACCTGCGTCACTTCAGGCTCGCTGTAGTAGCCGGCTCGATAGGTGAGGCGTTCGAGGACGAAGCGGATGGGCACGTTCGGCTGCGCGGCGCCGGCGTAGTCGATGGCGCGAATGGCGACCGCCACCGGGCTGCCGGCGCGGAACACCGAACTGGTGGTCTGCGCAGAGACCATGAAGGCACCGTAGGTGGCGTGGACGATGGTGTTGCCCGAGACCTGTCGATTGGCGGCATCGGTGACTTGCGCCTCGATCCGCGCGCTGAAGTCGCGGCCGTTGTCGTCCACCGCCAGCGGAATGCGTACCTGCGCCCGGCCCTGCGCATCCAGCCGCAGCGTACCCTGTGCCGTCTGATCGTCGCCGTACCAGTAGCTGCTCTCGCCGCCGTCGAACCCATCGTCCCAGCGCAGCGGCGAGTAGTATGGCTGCTGGTTGACCACCCATCGCAGCTGGCCGTTGGCCACGGGCTGACCGAAGTAGTAGCGCGCCTGGATGGTGACCACCGCTTCGCGGCCCTGCACCGCGAAGCGAGAGGCCGGCGTCACGGTGACTTCGAACTCGGGCTTGCGGTACTCCTGCACCTCGAACCCGCTGGCGGTCTGGAAATCGCCGCTCTGCACCAGCAGCGTGTAGTTGCCAAGCGCCGCGGTCGGCGGCACCGCGAAGCTGGCGTTCACCGAGCCAAAAGAATCGACCTTCACCTGCTGGCGGAACACCACCTTGTCGTTCGGGTCCGACGCCACCACCTCGACGTCGGCGCGATCAAATCTGGCCAGGGCGTCTTGATGCCGCCACCGCAGCACGGCCTTCAGGTGCACGGTGTGGCCGGGGCGATAGATCGGCTTGTCGGTGTAGATGTAGCCGGCCAGCTCGCGGGCCGGCGCCTGGAGCGACCACGAACCGGGATCGGTCGCGGCCATCTGGCCGCCGCATTGCGCGACGCCGACCACGTTCTCCATCGGCTGCTCGGGCAGCGCCGCTTCGAACAGGCCGTCGGCCGACGTGCGGCCTTCGGCCACCGTCTTCTGCGACACGATTACGCGCACCGCGCAATCGGCGGCCGGCTCGCCGGTGAAGCGGTCGGCGGCGAAAAACAACATCTGTCCCGGCGAGGTCTTGGTGACCAGGCCGACATCGGACACGATGACGATGGTGTAAGCGCGCAGCAGGTCGTTGACCGCCTCGACGACGTAGATGCCGGGTTGGGGGAGGTCGACGGGGACCCGGCGCACCTCGGCATCGCGATGGTTCGGCAGCAACTCGCGCCAGGTGGTGATCACCTGGTCGGGGTTGAGCAGCGGCACCTGCGCGAAGGTGTTGGCGTTCAGCACCATGCGCTGCGCGACCACCGCCTGGTCGCCGGCGGCACGCCGCGCCGCCCGGTAGGTGTGGCTGGCCTGGGCGCGGGCGAAGCGCTGCACCGCCTGCCGCTGGCCCCGCTTCCAGTCGGCGATTCGTTCAATCCACGTGCGTTCCTGTTCGACCTCGACCTCGCTGCTGCCCAGCTGGTGCGGATCGCGGAGGTTCGAGAAGAAGGCAAACGGATCGCGGACCTTGTAGACCCGGAAGTCGAGGCGCGGCACGCGCCGGAACGTCAGGTAGAAGTGGGGCGCGTCCTTGGTGGTGAAGACCTCGCTCGTCGACAGCGAAAAGGCCGGCTGGTCTTCGGGACTGGCCTGTGCCTGCGCCTCCAGGGAAGTGAAAGAAGTGAAAAGTGAACAGAGAAAAGCGAAAAGGATCAGCGAGCGGCGCTTGGTCATAGCACTGCCAATCGGTAGACGCCTACGAACCGCGGGTTGGAGGTCAGTGGCCGCCAGCGCGCAGCGGGATGCTGTTGCAGCGTGGCCAGGCGGACCTTGCGGACTTCACCGGGGCCGTCGCCGGTCGGACCGGTGTGATACACCACCCAGTCGTCGAAACCGGGATCGAACGGTGAGCGGCCGACGAACACCATCAGGTGATCAGGATCCTTCTGTCCGGGTTGGCGGAAATAGAGCAAGTCGCCGGCCCGCAGCGCCCTGGTATCGCGGCCGAGGGGCCGCGTGTTCAAGGCAATCAGCGTCTTGGCGTCGGCAAACTCGGCGTACTGCGGCGCGGGTCCTTGGCTGACCTGGAACAACGGCCAGCCGTTGGCGCCTGCTTTCGGCGCCGAGCGCACGTCGGCAAACTGTGGCGTGAAGGGCAGCGCGGCGCGCCGGACCCATTCCGGCGTATGCGCGCGCATGGCCTCACGGAAGGCATGGCGGATCAGCGCGGCGCAGTCGGCAACATCGGCCGTCGGCCGCTCGAACTGGGCGTCGGCCAGCAGCACGAACCACGACCGGAACGCGGCGCGATCCGACTCGTCGGCCAGCCGAACTTGCGCGGCAGGCTCGCTCAGCGACGCGAGCACGACCGCCAATGTGACGACAATCAGTTTGGGAGCCGACACGGCGCGTAGCCCTCTGGGGAGAGTGAGTCAGTATAGACCACAGCCCCGATCCCCGATCCCCGATCCCCGATCCCTAGATCTTCACCACAAACCCCGCCCAGCGCCCGCCCACCCACCGCTCGCGCAGGCGGCCGCCGTGAGCCTGGACGATGGCTTCGGCAATGGGCAACAGCAGGCCGGTGCCGCCGCGGGCCAGGTCCACCGGCTGTTCCACCGCCGTGCCGCGACCAAGCGTTCGTGGTTGGACGACCACCTGCGCGAGGGTGCGGCTCTTCGACAGGCGGAGATCGATGCTGCCGGCCCCGGGCAGCGCCCGGGCCAGGGTGGCGATCAAGGTGGTGAACACGGCGCGCAGGCGGGCTTCATCCACGCGCATGCGGACATTCACCGGCGCCAGCACGTCCAGGTCAATCTCCGCGCCGTCGGGCAGCTCGACCGCCTGCACGGCCTGGTTCAGCACCGAGCGCAACGACATGCTGCGCAGCGTCAGCTTGAGGCGGCCGTCCTTGAGGTGGGCCAGTTCGTTCAGCTCGTCGAGCAGCGCCGCCAGGCGATCGGTGGCGCGGGCCATTTCGGTCATCACGCGGCGGGGCCGCTCGCCGAGAGTGGCGTCCTGCTCGAGCAGGCGCAAGTAACCGCGCACCACGCCGGCGGGGCCGCGCAGCTCATGGGAAGCCAGTGACAGCAGGGTCGGAAGCGCAGAATCGGCCATGACGGTCACCCATAATCCCATACGACTGATCCATCCCGCCCTGCGGCCCGGCCGATGGCCGGCTCGCGCAGCCGAGCCGAAACCCCGGCCGCCGGCGCGGCGTCTCAAGGGGAGCTGGTGCGGTATCATCAGCGGATGAATTCGGGCGGGCGGGTGCCCGCGCGGGAGCCACACTTATGCTGATCAAGAAAGCTGCCGACCTGCGTGAATCCGACGTCACGCCCAAGGAAACGTTCCTGCGGCGCCGCGAATTCCTGGCCGTGGCCGGCGGCGGCGCGGTGGCCGTGGCTGCTGCCAGCGGGCTGGGCTCGGTGTTGGCCGGCACCTCGACCGAGGCCGCGCAGAACCCGGCGGCACAGAAGCTGGCCAACCTCAAGAAGAGTCCGTTCAGCACCGACGAAAAGCTGAACTCGTACAAGGACGTCACCACCTACAACAACTTCTACGAGTTCGGCCTCGACAAGGCCGACCCGTCGAAGTACTCGCACACGCTCAAGCCGCGGCCGTGGAGCGTGGTGGTGGAAGGGCAGTGCGCCAAGCCCGGCACCTACAACATCGAAGACATCATGAAGTACGCGCCGCTCGAGGAGCGCATCTACCGGCTGCGCTGCGTCGAGGCGTGGTCGATGGTCATTCCCTGGGTCGGCTATCCGCTGAGCGAGTTCCTCAAGCGCTTCGAGCCGACCTCGAAGGCGAAGTACGTCGAGTTCAGGACCCTGGTCGACACGCGGCAAATGCCCGGGCAGACCGAGCCGGCGCTCAACTGGCCCTATGTCGAGGGCCTGCGCATGGACGAAGCCATGCACCCGCTGACGCTGCTCGGCCTGGGTCTCTACGGCGAAGTGCTGCCCAACCAGAACGGCGCGCCCATCCGCCTGGTGGTGCCGTGGAAGTACGGCTTCAAGAGCATCAAGTCGATCGTCCGCGTGCGCTTCGTCGAGAACGAGCCGCTCAACACCTGGAAGCAGCAGCAGTCGGCGGAGTACGGCTTCTACGCCAACGTCAACCCGCAGGTCGATCACCCGCGGTGGACGCAGGGCAGCGAGCGCCGCCTGGGCGAGTTCTTCCGCCGCAAGACCCTGATGTTCAACGGCTACGGCGACCAGGTCGCGTCCCTCTACGCCGGGATGGACTTGCGTAAGTTCTACTGATGCTGCCGGGAGTCGGGAGTCGGGAGTCGGGTCAGCGGTGGAGGCAACCCTTTAGGGTTGCCTGATGACTCAAGCGCAATGGCGGCGACGGGTCTTCAAGCCTGTCGTCTGGCTCGCCTGCCTCACACCGGCCGCGCTGCTGATCTACGACGGCTTCCAGGGTGAACTGGGGGCCAATCCGGTCGAGACCATCACCAACACCACCGGCATCTGGACGCTGCGGCTGATTGTGATTGGCCTGGCGATCACGCCGCTGCGCTGGGCGACCGGCATCAATCAGCTGATCAACTATCGCCGCGTGATCGGCTTGTTCGCCTTCTTCTACGGCACGCTGCACTTCCTGACCTACTTCATCCTCGATCACCAATTGCAGTTCACGGGCCTGTGGGACGATGTGGTGAAGCGGCCGTACATAACCGCCGGGTTCACCGCCTTCGTGCTGATGATTCCGCTGGCGATCACGTCGACCACCGGCTGGATTCGCCGGATGGGCGGCCGAAAGTGGAACCTGCTGCACCGGTTGATCTACATCACGGCGCTGGCGGCGGTGCTGCACTACTTCTGGAAGGTGAAGCTCGACGCCACTTATCCCATCTACTACGGCATTGGCGTGGCGATTCTGCTGGGCATCCGCCTGTGGCGTAACTACCGCCCCAAGCCGGCATCCTAGATTGTGGTGTCCGCCTTTAGGCGGATTGACGCCAGCTTGACAGGATCGATTCGATTCAGCGATAAGGGTGGAGTCATGAAGAACGCGTGGGCCAGTGCGTGTTGTTGCGTCGGGGGTTCCTCCGACGCCTGTCGCGCTGTGTCCACATAGTCGTCCCTGGTCTTCCTGAAGCCAGCCGGCTTCAAAGTTCGCAGCCGATTCGAGGCCCGGAGGTAGCAACCTCCGGGCCTTTTGCTTTTTGGATTGTTGTACGAGAAGGGCGGCACCTTGGTGCCGCCGAGACAGGAGACATCATGAAGGGTTTGGTTCGTTTCACGGCCGCGGTCGTGTTTGCGTCGTTGTTCGCCGCTTCGCCCTCAGCGCAGGCACCATCGCCCGCCGGCCTTTGGGACGCCGCCGTCGTCGTCGGCGGTCTGGAGATCCCGTTCCGCTTTGAGATCAGCGACAGCGGGTCGGCGGTCACCGGCTGGTTCTTCAACGGTGCCGAGAAGGTGTTGTCGACGGGAGGCAAGTTCGAGAACGGCTCGCTGGTGCTCGAGTTCGATCACTACGCGACGTCGCTGGAGGCGTCGTTCGTGAATGGCCGGCTGGCCGGCACCTACAACCGCGCCACCGGGTTCTATCCGTTCTATGCCCGGCGCTTCGCGCCGTCGCCGGCCTACCCGAACGAGGTGCCGGCGATTGACGGCGTGTGGCAGATTGGCGGCGTCAGGAGCAACAAGGGCGAGGCGGCGTGGCGGTTAATCGTGCGCCAGTCGGGCGCCGAGGTGACTGCGGCCATTCTGCGCGTGGATGGCGACACCGGCGCGCTGGCCGGTACCTTCCGTGACGGCAAGTTCGTGGTCAGCCACTTCTCGGGAGCCCGGCCGCTGGTGCTGGAGCTCACGCCAACCGAAGATGGCAACCTCGAGATCCTGCGCAACCGGCAGGAGAAGCTGGTGGCCGTCCGCGCGAAAGACGCGAAGCTCAAGGACGTGCCCGAGCCGACCGACCCGTCACGCCACTCGAGCGTGAAAGACCCGACCGAGCCCTTCAAGTTCAGCTTTCCGGACGTCAACGGCCAGGTGCTGTCGAGCAGCGACGAGCGCTTTCGCGGCAAGGTGGTGATTGTCAGCATCAGCGGCAGCTGGTGCCCGAACTGCCACGACGAGGCGCCGTTCCTGGCCGAGCTGTACCGCAAGTACCAGCAGAGGGGCCTCGAGATCGTGGCGCTGTCGTTCGAAGAAGAAGCACAGAAGGCGAAGGGGTATCCGCGGCTGGCGGCGTTCAACAAGCGCTACGGCGTGACCTACCCGGTGGTGCTGGCGGGCGAGCAGGCTGACCTGGCGGAGAAGGTGCCGCAGATCCACAACCTGAACTCGTTCCCGACCACCATCTTCCTGGGCAAGGACGGCCTGGTGCGCGGCGTGCACGCCGGCTTCGCCGGCGCCGCGAGCGGCGCCTTCCACGACAGTGCCAAGGAAGAGATCACGGCGACGGTGGAGCGGCTGCTCGCGGAAAGCGTTTCGACCCGCGCCAGGTAGTTTGGTCCCAGCGATTTTCGGCACTCCTGTTGACATTCGACAAGGGCATGGCATGCTCTTGTCGAACGTCGACAAGTCGAACTGATTTCCCAGGAGATGCCCATGCGCCGTATCCGAATCGTGCTCGCGGTTGTCCTGTTCCTGCTGCCGGCCGCTGCCAACGCCGCCGATTCACGGGAATCGCTGGTCGTGTCGCCCGCGTGGCTGGCGCAGCACCTGAACGATCCCGACCTCGTGCTGCTGCACGTCGGTGTGAAAGCGGAATACGACGCCGGGCACATCCCGGGCGCGCGCCATCTGAACTACCAGGACCTGGCGGTGAGCGATCGTGCGTCGGGAGGGCTGACGCTGCAGATGCTGCCTGCCGACCTGCTGAAGCAGCGCCTCGAGGCGGCCGGCATTTCCAACGGCTCGCGCATCGTGCTGTATTTCTCTGGTGAAAACGCCTACGTCTCGCCGACGGCGCGCGTGATGTTCACGCTGGACTACGCCGGGCTCGGTGAGCGGGCGTCGATCCTGGACGGCGGCATCGAGGCGTGGACCCGCTCAGGGCAGACGGTGACCACGGAAGTGCCGGCCGCTCGCCCGGGTACGCTCGCGACGCTGTCGATCCGCCAACTCGTTGTGGATGCGGAGTTCGTGAAGGCCAACCTCGCATCGCCCGCCATCTCGGTGGTCGATGCCCGCAACGCCGCCTTCTACAGCGGTGCGCAGCGAGGTGGAAACCAGGCGAGTCCGCACAAGGCCGGCCACATCGAGGGCGCCAAGAGCGTGCCCTTCAGCGACACCGTAAACGCCGACAACACGCTAAAGCCGGCGGCGGAATTGCAGAAGCTGTTTACCGCCGCGGGCGTGAAGCCGGGCGACACGGTGGTGGCCTATTGCCACATCGGCCAGCAGGCCACGCAGGTGATTCTGGCCGCGCGCACGCTGGGCTACGCGGTGCGGCTCTACGACGGGTCGTTTGAAGAGTGGTCGCGGAAGGATTACCCGGTGGCGAAGTAGCTGGCCCGGGCCGCCGCTTCGGCGCCAACGGGCGGCAAGAAGCCAACGGGCGGGAAGAAATAGATCAGGTTGTTGGCCGGGATGAGATTGATGTGATAGTATCAGTCTCTTCCTTGTCGCGGGGTGGAGCAGTCCGGTAGCTCGTTGGGCTCATAACCCAAAGGTCGGGGGTTCAAATCCCCCCCCCGCAACCA
>JBFWUK010000049.1:0-21522 GCA_050247355.1 Vicinamibacterales bacterium | reverse complement strand
GTATGGCGTCCCCGACGGGATTCGAACCCGTGTTTTAGCCTTGAAAGGGCCACGTCCTAGGCCTCTGGACGACGGGGACGCGCGGTGAGAAACAACGAATTATAGCACAGCGACCAGGCACGGCCTGACCGCGCGGCTCGGGGCGCCGGATGTCGCGGTAAGCTCGGATCCGTGTTCCTGTTCTTCTCCAACCGGCTCGGCTGCCTCGGCTCGATTGCCGTTTCAATCGTGCTCTCGGCGTTGCTGATCGCGACGCTGCGCGCGTGTGCGTGAGCGGGGCAGACGCAACCGGGGGTCGCACCAGTTTCTCGCCTCGGGCAGGCCGCAACGGGCAACCCTGGGCTAGGATCGCCGCGTGCGATTTCGCGATGCGCTCAGGGCCGAGTTCTGCCGGCGGCGTCAGCTGAATCCCCGCTACTCGCTGCGCGGCTTCGCGCGCGCCGTGGGCACGCATCACGCCACGCTGTCGCGGCTGCTGCGCGGCACCCGGCCCGTGCAGGCCAGGACCATCCAGGCACTGGGACCACGTCTGGGCCTCACATCGTCTCAGATCACCGTGATGGTCGCGCTCGAAGACGCGGCCGCCGTCGCGGCCGGAATCGGTCGCCCGTCGTTCCGTCCCGACTCACGCTGGCTCGCCAGCGTTGCCGGCATTTCCGTGGACCGGGTCAACATCGCCCTGGAGGCGCTGCTGCGCTCCAGGCGCTTGCACATGCCGTCGGCAGGGCAGTGGCTGCTGACTCAAGGATGAGGCACAACCAATGGGCGCACCAGTCATGCAGTTCCAGTTCGTCTCCAGCAAACCCGATGAGGTCGCGGCCTTTTATAAGACGCTGTTTGGCTGGACCGTGACGGCCGGCAATGCGCTGGGCTACCGCGAGATCGAGACCGGCGCCGGCATCGGCGGCGGCATCTGGCCCGCGCCGCCAGGCACGCCGGGCTTCGTCCAACTCTTCATCGGTGTGCCGGATGTCGATCAGTCCGTGGCCCAGGCGGTCGCGCTGGGCGCGGAGGTCGTCGTTCCCGCCACCACGCTGCCCGATGGCGACACCATGGCCGTGCTGCGCGACCCGACCGGCGTGACATTCGGCGTGATGCTTCGTCGCGCGTGAACGTCTGTGCTTGACAGCCGGCGTCGCCACCGCGAGTATGAGGAGCCTCCCCCCGGAGGTCCTATGCCCGTTACGGTCGTTACCGACGAGGCGCCGGCCCTGCTGTCATTCAGATTGAGCGGGGCATGGCCCACGGTGGCTGAGCAGCGCGAGCTGCGCCGCCAGCTGCACGAGCACGGACAGTTGACGCGGAAGACGCGCGTGATGATCGATACCCGCGCGGCCACGTCCCTGCCGACGTTTGACGAAGCGGATGCGGCCATGCTGGCGGCCGGCCAGCATGTCTCGGCGCTGCCGAACCGAGTGGCGTTGGTGATCCGGCCCGGCGCCCTGTTCGGCATTGGCCGCATGCTGCAAAGCCTGGCGCCGATCGGACTGGAACTGGAGTTGTTCGACGATGAAGCCGCCGCCCGCGACTGGCTCACGACCGGATGAAATCTAGCCGGTGTACAATGAGCAGTTCGGGCCGGTAGCTCAGTGGTAGAGCATCTGACTTTTAATCAGGTGGTCGTGGGTTCGATCCCCACCCGGCTCACCATTCGACTCACCTTCGCGCCGCCTCCGGCGAACCGAAGGTGCGCTCGTGGCGGGTCAACAGGTCGAATGTCCTGAGCGAGCAACGCCAGTCGATGGACGCGCGCTATGAACACCCACCTGCAGTCGTGCCTGGCCATCATCCTCGACGCCACGACCGGCGTGACGGCGGAAGCCGCCGTCCGCCGCGCCGGCGATCGCTGGTCGGTGGTCGAAATCGTCGAGCACCTTCAGCGCGCGTACTCTGGCACCGCCAAGGGATTGGAACGCTGCCTCGAGAAGGGCAGCCCGCAGGCGTCGGCGGTCACGCTGCGGCAGTCGATCCAGATCTTCGCGTTGCTCAACCTCGGGTACTTTCCAACCGGCCGCCAGGCGCCGAAGCACATCATCCCGACCGGGACCATCGCGCTGCCCGAGGTGATCGAGGGCGTGAAAAAAGATCTCGCGTGGCTCGACGCCGCCGCCGCGAAGGCGGCTCGCGCCTTCGGCGGCGCGAAGGTGATGGACCATCCGATACTCGGCGCCTTCACCGTGGACCAGTGGCTGCGTTTTCACCTCGTGCACACCCGGCACCACGAGAAGCAGATCCGGGCCCGGCGGTGAAACGCCAATCGATGTCGCCTCAGTCCGTTAAACGCACATGCCGGCCGGCGCTGTCCTACCACTCCGCTATGGCGTTCCCACTGTTATAGGACGATAATTTCGCCGTGGTCAGAGAAGTGTCCCCGGTCGTCCTGGTCGTTGAAGACGACAGCGCCGTGCGCCAACCGCTCGTCAAGTTCCTGCAGATGCGGCAGTACACGGTGGTGACCGCGGAAACCGCAGACGAGGGGCTCGACGCCATCAAGACCCATCGCCCGGCGGCCGCCATCATCGACCTGCGCCTGCGCCGCGGCTCGGGCCGCGAAGTGGTGGTCTCGACCCCTCCCGGCGTGCCGGTGATCATCTTCTCGGGACTGCGGTCAGAATCCGCCGACCTCGAAACCCTCCGTCCGAACACGCGGCTGGTCGAAAAGCCCTACTCGCTGGTCATGCTGATGGATACCCTCGAAGACATGCTCGAGGAATCAAAGGGCAACCAGAGCGGCTTCGGCCGCATCGCCGCGTCTTAAACAAACAAACCTGTCGGGAAGGCACTTCTTGTCGGGAGGGCACTCCTGGTCGGGAGGGCACCTCTTGTCGGGAGGGCACCTCTTGTCGGGAGGGCACCTCTTGTCGGGACGGAACTGCTGGTCGGAAGCGTTCCCGACAAGCAGTGCCCTCCCGACAAGCAGTGCCCTCCCGACAAGCAGTGCCCTCCCGACAAGCAGTGCCCTCCCGTCTGGATCAGAGAATATTCTTGCCGAGCGCCGAGAGCGCGAGTTCGGTGCCGAATTCCGCCGTGGTGTTTCTGAGGTCGAGCGCGGGGTTGACCTCGACCAGGTCGAGCGACGTCATCTTGCCCGACTCGGCGATCATCTCCATCACGACGTGCGCCTCGCGGTAGCTGAGGCCGCCCTTGACCGGCGTGCCGACACCGGGCGCGACCGTGGGATCGCAGGCATCGAGATCGTAGGAGACGTGAAAGCCGCCGGTGCCGCCGCTGGCGATGGCGATCGCGCGCTCCATGACCTTGGCAATTCCCAGGCGATCGATCTCCTTCATGGTGAACACGTGCACGCCCGACGCGCGCACGATCTGCTTCTCGCGCTCGTCGAGGTTGCGAATGCCTACCAGCACGGTGTGCGCCGCCTGCACGGCCGGCGCCTCACCGGCAAAGTGCGCCAGCTCCGCCGGCTCCGGACCGAGCAGCGCCGCCAGCGGCATGCCGTGCACGTTGCCCGAGCCGGTGGAGGCGGGGCTGTTCATGTCGCCGTGCGCGTCCACCCAGATCAAGCCGAGGGGCAGCCCTTGCTTGCGCACGTGCGCCGCGGCGGCGGCGACCGATCCCGCGGCCAGGCTGTGATCGCCGCCGAGCGCGATCGGCGTCGCCCCCTCTTCGAGTGAGGCCAGGGTCATCTGGAACAAACGCTGGCAAACCTTCGCAATCTCTTTTACGTACCGCTTGCGGGGATCCCCCGCGCCCTTTGCCTCGGGAATCGGCGAGGGCACGTCGCCCTTGTCGGTGACCGCGAGGCCAAGCGCGGCCAGTTGCTCGCGAATGCCGGCAATGCGAAACGCCGACGGCCCCATGTCGGTGCCGCGCCGATTGCCGCCGAGATCCAGCGGCACGCCGATGATGTGAACCGCCCTCATCCCAAGCCCCCAAGCCCCTAAGCCCCCAAGCCCCCAAGCCCCCAAGCCCCTAAACCCCTAAGCCCCTACTGTCTCTTCTTGTACGTCATCGAGATGCCCTCGTGGCCCGGCGACACCGTGGTAGTGAGCGCCTGCGGGTGGGTCTCGATGATCGACAGGAAGTCGAGCATGTCGTTCTTCTTGTTGATCACGTTGTGCGCCAGGAACAGTCCGCCCGGGGTGACGCGTGGGAACACCAGGTCGAAGAACTTCTTGTAGTCCGGCTTCCAGGCGTCGAGGAACACCAGGTCGAACCGGCCCTGCACCTTGGGGATCTCCTTGAAGGCATCGCCCGAGATCACCTGGACGATGTCCGAGAGTCCGGCGAGTTGGATGTTGGCGGCCGCTTCCTTGGCGCGGATCGGGTCGTATTCAATCGTCACGAGCTTGCCGCCGGTCTGCCGCAGGCCCAGGCCAATCCAGATGGCGCTGTAGCCGCTGGCGGCACCTATTTCGAGGACCTGCCGGGCGCCAATGGCGCCGACCAGCACGCGAAGGAACTTGCCGTCTTCTTCTGACACGGCCAGCTGGCCCTTGTCGGCCGCCCGGATGCCGGCCAGGAGCCTGGCCACGGCCGGGTCTACTCCGGCCGGGATTGTCTCGGGCCGGCCGTTCATCGGCCTGCCCGCGGTAGCCTTGGCGGAGGCGGGGGCCTGGGGCTTCGGGCTTGCAGGCGGCGCAGCGGTCTGGGCCGAGGCGCTCACCGCGGTCAGCAGGGCCACGAGCAGGGCAATTTCGCGCAAAAACATCCCTCCATTCTAGCCGGGACCTGCAAAGCCGCGTGTTATAGTGCCGTGACTTTTGCGACCAGGGTCATTCCCCCGGAACAGCCCGGCGCAAAGGCGAGAGGACACTCCACTAGTGAGCCCGATTCTTACCCGCCCGGTGCGCGAACAACTCGAGCACGATCGCGTCATTCGCCTGCTGCAGGCCCGTTACAAGCGTAAAACCGAAGTCATCATCAACCCTGGCAGCGAGCAGAACCAGTCGGTGACGGTCGACAACCTGGTGGTGTTTCCCGACCTGCTGATTTTTGCCGAGGGTGGGAAGAAACTGATCGGCACGGTCGAGGTCGAAACCGGCGAATCGGTGAACGCGCTCGAGGCCAGGGCCGAGTGGGGCGTCTTCTGTAAGTTGAAGGTGCCCATGTACTTGTACGTGCCGCCGACGTCGGTCGACACCGCCCGCCGGCTGATTGCCGAATACGATATCCCGGTGGCCGAGGTCTGGTCGTTCCACACCACCTTCGACCAGGTGCGGTTCACCATGATCTACCGGTCGCCCGATGCGCCGGTGGTCAAGATCAGCACCACGCCCGAGAAGCCGGCGGCAAAACCCGCGGCGAAGCCTGCCGCCAAGCCCGCCGCCAAGGCGGCGAAACCGGCCCCCAAGACGCCGCCCGCCAGGGCCAAAGCAGCCGCGAAGCCGGCCGCCAAGAAGCCGGCGGCGGCCAAGACGAAGGCGAAGCCGGCCAAGGCCGGCAAGCCGGTGGCCAAGAAGAAGCCCGCGAAGCCTGCAAAGAAGCGGCGCTAGGACAGGCCCGTGCCATTCCTGCGACTGACCCGCGACCGGCGCGGGACCGAAAACACCTTCCTGCTTCACGCCGATCATCCGGGCGAGCGGCCGCGCCTGCTGTATTGGTATCGCACCGCGCCGGGCATTGTCCTGGGGCGGGCGCCGCTCGACGAAGACGCCATTCGCGCGATCGAAGATCAGCATCCCGAGATCGACTTCGACTGGCCGGCAATCCTGGCGCTGAGCGAGGTGATGACGCCGGAGGACGAAGCTCCGGCCCGTCCGCGGCAACCGGAAGGGCGGCGGCAGCGGCCGCGCGATCAGCAGCGCGAAGGGCAGCCGCGCCGCCGGCAGGAGCCGCCGCCAGCGCCGGCATCGGCCGATCTTCCCGCCGACGAGCCGGCAGCCGACGCCGACGACCTGTCCGGGTCGCCGATCGTCGAGGGCGTGTCGGCGGCGGCCGGCGAAATCGAACAGGTGGCGCCCGCGCCGCGTCATGTGCACGGACTGCTCGAGGAACTGGTGGGACGCGAAATCGCGACGCGGTTGCGAGCGCGCTATTCGGAGCTGTCCGCGCGGGTGCACGAACGCCACGCCGACCCGGCGGAACGCGAACTGTGGATGACGCGGGCCGAGCCGCTGAACCCGGACAACTGGCTCACGCCGGAAGCCATACTCGAAGGCGTGCGCCGCGCCGACGGGTTGTTCGAGACGTTGAGGCACGACCTGCTGGGCTAACAGGAGGTCAACAGATGAGGAGACAAGTATTCTCCTGATCTTCTGTCCTCTTGTTCATCTGTCCCGGGAGTACCGCGATTCGATCGCGTCGATCTTGGCGAGGCGGCCCATGTGCCGCTCCTCACTTGAAAAGCTGGCGTTGAGGAAGGTCTCGGCCAGCACGCGGGCCAGGGCCGGGCCGATCACGCGCGAACCCAGGCACAGCACGTTCAGGTCGTCGTGCTCGACGGCCTGCCGGGCGCTGTAGGCGTCGTGGCAGACGGCGGCGCGCACGCCGGGGAACTTGCAGGCGGCGACGGCCGCGCCGGCGCCGCTGCCGCAAATCAGCACCCCGCGGTCGGCCTGGCCGTTGCGCACGGCCTGGGCCACGGCTTCGGCAATGTCGGGGTAGTCGACCGGCGCGGTCGAGTGGGTGCCCAGATCGGTGACCTCGTGGCCGGCCTGGGCCAGGTGGCCCGCCAGATCGCGTTTCATCTCAAAACCGGCGTGATCGGCGCCAATGGCAATGCGCATAGGGTGATCATATAGGGCTTGAGGGCTTGAGGGCTTGAGGGCTTGAGGGCTTGAGGCCAGGACCTCAGGACCTCAGGACCTCAGGACCTCAGACCCCAAGACCCCAGGACCCAAGGCCCCAGGACCTCAGGACCGCCCGACCACAAGCCGCCTCGACCCGTCTTATACTGTGACCATGAAGACGGGAAGCGTTCGCCTTGCACCCCTGGCCGCCGTGCTCCTGATTGGGGCCCTGTCCGCGGCCCTTGGCGCCCAGGCGCCGGCGCCGCAACAACCGGTGCCAGCCCCGGCCGGCCAGCCCCAGTTCCGGGTGGCCATCGACTACGTCACCACGGATGCGATCGTGCGCAATTCGCAGGATCAGTTCGTCGCCGACCTGACGAAGTCGGACTTCGAGATTTACGAAGACGGGGTGAAGCAGGAGATTACCGGCCTGACCCTGGTGCACGGCGGCCGCGTCCACAACCTGGCGGCGCCGGCCGCGCCGGCGGCGCAAGAGGGCATCATCCTGCCGCCGTCGCGACCCAAGAACGACACCGCCGGCCGCATCTTCCTGATCATCGTCGACGACCTGCACCTCGACTTCCGGAACACGGGGCGCATTCGCGATCTGTTCAAGAAGATCTCGCGCACGCTGGTGCACGAAGGCGACATGTTCTCGATTGTCTCGACCGGCCCTTCGTCACTGGCCATCGACCCGACCTACGACCGCAAGATCCTGGACGAAGCGATCAAGAAGATCACGGGCAACGGGCTCAAGCCGTCCGACATCATCCAGGGCGCCGAGGGGTCGGATGGCCCGAGCGAAGTGCGCTACCGCGCGCACGTCGCGTTCTCGACGGCCTACGACATGCTGTCGCAGATGGAGAAGATCAACAACCGCCGCAAGGCGGTGATCTGGGTGAGCAACGGCTACGACTTCAACCCGTTCGCGGAATCGCGGCTCGGCGAAGACCCGGTGTTCGGCGGCCGGTTCGGCCAGACGCGCGAGGAAGGCCAGCAGGAGCGCGGTTCCTACAGCGGCCAGCAGTTTGCCGACGCCGACCTGGCGCGCGAGCTGGCGGAAGTGACGCGCACGGCCAACCGGGCCAACGCCACGCTCTACACCATCGACCCGCGCGGCCTGGTGGCCGGGGCCGATCTCGACGAGCAACTCGACCCGGTCGAGTTCGGTGAACACGTGCGGAAGACGCAAGACAGCATGCGGGTGCTGGCCGAGCAGACCGGCGGCATTGCCGTGGTGAACCAGAACAACTTCGACAAGGCGCTGAAGCGGATCGACGCCGAAACCAGCGACTACTACGTGCTGGGCTACTCGTCCACCAACCCCGACCCGCTGAAGCGCACGCGCAAGATCGAGGTCAAGCTGGTCAACAAGCCGGGCGTCAGCGTGTGGTCGCGGACGTCGTATTCGCTGCGCCAGCAGCCGAAAGCCCCGTAAGCGGTTCGACGGTAATCGATTCCTGGATGCGCTCGCGCAGCCAGTGGACCGGCTGGGGATGCAGGCGGACGAACGCCTGCCACTCCTGCTCGTTGAGGACGATCGAGATCACGCGCTCGCGGCTGTTTTCCATGCTGGGCCTCGCTTGAATACGACGCGGTCGGCCGCGTCGAGGACGGACGAACAATCCGATCCTAGCGAGACCAGCCATCCACAAAAATACAATGATCGTATCGGACCCATGCTTGAAGCTGATGGCTTGGCCTGGCCCCCAGGCCCTTAAGCCCCCAGGCCCCCAAGCCGCTACGGCGCCAGCTTCAGCTTCGGCCGTACCCGCTCGAACGCCTTAATCACTTCCTGCACGGCCCGTGGCGTGCGGCTCATCTTCGGGTAGATCCAGCCGGTTTCCCGGACCAGCGAGCGCCCCTCGATGCGGGCGCAGTGCAACTGCCCGGCGGTGACATCGCGGGCCACTGCCTGGTAGGGGATCACCGTGATGCCAAGGCCGTTGCGCACCAGCGCCTTGATGATCTCGACGTTCTCGGTTTCCATCACGATCTGCGGCTCGATTCGCGCCGACACGAAGAACTCGTCGATCGAGCGCCGGGTGTTGGAGCCCGGCTCGAACAGCACGAACGGCTGGCGCACCAGGTCCTGCGGCAGCACTTTCTTCTTCCGCGACAGCGGGTGCTTGGCGGCGGTCACGACCAGCAGTTCTTCCTGCAGCACCGGCACCGTCACCAGGTCGGGCTGCTCGACCGGCAGGGTCAGCAGCGCCAGGTCGCCGGCGCCCGACCGCAGCCGCGCCAGGCACTGCTCGGAGCTGCCCGACATCAGCTTCAGTTCGATCTCCGGGTGCTGCCGCTTGAGCTCGGTCAGCAGCGCCGGGTAGACGTACAGGCACACCGTCATGCCGCCCAGCAGCCGCACCGTGCCGCGCAGCGACTCCTGGCTGTCGGTGATTCCTGCGGTCGTGTCCTTCAGGTCCTGGAACACCCGGTGGCTGAGCTGCAGCAGCGCTTCGCCCGCCGGGGTAATGCGAATGCGGCGTCCCACGCGCAGGAACACCGGCTCCTTCAGTTCGTCTTCCAGCAACAGGATCTGGCGGCTGATGGCCGACTGCGAGACATGCAGCTTATGGCCGGCGGCCGTGAACGAACCAGTTTCTGCGATAGCTCTTATGATTTCTAGTTGTCGAAGGTCCACCAAACCCTCCCGGATTGCATGAGAGCATATATCTCCGGCAGAGATGGATTCAAGGACAACTATGGAGCACGCTTCTTGAGCGCGGACCTGGCCCGCGCCACGGCCTCGGCCAGGTAGTGCTCGTCGAGCTCGATCCCCGCGAAGTTGACACCGAGTTGCGCGCAGGCGACGGCGCTGCTGCCAAGGCCAAGGAATGGATCGACGGCCAGGCCAATACGCGGCAGGCCGTGGAGTTTCAGGCAATAGGCCGGCAGCCGCCACGGGAACGTAGCGGGGTGCGGCCGCTCGCGGTCGCGGCTCTGGATCGTGTCGTAGGGCAGAAACCAGGTGTTGCCGCGGCAGCGCAGGCCCGAACTGGCGCCCTGCCAGCGGGTGACGTTCGATTGGTCCTGGTACTTGACGCCGACGGCACGCCGGTCGAGCGGGGTCCGGCCGGTCGGGCTGAAGTGAAAGACGAACTCGTGGCAGTCGTTCAGGAAGCGTTCGCTGTTGATGGGTTTGTAGTGGCCGACGGCCAGGTCGTCGGCCAGCCCCGACCGGGCGCCTGCGAGGGATTTCTCGATGGCGATGGATTTTACCCAGTGCAGGATGTTCTGCAGCTCGAGGTGGGGGCGCACGGCCTGCGCCACATCGAGCGCGGTCCACGGGTCCTTGGGCTTGGCGCCGACGTTCAGGAACAGCGAGCCGTCGCGGGTCAGAACCCGCTTGACGGCCTGGATCCACTCGCCGGTCCAGGCCAGGTACTGCGCCCGCGGCTGGTCGTCTGCGAACGAGCGGTAGCGGATGCCCAGGTTGTAGGGCGGGGAGGTGACAACGGCGTCGACCGAGCCGGCGGCAAACAGGCCAAGCAGTTCGCGAGAGTCGCCGTGGAAGAACCGCAGCCGCTGGCGTCCGCGGCGAAGTTCAGCAAAGGGTTTGGGAAGGCGAGGGGGCACGTCGGTACGATTGTACCGTGGCAATGGTCCGCCTAAAGGCGGACGCCACATTGCATGCGGATGTCGTGTCCGGCTTCAGCCGGACCATGTCTACGACGCCCTGGCTGCCAGCGTGGTCATGGCGACGGCGGCGAACCGCTCGCGTTCGGCCGAAACCGTGTGGTTGCGGCGGTGCGCGTGGCTCTCACAACCCGTGCCCTTTTCTTCGACGTATGTGACCTCGCGCGTGCTGGCGACGTCGCGATAGCGACCGACGACGCACCCGCACGACAGCGTTGAGAATCCGAGAATACGAACGACGCTCATCGAATTACTCCTCCCCGCTCCGAGCTAAAGCAAAGCTCGTGCCGAAGCCTGATCCGCGAAGCGCACTCCGGCGAGAGACCGTGGCACCCGCGGTGGCGGTCTCGAAGCGTGGCAGTTCTTACACACTCGGTGGGTCCGACGCGCACACTCGCGCCGGCTCGCCACAGTGGTATTCGGCTAACTTGGATCTATCTTCAGTGAATTGGATGGCGCCGCGTCCGCGGCGCTGGTCGTACGTCGTTTCGATCGCGCTATCGCGGCGCGCTCAGTGACGCCAGTCCTTCGCGGGCGGTTTGCGACATCGGATCCACGGTCAACGCTTCGGCGTAGTAGTGCAGCGCGCGGGCCCGGTTGCCCGCCTGCAATTCCAGCATGGCGAGGTTGGTGTAGGTGCCCGGTTCGCGGGGGTCGGCCTTGAGCGACGCTTCGAAGGCGGTGCGGGCGGCGTCGGCCTGGCCCATGCTGGCGAGGCACGCGCCCAGCAAGTTGTGAGCCTTGGCGTTGGTGGCGTCCAGGGTGACGGAGTTTCGCGCAGCCTGCACCGCCTGGTCGAGGCGGTTCTGCATGAAGAACAGCGAGCCGGCGTAGTAGTGGGCCCAGCTGTTCCGGGGCGCTTCGGCCAGCAGCCGCGCGACCACCGGTTCCAGCCGTTCGGCGTCGCCGGCGTCCGACAGCACCGACGCCAACTGTTCGAGGGCCGCGACGTGCCCCGGCTCCGATTGCAGCAACGCCAGCGGGATGCGGGCCGCTTCATCCATGTTGCCTTCCGAGGCCAGCACCCTCGACAGCGATAGCTTGGCCGCGGTGTTGTCGGGCGCCGATGCCAGCCTGGTGAGCACGGCCTGAACATCGCCGATGCGCTCCAGTGCCGCGCCGGCCCGGATCAACCCGTCGAGGGTGACCGGGTCGTTGGGTTCGAGCTCGAGCGCCTGCAGGAAGTCGCCGTAGGCCGGGCGGTGGGCCTCCGACTGCAGGAACATCAGCCCGCGGTTGCGCAGCTGGGCCGCGGTCGCGCCGGCGATCGCCGCCGCCACGGCCGGCGGCTTGGGGCTGGCCGCCGCCAGTTCTCGCAGCGCGGCGGCGTTGTCGTCGCGCGACAGTCCGAAGATGTTGCGGGGGCCCGAGAACTCCAGCCGCGAGCGGTCGTCGGTCTGCAGCGGGGCGCCGTTGGCCCAGGCCCTGAGTGCGTCGCCCTGCGCCACGAACAGCGACGCAATCGCAAAGGGGTCACGGGCGCCAATGGTGGCCAGGTCGGCGGCCGCGCCGGGCCGCTGCCACGCCGCGGCCAGGCCGGCCACCCGTTCGTCCACCGGCCCGGTGGTGCCGATGAGCAGGACATCAGCGTCGCCGACGTGCCACATCGACCCTTCGGGAAACGCGGTGAGGAAGGTGGCCACGATCGACCTGAGGTCGTCGTTGCTGATGTCGTAGGTGTGGGCCCACTGGCACAGGATGCCGCCGGGCGCCAGCCGCGCCTTGGCGCCGGCGAAGAACTCGCGGGTAAACAGCGACGCAATGCCGGCCATCCACGGGTTCGACGGCTCCGACACGATCACGTCGTACGACTCGCGCCCGAGCATCAGGTGGGTGCGGCCGTCGCCGACGATCAGCCGCGTGCGGGGATCGGCCAGCGCGCGATGGTTCTCGGCCTCGAAGAAGCGCGAGGCCTCCACCACTTCCGGCGAGATCTCCAGCACCGTCGCTGCTTCGATCGGATGCGTCAGCGCCGACCCCAGCGTGACGCCGCTGCCGAGGCCGAGAATCGCCACCCGCTTCGGCGCGGGGTGCAACAGCAGCGGGACGTGGGCCAGCAGCCGCTGGGTCAGCATGTCGCCCGCGTTCGACGCATCCACCTTGCCGTCGATGGCCAGTGACACGGTGCCGGCCAGGCGGCGCACCGCCACCGTCGCGGTGGCGCCCTCGCGGTACGACAGCAACTCGCCGGCCGCAAGTGCGGTTTCGAGACTCGGCCCGCGCATGGCCGCCGCGTATTTATAAGCGCCGCTCGAGAGCAGCAGCGGGTCCCACTGCGGCAGCGCGAACCCGGCCGCCAAGACGAGGGCACCGAGGGCGAAGCCGGCCATCCGGCCGCGCGTACGTTCGGCTCGCCACAGCACGGCAATCGCCATGGCGCTGACAATGACGGCCACGGCGCGGATGGTCAGGTGCAGGCCGATCCGCGGCACCAGCACGAACCCCGACAGCAGGGCCCCGGCAATGGCGCCCACCGTGTTCACGGCGTAGATGCGCCCCAGGTTCTCGGTCACCGCCTCGTCGCCGCCGGCGGCCAGCGCGACGGCAAACGGGAACGCCGCGCCAAACGCCAGGGTCATGGGCAGCAGCAGTGCCGTGACCATCAGCACTTCACGCGACAGCACGTCGGCAAACCGATAGTCGGGCCGCGCCACGATCTCGGCCATGGTCAGTAGCGCCCAGTCGACGGCCGAGGCCGCTGCCAGTGACAAGCCGACGCTGATCAGCAGGCAGATCGCCAGTCCGACGCCGGTGCTCCGTGCGCGCGAGACCAGCCGCGAGCCGATGGCGGCGCCACCGGCCAGGCCGACGATGAAGATGGCGACGACGATGCTGAAGGCGTAGGTGGTCGGTCCTAGGATTTGCACCAGCAGCCGGGTCCAGACCACCTGCAACGTGAGCGAGCCAAAGCCCGAGGCGCCCAGCGCGAGCGCTGCCAGCCACGGACGCCCGTCGCGCGGCAGACGTGGCGCCGACGCATTGGATTCGGCCTTGCGGCCTTTGGGTTTGCGGCCGGGATCGGGCTGCCGGCTCTCTGGGAGGCTTTCCGAGGGCATTGGAGTCTCGGCCGGCGCCGCGCCTCGCGCAATGGCGAACGCTCCCGCGGCTGCCGCCACGTTGAGTGCGACGCCGACCCATGTCGATCCACTCAGGCCTAGCGTGGGAATGAGGACGAAACCTGCCAGCACCGCCCCGGCGGCCGCGCCCAGGGTGTTGGCGGCGTAGAGGCCGCCGGCGTCCTGTGCCGCGCTCGACGCGCCGCGCACCATCCAGCGCGAGGCAATCGGGAACGTGGCGCCCATGGCGGCGGCCGGGGTGGCCAGCAGCACCACGCCGATCGCCAGCCTCAGCGCCGCGAACGTGGTGCCGCCTTCGCCATTGGCATACGCGCTCACCAGGATGGGACGGATGGCCACCAGCGCGAACGGCAACAGCAGCGCGAGTGCGCCGATAGCGAGCTCGAGACCGGCATATACCCTGAGGGCGCGCTCGGGAGAAAGGCGGCCGCCGTGACGGCCGGCCACTGCCGCGCCGACGGCCAGGCCGCCCATGAACGCCGCCAGCACGGTGCTGGCCGCGGCAATGCCGTGGCCCATCTGCAACGTGAGCAGCCGGGTCCAGACAACTTCGTAAATGAGGGCCGCGGCGCCAGAAACCGCGAACAGGATCAGGAACGGGCCACGCCGCATTGCCAGACAGAGTATCAGAAGGGCGCGCGGGTTACGGGCGCGCGTGGGGCTCGGCGCTTACGCGCCTCGTGGGGGTCGCTCGCTGGCGCTCGCTCCTGGGCTCACGTCGTTCGTGGGGACTGGCGTTTCCCACGAGGCCGCGAAGAGGCCGAGCCCTACCCGCCGTCTGCGGCGGGCCGGTAGAGCGTCAAATGCCCGTCGCGCTGCACCTCTTCGAGGTTCCATGCCGTGATCACCGCCTGCGCCGAGGCTTCGGACACGAACCGGCGATCGATCACCACGTAGCCCAGGCGGGTGCGGGCCGCGAATTCGGGGCCGCGGGCGTGGAGCACCTTCAGGTCTTCCTCGCTGAGCGGGCGAGGTTCGCTCATCTTCATCAGGATGCTCAGGGTCGGACGCTCGGCGCGCATGCGCTCCACTCGCCGCGGGGAAATGCGTGACAGGTAGCCGCCGATCAGCCGCTTCTCGTGCCGGGTCTGGTAAAACTGCGACCGCGGCCGGAAATTGCCGATCGACGACACGCCGTCGCGCACGCCGAAAGGCAGCGTCAGCACGCGCACGTCGCGCGGGTCGGCGGCGATGGTGTCGTAAATCGGCGAGACCGCCGCCGAATACAACGTGCGTGGGGCCGACCACAGTTCGACGAACAGCAGCACCGCGGCCAGTGCCGTGATTGCCCGCCGCCTCTTCGGCCAGCGGGTGCCCATGGCCGCCAGCGCGCCGGCGAGCATGATGGCCAGGCCAAGGGAGGCGACGATGGCGAAGCGGGTGGGTGTGCGGGCCAGGCTCATCGGCGTCACGTAGCGGAACAGCGCCCACGGCCCGGGGATGTAGGTGTTCGTGCCGGCCACGTAAACGAAGGGGCCAAGCGCCAGCAGGGCAAACCCGATCGTGATCCACCACCAGCCGGTCCTGGGCCGGTACTTTGCCAGCCAGATGGCCGCCGCGACGATGACGATCGCCACCAGGCTCATCGACGCGGTGTATTCGACGAACTGTGTGGGCGCGGCCAGTTGCTGGTCGCCGGCGAGCAGCCGCATGAGCGGGTGGTTGGGATTGGGCGTCACCAACGCCAGCAGGTCGACGCCGCGCGGGCTACTGCGCCAGAAAATCTGCGGACTGACGAATCGCCCGTCGACCATGCGCTCGACGGTGCCGTAGAGCACCGGCGCCAGCGGGCCGACGCAGGCAATCACGCCCACCAGCAACGCCTTGATCGGCAGTGGCCCGAAATCGGCAATGCGGTCGAGCCGTGGCCGCCACCACATCAACGCGCGAACGGTCACCAGCACGGTCAGCACCAGCACCGGCGTATAGAGACTGCGCATGCGCACGGCAATGCCGAACAGCTCGAAGGCGCCGCCGCGGCCGAGGGCGACGCCCGCGACCAGGCCGGCGACGCTGACGATCAGGACATCGACCAGCCACACCCAGGGCCGCCGGCGCGGCGCCGGTTCGGTGGCGCGGGTCACGCGAATGGCGATGGTGGCGGCGTAGAGCACCGCGATCATCACGCAGTAGACGCCGTAGTAGGCATCGCACATGGCCGCCCACGCCATGCACAGGCCGACCAGCGCGGCGTTGCCCGCCGTGCGATTCTGTTCCGCCCGGTAGAGCGCCCATATGAACGCCGGCAGCGGCGCCGCCGCGGCCAGGCTGAAGTGGCCGGTGCTGCGCGCGACGAGCACGGGCGACCAGGCAAACGCCACCCCGGCCAGGAATGCCTCGGTTCGCGTGGCGCCGGTGGCGGCGCGGGCCAGGCCGTACGTCATCAGCGACGTCAGCACGCTCATGGCCAGGTAGACCAGGTTGAACGAGGCCACCACGCCAAACAGCGAGATCAGCGGCAGGGCCAGCAGGTTCAGAAAGACGGTGTAATTGTGCTGGGACAGGTCGACGCGCTCGGTCAGCGAGAGGATTTGTCCGGTGCTGAAGGGGTTGTTGCCGCGCAGCGCTTCCTGATGGAACACCCACTGGTTCCACAGGTACACACTGGTATCGCCACCGGGGTCACCCGTGAGGTGAGTCCCCAGTTGAATGGGCAATGGCCACGTGAAGGCGCTGGCGACCAACACGAAGCCGAGCACGACGGTGAGCAGGGAGGCGTGCTCTCGTCGCATGGCAGGCGCAGCGGTTGTACCACGAATGTAAAGGAATGTTAAGAACTGTTCAGCTTCGTTCGTACGAAAAATGAGGCGGGTGGTTTTCCACCCGCCCCATTTTCCTACCTGTCCTACGCCGCCCTAGAAATTGAAGCGGACGCCGAAGCGGATGACGCGCGGGTTGAGAATCGCGGTTACTTCGTTGAACGGCGCGGTCGCCGTGTTGGTCGTGCGCACGGTCGTCGGCACGCCGGAGTTCATCACGTTGAAGACGTCGAGCGTCGGCGAGATGCGGCCGAACTTACCCATGTCGAACGCCTTGTCGAGCCGCAGGTCGAGAATCGCGACTGACGGGTAGCGGTTCGAGTCGATCGGCTGCACGCGGATGGTGCGATTGCCTTCGACCGGCATGGCGACGCTGATGGTGCGGGCGTAGTTGAAGCCGCTCTGCACCTTCCACGAGCCGGAGAAGCCGATGTCGAGCGGCATCACGTAGCGGCCGACCACCTTGTAGTTCCAGAGCGACGAAGTTTCGACACCCTCGTCGCCCCACAGCTGGTCGGCGGGCCGGTACGGGAACGTGGTGTTGCCATAGCGGGCGCCAGCCTGCGTGTGCGCCATCGTCGACCAGGTCATGCCGAACGAGGTGAGCAGCATCCACCGATCGGCGAAGCGGCGGTTGATGGCGAACTCGACGTTCTGGAAGTCGGCATTGCCACGCTCGCCGAGGTTCGTGAAGACGCGGTCGGTGCCGGTGCCGGCGGCCAGGGCCATGGTCTGGAAGGTCTGGTCGTCGCTCGTACCGAGGGTGCGATCCACTCCGGGATCCCGAATGGTGAACGGCACGGTGTAGCCGGCGGCGCGAACCACGTCGATCTCGCCCCACACGTTGCGCATGTTCTTGTAGACCCACGAGGCGCGGGCCGACAGGCCCGAGGTGACCTCGCGCTCGAGGTTCAACGACACTTCGTTGCTGGTCGGACGCACGAGGTCGCGGTCGACGCGGACGAAACCGGCGCCGCCCTGGGTTGACTGGAACGCGCCCAGTTCGGCCGGCGAGTCGAGCAGGCGGTTGCCGTTCAGGTCGCAGTTGGTCGTGACCGTGGCCGAGCACGAGCGGAAGGCGTAGCGCAACATCGCGCGGCCGACCGGGTTCTCCTGGTTAGCGAGGGTATCGGCCGAGTTCCACCGCGACTGGCCAATGAAACCCTTGATGACCGTGCGGTTGTCGCCGGTCAGGTCGTAGGCAAAGCCAACCTTCGGCGCCAGCGTGGTGGTGTTGGCGACGGTAGTCGCCGAGACCGTACGAGGCGCGAGATGCGCGAGCAAGCGCGCGTCGGTCGTGCCCACGAGCGCCGGAATGCCGTTGGGCGCGAATTCCTGGTCCGGCCACTGATCCCTGTAGTTCTCGATGCGCACGCCGAGGTTCAGCGTCAGGCGATCGCTGACCTTGAACGTGTCGTTGATCCAGCCGGCGGTGTAGACGACATCGTTGATGCCGGTGACCGAGGTGTTGAAGATGTCCACCGCGCTCAGGTTGCCGTTGTTGTCGCGGTACTGGATGTCGAAGGGCTGGTCGTTGAACAGGCTGCGCCGATCGCGCTTCCAGTCGAAGCCGATACGCAGGTCGTGGCTGCCGCCCCAGCCATCCTTGAAGTACGACAGCGTGGTATAGAACTGCGGCTTGTAGCGCTTCTGATCCTGGTAGCCGCTGTTGCCGCCGGTCGGCGACAGCACGCTGGTGGCGGTGTCGATGCGCGGCGCTTCCCACGGGCCGTCATACAGGCCATAGTCGCGGACCGGACGCAGCGGGAAGAAGTTGTACCAGTTGCCGTAGAGCACGTCGAGGAAGGCGCGGCTGCCGATGACGCTGGTCCACTCGACCTTCCACGGGTAGTTGCGCGAGCTCTGGTAGTAGGCGGCCGACAGCGGCACGGTCAGGCTGATGCCGCGCAGATCCTGCAGCTTCTCGCGCTTGTTGAGGAAGCCGATGATCTGGTTGCTCTTGCCGACCTGGAACGTGCCCTTGAAGGTGTACTTGTTCGACAGCTTCGAGCGCTGGGTCTGGTCGCCGAGGCCGGTGATGTACTCGTACTTGTCGTTCAACCGCCAGCTGGTGAAGAACCACGCCTTCTGCTTCCACAGCGGGCCGCCGAGGTCGCCGTTGAGGTCGTACTGCTTCTTGGTGGCGTTGCCGCGGCAGATGGTTTCGCCCGAACGTTCACGGCACAGGCCATTGCGCGAGAACATGCCGTTGTCGTCAGGGGTGTTAGCCGTGCGCAGAAAGTCGGGCACGTTGTCGGTCAGTTGGCTCTCGCTGATGTAGTCGCTGTACCAGGTGCCGGTGAAGCGGTCGCCGCCCGACTTGACGCTGATCGTCAGCACCGCGCCGCCGGCAAACGCGCCAGAGTCCGCGCCGGCGCCGCCGACCTGGAACTCCTCGAAGCTGCCGAAGTCGAAGTAGCCGGCGTTGGCGGCCGTGCCTTCGGTGGTGTCGATGCCCTCGACGCGGGTCTGGTTCTGCGTGTCGAAGCCGTACGACCGGAAGCCGGTCTGGTTGCCGGTGTTCGAGCCGCCGACGTCGAAGCCGGTCATCTGGATGCCGGGCGCCTGCGCCATGGCTGCCCACACGTCACGGGCGTTCGGGATTTCGGTGAGCAGTTCCTTGGTGAAGTTGGTGCCCATCGCTGTCGTCGAGGTGTCGACAATCGGCGAGGCGCCGGTCACCGTGACCGTTTCCTGCAGGGTCGCCACGTTCATCTGCTGGTCCACCGTCAGCGTCTGGTTGATGACGACGCGGACGTCGTTGCGCTGGACCTTCTGGAAGCCGGCGAGGTCGAACTCGAGCGAGTAGACGCCGGCGTTCAACGCCAGGAATCGGTAGCTGCCGTCAGCACCGGTGACCTGCACCTGCGGCTGAATCATCGCCGGGCTGCTGGCGGTGACCGTCACGCCCGGCAACACCGCGCCGGTATTGTCCGAGACCACGCCGTTGATACGGCCTCTAAAATCCTGTGCGAAAGTGGGAGCTGCTATCGCCAGCAGCGTCGCGCACAGGCAGAACACTGTCAGCCTGTTCAGCCTCATCATCGTTCCTCCAACTACAACGCAAGTTACGTCGCCAAAAACTAACGGAAACGGCCGAAAGGCCGGGTCCACCTACCGTCATAACCCTAGAAGTGTCCTATTGAAAGACTGTAGTCGGCAGGCATGGTAGCCCTGAGGGCTGGGCATTGCAAGTTTCTGTAATCCGAAGAATTGGATCGGTCTTGGGGGCTGGGTAGGGCTGGTAGGGCGGGGCAGGCTGGTGGGGGACGTACAAAGAAATAGGGCGGGTGGTTTCCCACCCGCCCTATTTCCCTTACCTGCCCGACCCGCCTTAGAAGTTAAAGCGGACGCCGAAGCGGATGACGCGCGGGTTGAGAATCGCGGTCACTTCGTTGAACGGCGCGGTCGCCGTGTTGGTCGTGCGCACGGTCGTCGGCACGCCGGAGTTCATCACGTTGAAGACGTCGAGCGTCGGCGAGATGCGGCCGAACTTACCCATGTCGAACGCCTTGTCGAGCCGCAGGTCGAGAATGGCGACCGACGGGTAACGGTTGGAGTCAATCGGTTGCACGCGGATGGTGCGGGTGCCTTCGACCGGCATGGCGACGCTGATGGTGCGGGCGTAGTTGAAGCCGCTCTGCACCTTCCACGAGCCGGAGAAGCCGATGTCGAGCGGCATCACGTAGCGGCCGACGACCTTGTAGTTCCACAGCGTCGAGGTTTCGACACCGTCGTCGCCCCACAACTGGTCTGCGGGCCGGTACGGGAACGTCGTGTTGCCATAGCGCGCGCCCCCTTGGGTGTGTGCCATCGTGGACCAGGTCATGCCGAACGAGGTGAGCAGCATCCACCGGTCGGCGAAGCGGCGGTTGACGGCGAACTCGAGGTTCTGGAAGTCGGCATTGCCGCGCTCGCCCAGGTTGGTGAACACGCGCTCGGTGCCGGTGCCGGCGGCCAGGGCCAGGGTCTCGAAGGTCTGATCGTCGCTCGTGCCGAGCGTGCGATCGACGCCGGGGTCGCGGATGGTGAAAGGCACCGTGTAACCAGCGGCGCGGATCACGTCGATCTCGCCCCACACGTTGCGCATGTTCTTGTAGACCCACGAGGCGCGGGCCGACAGGCCCGAGGTGACCTCGCGCTCGAGGTTCAGCGACACTTCGTTGCTGGTCGGACGGATGAGGTCGCGATCGACCTTGACGAAGCCCGCGCCGCCCAGGGTTGACTGGAATGCGCCCACTTCGGCCGGCGAATCAACCAGGCGGTTGCCGTTCAGGTCGCAGTTGGTGGTGACGGTGGCCGAGCACGACCGGAACGCGTAGCGCAGCCGCGCCCGGCCGACCGGGTTCTCCTGGTTGGCCAGGGTGTCGGCCGAGTTCCACCGCGACTGGCCGATGAAGCCCTTGATCACGGTGCGGTTGTCGCCGGTCAGGTCGTAGGCGAAGCCGAGCTTCGGTGCCAACGTGGTGGTATTGGCGACCGTCGTGGCCGCCACGGTGCGGGGGGCGACGAACGCCGAGTAGCGCGGGTCGTCCCATCCGGCCAGGGCCGGGATGCCGTTTGGCGCGAACTCCTGGTCGGGCCACTGGTCCTTGTAGTTCTCGATGCGCACGCCCAGGTTCAACGTCAGGCGATCGCTGACCTTGAACGTGTCGTTGATCCAGCCGGCGGTGTAAACCACGTCGTTGATGCCGGTGACCGACGTATTGTGGAACTCGACCGCGCTCAGGTTGCCGTTGTTGTCGCGATACTGGATGTCGAACGGCTGATCGTTGAAGAGGCTGCGGCGATCGCGCTTCCAGTCGAAGCCGATACGCAGGTCGTGGCTGCCGCCCCAGCCATCCTTGAAATACGACAGCGTGGTATAGAACTGGGGCTTGTAGCGCTTCTGGTCCTGATAGCCGCTGTTGCCGCCGGTGGGCGACAACTGGTTCGTGGCCGTGTCGATGCGCGGCGCTTCCCACGGGCCATCATAGAGGCCGAAGTCGCGAACCGGGCGCAGCGGGAAGAAGTTGTACCAGTTGCCGTAGAGCACGTCGAGGAACGCGCGGCTGCCGATCACGCTGGTCCACTCGACCTTCCACGGGTAGTTGCGCGAGCTCTGGTAGTAGGCGGCCGACAGCGGCGTCGTCAGGTTGATGCCGCGCTTGTCCTGCAGCTTCTCGCGCTTGTTCAGGAAGCCGATGATCTGGTTGCTCTTGCCGACCTGGAACGTGCCCTTGAAGGTGTATTTGTTCGACAGCTTCGAGCGCTGGGTCTGGTCGCCGAGGCCGGTGATGTACTCGTACTTGTCGTTCAACCGCCAGCTGGTGAAGAACCACGCCTTCTGCTTCCACAGCGGGCCGCCGAGGTCGCCGT
>JBFWUK010000048.1:11665-23040 GCA_050247355.1 Vicinamibacterales bacterium | reverse complement strand
AGCTAGCGCAGGTTCTGGAGCAGGCGTTTCGCCTGCTCCTTGAACCGGCGATCCTCCGGCGTCCAGTCGGGATCGAACGGCGCGTCAATCGCCGCCTGATACGCCTTGCGCGCCTCGTCTTTCCGTCCCATGTCGGCGAGCGTGTCGCCGAGGAAGATGTGGGAGATCACGCTCTGCGGGTTGTAGGCGAGCGCCTTGCGCAGGTGTTCCTCCGACTTCTTGTTGCTGCCGCCGAACAGGCCGGGCACCTTGAAGTACCAGCGGCCGAGGGCACGGTCGGCGGATCCTTGCAGGAACGCCGCATCGATTTTCAGCGTCTTCTCGAGCGCGTCGCGGATCGCTCCGCGATACCTGATGCCCTGCCGCAACCCGAACGACTCGGCCAGCCCGCCCATGTTCGCCGCCAGCCAGAAATGCCCCTCGGGCCGGTTGGGATCAATCGCCATGGCCGCGCGCGCGGCTTCAATGCCGGCTTCCAGTGCGGCCTTGCGCTGCGGCTCGGGCAGGCCGTTGGTGCCCAGCCAATAGCGGGCCTGGGCGAGACGATAGGCGGAGGTGAAGTCTTGCGGGTTGGCCTTGAGCCGCGCCGACCAGATGTCGGTGGCTTTCTCGGCGCTGGCCAGGTTCTCGCGATCCTGGTACAGGGCGTCGGGATCGCCGGCGGGAACCTGGATTGCCGTTCGCGCATCCAAGGAGGTGATGGTCACTCCAGAGACCGCCGCCACCGAGATATACAATGACCAGATGCAGGATCTCATCCAGCGCTTGCTGATTGAGCTGGGCGAAGACCCCACCCGCGAGGGGCTGGTCAAGACGCCGCGGCGGGTCGACAAGGCGCTGAGGTTTCTCACAAGCGGCTACCAGGCTGACATTGACGAGACGCTGAACGGCGCCTTGTTCAGCGTCGATTATAGCGAGATGGTGATCGTCCGCGACATCGACTTCTACAGCATGTGCGAGCACCACCTGCTGCCGTTCTTCGGCAAGTGCCACGTCGCCTACATTCCCAACAAGCGGGTCATCGGCCTCAGCAAGATCCCGCGGCTGGTCGACATTTTCGCCAGGCGGCTGCAACTGCAGGAGCGCATGACCAACCAGATCGCCGAGACCATCACCGAGAAGATCAAGCCGCTCGGCGTTGCCGTGGTCTGCGAAGGCACCCACCTGTGCATGTCGATGCGTGGCGTCGAGAAGCAGAACTCCTACACCATTACCAGCGCCATGCTGGGCGCGTTCCGCGAACAGTCGCGCACGCGGATGGAGTTCCTGGAATTGCTGAAGCTCAGGAGTGGGCGTTTCTCGGTCACCGGCATGCCGGTGCCCGATCACACTCACGATTACGACGAGTAGAGCGATCACAGGAGGATCGGGGATCGGGACAATGGAGTCTCCTGATCTCGTGATCTCCTGCTTATAATTGGCCCATGCGCGTGATGCTGGCTCTGCTGTGTGCGGCTGTGATGATCTCGCCCGGACTCGGCGCACAAACCCGCAAGACCACACCGAAGAAGGCGCCGGCCAAAACGACCAGGAAGGCGCCGGCGCCGGTGGTGTCGCGCATCCAGGCCGAGTGGCAGTGTCCCTCGGAGCTCGGGCAGGGCATCGCGACCGGCCGTCGCTTCTGCGACGTGCTGACGGGACGCGACCCGAAAGAAGGCGTCCTGATCACCGTGCCGCCGCATCGCGGCCCGGTGAAGTTGATGTTCGAGCTGCACGCCCGCCACACCTACTCGGCCGAACTGATCAAGCAGAAGCAGGCTTATCGCAAGTACACCGCCACCATCGGCGTGCTGTCGATGGACAACACGCTGATCGATCGGGCCGTCGTGCAAAGCGAATTCCGGACCGAGAAGGACCTGTTCGATCGCATCAGCGGCGGGGCAGGCCCTGGTGGGATGAAGGCGGTGGCCCCTACCGGCGACGAGTTCATCACCCTGACGCTGCCGGCGAACATCGGCGCGCAGGTGTCGGTGCTGGGCGAGAAGCTGTCGGTGATGAGGCCCGAGGGCACCGATAATTTCACGGCCGAGGGCCGGCCCATTGCCACCATCAGCAACGTGATGCTGGAGTTCACCCCGGGGCCGGCGCCCAGGAAGGCGCCGGCCAAGAAGAGGCCTTAGCGGGCCGCGGCGCGAAAGCAGGCGAGCATGGCATCGGCCGACCGATCGATGTCGGCTTCGGTGGTCGACCAGTTCGACACCGCGACGCGCATGGCCTGTTTACCTTGCCAGAAGGCGCCGCCCGCCCAGCACGTGCCTTCGGCCTGGATGCGCGCAATCACCTCCGTCGTCGTCTCGTCGTCTTTGAACTGGACCAGCACCTGGTTGAGCACGACCTCGTTGAGAATGGTCACGCCGGGCGCGGCGGCCAGTCGTTCGGCCATCCGCCGGGCCAGCGCGCAGTTGCGGCGGACCAGGCTGGCAATGCCCTCGCGTCCCAGCGCCCGGAACAACGCGTACAGCGGCACGACGCGGGCGCGGCGCGACGACTCGGGTACCCAGTCCATCCCAATGCGTTGCTCGTCATCACCGCGCTGCAGGTAGGACGCCTTCATGCCCATGGCGGCGCGCAGCGGCGCGGTAGCGGCGACAATCGCCAGGCCCGAGTCGTACGGCACGTTCAGCCACTTGTGGGCGTCGGTCGCCCACGAATCCGCGCCTTCGATGCCGCGCACCTGCGACCGCAGTTCGGGCACGGCCGCGGCCCACAACCCGAAGGCGCCGTCGACGTGAACCCAGGCGCCGCGGGCGTGCGCCGTCTCGACAATCTCGGCCACCGGATCGCTGGCGCCGGTGCTGACGTTGCCGGCCTGCGCGCACACGATGATCGGCCCGCCGCCGTCGCCGAGCTGCGCGCGTAACGCGTCGGCACGCATGCGGCCCTGGCCGTCGACCGGCACGACCTCCAGTTCGTCGCTGCCGAAGCCGAGATAGCGCAGCGCGCCGACCGCCGAGACATGGACCTCGCCGCCCACGAGCACGCGCACCCGCGGCGCCCGCTGCAATCCCTGCGTCTCGACGTTCCATCCCGCCCGGTGCAGCACTTCGTGGCGCGCCGCAGCAAGGCAGGTGAAGTTCGCCATATGGCAGCCGGTGACGAAACCAACCCCGGCCGAAGCCGGCAGGCCGAGCAATTCGACGATCCAGGCCGACACGATGTCTTCCAGCACCGATGCCGCGGGTGAGGTGACATAGAGGCACGCATTCTGATCCCAGGCACTGACCAGCCAGTCGGCGGCCACGGTGACGGGCACGGCGCCGCCGGTGACGAACCCGAAGTAGCGCGGGCCGATGGTCGAGACAATGCCGGGATTGGCCGCAGCGGCCAAATGGTTGATCACTTCCGCCGGGTCCGTGGCCCCGTCAGGCAGCGGTCCGCCAAGCGAGTTGAACAGCTCTGCGCGTTCGACACGCGAACCGACATGCCGATCGGCGACGTCGTTGATGAACCGGGTGGCGTGATCGTAGGCAGCCTTGAGCGGATGGTCTGAGGTCATGAGATGGATTTCAGCGGGATGTCGTGCTCTGCCGACCACTGTTCCCAGTCGGCAGCGGTTTTCGTCTTGAAGATGTCAGTCAGCGGCGAGCCGTCGGCGAGGCCGAGCGCCGTATAGAGCCGGTCACGAAAGTGTGGCTCGAGGGCCGCGACGGCGACGCGGCCGTTGCTGGCAGCGTAGACGCCGTACGCGGGATTTCCGCCGCCCAGGACACCACCAACGGCGGTCAGGCCGTGACGCAGTGGCGCCACCAGGCCGGCCAGTGCGTCGAAGAGTCCGACCACGCGGCTGCCGCCAGGTCCCTTGTGCATCATCTCCAGCACCGCGGCATGTGCGCGCTCGGCGCCCAACAGGTCGGCCAGCAGCGTCTTCGGAAGGCCGTCCTGAATCAATCCCGCTTTCGCCTGGTAGGTCACGTCATGCCCGGCCTCGTCCGGGTGTGCGGTGTCGCCGACGATGTTCACGTGGCGGAGGAGGGGGAGGCGCAGGGCCAGCGAGGCCGCGTCGAGGCCGAGGCGGGTCAGTGCGGCGGGACGATGGCTGGCGATGAACACGTCGGCCGAGCCGAGCAGGTCGATCAGCGCCCGCATCCCGTCATCCGACTTCAAGTCCAGTCGCACGACCCTGACGCCGGCGTGCAACTCGTCGTACCACGGCTTGCAGAAGCCTTCGAGGGGATCGCCCCACGGCGCCTCGATCTTGATCGCGGAGGCGCCTCCCGCCACCAGCCGGGCGACGGCCACCGGCCCCGGCACGTTCTGCGCCATGGTCACGATCTGCATGGACTATATGGTAGCTTCTCACCGTGATCGCGCGAACGCCCACGGCGTTACCGGAAGGATCCGCTATCGGCGCGGGCATCCCCGCACATAAGATAGAACTCTGACTTCTAACTTTTCCCTTTTTTCCATTCACCTTCAGCTTGCCATCTCTCATTTCAATCGTCGTCCCCGTCTACAACGAGGCGCGGACCGTGGCCGAGGTCATCGAGCGGCTGCTGGTGATCGAGCTGCCGGCGCCGCGGGAGATCCTGGTCGTCAACGACGGTTCGACCGACGGCACCCGCGAGGTGCTCGACCGCTTGCCGCGCCGGCCGGAGCTGCGCATCATCCACGCCGCCAGGAATGGCGGCAAGGGCAGCGCCATTCGCACCGGCTTCACCGAAGCCTCGGGCACGATCGTCGCCATTCAGGACGCCGACCTGGAGCTTGACCCCGCGCAGCTGGCGGTACTGGTGCAACCGATCCTCGACGGCCGCACGCAGGTGGTCTACGGCTCACGGTTTCTGGCCGGCCGCCCCGACGCGCCGTGGTTGTCGGTGTTTGCCAACCAGGTGCTGACCGGGGTGACCAACCTGCTGTTCGGCGGCCGGCTCACCGACATGGAAACCTGCTACAAGGTGATGACCGCCGACGTGGCGCGGGGGCTGCGCCTCGAGTGCAACCGGTTCGACATCGAGCCGGAGATTTCGGCGAAGCTGCTGCGTGACGGCCACTCCATACTCGAATTGCCGGTGCACTTCGAGCCGCGCAGCCGCGCCCAGGGCAAGAAGATCGGCTGGCGCGACGGCGTGCGCGCCATCCAGGTCCTGATCAAATATCGCGTCTCGCGATGAGCCGCCTTCGCCGAAGCTACGGCGGGCGAGGCTCCTGGCAGGCTCGACTGCCCGCCGCCATGGCGTTGGCCGCGGCGCTGGCGCTGGCCGGCTTTGCCGTGACGCGCGGCACGTGGGCGGTGGGCGGGTCCGACTCATCCTGCTACGCGTTGATGGCCGAGGCGTTCGGTTCAGGACGCTGGCAGCCGTCCAGCACGTTGGCGGTCGAGGCGCCGTGGCCCGATGCGTCGCGTACGTTGGCCCCTGGCGGGTTCATTCCCTCGCCCGTGCGGCCGGACGCGGCCTCGCCGGTCTGCGCACCGGGCTACGCCGTGCTGATGGCGCCGTTCTACGCCGCGGGCGGCCGCGATGCCGTCTTTGCGATCACGCCGATCGCCGCCTTCGTCCTCGTGTGGTGCGCATTCGTGCTGGCCAATCGCCTGGCGGGTGGGTTGGCCGGTGTGTCCGCCGCCCTTCTGACCGCGACCAGTCCGATTGTGCTGTTCCAGGCAGTGCAGCCCATGAACGACATCGCCACCGCGGCCTTGTGGCTGGCCGCGCTCGTGGTGTCTATCCGCCTAAAGGCGGATGCTACATCAGGCCATCTGGCGACGGCGAAGGTGGTTAGCCGGACCACGTTGGCAGGGGTTCTGGTTGGCTTGGCCATTCTGGTCCGGCCGAACCTGGCGCCACTGGCGGTCGTTGTTGCGGCCATGCATTGGCAGCCTGGGCAACCGCCGCCGTTTCGCGCGAGCGCCCTGCTGGCCCTTGGCGCGCTTCCCGGCGTGGCCGGCATGCTGTGGCTCAATCGCGTCCTGTACGGCAGCGTGAGCGGCAGCGGCTACGGCGATGTCGGGCAGTTGTTCAGGCTGTCGCATGTCGCCACCAACCTGCCGAACTACTGGACGGCTTTCTACCAGACGCAGACGGTGTTTCCGCTGCTCGCGCTGGCCGCACCCTTCGTGCTGACGGGCCAGGCTCGCCGCGCGGCGCTGTGGCTGCTCGCGCTGGCAGCCGCCGTCGTCGGCACCTATCTGCTGTACCGTCCTCATCCCGAATGGTGGTACCTGCGATTCCTGATCCCCGCCCTGGTCGTCATGATCATCCTGGCCTGTAGTGTCGCCGCGTGGGCGGCCGACCGTGCGAGGATGCGCGGCGTGATGGCGATTGGCACGGTGGTGCTGGCGTTGCTCAGCATCAGGGCCGCCGGCACGCGAGACGTGTTGGCCCTGCAGGCACAAGAAGGCCGCTATCGCGAAACAGCGGCGTTGGTCAGTGAGCGGCTGCCCGCCAGCGCCGTGCTGATTACCGTCTGGCAGAGCGGCAGCGTGCGCTTCCACGCCGGCCGCGAGGCCGTGCTGTGGGATTCACTCGATCCAGCCTGGCTGGATCGAGCGGTGGCGTGGCTGACGGCGCAGGGCCGCCCTCCGTACATCCTGCTGGAACGCCGGGAGGAAGGTGAGTTCCGCGACCGTTTCCGCGGCCACGCCGCGATTGGCGCCCTCGACTGGCCGCCGCGCTTCAATGTCGGCGGCCAAGCGAGGATATTCGATCCGATGGATCGATCCCGTTACCTCGCCGGCGAGGGCTACCCGACGGAAAGCACCCGCCCGCCGCGCCGCCGTTAGTTGCGGAGCACCCAGTCGCCGAGGAAGATGTAGATGCCGTAGACCGTGCCTTCGCCGACGACCACGCCGAACAGGAATTTCTTGAAGTTGATCTTCAGCGATCCGCAGACGTAGCAAATCAGGTCGGTCGGCAGGAACAGCATGAAGCTCCAGCCGATGATGATCGGCAGCTGGTAACTCTGCAGCAGGTCCTTGAGACGGCGAATCTGCGCCGGATACTTCCGCTCGAAGAGTTCATCGATGTGGATGGCCTCGGCAAAGAAGTAGCAGATGGACGAGGAGATCGCGATGCACGGCAGCGTGAGCGCCAAGAGCACCCACGGGTCGAAGAACGGCATGGCAATCAGCAACGGGAAGGTGGCCGGCACCAGGGTGAAGGCGCGAAACGCGCCAATCAGCAGGTAGGCGATCGCCGCGGCCCAGAACGACGCCGACAGCGCATCCCGCATCTCGTGCTGCACCGCTTCGCGCTGGAAGAAATACAAGTACAAGGCGCCGACGACGACCAGCAGCCAGAGCGCGAACAGGGAATAGCGGACGCGCGGGTTGTGGAGTTGAAACGCGGTCAAACGAGGCTCGGAGTCAAGAGACGGACGCGCGGCATGCCGGGTTCCATTATGCCGGCTCGTCTGCCGCCCCGAAGTGAATCTGCTGTTCGAGCTTGGCGAAGCCGGCGATTGCCGTCGGCTCGGGCGCCGCCAGCGACACCACGATGCCGATGACGAACGACAGCGGGATGGTGAACAGCCCCGGGTTGCGATAGGGGAAATACGCCGTGGCGTGCCCCAGCAGATCGACCTGGATCGTCGGCGACATCCAGATCAGCGCCAGCGTCGCCACCGTGCCGAACAGGATCGACACCTGGGCTCCCCGCGTCGTGAACGGCTTCCAGAACATCGACAGGATCAACGCCGGGAAATTGGCGCTCGCCGCGATCGCGAAGGCCAGGCCGACCATGTAGGCGACGTTCTGTCCCTTGAACACGATGCCGAGCACGATCGACAGCACCGCCAGCAGGATGGTCGCGCTGCGGGCGACGATCAGTTCCTCTTTCTGGCTGGTCCGCCCGTGGCGGAACACGTGCACGTAGATGTCGTGCGACAACGCCGCCGCCCCGGCAAGCGTCAGCCCGGCGACCACCGCCAGGATGGTGGCGAAGGCCACGGCGGCAATGAAACCGAGAAACGCCTGTCCGCCAACCACTTCCGCGAGCAGGGGCGCGGCCATGTTGCCGCCGGCATCGACGCCGCGAATGGCGTCCTGGCCGACCAGCACCATGGCGCCGAAGCCGAGCACGAAGGTGAGCAGGTAGAACGCGCCGATGATGGCCGTGGCGTAGGCGACCGACACCCGCGCCGTGCGGGCGTCAGGCACGGTGTAGAAGCGCATCAGGATATGAGGCAGACCGGCGGTGCCGAACATCAGCGCGAGACCCAGCGAAATGGCGTCCACTGGATCCGAGACCAGGCGCCCGGGCGCCAGCACGCCGTCGCCGTACTGCCGCGCCGCTTCGGCAAACAGCGCCAGCGGATTGAACCCGAACTGCGCCAGCACCATGAAGGCGAGCATGAAGGCGCCCGACAGCAGCAGACCGGCCTTGATGATCTGGACCCAGGTGGTCGCGATCATCCCGCCGAACAACACGTACGCCAGCATCACCAGCCCGACGATGATCACCGCCGTCTCGTAGTTGAGGCCAAACAGCAGCCGGATCAGGTTGCCGGCGCCCACCATCTGTGCGATCAGGTAGAAGGCCACCACCGCCAGGCTGCCCGATGCGGCCGCGACGCGCACTGGCGATTGGCGCAGCCTGAACGCCACCACGTCGGTGAACGTGTAGCGTCCCAGGTTCCTCAGCGGCTCGGCGATCAGGCAGGCCACCACCGGCCAGCCGACGAGGAAGCCGATGGAGTAGATCAGGCCGTCGAAACCCGACAGCGCCACCAGACCGGCAATGCCCAGGAAGCTGGCCGCGCTCATGTAGTCGCCGGCCAGCGCCATGCCGTTCTGCACCGCGGTGACCGAACGGCCGGCGGCATAGAACGCCTCGGTGCTGCTGGTCCGCCGCGCCGCGAACCAGGTGATGACCAGCGACAGGACGATGAAGATGGCAAACCCGGCCATCGCCACCACGTTCGGCTCCCCGGTCTGCATCAACGGCCCTCCATGTGGGCCTTGCGGATGGAAGCGACCGCGGCGTCGTAGTGGTTATTGGTCCACCAGACGTAGACCAGGATCAGCGCCATCGCCACCAGGATCACGAAGACCCCCAGCAGGATGCCGACACTCAAGCCCGGCATCAGCACCGTGCCGAGCAAGGGCTTGTTGAAGGCGATCAACAGGATGAAGGCAACGTAGACCAGGGTCATGGCCGCGGTGACGAGAACCGAAAGCCGCCAGCGGGCTGCCGACAGCGTGACGAGGCGCGAGGCCGAGTCGCTCATGCGCCGTCATCATAGCGCGGCACGGGGCGCGGCACGGGGTCTGACCCCGACTGGGTGGCTCGGAGGGGTCTGACCCCTTCGCGGCAACGATGACGCGCTACGTCCCGGAAGGAACCGCCCCCTTCGCGGGCGACGATGACGTGACAATACTGTCCCGCGGATGGGTCAGACCCCTCGGCACCACCGGCTCGGGGTCAGACCCTACTCGTCTCGTAGCGCGACGTTCGGGTTCAGCGCGGCCGCGCGCCGTGCCGGCACCCAGGCGGCGATTGCCGCCACAACGGTGAACAGCACCGCCATGGTGGCGTAGGTCGCCGGGTCGGTTGCCGTGACCCCGACCAGCAGGCTGGCCATGATTCGCGTCAGCATGATCGCCGCCACCACGCCCAGGGCAATGCCGACCAGGCTGAGGCGCATCCCCTGGCCAATGATCAGCTTCAGGATGCTGCCGCCCGACGCGCCAAAGGCCATACGCACACCAATCTCGGTGGTGCGTTGCCGCACGGTCGTCGCCAGCACGCCGTAGAGCCCGATCATGGCGAGGATGGCGGCGACGCCGGCAAACGCCGCGATCAGGATCAGCGCGAAGCGGGTCGGCGCGATCGCCTCGTCAATGTAGTCCTGCCACGGCCTGACCTCGGTCAGCAGCAAGCGCGGGTCCTGCTGCGCCATCGCGGCGCGGACGGTGGCCGCCATCGCGTTCGGATCGCCGCTGGTGCGCACGGCCCAGCGGAAGGCGGGGCCGAAACCGGCATAGCCGTCGGGGACGAACATCGCCTCGCGGCCGTCATCCATCATGGTGGTGTGACGCTGGTGGCGCGAGACGCCGATCACCTCGAAGGCCTGCGGCTCGTCGGTGGTGACCCGCGCCAGCATGCGCTGGCCCACCGCGTTGCCGTCAGGGAACAGCCGCGCCGCCAGCAGGTCGTCGATCACGATCACCCGCGCCTCGGGCCGATTGTCGTCGTCGGTGAACGCGCGGCCGGCCACCATCGGCGTGCGCGTCATGTCGAAGTAGCCGGGCTGCACGAAGTGCGTGATCGCTTGCTGGAACCTGGCCGGATCGGTGGCCGCCTCGAGCGGGCCGTAGCGGGCCAGCGAGTTGCCGCCGTCAAGCGGCAGCGGCCCGGCCGACGTGGCGCCGGTGACGCCGGGCAGGGCCTGCAGGCGTTCGAGCGTCGTGCGTTGGAAGACGCGGCGCTCCGCGAGGCCCTGCGCACGGTTGTTCTGGATGAGGAACGTCAACACGCCCTGCGGGTCGAACCCGGGGTTCGTGTTCTGCAGTGCCACGAAGGTGCGGATCATCAGGCCCGAACCAACCAGCAGCACGAACGCCAACGCCACTTCCGCCACCACCGCCCCGTCGCGCAGCCAGCGGCTCGAGCCGCTGCCCACCAGCCGCCCGCTCGAGCGCAGCACGTCCATCACGTCGGGACGCGACGCCTTCCAGGCCGGCACCACGCCGAAGATCAGGGCCGCGGCGAACGAGGCGGCCGCCGTGAAGGCGAGCACCGTGCCGTCGAGCGAGACCGCGGTCGCTCGCGGCAGCGCCGCCGGCGACAGCTGGATCAGCGCATCCAGCCCGAACTGCGCCAGCCACAGCCCGACCAGGCCGCCGGCCGTGGCCAGCACCAGGCTTTCCGCCACCAGTTGCCGCACCAGCCGCCAGCGGCTGCCGCCAATCGCGGCGCGCACCGCCAGCTCGCGCTCGCGCGACGCGGCGCGCACCAGCAGCAGGTTGGCGACGTTGGCGCAGGCAATCAGCAGCACGAACACGACGGCGCCCATCAGCGCCACCAGTTGCGGCCGGACATCGGCGCCGAGGTCGGCGTGCATCGGCTCGATGCGGAAGTTCGAGTTCGCCGTTTGCTTGATTGGAAACTGGGCGCGCAGGTCGGCCGACAGCCGATCCAGCTCCGACTGTGCCTGCTCGAACCCGACGCCAGGTTTCAGCTTCGCGATCACGCGCAGAAAGACGTTGTTGCGCGAACCCGCCTGGTAGTTGACGCGGTTGGCGACCAGGATGTCGGGCCGCGGCTCGATGTCGGCGCCCGGCGGGAACAGCAGTTCGAAGCCCGGCGCGAGCACGCCGACCACGTCGGCGCGGCCGTTGCCGAACTCGATGGACTTGCCGACGATCGACGCGTCGCCGCCGTAGCGGCGCTGCCAGAACTCGAAACTGAGCACCGCAATGGTCGGCAGTGGCGGCGGTG
>JBFWUK010000048.1:0-11565 GCA_050247355.1 Vicinamibacterales bacterium | reverse complement strand
CGGCGGTGCGCCCGCCGCCGGCAGCGGCGCGGCCGCGTTCGGCCGGCCGTCATCCTCGACGAAGCCGCGGCCAACGTGGATGCGATGGCCCAGCACATCGAGCAGGTTGGTGGTGACGCCGGCGCCGAACACCTGCTCGGCATCGCCCTGTCCGTCGCCGCCCACCGTCGGCCGGAACGAATTGAGGCCGGCGACCGCCTCGAACTGCGTCAGCACGGTGCGCAGGTCGTGGAAGTCACCCGGGGAAATCGGGAAATCGACGACGTTGCGGTTGCGCAGGTCGGCCCAGATCGTGCCGAGCCGGGCGGCGTCGCTGTAGGGGAGCGGGCGCAACAACACGGTGTTGACCACGCTGAAAATGGCGGTGGTGGCGCCGATGCCGAGCGCGATGGTCAGCACCGCGGTGAACGTGAATGCCGGTTGCCGCTTCAGCGTGCGGACGGCGAAGGTGAGGTCGCGAATGAAAGTGTCCATATCAGGTCCGCCTGAAGGCGGACGCCACAGATGTGGCATCCGGCTGTAGCCCGCCGAAGCTTCAGCGAAGGCGGCTGGCCGGATGCATCAGCACGAGCCGTGCCCATTTGAATGTGCGAAAACAGGCCTGAAGTTACAGGCACGCGCCAGCAGTTGCTCGCCTGCGGTGCTCCGGTGTCCGACCATGAACAGTCGCTATCGGGTTCGCCTGCCGGCATCCGCCGCCGGTCAGCGTGCGGAAGATTTCCCAACACCCCGACCGTCTGCCCGGTCGGCGGCCCGGTCCACGTGACTAATTGAGATAATCTGCCGATTCCTACTGGCATTGTTGGTGCAACGTTGCCGTACGTGTCTCGCATTCGGCGTGTAGCTATTGCTCTGGCCCTCGGCTCGGTGCTGCTCGCCGTCCTGGCCCTGTATCGCGATCCAACCACCAGTGATCGAACCGACCCTTCCCGCGTCCCCTGGACGTTCGTGGCGGACCAGGCGTATCCACCCCTGAGTTCCCTCGTCAACGGTGTTCCGCAAGGCCTGGATGTCGACCTGGTCCGCGAACTGGGCCGCGTGCTTGGCCGCGAGATCCGGCTCGAGCTGTTGCCGTATGACGAGGCCCAACGCCGGGTGCTGGCCGGCGAGGCCGACGCGTTGACCGACCTCGCCATCATGCCAGAGCGGCGCGCCTTGTTCGAATTCAGTGATGCGACCATCACCCACGAGTTCGGGTTCTTCGTTCGCAGGGGCGAGACGTCGGTGCGCGGGGTGGCTGACCTGGCCGGTAAGCGCGTCGGCGTCACCTCGTCGCCCTTCGTGCCGGGCTATCTCCAGCGTCAGTCCGACGCGACGCTGGTCACGGTAAACGACTTCGCCAACGGGTTCGAGCGGCTGGTAAACGGCGAGCTCGACGTGGTGGCCTATGACTCGTGGGTCGCGGCCCCCATGGCGCGCCAGCACTTGAACGAGGTGACCCTGGTCGGGGTGCCCTTTACGACCAACGCGACCGCCATTGCGGTGAAGAAAGGCCGCCACGACCTGCTCGACGAGATCAATCGCGGCGTGCGCCAGCTGAAGGCGAGCGGCACCCTGCAGCGGCTCGAGTCGAAGTGGCGGCCGCGCGAAATGCTGTTTCTGTCGGGGACCCTGGTCGAGCGCGCGGTGCAATGGGCCGGCGCCGCCATCCTGTTGGTGTCGTCGGGTGCGATGGCGGCGTGGGTCATCTCGCTCAAGCGCGAAATTCGCCGCCGCGAACGGGTCGAGGACCGGCTGCGGCAATCGCAGAAAATGGACGCCGTCGGCCGGCTGGCCGCCGGTGTCGCGCACGACTTCAACAACCTGCTGACGGTGATCCTCGGCAGCTGCGAGATCGCCGGCCCACTCCTGCCCGGCGGGCACCGCGCGCGCGCCGCGCTCGACGACATTCGCCTGGCATCGGAACGCGCGGCGAGCCTGACCGGCCAGTTGCTGGCGTTCAGCCGGCGCCAGGTGCTGCAGCCGATACTGGTCGACCTGAATGCCGCCGTTCGTGATGCCCAACCGCTGCTCGGCCGCCTGATCGGCGAGGACGTGGCCATCGACCTGGTGCTCGACGGAAACGCGGGTTGGCTCGAGATCGATCCCGGGCAGCTGCAACAGGTGCTGATGAACCTGTCCGTCAACGCCCGCGACGCCATGCCCGACGGCGGCCGCCTGCGATTTGCCACCTCGCGGCTCGACGATCGCCTGTGCCTGGAAGTCAGCGACACCGGCGCCGGCATCGCCCCCGCGCAGATGGCGCACATCTTCGAGCCCTTCTTCACGACGAAAGGCGAAGGACAGGGCACCGGCCTCGGCCTGGCAACTGTCCACGGTATTGTCACCGCGACCCGGGGGACCATTACCGTGGACAGCCCGCAAGGCCACGGGGCGCGTTTCAAACTTACCTGGCCGCGCATCGCGAAGCCCGCGGTCGCGCCACCCGCACGCCCTCCCGTCTCGCCCGCGCCATCGGGCACGCTCGATCGCATCCTGATCGTGGAAGACGAGGCGGACCTGCGTGAAATGCTCGTTACCTACCTTGGGCAACTGGGCTACACCGTGTTGTCGGCCAACAGCGGCGAAGACGCGGTAGCGCTGTTCGAGACTCAGACCGTCCCGCTCGACCTCCTGGTCACCGATGTCGTCATGACCGGTATGAATGGCCGGCAACTGGCCGAGGTGCTGACCGGCCGGCAGCCCGGCTTGCCCGTGCTCTTCCTCTCGGGCTACACCGACGATGTGATCCTGAAGCACGGCGTGGGTAAGGGTGACAGCTTCCTGCAGAAGCCGTTCACGCTGGCGGTGCTGGCCGCCACGGTGCGGCAGATTCTCGATCGCGACCGCGTCTCCAGCGGTTGAAACAGACGCGCGCTCAAAACAGCAAGGGCCGGAACCCTGCCGGTCCCGGCCCTTGTGTCGACTGCTGGCCGCGAGGCAACCCTAAAGGGTTGCCGCCACAACATTAGTGCGCGGCAGCGGGGCAGTGTGCCCCGCCGTCGTTAGTGCGTGGTCGGCTGCTGGGCCTTCTTCAGGCCCTGGATCTGCAGCACCGGCACCACCTGCTCCTTGAGCACTTCCTTGCGATAGAGCTTTTCCATCTCGGCATGGTGGCGCAGCTCTTCGGGGGTCATGTCCTTCTTCTTGCGCGCGGCAATCTTCTCGTCGCGCGCGTTCTTGGCGATGCCCAGCACGTCGAGGTCGGTCTGTGCGCCGGCCGCCACCGCCTCGGCGTTCAGCTTCAGCGAGTGCTCGGTCGTGTTCAGCGGCACCGCCTTGTTGCCGGCGAAGATCTCGTGCCGGCCGTGCTCGTCGTACCACTTGGTGAGCGTCGCCGTCATGTGCATCTTCTCGATGATGTTGCGCCAGCCGATGCCGGTGTTGTAGGCGCAGAACGAGATCTCGCCCATCTGCGTGGCATACGGGATGATGCACATCTCGGTGCGCCGGAAGTCGTAGTTGAAGAGGTCCTGGAACCACATGCCGGCGATGAACAGGAAGTTCCAGCGATCGGAACGCCGTTTCTCGATGTCGGCCGCGGTGCGATCGGCCGTCACCTTGCCGTAGTCCTTGCCGGTGGCGCCGAAGGTCTTGTCGAACTTCTTCAGCAGGTCGCTCAGCTTGAAGTGCGTGGGCGACTTGAACGAGTCGTAGTTGCGGGCCAGGGCCAGCGCCATGCCGGCCACGGTCAGGAACTTGCCGCGTGACGCGTCGGTGACAGCCGCGACGTCCTTGGCCAGCTGTTCCGCCTTGAGGAAGGCCGTCACCGGCACCGCCTCCTTGGTCTCCTTGTCGATCATCACCGCCATGCCGATGCCGCAGTTGGGGTGGCAGCCGCAGGTCAGGTTGCCCCATTCGTTCTCGGGACCCTTGGCAACGTCGGCCCAGTCGGTGAAGGTGCCCATGAACGAGATCGGGAACCAGTCGCGCACCGGCTCGCCGAGGCCGGTCTGGTTCTTCACGTCGTGCGCCAGGTGCGACAGCGTGTAGCGCTGCGCCGCCCGTCGTTCCGGCGTCACCTCCTCGTCGCGGCCGGTGAAGCTGACCGGCTGGAACGACAGGAAGTTGATCTTCTTGGGGTTGTCGAGCGCGAACTCGATGACCCGGCCGACCTGCTCGTTGTTGACGCCGTTGACGATCGTGATCACCGGGACGATGTCGACGCCGGCGTTGTAGAGGTTCTCGATCGCGCGCAGTTTGACGTCGAACAGGTTGCCGACCCGGCGGTGCGAGTTGGCGGCGTTGCCGATGCCGTCGAACTGCAGGTAGGCGTAGCGCAGGCCGGCGTCGGCCGCCGCCTTGGCAAAGTCGAAGCTCTTCGCGAACTCGATGCCGTTGGTGGCCGCCTGCACCGAGGTATAGCCGACCTGGCGGGCATAGCGCACCGCGTCGAGGAAGTACGGCGACAGCGTCGGCTCGCCCCCCGAGAACTGCACCGACATCTGCCGCTTGGGCTTGATGGTCACCGCGTTGTCGAGCACCGTCTTGATGTCGTCCCAGGTCAGTTCGTGGACGAAGCCGACCTGGTTGGCGTCCATGAAGCACGGGTCGCACATCATGTTGCAGCGGTTGGTGAGGTCAACCGTGAGCACCGAGCCGCGGCCGTACTTCACCGTGCTGCTGCCGTGGTTGTGCAGCTTCTCGTCGTTGTGGGCGCGGATGTCGCGGCCCGGGAACACCTCTTCGAGGTGCTTGAAGAAGGCCGTGTCGATCGCCATCGTGTCTTCGAAGTGCCCGTGGATGGGGCAGTCCTTCAGCATCACGATCTTGCCGTCCTTCTCGTCGATGGTCGCCTTGATCTCGCCAACCTTCTCGTTGAGCAGGGTGTCGAGCGGGCGGGTGCCGTCGAGAATGGCCTGGCGCGCTTCGCGCACGCACGTCGGACACAGCGAATCGGTCTGCCGCGGCCAGCCCAGCGGCGGCTTGGTCTTCTGGTGAGACTTCAGCAGCGGCTTGTCCGACCACCGCGGAGTCATCATCGGGTTCTGGCTGATCTTGTTCAGCTGTGAAAAGATTTGCCACACTCCGTTGGCGGCGATCGAAAGACCCTTCTCTGCGTACTTGATAGGCGCGTGCATGTGCGCTCCTTACTGAAACGTCGGGCTCTGCCTGTGGGGGGTGTCAGCTCACGGCCCGTAAGTGACTGACGCTCACTATCTTACGGAGATATTCGTCCCAGTTGCACGGGGAGCAGGGAACGGGCCGAAAGCCGCACTGAATGGGCGCGGGACGGCCCGAACGGACCATTGCCGACTAAAAAAGTCGGAGATGGGCAAGCACCGGCGGGGATATCCTCCATCGATGCGCCGCACTGCTATCTCGGCCCTGGTTGTCCTGATTGGCGTCGTTTCGCTCAGCGCCCAGCGGGGCGCGCCGCCGCCCCAGGACGCCCTTGCCCTCACCAATGCCTCGGTCGTGAACGTCCGCACCGGCGCCATCGCGCGCGGCGCCACGCTGGTGCTGCGTGGCGGCACGATTGAAAGTCTCGGCAGTGGCGGGGCGCCAGCCGGCGTGCGCGCCATCGACCTCAAGGGCCGCTATGTCGTGCCGGGCTTGATTGATGCTCACGTGCATGTCGGATCGCTGGCGCAAATGCGCGCGGCGCTCGAGAGCGGTGTTACCACCATGCGTTCCGCGGGCGTGTCGCACTTTGTCGACGTCGGCCTGCGCGAGCTGGTGCGGAAAGGCTTCGTCGCGGGTCCCGACATGATCGCGACCGGCTATCACGTGCGCCCGGGCGTGGCGGCCGAGTTCTTTCTCGATTTTCCGGACGAGGGCGGATTGCTGGCCGGGGTGCCGGCCGCCGACGCCATTCGCCGCATGGTGCGCGCCAACCTGTCGCGCGGCGTCGACTGGATCAAGACCAACGCCACCGAGCGGGCCGGCACGCCCGACACCGATCCGCGACGCCAGATCTACAGCCAGGAAGAGCTGCGGATTCTCGTGGTCGAGGCGCAGGCGAAGAGCATCCCGGTGATGGCGCACGCGCACGGCGCCGAGGGCGCCGACGCCGCCGTCCGCGCCGGCGTGCGCAGCATCGAACACGGCACCTACCTGACCGACGAGACGCTGCAGATGATGGCGAAGCAGGGCACTTTCTTCGACCCCACCGCCGACATCGTCAATGACCTGGCCGAGGCCGGTGGCGACTATGATCACGCCGGGTTGAAGCGGCGCGGGGAGATGATGCAGCCGATCCTGATGGGCGCCATTCAGCGCGCGCACAAGTTCGGCGTGAAGATCGTCGCCGGGTCCGACACGGGCTATGGCCCGAACAGCGTGGCGCGCGTAGCGCGAGAAGTGGGTATGCTGGCCGCCGCGGGTCTCACGCCGCTACAGGCGCTGCAGTCGGCGACGCTCGTCAACGCCGAGATGCTGCGGCTCGAGAAGCGGATCGGCGCCGTCGAGCCGGGGTTCGAAGCCGATCTGCTAATCGTTGACGGCAACCCGCTCGAGAACGTTCGCACGTTGCTGGATCCGCTGCTGGTGATCAGCAACGGCCGCGTTGGACTGGACCGATTGAACTTCGGCAAATGAAGGAGACGATGATGAGGCGACTGGTATTGTCACTGTGTCTGGGGCTCGCGCTGGCGGCGCCGGCGTGGGCACAAACCGAGCAGCACGATCACGCCGCGAAACCGGGCGCGGTCAAGGCCGGCACCGTTAACTTCGAGACCTCGTGCAGCACGGCCGTCAAAGAGGATTTCAACCTCGCCGTCGCCGAGCTCCACTCGTTCTGGTTCCCCGAGGCGCGGGCTCTGTTCCAGGAGATTGCCAAGAAGGATCCCACATGCGCCATGGCGCATTGGGGGATTGCGCTCACCTATTGGGGCAACCCGTTTGCCGGCCAGCGGTCGCCACAGGTGATTGCCAACGGCAAAGCCGCGATTGAGAAGGCGCAGTCGGCGGGCACCCCGACGCCTCGTGAGAAGGGCTATATCGACGCGGTTGCCGGGCTGTTCTCCAGCGCCGACGTCACCACCCAGCGCGCCCGCGTGGTTGCTTACGAAGGCGCGACCGAGATGGTTGCCAGCCTGAACCGCAACGACATGGAAGCCCGCATCTTCTGGGCGCTGGCCATCGCGCAAACCGCACTGCCCACGGACAAGACGTTCGCACAGAACCTGAAGGCCGCCGAGATTCTCGAGCCGCTCTACAAGCGCAACCCGAACCATCCCGGTCTCGCGCATTACATCATCCACGCCTACGATGTGCCGGCGCTGGCCGCCAAGGCGCTGCCCGCGGCGCGCGCCTATGCCGACATCGCGCCGTCGGTGCCGCACGCCCTGCACATGCCGTCGCACACCTTCACGCGCGTGGGCGAGTGGAAGGAATCGGTCGCCACCAACATCCGTTCGGCCGAAGAGGCCGAAAAGACCGGCGGCGGGCTCGGCGAAGGGCTGCACGCCCGCGACTACATGACCTACGCGTATCTCCAGATGGGCATGGACACGCAGGCCAAGGCGGTGCTGGACCACGCCAACAAGGTCGCGGCCGCGGCCATCGCTTCGCCCAGCGCCACCGGCGCCAACACGTTTGCCATCGCGGCGATTCCAGCCCGTTATGCCATGGAGCGGAGCCAGTGGGCCGAGGCGACGATGCTGAAGCCGTTCCCCGCGCCGAATACGCCCTATACCGAGGCCATCACGCACTTTGCGCGGGCCATTGGGTTTGCCCGCTCGGGCCGGCCGGCCGAGGCCGCGGCCGACCTGGCGCGCCTGACCGCGCTGCGCGATCGCGAGATCGAGCTGAAGGACGCCTACTGGACCGAGCAGGTCGACATCCAGCGCCGCGGCGCCGAGGCCTGGGTGATGTTTGCGGAGGGTAAGAAGGCCGAAGGGATCGCCGCGATGACGGCGGTCGCCGACGCCGAGGACAAGACCGACAAGGCCGCGGTCACACCGGGCCCGATTGCGCCGGCGCGCGAGATGCTGGGCTTCATGTTGCTCGAGGCGAACCGGCCCAGGGAGGCGTTGGCCGCTTTCGAAGCGGTGACCAAGAAGGAGCCCAACCGCTTCCTGGCGCTGTACGGCGCCGGCAAGGCGGCTGAAGCCACCAAGCAGGCGGCCAAGGCAAAGGGGTTCTACCGGCAGATCGTCGAGATCTCCGCCGATGCCGGCGACGAACGGCCCGAGCTGCAGTACGCCAGGAAAATGGCGAAGTAACTTACGGAACCTGGCGGGAGGGCACTCCTTGTCGGGAGGGCACCTCTCGTCGGGAGGGCACCTCTCGTCGGGAGGGCACCTCTTGTCGGGAGGACACCTCTTGTCGGGAGGGCACTCCTTGTCGGGAGGACACCTCTTGTCGGGAGGGCACTCCTTGTCGGGAGGGTTACCCTTGCCGGGACAGGACCGACGGGACCGATGCGGTCCGCATCCTGGAATATCCGACGCGTACGATGGCGTAGATTACGAACACCGCGGCGTGGTCCCAGGTTGCGCGCATGGTCTGCAGAGAGTGCAGCGCGCCGTCGAACGCGAAGATCAGGCACAGCAGTACGGCCAACTCCGCAACCACTGCGAAGAACACCCATTTCATGTCGAGTTTGCTCCGAGGGGCCGGCGGCGGGAGCCATGCCGGCTGAGGCGGATTGTGCCACAGCCGCCGCGTGCTAGACGCGGTCGTTCGTCACAAATTCGTAGAACTTTTCAAGCGCGGCCGAGACGGTGGCTTCCGTGGCTGCAAAGCATACGCGGATGTATCCTTCGCCATCACTGCCGAAGGCCGCGCCTGGGGCCAGCGCCACTCCGGTGGCGCGCAGCAGGGCCGTCGTCAAGGCGGTGGAATCGGTGACTCCCTCGATACGCGGGAACGCGAAGAACGAACCTTCGGGTGTGGGCAACGACACGCGGGGCATGCGGGCGAGCGTCGCCATCACCTGTGCGCGCCGGGCCGCGTAGTGCGCGCGCAGCTCGCGGACGTACGGCTCGCCGTCGCGCAGCGCGACAATGCCGGCCTGCTGCACCATGGCCGATGGGTTCGACGTCATGAACTCCGCCGCCCGGTACATCGTCTTGATGGTGGCCTCGCTGCCCTGCGCCCATCCCAGGCGCCAGCCGGTCATGTTGTAGGTCTTGGAGAAGCTGTTGACCACGATCAGGCGGTCGCGGTCGTGGGGGAGGCGCGCGAACGACGGCGCCACCTGTGACGACAGACCCTTCTCGTCATAGATCAAGCGCTCGTAGACCTCGTCGGCCAGGATGACCAGTTCGCGCCGTTCCGCGAGCGCCAGCAGCGCTTGCTGTTCGCCGGCGGTGATCACCCAGCCGGTCGGATTCGACGGGCTGTTCACCAGGATCATGCGCGTGCCGGCATCGATGGCCTGGCTGACGCGGTCGAGATCGAGACGGAACCGCGAACCCTCGCGGGCCAGCGGCACCGGCCGCGCCTCGCCGCCGGCCATGATCACGGCGTTCGAGAAGATGGCGTAGGCCGGGGAGATGATGACCGCGTTGTCGCCGCGGCCAACCAGCGCGCGAATGGCCGCGTAGATGGCCAGCGAGGCGCCGACCGTCGCCATGATCTCCGATTGCCGGTACTCGACACCGTGCAGATCGAAAACCTTGCGCGCGATGGCGTCGCGCAACTCAGGGGCGCCGGCGGTGTGGGTATAAAAGGTGTGGCCCGCCTTGAGCGCGGCATCCGCCGCGTCGCAAATGAACGCCGGCGTCGGCATGTCCGACTCGCCGTAGCAGAGCTTGAGCGATCCCGACATCGCTTCGGCGGCCGTGGCAATCTGCACCATCGGCGACTCGGCGACGTTGGCCAGTTCACGCGTGTATCGCATCACCGAATCATCTGTCCGGCCAGCTCCCTGACCACCTTCGCCGCGACCGCCGCGGTCACGCCGTCGAGGTCGCGCGACGGGTTGAACTCGACGACGTCGGCGCCGACGATCGGGCCGGCGAGCTGGTGAATCATGGTCACCACGTCACGAACGGTCAAGCCACCCGGTTCGCGATGCGAGACACCTGGCGCGAAGGCCGGGTCGAGGCCGTCGATGTCAATCGAGATGTAGACCGGACCGTCGATTGCCGGCCGCGCACCCGAGGCGAACTGCCGCATCTCGATGCAGTTCACGCCGAACCGCGCCACCTGCTCGCGCTGGTGCGGCGTCAGCGTCCGGATGCCGGCCTGGACCAGCGTCACGCCTCGACACTCCTCCATGATGCGCGCGAAGGGGCAGGCGTGCGAGTAGCGGTCACCCTCGAAGGCGTCGTAGAGATCCCCGTGCGCGTCGACGTGGAGGATGGTCAGCACCGGGTGCTGCGTGATGACGGCGCGCAGAATCGGATAGGTGACCGAGTGATCGCCGCCCAGGGCAACTGGCTGGAAGCCGCTGGCCAGGAGCGCGCCAATGCCCATTTCGATCTGCTCGCGGGCCAGCGCCGGATCGTCCGCCAGCGCCAGATCGCCGGCGTCGGTCAGGCCGGCCAGGTCGGCGCCGTTCTCGGTGTAGCGATTGCCGGCCGGCGACCACAGCGCCTGTCGAATCACGGGCGGCGCCGCCGCCGAGCCGCGCAGGAACGAAGACGAGGCGTCGTAAGGAAGGCCGATCAATTGCGGCTTGGTCACAGTCCTCACCTCACCACCTCACCACCTCACCACCTCACCACCTCAGCACCTGAGCACCTGAGCACCTGAGCACCCAAGCACTTTTACATCCCGGGCGGCGTGAAGCGTCCGTCGTTGGCCAGCCAGCCGCCGTCGGCGAACAGGATCGTGCCGGTCACGTAACTGGCGGCATCCGACAGCAGGAATACGGTCGGCCCAGCCATCTCTGAAGCCTGCGCCCAGCGCTTCATGGGCGTCTTGTCGGCATAGGCCTGGTACCACGCCGGCTGCGCCTTGATCGGCGCGGTCAAAGGCGTTTCGATCACGCCCGGCCCCACCGCGTTGACGCGCACACCCTGCTCGCCCCACTCGGTAGCGGCGGTCCGCACCAGTTGCACGATGCCGGCCTTGGTCATCGAGTAAACCGACTGCCCGGGCTCGGTGACGAGCGAGCGGATGGACGAGAAGAGCACGATGCTGCCGGACTTCTGCACGACCATCAGCTGGCCCGCCGCCTGCAGCACGTTGAAGTTGCCGCGCAGGTTGACGCGGACCACCCGGTCGAACTCCTCGCCGGTGTACTTGAGTATCGGCTTCCTGACGTTGATGGCGGGCGTGCAGACCAGGCCGTCGAGGCCCGAGCGATGGTGCAGGGCACTGGCCAGCGCGTCGCGGACCGAGGTGTCGTCGGCGATGTCGATGGCGCCGGCGTCGGCCGAGCCCCCGGCCTTTGCGATCATCTCCGCGGTCGCGGCGGCGCTGGCGGCGTTGATGTCGAGGCAGATGGTGTGGCCGCCCTGCTGGGCGACGCCGAGGGCGACCGCCTGGCCAATGCCCGAACCCGCGCCGATGACCGCAATCGTCTTTCCGTCCAGTCGAAACATGCCGACAATGATACCCGCCGGGAGGGCACTTCTTGTCGGGAGGGCACTTCTTGTCGGGAGGGCACTTCTTGTCGGGAGGGCACTTCTTGTCGGGAGGGCACTTCTTGTCGGGAGGGCACTTCTTGTCGGGAGGGCACTTCTTGTC
>JBFWUK010000047.1:0-27632 GCA_050247355.1 Vicinamibacterales bacterium | reverse complement strand
ACGCCGAACGGCGTGACCTAGACCGACACGATCCACTGGCGCACGATCGACTGGATGGCCGCTTCGTGCGCCTTCACGTCCTCGACACCCGCGAAGTTCACCAGCGCCCGGTCCTTCGCCAGCCACTTCAGCAGACCGCGCGGATCCTCGACCTGAAACGCCGGCGCTTCGCGGACCTTCGCGCCCAGGTGCAGGATGATGCCGATGCCCTCTGTCGCGCGCAGATGCGTGGTCGCGAAGTACTCCGTGGTGCGAAAGCTCGGCGCGTTCCACTTGACGCCCTCGGCGATCGACGGGTCGGCGGCGCAGATGATTCGACGCAGTTCCTGGATCGCCGCCTTGTGCGGATGGTCGAGCCTGGTCATGAACTCATCGACGGCCGCCGAGGTATCGGCGGCCGTCAGCTTGCGGCCGGTAACCGGTGGGGGTGCACTCATTGGGATAAATCCGCTGCCTCACCGCCTGCAGCGCAGCCGGCCGATGAATCAGCAGCAGGGCCGTAGCGGGCCCGGGCAGTGGCGGCTGGCGGGAAAGGCATCTGGTCCCACCATGCTAAACGCTTTTCTCCAAGGCCTGCACGCCGGTTCGGGCGTCCAAATCACATGCGCGAGGGCTATACTCGACCCAGGATCATGTCTCGCCGCGTCTGGTTGCTCCTGGCTTCGGTCGTGCTAACCATCGGGCTCGCGCCGTTCGTCACGGCCGGCCAGTCGCCTGCCGTGGCGGCTGTCCGCGCCGACGCCGAGAAGTCGTGGCGCGCCGGCCGCTTCGACGAGATCGAGAAGTTCGCCGGCGCCTTCCCCAAAGACGAATTGCTGGCCGTGCTGCGCGCCAAGGCGGTCGCGGCCCGCGGCGACTATGCCGGCGCTGAAGCGGCGCTGAAGCCGTTTGCCGCCGCCAACCCAACGGGAGAGGCGGCGCTCGAAGTCGGGCTGCTGCAGCAATTGGTGGGGCGGCGCACCGAGGCGCGCCGCACGCTGCAACTTGTGATGGCCGGTGACCAGCGCAACCCCACCGCCCGCGACTACGTGCGCGCGGCCCGGGCGGCGCGCGCGCTCGGCCGATTCGATGATGCCAACGCGTTGTTTCGTGATGCCGACGGGCTGGCTCCGAACGACGCGTCGATCAACTCCGAGTGGGGCGACCTCTTCGTCGAGAAGTACAACAACCAGGACGCGGCGCGTTCGTTCCAGGAGGCGCTGAAAGCGGATCCCGAGTACGGCCCGGCGCTGCTGGGGCTGGCGCGCTCGCTGGCCGACCAGAACCCGCCCCAGGCCGTGGGGCTGGCTCAGCAGGCCCTGAAGCAGAACCCGAACGATTTCGGCGCCCACCTGTTCGTCGCCGAGATGGCGATTTACCAGGACAAGAAGAAGGACGCCCTCGAGTCGATCGAGCGCGTGCTCGCGGTCAATCCGAAGCACCTGGAAGCGCTGTCGATGAAGGCGGCGCTCGCGTATGTCGAAGGCCGCACGGCCGATCACGACGCCGCGGTCGCGGCCGCGCTCCAGATTCATCCCACTTACGGCGAGATCCACCGCACGGTCGGCTCGATCACAGCGCACTACTACCGGTTCGACGAAGCCGTGGAGCATGTGCGCAAGGGCATTGCCCTCGATCCCGACAACCCCAAGTCGTACGCCGACCTCGGCGCGCACCTGATGCGCACCGGCGACGAAATGAACGCGCGGCGCGCCCTCGAGCGGGCGTTCAAGGTCGATCCGTGGAACGTCGTCACCTTCAACCTGCTGGCCCTGCTCGACACGCTCGAGCCGTTCGACACCATTCGCGAGGGCGACATGGTGATTCGGCTGCACCCCGACGAGAAGGACGTGATGCGGCAGTACGTGCCGCAACTGGCCCGCGAGTCGATGGACGCGCTGAGCAAGCGGTGGGAGTTCACGCCGAAGGGGCCGATCCTGATCGAGATGTTCCCGAACCACGACGATTTCGCGGTGCGCACGCTCGGCCTGCCGGGAATGATCGGCGCCCTGGGCGCGTGCTTCGGCCGCGTCGTCACCGTCGATTCGCCGAAGGCGCGCGAGCCGGGCAGCTTCAACTGGGGCGAGACGCTGTGGCACGAGATGGCGCACGTCATCACGCTGCAGTTGTCGAACAACCGCCTGCCGCGGTGGCTGAGCGAGGGCGCGTCGGTGTACGAGGAGCGGCGCGCGCGCAAGGAGTGGGGGCGGGAGATGGACATCCCGTTTGCCCGCGCCATGGACCGCGGCAAGTTGATCAGCCTGCGCGATCTCAATTCGGGCTTCAGTAACCCGGAACAGATCTCCTATTCCTACTACCAGGCGTCGCTGGTGGTCGAGCACATCGTCGATGTCTACGGCCAGGCCAGGCTGCGCGCGCTGGTGGCGGCTTACGGCGATGGCTCCGACACCGAGACCGCCATCCGCAAGGCCCTCGGCGTCGGCATCGACGAATTGCAGACCTCGTTCGATGGCTTCCTCGAGACTCGCTACGCGGGCATCCGGAAGGCCCTGGCCGTGCCCGACGGGCTGACGGCCGAGACCCCGCCCGACCGGATCAAGGCCATCGCCTCGGCCAATCCCGGCAGCTACACGGCGCAGATGGCGCTCGGCGAGGCGCTGTTCGAGACCGATCCCGATGGTGCGATCGCGGCGTTCGAGCGGGCCGCGCAGCTCATTCCGCACGTCACCGGGGAAGATAGTCCCGAGGCGTTGATCGCCGCGCTCGCCATCAAGAAGGGCGACAAACCGCGTGCTGCCGCCGCGCTCGAGTCGCTGACCGGCCGCAGCAACACCGATCTGGCCTCGGCCCGCCAACTGGCGACCCTGGCCGACCCCGCGCGCGACCGAAGCCGCCTGCAGATGGCGCTCAAGAGCGTGGTCGCGATCGACCCGTTCGACGGCGCGGCGCACGCCTCGCTCGGCCGCATGGATCTCGAGGCCAAGCGGCTTGACGATGCCATCCGTAACTTCCGCGTGGCCCTGGCCACCAAGCCGCTCGACCGGGCCAGCGCGCACGCCGACCTCGCCGAGGCCTTGGCGGAGGCGGGCCGGCGCGACGAGGCCAAGAAAGAGGCGCTGGCGGCGCTGGAGGTGGCGCCGACCTTTACACGGGCGCAAGACTTGCTGCTCAGGCTCGCCCAGGGAAGCCGGTGATGCGCCAGCCGCGCTGGGTTGCCGCCATTGCCCTGTTGGTGGCACTGGTGTGGCTGGCTTCCGAAGTCAGCGCGCAGATTCCCGTTGTTGGCGGCGACAAGTTCCAGGGTCTCAAGTGGACGTTCGTCCGCATCAAGTACGGCACCTACGAAAACGAAGGCGGCGCCCGCAACTCGCAACTGGCGTATTGGGACGATCCCTGGGCCATCGACGCGCCGGCCGCTGAACAGAACCTGTCCCGTCGCATCAAGTCGGTGACCGCCATCGAAGTGGGCGAGCCCGAGGTGCTGACCCTCGACGACGAGCGGATCTGGCAGTTTCCCTGGATTTACATCGTCGAGCCGAGCAACCTGCTGCTGACCGAAAAGGAGGTAGGGATTCTGCGCGAGTTCCTGCTGCGCGGCGGCACGTTGACGCTCGACGACTTCCACGGCCCCTACGAGTGGGACCTGACCGTTCGCCAGTTGCAGCGGGTGTTTCCCGATCGCCAGATCGTCGAGATTGCCCCGCCGCATCCGATCTACGACTGCTTCTACCGCATCGAGAAGTACCCGCAGATTCCCGGGCTGGGCTCGTTCCTGAGCGGCCGCACCTGGGAGAAGGGCGGCTTCGTGGCGCGGCTGCGCGGCATTCTCGACGATGCCGGGCGGCCCATGGTGCTGATCAACTGGAACACCGACATGGGCGACGGCGTCGAGTGGTCGAACGCGCAGGAGTACCAGGGGTACATCAGGTGGACCGCGCAGGCGTACCAGATGCTCATCAACGAAGTGATTTACTCGCTGACACACTGAGGATTCATGAAGCCGATGACGGATGTGGCGGTGGAAGGCCTGGCGGAACGCGTCGCCGGGAGCCGGCAGAAGATCCTGACCGAACTCCGCAAGGTGATCGTCGGGCAGGACGAGGTGGTCGACGAGGTGCTGATGGCGCTGTTCTGCGGCGGCCATTGCCTGATTACCGGCGTGCCCGGGCTCGCCAAGACCCTGCTGGTGAAGACCATCGCGCAGATCCTGGACCTCAAGTTCAAGCGCATCCAGTTCACGCCCGACCTGATGCCCGCCGACATCACCGGCACCGAAGTGCTTGATGAAGAGCACGGGCACCGGGCGCTGCGCTTCGTGCATGGCCCGATCTTCGCGCAGATCATCCTGGCCGACGAGATCAACCGCACGCCGCCGAAGACCCAGGCGGCGCTGCTCGAGGCCATGCAGGAGTATCACGTGACCGCCGCCGGCCGCACCTATCCGCTGGAGCGGCCGTTCTTCGTGCTGGCGACACAGAATCCAATCGAGCTCGAGGGCACCTATCCGCTGCCCGAGGCGCAGCTCGATCGTTTCCTGTTCAACGTGGTGATGACCTACCTGTCGGAAGACGACGAGGTGCAGGTGGTCACCGACACCACCAGCACGAAGAAGGCGGAGCCGTCACGGGTGCTCGATGGCGCCGAGATTCTCGCCATTCAGGACTGCGTGCGGCAGGTGCTGGTGGCGGAAGAAGTCGTGCGCTATGCCGTGCGTCTGGCCGACAGCACCCGGCCCGGCCGCGGCGCGAAGCTCGACTTCATCGACAAGTGGGTGAAGTGGGGCGCCGGCCTGCGCGCGTCGCACGCGCTGGTGATTGGCGCCAAGGCGCGGGCGTTGCTGCATGGCCGCGTGCACGTGTCGGTCAAGGACATCCAGGCGCTGGCCAAGCCCATCCTGCGGCACCGGGTGCTGCCGAACTTCTATGCCGAGGCCGAGGGCATCACGTCCGACCGCGTCGTCGAGCAGCTGCTCGACGCGGTTCCGGTGCCCGCCAGCGGGTTGTAGCCCATGGCAGGCGAGGCACGGTTCCTCGACCCGGCGATCGTCGCGCGCCTCGGCACGATCGACCTCAAGGCGCGGACCATCGTCGAAGGGTTCCTGACGGGGCTGCATCGCAGCCCATACAAGGGATTCAGCGTCGAGTTCGCCGAGTACCGGCAGTACTTGCCCGGCGACGACCTGGGCACGCTCGACTGGAAGGTCTACGCCCGATCGGACCGGCACTTCGTCAAGAAGTACGAAGAAGAGACCAATCTCGCCTGCCACCTGCTGCTCGATGTCAGCGCCTCGATGGGGTATGGCTCGGCCGGCATTACCAAACTGCAATACGGGTCGTACCTCACGGCGGCGCTTGCCTATTTGATGAACCGGCAGCGGGATGCCTTCGGCTTGATCGCCTTTGACGACCACATTGCGTCGCTGGTGCCGGCCAGCGCGCGCACGGGTCACCTGCACGCGGTGTTGCTGGCGCTCGAGCGCCTTAAACTGGGCGCGCACACCAACGTCGCCAAGCCGCTGCACGACCTCGCCGCGGCGGTGCGCCGGCGCGGGCTGGTCGTGCTGGTCTCAGACCTGCTCGATGACCCGGCGCAGGTGCTGGAAGGGCTGAAACACTTCCGCTACCGCGGCACCGACGTCGTCGTGTTCCAGGTGCTCGATCCCGACGAGCTGAAGTTTCCGTTCGAGCGGGCCGCGCGCTTCCGCGACATGGAGACTGCCGCCGAAGTGATGGCGGTGCCGGCCAACGTCCGCCAGGAGTACCTCGACCGGATGCAGGCGATGATCGCGCACTACAAGCGCGAGTTGTCGCTGGTCGGCATCGACTACTGCCTGCTCGACACCTCCCAGCCGCTCGAGCTTGGGCTGATGGCGTACCTGATGACGCGCCGACGGATGCCGTGATGTTTGGCGTGTCCTTTCTCTCGCCGCTGTTCCTGATTGGCGCGCTGGCCGCGGCGGTGCCCATCCTGCTGCACCTGTTTCATCGCAAGACCGACGTGGTGATCGACTTTCCGTCGGTCAAGCTGCTGACGCAAGCGCCGGTGCAGCACCATCGGCGGCGGCACCTGCGCGAGCTGATCCTGCTGGCGCTGCGGGTGGCGGCCCTCGTGTTGCTGGCCGTGTCGTTTGCGCGCCCCTACGTTGCGGGCGCGGCGGCGCCGGCCTCGGCGCCGGTCACCATCGTCGCGCTCGACACGTCGATGAGCCTGTCGGCGCCCGGACAGTTTGCGAGGGCGCAGCAGGCGGCGTCGCAGGCGGTTGATTCCGCGCCCGCCGGCCATGCCGTGGCGCTCATCACGTTTGCGGATGCGGCCACGGTCGTGGTGCCGCCGACCTCGAACCGGAACGACGTGCAGGCGGCAATTGCGGCGGCCAGCGCGGGCGCCGGCGGCACGCGCTACCGCACCGCTATGGCCGGCGCCAGCGAGGTGCTGGGCAGCCGCGATGGCCAGGTCGTCATCGTCACCGACTTGCAGCAGGCCGGTTGGGAGGCCAACGACGCGGGCGGCATTCCCGACGGTGTCGATGTCCGGGTCGCCGCCGTCGGTGCGCCTGCGGGCAACCTGGCCATCACCTCCGCGGTGCGGCGCGACCGGGTGATTGCGGCCACGGTGCAGAACTACGGCGCCGACGATGTCCAGACCACGGTGCGGCTCATGATCGACGGGAAGGAAGTGGCGCAGGCGCCGGCGTCGATGGCGGCATTCGCGGCGGCCGACGTTGAACTGCGTGGTGGTTTTGGCGACGCGGGCGCGGCACAAGTCGTTGTCGAGGATGAAGCGGGCTACCAGGCCGACAACGTGCGCTACGTGGCGCTCGATCCCCCGCCATCGGTGCCGATCGCCGTGCTGGTGGCCGACCCCACCGGTGCGACCGGCGGTATCTACCTCGAGCGCGCGCTGTCGGTGGCCGGCGCCGGCCGCGAGTTCGCGGTCACCGTGGCCGACGGTCGCGTGCTGTCGAAATGGACGCCGGCGGAAATGTCGCGCTACGCGTCGTTGATGGTGCTCGGCACGCGCACGCTCGACCGCGGCGGGCGCGAGCTGGTCAGGAACTACCTGGCCGGCGGTGGCCAGGTGCTGCTCGCGCTTGGCCCCGACGTCGATCCCGGCACCTTGGCCGACGCGGTCGGCGCCGACCTCGGCGTGACGGCGGCCCCGGTCAGCAGCCGGGGAGCCACACTGGTGGCGACCGACAGCCGTCATCCCATTTTTCGTCCGTTCCTTATCCCGTCAGGGGCGCTTGGAGACGTCCAGGTGGACCAGCACCGGCGTCTAAAGGAGCAGGAGGACCGGACGGTGCTGGCAAGACTTTCCGGAGGCGATGCCGCGCTGACGGAACAGGTGGTGGGCAACGGCCGGCTGCTGGTGTTTGCGTCGGACCTCGACAACCAGTGGAGCCGGTTTCCGCTGCACCCGTCGTTTGTGCCGTTCGCGGTGGAGACGGCTCGCTACCTGACGCGCGGCCGGGCCCAGCGGCAGGACTGGACGTTGCCGGATGTGCCGGCCGGGGCGCCGCCGGCGCCCGGCGTGGTGACCGCGGGCGAGGGCGCCGCGGCCAGGCGGATGGTGATTAACGTGGACGTGCGCGAGTCGAACCCGGCGGCCACCACCGTTGATGAGTTCACCAACGGCATCAGCCGCACCAATCGATCCGATCAGCACGAGCCGGCGACCGTGGCGCGCGAGATCGAGGAACGGCAGCGCTGGTGGCAACTCGGCCTGCTGGTGATGTTGGCCGCGCTCGCCGGCGAAGCCCTCGTCGGTCGCCGAGCGGCCTAGGCTAGGATTGAGGCAGCAGGGAACATGAACGAACGGTTCGCCGAGCTACGGACCATTCTCGCGGACGTGCGCGGGCGCTGGACGCGCCGCGCGTTCCTGCGCGCGTGGGCGCTCGGTGCCGTCACCGCCGCCGCCATGCTGCTGGTCGGCCTGCTGGCGGTGTGGCTGGTGGCACGCGAGGGCGTGCCGCTGGTGTTTGCCGTGACCGCCGCCCTGGCCGTGGCCGTCGTGTCGCTGGTAGCTGCGCTGGCGCCGCTCCGGCAACCGCCGTCCGACCGGCAGGTCGCGCGTTTCATCGAAGAGCAGTCCGGCACCCTCGACGATGTGCTGGTGACGGCGGTGGAGAAGGGCGGCGCCGGTCCGTCGCCGATGACGGAGCTGTTGATCGCCGAAGCCGTCCGCGCGGCGGGCGCTCTGAACCTCGACGCCGTGATCAGCCGCGACACGCTGCGGCGGGCTTTGGTCGGCGCCGCGCTTGGCAGCCTGGCCCTGGCCGCGGCGGCCGTCTTCTTTGCGCCGTCAGCCGGCCGCGCCACCGACGTCGTTGGCGCTTATCTCTTCCCCAAGCGGTACGTCATCGACGTGCAGCCCGGATCGGTCAAGCTGAGGGCCGGCCATCCGCTCACGGTGGTCGCGCGCATCCCGGGTATTGACGGCGGACTGGTGCCCGACATTACCGTCGGCACCGGCGAGGCGGCACGCTCGGCGCGGCTCGCGCCCGGTGCCGGTGCCGGCGAGTTCACGATCACGCTCAACAACATCGAAACGTCGTTCCCTTACGTCATCTCCCTCGGAGCGGTGCAGTCGGCGCAGTTTCAGGTCGAGGTCATTCGCCCGGTGCGGGTCGCGCGCGTCGATGTGCGCTACGAGTACCCGGAGGGCGTCGGCCTGCCGCCCCAGACCGAGGAAGACACCGGCGACATCTACGCGCCCGAAGGCACGACCGCGCACCTGACGATTACGACCGACAAGCCGGTGGCGGAAGGGCAGCTCTCGGTGTCCGACGGCACAACGGTGGCGCTGGCCGGGCACGGCACGGTGTTGTCGGCGGCGTTGACCGTCGCCAGGGACGGCTCGTATCGCATTGCCCTGAACGACATCGACGGCCTGTCGAGCGAGGGCACCGAATATTTCATCCGCATGTTGAACGACCGTCCGCCCGATGTGCGCATCCTTCGGCCGGCCGGCGACAAGCACGTCTCGCCACTCGAAGAGGTCGCAATCGAAGCTCGCGCAGACGATGACTACGGGGTGCAGTCGCTGGAGTTGGTGTTCAAGACCTCCGCCGGCAAGGAAACGGTGGTGCCGCTGGGCCGCCCGATCACCGGCACCGTGGCGACCGGCCAGCACACGGTGTATCTCGAGGACCTTCGCGTTACGCCCGGGGACTTCGTCACCTACTACGCGCGGGCCAGCGACATCGGCCGCGGCCGCCGCGCCACCGAGGCGCGCAGCGACATCTTCTTCCTCGAGGTGAAACCGTACGAAGAGGAGTTCACCGCTGCAGAGAGCCAGGCCATGGGCGGAATGCAGGGCGAGCAGACCGGGCTCGAAGAGTTGATCGCCCAGCAGAAGGATGTGATTGCCGCCACCTGGAAGCTCGACGCCCGCGCCCGCCGCGCCCGCGACGCAAGGTCCGAGGGCGACATCAAGGCGGTGGCCGCCGCCCAGGCTGGCGTCAGGGACAAGGCGGCCGAGATTGCCGGCGAGATGGCGGCCGCTGCCTTCGCGCCGCAGCGCCGCCGCCGCGGCGCGCAGCCGGGTTTGTCACGGGCCGGCGGCGACGATCCGCTGAACCAGGCTGTCGCAGCCATGGAGCAGGCCGTCGCCGAACTGCAACGCCTCAGCACCGCCAAGGCATTGCCGTTCGAGGAAACCGCGCTTGGTCACCTGCTGAAGGCGCAGGCCGAGATTCGCCGCCGGCAGGTGGCGATGCAACAGGCACAGGGCGGTGGCGGCAACGGCAATCGCCAGTCGCTCGACCTGTCGACGCTGTTCGAGCAGGAACTACGCAAGCGCCAGCAGACCAACTACGAAACGCCGTCGACCAGCGAGGCGCGCGCGGAAGAGGCCGGCAGCGAAGACGATCCCCTGGACGGCATTCGCGAGCTGGCCCGCCGGCAGGAGGCGCTGGCCCGGCAGCAGCGCGAACTGGCGGCGAGCCAGGCGGGCCTGACCGCCGAGGAGATCAAGCGCCGGCTCGAACGCCTGACCCGCGATCAGAACGAACTGCGCCGCCAGGCGGAAGAACTGGCGAAGCAGGCCGGCGAGAACCAAAGTGAACCCGGCTCGTCCCGAAGCCAGCAGCAATTGAGGGAAGCGTCGGAACAGATGCGCAACGCCGAGGCCGACCTGCGCCGGCAGGATCCGCAACAGGCGAGCGCGCGCGGCGAGCAGGCGTCGCAACAGTTGCGCAGCCTCGAACAGCAGATGCAGGGAGCGCGGCCCGACGAGCGCCGTCGCGCACTCGGCGACCTGCAGATGGAAGCGCGGCAACTGGCCGAGGCCGAACGCCGGTTGGGCAACGAGGCCAGCCGGACCAGCGCCGGCGCCGCCGGCGAGGATGCCCGCCGCCGGCTGGCCGGGGAACAAGAGCGGTTGGCCGAGCGGACGGACCGGCTGCAGGAATCGGCACGCACCCTGGCAGCCTCGCCTGGCGCCGAGGGCGGCGAGGGACGAGCCATGTCGGACGCGGCTCGCGAGCTGGAGAAGCAGAACCTGGGCGATCGCATGCGGCAGTCCGCGCAGTCGCTGCGACAGCCTGGTGCCAGCGGCGGTGAGACGGAGCGGCCGGACGAACTGGCGCGCGCGCTCGACCGGGTGGCCGAACGCCTGGGCGCGGCCAGCGGCGGGCAGGACGGCGAGACCGCAAAGCTGTCGGAACAGCTCGGGCGCGCCCAGGAGTTGCGCGATCGGCTGAGCGAACTGCAGCGGACCATGGACGCGCTTTCGAGGGCCGGCGAGGCACCGGGCGCGCAACCACCGGGCAAACCGGTGGAAGGCGAGCCCGGCGAGGGACAACCAGGTGCGGCGGGCCGGCAGGGCAGCGCCGAGGGCGGGCGCCAGGAGTCGGTGGCGCGATTGCAGCGCGATGCCGACAACCAGATGCGCGAAGCGCAGAAGCTGGCCGAAGGCGTGCAGCGCGAGAATCCGCAGATGCCTGGCGGGACCACGCCGGAGCAATGGTCGCGCAGCGTATCGGCGCCCGGCACCGAGGCCTTCAAACAGGACTTCGCCAACTGGGAGTCGCTCAAGAAGAACCTGCTGGTGGCCCTCGAGCGCACCGAATCGCGATTGTCAGAACAGTTGCGGGCGCGCGAGACCCGGGAGCGGTTGAACGCCGGCCGGCACGACGCCGTGGCCGAGAGTTATCGCGAGTTGGTCGATCGCTATTACCAGTCGCTGGCCGCGCCCAGAAAGCCGCAGCGTTAGGCCGTCGATGGTCGTCACACGCGTATGAGATTTGCCGTCGCCCTTCCCGCGTGGGGTTACGCGCTGGCCTTTGGCGCCGCGCTGGTGCTGGCCTGGCTGGCCTACGCGCGGGTCCCGGTCCGGCTGACGGCAGGCATGCGCAGCCTGCTGACCGGCCTGCGTGCGGTCACCCTGATTCTGCTGATTGCCATCCTCCTGCGGCCGGTCGTACTGGTTCCGCCGGCCGCCGCCCGCAACAGCCTGTTGCCCGTGTTGGTGGACGTGTCGCGGAGCATGCGGCTTGATGACGGCAGCGGCGTGTCGCGCCTTGAACGCGCGCGCGGGATTGTCCGCGACCTCCAGGCCGCGACCGCCGGGCACTACCGGCTCGAGTTGCTGACGTTCGGTGATGCGCTGGCGACCGGCCTGGTCGATCAGATGGCGGCGACCGCCCGCCGCAGCGACTTGAGCGGCGCGCTCGCCGACCTTGCCGACCGCTATCGCCGCGAGCGCGTGGCCGGCGTCATCGTGCTGTCGGACGGCGGCGATACCTCGCCGCAGGAACGCGGTGGCACGCGACTGGTTGACGCGCCGGTGCTGGCGGTCGGGATTGGCAGCGGCCAGCCGTCCCGCGACCGGGAGGTGCTGAACCTGACCGCCGGCGAGCCGCTGCTGCCGGGCGCGGCGATCGACCTCAGCGTGTCGGCGGCCAGTGCCGGTTTTGGCACCGATCCGGTCGAACTGCGCGTCAGCGCCAACGGCCGCCCGCTTGAAGTCAGGCGGGTCACGCCCGGCCAGGACGGCGCGCCCATTCACGAGGTGTTCACCGTGTCGCCTTCAGCCGATTCGGCCACGGTGTATGCGGTGGAGATTCCCGTCGCCGACGGCGAACTGGCCGCCGAAAACAACCGGCGCAGCGTGCTGGTGCCGGCACAGGCCGGCCGCCGCAAGATCCTGATCGTGGAGGGCGCGCCCGGCTACGAGCACACGTTCCTCAAGCGCGCGCTGGCCCAGGATCCCGGCCTCGACGTCGATGCCGTGGTGCGCAAGGGCCAGAGCGACGATGGGCGGGATACGTTTTACGTGCAGGCGGGCCCCGGACGGCTGGCGGCGCTGACCAACGGCTACCCGTCGACTCGCTCCGAGTTGTTCGTCTACGACGCCATCATCTTCGGCAACATCGAAGCCGAGTTCTTCACGCGCGCGCAACTGGAGCTGACGGCGGCGTTCGTGGCCGAGCGCGGCGGCGGCCTGCTGGTGCTCGGCGCCCGGTCGTTCGAGCGGCAGGGCCTGTCAGGCACGCCGCTCGAAGAAGTCCTCCCGATCGACCTTACCGATCGCCGCCCGGCGGTCGCCTTGGCGTCTAGCCCGCTCGACACGGCGCCGGCAAACGCGCCGGCGGTCACCGCTGATGGCGTGCTGCATCCGGCCACGCGCCTGGCTGCCACGGCTGCCGAGAGCCGGCAGCGGTGGGCTGAGCTGCCGGCGCTGGCCGCGGTGGCGCCAACCGGCGGCGCGCGTCCCGGCGCCCAGGTGCTGGTGGTGGCGGCCGGCGGCGGTTCGCCGCAGACGCTGATCGCGGCGCAGCGCTATGGCCAGGGCCGCTCGCTGGTGTTTGCAGGCGAGGCGTCGTGGCGCTGGCGCATGCAGCGGCCGGCGACCGACCAGAGCTACGAAACCATCTGGCGTCAGTTGGCCCGCTGGATCACGGCCGGGTCCGCTTCGCCGGTAACCATCGCGCCGCTCACTCCGACCGTGCCTGGCATGACGGAGCGCATCTCGGTGACGGTGCGCAACGAGGACTTCGCGCCGGTGGCCAACGCCGAGGTCTCGCTGGCGCTGACGGCGCCGAACGGCGACGTCCGGTTGCTGGCACCCGCATTGTCGAGCCCGCAGGACGGCCGCTACGCCGTGGCCGCGAGGTTCGACGAACCCGGGGTCTATCGTCTCGAGGCAACCGCCGCGCGGGGCGGCGCACGCATTGGCGCCACCTCGCGGCAGGTTCTCGTCGGCGGCGCCGATCTCGAGATGGCGCAGCCGCGGCTGAACGAGGCGGTGTTGCGCCGGCTGGCGGCCGACACCAAGGGCCGATACCTGCCGGCCGACCGGGCCGGCGAACTGCCGGCGTTGTTGAGCGAATCGCGCGTGGACGCGGGCACGCCGGAACAACGCGACCTCTGGCACAATGGCTGGAGTTTTCTCGCGTTGGTTGCCTTGCTGGGCGCGGAGTGGATGCTGCGGCGCCGGGCGGGGTTGTCATAGATGATTTGGTGATCTGGTGATTTGGTGATGACCATGAGAACGATCCTTGCGGTTGCGCTCACCATCGTGGCGCTATCGCCGATTTCCGCCGCCGCCGAAGCGCGCTGGGCGGTGATCATCTCCGGGGCATCGGGCGGCGAGAAGTATGCCGAGCAGATGCGCGAGTGGCGTGAAGGGCTGCGGTCGGCGATGGTCGATCGCTACGGCTTCAAGCCGGAGCAGGTGCGGCTGCTGGTGGACGAGTCGGTTGCGGCGGGGGAGCGGGGATCGGCCGAGAACGTTCGCAAGATCTTCACGGAAATCAAGAAGGCGGGCACCAGGGACGACTTCGTGCTGGTGGTGCTGCTCGGGCACGGCACCTACGACGGCGATGTCGCCAAGTTCAACCTGGTGGGACCGGACATGACGGCCAGGGACTGGACCGATATGCTGGCCGGCGTGCAGGGCCGGCTGGCGGTGGTGAACACGACCGAGGCGAGCTTCCCGTTTCTGGAATCGCTGACCGCCAAGGGCCGGGTCGTGATCACCGCCACCGATTCGGCGGCGCAGAAATACGCGACGGTGTTCCCCGAGTACTTCGTCAAGGCGATGAGCGAGGCATCGACCGACCTCGACAAGAACGGCCGCACCTCGCTGTTCGAGGTGTTCACGGCGGCCAGCGCGGCGGTGAAGCAGCATTACGAGCAAAATGGCCAGCTCGCCACCGAGCGGGCGGTGCTCGACGACAATGGCGACGGCAAGGGCCGCGAGGCCACCGCCGAGGGGCCCGACGGCGGCGTCGCCCGCCTGGCTTATCTCGATGCGGAAGTGACGGCCGAGAACGCGAGTCCCGAACTGGCGGCCCTCACGAAACGGCGCCAGGCACTCGAAGTGCAGGCCGAAGAGCACAAGCAGTTGAAAGGCGTGATGCCCGACGCCGAGTGGAACGCGCAGTTCGAGAAACTGATGCTCGAACTGGCGCAGGTCTCCGCGGAGATCAGGAAGAAGTCCTAACAGGAGATCGAAAGATCAGGAGCCTAGAAGGTCTTTCTTCTTGTCTCCTGATCTTCTGTCTGTGTGTCCCACCAATCGACCGTCATGCGCTCGCGGCGCCGCATCCGGCCCACCAGGGCGACGCCGCAGACAAAGCCGGCGACATGCGCCCAGAACGCCACCCCGCCTGAGATTTGCTCGGCCTGGAAGATCGGCAGCGTGCCGACGCCGCTCAGGAACTGCATGAAGAACCAGAACGCGAGGAAGAACACCGCCGGCAGTTCGAACAGGATGGGCGGGAACGGGAACAGCATCAGTATTCGCGAGTGCGGATAGAGCACCAGGTAGGCGCCCATCACGCCGGCAATGGCGCCGCTGGCGCCAACCATCGGCAGCAGCGAATCGGGATTGAGCGCCGTCTGCGCGAACGCCGCCACGAAACCGGACACCAGGTAGAAGATCAGGAAGCGGCCGTGGCCCAGCCGGTCTTCGACGTTGTCGCCGAAGATCCAGAGAAACAGCAGGTTGCCCGCCAGGTGGGTGATGCCGGCATGCACGAAGAGCGACGTGAACACGTCGGCCAGCGAGAAATAGGCCGGCACCACGGCAAACGTGTGGATGAACGACTCCGCCGTCCGCTCCGACAGCGACGCCTGGAACAGGAACACCAGCACGTTGCAGGCAATCAGGCCGATGGTGACGCCGGGGAACGTGCGAGAGGGAATGACGTCGCGCAGGGGAATCATTCGGGCCTGCAGTTAGGATAACGTTGAACGATGAAATGTCGCTCGTGCAGCGCCGAAATCGCGGCCAATGCACTTATCTGCTACAAGTGCGGCACCGCCACTGCCGAACCGCGGATTGCGCCGCCGGCGGCGCGGCCGCGGCGGTCGCGCCTGTCGGTGGCCGCACTGGTGCTGCTGGGGCTGGCCCTGGCCGCCGCCGCCCGCCAGGTCGCGTGCGGAAGCCTGTTATGATGAGGCGTCCGCCCCCCGCGGGGGGCGCCCGCTCCTCTCTATGGCAAATGCGCGGCTCGAAGTAAACGACGGCCTTGGCCAGCGAATCGTCCCGATTACGAAGGCCCAGTTGATGATCGGCCGCCGTACCGAGAGCGACCTGCGCCTCGTGGGCAGCGACGTCTCGCGCGAACACGCCGAGATCGTCGAGGTCGACGGCGGCTGGTTGCTCCGCGACAAGGGGTCGCGCTACGGTACCTTCGTCAACGGCGAATCGGTCACCGAACACCAGTTGGCGCATGGCGACAAGGTGCAGTTCGGCCGCACCAGCGGCGCCGACGTCGTCTTCCTGACCGGCGATGCGCCGGCGCACACCGACCGGTCGCACGCCAGCGCCGTCAACGACCTGCGCCAGCTCGCGGCGCTGCTCGAAGGCCTGCGCGCACTGGGCTCGGGCCGGGTGCTCGACGAAGTGCTCGCGCTCGTGCTCGACGCGGCCATCGACGTGGCCGGCGCCGAACGCGGCTTCATCATGCTGGCCGCCACCGGCCAGCCGCTGGAGATGAAGCTGGCGCGCGCCAAGGGCCGCATCACGCTGCCGGCCACCGGCTTCAACACCAGCCGCAAGATCCCCGAGGAAGTGTTCGCCACCGGCGAGCTCAAGATCGTCGCCGACCTGCTCGACGGCGACCTGGCCAACGTGCATATGGGCACCGTCGCCCTCGGCATCCGCCACGTCGCCTGCATCCCGCTGCGCATGGTCCGCTACCTCGATCGCGCCGACATGGCGAGCGAGACCAAGAACATCGGCGTGCTCTACCTGGACAGCCGCGAGAAGGGCAGCCTGCTCGCGCCCCACACCCGCACCGCGCTCGACACGCTGGCTACCGAGGCCGGCGTGGCGATCGAGAATGCCCGGCTCTATCGCGAAACCCTGGAAATGGCCCGGCTCGAGCACGAGCTGAAGATCGCCGCGGAAATCCAGCGCGCGTTGCTGCCCGAGGGCACGCACAGCGGCCGCTTCTTCGAGGCGGCCGGCACCTCGCTGCAGGCGCGGTCGATCGGCGGCGACTTCTTCGACCTGATCGACACGCCCGACGGCATGTTCGGCTTCCTGGTCGGCGATGTCGCCGGCAAGGGGCCGGCGGCGGCGCTGTTGACGTCGAAGATACTCGGCATCTTTTCGGCGTTCGCCTCGATCGGCGACGACCCAGCGCAAACCGTCGATCACATCAACAAGGTGCTCACCCGCCGGCAGATCGACGCCCGCTACGCCACCTTGCTGTATGGCCAGCTGGCGCCCACCGGCAAGCTGGTGTTCTGCAACGGCGGCCACAACCCGCCGCTCGTGTTCGGTGTCGACGGCCTGCGCCGGATCGAGGCCGGCGGCATGCCGGTCGGCCTGTTCGAGCTGGCGCCGTACTCGGCCGACACCATCGACCTCAAGCCGGGCGACACCATGGTGCTCTACAGCGACGGCGTCACCGAGGCGCAGAACGTGGCCGGCGAGGAATTCGGCGAGGCGCGCATGGCCGAGGTGCTGCAGCGTTACCACCAGGAGCCGGCGATGGTCGTGCTCGAGAAGCTGGTGACCGCCGTCCAGGAGTTCGCCAAGGGCGCCGAGCAGTTCGACGATGTCACGGCGTTGATCGTCAGGTACACCGGACCGGCATGACCAGGAAGGCCGGCATCGCGATCGGGTTGTGGGCCGTGCTTGCCTTCGCGGTGTTCAACGTCACCTTCGACTGGCAGACCCGCACCGCGGGCCTGGCCTTCGCCGGCGAACAGGTGCGGCGCCACACCGCCGGCCTGCCCGTCGCCACCATCAACGAGGGCTTCCGCCCCATGGTCCGCGCCGCCGCCGTTCGCTCGAGCGGCTGGCTCGGCCTCATCCTGGGTGCCGGCGTCATTGCGACGATTGCGGCCTCCCGAGCGTCAAAGACTTAGATGTTGGATTCCCTGATTTACGACTGGAACAAGATCGGCGCGCCGGCCGTGCCCAAGCGCGTGATGCTGGACGACGAGACGCTGCGCGACGGGCTGCAGTCGCCGTCGGTCAAGACGCCGACCATCGCGCAGAAGATCAAGATCCTCCACCTGATCGACCAGCTCGGCATCGACACCGCCGACATCGGCCTGCCCGGCGCCGGACCCCAGGTGGTGGAGGACGTCGAGCGCCTGGCCCGCGAGATCGTCGACGCCCGGTTGAAGGTGCGCGCCAACTGCGCGGCGCGGACCACCATCACCGACATCCGGCCGATTGCCGAGATCTCGCAGCGCACCGGCCTGCCAATCGAGGTCGGCGCGTTCATCGGCTCGTCGCCGATTCGCCAGTACACCGAAGGCTGGACCATCGACTGGCTGTTGAAGAGCACGGAAGAGGCCATCACCTTCGCGGTGAAGGAAGGCCTCGAGGTCATGTACGTGACCGAGGACACGACGCGCGCCGATCCGGAGACGCTGCGTCGGCTGTATGTCTGCGCCATCCGCGCCGGCGCCAAGCGCATTTGCCTGGCCGATACCGTTGGCCACGCCACGCCGTGGGGCGCCACCGCCGTGGTCAAGTTCGCCGCGCAGGTGATCAAGGACGAAGGCGCCGACGTCGGCATCGACTGGCACGGCCACCGCGACCGCGACCTGGCGATCATCAACAGCATTGCCGCGCTCGAGGCCGGCGCCTCGCGCGTGCACGCCGCCGCCCTCGGCATCGGCGAGCGGGTCGGCAACACGCCGATGGACCTGTTGCTGGTGAACCTGGTCGTGATGGGGTTCATCGAGAGGAACCTGACGCCGCTGATGCCGTATTGCGAGACCGTGTCGGAAGCGTGCGGCGTGCCGATTCCCGACAACTACCCCGTCGTCGGCAAGGACGCGTTCCGCACCGCCACCGGCGTTCACGCCGCCGCCGTCGTCAAGGCCTGGCGTAAGGGCGACATCGAACTGATGGACGCGGTCTATTCGTCGATTCCGGCCAGCCTGGTCGGCCGGCACCAGGAGATCGAGGTCGGGCCGATGTCGGGGAAGTCGAACGTGATGTTCTGGCTCGAACGCCACGGCATTCCGTGCAGCGATCCGGTGGTCGACCGGGTGTTCGCGAAGGCCAAGGAGTCGACGACGGTGTTGACGGAAGCGGAGATTCTGGCCGAAGTGTACCGCTAGAGTGGTCCGCCTAAAGGCGGACGCCACATGGCACCCAGCCCCGCCATCCGGCCGATGTGGTGTCCGGCTTTAGCCGGACCGTTCGATGTAGTGTCCGGCTAGCCGGACCACTCGAGTCAGTTCTTAAGCAGGCGCGCTTCGATTTCCGGCAGCGCGGCCACCACGACATCACCCACCACCTGCAGGCTCCGGGCGGCCACCGCGTCGAGCGTGTCTTGCGCCGTATGCCAGGCGGCGTAGTCGAGATCGATGATGTCGATGGCGGGCACGCCGGCCTTCAGGAAGGGCAGGTGGTCGTCTTCGACCGCCATCGATTCGCTGATGAAGCTGGCCTGGTGGCCAAGGCGGCGGGCGACGTTCCAGACGATGTCGGTCAGCCACGGCGTGGAGTTGGTTTCGCGCCGGATGTTCAGGTTGCGGTCGCCGATCATGTCGAGCAGGATCAGCGCGCGCAGTGACTTGAGGGTGCCGGTCTTGGTGGCGACCTCCACGTAGTGGCGGCTGCCGTAGGTGTTGTCGGTGCCCTGCCACTCGCCGGTGGCCTCTTCGCCGTCGAGGAACAGCAGCTCGATGGTGAAGGGCAGCTGCTTCCGCGCCTTGATCACACGCGCCAGTTCCAGCAGCGCCGCGGTGCTGCTGGCGCCGTCGCTGGCGCCGACGAAGCGGAATTCCCGGAACAGCTTGGTGTCGAAATGGCTGGCGAGCACGATGCGCTCGGCGCGCTGGCCGGGGATGGTGGCGATCAGGTTGACCATCTTGATCGGCCCGATCGGCGTGGCCGCCGTCCACGCCTGCTCGACGGTCTTGACGCCGATCGCGGCCAGCGTCTTGGTGATGTACTCGCGGTTTTTGACGTTGCCCGGCGAGCCCGAGGGCCGGGGACCGATCGCCACCTGCTGGCGCAGGTGATCCCACGCCTTGGAGCTGTCGAACGCCGCCGGCGCCTGGGCCGAGGCGGCCGCTGAGGCCAGCAAGACGATTGCCAGGATTAGCGGCCGCATGTGCACTCCTTTAGCGCTCGTTCATCTGAACGTAGTTGCGGGTTTGCGCGCCCTCGTAAATCTGCTTGGGCCGGGCAATCTTGGTTTCCGGGTCGAGCAGCATCTCTTCCCACTGCGCGACCCAGCCGACCGTGCGGGCAATGGCGAACAGCACGGCGAACATCTCGACCGGGAACCCCATGGCCTGGTAGATCAGGCCGGAGTAGAAGTCGACGTTCGGGTAGAGCTTGCGGCTGACGAAGTACTCGTCTTCGAGCGCGATGCGCTCGAGCTCCAGCGCGATGTCGAGCAGCGGGTTCTTGCCCGTCACCTCGAACACCTCGTAGGCGGTGCGCTTGATGATCTTGGCGCGTGGGTCGTACGACTTGTAGACCCGGTGGCCGAAGCCCATCAGCCGGCCTTCGCCGGCCTTGACCTTCTTGATGAAGGCCGGGATGTGGTCGACCGAGCCGATCTCCTTGAGCATGCGCAGCACGGCTTCGTTGGCGCCGCCGTGCAGCGGGCCGTAGAGCGCGGCGGCCGCGCCGGCCAGCGCCGAGAACGGATCGACGTTCGAGCTGCCGATGGCGCGCATCGAGCTGGTCGAGCAGTTCTGTTCGTGGTCGGCGTGCAGGATGAACAGCACGTCGAGGGCGCGCTCGAGGGCGGCGTTCGGCTTGTACTTGACCTCGGTCATCTTGAACAGCATGTTCAGGAAGTTGCCGGTGAAGCTGAGGTCGTTGTCAGGGTAGACGTAGGGCCGGCCAATGCTGTGGCGGTAGGCATAGGCGGCAATCGTCGGCGTCTTGGCGATCAGCCGGTGAATCTGCTTCTGCCGCGACTCGGCGTTGAAGATCTGCTTGCCGTCGGGATAGAACGTCGACATGGCGCCGACGGTGCTGATGAACACGCCCATGGGGTGGGCGTCGTAGGTAAAGCCCTCCATGAACTTCTTGATGTTCTCGTGCACCATCGTGTGCATGGTGATCTGGTGCGTCCAGGCGTCGAGCTGGCCCTTGTTGGGCAGCTCGCCGTAAAGGATCAGGTACGCCGTTTCCAGGTAGGTGCTGGACTCGGCGAGCTGCTCGATGGGGTATCCCCGGTACATCAGGATGCCCTTGTCGCCATCGATGAACGTGATCTTGCTCTTGCAGGCGGCGGTGTTCATGAACGCCGGGTCGTAGGTGCACAGCCCGGGATCGTCGCCGCCGGTGGAGATCTTCTTCAGGTCGGTGGCGCGAATGGCGCCTTCCGTGATCGGCACCTCGTAGGTTTTGCCGGTCCGGTTGTCGGTAATGGAAAGCGTTTCAGGCATAGGGTGATCCGGATCATTCTAGATCACCCGCGCACCCCCGTCACATAGAGAGTACGGGGGGCGGCCGATTCGCGGGGCTTATTCGGCTATTCGGGCTTGGCGGCGCCCGACCCGGGGTGGCGGACGTCCTTGGCCGACAGGATGAAGATCACGTCCTCGGCGACGTTGGTGGCATGGTCGCCGATGCGCTCGAGGTGGCGCGAAATCAGGATCAGGTCCAGCGCCGGCTCGATGGTGGCCGGGGTCTGCAGCATGTAGGTGAGCAATTCCCGGAAGATCTGGGTCTTCAGGGCGTCGACAATGTCGTCCTGGGCCAGCACCGCCTCGGCCAGCCCGATGTCGCGCCGCACGAAGGCGTCGAGGGCATCACGGAGCATCGACTGGGCCAGCTCCCCCATGCGGGGGATGTCGATCAGCGGCTTGACCGGGGCATGGCGCAGGTAGCGCTTGCCGGCCTCGGCGATGTTCACGGCCAGGTCGCCGACCCGCTCCAGGTCGGTGTTGATCTTGACGGCCGCCACGATCACGCGCAAGTCGGCCGCCATCGGCTGGTGCAGGGCCAGCAGCTTGAAGCACCGGTCGTCGAGCTCGATGTGCAGGTCGTTGATGGGCTGGTCGCCGCGCAGCACGGCGTCGAGCGCCGCCTCGTCGCGGTCCATCAGCCCGCGCACGGCTTCGCGGACCCGCTCTTCGGCCAGGCCGCCCATGGCCAGGATCCGCTGCTTGAGCGAGTCGAGATCGTCCTGGAAATGGCGAACGACGCGTTCCATTAGCCGCACCTGCCTGTCACGTAATCCTCGGTGAGTTTCTCGGCCGGCGCCGTGAACATCCGGTCGGTCCGGTCGAACTCGACCAGCCGGCCCAGCCAGAAGAAGGCCGTGAAGTCCGACACCCGCGCCGCCTGCTGCATGTTATGCGTGACGATGACGATCGTGTACTGCTTCTTGAGCTCGTAGATCAGTTCCTCGATGCGCTGGGTGGCGATCGGGTCGAGCGCCGAGGCGGGCTCGTCCATCAGCAGGATTTCCGGGCGGATGGCCAGCGCGCGGGCGATGCACAGCCGCTGCTGCTGGCCGCCCGACAGGGCCAGCGCCGAATCGTGCAGGCGGTCCTTGACCTCGTCCCAAATCGCGGCCTGGCGCAGGCTCTCTTCGACCCGGTCGGCCATCTCGGCCTTCGACTTGACCAGGCCGTTGATGCGCAGCCCGTAGGCCACGTTCTCGAAAATCGACTTCGGGAACGGGTTCGACTTCTGGAACACCATGCCGACCTTACGTCGCAACTGCACGACGTCGACGCGGGAGTCGTAAATCGATTCGCCGTCGATGTGGACGTGGCCTTCGACCCGCGTCATCGGGATGATGTCGTTCATCCGGTTCAGCGTGCGCAGGAAGGTGCTCTTGCCGCAGCCCGATGGCCCGATGAAGGCGGTGACCAGATTGGCGCGAATCTGGATGGTGATGCCGTCGAGGGCCCGCTTGGCGCCGTAGTAGAAGTTCAGCGCGCTAACGTCGATCTTGACCGGCGCGTCGAGCGACACCGGCGGCCGGTCGCCGCGGCTGGCGACGCCGGCGAGGCTGGCCGGCACGGTCCCGCTGGCGGCGCTCATGCCCGCCCCCGGCGCTGCTGGCGGTCGCGGACCACGATTGCGATGGCATTCATCGAGAGCAACAGCACCATAAGCACCAGAATAGCAGCAGCGGCATTGGCCTTGAACTCGGCTTGCGGCCGCGACACCCAGTTGAACACCTGGATCGGCAGCACGGTGAACTTCGACCAGACGCCGTCGGGCGCGAAGGGGATGTAGGTGAGGGCGCCGATGGTGATGAGCGGCGCGGTTTCGCCGATCGCCCGCGACAGCGCGAGGATGAGGCCGGTCAGGACGCCGGGCATGGCCATCGGCAGCACCTGGTTCCAGATGGTCTGCCACTTGGTCGCGCCCAGCGCGTAGGAGCCCTCGCGAATCGAACCGGGCACGGTGCGCAGCGCCTCGCGGGTCGACAGGATGACCACCGGCAGCGCCAGCAGCGCCAGCGTCGCCGCCCCGGCCATCACGCTTTGCCCCATCGCCAGGAAGCGGACGAACAGGCCCAGGCCGAGCAGGCCGTAGATGATCGACGGCACCGCCGCCAGGTTCGAGATGTTCAACTCGATGAAGCGCGCCCACCGGCTGCGGGTGCCGTACTCCTCGAGGTAGATGGCGGCGGCGACGCCGATCGGCAGCGCCAGCGCGCCGGTCAGGGCGATGACCCAGATGCTGCCCATCAGCGCGTGGTAGACGCCGGCCTGCTCGGCGTGGCGCGACGCGATGTTGGTGAGGAACGCAAAGCTCAGGCGCGGTGCGCCGTCGGACACGATGTCGAACACCAGCGCCGCCAGGGCCGCCAGGGCGACCACCAGCGTCGACGCCGAGATCACCTGGAAGGCGAGGTCGGCCTGCTTCCTCATGCGTACTCCTCGCGGAAGCGCTCGCGCAGCCACGTGCTGATCAGGTTGAGGCCGAAGGTCAGCAGGAACAACAGCATGCCGACCGCGAAGATGGTCCGGTACTCGATGGTGCCCTGCGGCGTGTCGCCGAGCGACACCTGAACGATGTAGGCGGTCATGGTTTCGATGGGGACGAAGGGATTGCCGGTCAGCCGCGGCTGCTGGCCGGCGGCAATCGCGACGATCATCGTCTCGCCGATGGCCCGTGACACCGCCAGGATGAACGCGGCGGTGATGCCCGAAAACGCGGCCGGGACGACCACCTTCAGCGCGGTCTGCATGCGGGTGGCGCCCAGCGCGTACGAACCCTCGCGCAGCCCTTGCGGCACCGCCCGCATGGCGTCTTCCGAGAGCGACGACACCAGCGGCAGGATCATCAGCCCCATCACCAGGCCCGGGCTGAGCGCGTTGAATCCCGACAAGGTGGGAAAGATCTGCTGCAGCAGCGGCGTCACGAAGGTCAGCGCGAAGTAGCCGTAGACCACCGTCGGCACGCCGGCCAGGATTTCGAGGACCGGCTTCACGACCCGGCGCAGGCCGCTGGGCGAGTACTCGCTCAGGTAGACCGCCGACAGCAGGCCCATGGGCAGCGCCACCACCATGGCGATGGCCGACACCAGCATGGTGCCGGCCACCAGCGGCAGCACGCCGAACTGCTGGTTGGCGAAGAGCGGCGTCCACTCGGTGCCGGTCAGGAAGTCGAGCACCGGTACCTCGCGTAGAAACTCGTAGGTTTCAAACGCGAGCACGGCGATGATGCCGGCGGTTGTCACCACCGAGAGCGCTGCGCAGAGAAATAGCGCCCGCTCGATGATCCACTCGAGCGTCCGGGTTGACATGCCGGCGCGCTACTGCGCGCGTTCCTTGCTGAGCAGCTGGTCGATGGTTACGCCGACCGTGTTCTGACCCGAGAACACCGAGCCGGTGTGGCGCTTGGCGAAGCGGTCGGTCACCATGCCGTAGATTTCGGCGCCGAGGCCGACGTAGTTGACTTCGCGAACCAGCGTTTCGGCGTTCTTGAGGTAGAACTCGACGAACTGCCGCACTTCGGGCCGCTCCGCGGCCTTCTGGCCGACGTAGATGAACACCGGCCGCGACAGCGGCTGGTAGGTGCCGGTCTTGATCGTGTCGGGGCTCGGCGAGATTGGGCCGGCGCCGTTGTCGGCATTCTCGTCATCCACCGGCACCAGCTTCAGGCGCGAGGCGTTCTCTTCGTAGTAGGCAAAGGGCAGGAAGCCGAGCGCCAGCTCGTCGTTGCTGATGCCCTGCACCAGCACGTTGTCGTCCTCGCTCGAGGTGAAGTCGCCGCGGCTGGACTTGGCCTTGCCGGTGATGGCTTCGGTGAAGTAGTCGTAGGTGCCGGAGTCGACGCCGGCGCCGAACAGGTGAATTTCACGGTCGGGCCACGAGGCGCGCACCTGGTTCCACTTCTTGACCTGGCCCTGGGCTTCCGGCGCGAACAAGGTCTTCAGCTCGGCGACGGTAATCTTGTCGACCCAGCTCGCCGCCGGGTGCACCGCGATGGCGATGCCGTCGTAGGCCACCGGCAGCTCGATGTAGCCGATGCCGGACTTTTCGCAGGCCGCCACTTCGCTGGCGCTAATCGGCCGCGAAGCGTCGGCAATGTCGATTTCGCCGCGGCAGAATTTCTGAAAGCCGCCGCCCGTGCCGGAGATACCCACGGTCACGTTGACGTTCTGGACGGCTTTCTGAAATTCCTCCGCGACGGCCTCGCTGATCGGGAAAACCGTGCTGGACCCGTCGAGCGTGACCAGCGCCGTGCCTCCCGATGAGGTAGTGCCGGACGAAGAGCCGCCGCCACAGGCGGCAAGCGTTACGGCCAGCAGGACAGCGGCGACGATGTGTCGAATGGGTAACAGCAACATGGTTCCTAGCGTACGCGCCGGGGATTTCGCGGTAGTTTCTGGCGTGTTAATTCCGTGTTAACGAGCGGTGATCGAACTAGGGCACCGGAAATCGCGCTGCAACGGTTCTGATTAACGTGGCGACCCCGTCCTTGTCAGCCTTCCACGGCGCCACATCCGTGGTCACTTCGCTGAGATAGAACACCACCCGGTCGGTCGGGTTGAGAATGGTCGGGAAGATCTTGATCTGCTGCCGCGAGACCTGCCCGGGTTTCAGGTTCTTGACCACCTGCAAGAGCTGGGTGCCCTTGATCTTGTTGTCGCCGGTCACCACCGCCGCCGCCATGCGGTACGACAGCACCGGCATCTGCCCGCGGTTTTGAACCCTGACGGCCCACTGGCTCGGCGGGTTCTGCTGGCGCACTTCTTCCACCTGGACGACGGCCATGGGGCCGGTGTCGTGGCTGTCGACGGCGAACACCTTCCAGCTGGCGCCCGCGGGATCCTCGAATTGATTCATTCGCGGCGACGAGGGCGTCAGGTTGGTCAGCTGGAGGCCGAGGGCCAGGAACAAGGCAACCAGAGGTGAATTCGTTGTCGCCATGTGTTTACTCCGCTCTCAAAGCCGTCGCAGGGTCTACCCGGACGGCGCGTGCGGCAGGCAACGCCGTGGCCACGGCGCCAGTACCCAGCAGCACCAGTGCGCTCACGGTAATGGTCACGGCATCGGTGGTGGATACCTCGTACAACAGCGACCGGACGACGGATGCGGCGCCAACCGCGGCCGGCAGACCCACCACGAGTCCGGCGGCGACCAGCGTGAATGCCTGGCGCAAAACGAGCCTGGACACGCTCGCTGGCGTGGCGCCGATCGCGAGCCGGATGCCGATCTCCCGTGTCCGTCGTTCCACCGTGTGCGCCATCAACGCGAACAGGCCAAGGCCGGAGATCGCCAGCGCCAGCAGCGCTACCGCGCCGCTGACCATGCTGCCCATCCGCTCGGCGACGATGCTGTTCGAGAAGAGCACGTCGGTATAGACGCCGCGGACGTGCTCGCGGCCGAGACTGGCAACGGCCGCCGATGCCGCCTGCGCCAGTGGCAGTGGCGGACCAGCCGTCCTGACGTGCACCGTGGCAAACGCGGTGTCGCCGGTCTGAACCGACGACAGATAGATAATCCGCGGGTCCGTGCGACGGTAGTTGCCCATGCTGAGGTTGCCGGCGATACCGACAATCTGTAACTTCGCGGTGGCCGGGCTGGTCCCGTGCCGGATTACCAGTCCGATGACGTCGCCATCAGGAGCCAGCGACCGCGCCAGGCTCTCGCTGACGACCGCGACGCGTGGACTGTCCGGCACGTCGCTCCACGCGACGTCACGTCCCCTCAGCAGCGGTACGCCGGCGGTCGCGAAGAACCCCGGCGAGATGAACTCAGTGGCTCCACCAGCCGTGGCTTCAGGTTGGTCGGCAAAGCCGACCGGCTGCTCAGGAAGCTGTGCGTTGATGGTGCCGAAATAGCGCGCCAAGCCCACCGACTCGACACCGGGAAGTGCCGCGACTCGTGCGACAAGGTCCTGGTAGTAGGTTGCGGCGTTCATCCCCAGGTAGCCCCCAGGATTTGAGGCGAGACGAAGCGAAAGGAACCGAGAGGCGTCAAATCCCAGGTCGGTAGTGCGGAGGCTGTTGAACGAGCGTAAGACGAGACCGCATGAGAAGACGAGCACCACCGTCACAGCGACCTGGGCGACGAGCAGTGCCTGCGCCCACCGGCTGGTGGCGCGCGACACGCTGCGCTCGCTGCGCATCTGCGGGCCGCGCCGGACTGCCAGCGCGATCGGCAGCGCCGCGATGAGCAGCGCCACCACCAGCGAGACGCCGGCCACGCCGGCCATCACCACTGGATCGGGCGTGGTGTTCATGGTCCACGCCATGTTGCCAATGGGCAGCAGGCTGGCAAAGGCCGCGGCGCCGACGTAGGCCAGAGGGATACCGAGCAGGGAACCGGCTACCGCGTAGACGGCGCACTCAGCGGCGAGGGGCCGCGCGATTCGCATCGATGTGGCGCCGAGCGCACGCATGGCGCCTATCTCCGGCAAGCGGGCCGCAATGCGCGATACCAGCAATCCACCCACGTTGACGCACACCAGCAGAAGCAACACGGCGGCGAGCACCGTCAAACGGCGAACCGGCGAAGTGTAGAGCCGGCGCAGCGTCGAAAAGCCGCCACTGGCCGACTCCACGCCGCCGCTCGATTCGGCGAGCGTCTGCGCCCGCGTCGGACTCGGCGGCAGCACCGCCTCGAGCAGCGACGGCCACAACGTGCGGATCTGGGCGCCGAGTTGTTCCACCGTCGCCCCGGGCCGCAGCCGGCCGAGGTACATGAAGCCGCCAGACGAGGGGCGATGAGCGTTGAAGGGAATGATGAAGTCGGTTGAGAGATCCTGCGAGAATCCGCGGTAGGCCGCCGGCATCACGCCGATGATGGTGGCGGTGATGGCGTCGA
>JBFWUK010000046.1:20191-27801 GCA_050247355.1 Vicinamibacterales bacterium | reverse complement strand
GCTAGGCCAGTGTTCTAGTGCGATCATCACCTGCAGGAGCAGCCGTGAAGACCGAAGACCGCGTCGCCGCAATGAAGTTCGCCAACGTCTATCCGCTTTACGTCCAGAAGGCGGAACGCAAGAACCGCACGAAGGCGGAGGTCGATCAGATCATCTGCTGGTTGACCGGGTACGACCAGGCGGGACTGCAGCGGCAGCTCAAACAGGCGACCGACTTCGCGACCTTCTTTGCCCAGGCGCCACGGCTGCATCCGAACACGTCGTTGATCAAGGGCGTGGTGTGCGGCGTTCGCATCGAGGAGATCGACGATCCCCTGATGCGAAAGGTCCGCTACCTGGACAAGCTGATCGACGAACTGGCCAAGGGCAGGGCGATGGAGAAGATCCTGCGGCGGTGACTGGGGACTCGCCGAAGCGGTGACGCGCGGCGCGGATGACCCGTTAGCGCGGCGGCTGCAGTGCCTCGAGCCGGTTGGTGGCGACCAGGATGTCGCGCCTGAGCCGCCGGACCATGTCTTTCACCAGGTCCTTGCCCCGGGCTGCCTCCGCATCCACCATCGCCTTCAGTTGCCACATCGGTGACTCCTGCAACGCCGCCAGGTCGGCGTCGAGCAGTTGCAGCTGCTCCTCGAGCTGCGCCACCCGCCGCTCCAGCCGCAACCGCGCCGCGCCTTCATCGCTGCCTTCAATGGCCTCCGGACTGCGTGCCCACGCCTCGAGAATGCCGCGCAGTTGCTGCTCGTCGCCCAGTGCGTAGGCGCGATTGGCTTCGATCATCAGCGAGTGGCGCCGGTCGCGCGCGTCTTCGTCGCGCGCCAGGTCTGGATGAATCGCCTTGGCCACATCGCGAAACAGCTTGCGCACCGCGTCGGTGGTGAATCGCGGCTGGGGTTCCGGTCGGGCGGCGGCGGGCGGAGCATCGGCCGCGGCGTCGGTATTGGCACGTTTCGCCAGCTCGCCAAGTTCGGCTTCCGCCAGCGCCAGTTCCAGCCGATCCAGCTCCTCGTGCAGCAGGCCGACCTCCTGGCGGTAGCGGATCTTGAACGCCGCAAGGTCAGCCTGTATGCCGGCCAGTGCCGCGGCGCGCTCGGCCTGCATCTGGCCGAGCTCCGACACCCGCGCCCGCAGCGTGCCGAGGTCGTGATCGTGGGGACGTTCCGTCCGGACCAGCGTGGTCACACTAAGATGATAGCGAATTGGTGCGTGACTCCGGAACGAACAGGGCGTGATCAGACAGACCGCCAAGGAACAACTGCACGAGCGGAACCGGTTCCGCGCCGGCTACGACTTCGCGCGCCTGGTAGCCCGCAGCCCCAGGCTGAGCCGCTTCGTCGGCCCGAACGCCTACGGCGACCTGTCGATCGACTACGCGAATCCGGCCGCCGTCAAGGCGCTCAACCAGGCGCTGCTGAAGGACGCCTATGGCATCAACACCTGGGATGTCCCGCCGGGTTACCTGTGTCCGCCGATTCCCGGGCGCAGCGACTACCTCCACCGCATCGCGGACCTTCCCGGCGTGGGTGCAGCCCGAGGGGCGCGTCGGCAGCCCGTGCACGTTCTGGACATCGGTACCGGCGCCAACTGCATCTACCCGCTGATTGGGGCGCGTGAATACGGCTGGCACTTTGTCGGCACTGACGTCGATCGGGTCGCGTTGGAGTGGGCGAAAAACCTGGTGGCCGCCAATCCACCGCTGCCGGAATTGATCGAACTCCGCTGGCAGGCATCACGGCAGGCCTGCTTCGACGGTGTGGTCAAGCCGGGCGAGACGTTCGGCCTGTCGATGTGCAACCCTCCCTTTCACGCGTCGGCAGCAGCGGCGGCGGCGGGCAGCCGGCGAAAGCAGCACAACCTGGGGCAGGCACGGTCCGGGTCGTCGCGCTTGAACTTCGGCGGCCAGGCGGGCGAGTTGTGGTGCGACGGCGGCGAACTGGCGTTCGTTCGACGCATGATCGCCGAAAGCGCCAGCCGGCCCGGGCTGTGTCGCTGGTTCACGACCCTGGTCTCGAAGAGCGACCATCTGCCGGCGCTGCGTCGCGCGCTGGAGACGGCGAATGCCGCCGACGTGCAGGTTCTCGACATGGCACAGGGGCAGAAGAAGAGTCGCATTCTCGCCTGGACGTTCGCCCGACGTTAGAATCAGCGGATGGACATGCCCTTGATGAACCGCCGCGAAGCCCTGGCCGCCCTTGCCGCGACGGCCGCCCTGCCGCTGATGCACGGCTGCAACAGCACGCCGTCGCCCGCACCGGCGGCCGCCAATCCAGATGCCGACGCGCTGGCCCTGCTGGACGAGATTGGCGAGAGCTACCTGCGGTTCGCGCCGGAAGGCGCCACCACCCTCGGCATCGACACCGGCGCCCGGGCGGCGCTGCGGTCGCAGCTGGCGGACCGGTCTGCCGCCGGCCAGCAGAAGATCGCCGAACAGGTTCGTCATGACCTGGAGCGAGCGAAGGCCTTCGACACCTCCCGGCTCTCGCATGCCATGCGGACCAGCGTCGAAGTGGTGCGCAGCGCCTACGGCCTGGCGGCCGAGGGCTTCGCGCTGCCGTACGGCGACATCACCGTCGGCAGTTGGCGCAACACCCCGTACGTCGTGATCCAGAACGTCGGCGCCTACCTCGATCTGCCGCGGTTCCTCGACAGCGACCATCCGGTCAACACCGCGGACGATGCCGAAGCGTATCTCTCGCGGCTGCAGTCGTTCGGGCGGCAACTGGACGGCGAGCTGGGACGCATCCAGGCCGCGCGCGGCAAGGGGCTAGTGCCGCCCGCGTTCCTGATCGACAAGGCGCTCTCGCAAATGCGCTTGTCGGCGGCGAACGCGCGCGAGGGCGGTTCACTCGTCGAGTCGATCGCCCGCCGCACCAGGACCATTCCCGGCAATTGGGCCGAGCGCGCGCGCACCATCGCCGCGCAGGAGATCGCGCCGGCCCTTGACCGGCAGATCGCCGAACTCGAGGCGCAGCGCGCCGTCGCCAAGGACGATGCCGGGATGTGGGCGAGGCCGGGCGGTGACGACTTCTACCGCTGGGCGTTGAAGGCGTCGACCACCACGAGCATGACACCGGACGAGGTGCATGCCATGGGGCAGAGCGAACTGCAGACACTGCACGCGCGCATGGACACCATCCTGAAGGGCGCCGGCTACACCAAGGGCACCGTCGGCGATCGCATGAACGCGCTGGCGAAGGATCCCAAGTACCAGTTCTCGGATGGCGACAAGGGGCGCGAGGAGATCCTGGCGTTCATCCAGGAGCGGCTCACCTGGATCCGGGCGCAGTTGCCGCGCGCCTTCAACACGCTGGTCGACCCCAACATGGAGGTGAAGCGGCTGCCGCCCGAGGAAGAGCCCGGCGCGCCCACTGCCTACGGCGGCGCCGGTTCGATCGACGGCAAGATTCCCGGCAAGTACTGGATCAACCTGCGGACGCCGGCCCTGCACAGCAAGTACAGCCTGGCCGACCTGACGTTCCACGAGTCGATACCCGGCCACATCCTGCAAGGTGAGTGCACGCACCAGATGCCTCTCATCAGGCAGCTGCTGGCGTTCAACGCCTACTCCGAAGGGTGGGCGCTCTACGCCCAGCAACTGGCCGACGAGCTCGGCGCCTACGCCAGCGATCCGATCGGGCAGCTGGGCTACCTGCAGGCGCTGGCCTTCCGGGCCTGCCGGCTGGTCGTCGACACCGGCATTCACGCCAAGCGCTGGACGCGCGACCAGGGCGTGCGGTTCTTCGTCGAGGTCAACGGCTCCAATCCCATGGAGGTGGCGAGCGAGGTCGACCGTTACTGTTCATGGCCGGGGCAGGCCTGCGGCTACAAGGTCGGGCACAGCGAGATCAACCGCCAGCGCGAGCGCGCGACCACGGCGCTGGCCGCGAAGTTCGACGTCAAGGCGTTCAACGACGCCCTCGTGCTCGGCGGCAACGTGCCGCTCGACGTGCTGGCCAAGAACGTCGATCAGTACATCGAGGCAGCCGGACAGTGATCGCCCGCGCCGTTGCCGTGGTCCTGCTGGCGCCGGTCATCGCCTGGAGCCAGACCGCCGATAATGCGGCCGGGTTCGGCACGCCGTCCACGGTGGCCGCCCCGGATCGGGTGCTCGGCTTGCTCGCGTTGCCGGAGGTCTTCGGCAACGGCCCGGGCCATCCTTTCGAGCCGGCATCGGTCAGCCTGTTTGCGGCGCCCGGCGCGACGCCGCCGGTTGCCGCCATCGAGGTCGATCAGCATTGGTCGTTCGGCCCGCCCGAGGTCGTCGGCCTCGGCTGGCTGCCTGCGCACGCCGCATCGGGCGAGCCTGCCGTATGGTTTTCTGCGCGCGGCTGCTGAGGTTCGCCAACATGAGCTTTGAACTGGTGGATGCAATCGCGGTGCTCGAGCGGACGCCGGCCACGTTCCGTGCCTTGCTTGGCGGATTGCCAGACGGGTGGGTGACGTGCAGCGAAGGTCCCGACACGTTCACGCCGTTTGACAACCTCGGGCACCTGATTCACGGCGAGCGGGCCGACTGGATTCCTCGCGCGCAGATCATCCTGGCGCAGGGGGTGAGCCGGCGTTTCGAGCCATACGACCGCTTCGCGCAGGCGCGGGAGAGCGCGGGCAAGACCGTCGCGGAGCTGCTCGACGAGTTCGCCAGCCTCCGGGCCGGCAACCTGCAAACGCTGCGCGGCTGGAACCTGACCGACCACCACCTCGCACTGACGGGCGAACATCCGGCGTTCGGTACCGTGACGCTGCGCCAGCTGTTGTCAACGTGGGTGGTGCATGACCTGGGGCACACCGCGCAGACGACGCGGGTCATGGCCAAGCGCTATCGCGACGCGATTGGGCCGTGGCGCGCCTACCTGCCGATCGTGGATCGCTGAATGGCGACGGTGCCGGCTGCGTCGGCCACGTGCCTGAACTGCGGCGGTCCCCTGACCGGACCGTTCTGTTCTTCCTGCGGCCAGCGGGCGATTCCCGCCAATCCCACCGTGGCCGAATTGACCGGCGACGCGTGGCACGAGTTGTCGGGCTACGACGGCCGCCTCCTGGCCACCCTGCGCGGCCTGGCCCGGCCGGGATTCCTGACCCGTGAGTATCTCGACGGCCGCCGCGCTCACTACCTGCCGCCGCTGCGCGTCTACCTGATCGTCAGCGTTCTCTATTTCATCGTGGCCGCCGCCGCGCCCACTCTTGATGCGGGTGGCAGCGAGCTGGTGGTTCCCGGCGTGCGGATCGGCTTGTCAGGTTCGAGCAGCGACCCAATGGTCACACCGCAGGAGCGGGAAGAGATCATGGCCCGCCTGAACGAGTCGCCGCGCCTGTTGCGGCCGGTGTTGCGCGCCGTGGCCGAGGATCCCGCCGGCTTTCGCGCCCGCATTTTCACCACCATGCCGCGGGTGTTCTTCGCCATGCTGCCGGTCTTTGCCGCCATCGTCGCGTTGTTCTTCCGCGGCCGGACGTTTCCCACCTCATTGGTTTTTGCCGTTCATCTTCACGCCTTTGCCTTTCTCGCCCTGACGATCACCGAAATTGCCAAGTTCAGCGAATCGGTGACGTTGGCGCTCGCCGTGTCGAGCGTGGTGCTGCTCGTGCTCATCGTCTACCTGCTGCGAGCCTTCCGCTCCGTCTATGGCGGCGGCTGGGCATCGATCGTCGGCAAGAGCGCGGCGGTGGGCATGGTCTATCTCATCGCGTCGCTGCCCGCGTTCATGCTGACGCTGTGGTGGGCGGCCTGGTGACGCGCGCCGTCCCGGGTTCGCGGCGCTTCACGGCGACGCTCAAGCGCATTCCCGGCAAGGGCGGCTGGACGTATGTCACCGTGCCGAAGAAGCTGACGCCACCCATCACTCGCGCGTGGGCGCGCACGCCGGTGCACGCCTCGGTTGACGGCGTGGAGTGGGACACCAGCGTGTGGCGCTCGAAAACCGGCGAAGGATTTCTGCCGGTGCCCAAGAGGATCCGCGGCAGCAAGGAAGAAGGCGCGCGCGTCGTCGTCGCCTTCTCGTTCGAAGACGACTAGGAGCGTGAGATGGCACCGTCGGTAGCACTGACCGGGTATCAAGAGTTCGATGCCGAAACCATGACCAGCCGGGCGTCGGCGTTCTACGAGGACGTCAGGCGCCGGCGAACCGTTCGCGACTTCGCGGACCGGCCGGTGCCGCGCGAGGTGATCGAGCACTGCATTCGCGCAGCCGGTACCGCCCCGAACGGCGCCAACCTGCAGCCGTGGCACTTCGTGGCGGTGAGCGATCCGGCGCTCAAGCAGCGGATTCGCGAGGGCGCCGAGGAAGAAGAGCGGGCGTTCTACGGCGGTAAGGCGCCCCAGGAGTGGCTGGACGCGCTGGCTCCGCTCGGCACCGACGCGCACAAGCCGTTCCTGGAGACGGCGCCGTGGCTGATCGTGATCTTCGCCGAGAGCTACGGCGAGCTGCCTGACGGACGCAAGGTGAAGCACTACTACACGCAAGAGTCGGTGGGCATCGCCACCGGCATCCTGATCACGGCCGTGCATCACGCCGGGCTGGTGTCGCTGACCCACACGCCAAGCCCGATGGGGTTCCTCAACGAGATCCTCGACCGGCCCGCGCGCGAACGCGCCTTCCTGATCCTGGTGGTGGGCTATCCGGCCAAGGGCGCGACCGTGCCCGACATCACCAAGAAGCCACTCGGCGAGATTGCGACCTTTCGATGAGCCGCGTTGCCCTGGCCCTGCTCGCGTGCCTCGCCTGGCCGCTCGCTGCCCAGCAGCGGGCGCCGCTCGTGAGCACCATTGACCTGATGGTGCCGGTGCCGCCGGCCGTTGTGCGAATCAACGGCCGGAGTGTGGTGGCCTACGAACTGCACGCCACCAACTTCCAGGCGGCCAGCGTCGCGGTGTCGCGCGTGCAGGTGCTGTCCGCGCCGGGCGGGGCTCCGATTGCCGATTACGCGCCGGACGAACTGAGACGGCGGCTCGGCCGGCCCGGGCTGGCGCGACCCTATGACGCGCCCGAGGTGATTGCGCCCGGCATGCGCGCCGTCGTCTACCTCTGGATCGAGCTGCCAGATGGCGTGGCGCCGCCAGCGTCGCTGCAGCACCGCGTCGAGCTGGAGTTGCGGCGGCCGGCTGGCGCCGTTCGCATGGTCGTCTCGTCGGCCGCGGTGGCGGTGTCCCGGATCGATCCAGTGGTGCTGGACCCGCCTGTTCGCGGAGGACCGTGGACGGCGATCTACGATCCGCTGCTGATGGGCGGCCACCGCACGGCGATCTACACGCTTGATGGACAGGCCCGCATTCCGTCGCGGTTCGCGATCGACTGGATTCGTCTGCCGGCCGACGGCGTCGCCACTGAGCCGGGACGCCGCCCGCCCGACTGGAACGGGTACGGCGATGAAGTGCTCGCCGTCGCGGATGCGACGGTCGTTCGGGCCATGGACGACGTGGCCGAGAACGCCGATCCGCCGGTGAAATTGCCGGCGCCGATGGCGCCGGAGATCGCGAGCGGCAACTACGTGGCGCTCGACCTCGGCCAGGGCCGCTTTGCGTTCTACGAGCACCTGCGGCGGGGCAGCCTGCTGGTGAAGGCCGGCGACCGCGTCACGCGGGGCCAGGTGATCGCCCGGCTTGGCAACTCGGGCAGCAG
>JBFWUK010000046.1:0-20091 GCA_050247355.1 Vicinamibacterales bacterium | reverse complement strand
AACATCTACGTGCGCGAGCGACAGAAGGCCGGTGCTGCCGCCCCGGCGGCCGATCGCGTGGTGCTGTTCGTGCACGGTGCCGGCACGCCGGCCGAGGTCGCCTTCGATCCGGGTGCGCCCGGTTACAGTTGGATGGCTTACCTGGCCGAAGCCGGCTTCGACGTGTTCTCCATGGACACCACCGGCTACGGACGCTCGACCCGGCCGGCGCCGATGAACGACCCTTGTAACCTGTCGCCCGAACAGCAAAAGCAGTTTGTGCCCACGCTGCTGGCGGCGCCGTGTGCGCCGACCTATCCGAATCAACTCACCAATATCGGATCCGACTGGAACGACATCAACACCGTCGTCGACTACATCCGCGCGTTGCGCAGGGTTGAGCAGGTCAGCCTGGTCGCGTGGTCGCTCGGTGGTCCGCGGGCGGGCGGCTACGCGGCGCAGCATCCCGAGAAGGTGCGCTCGATGGTGCTGCTGGCGCCGGCCTACAACCGCAATGCGGCGGCCGTGCCGCCCGAATTGCCGCGTGCCGGCGTCGCGTTCAACACGCAGTCGAAAGCAGACTTCAACGCCAACTGGGATCGGCAGGTTGGCTGTGCCGGCCAGGTCGAACCGTCGGTTCGCGAGGCGGTGTGGGCAGACATGCTGGCATCCGATCCCGTCGGCGCCACCTGGGGGCCCGGCGTCCGCCGCGCGCCGTCGACCACCACGTGGGGATGGAATGCGGCCATGGCGGCGGCGACGAAGCTGCCGGCGCTGATCATCGCCGGCGTGCACGACAAGCAGGTCACACCCGAGCGGGTGCGGCCGCTCTATGACGACCTGGGCTCGAGCCAGAAGGCGCTGATCGACCTCGGCTGCTCGTCGCACAACGCAATGTGGGAGAAGAACCGCCTGCTGATGTTCAAGGCGTCGCTCGACTGGCTGACGAAGGGTTCGGTTGGTGACGTCAAGAGCGGCATTGTCCGCATGGGGTACCCGGGGGCGACCGCGCCCTGACACGGCCTATCCAGGAAAGCGGGTCTTGAGTTCGTCAGGCGTGACCGTTGACGCGCCGAACTTGCCGACCACGATGCTGGCGGCCTCGTTGGCAATCCGCGCCGCTTCGGCCATGTTGGCGCCGGCGGCGATGGCCAGGGCCAGTGTTGCGATCACGGTGTCGCCCGCGCCCGTCACGTCGGCCACTTCGCGCGCGGACGCCGGCAAGTAGCCGTCGACCCCGGCGTGAGTGAGCCACATGCCGTGTTCGCCGCGCGTGATCACCACGTTCTCCACGCCCAGCCGCTTGCGCAACGCCTCCGCCGCCCGCCGGGCATCGTCGTGCGATTCAATCCGGATGTTGGTGGCGCTCTCGGCCTCGACGTGGTTCGGCGTGACCAGCGTGGCGCCGGCGTAGTAGTCGATGTGCGGCACCTTCGGATCGACGATCACCGGGATGCCGGCCGATTGACCGTAGGCAGACACCTGCGCCATCGAGCGGCGAGTCACGACGCCCTTCTGGTAGTCCGAAACCAGGATCACTTGCGCCGACTTCGCGCGCATCTCGACCTGGGCGGCCAGTGCCTCTTCGATCGCCGGCCCGACCTCGTGGTCCGATTCGTAGTCGACCCGTGCCACCTGCTGGTTGCGCGACGTCACCACGCGCATCTTCGTGGTGGTCCGCCGTTCGATGTCGGTGATGAGCCCGGTGGCGTGAATGCCGGTGGCCGCCAGTTCGTTCTTCAGTTGCATGCCGGCTTCGTCGGCCCCGACCACGCCGATCAAGTCGACGGCGGCGCCGAGCGCGCGCAGGTTGTGGGCCACGTTGGCGGCGCCGCCCAGGCGCCACTCTTCGTGATCGAACACCACCACGGGCACCGGCGCCTCGGGAGAAATCCGGCTGACCCGGCCAATGACGAAGCGGTCGAGCATGACGTCGCCAAGCACCGTGATGCGCCGCGATGGGAAGCGGTCGATCAGTTCGTGCGCCCGCGCCGCGGCAATCTCGGGCAGCAGGGTGGCGCTCACGACGGCAGCCCCCCGTCACGGTTGGCGGCAAACGGCAGCGTGATCATCACCAGCAGCAGCATCAGGAATTCCGAGTCGCCGAAGTTGTATTCGGTCAGGCCGGCGGCGAGCATGGCCGCCACCGCGCCGAGCCCGGCCGCGGCCAGGCTCTTGTGGCGTGAGCGGCGCAACAGCTTGAACAGGCCAAGGGTCACCGAGCCGATGAACCAGAGCCAGGCGCCGAGCGCCGGCAAGCCGCGCTCCGCGGCAATCTGCATCGGCACGTTGTGGAGGTGGGGGTTGGTCGGCTTCACCGCGTCGGGCACGCGGTAGTAGGGATAGACCCGCTCGATCTGGTCCGGCCCGACGCCCATCAGCGGGTAGTCCTTCACGATCGCCACCCCGGCCTGCAGCATGGCCACGCGATCGCGGCTGGTCAGGTCGTTGCGATCGAAGATCGAATAGACGCGGTCGGTGAGCGCCTGCGGCGCCAGCAGGATGCCGGTAATGATGACAATCGGAATCAGCGCCAGCAGCCGGAAGTCTTTGCTCAGGAACAGCACCGCCACGCCGACGGCGACGCCGACCCAGGCACCGCGCGTCAGTGTCAGGCTCAAGGCCACCAGCAGCGCCGGCATCACGAATGCCGCCCACAACCGTCCCGAGGTGCCGTAGAGCAGCCGGGCGGTGGCGGCGCAGATCACCAGCATCAGCGTGCCCGAGTAGGTCATCCAGTGCGACAGCGTGCCTTGCGGCCGGCGGCCGAGGCCATCGAAGTTGAGGACGCCGTACTGGACGATGCCAACGAAGGCACTGGCCGCGCCGATGGTCAGGATGATGCTGAGCACCGAGTTGGCGCGCGCGCCGCGCGCCAGGTCGTAGGTGACCGGCACCAGCATCAGCAGCACCAGTTGCTTGCAGTCGGTGAAGCTTACTTGCGGATCGAGCGAGAAGCCCGCCGAGGCCAGGGTCAACGCCGCGTAGGTGACCAGCGGCCAGAAAAACGACGGCGCCTGCAGCCGCTCGCCGCGGGTCACGTGCGAGGCCAGCCAGGCCAGAATCGCGACCGTCAACAGGATTTGCGCCGCGGCAATCGACAGTTGCATGGTCGCGACGATGCCAACCAGCGCGAACAGCCCGATTTGCTCGAGGCGATCGCGGGGCGGCATGCCGGCGGTAAGGGAGAAGGTCGTCATCCTGCTACTTGAGGTCGCTCACTACTCACTTGCTCTCTTCACTTTTCACTTCGCAGCAGCGTCTGCGCTGCTGCGATCACCATGGTAGGCGAAATCCCGGCCAGGCAGCGAAAGTCGCCGGGCACGCAGTGCCGTTGGTGGCAGGGGCGGCACGGCAACGGCCCGGCATCGACCGCCACGCCGCCGACGTCCGGGCTGCGCCACGGCATCGACCGTTCTGGCAGCGTGGGGCCGAACAGCGCCACCACCGGCGTGGCGCTGGTGGCGGCGATGTGCAACGGGCCGCTGTCGCCGCCGATATACAGCACCGCCCGGCCGACCAGCGCGCGCAGTTCCGAGAGGTCGAACTCGCCGGTGCGCACAATGCCGGCAGCGGCGTCGCCCGCCAGCGCCCGCGCCTGGGCCGCCACCGCCTCGGCGGCTTCTGCCTCCGAAGGCCCCGACGTCACGACGATCCGGCGCGCGCGGTCGGCGGCGGCCAGTTGCGCCGCCACCTCGGCAAACGACACGGCCGGCCAGCGCCGGAACGGATTGCCGGCGCTGACGTGCAAGACGACGATCGGCGCATCACTGGCGACGCCGGCGGCGGCCAGCCGCGAGCCGACGCGAGCCGCGGCGTCCGCATCGATCGGCATCACCACCGGATCGGCGGCGCCCGACGGCGGATCAATCCCGAGCGGAGCAATCAGGTCCCACTGGTTGAGCACCGAGTGCCGCGGCGGCACCAGCGATCGTGACCACGGCACGCGGGTCGTGTAGGCGAGCTGGCGGCCCGGCAGGGCGTAGCCGATGCGCTGCGGCGCGCCGCTGGCCCACGCCAGGAAGCCGCTGCGCGGTCCGCCGTGGAAATCGATCACCAGGTCAAATCGCCGGGCGCGCAACTGCCGGGCCAGCCGCAAGTCGTAGCGCAACCGCGCCAGGCCGCGCGGCCGGTCGACGACCACGACCGCATCCAGGCCGGGGTGATGACGCACCACGGGTTCGGCGGGTGCTTCCACGAGATAGGTGATGTGAGCGGACGGAAACCGCCGGCGCAGGGCGCCAATCGCCGGCGTGGTGAACACCACGTCGCCGATCAGGCGCAACCGGATCAGAAGGATGTTCAGGGCTCGACCGTCGCCTCGTCAATCAGCATCACCGGGATGTCGTCCTTGATGGGATAGACGCGGTGGCAGGAAGCGCACTTGAGCGCCGTGCCGTCCTTGACCAGGGTGACCGGGGTCTTGCACGCTGGGCAGGCGAGAATCTCCAGCAGTTCGGCGTCGACGGGCATGACCGAATCTTACACCTGATCACGCGGCGGCAGTGGTCACTGCCGCGCTGCCGCGTGGGCAAACCACAAGGTTCAAGCCGGGTTCTCACAGGGTAAGATCGCGGCATGCACTCGATTCGCGTTGGACTGGTCGTGCTGGCGGTGTCGACTCCGGGGTGGGCGTCCGCTTCCCCTCGCCTCTCTCCGGGCGAGCTCCGGGGCGACCTCGCCGAAGCTGCCTTCGGCAGCGAAGGCGGGCAGGCGCCGGCTCCGACTGAGGACGCCAAGGCGCAGGCGTTTTACGAGTTCATGATGGCGCGCCGGTTCGAAGCCGCCGGTGACACCGCCGGCGCAATGGCGGCGCTGCAACGCGCGCAGAAACTCGACCCGGGCTCCGCCGAGATCGCGGCCGAAATGGCCGGCGCTCACGCGCGGCAGAACCAGGCGCAGTCCGCCGTCCTGCAGGCCAACAACGCCCTCAAGCTCGATGCCGACAACGTGGAAGCGCATCACGTGCTGGCCCAGGTCTACGCGGCGTTGGCCGAGGGCGGCGGCCCGCTGCCCAGTGGCGAAACCGCGGCCGGCGCCCGGCTCAAGGCGATCGATCACCTGGTCGCGATCCAGAAGTCGCCGTTGATGGCGGTTGACCCCAACTTGCAGATGACGCTGGGCCGCCTGCAACTGCGGGCCGGCAAGACGGCGGAGGCGGTGCCGATTCTCGAGCGGGTGTCGGCCCAGGCGCCATGGGCCGCCGAACCGTTGATCCTCTTGTACGAGGCCTACGCGACCAGCGGCAAGTTCGATGAAGCCGAACAGGCGCTCACCAGCGCCGCGCAGATCAACCCGCGCTACTGGGCGCAGCTCGGCCAGTTCTACGAACGCCGCAACCAGTGGGACGATGCGGTTGCCGCTTACGGCGAGGCGATGAACGCCATGCGCCAGCCGAACCGGGACGTGCAGCTGCGGCTGGCGGCGGCCCTGCTGAACGTGGAAGACGGCGCACCCCGCGCGCGGGCGGTGCTGGCCGCCGTGCTGAAGGCGAGCCCCAACGACGTGCGCGCGTTGTACCTGTTGTCGAGTGTCGAGCGGTCGGCCGGCGACCTGGCGGCGGCGGAAGCGGCCGCCCGCCGGATCCTGGCGGCCGATCCGGCCAACGTGACCGGACTCTACGCGGTGGTGCAGATCCTGTTCGACCGCTACGACTTCAAGCAGGTGGTCGAGGTCGTCGCGCCGTTTGCCAAGGACCCGATCGCCCGTTCGAAGGGCCGCGAGATGGAGGGCGCCGCAGTCCTGGTCCAACTTGGCATCGCGCAGCAGCAACTGGCGCAGTGGGACGCGTCGATCGCCGCGTTCAGCTCGGCAAAGAGCCTCACCCCTCGCGATCCCGACATCGACGCGTATCTCGTGCAGGCCAACCTTGCGGCCCGCCGCTTCGACCGCGCCGAGGCGTTAACCCGCGAGCACCTGGCGCGCAATCCCGACCAGCCGCGCATGACGCGCCTGCACGCGCAGGCGCTGGCGAAGGGCGGCAAGGCGGCCGAAGCCCTGCGACTGATGGAAGCCGGCGCGGCCAAGAACCCGACCAGCCGCGAGTACGTGGTCGGCCTGGCCGACCTCTACGCCGAGCAGAAACGCAGCGACGATGCCGTGCGCATGCTCGAACAGGCGCGCAAGACCTTCGGCGACGACGAGGTGCTGACCATGCGCATGGCCACCGCCTACGAATCGGGCGGCAAGCTGGCCGAGGCCGAGAAGGAACTGCGCCGGCTGGTGGCCGACGATCCGCTGAATGCCAGCGCGCTCAACTCCCTGAGCTACATGTTTGCCGATCGCGGCACACGGCTGGCCGAGGCGGTCGAACTGGCCCAGCGCGCGGTGAAGATCGAGCCCGAGAATCCGTCCTACCTCGACACCCTCGGTTGGGCGCTGTTCAAGCAAGGCAAGGCAGACGAGGCCGAAGCGCCGCTGGCGCGGGCCGCCGCGTCGCTGACCGCCAACTCGGTGATCCAGGATCACCACGGCGACGTGCTCGCGCGCCGCGGCCGCAATGCCGACGCCATTGCCGCTTGGGAGCGCGCCCTGGCCGGCGACGGCGAACAGATCGACCGCGGCGCGATCGAGAAGAAGATCAAGGCCGCTCGCGCCAAATCGAAATGAGCCGCCTGTACGCGACGCTGGCGATCGCGCTGGCGCTGCCGGCCTGCGCGGCCCGCACGCCGGCGCGGCCGGCCGGGACACCGGCGCCCGACCCGGCTGCCATTACCACCTTTCAGGAGGCGACCACCGCGTGCCGCGGCTTTCGCTCGCTCACCGCGGAGTTGTCGTTGTCGGGCCGTGCCGGCGGCGAGCGCATTCGCGGGCGCGTGATTGCCGGCCTCGAAGCCGGCGGGCACGTGCGGCTCGAGGGCGTGGCGCCGTTTGGCGCGCCGATCTTCATCCTGGCCGGCCGCGCCGAAACCGCGACGCTGTTGCTGCCGCGCGAGGACCGCGTGCTGAAGAGCACGCCGGTGTCGGCCGTGCTCGAGCGGCTGACCGGCCTGGCCCTGGGTGCCGATGATCTACGTCTCATGCTGTCGGGATGCCTGGCCGACAATGCCGCCCCGGCCGAGGGGCGCTCCTGGCCCGGTGGCTGGCAGGCGGTGACGCTGGCTCCCGAGCGAGTCGCGTATCTGCGCCTGCACCAAGGACGGCCGGTCGTGGCTGCCGCCGATTACGGGCCCTGGCATCTCGACTACTCCGAACAGTTGGCCGGCTATCCCCGCGTCGTGCGCGTGCGCCGGGCGGGTGATCCGACCACCGACGTCACGGCACGGGTGGGGGAGCTCGAGGTCAACACCACCATCAACCCGGCCGCCTTCGCGCTCGACGTCCCCGACGATGCCGAGCCGATGACCCTCGACGAGCTGCGCGCGGTTGCCCCGCTCGTGCCCAAGGAACCCTGATGGCGTCTGTCAGCTTGCCGGCCTTTGCCAAGATCAACCTCGACCTGCGAATCCTGGGGACACGGCCCGACGGCTATCACGATCTGCGCACCGTCTTTCAAAGCCTTGCACTCTTCGACACGGTGACCGTCACGCGCCGCCGAGGTCCCTTGGCGATCGTCTGCGATCAGGAGGACATCCCGACCGACCGGCGCAACCTGGTGTGGAAGGCGGCGTCGCTGCTGCACCGGGTGGCCACCGGCAGGTCCACTGTTCCGCACGGCGTGTCGATCGATTTGCGTAAGCGCATTCCCATGGAGGCCGGGTTGGGCGGCGGCAGCGCCGACGCCGCCATGACGCTGCTGGCCTTGAACAAGCTGTGGAACCTGGAACTGGACCTGGCCACGCTGACGCGCATTGGCTCCCGGCTTGGCGCCGACGTGCCGTACTTCCTGGTGGGCGGCACTGCTCTTGGCCTTGGTCGCGGCGACGACATTTATCCGCTGGCCGACCTGCCGACGGTGCACGTGGTCATCTTGCGCCCCGGTTTCGGCGTGTCGACTGCCGACGCCTATACCTGGTTCGACGAAGAATCCCGCCGCCTGCGAGAGCCGGTACCGCGGCCATACCCGGCCGGCTGGCCGTCGTGGGCGGCCACCCTGCGGAACGACCTCGAGGGGCCGGTGGTGCGCCACCATCCCGCCATTGCACGAATTCGCCAGTCGCTGCTCGACTCGGGCGCCAATTTCTCGGCCATGTCGGGTTCGGGATCGGCGGTTTTCGGCCTGTTCGAGCGTGCCGACGCCGCGCGCCGGACGGCGAGCGACCTGGCCAGGCCGGGCTGGCTGTCGCTGCACACCCGCACGATGGCCCGCCGCGAATACGCCCGCCGGGTGGCTGTGGGGTTGTAGGGCACGGTCCGCCTAAAGGGCGGACGCCTCATGTAGCATCCGCCTTTAGGCGGATTAGACCGGCATCGTCGGATTGACGGGTTGCCCAACTCCCGTAAACTCGGCTACGATAAGAGTTTCCACTCCACCACGCAAAGTACGCGTGGCGGGGGCCCCGGAGTGAGGGTGTTGGGGCGTGGCCAAGCGGTAAGGCGCCGGCCTTTGGAGCCGGTATTCGAAGGTTCGAATCCTTCCGCCCCAACCAAGTTTGCAGGGCTTCGCCCCGAGCTGTTTTGTTTGGCCCAGCCTCCGGCGGGCACTGTTTGATATGCGACCAACCGGTTTCGGCGATCTGAAGATTTTTTCAGGCAGTGCTCACCCGCAATTGGCGGCTGAGATTGCCGAGTTCCTTGGCGTGGAACTCGGACAGGCCCGCCTGCGCCGCTTTCCCGACACCGAGGTCTCGTTCCAGATCGACGAAAACATCCGCGGCACCGACGTTTTCGTCGTCCAGCCGACCTGCGCTCCGGTGGATCCCCACCTGATGGAGCTGATGATCATGACCGATGCGTTCCGCCGCTCGTCGGCGGCGCGCATTACCGCGGTGATCCCGTATTACGGCTATGCCCGCCAAGATCGCAAGGACAAGCCGCGGGTGCCGATTTCCGCCAAGCTGGTGGCCAACGTGCTGACGGCGTCGGGCGTGAATCGGGTGCTGACCATGGACCTGCACAAGGCGCAGATCCAGGGCTTCTTCGACCTGCCGGTGGATCACCTGTTCGCCGCGCCGGTCATCATCGACTACCTGTCGCGCCAGTCGTACGACAAGCTGACCATCGTCGCGCCCGACGCCGGCGGCGCCGAGCGCGCCCGCGCCTATGCCAAGCGGCTCGACGCCGAACTGGCCGTGATCGACAAGCGGCGCAGCGAAGACGGCACGGCCGAGGTGATGAACGTGATCGGCGAGGTCGCCGGCCGCACCTGCGTGATTGCCGACGACATCATCGACACCGCCGGCACCATCCAGAAGGCGGCGCAGGCGCTGAAGGACAACGGCGCCGACCGTGTGCTGGCGTGCGCCATTCACGGCGTGCTGTCCGGTCCGGCGATCGAGCGCATCGAGAAGTCGCCGATCGACAAGTTGCTGATCACCAACACCATTCCGCTGACGGCGGAACGTGCCAAGTGCCAGAAGATCGTCGTGCTGTCGGTGGCGCGCCTGCTGGGGCAGGCGATCCGCAGCATTCACGAAGAGACGTCGGTGTCTTCGCTATTTGTGTAGTTGGTTCGGACTTAGGGGCCTAAGGGCTTGAGCTGTTCAAGTCCTCAAGCCCCCAAGACCTTAAGCCCTCGTTAATTCGGCAAAGGGTGTAGGCAGGAGCCGAAGCCCGAGGAAGGTAGTCAGGTCATGGAAGCAGTTCTCGACGCGGTCAAGCGCAACACCAGGGGCAAGAACGAGGCGCGGCGGCTGCGCGTCGCCGGTCAGATTCCGGCCGTGGTCTACGGCGCGCAGAAGGCCGGCGATGCGCCGGCGCCCGAAGCGGTGGCGGTCGATCCGAAGCCGTTCATGAAGATCCTCCACTCGAGCTCGGGCCTGAACACCCTGATCACGCTCAAGATTGCCGGCGGCAACGACGCCCGCGTCCTGGTGCGCAACGTGCAGCTCGACCCGATTTCGCACCACCTGCTCCACGCCGACTTCTACCGCGTGAACATGGACCGCAAGATCAAGGTCACCGTGCCGATCACCCTCAAGGGCGAGTCGCGCGGCGTCAAGATCGACGGCGGCATCCTCGACTTCGTGCACCGCGAGATCGAGGTCGAAGTGCTGCCCGCCGACATCCCGAACTCGATCGAGGTGGACGTCACCGACCTCGGCGTCGGCGGCGCCATCCACGTGCGCGACGTCGCGGCCAACGCCGCCTGGACGCCGGTCACCGATGCCGACCTGATGCTCGTGCACGTCATCACCATCAAGGTTGCCGAAGAGACGCCGGCGGAAGGCGCCGCCGCGGCGCCGGCTGGTGGTGCCGCCGAGCCCGAAGTGGCCAAGAAGGGCAAGACCGACAAGGAAGGCGAGGCGAAGGCCGGCGAGAAGAAGGACGACAAGAAGGCTGACGCGAAGAAGAAGTAACCCGGGAACCGGGAGTCGGGAATCAGAAGTCGGGAGTCGGGAGTCGGATGAAACTGATTGTTGGCCTCGGCAACCCCGGACCCGAGTACCGCGACACCCGTCACAACGTCGGCTTTCTCGTCGCCGACGAGCTGGCGCGGCGGTGGCGGGTGCCGGATGCGTGGCGCGAGAAGTTCTCGGCGCTGCACATCAAGACCATGGTCGGCGACGACGCGGTGGTGCTCGCCAAGCCGCTGACCTACATGAATCTCAGCGGCCAGGCGGTAGCCGGGCTGGCGGGGTTTTACAGGATCGACCCGGCCGGCGTGCTGGTGGTGACCGACGATGTGGCGCTGCCACTGGGGCGGTTGCGGGCGCGGCCCGAAGGCAGTGCCGGCGGCCATAACGGGCTGAAGTCGATCATCCAGCACCTCGGCACGCAGGCGTTTCCTCGGCTGCGGGTGGGGGTGGGCCGGGGCGACGACCGCCGCGACCTCGCGGATCACGTGCTCGGCCGGTTCGCGCCGGACGAGCGCGACACAGTTTCGGCGGCGGTGCTGCGGGCCGCCGATGCCGCGGAGAGGTTCCTTTCCGACGGCATGGAACGCGTGATGAGCGCGTTCAACGCAGCGACACAGACGGACCCGGCGGAATAAGCTGCCGGGGATCCTTGCCACCGTAGGGTGAGCCGCCCTGAGCGAGTAACAGAAGACCAGGTCTTCTGTCACGAGTCGAAGGGTGTCCATAAGGGAGCAGTAATGAATCGCACGTACGAACTGATCTACGTCCTCAAACCGGACGCGCCCGAGACGGAGGTCGCCGACATGCACAAGCAGGTCGCTGAAATCGTCGAACGCATGGGCGGCACCATCGACAAGAGCGAGAACGTGGCCCCCTGGGGCCGCCGCCGGCTCGCCTACGAAATCGGTCATCACAAGGAAGGGTTCTACGTCCTCGAAGTGATCACCGGCTCGGCCGAGCTGATGAAGGAAATCGACCGCCGCCTCAAGGTGACGGAAGGCCTGCTGCGCCACCTGATCGTCCGCGTCGACGAGTCGACGGTCAAGGCCGAGCGCATGCGCACCAAGCGCACCGAAGAGTCGCGCCGCCGCCGCGTGGCGCGTGGCCTGCCGCCCGACCGTCAGCCGGGTGAAGGACCGCAGGGTGAAGACAACGACGATTCCGGCGACATGATGTTCGACGGCGGGGAGATGGAGGCTTAACATGGCATTCGGTGGACCCAAGCGAGGCGGCCCGGGCGGAGCCCGCGGCAAGGATGCCAAGGACGCCAAGGGCGGCGACAAGCGCCGCGGCGGCGGATTCTTCCGGCGACGGAAGGTCTGCAAGTTCTGCGCGGACAAGATCGACGACATCAACTACAAGGACGTCAAGCTGCTGAGCGGCTTCGTTCCCGAGCGCGGCAAGGTGTTGCCGCGGCGGATTTCCGGGACCTGCGCGAAGCACCAGCGCGGGCTCCGCGTGGCCATCGTGCGGGCGCGCCAGCTGGCGCTGCTCCCGTACGCAGCGGATTAAGGGAGAACAGGAACCATGGAAGTCATTCTCCGGGACCACGTCGATCACGTGGGCAAGCGCGGCGACGTTGTCAAGGTCGCCGATGGCTACGCCCGCAACTACCTGCTGCCGCGCAAGCTGGCCCTGCCGGCGACCGACGCCAACAAGAACTGGATCGCCCGCGAGCGGAAGATCGCCGAGGCGCGTGAAGGCGAAGAACGGGTGGCGGCCGAGGCGCTGGCCGACCGGCTGGTCGCGCTCGACCTGCAGATTGCCCGCAAGGTGGGCGACAACGACACCCTCTACGGTTCGGTGACCAACGCCGACATCGCCGACCTGATCAAGGAAAAGGGCTTCGACGTCGACCGCCGCAAGATCCTGCTGCCCGACCCGCTGCGCGCGCTGGGTGAAGCCCTCGTGCCGGTCAAGCTGCACCGTGACGTCACGGCCCAGCTGAAGATCACGATCGTCAAGGAAGCGTAAGCTTCTTACCCGTTGTCGCAAGGCCGGGCGCGCCAGAAACGCGCCCGGCCTTTTTCTTTTGTGGGGGCAGACCTTTCGGTTTGCCCGCGCTATACTTCCAATCCCGCTCGGTCATGGCTACTGAAACCGCAACCGCTCCCGCCCCCCGTACGCTGCCGCACAACCTCGAGGCCGAGCGGTCGGTGCTGGGCGCGATCCTGATCGACAACGACACCTACAACGTCGCGGCGGCGATGCTCGACGCCAAGGCGTTCTTCCGCGACGCGCACCGGCGCATCTTCGAGCGGATGGCCGACCTGTCGGAGCGCAGCCAGCCGATCGACCTGGTGACGCTGAAGGAAGAGCTCGAGCGGGCCGGCGAACTGGACGAGGTCGGCGGTCCCGCCTACATCGCCTCGCTGGTCGACGGCGTGCCGCGGTCGACCAACGTCGAGTACTACGCGCAGATCGTCAAGGAGAAGTCGACGCTGCGCAGCCTGATCTTCTCGGCCAACAAGATCGTCTCGACCGCCTACGAGGCCGACCAGGAAGCCGACCTGATCCTGGACGAGGCCGAGAGCGCCATCTTCGCGGTGGCCGAAGACCGCATCAAGTCGGGATTCGTGCCGATGCGCGACCTGGTGCGCGACAGCTTCCCCAAGATCGAGAAGCTGTTCGAGAACAAGACCTTCGTCACCGGCGTGCCGACCGGCTTCGAAGACATCGATCGCAAGACCCGCGGCCTGCAGGAGGGCGACCTGGTGATCGTCGCCGCCCGTCCGTCGATGGGCAAGACCAGCCTGGTCCTCAACATCTGCCAGCACGTCGCCACCCACGGCGGCGTGGCCGGCTTCTTCAGCCTGGAAATGTCGAAAGAGTCGCTGTTCATGCGCATGCTCGCGTCGGAAGCGAAGATCGACATGTACCGGCTGTTGAGCGGCCAGATCGGGCAGAAGGAGTACGGGCAGATCACGCACGCGCTCGAGACCTTGAGCGAAGGGCAGTTGTTCGTCGACGACACCGCCGGCATCGGCGTGATGGAGATGCGCGCCAAGGCGCGGCGGCTGAAGGCCGAGCACGGTCTCAGCCTGCTGGCGATCGACTACGTGCAGTTGATGACCGGGCGCGGCCGGTTCGAGAACCGCAACCTGGAACTGGCGTCGATCTCGCGATCGCTGAAGGGCTTGGCCAAGGAGCTGAGCGTGCCGATCATCGTGCTGTCACAGTTGTCGCGCGCGCCGGAAGGCCGTTCCGACAAGCGGCCGATGTTGTCGGACCTGCGCGAATCGGGCGCCCTCGAACAGGACGCCGACGTCGTCTGCATGATCTTCCGCGAAGAGATGTACAAGACCGACGATACCCCGGCCGACTCGGACGGCGTCGCCGAGATCATCATCGCGAAGCAGCGCAACGGCCCGACCGGCACGGTCAAGCTGACCTTCCTGCGCGAGCAGACCCGCTTCGCCAACTACTCGGGCCCGGGCTACGCGGTCAGCGACGACTAGCCTGCCGAGCGGTCCGGCTAAAGCCGGACACCACATAGAGGTGGTGGCCCATGTCCCATGTGGTGTCCGGCTTTAGCCGGACCATCCGCCAGTGTGGCGTCCGCCTTTAGCCGGACCATCCGCCAGTGTGGCGTCCGCCTTTAGCCGGACCATCCGCCAATGTGGCGTCCGCCTTCAGGCGGACCATGCCGATGTTGTGTCGGCCTTTAGGCGGACCATGCCGCGCTGTGCTGTAATCATCCCGTGACTCGCTGCACTGCCGCGCGCGTGGATCTTGCCGCGCTCGATCAGAACTTCCGCGCCATCCAGGCATACCTTCAGGGCGAAGCGTCGCTCAACCGCGGTGTCGGTCGTGGTCCTGCGCGTCCCCCCGGCATCATCGCCGTGGTCAAGGCCAATGCCTACGGCCACGGCGCACGGCCGGTGGCCAGCACGCTCGAAGCGGCCGGCGCCACCATGCTGGCGGTGGCCGACATCGAGGAAGGCGTCGATCTTCGCGTGTCTGGCATTCGGACGCCCATCCTGGTGTTTGGCGCGCTCAGCGTCAGCGATGTCGACGGCGTGTTCGACTACGACCTGACGCCGACCATTTCGAGCCCTGCGGCCGGAGCCGCGTTGCAAGCCGCCGCCGCGAAACGCGGCACCAAACTGGGTTACCACCTGAAGATCGATACCGGCATGAACCGGCTGGGCTTCAGGCACGACAACCTGAAGCGAACGCTGCCGGCATTGCTGGCCTGCGACAATCTGGCGCTCGATGCCGTGCATACCCACTTCGGCAGCGCCGACGAACCCGGCCACAAGCTGTTCGACGAGCAACGGACACGATTCGAGGCCGCCTGTCACGTGCTTGACGAACTTGCCGCTGGCCCGCGCGTCCGCCATGCCGCCAATTCCGCGGCGCTGTTGCGCGACTCGCGGGTGTGGTACGACTTCGTCCGGCCGGGCCTGCTGCTGTATGGCTTGGTGCCGCCGCCGCTGGGATCCAACGTGCCGTTGACGCCGGTGATGTCGCTCACCAGCCGCGTTGTCGCCGTCAAGGGCGTGCGGGTGGGGGAGACCATCGGCTACGGTGGCCGCTTCACGGCCGGCCGCCCCGTGACCTTGGCTGTCATTCCCGCGGGTTACGCTGACGGCCTGGATCGGCGGCTCGAGGGACGCGGCGCGGTGTTGATTCGCGGCCAGCGCGCGCCCATCGTTGGCGCCGTGAGCATGGACATGCTGACCGTGGACGTCACCGACATCGACGCCGTCGGACCAGGAGACGAGGTGGTGTTCCTTGGCGCGCAGGGGAGCGAGCCCCAGCAGTCGATCGACGCGCGCGAGATGGCGGCGTGGATTGGCACCATCCCGTATGAAATCCTCTGCCGGCTCGGCTCGCGTGTCGAACGGAAGTACTAGCCACAGGGGACACCGAGGACTCAGAGCTAATACTTTCCGAATACTTCTCGAAGAAGCACTTGCGACGATGAGAAGATGGTGGTCGTCGGCACTTGCATTTTGCATTTCCCAAAGGGGTCTTCTCTGTGTCCTCGGTGTCCTCTGTGGCCAACTTTCGTGACCGGCGATGAAGCAAGCCAATAAACCAGTGTTCGTGTGCCAGGAGTGCGGCACGCAGCAGCCGAAATGGCAGGGCAAGTGCCACGACTGCGGCGCGTTCAACTCGTTTGTCGAGGAACGGGTCTCTGAACCGAGCGCCGGCCCGGCCGAGCACCGCTACTCCACGCTTGGCGTGACCTCGCGTGGCGCCAAGAAGTACGCCGAGATCGAGGCGTCGGACGCTGATCGCATCTCCACCGGAATCAACGAGTTCGACCGGGTGCTTGGCGGCGGCATCGTGCCCGGCTCGCTGATCCTGCTGGGCGGCGAGCCCGGGATTGGCAAGTCCACGCTGTTGCTGCAGGCGGCGGCCAACTTCGCCCACAACGTCGGCCCCGTGCTGTACGCGTCTGGCGAAGAATCCGAGCACCAGATCAAGTCGCGCGGCGACCGGCTGGGGGTGGGCGACGCGCCGCTCTACCTGCTGTCGGAAACCTGCATCGAGCGCATTCTCGAAGAGGTGGGGCGCGTCAAACCCGCCCTGCTCGTCGTCGACTCGGTGCAGACGGTGTTCTCGTTGAAGTTCCAGTCGGCCCCCGGCAGCATTGGCCAGGTCCGCGAGGCCGCGACCCAATTCCTGTTCATGGCCAAGGGGCACAACATTCCGACCTTCCTGGTCGGCCACGTCACCAAGGACGGCAATATCGCCGGCCCAAAGGCACTCGAGCACGTTGTCGACACGGTCCTCTATTTCGAGGGCGAGCGGCACCACTCCCACCGCGTGGTGCGCGCAGTCAAGAACCGGTTCGGCGCCATCAGCGAGCTGGGCGTGTTTGAAATGACCGGCACTGGGCTGCGGCCCGTGCCGAACCCGTCGGCCATGTTCCTGGCCGAACGCCCGACCGCGACACCAGGTTCCGCGGTGTTGTGCTGCCTCGAAGGCTCGCGGCCGCTGCTGGTCGAAGTGCAAGCGCTGGTCAGCACCAGCAGCTACGGCACGTCGCGGCGCATGGCGGTTGGCATCGACCAGAACCGCCTGTCGCTGCTGCTGGCGGTGCTGGAGAAGCGCGCCGGCCTGCACCTGGTGTCGGACGATGTGTTCGTCAACATTGCCGGCGGCATGAGCATTGACGAGCCCGCCGTCGACCTGGGCATCGTGGCGGCGGTGGGGTCGAGCCTGCGCAACCGGCCGGTGGCCACCGGCACGGCGGTGTTCGGCGAAGTGGGCCTGGGCGGCGAGATCCGCGGCGTGTCGCAGGCCAACCTGCGCATTCGCGAGGCCGAACAAATGGGCTTCACCCGTATCGTCTTGCCCGCCTCGAACATGGACGCCAGTGAAGAAGCGGGCAAAGCGGAGCTCGTGGGAGTCCGTTCGGTCGGCGAGGCGCTCGACATGCTGCTGCAGTAGAAGCTCCAGGCCCCCAAGCCCCTAAGCCCCAAGCCCCTAAGCCCCTAGGCCCCTAAGCCCCTAGGCCCCAAGACTCCTTGACCTGCCTGCCCAAGCGGTTCTAAGGTTGCCGGGTAACTCCCCGCGGTTTTCGCGGGTTTTTCATATGGCTTGGTTCATACTCGCCCGGCTCGCATTCATAGCGGCGGTTTCGGCGTCGGCCGTGATGCTACGGCCGCTCGGTACCGACGTGCTGAGCAACATTGCGCTCGGGGCCGGCCTGGCCCTGCTCGCGGTGGCGTTCGAATGGCTGCTGCGCAACACCGCGGTCACCCACATGCTCGGCGCCTTCCTGGGCGGCGCCGTCGGCTTGCTGCTGGCCAAGGGCATCAGTCAAGCCCTGTTCTGGATCGACCACGGCGACGGCCGGGTCGCCTTCATGCACAGCTTCATCCTGCTGGTGTTCCCGTACATCGGCGCGGTGATGGGCGGCCGGAAGGGTGACTGGCTCGAGCCACAGCGGCTGATTGCCCTGTTCCGGGCGGCCGGCCCCCAGCGCCACTACAAGATCCTCGACACCTCGGTGATCATCGACGGCCGGATTGCCGACCTGTGCGAGACCGGCTTCATCGACGGCGCCATGGTCATTCCGCAGTTCGTGCTCAAGGAGTTGCAGCTCGTCGCCGACTCGTCGGATTCGATGAAGCGCAACCGCGGCCGCCGCGGCCTCGACATCCTGCAGAAGATCCAGAAGATGGCCGGGGTCGAGGTGGTGATCTCCGACGTCGATTTCCCGGAGGTCAAGGAAGTCGATCTCAAGCTGATCGAACTGGCGCGAAACCTGTCCGGCAAGATCGTCACCAACGACTTCAACCTGAACAAGGTCGCCCAGTTGCGCGGTGTCGCGGTGCTGAACATCAACGAGCTCGCCAATGCCTTGAAGCCGGTGGTGCTGCCCGGCGAAGTCATGAAGGTGTTCATCCTCAAGGAAGGCAAGGAATACAACCAGGGCGTGGCCTATCTCGACGATGGCACGATGGTGGTGGTCGATAACGCGCGCAAGATGATCAGCAAGACCATCGACATCGTCGTGACCAGCGTGCTGCAGACCACCGCCGGCAAGATGATTTTTGGCCGCTACCTCGAGCCGGGCGGCGCCCAGGCGGCGGTGCATCGGCCGGCCGCGGCGGCGGCCGCCGGCTCATCGGCGCAGGCCGCGGTCCCGCCCTCGCCGATTGTCGCGAAAGACCGATAGCCGGCTTTGTCGTTTCACCTCGTCCGAACTGTCCTGTTCCTGATCCCGGCGATCGCCGTCTACACCATCGTTCTCGGCATTGCCTCGATCACGTCGAGCTTTTTCGATCGGCGCGGCCACTTTGCCCATGGCTGCGCCCGGGCCTGGTCGTGGCTGATCCTGGCGACGACCGGCGTACACGTGACGGTCGAGGGCCTCGACCGGCTAGTGCCCGGCCGGACCTACGTGTTCGTGGCGAATCATCAGAGCATTTACGACATCCCGGTGCTGTTCTGGTCGATTCCCTACCAGTTGCGGATCATCGCGAAAGAGTCGTTGGGCAATTTCCCCATGCTGGGGCCGCACCTCAAGCGCACGGGTCACATGCTGGTCGACCGCAGCCGTCCCGACAAGGCCGGCATCATCGGCTGGGCGAGCCGGCTGACCTCGAACGGCCTGTCGCTGATCGTGTTTCCCGAGGGCACGCGCAGCCGCGACGGCTTGCTGGGCAAGTTCAAGGGTGGGAGCATCCTGCTGGCCATGCAGGCAGGCCTGCCGCTGGTGCCGATTTCGGTGATCGGCAGCCGGCACGTCATGAGGAAGGGCGAGCTGACGACCCGTCCCGGGCACGTGACGCTGGTCGTGCATGATCCAATTGACACGGTGGCGAATGCCGAGCCGACGCCGGCCCAGATTCGCGAGCTGGCCGACCAGGTGCGCGAGGTGATTCGTCCGGCGGTCGAGGCGGAAGCGTCGCGCCAGAGTTCACGCGGCGCGGGAGCGGAGGCGGACAACCATGGCTGAGAAATTCTCGCTGTCGCCCGAGTTATCGTCGATCGTGAGGCCGGGCGTGCTGTGGTGGAGCGGCGCGACCGTGGTCTCACACGAGCACCGGCTCGACCCCCTGCTCGCCGAGGCCGAGGCGCGCGTGCGCCTGGCGCCGCCGGCCGAGTCGGCCGCGGTGCGGACGATGTACAAACGCGTCGGCATCGATCCCACCAAGACCAGGCCCTCGAACGAGGCGCTGCTGCGCCGCGTCCGCAAGGGCGACACCATTCCCCGCATCAACTCGCTCGTGGACATCGTCAACTGGTGCTCGCTCGAGTTCCAATTGCCGTATGGGCTCTACGACCTGTCCAAGATCTCCGGGCCGGTCACGATGCGGCTTGGCGTGGCGGGGGAGTCGTACGCCGGCATCCGCAAGGATGACGTGAACGTCGGCGGCCGCATCACCATGGCCGACGGCACCGGCGCGTTCGGCAACCCGACTTCGGACTCGGCGCGGACCATGGTGACACCCGCCACCACCGAGGCCCTGGTGGTGGTCTATGCGCCTGCCGAGATCCCGGCCACGCAGATCGCGCGCGTGCTCGACGTCACGGCCGCTCGAATGGCCGACATCGCCGGTGGCCGCGAAACCGCGCGACTGGCGTCCTAAGTGTTACCTGCGGCCCTGGCTTGGGCGGTGTCGGAGTTTGCGGTTGAAGAAGTCGGCCGCCGCCTTGTAGCCCTTCACCCAGTTCTGATGCCGCAGGAAGTCGTGCACCTCGTCTGGAAACACCAACTGCTCGACCTCGACGTTGCGCTTGCGCAGCGCGACAATCAGGTTGATCGACTCGATGAACGACACGTTGCGATCGTCATCGCCGTGGATCAGCAGCACGGGCGACTTCCAGCCGTCGACGGTCGCCATGGGCGACGAGGCGAATGCCTGGCGCGAGAAGTCGGGGTCGTCCAGCACGTTGTAGTCGGGGATGAAGGTGCGGATGCCCTGGTTCCAGTCGTGCACGCCGTGGAAGTCGACGCCGGCCGCGAAGAGGTCTGACGCGCGCGACAGGCCCATGGCGGTGAGATAGCCGCCGTAGGAGCCGCCCCACAGGCCGATCCGCTCCGGGTCAACGTCGGCCCGGCCCTTCATGTAGAGGCCCGCCCCCATGACGTCGTTGAACTCGGCGCCGCCGGTGGCCCCGTAATTCAGAGCTTCACGGAACTCGAGGCCGTAACCGATGCCGCTGCGGTAGTTCACCGACAACACCACGTAGCCCTGGCTCGCCAGCCACTGGTTCATGGCATAGGCGTTGCGGTAGTAGTAGTTGT
>JBFWUK010000045.1:0-30920 GCA_050247355.1 Vicinamibacterales bacterium | reverse complement strand
CGCTCGGCCCCTATTTGCGTTTCTATAACCACCGCCGTCCACACACGAGCCTGGGTCGACGCTCGCCGTGGATGCGTTTCCAAGAGGCTGCCTAAGATGAACAACCTCTTTGACATTCACACCTAGACCAGCCAGGGCCGCAGTTCTTCCAGCAGCATCTCGATCACATCGTCTTCGGTGAGCTGCACCAGCGGGTTGCTGCCCTTGATCGAGCGATCCGACTGCACAATGCGGCTGCCGCGCGCGCGGGTGATGGTGACCAAGGGCTGCGGTGGGTCGGCCGTGGTGTCGAGCTCCAGCTCGATGCTGTCGTCGCGCTGGCGCTCCGACTGCAGGCGAACACCGCCGGCGGGGGTCATCACCTCGAAGTGCAAGCCCTCGGACTTGAGGATGTTCGCGAACATCTTGAAGACCGGTATCGCCGCGCTTTCGAGGAAGTCCTCGTAGGCCCTGGTTGCTTCGGCCACCCGACCGCGACGCTCAGCCTGGTCTCGTCGCGCCTGCTCGATGGCGGTCTTCACACGTTTCCGGACGATAGCAACATCAGCCATTGACTTGATCTTACTCTCTGATGGGCTTGGGACCTGGGGCCTGGGACCGACTTCTCCCACTAGTCCAACATCTCAAACGACCCGCGTCTCTCGAAGGACGGCGATGTCCGCCGGCGAGTAGCCCAACTCACCCAGCACGGCGTCGGTGTGCTGGCCGAGCACCGGCGGCGCGGCCCGCAGGCTGGCCGCCGTGCCCGACAGCTTGATCGGCGCGCCAATCACGCGGGTGGCGCCAATGGTCGGGTGCATCAAGGTCTGGACCATCTCGCGTGCCGCCAATTGCGGGTCGTTCAGCATCTGGCCAATGTCGCGCACCTCGCCGTTGGGCACGCCGGCGGCATTCAGCCGCGCGATCCACTCGGCGCTGGTTGCGGTCCGGAACACGCGGTCGATCGGCGGCCGCATCTCCTCGTAGTTCGCCATGCGGTCCTTGTTGGTGGCAAAGCGCGGGTCGGCGCCCAGTTCGGGCAGCCCGGCCGCCGGGCAGAACCGCTTCCAGATCTCGTCGTTGCCGACGGCGATCACGATTTCGCCGTCAGCGGTCGTGAAGGTCTCGTAGGGCGCGATGGTGGCGTGGCGGTTGCCCCTGCGTTGCGGCGTCTTGCCGGTGGTGAACCAGTTGGCGGCCTGGTAGGTGAGCAGCGCCGCCGTGGTATCGAGCATGCCGATGTCGACCCGCTGTCCGGTGCCCGAGCGCTCGCGCGCCAGCAGCGCCGCGGTGATGCCCTGGGCGCAATAGAGTCCCGCCACCATGTCGGTAATGGCCACGCCCATGCGATAGCCGGGACGGTCGGCGTCGCCGGTCACGCTCATCAACCCGCCCTCGGCCTGCATCACGGCGTCGTAGCCGGCCTCGTCTCGCCGCGGCCCGGTCTGGCCGTAGCCGGAAATCGAGGCATAGACCAGGCGCGGGAACCGCGCGTGCACGGCCTCCCACCCGAACCCGGCGCGCTCCAGTGTGCCGGGCCGGAAGTTCTCGACCAGCACATCGGCGCCGGCCACCAGCTTCTCGAGCACGTCGCGGCCGGCGGCCGGCTTGTAGTCGAGCGTGACGCTCTCCTTGTTGCGGTTGATGCTCAGGAAGTAGGCGCTCTCGACGCCGACGAACGGCGGTCCCCAATGCCGGGTGTCGTCGCCCTTGCCGGGTTGTTCAACCTTGATGACCCGCGCGCCGAGGTCGCCGAGCACCATGGTGCAGTACGGGCCTGACAAGACACGGGTGAGATCGAGAACGGTAAAGCCTGCGAGGGGTCCGGGCATGGCACTCCACTAGAGTTCGCGCAATCGCTGCGAAATGCGCGACAGGTCGCTGAGCAGCGCGTAGGCGGTCTGCGTCAGACTGCCCGAGCGCTGGACGATGCCGACCTGGCCGAGCAGATCGGTGTTGAGATAGAGGGCGTTCTCGAGATCTTCCAGGTTGGCCAGCGGGTCGGTGCGGTCGAGCACCTCGGGCTCGACCCGCGCCCGCACCTTGCCGCCCTGGCGGGTGGCCGACGCCACCAGCCGGATGCGCTTGTTGCGGGCGATGGCGTCGCGCACGTCGAGGCCGGTGACGTCGCGAATGCCGGTGCGCGCCACGTGATGCGGCGTCATGGCGCTGCCCATCAGCACGTTGACGAGCGCCGCCGTCTTGGCGGCGGCATCCCAGCCGTCGACGTCGAGCGACGGATCCGCCTCGGCGATGCCCCGCGCCTGCATTTCGGCGACCGCCAGGTCGAACTCCTTGCCGCGCTCGAGTTCGCTGATGATGAAGTTGCAGGTGCTGTTGATCACGCCGCGAAACCCCTCGATGACGATCGCCGGCATCGTCTCGCGCACCAGGTTGAACACCGGCACGCCGTCCATCACCGCGCCCTCGAAGAAGAAGATGCGGTCGACCGACTCGGCCAGCGCCTCGAGCTCGTGATACGCAAATGCCGCCGGCCCCTTGTTGGCGGTGATGACGTGGGCCTGCCCTTCGAGGGCCGCGCGCACGTGCGAGATCGCCGGCTCGCCGCGGTCGATGTCCAGCACGGTGGTCTCGACGCACACCAGCCGGCCGTCGCCGGCCTCGTCGGCCATCGCGTCGGCGACCTGGCGGATGACGTCGATGCCGCTGCGCTCCCGGGGGTCGGCGTCGAGGCGATCCAGCGACTGGCGCGATTCAACCGTCGCCAGGGCGCGCGCCGCGTCGATGCCGCCGACGTCGATCACCGACCCGTGGTGCCTCGTCGAGATGGCCACGACCTTCCACGTGAAGTCCAGCCGGTCGGCGGTTTCGTCGAGCAGGCGCAGGAAGCGCCGCGCGACGTGGCCGAAGCCGATCAGGACCAGGGGCAGTTCCGGCTGGCTCATGCGATCGACGGTGCGCGTGGCGTGGTGGCGCCGAGGGCCAGCGTCGCCAGCACCTCGCGCAGCCGCTCCAGGCCGGTGCGGTTGTAGTCAGGCGGTTCGCCGAAGCCGAGGCGCAGGTAGCCGTCCATGCCGAAATGGTCGCCCGGCACGATCAACACGCTCTTCTCCTCGCGGACTCGGTGCGCCAGTGCCGTGGAGTTGATGGCGTGGCCGTAGCGGACGTAGACAATGGCGCCGGCCTCGGGCCGAATCCATTCGAAGCCGCCGGCGCCGGCCAGCCAGTCCTCGATCAACGGCAGGTTGGTGCGGAGAATGGTGCGCGTGCGCTCGATCAGCCGCGCCCGCCGCGCCGGCGCCAGCGCGACGCGCGCCAGGCGGTCGCTGAGCGCGCCCGGCGCGATCGTCACGTAGTCGTGGTACGACCAGAACGCCTCGACCAGCGGCGGCGGCGCCACGATCCAGCCGATGCGCAGGCCAGGCAGCCCGTAGGCCTTCGACAGGCCGCTGGTGATGATCGCGCGGTCTGAGCGGCCCCACATCGAGGCCGTCTCCTGGCCGTCGATCTCCGCTCCGCGGTAGACCTCGTCCGACAGGATCCACGCCCCGTGGCGGTCGGCGATGCGGGCAATGCCGTCAAGGTCGGCGGCGGTCAGGCGCGCCCCGGTCGGGTTGTTCGGGTTGCAGATCACGATCATCCGGGTCCGGGCGTTGACCAGTTCCTCGAGCGCGGCGAGGTCGACCCGCCAGCGGGCGGCGGCGCGGTCTTCGACGAACCGCCATTCGCGGACGGTCGCGCCGAACGCCCGGGCCAGGCCCCAGGTCTGCATGTAGTTCGGCACCAGCATCACCACCTCGTCGCCCGGCTCAATCAGCCGGAACGTGGTGATGAAGTTGGCCTCGGACCCGCCGTTGGTCACCTCGACGTGGCCGATGCCGGCGCCGGGATAGAGGGCGGCAATGGCGGTCCGCAGCTCGATCGTGCCGTTCGACTGGGAATACACCAGCGGCTGATCGAGCAGGCCGTCGAGCCCGGCGGCGTCCTCGATCAGCTCCCGGGGCGTTAGGGGGCGGACCCCACTTTCCGACAGGTTGAATTCAACCAGGTTCTCGAAAGTGGATTGCATCCGTTCCATGTCGAATTGTTCGAGCCGCATGCCCGGCAGTTTATACTTTCTGTGGCACACGGATGCGCGATGAACCTATCCCGCGCTTTGTCCGCGTTCCCGCCGGCGAGTTCGCCATGGGATCGGACGAGGGCGCCGACGACGAGCGGCCCTCCCACCCGGTGCACGTGGACGCGTTCTACGCCTCCATCCATCCCATCACCGTCGAACAGTACGCCGAGTTCACCCGCGAGTCTGGCTATGGGCCCCCAGCCATCCGCGAGTTGCCGATGGTGGTGACGCCGGCGCACGAGTCGGCGTTTCGGGAACTGGCCGCGCCGTATGTCTGGCGCGGCGGCGATCCGCCGCGCGAACGTGCGCGCCACCCGGTCACCCTGATCACCCACGCCGATGCCACGGCCTACTGCCGCTGGCTGAGCGGCCGCGTCGGCCGCCTGGTCCGGCTGCCGACCGAGGCCGAATGGGAACGCGCGGCGCGCGGCGGCCGCGACGGCGCGCGCTACCCGTGGGGCAACGACGTCGATGCCTCGCGCGCCAACTTCCTGCCCGACCCGGCGTTGAAACGCCATCGCGGCACGCGGCCGGTCGGCTGCTTTCCGCCCAACGCGCTCGAACTCTACGACATGGCCGGCAACGTGTGGCAATGGGTGGCGGACTGGTACCGCGCCGATGCCTATCGCAACGGCGACAACCGCAACCCCCGCGGTCCCGGCACCGGCACGCTGCGCGTGGTGCGGGGCGGCTCGTGGGTGACCCACGACGTCGATCAGTTGCGCTGCGCTCATCGCCACAAGGTGCCGCCCGACACCTATGCCTACAGCATCGGTTTTCGTGTCGTCTATTCGGACGACGGGTCGAGCAGCGGCTGAGCTCGACTGGAGCCGGCCCGAGGGCGTCTAATGGGATCAGGATGTCATCCATGAGACCCATCACCGCAGCACTCGTTACCCTCGTTTTCCTCGCAACGCCCGCCGGCGCCCAGACCGCCACTGCCGAACCGCCGACCGTGGTGACGTCGGGCGAGGGCGTGGTGACGGCCGTGCCCGACCAGGCGTGGGTGCGGATTGGCGCCGAGAGCCGCTCGAAGGTCCCGAAAGAAGCCCAGGCGCGCAACGCCGAGGCGATGACGGCCGTGCAGCAGAAGATCGCCGCGCTCGGTATTCCGAAAGATGCCGTGCGCACGGTTGCCATCGACCTGCAGATGGAATACGACTACGCCAACGGCCGGCAGACGCCGCGCGGCTACGTGGCCCGTAACACCATCGAAGTCCGGGTTGACGAGTTCGCGAAGCTTGGTGACGTGCTCGACGCCGCCGTTGGTTCCGGTGCGACCAACCTGCATGGCCTGCGCTTCGACGTGAAGCGGCGCGAGGCCCTCGAACGCGAGGCCATGCAATTGGCGGTGGCCAACGCCGTGGGCCGCGCCGAAGCGCTGGCGGCCGGCGCCAAGCGCTCGATCGATCGCGTCATCCGGATCGAGGAATCGTTCAGCGGCCGGGGCGGCGAAGTGCCGGTGATGGCCATGCGCATGAAGGCCGAAGACGCGAGCACGCCGGTGGCGGCGGGGGAGTTGGAGATCCGCGCGCAGGTCAGGCTGACGGCTGCCCTGAAGTAGCCTCCGCCTTCAGGCGGAGCGTGCCGAGGGGCCTCGTCCTTGCTACAGGTCGAGGCTGGCCCACAGGTACCACGCGGCGACCGAGCGATACGGCCGCCACGCTTCGCCCCGCTTGCGCAGCTGTTCGGGTGTCGGCCGCTTGCGCGTGCCGTAAATGCGCTGCACCGCATTCATCAACCCCAGGTCGTCGGCCGGCAGGATGTCGGGCCGGCCCAGCCTGAACATCAGGAAGATCTCCGCCGTCCAGCGGCCAATGCCCTTGACCGCCACGAGCTGGCGCATGACTTCGTCATCCGGATGTTTCCTGAGGCCCTTCAGGTCGAGCCGGCCGTCCAGCACGTGCGCGGCCAGGTCTTTGATGAAGGCGACCTTCGGGCGCGAGAAGCCGACGCCGCGTATCTCTTCATCGCCAAGCGTCATCACACGCTCAGGGGTCGGCCGGCCGTCGGGTGGGAAGAGCTGACAGAAGCGGCCGAAGATCGTGGCTGCGGCCTTGGTCGACAATTGCTGCGACGCAATCGACATGGTCAACGCTTCGAATGGTTCGCGCGGGGCGGCGGTGTGCAGGCGACACGGGCCGACGCGCTTGATAACAAGGCCGAGCTTCGGATCGGCCTTCATCAAATGGCGACGGGCCGCAGACACGGATGCAGACAGGGACGACGCAGACGCAGATGACGGGGCCACAGATGACACAGATTACACAGAATCATGATTTCCCCCCACCTTCGCCAAGGCTACGGTGGGCAAGCAAGCCCCTCTTGAATTCTAGATAGAATCAAGACCGCACCAGTCGGCTATGGTCATGCCCATCACCACCTCCAGCGCCAGCGCATCGGTCATCGACCTGATCGGCGAGACGCCGCTTGTTCGCCTGCGCCGCATCGAGGGCGACCTGCCGGGCGTGGAGCTGTACGCGAAGGCGGAATGGCACAACCCTGGCGGTTCGGTCAAGGATCGTCCGGCGCTGCGAATGGTGCAGGAAGGCATTGCCGACGGCCGGCTGGTTGCCGGCCGGATCATCCTTGACGCCACCTCGGGCAACACGGGCATTGCCTACGCGATGATTGGCGCCGCCCTCGGCTACCGCGTCACGCTGTGCGTGCCCGAGAACGTCACGCCGGAGCGCAAGCGCATTCTGCGCGCCTACGGCGCCGAGCTGATCTTCACCAACCCGCTCGAGGGGTCCGACGGCGCCATTCGCATGGCCCAGCGGATGTACGGGGACGCGCCGGAGCGCTTCTTCTACGCCGACCAGTACAACAACGACTTCAACTGGCGATCGCACTACGACACGACCGGGCCGGAGATTGTCCGCCAGGCCGGCGAACGCCTGACCCATTTCGTGGCCGGCCTGGGCACGAGCGGCACGTTCGTCGGCACCGGCCGGCGGCTGCGCGAGTTCAATCCCGGCATCGTGCTGGCATCGGTCCAGCCCGACTCGCCGCTGCACGGGCTCGAGGGCTTGAAGCACATGGAGTCGGCGATGGTTCCGGGGATCTACGACCCGTCGCTGGCCGACGAAGACGTGCGCGTGGGCACCGAGGAGGCGTACGACATGACCCGCCGCCTGGCGCAGGAGGAAGGCCTGCTCGTCGGCATCTCGAGCGGCGCCAACCTGGCCGGCGCCCTGAAGGTCGCGCGCGCCGGCTCGGTGGTGGTCGTGGTGTTCTGCGACGGTGGCGAACGTTACCTGTCCGAGCGTTTCTGGGAGAATCCTCCCGAAGGCGCCTCGGTGTGCGGGACCAACTGATGGCCGGCTTGTTGCTGCAACCCGCCGTGGATGCCGCCATTCGCGCGCACGGGCGCGAGACTTTTCCGCACGAGTGCTGCGGCGCGCTGCTCGGCCGCGACGGCATCGTGCACGAAGCGCATGGCCTGGCCAACACCACCGAAGAAGGGCCGCGCCGCCGCTTCCTGGTCAGGCCCGACGACTATCGCCGCGCCGAGAAACGCGCGCGCGAGACGGGACTCGAACTGCTGGGCTTCTACCACTCGCATCCGGATCACCCGGCCCGTCCGTCGCAGTACGATCTCGACCACGCCTGGCCGTCGTTCTCGTACGTGATCGTGTCGATCATGGCCGGCGAAGACCAGCTGTTGACGTCGTGGCGACTGAAAGAAGATCGCTCGGCCTTCGACGAAGAACCTGTAGAGATTAGCGAATGATCAAAATCCTGATTCCGACGCCGCTCCGTCCGTTCACCGACAAGCTCGACACCGTGGAAGTGAGTGGCGCGACGGTCGGCGAGTTGCTGCAGAACCTGACCACCAAGTACGCCGGCCTGAAGCAGCATCTGTACGCCGCCGACGGCAGGCTGCGCAGCTTCGTCAACGTCTACGTCAACGACGATGACATCAGGTACTTGCAGAAGGACCAGACGCCGGTGAAGGCGGGCGATACCGTCAGCATTATCCCGTCGGTGGCCGGCGGCGCCCCGTCTGCCGTCAGCGAGCAGGCGGCGTTGCCGGAACTGTCGGGCGATGAGATCAAGCGATACAGCCGGCACCTGATCATGCCGGAGGTGGGCGTCGAGGGGCAGCGCCGGTTGAAGGCGGCGAAGGTGCTGTGCATCGGCGCCGGCGGCCTCGGCTCACCGGCGGCGATGTACCTGGCCGCCGCCGGCGTCGGCACCATCGGCATCGTCGATTTTGACGTGGTTGATTTCAGCAACCTGCAGCGCCAGTTGCTGCACGGCACGCCGGATGTCGGGCGGCCGAAGCTCGACTCGGCCAAGGATCGGCTGAACGCGCTCAACCCGAACGTCCACATCGAGACCTACGACGCGGCGTTGAGCTCGGCCAACGCCATGGAGTTGTTCGCGCCGTACGACGTGATCCTCGACGGCACCGACAACTTCCCGACACGTTACCTGGTGAACGACGCCTGCGTGTTGAGCGGCAAGCCCAACGCCTACGGCAGCATCTTCCGGTTCGAGGGACAGGCCTCGGTGTTCGCGACGAAGGACGGTCCGTGCTATCGCTGCCTCTACCCCGAGCCGCCGCCGCCGGGCCTGGTGCCCAGTTGCGCGGAGGGCGGTGTCTTCGGCGTGCTGCCGGGCATCATCGGCGTGATCCAGGCCACCGAGACGATCAAGTTGATCCTGGGCATTGGCGAGCCGTTGATCGGGCGCTTCATGATCTACGACGCGCTGCGCATGCGCTTCCGCGAGCTCAAGCTGCGCAAGGACGCCGATTGCCCGGTGTGCGGAGCGAACCCGACCGTGACGAAGCTGATTGACTACGAGCAGTTCTGCGGCGTGGCGCCGCACCAGGTGGAGGCAGCAAAGCCGATGGCGACCAGCGCAGACGCACTCACAGCCCGCGAACTGAAGGCCGAACTCGATGGCGGCAGCAAGCCGGTCGTGGTCGACGTCCGGGAACCGCAGGAGTATCAGATCAACAAAATCCCGGGGTCGATCCTGATTCCCCTGGGGGACCTGCCCCGGCGATATGTCGAACTCGACCCGAACGCGACCCTGGTCATGCAGTGCAAGTCGGGCGTCCGAAGCGCCAGAGCCCAGGAATTCCTTCGGTCCAAAGGGTTTACGAACGTTCGGAATCTCACCGGCGGCATTCTCGGCTGGATCGACCAGGTCGATCCCTCGCAGCCGAAGTACTAGGCCCTATTCGGGGGTGTAAGGATCCCTAAGTCCTTGCACCAGCTGAAGTTGAGACCTTGTCTCAAGATGAATGGCGACTTGCCCGGTCCTACATCAGTCCGGTAAAGTAGGACTATGCCGGTCGGATATAGGCAACGGTCCATATGCTGAGACTTTCGAAGAAATCGGACTACGCCCTGATCGCCATGAAGCACCTGGCGACCCGGCCTGATGGCAGCGGCTCGTCCAGTGCGCGAGAGATCTCGGAGTCGTACGACATCCCATTGGAACTGCTCGCCAAGGTGCTGCAGCGGCTGGTGCGGGCGCGGCTGCTGGTGTCGGTGCAGGGCACGCGCGGCGGTTATCGCCTGGGCCGGCCGGCGATGTCGATTTCGGTGGCCGACGTCATTCAGGCGGTGGACGGGCCGGTCACGGTGACGGCGTGCTCGACCGACGACCACACGTGCGACCAGTACACGAAGTGCAGCATTCGCGACCCGCTGTGGAAGATCAAGAACCGCATTCTCGATGCGCTCAACACCGTGAGCGTGGCCGAGATGGCCGTGGAGGCGGACGCGCCGCCGCCCCCCGCGCCGACCGTGTCGCGAATGATGTTCGTGCCGCCGATTGGCGAGTAAGTGCGCCGATGGCCCTGAGCGAGGCTTGAAATGATTTACCTCGACCATCACGCGACGACCCCTTGTGATGCGCGTGTGCTCGAGGCGATGCTGCCGTTCTTCACCGCGCACTTTGGGAACGCGGCCAGTCGGCAGCACGCGTTTGGATGGAAGGCCAGTGACGCCGTCGAACGCGCCCGCAAGCAGGTGGCCGCGCTCGTCGGCGCGGGCAGCAAAGACGTGATTTTCACCGGCGGCGCGACCGAGGCCAACAACCTGGCCATCAAGGGCGCCGCGGCGGCCAGGCAGGGTGAGCGCGATCACCTGGTGACCCTTGCCACCGAGCACAAGGCCGTGCTCGACCCGATGCGGCGGCTCGAGCAGCAGGGGTGGAGACTGACGGTGCTGCCGGTGACCGGCGCCGGCCTGATCGACCTCGGCGAGCTGAACGCGGTGATTACCGAGCGCACGGCGCTGGTGAGCGTGATGGCCGCCAACAACGAGATCGGCGTGCTGCAGCCGATCAAGGAAGCGGCGGCGCTGGCCCACGCGAAGGGCGCGTGGTTTCACACCGACGCCGTGCAGGCGGTGGGCAAGGTGCCATTCGACGTCGACGAGCTGGACGTCGACTTGGCGTCGATGACCGCGCACAAGATTTACGGCCCCAAGGGCGCCGGGGCGCTATACGTGCGGCGCAAGGGCGCGAGGCTGGTGGCGCAGATTGACGGCGGCGGCCACGAGCGGGGGCTGCGCTCCGGCACCCTGAACGTGCCGGGCATTGTCGGGTTCGGCGAGGCGGCGGCGCTCGCCCACGCCGGGATGAAGGAAGAAGCGAACCGCACGGCGGCCTTGCGCGATCGCCTGTTGGCGGCGCTGCTGGCCAAGACCGGCGGAATGACGGTGAACGGCGCGCTCGACGCGCGGCTGCCCGGCAACCTGAACGTCAGCTTCGACGGCATCGACGGCGAAGCATTGCTGGTCAGCCTGGATGACATCGCCGTGTCGTCGGGTGCGGCCTGCACCGCCGCCGAACCGTCGCACGTGCTCGTTGCGCTCGGGCTCTCGACGGATCGGGCGCTGGCTTCGCTCCGGTTCGGCATCGGGCGGACGACGACGGCCGAAGAGGTGGACTACGCGGCCGGCAAGGTGGCGAGCGTGGTCAGCCGGCTGCGGGCAATGTCGCCGGTTTAGGGCCGGTAGGCTGGTGGGGCGGGTCGGGCAGTGGCTCGTCGAGGCGCGGCTGTAGACCCGCGTGGAGGCCTGATGAGGTACTCCGAGGAAGTGTTGAAGCGCGTCCGCGAGCCGCGACGGGTGGGGGCGCTCCCGGCTGGCGCCGGCGTCGGCACCGGCGTGTCGGGAACGTTGGAAGAAGGCACGGTGACGCGGATCGATGTCCGCGTCGGCGGACGGCGCATCGTCGAGGCACGGTTCAAGGTGTTCGGCTGCAGCGCGGCGATTGCCAGCGCCAGCCTGGTGACCGAGTGGCTCGAAGGCGCCTCGCTGGACGAGGCGCTGGAGCTCACCGCGGAGCGGGTCAGCGAGACGTTGCAGTTGGCGCACGAACGGGAGCACGTGGCGCGCCGGGCGGTCACCGCCGCGCTCGACGCTATCGCCAGCGCGCGGCGAAGTGAGAGTAGTGAGAGTGAGAAGTCGAGATGATCGAGATCACTGACAGCGCGTCACGCGTCATCAACCGGCAACTGGCGAAGAACCCGCAGCCCGGCGGCGGGTTGCGCATTGCCATCAAGGCCGGCGGTTGTTCGGGCTTCAGCTACCAGTTTTCCTGGGACGCCTCGGCGCGCGACACCGACCAGGTGTTCGAGGGCGCCAATGGCGCGAAGGTTTTCGTCGACCCGCGCAGCCTGAAGCTGCTCGACGGCACGGTGCTCGATTTCGACGAGCACAACATGCTGGCAACCACGTTCACGCTGAAGAACCCGCATGCGACGAGCACGTGCGGCTGCGGAACCTCGTTTTCGGCCTGACCTCAGGACCTCAAGACCTCAGGACCTCAAGACCTCAGGACCGACAAGAATTGTTATGAGCACAGCAACGAAGCAAATCGAAGAACTGGCGAATACGGAATACAAGTACGGGTTCGTCACCGATACCGAGCAGGACATCATCCCGGTCGGGCTCAACGAAGACGTGGTCCGCCTGATCTCGTCGAAGAAGGGCGAGCCCGCGTGGATGCTCGACTGGCGGCTGAAGGCGTTCCGGGCGTGGCTGAAGATGGAAGAGCCGCACTGGCAGAACGTCAAGTACGAGCCGATCGACTACCAGGGCGTGAGCTACTACGCCGCGCCGTCGGAGAAGAAGAAGCTGAACAGCCTGGACGAGGTCGATCCCGAGATCCGCGCGACCTTCGACAAGCTCGGCATCCCGATCGAGGAGCAGAAGCTGCTGTCGAACGTTGCCGTCGACGCGGTGTTCGACTCGGTCTCGGTGGCGACGACCTTCCGCAGCAAGCTGGCGGAGCTGGGCATCATCTTCTGTTCGTTCTCGGAAGCGGTGAAGGACCACCCCGAGCTGGTGAAGAAGTACGTCGGCTCGGTCGTGCCCCACACCGACAACTACTTCGCCGCCCTCAACTCGGCGGTGTTCAGCGACGGCAGCTTCGTCTACATCCCGAAGGGCGTGCGCTGCCCGATGGAGCTGTCGACCTACTTCCGCATCAACGCCAAGAACACCGGCCAGTTCGAGCGGACGCTGATCATTGCCGACGAGGGCGCGACGGTGAGCTACCTCGAGGGCTGCACCGCGCCCATGCGCGACGAGCACCAGTTGCACGCGGCGGTGGTCGAACTGGTGGCCCACAAGGACGCCACCATCAAGTACTCGACCGTCCAGAACTGGTACCCCGGCGACAAGCACGGCAAGGGCGGCATCTACAACTTCGTCACCAAGCGCGGCATCTGCAAGGGCGACCGTTCGAAGATCACCTGGACGCAGGTCGAGACCGGATCGGCGGTGACCTGGAAGTACCCGAGCTGCATCCTGCAGGGCAACGACTCGGTGGGCGAGTTCTACTCGGTGGCGGTGACCAACAACTTCCAGCAGGCCGACACCGGCACCAAGATGATCCACCTCGGCAAGAACACGCGCAGCACGATCGTGTCGAAGGGCATCTCCGCCGGCCGCGGCCAGAACACCTATCGCGGCGCGGTCAAGATTGGCAAGAACGCCGCGAACGCGCGCAACTACTCGCAGTGCGACTCGCTGCTGATCGGCGATCGCTGCGGCGCCCACACGTTCCCGTACCTCGAGATCAAGAACACCACCGCCAAGGTCGAGCACGAGGCCTCGACCTCGAAGATCGGCGAAGACCAGATCTTCTACTGCGAGTCGCGCGGCATCTCGAAGGAAGACGCGATCAACATGATCGTGTCGGGGTTCTGCAAGGAAGTGTTCCGGGAGCTGCCGATGGAGTTCGCGGTCGAAGCGCAAAAGCTGCTCGGCATCAGCCTCGAGGGGTCGGTCGGTTAACGCAGTGGTCCGCCTGAAGGCGGACACCACATTGGAATGTAGCCTCCGGCTTTAGCCGGTATCGAATGTAGCCTCCGGCTTTAGCCGGAGTTCAGAAATCTGAGAGCGTCCTCAATCATGCTGGAAGTCAAGAATCTGCAAGTTCGCGTCGAAGACAAGGAAATCCTCCGCGGCATCAACCTGTCGGTGAAGGCCGGCGAAGTGCACGCCATCATGGGGCCTAACGGCTCCGGGAAGAGCACGTTCGCCCGCGCGCTGGCCGGGCATCCGGGCTACGAGGTGACCGGCGGCTCGGTCAGCTACAACGGCCACGACCTGCTCGACATGGACCCCGACGAGCGCGCCCGCGAAGGCGTGTTCATGGCGTTCCAGTACCCGGTCGAGATCCCGGGCGTCAACAACGCCTACTTCCTCAAGGCCGCGCTCAACGCCAAGCGCAAGCAGCAGGGCCTCGACGAACTCGACGCCATGGATTTCATGGCGCTCGTGAAGCAGAAGCTGAAGGTGCTGCACGTCGACGAGTCGATGCTGCAGCGCTCGGTCAACGAGGGCTTCTCGGGCGGCGAGAAGAAGCGCAACGAGATCTTCCACATGGCGGTGCTCGAACCGACGCTGGCCGTGCTCGACGAGACCGATTCCGGCCTCGACATCGACGCCTTGCGCGTCGTCTCCGACGGCGTCAACGCCATGCGCAGCCCCGACCGCTCGTTCATTGTCGTCACCCACTACCAGCGCTTGCTGGAGTACATCGTCCCCGACTACGTGCACGTGCTGGCCGAGGGCCGCATCGTCCGCTCGGGCGGCCGGGAACTGGCGCTGGAGCTGGAAGCGAAGGGCTACGGCGAAATGGCCGGAGCGAGGAAGTAATGGAGGCCCTCGTGCACGCAGCGCCGGCGTGGGTCAAGGAGCGCCGCGAGGCGGCGGCGAAGCACTTTGCCGCGGTCGGTTTCCCGACCACCCGCCTCGAGGACTGGCGCTTCACGAACGTGTCGCCAATCGCCGAGGCCACCTGGCCCCTGGCGCAGGGCGGGTTCGCGCAAGCCGCCCAGCTGGTCTCATCCGTCAACGTGCCCGGTGCGGTGCGCCTGGCCATTGTCAACGGCCAGTTCGCGGCCGGCCTGTCGGACCTGAGCGCGCTGCCCAAGGGCCTGCGCATTGCCAGCCTGCGCGACGGCGCGCGCGATGCCACCGACGGAATCGAAGCGCACCTCGGCAACGTATTCAGCATCGCCACGCATCCGTTTGCGGCGCTGAACACGTCGTTTCTGGATGACGGCGTCGCGATCATGGTGACCAGGGGCGCGGTCGTCGAGACGCCCGTTCACATCGTGATTGTGACCGGTGGCGACGGCCGGGCCGTGGCCGCCCATCCACGCGTCCTGATCGTGGCGGGCGAGAACAGCCAGGTCCGGGTCGCCCAGACCTTCATCGGCGTCGCCGGCGACACCTACTTCAACAACGCCGTCGCCGAAGTCGTCGTCGGCGAGGCCGCTCGCGTCGAGTTCTATACCGACCAGCGCGAGTCGGACCAGGCGTTTCACGTCGCCAACATCCAGGCGCACGTCGCCGCCAGCGGTGTGTTCGAGTCACACGCCTTCGCGACCGGCGCCCGCCTCATGCGCCACGACATCGGCATCGGCCTCAAGGGCGAAGGCGCCGACTGCACCATGAACGGCGTCTACCTGGCCGATGGCGAGCGCCTGATGGACACCCACACCTCGCTCGATCACGCCATGCCGCACTGCACCAGCCACGAGATCTACAAGGGCATCCTGGCCGGCAAGTCCAGGGCGGTGTTCAACGGCCGCATCATCGTGCAGCTCGACGCGCAGAAGACCGACGCCAAGCAGACCAACCGCGCGCTGCTGCTGTCGGACGAAGCGACCATCAACTCCAATCCGCAGCTCGAGATCTTCGCTGACGATGTGAAGTGCACGCATGGGGCGGCGGTCGGCCAGCTGGACGAGGAAGCGCTGTTCTACCTGCAGGCCCGCGGCCTGACCCGCGCCGACGCCCGCGACATGCTGCTGCACGCGTTCGCCGGCGAGGTGCTCGAGGGGCTCAGGATCCCGGCGTTGCGCGACCAGGTCGAGGCCAACTTCTTCACCCGGCTTCGCCACGACGTTCAACGGGGGCAGGCCCCGCAGCCGGAAAGGGACGCACTGTGATGGCGGCCGGTACCAGCAGCGCGGCTCACATTGACCAGGGCTTCGGCGGGCGGGCCGCGTTCGATGTCGCCAGGGTCCGGGCCGACTTTCCGATCCTGACGGAACGGATCCACGGCAAGCCCCTGGTCTATCTCGACAGCGCCAACACCAGCCAGAAGCCCGAAGCGGTGCTCAAGGCGATGGACCACTACTATCGCCACGCCAACGCCAACATTCACCGTGCCACGCACCTGCTGAGCGAGCGCGCCACCGCCCTTTACGAGGGCGCGCGCGCCAAGACGGCCGCGTTCCTGAACGCCCCCGACACGCGCTCGGTCGTCTTCACCAAGGGCACCACCGACGGCATCAACCTGGTGGCGCAAAGCTACGGCCGCACCACGCTGAAGCCCGGCGACGAGGTCCTGCTGACCTGGCTCGAGCACCACTCGAATATCGTGCCGTGGCAACTGGTCGCCGAGCAGACCGGCGCGACCATCCGCGTCGTGCCAATCAACGACGCCGGCGAGCTCGATCAGGAGCAGTTCGCGGCCCTGCTGTCGCCGCGCACGAAGATCCTGGCCGTCGGCCACGTCTCGAACGCGCTCGGCACCATCAACCCGGTCAAGGCGATGATCGCCCAGGCTCACGCTGCGGGCGCCGTGGTGCTGGTCGACGGCGCGCAGGCAGCGCCGCACCTGGCGATCGACGTGCAGGCCCTCGATTGCGACTTCTACGTGTTGTCGAGCCACAAGATGTTCGGGCCGACCGGCACCGGCGTGTTGTACGGCCGCGCCGCGCTGCTCGAGGCGATGCCGCCGTATCAGGGTGGCGGCGACATGATCGCCTCGGTCACCTTCGAGAAGACGCTCTACAACCAGTTGCCGTACAAGTTCGAGGCCGGCACGCCCAACATGGCGGGCGTGGTCGGGCTGGGCGCCGCGATTGACTACCTGGCGGGCATCGATCGCGCGGCCGCGCTGGCCCACGAGGACGCCGTGCTCGACTACGCGACGGCGCAAGTGAAGCAGATTCCGGGCGCCCGCATTATCGGCGAGGCGCGCCACAAGACCGGCGTGCTGTCGTTCATGCTCGAGGGTGTGCACCCGCACGATGCCGGCACGATTCTCGACCAGCAGGGGGTGGCGGTGCGCACCGGCCAGCACTGCGCGCAGCCGGTGATGGACCGCTTCTGCATTCCGGCCACCATTCGCGCCTCGCTGGGCATTTACAACACACGCGAGGACATCGACGCTCTTGTGCACGGCTTGCACAAGGTGCGGGAGCTGTTCGTGTGATGGAGATTCAGAGGACTTGAGGTCTTGAGGACTTGAGGACTTGGAATCCAAGACCCCAAGACCGCAGGACCCCAAGACCCCAAGACCCCAAGACCCCAAGACCTAGAACACATATGTCAGAACTCACCGATCTCTACCAGGAAGTCATCCTCGACCACAACCGCCGCCCGCATAACTTTCGGGTGATCGAGGGCGCCACCAAGCAGGAGGGCTACAACCCGCTGTGCGGCGACCGCCTGACGCTGTACGTGGCCATGGACGGCGGCGTGATCAAGGATGTCGCCTTCCAGGGTTCGGGCTGCGCCATTTCCAAGGCTTCGGCCTCGCTGATGACCGACGCCCTCAAGGGCAAGACCGCAGACGAGGCGCGGGCGTTGTTCGACCAGTTTCACGCCATGATCACATCGGACCACGACGGTCCGACGGCTGACCTGGGCAAGCTCTCGGTGCTCGCGGGCGTGCGCGAGTTCCCGACGCGCATCAAGTGCGCGAGCCTTGCCTGGCACACCATGAAGGCCGCGGTCGCGCATGAGACCGACGCGCCGGTATCCACCGAATGAATCACTTGCCTGTCATGACCACCGGCGGACTGCCCGAAGACAGTGCCGCCAACTCCATCAGCCAGCCCACGGCCGACATCACGCCCGACCCGGCGAAGATGGACGAGATTGCCCCCAAGGTGATCGAGGCCCTGAAGACGGTGTTCGACCCGGAGATCCCGGTGAACATCTTCGAAATGGGACTCATCTATGACGTCATCGTCGACGCCGCCGGACAGGTCGGGGTCAAGATGACGTTGACCGCGCCGGCCTGCCCGGCCGCGCAGTCGCTGCCGGTCGAGGTACGACAGAAGGCCCTCACCGTGGAAGGCGTGACCGACGCGAAGGTCGAGGTGGTGTGGGATCCGCCCTGGACCAAGGACCGCATGTCGGACGCCGCCAAGCTCCAGCTCGGGATGCTCTAAAGGGGTTTAGGGGCCTAGGGGCCTAGGGGCTTGGGGGCCTAGGGGTGTGGGGGTTGCGGCTTGGGGAACAAGCCCGAAGCCCCGTTTGAGCGTCATAATGGGCGTATGCGGGTTTTCACGCTGACCGCGCTGCTCCTGAGCCTGTCCGCGTCCGCCTGGGCGCAGCAGCCGGCACCTGAACCAAAGCCGCCGGCCGAAGAGCAGATCGACGCCACCAAGTTCGGCGTGTCGCTGGAACGCATTCAGCGCGGCCTGCGCGTCAGCGAGACGCGCGAGAAGGCCAGCGAGGACGGCGACGGCTTCCGGCTCGAGTACCAGGTGCAGGTCTACGGCCAGGCGCCGAAGATCGAGGTGCTCAAGGACGTGGATCTCTTCAATGGACCGGTCCCCGGCACGGCACCCACGCACCAGCAGTTCCTCAACCACGTGACGCCGCAGATCTATCGCACGCCGGGGCTGCCGATTTCATCATTGGGCTTCTGGCTCGCGCAGCAATTCTGGGAGAAGAGTAAGAAGACCCGCTGCGAAGAAGAGATCGCGGCCTATCGCGAGCTGCTCATGCAGGGCGTCAGCGTCTCGGCACCCCGCTGCACGCAGTAAGCCCGTTCCCCACGACTCCGCGGCGGCCGAGGCATGGAATAATCCCGCCATGCCGTCTGCTGTTCGCGCCCTCGCCCTGCTGTTCCTGGCCGTCACCGTCCAGCCGGCCTCGGCCCAGCCTGACGAAGCGGTTACCGTGTTCGCGCACCTGGACGGTGCCGTCGGGTCGCGCAACATTGCCGGCGACGCCATCTACAATTCGGCAGACGACAACGCCTCGGGCAGCGCGGCCATGCTCAACATCGCCGAACAGATGGCGGCGGCGCCGCGGCCGAAGCGGACGATCGTGTTCGTGTGGGACAGCGGCGAAGAGCAGGGACTGTGGGGCACGCGCTGGTTCGTGCACAGCCCGCCGGTGCCGCTGGCCCGGGTGGTGGCGCACTTCAACATCGACATGATCGGCGCCAGCCGGCGGCCCGGCTCGGCGGATGCGGCGTCGAACCTGGTGACCGAACGCAACGAAGTGTTCGTCATCGGTCCGCAGGCGTTGAGCCGCCAGGCCAGCGTGTTGCTCGACCGCGTCAACGAGTCGTACCTGAAGTTGAAGTACAACCGCGAGTACGACACGCCCGACAGCGAGTTCTTCTACCCCCGCACCGACGCCGGTCCGTTCCTCGAACGCGGCATCCTGACCATTGGCTTCACCACCGGCATCCACAATCGCTACCACCTGCCCGCAGACGAGGCGCAGGTGCTCGATCCGGTGCAGGTCCACGTCATTGCCCGAACCGTGCTGGCCAGCATCTGGATGGTTGGCGACGCCGCCGAACGGCCGGGCATCGACCAGCCGATTCCCCGCACGGTGCCTCGCTACAAGTGAACGAACCGGCCGTTATTTCGCTCGACCGCGTCGGCAAGACGTACGGCGCGTTCGTCGCCGTGCGCGACGTCGGCTTCTCGATCGGCCGCGGCGAGTTCTTCTCGCTGCTCGGGCCGTCGGGCTGCGGCAAGACCACCGTGCTCAAGATGATTGCCGGCTTCGAGGGGCCCACCAGCGGGCGGGTGTTGCTCGACGGCGCCGACGTCTCGAACGTGCCGCCGTGGCAGCGCAACGTCAACACGGTGTTCCAGCACTACGCGCTGTTTCCCCACATGTCGGTCGCCGACAACGTGGCCTTCGGCCCGCGCAGCCGCAAGCGTCCCGCCGCCGAAGTGGAAACGCGCGTTCGCGAGGCGCTCGACGTGGTCCGGCTTGGCGACCTGGCGTCGCGGCGGCCGGCCCAGTTGTCGGGCGGACAGCAGCAACGGGTCGCGCTCGCCCGCGCGCTGGTCAACCTGCCGAGCGCATTGTTGCTCGACGAACCCCTGGCGGCGCTCGACTTGAAGCTGCGTGAGGCCATGCAACTGGAGCTGAAGCGGATTCAGCGCGAGGTCGGCATCACGTTCCTGTTCGTGACCCACGACCAGGGCGAGGCGCTGTCGATGAGCGACCGCATCGCCGTGATGAACGCCGGGGCGGTTGAGCAGGTCGGCACGCCAGAGGACATCTACCAGCGGCCGGCCTCCCTCTTCGTCGCCGCGTTCATCGGCTCGGCCAACCTGCTGGCCGGCACCGCCGCCGGCCGCGACGGCGACCAGACGATCGTGGAACTGCGCGCCGGTCCGCGAGTTCGTGCCGCGGGCGGCGGCGCGCCCCTGGCCGTGGGTGAGCCGTGCACGGTGATGCTGCGGCCCGAGCGACTGCGGCTTGCGGTCGATCCGCCGGCAGATGGGCAGGGCCTGCCGGCCACGGTTATCCAGTTGATCTTCCAGGGCGCGACGACGCGGCTGCAGTTGCGGCTGGGCGACGGTACGACGGTCGTCACCCACGTCGAGTCGCACGCGCAGTTACCGTTCGTGCAGGCTGGCCTGTCGCTGTGGCTGACCTGGGAACCAGGGGCCGCGTATCTTCTGCCCGGCTGGCCCGAACGGGCGGGCGCCACCACCATGGCCGGCGACGCGGCCGAGCCCGGGTCATGAGCATCGGCCGGAACGCGATCACCCGCCGCCAGTTCGTCAGGCAGGCCGGAGCGCTGGGCGCGGGCGGGCTCTCGCTGGCCGGGCTCGTCGCGGGATGCGGCCGGCAGTCGGACAACCCCAACAGCCTAGTCGTCGACAACTGGCCGGCCTACATCGACCAGACGACCGACGGCGTGACCGGAACGGCCGACCGTTTTCGCGCGGCCACCGGCATTGACCTTCGCTACACCGAAGGCGTGAACGACAACCAGGAGTACTTCGCCAAGATCCAGCCGCGTCTGGGCACCGGCCGGACCATCGAACCCGACTTGATGGTGCTGACCGGCTGGATGGCGGCGCGGCTGATTCGCCTGGGATGGCTGGATCCGCTGCCGCTCGAGCTGGTGCCGAATCTCGTCAACCTCGATCCGTTGTTGAAGAACCCGGTCTGGGATCCCACCGGCCGCTATACCCTGCCGTGGTCGTCGGTGCTGATCGGCATTGGCTACAACCGCAGCGTCACCGGCCGCGACATCGGCAGCGTGAGCGACCTGTTCGATCCGCAGTTCAAGGGCAAGGTCGGCATGCTCACCGAGATGCGCGACACTATTGGCTTGATCCTGATGGGGCTCGGCCGCGACCCGGCGACGGTGTCGTCGTTCGAAGAGGCGGCGCCGGCCTTCGAACGGTTGGAGCGGGCCGCCCGCGACGGCCAGGTGCGCGCCTTCACCGGCAACGACTTCATCGATGATCTCTCAAGTGGCAACTTCGCCGTGTGCATGGCGTGGGGCGGCGACGTGCTGCGGCTTGGCCGCGACAATCCGGATGTCCGCTTCGTCATTCCCGAGGAAGGCGGCCTCTATGGCACCGACGCCATGGTGATGCCGAAGGGCGCCCGCCACCGCGCCAGCGCGGCGAGGTGGATGAACTTCGTCTACGAGCCGGCGCAGGCCGCGCGCATCACCGCGGCGGTGCAGGGCCTGTCGCCGGTCGCCGGCGCCGCCGGCGAGCTGGCGAAGTTCGATGCCGCCCTGGCCGCCAACCCGCTGCTGTTCCCGGACGAGGCCCTCAAGCAGCGGCTGCGGCCGTTCGCCGACCTTGCGGAGGATGTCGAGCTGCAGTTCGACCAGGCCTTCTCGCGGATCACGAGCGCCTGACATGTCGATGCCGACGCGCCGCCTGACCCCGTACGCGTTGTTGCTGCCAGGCATGCTGTGGCTGGCGGTGTTCTACTTCGCCCCGCTGTGGACCCTGCTGAAAATCTCGCTGTCGACCCGCGAGGGCCGCTTCAGCATGCACTACCTGTTCACCTGGGACCTGGGCCACTACCAGGCGGCGCTCACCGAGTTTGGCCCGCAGTTCGGCCGCGCGTTCCTCTACGGCGGCGCGGCGACTCTGCTGGCGATCGCCATTGGCTATCCGCTCGCTTACGTCCTCGCCTTCCGCGGCGGCAAGTACCGGACCGTGTTGCTGGGGCTGGTGGTCGTGCCGTTCTTCACCAGTTATCTGATTCGCACGCTGGCCTGGTCGTCGATTCTCTCTGACAGCGGTCCCGTCGTAAGCGTGCTCGCCCGGCTCGAGTTGGTGGGACTGCTCGAGATGCTGGGGATCATGGACAACGGCCGATTGCTCAACACGCCGGCGGCCGTGATCGGCGGCCTGACCTACAACTTCATGCCGTTCATGGTGCTGCCGATCTACGTCAGCCTCGAGAAGATCGACCAGGCGCTGGTCCAGGCCGCCATGGATCTGTACTGCTCGTCCGCCGCGGCCTTTCGCCGGGTGGTGCTGCCGCTGTCGCTGCCCGGCGTGTTCGCCGGCACCTTGCTGACGTTCATTCCCGCCGCCGGCGACTTCGTGAACGCGCAATTCCTCGGCAATCCCAATACGACGATGATCGGCAATTCGATCCAGGACCAGTTCCTGCGCCAGAACGAGCACCCGCTGGCCGCGGCCATGGCGTTCGTGCTGATGTTCCTGATGATGGCGCTCGTGATCGCCTACAGCCGGTTTTTCGGCACCAGGGACCTGGCATGAAGGCGGGCCGCTGGGCGTTGAACCTCTACGCCGCGCTTGGTCTCGTCTACCTGTTTGCGCCGATCGCGGTGATCGTGCTGTTCAGCTTCAACCAGCCCGCCGGCGACTACAACATCGAGTGGCAGCAGTTCACGCTCGACAACTGGAAGGCGCCGTTCGCCGACCGCGAACTCACGGCGGCGTTGTGGGTCAGCGTGCAGATTGCCGCCATGGCCACGCTGGTCTCCACGGTCCTGGGGGCGATGATGGCGATCGCGCTGTCGCGCTACCGGTTTGGGGGCGCCGCGCTGGCCGACCTGGCGCTGGTGCTGCCGGTCACGACGCCGGAGATCGTGCTTGGCTCGTCGCTCGCCACCATGTTCCTGGGGCAGAACCTGATCGACTTCGGCATGGTGACCATCACGATCGCGCACATCCTGTTTCAGTTGAGTTTCGTGGCGATCGTGGTTCGCGCGCGGCTGCGCAACTTCGACTGGACACTGGAGCAGGCGGCGCAGGACCTGGGCGCGACGCCGCTGCGGACCTTCCGCACCGTGACGCTGCCGCTCATCCTGCCGGGCATTCTGGCCGCCGCCCTGTTGTCGTTCGCGTTGTCGGTGGACGACTTCATCATCACCTTCTTCAACGCCGGTTCGACGGTGACCTTTCCGCTGCAGATCTTCGGTGCCTCGCGGGTGCGGATCCCGCCGCAAGTGCACGTGCTGGCGACCGTCATCCTGATGGTGAGCGTCGCCCTGCTGGTGGCCGGCTCGATCGTGGAGCACCGGCGCCGGCCCGCGCGCGTCAGCGACTGAACACGCGAATCGTCCCGTCGCCCTTGTTCAGCAGGAACACCTGGTTGCCGGAGCCCATCGACAGGCGCAGGTCGGCCCGCGTTGCCGGCTTCTTGCCTTGCGCCACGTTCTTTTCCTGGACCAGCTGCAGCACCGTCTTGTCGACGCCCTTCATGGTCGGAATGATGCGCCGGATCGGATCCTGTCCGCCCTGCGGGAGCTTGTCGGCGCTGAAGTAGAAGATCTCGCCGCTCGGCATGTCGGTGAAGATCACCAGGTTGGCGATTTGTGGAATCTGGGTGCCGCGGTAGACGATCACGCCGTTGGCCGCCGCCTGGTTCTGCAGCAGCGGATCCACCTGGCCGTACTCGACCAGCGGATAGGTGACCTTCGGATCGGCGCGCCGGCCCTCGCTGGCCACCGCCGTGTTCCTGATGAAGCGGAAGCTGCCCTCCCAGGCGTTCCAACCAAGATTGGCGCCGGCCGGCACCAGCGTCACCTTCTCGATGATGGTCTGGCCGATGTCGGCGAGCAACAGGTTGCCGTTCCTGGGGTCCCACGCGAAGCGCTGGCCGTTGCGCAGGCCGTAGGCATAGATCTCGGGCAGCGCGCCCGGCGTGTTGACGAACGGATTGCCGGCGGGCACGCCGTACTTGCCGTTCTTGCTGTTGTTGCCGGTCGGATTGATGCGAAACACCTTGCCGAACGCCGACCCGAGATTCTGCGAGTGGTTCAGCGGGTCGCCGCCACTGCCGCCGTCGGCCACGCCGATGTAGAGCAGGCCAAATTCCGGACTGCCAGCCGCCGCCAGCGGATTGAACGCCATGTGGCCGGCGTTGTGATTGGCGAACGGCTGGCGCATGCGAAACAGCTCGCGCGGCGGGCCGCCGTCGTAGGTGGCCGCCGACGGTGTCGTCGCGGTCCATTCGAGCAGCACGGTGTCGTGGGTGTTGTTGCCGCCGGCGGGCAGGAAGTCCGGCACCGGCGTCATGTTCGAGGTGTCGAGGTAGGTGTAGAACTTGCCGAAGCCGGGCGTGCCGCGCTGCGCGAACTGGGGATGGAAGGTGAAGCTCTGGAAGCCGCGCTCGCGGCCCGTGAAGTTCACCGGATGGCCCCAGGCGGCGGCATTGACGTCGACGTAGGGCGTGACCGTCTTGCCGTCGTAACTCACGCTGTAGATCGGGCCGCGCATGTCGTTCACGAACAACCGCTTCGTGCCCGGCTCGTCGACCAGGTTCATCATGCGCGCCGCCACGCCGTCGATGTCGGGCAGCACGGCGAACTCGGTCACGTTGACCCGAATCGCGCCTTCCGTGGCCGGAATGGGGTTGGGAAAAGGGTCGTTGGTCTCGCCCGGCTGCAGCGGCGGCGGGGCCGGCCGCTGTCCCTGGCTGAAGGCCACCGGCGCCATCAACAGCGTCATGATCACGATGCGAACGATCGATTTGCCCATTTTCCGCAGTATACCGCCGGCCCGCATTGTTGACGCCGATGGCGGCTTCAACGTCTACTCATGGAACATGGCGATGAGACATCTTTCCCTTGCCGCGATCCTGATGTCGGCGTTCGTCCTGGCCCCGGCCATGCGCGCGCAGTCGGTGCCCGACGGGCCCATCGGCCCCAGCCCCTACTACATCGTCCGCGGCTGGCAGAAGCCGTTCGCGGGTCCGGGCTATGCCTTCGGCGGCAACTCCGGTGTGTTCGCCGAGTCGCCGGACCGCATCTTCATCGCCCAACGCGGCGAGTTCAGGCTGCCCGATCCGCTGCCGGCCGGATACCTGGGCTTTGCCGGATCGCTCAAGATGAACGTGCTGTCGCTCGTCGACCGCAGGGAGTGGCGCAACTGCCTCTATACCCTCGACGCCAACGGCCAGGTCAAGGAGCGCTGGACGCAGTGGGATCGCCTGTGTGAAGGCTCGAGCGGGCCCGGCCCGCATCGCATTCGTATCAGCCCCTACGACAAGGAACGCCGCGTGTGGGTGATCAATGAGACGTTCCACACCATCTACGTCTTTTCGAACGACGGCAGCAAGTTGCTGAAGACGCTCGGCGAGAAGAACGTGCCGGGCAGCGACGCCACCCATTTCGCCAAACCGCAGGACGTTGCGTTCCTGCCCGACGGCCGCATTCTGATTGCCGATGGCCTCGACAACCACCGCGTGCTGATCCTCGACCGCGAGATGAACTACCTGGGTGAGTTCGGTGGCAACGGCAAGGGACCGGGCCAGTTCAGCGGCGTCCACGCGGTGGCGGTGGGACCCGCTGGACGAATCTTCGCGCTCGACCGCTCCGGCGGCCGCATCAACGTGTTCAGGACCACGGCCGACCCCGCGAAGGTCGAATTCGTGACGGCATTCCCGGGCTTCTCGCTGCCGCTCGACATCATCGTCAACGACGACAGCCTGTGGATTACCGACCTCAAGCCGCTTCGGTTCGTGAAACTCGACTTCGACGGCAAGCGCCACTACACGTGGCTGGTGCCGCCTGACCTGCCCGACGGCTACCTCGAAGTCCACGCGTTTTCGGTGGATTCAGCCGGCAACCTCTACGGTGGAGACAACCAGTACGGACGCACGCAGAAGTTTGTGCCGAAGAAAGGCGCCGATCCGGCGCACCTGATTCGCGCGCCCTGGGTTGCGCGGTAGGATGGTAGTGCTATGAAAAAGATTCAATTGCTGACGTTGGTAATCGCTGTGCTTGCCGTTGATTCCGCGGCGGTGTTTGCGCAGGAGCGAGTGACCATCGTTCGTCGGAACAGCGAGCGGGTGACCGGCTTCTTCGACGACTGGGTGCGCGCCACCGACACGGTCTACGTTCGCGTCTCCCAGCATGATCAGCAGCGGATCGGGATGGGCAACATCCTGCTCATTGCCGCGGAGGGCGCTGCCACCAACCTGCCGGCGACCGAGATTGAAGCCGCCCACGGGCCCGATCACCTGCTGGTGACGCAAGGCACCGAGGTGCTGATTGGCCGGCTGGTGAACATCGAGGGCGGCGATGGGTCGGCTCAGCCCAACGAGCGGCGCACCGTGACATTCCGGCCGACGTCCGGCGGCGAGCGCCGGTTCCCCTTCACTGAAATAAGGCGTATTTATCTTGGCAACTATCCGCGTTCGACGGCGGCCGCGCCGGCGCCGGCTCCGGCCACCCCGGTTCCCGAGGGGGCTGTTCGTGTGCGGGCGAACCAGCAGTGGACCGCGACCAACATGAGGGTGAGCCGTGGCGAGCGCGTCGCGTTCACCGCCGAAGGAGAGGTCCAGTTGTCGGGTGAGGCCGACGACAAGGCATCGGCCGCCGGCTCGCTGAAGGGCCGCACGGCCGCCAACGCGCCCATGCCCGGCGTGCTGGCGGGCGCGCTGATTGGCCGCATCGGCAACGGTCCGCCGTTCGCGATTGGCAACCAGACCGTGCCCCTGCCCATGCCGTCCAGCGGCCTGTTGTGGCTCGGCATCAACGATGACGCGGCGGCCGACAACTCGGGTGAGCTGGTCGTGACCATGCGCATTACCCCGGGCCGATAGATCCTGCAATCCGGCTAAAGCCGGATACTACTTCTGGAGTTTGGCGAAGGCGGCGCCGAATGCCGTGTTTGGCGTCGCCGGTGGCCGCGGTGCGGCAGCGGGCCGCGGTCCCCGCGCCGGCGCCGCGCCCTGAGCGGGCCGCGGACCCTTCTGCACCTCACCGCTCTTCATCGTCAGGGCAATGCGCTTGCGCTCGGTATCGACTTCCACCACGCGCACCTTGACGATGTCGCCCGCCTTGACCACTTCGCGGGGATCCTTCACGAAGCGATCGGCCAGTTGCGAGACGTGGACCAGGCCGTCCTGGTGCACGCCAATGTCGACGAACGCGCCGAAGTTGGCGACGTTGGTCACCACCCCCTCGAGCATCATGCCGGGCACCAGGTCGCGCAGTTCCTGCACGCCGTCCTTGAACGCCGCGGTCTTGAATTCCGGCCGCGGGTCGCGGTTCGGCTTGTCGAGCTCGGCCAGGATGTCCTTCACCGTCGGCACGCCGAACTGCGCGTCGGCAAAGTCCTCGGGCTTGAGCGTGCGGATGACCGGCGACTTGCCGATCAGCTCGCGAATGGCCAGCCCGGTTTGTCCGGCGATGCGTTCGACGAGCGGGTAGGCCTCGGGATGCACGGCCGAGGCGTCGAGCGGGTTGTCGCCGTTCATCACCCGCAGGAAGCCCGCTGCCTGCTGGAAGGTCCGCTCGCCGACGCGCGGCACCTTCAACAGCTGCTTGCGGTTGCGGAACGGGCCGTTCGCGTCGCGGAACGCCACGATGTTGCCGGCCAGGGCATCGGACAGGCCCGAGATGCGCGCCAGCAGCGGCACCGACGCGGTGTTGAGGTCGGCGCCGACGGCGTTGACGCAGTCCTCGACTACGGCGTTGAGCGTCCTGCCCAGCTGGAACGGGCTGACGTCGTGCTGGTACTGGCCGACGCCAATGGCCTTCGGATCGATTCGCACCAGTTCCGCGAGCGGGTCCTGCAAGCGCCGCGCGATCGACACGGCGCCGCGCAGTGATACGTCGAGATCGGGGAACTCCTTGGCGGCGGCCTCCGACGCGGAGTAGACCGAGGCGCCGGCCTCCGACACCATCACCTTGGTCAGCCCCAGGTCGGGCAGGCCCTTGATCAGGTCCGCGGCCAGCTTGTCGGTTTCGCGAGAGGCGGTGCCGTTGCCGATCGAGATCAGCTGCACGCCGTGCTTCGCGGCGAGCTGGCCCAGGGTGCGCAGCGAGCCCGCCCAGTCCTTGCGCGGTTCGTGCGGATACACCGTGGCGGTGTCGACCACCTTGCCGGTGCCGTCGACGACAGCGACCTTCACGCCGGTGCGGATGCCCGGGTCCAGGCCCATGGTGACACGTTGCCCTGCCGGTGCCGCGAGCAGCAGGTCGTGCAGGTTGCGGCCGAACACCTTGATGGCCTCGGCTTCCGCCTGCTCGCGCAGGCGCTGTTCCGCATCCAGCTCGAGATGCCCGAGCAGCTTGACCTTCCACGTCCAGCGGACCGTTTCCGCCAGCCACTTGTCGGCGGGACGTCCCTGGTTGCTGATGTTCGCGCGGCCGGCGATGCGCCGCTCCGGCTCGGTGGGGCCATCGACGCCCTCATCCGGCAAGCCAACCGACAGGCGGAGGAAGCCTTCCTTGCGGCCGCGCAGCAGGGCGAGGGTGCGGTGCGACGGCACCTGCTTCAACTGTTCGGTGGCCGCGAAGTAGTCGGAGTACTTGATGCCCTCCGCTTCCTTGCCGGGCACCACCGCCGATTTCCACTCGCCGCGCTCCCACAGCAGGGTGCGCAGGCCGCCGACCAGTTCGGCGTCTTCGGCAAACGTCTCCATCAGGATCCAGCGCGCGCCCTCGAGCGCCGCGGCAGCATCGGCCACACCCTTCTCGGCGTCGACGTAGGCGGCGGCAGCCGTTTCCGGGGTGAGCATCGGGTCGCGCCATAGCGCGAGGGCCAGTGGTTCGAGTCCGGCCTCGCGCGCGACCTGCGCCTTGGTGCGGCGCTTCACCTTGTAGGGCAGGTAGAGATCTTCCAGGCGCGCCTTGGTGGCGGCGTCACGAATGGCCGCCGCCAGTTCTGGCGTCAGCTTGCCTTGCTCTTCGATGCTCTTGAGGATGGCCGCGCGCCGCTCGTCGAGGTCGCGCAGGTAGGTCAGCCGCTCCTCGAGCGCGCGCAACTGGGTGTCGTCCAGCCCGCCGGTGGCTTCCTTGCGGTAGCGGGCGATGAACGGCACCGTGGCCTTGTCGTCGAGCAGCGCGACGGCCGCTTCCACCTGCGGTACGCGGACACTCAGTTCTTCGGCAATGAGCTGGCTAATCGATTTCATCTGGAGAATGTGGCCAACGTGGTGTCCGGCTTTAGCCGGACCGGTGTGGTGCCCGGCCTAGCCGCACCAGGGTGACGGAGCCGGAGCCCCGTCACCTGGAATTGAGTAGAACCGCGCTACTTCGCCGCCGGGGCGGCGGTGGCGGGCAGGCCCTTGCCCTGGAGGCTGACCAGCCGGGTCGCGAGGTGGTTGACCACCGTGGCTTCGTTGCGGATGGCGGTGAGATAGGCCGCGCGCAACAGTTGCTCGCGGCGTGCCTTCAAGCCGTTGGTGATGCCTTCCTTCACCGCCGGCATGCTGGGATCCTTCTGGCCGGCCGTGTCTTTCGCGACGAACAGCACGATGGTGTGGGCGCCGTTGTTGCTGACCACGCGCACCGAGCCGGGCTCGGACTTGAGCACGGCGTCGCGCAGCGCCGGGGGCGCCTGCTGCAGGGCGGAGATCGGCACGAAGCCGAGGTCGCCGCCGCGCGGCGCCGACTGCGGGTCTTCCGAGAAATCGGCGGCGAGATCGCCGAACGCCACGCCTTCCTTCAGCCGGGTCATCAGCATCTGCGTCTTGGCGGCCGCTTCCTGCGGCGTCCTGGCGTCATCGCCGGTGCGGTTGGCGACTTCGGCCTCGGCCACCGGCGTGACCGCGATCTGCGCAATGTGGTACGCGTCTTCGGTGCGGTTGAACTGCGCCTTGTTGGCGTTGAAGAAGTCGGTGATCTCCTGGTCGGTGACCGTGATCTTGGCCACCACTTCGGCATCGATCACCTTCTGCACCAGCATGTCGCGGCGCAGGGCCTCGCGCATGTCGGCGGCGGTCAGGTTGCGGGCGGCCAGGCTCTTCTCGAAGTCTTCGGGCGTGATGTTCCGCTTGCCCTCGTCGAACGCCTTGTCGACCTCGGTATCGGCCAGTTCGATCTTGAGCGAACGCGCCCGGTCGAGCAGCAGTTCCTGCACGATCATCTCGTTCAGCAGTCCCAGCTTCGCGGTGGAGACTTCTTCCTCGGCGGTGGCGACGTTCGGCTGCGCCGTCCGCCGATAGGCCTTCTCCACATCGTCGCGCTTGATCTCGCGGCCGTTGACGGTGGCCCAGGCGTCAGCAGACGGGGCCGGCGTGGCGGGAGTGGATCGGCACGCGCCGGCCACGCTCGCCAATGCGAGCACGACGAGCAGGGCAGCGTAAGGGCGGGCAGCGGGCGACGGGAGTGTGTTCATCTCATCCATTGTAATGCGGCGGAGCGCCGGTTCGCGCCGTCAACGCGCGGCCGCGCGGCGAATGATCTGGTGGAGCTGGCGGACGCCCTCGGTCAAGGCGGCGGGACCGGGCTGCAGAATGTAGGTGGACTTCACCTCGAAGATCCGGCCGTTCTTCACGGCGGGTACGCCGTCCCATCCCGGCCGTGCCGCGATCCGCGCGGGCCGGACCGGCTTGCCGCACCACGACCCGATGATCACATCGGGCGCCCGGGCGATCACCTGTTCGCTGGTGACGATGCGGTCTTTGGCCAGGCTGGCGTTGGCCAGCTCCGGAAAGATCGGCTCGCCGCCGGCCACCTGCACCAGTTCCTCGGTCCAGCGGATGCCGCTGATCAGCGGCTCGTACCACTCTTCGAAGAACACCTTCGGCCGCCACGGCAGCTCCGCAGCCTGCTTGCGGATGTCGGCGAGGCCGTCGCTGAGGCGGGCGGCCAGCGCCTCGGCCTTCTCCGGCACGCCGATGATGCCGCCGAGCACCCGGATCATCTGCAGGATCTCGGCGACGCTGCGTTGGTTGAATGTGAACACCGGATAGCCGCGCTTCACCAGGTCGGTGGTGATGTCAGCCTGCAGGTCCGAGAAGGCGAGAATCAGGTCCGGATTGAGCGCCTCGATCTTCTCGTAGCGGGCGTGCAGGAACGACGACACCTTGGGCTTCTCGCGCGCCTCGGGCGGCCGGACGGTGTAGCCCGAGATGCCGACCACGCGGTGACCCTCGCCGAGCAGGTACAGCGTCTCGGTGGTCTCTTC
>JBFWUK010000044.1:0-31172 GCA_050247355.1 Vicinamibacterales bacterium | reverse complement strand
GAGGTCGCCGACGGCGTGCGTCAACTCATCACCAACCAGGAAGAGATCTTCAACAAGGGCTTCTTCAGCACCGTGCAGCTGGTGCTGGCGGCCAGCGATTCACAGGGACTGCGCTACGGCACGACTGGCACCGCCGAGCAGTTCTTCGTCGAGTGGAAGGACGAAGCTGCCGCCGCGGCCAGTGCCGTTCCGGCGGAGGGGGCGCTGCTCGACCGGCCGCTGGCACAGCTCTGCAACAAGGCGCGTCTGCTCGACCTGATTCGCCACTTCATCCTGTTCGACGCCGGACAGAAGAAGGTGCCGCGGCCTCACCAGTTCTTCGGCGTGAAGGCGGCGCAAGAGCGCATCGCGCGGCGTGAAGGCGGGGTCATCTGGCACACGCAGGGCAGCGGCAAGAGCATCCTGATGGTGCTGATTGCCAAATGGCTGCTCGAGTACGACCCCGACGCCCGCATCCTGATCGTCACCGACCGCGATGAACTGGACAAGCAGATCGAGGGCGTGATGAAGAACGCCGGCGTCATTGGCGCCGACGCGGCATCGCCGCGCATCACCTCGCGGCGCGAGTTCGTCGATAAGCTCGGCGCCGCCACCCCGCGTTTGCTCTGCGCGCTGGTCCACAAGTTCGACCCGGCCGACCTGGACGGCCCGCCGCCGCCCGTGCAGGGCCGCTTCTATGTGTTCGTAGATGAATGCCACCGCAGCCAGGGTGGCGACATGAACCGCCAGATGAAGCGCTGGCTCGAAGCTGCCATCTTCGTCGGCTTCACCGGCACACCGCTCCTGCGCAAGGACAAGCCGATGACGCGCGACATCTTCGGTACCTACATCCATACTTACAAGTTCCACCAGGGCGTCGCCGATGGCGTCGTCCTCGACCTGAAATACGAAGCGCGCGATGTACCGCAGCGCCTTACCTCGCCTCAGAAGATTGACGACTGGTTCGAGCGCAAGACCCGCGGCCTGAACAACTTCCAGAAGGCGGTGTTGCGGAAGCGGTGGGCGACGATGGAGGAGTTGATGAGTGCGGGTGAGCGCAAGCAGCGCATCATCGCCAGCATCATCGAGGATTTCAGCCTGAAGCCGCGCCTCAATAACGACCGCGGCACGGCCATCCTGGTGGCGGCGTCCATCTACGACGCGTGCCATTACTACCGCTTGTTCCAGAACACGCCCTTCGGAAAGTACTGCGGCATCGTCACGTCTTACGAGCCGAACCACAACGCCATTTCTCGGGAGCCGACGGACAGCGACGAACGCTACAAGTTCGACACCTACACCGAACATGTTCTGAAGTTCGGCCAGACCACGAAGCAGTATGAAGACGAGGCCAAACGGCGTTTCATCGAGGAACCGGCCAATCTGAAGGTGTTGATTGTGGTCAGCAAGCTGCTGACCGGCTTCGACGCCCCATCGTGCAGCTACATCTACCTCGATAACGAGTTGCGCGATCACAACCTGTTCCAGGCCATCTGCCGCACCAATCGTCTCGACGGCGACGACAAAGACTACGGCTACATTGTCGATTTCAAGGAACTGTTCGGCGACGTGCAGGAGGCGCTGGCCGTCTACAGCTCGGACGAGCTGGATACGGACGAGCCCGGCGGCGCCGAGAACAACGTGCACTTGAAAGGCTGGCTGGTGGAAGGGAGGGCGCGCATCGAGGCGGCCCGCGAGGCGCTGAGATACCTGTGCGAGCCTGTGCCGTTGCCGCGCGAGATAGAGCACTACCTCCACTACTTTTGCGGGGATGCCGCCAACCCCAATGCGCTGAACGAGACCGAGCCGCTGAGAATCACCTTCTACAAGGCGACGGCGTCCTTCGCCCGTGCCTATGCGGCACTGGCCCAGAGCCTCGTCGATGCCGGCTACACGGTTGCAGAAGGTGAGGCGCTGAAAAAAGAGGTCGAGTTCTACACCGACATCCGTGCCGCCATCAAGAAGCACTCGGGTGAGGAGCTCGACATCAAGCCCTACGAAGCGGACATGCGTCACCTGATCAATACCTACATTCAGGCCGATGGCGCGGCTGGCTTGGGGGCGCTCGGCGACCTGTCGCTGACCGAGCTCATCATCGAGACGGGTATTCATGACGCCATTGCCCGCAAGCTCAACGAGAAGGGCAAGCTGTCGCGGAACGCCATTGCCGAAGGCATCATCAACAACGTCCGCAAGACCATCATTCGCGACCAGCTCACTGACCCACGCTTCTACGATCAGATGTCGCTGCTGCTGGACGACTTGATTCAGCAGAGCCGGGTCGATACAGCCGCCTACGAAGAATTCCTGCGAAAGGCCGAGGCCCTGGTCAGGCGTCTGGCCTCCAGGCAGCCCGACGCCGGTCTGCCGGCTGCGCTGCACGGGAAGCACGAGGCTGCGGTGATCTACAACAACCTGCCGGCGATTCTGGCCGCCGGCGCGAACGAAGCTTTCATGGCGGCCGAGCCTCGGCAGGACTTCGGTGAGTTACAGGACGATCGGGTCGTGCTCGCGCTCGATATCGACCGGACGATGCGCGAGCGCGCACCTGCCGGTTGGAAAGGCGATCAGGCCCGCGAGGCGCAGGTGCTCAACGCACTGTTCCCGTTGATGAACCGCAACCGCGCGGCCACGCTGGCGCTGTTCACTTTGGTGAAAAACCAGCCGGGGTACGAGTGAGCGAGATGATCCGCCTTGGCGACGTCACGATTGCGGTGACCCGAAAAAACGTCAAGCACGTCCACCTGTCAGTGCATCCACCGGCCGGGCGCGTCACGCTGGTCGCCCCGTTGCTGACCAGGCCGGAGGTGGCGCGAGCCTACGCGGTGTCGCGGCTTGCCTGGATTCGAAAACAACAGGCAGTGTTGCGTGGCCAGGCGCGAGAGCACCTGCGGCAGTTCGTGTCCAGGGAGAGCCATCAGCTGTGGGGCAGGCGTTACCTGTTGACGGTGGTCGAGCGGGATCAGAGACCGTCGGTGACGCTGGACCATCGGCGCATTATCCTGAGCGTTCGCCCCGGGAGCGACCGAGACAAGCGCGAGGCCGTCATGCATGAATGGCACAAGAGCCTGCTGCATGCCGCCATCCCTCCTCTGATTCGCAAGTGGGAGGGTCGTCTCAGGCGCAAGGTGGCCGCTTACCACCTCCAGCGCATGAAGACCCGGTGGGGGAGCTGCAATGCTTCAGCGCGAAACATCCGCCTGAATACGGAGCTGGTGAAGAAGCCGAAAGACCTGCTCGAGTATGTCGTGGTGCACGAGATGCTCCACCTGGCCGTGCCGACACATAGCGAACGGTTCGTGGCGCTATTAAATCAGCACTACCCAGGCTGGCGAGAGGCCCGGCGGGAATTGAACGACCTGCCGCTCGCGGCTGAGTCGTGGCAGGATTAAGGCGAACCACCATGGCTGAACTCAAGACTCAAAAGACCAAAGCGTCGGTCGCCAGCTTCCTCAATGCCATCAAGGACGATCAGGTACGCAAGGACTGCAAGACCGTCAGCGCCTTGATGCAGAAGGCAACCAAGGCCAAACCCGCCATGTGGGGGCCGAGCATCATCGGGTTCGGCTCGGTCCATCTCAAGTATGCCAGCGGCCGTGAACTCGACTGGATGGCCACCGGCTTCGCGCCACGCAAGGGCAACATCACCCTCTACGTCCTGGGCGGATACGCCGAGTGCGAGCCGCTGCTGGCGAAACTCGGCCCGCACAAGCGCGGTGGTTCGTGCCTGCACATCAAGCGTCTGTCAGACGTGCACATGCCGACACTGACCAGGCTGATCGCGGCAGGCGTCAAGTACATGAAGAAGCAGGACACACGCGCATGATTTCACGGGCACGATCGGTCGTTCTCTGTTTTGCTCTCGGCACAGTCAGCGCTGCGGCGCAGACTCCGGCACCGCCGCCGTGGGCGTACACGGTGAACCCGCCGCCGCCGCCGGGTGCCAAGCCCGTGCCGCCGGATCCGGCGCCGCAGCAAGTGCCGGGCAGCAGCGTGTCGCTTACCATCGCGCAGACGCGCAATGCATTCGAGCCCCCCGACTGGCACCCGACGGCGCATCCGGCCATGCCCGACTCGGTGGCAAAGGGCCGGCGGCCCGAGTTGCGCGCGTGCGGGTTCTGCCACCTCGTCAACGGACAGGGGCGTCCCGAGAATGCGTCGCTCGCCGGCCTGCCGGCTGCCTACATCGTGCAGCAGATGGCCGACTTCAAGAACGGCGATCGCAAGAGCGCGGAACCGCGGATGGGACCGCCGAACGCGATGATCCAGGACGCAAAGGCGGCGAACGACGAGGAGGTCAGAACGGCGGCCGCGTACTTCGCCTCGTTCCCGTTCAAGAAGTGGATTCGGGTCGTTGAAGCGGGCGAGGTGCCGCGCACCCGCATCGCCGGATCGATGCACGTGCCCGCCGGGGGCGGGACCGAACCGCTGGGCCAGCGCATCATCGAGATGCCTGAGGACCTGCGTCGCACCGAACTGCGCGATGCCTCGTCCGGCTTCGTTGCCTACGTGCCGAAGGGCAGCATCGCGCGCGGTGAGGCGCTGGTGACGACCGGCGGCGCAGGGAAGACGGTCGCATGCGGTACGTGTCACGGATCAGACCTGAAGGGGCTGGGCCCGGTACCGCCGTTGGCCGGCCGGTCGCCGAGCTACACGGTGCGGCAGTTGTTTGACATGCAGCAAGGCGTGCGAAAGGGGCCGTGGTCGCCGCTGATGAAGGCGGCGGTGGAGAAGCTCACGGTCGAGGACATGATCGCGATCGCCGCCTACACCGCGTCACGGGAGCCGTAATGGCGGCCAAGAAGATGCACCCGCTCGTCAAGGTCGCCATCCTGCTCGTGGTCCTGGCCGGCGCGGGCTGGTTGTTCGTGCGGTCGGCGCAGGACGCGCGGGCCGAACCCTATTTGATATCGTCGCAGCACCTCAAGGGCTGGACGGTCGGGATCGACGCCGCATCCGACTCGCAGGGTTCTGTCGTCTCGCTGCGGCCGCCGCCCGAATTGCCGATGAACCTGTTCCGGCAGCTGTTCAGCCGCCAGATGGAGTCGATGGGCACGCCCAGCATGCCGGGCATCCCGCTGGCGCTTCGGATCGAGTTGCCGGCGACGGTCACGCCCGAACAGGTGCTGGAACTCGCGAGATCGATGGGACTCGAGCAGGCGCCGATCACGCCGACTTGTGTCGGCTACCGTCGCGTGTCGGCGATGGGGGCGACGCGGCAGCTGTATTACGTGCTGTTCGCGGTGGCCGGGTTCGACGCATTTCGGGCGGCCCTCGCGCAGCAGGCCGGTCCCGACTTCAAGCCCGACGCGCTGTCGCCGGTATTGATGATGGCGGCACAGCCCGACTTCACCGGCTGGATGCCGATTGGCGCCGATGCCGCGCGCGACTGCGTCGCGCCGGTCGAGGTGGAGTAGGAATCTATCCGGCTAAAGCCGGACACCACATTGAACGGCGAACGGGCTAAGCCGGGCCCCACATCTACGGCCGCACTTCATTTCCTGGTTTTCGCGAAGTACGCCGTTCGCAGCGCATCGACCAGGCGCGCGTCGACCAGTCCCGGCGGGTTGCCCTGGTAGTTCAGGTTCTTGTCGGCCCGGAACTTGTCCACCGCGGCAATCACCTCATCGTCAAACGTCGCGTAGTCGCGGTTGAACGCGGCAGACGCCTGGCGCGCCCCAGCGACGGCCTTGTCGTACGCCGCCGGATCGGTCTTGCGCAGCTCCTGCATCTTCGGGGTGTTGGTGGCGGGCGGCGCGGTGGGAAACGCGGCCAGCGCGGGCCGCCAGTAACCCAGCGCGTGCAGCATGCGCTTGAGTTCGACGACGTCGGCGCCCTCGACCTTCGAGAACGTGCGATAGCCCAGGCGCCGGCCGGTCGTGTAGTAGATGCGCTTCAGTTCGGCGACGGGTTCCGGATGTTCACCCACCTCAATGGCGAGGGTGATGTGATCGCCGCCGCGGCCCGGGTCGTTCGGGTCGGCAATCTTGATCGCGGCCGACTGCAGGTTGCCCCAGCGGCGGTCGCCGCCCTTGGCCTGGCCGGCTTCCATGGCCAGGATCATCCGCTCGGCCAGCGGCATGCCGGTGCCGGCGGTGGCCTCAAACGTCGTGGCGATCGCCTCGACCACTTCGGGCCCGACCATGATGTTGGCCTGCACGGTGTAGTTCAGGCCCTGCCGGCTGCCGGCCCAGTTGCCGTTCTGCTTGCCGGTGTGGGCGGCGGCGCGGCCCTGCATGTCGATCAGGGCCAACTGGCGCGATTCGCGCTGCTGATCGTCGGCCAGCAACTGCGCCAGTGCGGCGGCCGGCTCCACGTCCTTGGCCAGCAGATCCAGGCCTCGTGGGCCGTATTCGACCACCGTCGAGGCCTGCGTGCACACGGCGCCGACCCCGGCGCGAACGTGCGGCACCGCCCGGCCGACGAACGGCACACGGGTGGTCACGCCTGCGCCCGACTGGCCGGTGGCCGGGTCGATCGCGCACAGCGAGAATGTGGAATATTGCGGCAGGCCCTCGTCGTTGATGGTCACGCCGTCGGCGGCACGCTGCTGCGCGAGCGCACTCACCGAAAGGAAGCCGCCAATTACCACCGCGCCAATCAACAGTCTGCTCATCGTCTTCTCCGCACCTGAGCACTTAAGCACCTAAGCACTCCAGCACCTTTAACGAACCCATAACCCTCTCGTGACAGTCGGTGATCCGCAAGCCTCGAACCAGTCGATGCCTTCGCTCACCAGGTCGAACTTCAGCGCGTAGCGCCCCGGTGTCTCCGGGATCGGAACGTCGATTGGCACGGCCATCTCGGCGCCAGGGGCGAGATCGGCCGGCAGGAAGGCGCGTGCGTAGTCGCGGTCGATCAGGGTTCCGTCTTCGCGCATCAGCTGGGCGCCCAGGCGCACCAGCCGCCGGCCCGAGCTGGTTGCCTTGCGGAACGGCTGCCGCGACAGGTTGCGGACCTTCGGGGCCAGGGGCAGCGTGGTCGCGGCCCGGACCAAGTACGGCAGATCGGGGAGAGGCGAATGCACGCGGATCTCGGCGCGCGGCGTGGCGCCGGGAATGGCGTTGCCGAGGTTGTTGCTGTCCCAGATCTCGTAGCGGATGCGATCGTGATCGGGCGTCCCGGGGGCGAATCGGCGCGAGAAGCCGTCCTCGGGGTGATCGGTGATCTCCCAGCACAGGCGATCAACGCCGAGGTCGGCGGCCATCTGGCGGGCCCGTGCCATCTCTTCGTCGTGGTCGTTCCAGTTGAACAGGATGTAGCGCCAGTTGACGAACGGCACGTCGTGCCCGCTCTTTGCCTTCTCGTCGAGCAGGGCGCGCAGGTTGCCGATGGCCTTTTCGAAGTTGCCGCGCTGGCGATACTTGACGTAGGTGTCCTGCGACGCGCCGTCGAGCGAGAACGTCACTTCGTCAATGCCCGAGTGCGCGAGCTGGCGGACCTTCTCTTCGGTGAAGGCGAGGCCGTTGGTGCTGGTATAGAGGTAGATGTGCGGAAACCGGGTCTTGATGTACTCGCACATCTCGACCGCGCGCTTGTGCAGGAACGCCTCGCCGTAGTTGAAGAAATCGATGCGGCCGAGCGACGGCCCGGCTTCGTCGACCACGCGGGTGAACACGTCGAAGTCGAGCATGCCGGCCTGACGGGTGCGGGTGATGCCGGTTTCGGGCGCGCAGCACGCCTGCAGGCACGAGATGTTACAGGCCGCCGTGCACTCGATGTACAGCCGGCCGGGAATGGCGGCCACGTTCAGATCGCGCTGGGGCGGCGCTTCGTCCGGCGCAAGCGGCAGCTTGAGCGGGCAGTCGCCGCAGAAGCTGGAACCGCCGGCATTGATGTCGGCGCGCAGCTGCGAGGCCACCGGCCCGCGCCAGATGTCGGCCACCGCCGTGGTGCGGGTATCGCCCAGCACCCGCTTGGCATAGGGGTCGGCGCAGCCGCACACCATGCGGCCGTCGCACAGCAACACGCCAATCGACCACGGCCACGAACAGGTGAAACGTGTCGCCTGATAATTGAGAGACATTGTTCGTCTCTAGTTCACTGATACTGAAACTTGGAACTCAAACATTCAACGTTCCAGTTTCAACTTTCAACTGTTGCCGATCTTCCTCAGGTAAGCCTCGAGCTTGTCGTTCTCGTACTTGACCTGGTTGAGGAAGATGCTCTCCGCGAGATAGGCGCGGCGCTCTTCGTCCGTCAGCTGGCCGATCAGGTGGTTGATCTCCCGGTTCATGTCCTCGTACGACCGCTCCAATTCCTTCTTGGCGGTCACTTCGTGGAACAGCGCCTCGAGGACGGCGAGCAGGTCGCCGTCGAGGACAATCTCGGTGCCGGATGTCGTCTTGATGCTGCGCATGGTCAGACCCCGAAGCTCTGCAGCGCGCCCGCCTCGTCCGGAAACATCTTGAGAAAGTTGTGGGCGCCGGTCATGGTCAGCATGGTCTCGACCCGCTTGTTGACGCCGGCCAGCCGCAGCTCGCCGCCGGCGGCCGAGGTCTGGCGGTAGAGGTCCATCAGGCAGCCGATGGTGGCCGAATCGACGTAGGTGACCTTCGACAGGTCGATCATCACCTTCTTGTCGCCGGCGGTCAGCAGCGACATCACCGCGCCGGAAAAATCGGCCAGCAGCGGATACATCAGGCGCGTCTCGCCGATGCGGACGATGGCGACGCCTTGAGCACGGTCGGTCGTGAGATTCATCCGGTTACCCCTTCGTCTTCTTCTCGAATGCGTTGCACCTGGCGAGCCAGCTCGGTGCGTCCGCGATTGATGCGCGACTTCACGGTGCCTTCCGGCAGCTTCAACTGGTCGGCGATCTCCTGGTACGACAGCTCCTGGATATCGCGCTTGACCACCGCCTCGCGCAGCGACGGCGGCAGCCCGGCCATCGCCTTGCGCAGCAGTTCGACCCGGTCGGCCTGCTCGAGCGCCTGGTAGGCGTTCTGGCCCGGCGCCGCCGGCATCAACTCGCCGGCGTCGACGTCGCGGTCGATCGTCTCGCGTTCCTTGCGGACGCTGCGGTAGTGGTCGATGCACAGGTTGCGGCTGACGCTGACCAGCCAGGTCTGGAAGTTGGCGCGGCGGTCGAAGGTGTGCAGCGACTTGAAGATCTTGAGGAAGATGTCCTGGGTCAGGTCTTCCGCTTCGTCGTGGCGGCCGGTGAACTTGTAGGCGATGTTGAAGACCTTGCGCCGGTGCTGGCGCACGATCTCTTCCCACGCGGCCTGGTCGCCGCCCAGGCAGCTCGCGATGAGCGTGTCCATGGCTTCAGTCGGCGCTGGCGAGGGATCAGGCATGTGGCAGTGGGCGAGGACGAGTCATCCCCGACCCGGAATCATATCATCCCATCCCACCCGGTTTGCCCAACGGCCGCGATAGAATCAGGGGAGTGGCTGTCACCACACCCGTTCGTTCTCCACAGGCCTCGGCCGCCCGGCTCCAGGACATCGCCGCCACCGTCGGCACGCCGTGTTACGTCTACGACGCCGACCTGATCCGCGCCGCCTACGCCACGCTGGACGAGGCGTTCGACGGCTACCCGCACGCCATTCACTACGCGCTCAAGGCCAACTCGGCGCTGGCGGTGGTGCGCCTGCTGCAGTCGCTCGGCGCCCACGCCGACGCCAATTCGCCCGGTGAGGTCGACGTCGCCACCCGCTGCGGCTTCCGCTACGACCAGATCATCTTCACCGGCGTCGGCAAGAGTGCCGCCGAGATCGATCGCGCCGTGTCGCTGGGCCTGCAGGCGATCAACGTCGAATCGCCCGGCGAGCTCGATCGCATCGACCAGCGCGCGGTCGCGCACGGCACCGTCGCCCGCGTCGCCTTGCGGGTCAATCCCGACATCGACGCGAAGAGCCACCCGCACATCTCCACCGGGCTCAAGTCGAACAAGTTCGGCGTGCCCATCGACGAGGCGCCGGCCCTGTTTCGCGAGATGGCCGCGCGCAAGGGACTGCAGCCCGTCGGCGCCCACGTCCACATCGGTTCGCAGATCACGACCCTCGAGCCGTTGAGCCGGGCGGCCGAAGCCGTGGTCGGGCTGGCGCACGCGCTGCGCGACGAAGGCATCAACCTGCAGCACCTCGACATGGGCGGCGGGCTGGGCATCTCGTACGACGGCGGGCCGGTTGTCGACCCGGCGGCCTACGTCCGCGCCCTGGTCGCCGCCACCCGCGGCAGCGGCCTGAAGATCGCCATCGAACCCGGTCGCGTGCTGGTCGGCCCCGCCGGCCTCTTGTTGACGACCGTGGTTGACGTGAAGCAGTTTCCCGGCGCCAAGCGCTTTGTCGTGGTCGATGCGGGAATGACCGAACTGATGCGCCCGGCCTTGTACAACGCCTTTCACCGCATCGAGCCGGTGGTGCCGCGTGACGGCGAAGCCGGCCCGGTCGACGTGGTTGGGCCGATCTGCGAAAGCACCGATTCCTACGCCCGTGACCGGCAACTGGCGCCGGTCGAGGTCGGCGACCTGCTGGCGGTGCGCGACGTGGGCGCCTACGGCGCCGTCATGGCGCACACCTATCTGCGCCGGCCACTGTCGCCGGAAGTCATGGTCGAGGGCGGCGAGTGGCGTGTGATCCGCCGCCGCCAAACGCTCGACGAACTGCTGTCTCTCGAAAACTGAATGAGCCCCAAGACCCCAGGACCCCAGGACCTCAGGACCGGCGGTCATCTCATTGCCTTCGAAGGGCTCGATCAAAGCGGCAAGCAGACCCAGGCCGAACGTCTGCTCGCGGCTTTTCGCGCGGCCGGCCTAGGCGCCGAGTTCCTGACCTTTCCGGAATACACCACCGCGATCGGCACGGAGATCGGCCATGCCTTGCAGGGCGAGCGCCACTACGATCCCGACACCCTGCAGCTGCTCTACATCGCCAACCGCTTCGAGTTCCGCCCGCAGATACTGCGGTGGCTGGACGAGGGCCGCATGGTGGTGTGCGACCGCTACCTGGCATCGAGCATCGCCTACGGCGAGGCGCAGGGACTGGACGCGGCGTGGCTGGCACAGATCCAGGGCCGGCTGCCGCAGCCGTCGTTGACACTGCTGCTCGACATTCCGCCCGAGGCCTCGCTCGGCCGCAAGCAGGTGGCGCGCGACAAGTTCGAGCGCGACCTGCCGCTGCTGGGCCGGGTGCGGGAAAGCTACATCCGCCAGGCCGGCGGCGATGCCGGCTGGGTGCACCTCGACGGTGCCCGCGACAAGGATGCGGTGTCGGCCGACGTGCTCAGCGCCGTCCGGTCACGACTCGGGCTGCTGTAAGCGCCCTCACTTCCTTCACGCCGCCCACCTTCAACACCCGGGCGCACGCCTCCAGCGTCGCCCCCGTCGTCGAGACATCGTCCACCAGCACGACGATGTCAGGCAACCCTGAAGGGTTGCCTCCACCGACGCGCAACGGCCTGATTTGTGGAGGCAACCCTTTAGGGTTGCCTGTCAGCGCAAAGGCGTCGCGCACGTTCTGGTGGCGCGCGTTCGCAGGCAGTTCAATCTGCGAGGTCGTGAACCGAACACGCTGCAGCAAGGGCACCACGGGCACGCCGAGGTGCCGCGCCAGGTCATCAGCCTGGTTGAAGCCGCGCTCGCGCTGGCGGCGCGGATGCAGAGGCACCGGCACCACAGCGCCGGCGTCTCGCAGCAGGCCGCTGCCGCGCTCCCGCATCAAGCGGCCGAGCGGCTTCGCGATCGAGCGCCGGCGCTCGTACTTGAGCGCGTGGATGACGTCGCGCAGGCGGCCTTCATAGTGATCGACGGCGCAGGCCCAATCCACCGCGTGATGACCACTCGCGTGCTCGTGCAGGGCAGTGCGTGCGGCGATTGACGCCCAGCACGGGTCGCAGACCGCGCCGTCCAGCGGATGCGTCAGCACCTGACCGCAAGCCGCGCAGGGCGGCTCAAAGAGTGAAGAAAGGAGCGAGTTGGCGAGGGCGCGCAGGCTCATGCGCGTACCTTCGGGCGGGTCGGGCTGGTGGGGTCGTTACTCCTGGTCGGGGAGTTCGTGCCGCACGGCGCTGCCCCACAGGCGGTCCAGGGCGTAAAAGTCGCGGGCGTGCTTCGAGAAGACGTGGACCACGAAATCGAAGTAGTCGAGCAGCACCCACTCGGCGCGGGCGTGCCCCTCCACCAGCGACGGCCGCTGCTTCTGGGCCTTGAGAGCGTCCTCGATTGAATCGGCAATGGCCTGCACCTGCCGCGGATTGGCCCCCGAGCAAATCACGAAGTAATCCGTGAAGGCGCCCGCCTTCTTGAGGTCGAGCACCACCACCCCGGTGGCCTTCTTGTCCTGCGCCGCCGCGATCACCGTTTGGATGGCCTTCGGCAGGCGCGGAGATGCGGCCTTCGTGCTTGCCCCGCCGGAGCCCGACGACTTGTCCGCCGTAGCCTTGGCGGAGTCGGGGCGAAGGCGGGTTTTCGGTTTCCGCGGACTCGGGGTCTTAGCCATGCAAGGTGCTTTCCAGGCTCAGGCAAACCTAAAGGTTTGCCTCCACATAGAGGTGGTGGGTAGAAATGTACGACGCGACGGAATCAGGAACCATCCCGGCAATGCTCTCCCCGGCGCGGACACGCCGGCGGATCTCGGTCGAGGAAACGTCGGGAGTGGCGGTTTCGATCAAAATGACGCGGGTTTTATCGCCAGGCTTGGGGCTCGCGGCTTCGAGCTTGAACGAGTCCGGTGTGGTCATGCGGTCGGCAAGGTCGGGGACACGCGCTTGCAGTGAGTGTAGCGTGATTCCAGGCCGGGCGACGACGGCGAAATGCGCGAGGTCGAGGACGGCCGGGTAGCGCGACCACGTGGCAACTTCTGCGAAGGCGTCGGCGCCAATGATGAAGAAAAATTGCCATTCGCCGCCCCCTCTCTTGGCGAGCTCGGTCAGCGTGTCGAACGTGTACGACGGCCCTCTGCGCTTCAGCTCGATGTCGGAGGCCGTCCATCCCTGCTGTTCGGCGGTGGCCAGGGCGGCCATGGCCAGCCTGGCTTCGGCCGGCGCACCAAGCGCGCCGGCCCGATGAGGCGGAATGTGCGACGGCACGAGCATGACGCGGTCCAGCTGCAAGGCTTCCTGCGCGCGCAGTCCGGCTGCGATGTGGCCGTTGTGAATGGGGTCGAAGGTGCCGCCGAGGACGCCGAGCGTCATCGTTTCTTCGGCGTACCGCTGCGGAGGGGCGGCATCAGCGCCGGGTTGTAGTCGGCCGGCACTTCTCGTTCTTCTTCCTCGGGGTCGATCTCGATCGCCTTGGCCTCGAGCTCTCGCGCCTTGGCAATGATCGGCCACGCCGCTTCGATCAGTTCCTTGACGCCGGTGCCCGCCACGGCAGAGATCTGGAAGAACTTCAGCTTCAGCTTCTTCGCGCGCTTCTCGAGCGCCGTGACCCGCTTCGGATCGTCCACGGCATCGATCTTGTTGGCGGCCACCAGGTGCGGCTTCTTCAGCAACTCGGGGTTGTACAACTCGAGTTCTTTACGGATGGTGTCGAAGTCTTCGACCGGGTCGCGGCCCGACGCGCCCGACACGTCAACCAGGTGGATGATCACCTTGGTGCGTTCGATGTGGCGCAGGAACTGGTGACCCAGGCCATGGCCCTCGTGCGCGCCTTCGATCAGGCCCGGCACGTCGGCCACCACGAAGTCGCGGTCGCCGCTGAGGGCGACCACGCCCAGGTTGGGGGTCAGCGTCGTGAACGGGTAGGCGGCGATCTTCGGCTTGGCCGCGGAGATCACCGAGATCAGCGTCGACTTGCCGGCGTTGGGATAGCCGACCAGCCCGACGTCGGCCAGCAGCTTCAGCTTGAGGTGCAGGTCGAACTCTTCGCCCGGCTCGCCCGGCTGCACCTTGCGCGGCGCGCGGTTGGTCGAGGTTGCGAAGTGCGCGTTGCCCAGGCCGCCGCGTCCGCCCTGCGCCAGCAGCACGCGCTGGCCGACGATGGTCAAATCGGCGGCTTGCCGCTGTTCGCCGGTTTCGGGGTCGACCTTGTAGACCAGCGTGCCCACCGGCACCGGGATCTCGAGATCGCGGCCGCCGCGGCCGGTGCGCAGGGCGCCGGCGCCGTTGCCGCCGCGTTGCGCCTTGTAATCGGGATTGAAGCGGAAGTGGACGAGCGTGTTCCGGTGCGGGTCGGCGACGATAAACACGGAACCGCCCGCGCCGCCATTGCCGCCGTCAGGTCCGCCCTTGGGGACGAACTTCTCGCGACGGAAGCTGAGCGATCCCCTGCCTCCGTCGCCTGCTTTGATGTGGATGTCGACTTCGTCGACGAACACTGACGAGTTACTCGACCGGGTGGACCGAGATGAACCGTCCGCGCTGACCGTGATCTTCGAACTTCACCTTGCCGGTGACCTTCGCGAAGAGCGTGTCGTCCTTGCCGAGGCCGACGTTCAGCCCGGGCTGGTACTTGCGGCCACGCTGGCGGACGAGGATGGACCCGCCGCTGACGAGGTTGCCTTCGAAGCGCTTGACGCCGAGCCGCTGCGAGTTGCTGTCGCGGCCGTTACGAGAGGATCCCTGACCTTTTTTAGTAGCCATTGCGCTTAGACCTGAATGTCGGTGATGCGGACGCGCGTCAGCAGGCTGCGGTGGCCCTTCGTCCGGCGGTACTGCTTGCGCCGCTTCTTCTTGAACACGCGGATCTTCTTGGTCTTGTCGAGCTCGCCGATGACGCCCACCACCTTGGCGCCCGTCACGAACGGGGTGCCGGCGGTCACGTCGCCCGCGTCATTGCTGACAAGGAGGACCTGGTCGAACGAGACTTCGCCGCCGGTGTCGCCGGCGTTGTGTCCGTCGATGGCGATGATGGCGCCCGGCTCGACGCGGAACTGGCGGCCCGAGGCCTGAATGATTGCAAACACGGTCAACTCTCCGATTCGGACGGCGGAACGGAATTTCCGCGCCACAGGAACTACAAAGGATACCACAGGGGGTTGGTCCGCCTAAAGGCGGACGCTACATTGGCGCCGATGTGGCGTCCGGCTTCAGCCGGACCAGGCCTATTTCAGCAGGGTCCTGGTTCCCTTTATCTTCTGTGCGCTCAACGTGTTAAGGAAGGCCGGGAGCAGCCGGTCCATGAGCTCGAAATACGACGACAGGGCCGGGGTCTGCTGGCTGGCGTTGTAGAGAATCTCTTCCCGGAACGTCTCGGTGTGCAGGGTCTCGCCGGTGCGCCCGTCGATAAAGATGAAGGTCGGCCGCAGGACGAAGCCCTTGCGCTCCATGTAGGTGCGGACCGGGACCACCTGGCGGCGGCCGAACGAGTCGTACACTTCCTGCTCGCGCTGCACGAACCCGGACCGCTGTTGCGGCGCGAACAGGACGGCGCCGGTGACGATCAGCGGCTGCTGGAACTCCTCGCCGATGCGCTTCCAGTAGGCGACGTTCGCGAAGATGTGGTTGTACGGTTCGAGATCCTTCTCTTCGTTGAAGACCGGCAGCCGGTTGGGGTCCTGCGGGTCGGCCGGTGGCGCCGCGGCCTGTTGATCGGGTACCGGTGGCGTGTCGCCCTCGGTCCCCTTGATCGCGAGCTCCAGCAGCGGCAGCGTGTCGGCGTCGATCACGCGCATGATGCCCTTGTTGCGCAACTGGCTGCGCAGCAGGCGCACCGTTTCCATGTTGGCGTCGACATCCTCGTTGGCGCCGGCAATGAAGCCGGCGACGAAGATGCGCTGGAACGGCGTCACGTCCAGCTTGGGCTGGATCGGCGTCTCGATCGGGATCTCGGTGTAGCTCTGGCCGCAGGCCGCGAGGGCGGTCACAAGCGCCACGCACACCAGCACCCCGGCCGTGCGCCGCAGTGTCAGCTTTGCCCGGCCTCCGGCCGTGCGCCTAGTACTGTCGGCCGTCTTTCTGAGCCGCGCGGTCATTGATTTCCTTGAACAGGTCGTAGTTCTGCCGGACGAGCGCGTTGTTGGGTTCGAGCGCCAGCGCCTTTTCGTACGCTTCTCGAGCCTTTGCCAACTGACCCTCGTGCTCGTAGGCGACGGCGAGGTTGTTGAACGCTGCGGCGTAAGTGGGATCGAGCTGGGTGGCGCGTTCCCAGCGGTAGATCGCCTCTTTCCACAGACCACGCTGCGCCACCTGGATGCCGAATTCGACTTGTTCCTTGGCCGGACCTCGCTGCTCGGCCCACGCGTGTGGAGCCGACGCCACGGCCACGAACAGTGCCAAAACCAGGGGACGGACAGACATGGTTCCTACCCGCACTATAGCGGCCTGCCCCAAGGGGGGCAAGTTAACTGTTGGACAAATCCGGCGTAGACGAACTATCGTCGTCGTCAGGTCAGGCCGCCGTCAGCCGAGGGATTCCCATGGACTCCATACGGCTCGGCTCCGCGTGTTTTCCGGCTCTACTCGCCGAAATTTCTCATCCACCCCAGGTTCTCTGGATCCGTGGCGACCCCTCGATTTGTAACCGGACCGTAGTTGCCGTGGTCGGTGCCCGGCGAGCGTCGCGCGAGGGCGTGGCCGCCGCCGAGGCCATTGCCGGTGACCTGGCCCGGGCAGGCATCGTGATCGCCAGCGGCCTGGCCAGGGGCATCGACGCTGCCGCGCATGCCGGCGCGCTCGACGCCGGCGGCACGACCATCGCCGTGCTGGGCACGGGTATCGACTGCGTCTATCCGCCCGAGAACGAAGCATTGTTCGAGCGCATTGCCCGCTCGGGCCTGTTGATGACCGAGTTTCCTCCCGGCGAACCGCCGTATCCGGGCAACTTCCCGAAGCGCAACCGCATTATCAGCGGCCTGTCCCGGGCCGTGCTCGTCGTCGAGGCCGCCGAGAAAAGCGGCTCGCTGATAACGGCCCGGTTGGCGGCCGAACAGGGCCGCGATGTGATGGCCATGCCCGGATTGACGGCCGGCGGTCGCAACCGTGGTGCCCATGCCTTGCTGAAGGACGGTGCAAAGCTGGTGGAGTCTGCGGTTGATATCCTGCAAGAACTGGGGATCGGCTGCCCTGGAGGCGTTTCGCGCGAAACCCCGCAAGCCGTTGAATTCACGGTAGATGATATTGCCGGCGAGTTGAAGATCCCGGCCGGGGACGCGCTGGCCCGGCTGCTCGAGTGGGAGCTGACCGGACAGATTCGGAGAATTGGATCGGGCAGGTTCATCCGAGCGCAGATGACCCAGGGCCGCAGGTGACACAATCCCAGGGCCGCAGACGACAGATGACACAGAAGTACTGGGCAAAAAATCAGGCGTGCTAACGTTAGGCCTTTCCGGAATCCAAAAAAGTCGATGCCGATACCGCTAGTCATTGTTGAATCGCCGGCCAAAGCCCGGACCCTGTCTCGATTTCTCGGTAAGAAGTACCGGGTGGAGGCCAGCTACGGCCACATTCGCGATCTGCCAGAGTCGGCGTCCGACGTACCGGCCGAGATCAAGGGCAAGTCGTGGGGCCGGCTGGGCATCGATACCGACGGCGAGTTCACGCCGTACTACGTAGTGCCCGGCGACAAGAAGAAGAACGTGACGGCGCTCAAGGCCGCCATGAAGGATGCGTCGGAACTGATTCTGGCGACCGACCCTGACCGCGAGGGCGAGGCCATCAGTTGGCACTTGAAGGAGCTGCTCAAGCCCAAGGTCAAGGTTCGCCGCATTGTCTTTCACGAAATCACCGAGGAAGCCGTCAAGGCGGCGCTGGCCGAACAGCACGACATCGACGAGAACCTCGTCCGCGCGCAGGAAAGCCGCCGCATTCTCGATCGACTCTACGGCTACACGCTGTCGCCCGTGCTGTGGAAGAAGGTCCAGACCGGGCTGAGCGCGGGGCGCGTGCAAAGCGTGGCCGTGCGCGTGATTGTCGAGCGCGAGGAGGAACGCCTGGCGTTCCGCACCGCGAGTTACTGGGATCTCGAGGCGAAGCTGCGCGGCGGGACGATTGAATTCCCGGCGACGCTGGCCAAGCTCGGCGGGCAGCGCATTGCCACCGGCAAGGACTTCGATAGCAAGGGTCAACTCGAATCGAACACGGTGCGCCTGCTCGACGAAACCACCGCCACCGAGTTGCGCGAAGGCCTGATGCGCCGCCTGCCGTGGTCGGTGACCAGCGTCGAAGAGAAGCCGTTCACGCAGCGGCCGTCGCCGCCGTTCACCACTTCGACGCTGCAGCAGGAGGCCAACCGCAAGCTCGGCTTCTCGTCCGAGCGCAGCATGCAGATCGCGCAGCGGCTGTTCCAGGGCATGGACCTCGGCGGCGGCGAGCTCGAAGGCCTGATCTCCTATCACCGCACCGATTCGACGACGCTCAGCCAGAAGGCGCTGGTCGAGTCCGAGCACGCGGTGGTCGAGTTGTACGGCGCCGACTACCACAAGGGGCCGCGCCAGTACCAGACCAAGGTACGCAACGCGCAGGAAGCGCACGAGGCGATTCGCCCCACCGATTTCCGCCGCACGCCGGCGTCGCTCGAGCGCATTCTCGAGAGCGACGAGATGCGCGTGTACGACCTGATCTGGAAGCGCGCCGTCGCTTCGCAGATGGCCGATGCCAAGCTGCTGCGCACGTCGGTCGAGATCACCGGCGAGACCGGCAACGGCACGCCGGCCACGTTCAACGCCAGCGGCAAGGCGATCGAGTTTGCCGGTTACCTGCGCGCCTACGTCGAAGGCTCCGATGATCCGTCGGCCGAGTTGCTGGAGCAGGACACCGTGCTGCCAAAGCTGGCGGTCGGCGACCAGGTGTGGCCGCCGGACAAGATGGACCAGGATCTGATCCTGCTCGGGCTCGACGCCAAGGGCCATCAGACGTCGCCGCCCGCACGCTACACCGAAGCCTCGCTCGTGAAGAAGCTCGAAGAGGAAGGCATTGGCCGCCCCTCGACCTACGCGCCGACCGTGGCGACGATCCAGCGCCGTGGCTACATCTCGCGGCAGGGCAAGGCGCTGGTCCCCAGCTTCACCGCCTTTGCGGTCACGCGGCTGCTGCGCAATCATTTCGGCGACTACGTTGACCTCGCCTTCACCGCCGAGATGGAGGAGATCCTCGACAAGATCTCCAACGGCGAGAAGGACTGGCTGGTGTTCCTCGCCGAGTTCTATCGCGGCGACGGCAAGCACCCGGGCCTCGAGCACCTCGTCGAAGACAAGGGCCAGGCGATCGAGTACCCGATCATCGAGCTGGGCCTCGATCCCGAAAGCAACCTGCCCATTCGCGTCCGTATTGGCCGCTACGGTCCGTTCCTGCAAATGGGTTCGCAGGCCGATGGCGGTCCGCGCGCCTCGTTGCCGGAGGATCTCGCGCCCGCCGACCTCACGCTCGAGAAGGCGATCGCGCTGCTCAAGGCCAAGGCGCAAGGGCCGAAATCGCTCGGCGTCGACCCGGCCAGCGGCCAGCACGTCTACATCATGCACGGCCGCTTCGGTGCGTACGTGCAACTCGGAGAGACGCCGGAGGATCGCGACATCAAGCCGCGCCGCGCCTCGCTCGGCCGCGATCACACCGAAGACACCATCACCCTCGACGTGGCGCTGAAGTTGTTGTCGTTGCCGCGCGAGCTTGGGATTGGCGAAGACGGCGAAGCCATCCTGGCCAACGTCGGCCGCTTTGGTCCTTACGTCAAGCAGGGGAGCGAGTTCCGCTCGCTCGAAGAGACCGACGATGTGTACGCGATCACGCTGGAGCGTGCGAAGGAACTGCTGGCGCAGCCGAAGAAGTCGGGCCGCCGCCAGCGCGCCGAGCCGAAGGAACTGAAGGCGCTCGGCAAGCATCCCGACAGCGGCGAGAACGTCCGCATCCTCGACGGCCGCTACGGTCCGTACGTCACCGACGGCACCACCAACGCGTCGGTGCCGAAGGGCACGCAGGTCGAGGCCGTGACGATGTCGGCGGCGGTGGAGTTGCTCGCGGCACGCGCGGGAATGTCGAAGTCGAAGAAGCCGGCCCGCGGCCGCAAGGCGGCGAAAGCGCCGACGAAGAAGAAGGCCGCGAAGAAGGCCAAGGCCTGACGCCGATGTAGCGTCCGGCTTTAGCCGGACCTACTTCGCGAAAAGGCGTTCGAGCGAAGCGAACGGTGTGCCGTCGAAGTTCTGGCCTGATCTCGAGAATGCGGGCCTCGGAGTCCGCAGCATCTGCGACGTCTGACGATCAGGGATGTCGAAGAATTCGCGACCTCCGGTAAGATGTCGGCACGATGATCGACATGATTACTGCCGCGAACGGCTGGCTGAACGGGTACGTCTGGGGCTGGCCGATGATCGTGCTGCTGGTGGGCACGGGCCTGCTGCTGACCATCCTCACCGGCGGCGTCCAGTTCCGCTACCTTGGCTTCGCGCTGCGCGAGGTGCTGGGCAAGCTGACGCAGAAGGCCGCCGGCCCAGGCGAGGTCTCGCCGTTCCAGGCGGTCGCCACCGCGCTGGCGTCAACGGTCGGTGTCGGTAACATCGCCGGCGTCGCTACCGCGATCTCCATTGGCGGCCCGGGCGCGCTGTTCTGGCTCTGGGTCTCGGGGTTGCTCGGCATGTGCACCAAGTTCGCCGAGATCGTGATCGCGATGCACTACCGCGAGAAGGATGGCACGGGACAGATGCGCGGCGGCGCGATGTACGTGTTGAGCAAGGGGATGGGCCTGCCCTGGCTCGGCACCATCTTCGCGGGCTTCGTCGCGCTGGCGGCCTTCGGCATCGGCAACATGGTGCAGTCGAACTCGGTGGCGGCCAGCCTGCAGGCGTCGTTCGGATTGAACCCGTCGATCACCGGCGTGGTGCTGGCGATTCTCACCGCGGCGGTGATCCTCGGCGGCATCAAGCGGATCGGCCAGTTCACCGAGTATCTCGTGCCGTTCATGGCGATCTTCTACCTGGGCGGGGGCCTGTTCATCCTGGTCCGTTTCGCCGGCGAGATTCCGGGCGCCCTGTCGCTGGTCTTCTCGAGCGCGTTCTCGGGCGCCGCCGCCACCGGCGGCTTTGCCGGCTCGACCATCATGCTGGCCATGCGCTACGGTATTGCCCGCGGTCTGTTCTCGAACGAAGCCGGCCTGGGCAGCGCGCCGATGGTGCACGCCGCGGCGAAGACCGATCACCCCGTGCGCCAGGGGCTGTACGGCATCTTCGAGGTGTTCATCGACACGATCCTGGTGTGCACGACCACCGGCCTGGCGATCCTGGTCACCGGCGTGTGGTCAGGGGGCACGACGGGAGCGGCACTGGCTGGTGAAGCATTCTCGGTCGGCCTGCCCGGCACCTGGGGCAACATCGTCGTGACGACCAGCCTGGTGCTGTTTGCGTTTTCGACGGTGATTGGCTGGAGCTACTACGGCGAAACCGGCATCGTCTATCTGTTCGGCGCGCGCGCGGCCATGCCTTACAAGATGGCCTGGCTGGTGTTCATCTATCTCGGCGCGGTCGGGTCGCTGCACCTGGTGTGGGACGTGGCCGATACCCTCAATGGCCTGATGGCCATTCCCAACCTGGTCGCCGTGCTCGGCTCGATTGCGTTGCTGCGGCGGCTGACGCGCGAGTTCTTCGCGACCGCGCGCTGACCGTCCCGGCCCTCGTTGACACTGGGGCCGGGCTCTCGTTAGAATTTTCCTCGTCCTTTCGAGGCGATCCATGAAGCGGCCCCACCACACCGTCCCGCTGATTGACCCGGCCACCCGCGCCGGGATTGCGATCGCGTTCTCCAGTTAAACAGTTTCTTACGTCGGCGCCGTGCGCTGCTTGCCCTGAGTGAGCAATCCGGTCGGTCCGACCGGATTGGGAATCGAAGGGTCATGAAACGTTGGTGGTGTCTCTTTCTTGAAGCGGTTCGCGGGTCGGATCGTGATTACACGACCGGCCCGATCGGCTCCGCCCTGATCCTGCTGTCGGTGCCCATGGTCCTCGAAATGGCCATGGAGTCGCTGTTCGCCGTGGTCGACGTGTTCTTCGTGTCGCGGGTCGGTGCCGATGCGGTGGCGACCGTCGGCGTCACCGAATCGATGCTCACGATCGTCTACACGGTTGCGATGGGTCTCGGCATCGGCGCTACGGCGGTGGTCTCGCGCCGGATGGGCGAGAAGGACGATGAAGGCGCGGCCCAGGCGGCGGCGCAGGCAATCGCGCTCGGCCTGATCCTGTCGGTGGCGATCGGCGCGTTCGGTTGGTTCAACGCCGAACGGCTGTTGCGGATGATGGGCGCGACTCCCGAGATGATCGACTCGTCGCTGGGCTACGCCCAGGTGATGCTGGCCGGCAATGTCACGGTGACGCTGCTGTTCCTGAACAACGCCATTTTCCGGGGCGCCGGCGATCCGGCCATCGCCATGCGGGTCCTCTGGATCGGTAACGCGATCAACATCGTGATGGACCCGGTCCTGATCTTCGGCCTCGGCCCGTTCCCCGAGCTGGGCGTGACGGGCGCGGCCGTGGCGACCAATACCGGTCGCGGCATTGCCGTGGCGATCCAGTTCTGGACGCTGTGGTCGGGAAAGAGCCGCATCCACCTCACGCGCCGCCACCTCGAACTGGTGCCGGTGGTGATGTGGAACGTGTGCCGCCTCAGCGGCGTGGGGTTTCTGCAGATCCTGATCGACACGACCAGCTACATCGGGCTGGTTCGCGTGATCGCGATGTTTGGCAGCGACGCCCTCGCCGGCTACACCATCGCCATCCGCATCGTGATCTTCGCCATGCTGCCGGCCTGGGGCTTCAGCAACGCGGCAGCGACCATGGTCGGGCAGGCGCTCGGGGCCGGCAAGGCCGAACGCGCCGAGCAGGCGGTCTGGGTCGCGGCCAAATACAACGGCCTGGTCCTGGGGTTGGTGGGCGCTCTGTTCGTGATCTTCGCCGCGCCGATCGTCAGCGTCTTCACCTCGGATCCGGCGGTGGCGCCGAGCGCGGTGGCGTGTCTGTGGATTGTCAGCACCGGCTTCGTGTTTTTTGCCTACGGCCTGGTCTTCACGCAGTCGTTCAACGGCGCCGGCGACACGTGGACGCCGACCTGGATCAACTTCGGTTGCTTCTGGCTGTGGCAGATTCCGCTGGCCTGGCTGCTGGCCGTCAGGCTGGGCATGGGACCCACCGGCGTGTTTATCGCGATGACGGTGGCGTTCTCAACGCTGGCGATTGTCAGCGGGCTCATCTTCCGCATGGGTCGATGGAAGACACGGAAGGTTTGACCGGTCATGCCGGGAGTTGGGAGCCGGGAGCCGGGAGTCGGGCGTTGGGTCTGCCCACCTAAGCGTCTGCCAAGGTGGGAGTCGAGTATTCTGATCCGGTGATTCACATCATCGGCGGCGGCCTGGCGGGCTGCGAGGCGGCGTGGCAGGCGGCTGAGGCCGGCGCCGACGTCACCATTCACGAGATGCGGCCGGTGCGGCCGACCGCGGTGCACCAGACCGACGGGCTGGCCGAGCTGGTCTGCAGCAACTCGTTTCGCGCCGACAAGGTCGACAACGCCGTCGGGTTGATCAAGGAAGAGATGCGCCGGCTCGGCTCGCTGGTCATGCGCGCCGCCGATGCCACCCGGGTGCCTGCCGGCGCTGCCTTGGCCGTCGATCGTCATGCCTTTTCGAAGGCGGTGACCGACGCGGTGCATGGCCATCCGCGCATCCGCGTCGAACGCGGGGAAGTCGTGCGCGTGCCGGGCGCCGAGTGGTCGCCGGTGATCATCGCCACCGGACCGCTGACCTCCGATGCCCTGTCGCAGGACATCCAATCCATGGTCGGCGAAGAGCACCTGTCGTTCTATGACGCGATCAGCCCGATCGTGCTGGCCGAGTCAATTGACATGTCGAAGGTCTTCCGCGCCTCGCGCTGGGGCCGCAACGTGTGGAGCGCCAACCCCGGAGAGGCGCTCGAGACGACCGACGAGGGAGACTACCTGAACTGCCCCATGACCAAGGCGGAATACGACGCGTTCTACGCCGCCTTGATCGCGGCTGAGTCGGCGACGGTCCACGACTTCGACAACACGAAGTTCTTCGAAGGCTGCCTGCCGATCGAGGTGATGGCCCATCGCGGCGAAGGCACGTTGCGGTTTGGACCCATGAAGCCGGTCGGACTGAAGGACCCGCGCACGGGCCACCTGCCGTACGCGGTGGTGCAACTGCGGCAAGACACGCTGGCCGGCGATCACTTCAGCCTCGTCGGGTTCCAGACCCAGATCAAGTGGGGCGACCAGGCGCGCCTGCTCAAGATGATTCCCGGCCTCGAGAATGCCGAGTTCGTTCGCTTCGGCATGGTGCACCGCAATACATACATCTGCGGGCCCAAGGTACTGCTGCCGACCTGGCAGACGCGTCACCGGCCCGACCTGTTCTTTGCCGGCCAGGTCTCTGGCGTCGAAGGCTACGTCGAATCCGCGGCCTCGGGCCTGGTGGCCGGCCGCAATGCCGCCGCCCTGGCGCGCGGCGAAGCACCGCAGGCGCCGCCGCGGACGACGGCGATCGGCTCGCTTGCGTACTACGTTTCACACGCGGATCCCAGGACCTACCAGCCGACCAACATCACCCACGGCATCATGCCGCCACTCGCCAACCCACCGCGCGACAAGATGAAGAAGAAGATGCTGATTGCCGAGCGCGCGCTCGCCGACCTCGACGCGTGGGCATGCGCGACCATCTAAAGGACTTCCTCGCCTACCTGAAGTTGAATCGGCACGTGTCGCCGCACACCGTGCGCGCCTACGACAGCGACATCACGCAGTACCTCGCGTGGGTGGCAACTAACCACCAGCGCAAGATATCGGAACTGACGCCGGCCGACCTCGACCTCGACTCGGTCCGCACCCACCTGGGAGAGCTGAACAAGGCCGGCAAGGCGCGTACCTCGGTGGCGCGCAAGCTGTCGGCGCTCCGCACCTTCGTCAAGTACCTTCGGCGCGAGGAGATCATCGAGCACGACCCCACGGTCAGGGCCGTCGCCCCGAAGCGCGACCAGACCATTCCGATCCACCTGTCGGAGCCGGAAATGGCCCGGCTGATTGAGACGCCCAGTACCGCCGACCCGCTGGGCCGCCGCGATCGCGCCATCCTCGAATTGTTCTATGCCTCCGGGCTGCGCTTGAGCGAGCTGGTCGGTATCAACCTCGAAGATCTCAACCTGGCCGGCCGCATGGTCCGGGTCATGGGCAAGGGCGGCAAGGAACGCCTGCTGCCTTTCAATCAAAGTACCGCGGCCGCGCTGCGGGCCTGGATGGCGGATCGCGCCGCTATTCTCGCCGCTCGGCAGGCCCGGGCCGGGCGGCGCACGCCGATTGCGCCGCGCCGGAAGCCGGCCGCGGCCATTCGCCACCGTGCCCCGGTCGATCCGCTGTTCCTGAACGCCCGTGGCGGCCGCCTCACCGGCCGCAGCGTCGATCGCATGCTGCGGCGGCACGTTGCCGCGTGCAGCACGCGCCTGGGCATCAGTCCGCACGCCCTCCGTCACTCGTTCGCGACCCATCTGCTGCAGCGGGGCGCCGACCTGCGCGCCATCCAGGAACTGCTTGGCCATTCGCGGCTCAGCACCACCCAGCGTTACACCCACGTCAACGCCTCGCAACTGATCGACGTCTACCGCAAATCGCACCCGCGGGCTGCAAAGAGCGAGTAGAATCCCGACAGGTGCCTGCTTCGAACCTCTTCGTTCGCCTCCGGCTGCTTCGCACGGCAGCCGCCCTCGTCACCGTGCTTCTCGCCGTTCCCGCCTCTGCGCAAGAGACCGCGCCGGCGTCCGATCCGCCGGATGAGACCGTCGACTTCTTCGGCTTCAAGTTCTCGCAGAGCGAGCGCTTTCGGCTCGGCGGCGAGCTGATTACCGGCTGGTCGCACGATGGCGCCCAGGCCGCGCTTGGCTTCGAGAAGCAGGGGCGCATCGGCATGGCCATCCTGAGCGTGGCCGGCAAGGTGAGCGACCGCGTTCGCTATTTCGTGTCGGTGAACCCGGTCAGCGAGACCAACTCGCGGCCGGCTTGCGGCGAAAAGGACTTTTTCTTCCCCAACGATCCCAACCTGTTCGCGGCCATCGGCCCGATCGTCAAGTGCGACGTCGAAGACGGCCTGAAGCGGGTCGACACCTACAACACGTTTTCGCTCGACTACATCACGCAGCAGGGCATCCTGCGCGAGGGCTACATCGATTGGGGCATCTCCGACCTGGTGTCGCTGCGCGGCGGCCGCTTCATCCTGCCCATCGGCTTCGCGCCGCGCGAAGTCGGCGCCGCCACCGCCAAGGACATGACCCGCATCACGCGGCTCAATGCCGAGGCGAATTTCGGCGCCATGCTCGCCGTGTCGGCCCGCCGCGACGACCGGGCGTGGCTGGACGCCGGCGTGATGGCCGTGCTCGGCGACGGCAATCGCGAGAAGGACTACGACTGGTTCTATTTCGTGAACACCTCGCTCGACACCAACAGCGCCGTCACCGTCGTCGCTTCGGCCCGCCTCAGCCCGCTCAAACAGGTCGACGCCCGCGTCGCCTACAAGAAGGGCTACACCGGCTCGAAGGTCGAACGCCTGCCCAGCTACTGGGCGTCGAAGCGCAACGACGATGCGCTGGTGGTTTCGGTGAAGTTGTCGCCCACCACCTGGGCGTCGGTGTTTGGCGAGTACGCCAAGTACAAGTGGGGTCCGACGCTGACCTCGGGCGAGCTGGTCGGCCTGCCCGACCTGGACGCTATCGACAAGCCGGGCTATTTCATGGGCGCGATGCTCGACGCTCCCATCGGCGGCAAGGTCCGCGTTGGCGGCAGCGTCGTGCGCGAGGAGCTGACCCGCGACGACAGCCTGATCCAGTATCTCGAACTCAATAACCTGTACGGCGTGACGATGGGCAAGAAGGACCGGGCGCTGGTTGTCCGCGGCTTCGTCGACGTCAACCGGCTGGTCAACGTCAGCTTCTTCTGGATGGACGTCTCGAACCCGTTCCCCTGGGTGAGTGGCAGCTGGCCGGTCACCGGCCCGGTGGCCTTCACCGGACGTGAACCCGATCGCATCGGCGTGTCGGTCACCGTCCGCACGCCGTAATACCTGGGATGAGGGCGCTCGTCGCCGCCGTCTTGTTCCTGGTGCAGGCGGCATCGCCGCCCGCACCCTCGCGCATCCTGTTCGTCGGCAACAGCCTTACCTACCAGAACGACTTGCCGGGCATGGTGTGCCAGCTCGCCCGCTCCGTCGGCCGCCCGCTCGTCTGCGACAGCGTTGCCCTCCCTGATTTCGGTCTCGAACAGCACTGGCAATCGGGCAAGGCTCGGGCGGTGATTGCCCAGGGCAACTGGGACATCGTCGTGCTGCAACAGGGACCGTCAGCGTTGCCCGAATCGCGGCGTCTGCTCGTCGACTACACCCGGCGATTCGACGCCGAGATCAGGAAGGCCGGCGCGCGGACGGCACTGTACATGGTGTGGCCCTCACGACAGCGCCGCGGCGACTTCGAGGGCGTGAGCCAGTCGTATCGCGAGGCCGCCCGGGCCGTTGGTGCCACGCTGCTGCCTGTTGGCGATGCGTGGCGAGCCGCGTGGAAGGTCGATCGGGCGCTGCCTCTCTATGCGGCCGACAACTTCCACCCGTCCGGCGCCGGCAGCTACCTTGCCGCCCTGGTCATTTACCGCCACCTCATGGCCCAGCCGGCTCCCGCGACCCCCGTCCTGGGGGGCGCGCTCGCTCACGCCGACCTGCTTCAGCGCATAGCCGGTGAATCCGCCATACGTCCTGAATAGTAATGTCTGCCCTGGGCACGTTGCGGCTATAGTGTTTAGGCTCGATGCCGCCCCCCGCGCCCTCGAATACGGCGGTGACTCGTGCCATCTACCTGGGCACGTTGGCGGCATTGCTCGTCGTCGCCACCCTCAGCGTTCTCATCTACCGATCGACCGTCAACAGTGTCATCGAGCAGCACTCGTTGCAGCAGTTGGCGATGGTTCGGACCGGCGGGGCGGCCATCCAGGGAGAACTGCGCGGCTTGTCGGCGTTGCTGCGGCAGTTCAACAGCATCCCGAGCGTGCAGAATCTCGACGTGCCGTTCCTGGGACAGCGCATCGGCGCCGCCTTTGGGCAGAATCCCAACGGTATTGTCCGCTTCATCGCCCGCATCGACGCCGAGGGGCGCTTCTACTACTGGACGCCGTCGGGACAGTTACAGCCTGGCAGCGGCAACCTGGTGCCCGAGCTCCCCGATTGGTCGTGGTTCACCGACCCGGCCAATCAAGGCCAGTCGCGGGTCGTCAACTCGTGGGGAAGAGCCACCCCCACGCTTCACTATCGTTCGCTGACAATGCCGGTCTGGCGCACGGCGCCGAGCGGCGAGAACCCGAACCCAAGCAACGACTTCAACGGCGCGGTCGCGCTGGTGTTCGATCTCAATCGCCTGGTCGAGGTTTACCTGGGACCGGCCCTGACTGACCTGGCGGATGAACAACTGGTCGTCGGCCTGGCGACCCCTGATTTGGGCTTGCGGCTGGGGCTGGGCCGAAACGGTGTCATGGCCGGCTCGGGTGACTCGCACGGCCACCAGGATGCCCAGGGCACCTCAACTCTCGACGACGCCAACGGCCGCCGGCTGCACGCCTGGTCGAAGTTGGATGTTGCCAACGAATCGTGGCTGGTGGCCTCGTCGCTGCAGTACGGCCGCGTGGCCAATCAGATCCAGCGCACGGCGGCCGGGCAGTTGGCGCTGATGGCCGTGATGCTGGTGGCGGTGCCGCTCGGCGGGTGGCTGCTGGCCCGCCGCGAACGGCGCTCGCAGGAAGGGCAACGTCGGCTCGAGCGGCAACTGGCGGAGTCGCAGAAGATGGAGGCCATCGGCAAGCTGGCCGGGGGCGTGGCCCACGACTTCAACAACATGCTGACCGCCATTCTCGGCTATGCCAGCTTGATCGGCGAGGATGCGCCCGCGAACTCGCCAATCCGCGAGCAGGCCGCGCAGATCCGCCGCGCCGCCGAAAGCGCCGGCGCTCTCACGCAGAAGCTGCTGGCTTTCAGCCGCCGGCAGGTCCTGCAGACCAACCAATTCGATTTCACCGCGATGCTCGACAACCTGCTGCTGTTGGTTCGGCGTGTCATCGGCGCGCACATCAGCGTGACGTCGCAGGCCCAACCGGGCCTGTGGCCAGTACTGGCCGACCCGTCGCAGGTGGAGCAGTCGATCCTGAACATGGCGATCAACGCCAGGGATGCCATGCCCGATGGCGGCACTCTGCAGATTGCCGCCAGCAACGCCCCGCTGCCGCATGGCGAGCGGCGTCCCGACGGTGATGTCCGGCCGGGCGACTACGTCCGCATCACCATCACGGATAGCGGCACCGGCATGGACGAGTCCACCCGCGACCGCATGTTCGAGCCGTTCTTCACTACCAAGCCGCACGGCCAGGGCACGGGGCTTGGACTGTCGACCGTGTACGGCTTCGTCAGGCAATGCGGCGGCTACATCGGCGTTACGACGGCGATCGGCCGCGGCACGTCGATCGAACTGTTGCTGCCGCGCGCCCCGGCGGCTCCACCGCCGACCCCCGCGGCCAGGCCGGCCTCGCCGGCGCGGGCGAGCGACGCCGCGGGCAAGGAAACCGTGCTGATTGCCGAGGATGAAGAAGCCGTCCGGTGGCTGGCGGTCGAGTCGTTGGAGCGCGCCGGTTACGCGGTGCTCAAAGCCGCCAGCGGCGAGGAGGCGTTGCGGGTGGCCGACGCGTTCGACGGTACCATTCACGTTTTGGTCACCGATGTCGTGATGCCGGGCATCAAGGGACCCGAACTGGCTCGCCGCCTGCGCCTGGCCCGTCCGTCGATTCGCGTGCTCCTGATGTCGGGTTACGCCGCCGATGTGGTGACGAAGGAGGATTTGGCCGAGGCGGCGTTGCTGTCGAAACCGTTTTCGCCCTCCGCCCTGACCAAGGCCGTGCGCCAGGCGATGGATCGCCCTCTTTCGCCGGGACCGCCTGCGAAGGGATAATGGCGCGACGTTTTCTGGAGGAGATTCGATGATCCGTCTTGTCACTGCTGCCCTGGTGTTCGCTGCCCTGACCTCCTTCCCGGCGGAGGTGGCCGCACAGGCTCCGTCGCTCCGGAATCCGGCATCGCTCACGGAGACGGCGCCGGCAACGTACAACGTCAGGTTCGACACGAGCGCGGGCGTGTTCGTGGCGCACGTCGAGCGGGCGTGGGCGCCCAAGGCCGCCGATCGCTTCTACAACCTGGTCAAGAGTGGTTTTTACGATGGCGTCCGCTTCTACCGGTCGATGCCGAACTTCATGGCGCAGTTCGGGCTGCACGGCGAACCGGCGGTCAATGCGATTTGGAGCCGTCAGGCGTTCCGGCCCGATCCGGTCAAGCACTCCAACAAGCGAATGACCCTGGCCTTTGCGATGGGCGGGAACCCGATGGTGGCCACGACGCAGGTGTTCTTGAGTTTCCGCGACAACTCGAACCTCGATGCCTCCGGCTTTGCCGCGTTCGCCGATATCGTCGAGGGGCAGGACGTCGCCGCGAAGATCTACACCGGCTACGGTGACATGCCCCAGCGTGGTGGCCGCGGACCCGACACCGGCCGCATTCTCAAAGAGGGCAACGCCTACCTCGAGAAGAGCTTCCCGAAGCTCGATTTCATCAAGAAGGCGACGATCGAGCCGTAGGCGACGGCCTTGCGGCCGTCGTGGGGCTCGGCGCTTTGCGCCTTGTCGGGCTCGCGGCTTCGCCGCTCGTGGGGAGGGTGCTTGAGTTCTCAGCTTCGCAGGACGATTCTTGCTCTCGTGGCGCTGGTCGTGGCACTGGAACGAGCCGGCGCGGGCCAGGTACCGGTGCAGGACCGGCAGCCGGCCGGCTCGGCGCTCAGGCCCGCGGTGATGGGACCGACCGGCGGCGTCTCCACCGGTCATCCGCTCACGACGTCAGCCGCCCTGGCCATCCTGCTGCAGGGTGGCAATGCCTTCGACGCGGGCGTCGCTTCGCTGCTGACCGGCGGCGTGCTCGAGCAGGACCTCTACAGCCTGGGCGGCGAGGCGCTCGTCCTGGTCTATCCCAAGCGAGACAATAAAGTCACCTCGATCGTCGGCCAAGGGTGGGCGCCGAAGGCGGTTGACGTCGACTGGTACCTGTCGCGCAAGAAGGACCTGCAGGGCGAAGGCCTCGATCCGGCGGTGGTGCCCGGCGCGCTCCACGCCGCGCTGACCGTGCTCGAGAAATGGGGCACGATGACCTTCGCGCAGGTGGCCGCATCGGCCATTGCCTATGCCGAACACGGCTTCCCGATGCGCTCCAGCACCTATCGCGCGATTCAGAATCAGCGCGAGTTCTTCGAGAAGTGGCCGGGCAACAAGGC
>JBFWUK010000043.1:18032-32149 GCA_050247355.1 Vicinamibacterales bacterium | reverse complement strand
TAATTCAGAGCTTCACGGAACTCGAGGCCGTAACCGATGCCGCTGCGGTAGTTCACCGACAACACCACGTAGCCCTGGCTCGCCAGCCACTGGTTCATGGCATAGGCGTTGCGGTAGTAGTAGTTGTAGTGCCAGTTGAGCAGCATCTGCCTGCGCGAGCCGCCGTGGAAGAAGATCAGGCCGGGCCGCTTCTCGCCGGCCTTCAGATCACGCGGCACGAATAGCTGGGCGGGAATGGCCATGCCGTCGGTTGCGGTCACGGTCACCGCCTGTGGTTGCACGAGCGCGGACGGGTCGAAGCCGGCCGGCAGCATGTTCTCCAGCAGGTTGTGCGCGTTGCCGTCGGGCCAGATGACCATGACGTTGGGCGGCATCAGGGCATCCGCGTGCAGCACGACGGTGTGCCCGTCGCTGGTGATCACCGGCTGCCATTCGCTGCCGTTCGATTTCACGGCGTTACGCAGGGGCTTCGCCGAGCCGTCAACCGGGACCGTCCAGACATGCCGCCGGTCGATGTCGTCCTGGTTGGAGTTGTAAATCATCCGCGTCCGATCCGGCGTGATGTTCACGTACTCGACTTCGAACGCCCCCGGGGTCAGCAAGGTGGCAGCACCGCCGCCGGCCGGCACGGAGTACAGATGGAGCCAGCCATCCTTCTCCCAGGGGAAGACCAGCCGGTTGCCCGCCGCCCAATAGAGCTGGCTGTCGGCCACGACACCCTGGAACGCGCTGCCGTAGCCGCGATCGGCTTTCCAGACCTGCCGCGCCTGGCCGGTCTTCACGTCGGCCACGCGCAGCGACCAGGGCTCGTCGACTTCGCGCCGGGGCGAGAACATGCGCGCACGCGGCGCGGCGCCTTGACGGATCCAGGCGATCTGCGAGCCATCCAGGGACCATGCCGGGCTGCCATCCCGGTCGAGGGAGGGATCGATGTAGCGCAGCTCGCGCGATGCCAGCGTGAACACGCCGATGTAGCTGTGCGTGCCCCGGCCGCTCGAGAAGGCGAGCATGGTGCCGTCGGGTGACCACGCCAGTGCCGAGGCGCCGCCGCGCGCATTCACCAGTTGGGCCGGCTTGTCGGTCGCCGACGCCAGGTCAACGCTCCAGATCTGGCCGCGAGAAACCCACGCGACGCGTTGGCCCCGTGGCGAAGGCACGGGGCCGCTGCCGGCACCCAGCCGGCGCGGTGTTCCGCCGGCCACCGGTACCGCGAACACCGACTGGTCGGTGCCGTCTTGCAGTTGCGCGGGGTTGGGCGATTCGCCCTGGCGATTGGCGCCGTCTCCGCGCACGTAGACCAGGGTGCCGCCGTCGCTGGTCCAGCGCAGGCCGCTGATCCACAGCCCGTTGTCGCCCTTGTAGCTCGTGACCGCGCGCCACTTGTGGTCGGTTCGGCCGGCCATCGGCCCGCTGCCCGGCGAGGTTTCGGCGACCAGGATGTTGTGTTCGCCGCTGTTGCTCGACACCCAGGCGACGCGCCCGCCGGCCGGCGCTGCCACCAAATCGGTGGGGAACGGGGTCGCCATCAGCGTGTCTATCGACACCGGCGTAACTTGCTGCGCGGCGGCCAGAGTGCCGAGGCAGACGACTACCGCCAGCCCTGCCACTAATCTGATTGAACGTGTCATGTCGGTCACTCCCAACGGTGGAGGCAACCCTTCCGGGCTGCCTGTCGGCGGTGTTCTACTTTTCGGCGTCCAGTTCCTGGCTCCACAGCTTGTCGTTCTTCAGGTTCCACAGCGCGGCCGTCAGGCGCCGTGTCCGCGGGTCAATCGTGAGGGTGCCGAAGAACTGCAGCCCTTCGCTGGGCGGGCGGTTCGGCTTCAGGTCCACCGGAACGCTGTTGAAGACCTGCGTGCACCCGAACGTGGGGTCGGCGACGCTCGACCCGAAGGTGCCGGCGTGCAGTGGCCCGCCGACGAATTCCCAGAACGGGTTGAAGTCCTTGAACACGGCCACCTTCGGGTCGTAGAAGTGTGCCGCCGCGTAGTGAACATCGGCCGTGACCCACACCACGTTGCGGACGCCCTGCCGCTTGATGAACGACAGCACGTCAGCCAGTTCGTGTTCGCGGCCGAGCGGGCCGCCGGGGCCGTTGGCCCAGGCTTCCCACGCGGGCACGCCATTGTGCTGGCCGTCGCCGACCAATAGCCCGAGGGGCATGTCGCTGGCGATGATCTTCCACGTTGCGGCCGACGCGGCGAGGTTCTGCTTCAGCCACGCCACCTGTTCCGGACCCATCATCCGCGTGGCCGGACCAGGCTTCTCTTCGCGGTTCGCGCCGTTGGCGGCGCGGTAGCTGCGTTGGTCGAGCACGAAGATCTCGGCGGCCGCACCGTAACGGTAGGCGCGGTAGACGCGCTCGGCTTCGTCGGGATGCGACCGAATGGGCAGGTACTCGAACATGGCGCGCTTGGCGCGGGCGGCCAGCAACGTGATGCTGCGTTCGGTGTAGCCGGGCCGGGCCGACAGGTCCGTGCCGGGGCTCCAGTTGTTCAGCACCTCGTGGTCATCCCATTGCACCACCATCGGCACCTGGCTGTTGAACGCGCGGGCGTGGGCATCGAGCAGGTTGTAGGCGAAGTTGCCGCGGAACTCGTCGAGCGTCTCGGCGACCTTGCTCTTGGCGGGAGTCACCAGGTTGGTCCAGGTGCTGCCATCATCCAGCTTCACTTCAGGCACCAGCGGCGCGTCGGCGTAGATCATGTCGCCCGAGTGGATGAAGAGGTCCGGGCTGTGCCGGGCCATGGTCTCGTAGAGCCGCATGCCAAACCCGGGATTCAGTCCCCAACCCTGCCCGACCACGTCGCCCGACCAGCAGAAGGTAAGCGGGCGCGCTGCGGTCGGGGCGGTGCGAAACTGTCCGGTCACCGGTGCGCTGCGCAAACCCGGACGCGCGAGGTCGTCGAACCACACACGGTAGAACACCGGTTCGCCCGCGGCCAGCCCGCCGAGGTCGAGTTTCGCGGTGAAGTTCGTGTCTTCGAGTGCGGCCGGTCCGTCAATCAGGCGAGACGAAGTGAAGCGTTCGTCGCGCGAGACTTCCACCATCATGCGGGCGGCCCGATCGGCGGCGCTCCAGATCACGGCGCGGGTGGTCGTGACATCCCCGACTTGCACGCCGCCGGGCATGGCCGGCGCGGCCGCATCCTGCAGCACACGGCTCATCACGGCAGGAGCCGCGAACAGGCCCGAGGCCGTCTTCACGAACGTGCGCCTGCTGATCATCGCGATGCTTTCCGGATCAGCGCCTTGGCGCGCTGCCGGGCTTCGGCCTTGAGCGTGGCGGGCACCGCTCGTCGGCCCGAGTCGCGACAGGTGCGGACAACGCGCTCCAATCCTTGCAGTTCGCTGCGACAGGCGGCGCACGTCTTCAGGTGCGCCTCGCAGCGCCGGCACTCGGCCGTCGAGAACTCGCCCTCGAGGTAGCGCGACCAGTGCAGCGGCGTTACCCGGCAGTGCGCCGCTGCCGCCGGCTTCCGCGTCTTGCTCATGCCAGCGCCTTCCTGAGCAGCGTGCGCGCGCGGTGCAGCCGCTGCTTCACGTTGTCCTCGGAAATGCCCACCACCTCGGCCACCTCGCGGGTCGAGAGGCCCTCGACATCGCGCAGGAACGCGACCAGCCGGAAGGGCCTGGGCAGCGACGTGAACGCCGCCTGGAAACGGCGCCGCTCCCGGGCGGCAGCGGTTTGTTCCTCGGGATTGGGCGCCGACGAAGCCACTTCCGTCGCGCCCTCGTCGTCCAGCGACAGCTTGACCGAGGGTTCGTGCGCGCCGGTTCGGCGCGACATGAGGCACGAGTTCTTGACCGTGCGATAGAGCCAGGTGCGAAAGGCGTCGGGTTTGCGAATACGGCGGGCGCTCTTGTAGGTCTGCAGCAGCGCGTCCTGCATGGCGTCTTCGGCATCGGCGGCGTTGCCGCAGACGAGCAGGCTGAATCGGTAAGCCAGCGCCTGGACGTCGGTCAGCAGTTTCTCCATGGCCACCCCGTCGCCGTCGCGGCCAATGTCGGCCAGCAGAGCCGCATAGCGGGCGCTGTCGGCGTGGCGGTGGTTCGGAAGGGTGTGCGCCATCTCCTGTGGTGTCAACATGATAGCCCGGCCTGTCACGTTTTCGCCGAACCCTGCATCTCTGTGGGCGATGCGATTCCATCTTCCGCTTTTCCTGGCTGCCGGGCTGCTGGCGGCGGCACCGGTTGGAGCCTCGGCCCAAAGTGTGTTGACCCTGGACGAGGCCACCGCCCAGGCCGTGGGCGGCAACCGCGCCCTTGGCGCCGCTCGCTCGGCGGCGCGCGAGGCCGCGTCTCGCGCCGACGAAGCCAGGTCCGCCTTCTTTCCGCGGGTCTCCGTGATCGAGTCCTGGCAGCGCGGCAACAACCCGGTGTTCGTCTTCAGCTCGCTGCTGTCGGCGCGCCAGTTCGGCGCCCAGAACTTCGCTATCGATGCGCTCAATCATCCGGTCGCGACCGGCTTCTTTCATGGCGCCGTCGCCGTGGATCAGGTGCTGTTTGACGGTGGCCGCACCCGCGGTGGCGCCGACCTCGCAGCGCAAGCCCGCGTCATGGCCGAGGCCGGCCGTGATGAGCAGGCCCTGGCCCTGACCGTCGACGTTGCTCGCGCGTATGGCCGCGTCCTGCGTGCCGATGCCGAGTCGGCGGCCGCGGCCGCGGCGGTTGCCGCCGCCCAGGAAGACGTGGCCCGCGCCGAGCGCCGGCGCGATGCCGGCACCGTGACCGAAGCCGACGTGCTGTCGATCACCGTGCACCTGGCTGCCATGCGCCAGCGAGCCATCCAGGCAGGCGGCGAAGCTGCCATCGCGCGAAGCGAATTGAACCGGCTGCGCGGGGTGGCGATCGACACCGACTTCTCGGTGCAGGAACCGGCGCCGCCAGGCGTGGGGGCCCTGCCGTCGTGGCCGGCGCTTGTCGCCGAGGCCGAGGCTGGCCGGCCCGAGTTCAAGCGTGCTGCGGCCGCCGTTGGCATGGCCGACGCCGGCCGCCGGCAGGCCAGGGCCGCATGGTGGCCGCAGGTCGCGGCCCAGGCCGCCTACCAGTACGACGGACTCACATTCTCGGAGCGCGCCTCGGCCTGGACCGTCGGCGGCGAAGTGCGTTGGTCGTTCGCCACCGGCGGGGCGGCCAAGGCGTCGGTGCGGGCGGCGGCCGAAGCCGCCGAGCGGGCGCGACTGACACAGGAGGAGGCGCGGGCGGCCGTGCATGTGGAATTGCGCAGCGCGACCAGCCGCCTCGAGTCGGCGACGGCTCGCGAAGCCGTGGCCCGCGCCACCGTGGCGCAGGCCCGCGAGAGCCAACGCATAGTCCGCGATCGCTACGACGCGGGCATGACGGGCGTGTCCGACGTGCTGCGCGCCGCGACCGCCGTTCTCGACGCCGAGACGTTGCGGCTGGCGGCGTTGGTCGATCGCATAGAAGCACAGGCGGCGCTCAACCGGGCGCTCGGAAGGAGACCGTAACGTGAGGGGCATCGTGGTGAAAGCAACGGCATTGATGATGATTGGCGCGGGCGTGGTGACGCTCGCCGCCTGCCAGGCGCCCGCAGAAACCGCCGCGGAGAAGGCGGCGCCGGCCGTGGCCGCGTCGCTCGGTCGCGTCGAGACGGTTGACTGGCCGTCGACCTACGAGGCTGGCGGCGTGGTCCGGGCCAGGCAAGTGGCCGTCCTCTCGAGCCGCGTCGTGGCACCAGTCGTCGAGGTGCGCGTCAAGGCGGGTGACCGCGTTACGCGCGGGCAGGTGCTGATCCAACTCGACGCCCGCGAGGTCGCGGCGCAAGCGACCCGCGCCTCGGCGGCGGCTGCCGGAACGCGCCTGTCGCTCGAAGCGGCGCACGCCGAACGCCGTGCTGCCGAATCGTCGGTGGTGCTGGCGCGGGCCACACACGACCGCGTCAAGGGCTTGCGCGACAAGAACTCGGCTACCGCGCAGGAACTGGACCAGGTCGTCGCGGGTCTGGCCGCGGCCGAAGCCCGCCTGGCGGGCGCGACGGCGCGCGTCGCCGAAGCCGAAGCAGGCCTCGCGGCCGCAAGGGCTGGCGAAGAGGCGGCCTCGGTTGGCGCGTCGTACGCCGTGCTGACTGCTCCCTTCAGCGGGCTGGTCTCGAACCGACAGGTGGACCCCGGCAGCATGGCCGCCCCCGGCGTGCCGCTGTTGACCATCGAAGACACCTCGGGCTACCGCCTCGAGGTGCGCGTTGACGAGTCGCGCGCGCGCCTGGTGGCGCCCGGCGCAGCCGCCGAGGTCCGCATCGACCGCGGCGAGGCCGAGGATGAAGGCTGGACAGCGGCCACCGTCGCCGAGGTCGAGAGCGTGGACCCGTCGCTCCACAGTTTCGTGGTCAAGCTCGACTTGCCGCGCATGGCGGACATCAGGTCCGGCGTCTTCGGGCGCGCCCGGGTGCTGGGACCGCCGGAACGGGTGCTGGCCGTGCCGGCTGCCGCCGTCGTGCGCCGCGGGCAGTTGACGTTCGCCTTTGTCGTGGACGGCGACGGCGCGGCGCGCTTGCGCATGCTGTCGCCCGGCCGCGACGGCCAGGGCCGCATTGAAGTGCTGGCCGGCCTCCAGGACGGCGACCGCGTCGTGCTCTCGCCGCCCGATTCCGTCGAGGACGGCACGCCGATCGCCGGCGCCGCAGGAGGCCGCCAGTGAGCGCGCAGCGCGGAATGGCGGGCAAGCTGGCCGCCGCCTTCATTCACTCGAAGCTGACGCCGCTCCTGATCGTCGCGTCACTGCTGCTCGGCGTATTTGCGACCGTGGCGCTCCCCCGCGAGGAAGAGCCGCAGATCATCGTCCCGATGATCGACGTGTTCATCGACCTGCCCGGCGCCTCGCCGGCAGAAGTGGAGCAGCGCGTCACGCGGCCGATTGAGAAGCTGCTGTGGGAAGTGCCGGGGCTCGAGTACCTCTATTCGACGTCCAGTCCCGGCCGGTCCATGATTGTGGCCCGCTTCCTGGTCGGTGAAGACGACGATCGCGCCCTGGTGCGGATCAATCAGAAGCTTGCCGCCAGTCCTGAGCTGGTGCCGGCCGGCGCCTCGCCGCCCATGGTGCGGGCGCGTTCCATCGACGATGTGCCGGTGATGGCGCTCACGCTGTGGGGTGAGGGCTACGACGACCAGCAGCTGCGGCGGCTCGCCGCGCAGTTGCAGGAGTCGATGAAGGAAGTCCCCGACGTCTCCGAAGTCACGATCATCGGCGGCCGGCCGCGGCAGGTGAGCGTGGAGGTGGATCCCTCGGCACTGGCCGCGCGCGGCCTCGACCCGCTGCAGGTGCACCAGGCCCTGGTGCGCGCCAACGCCCGCGGCGCCACCGCCGACCTGGTGGCTGGCAACCGCAGCACTCGCGTCGAGACCGGCGGCTACCCGACCACGGCGGATGAACTCGCCGCCCTGGTCGTCGGCTCGGCCGGCGGCCCGGTGCGCCTGGACGATGTCGCCACGGTTGCCGATGAGGCCGGCGAGCCTGCCGATTATGTCGCCTACCATCCCAAGCGCGGGCAGGCGTTCCCGGCCGTCACCCTGTCGATTGCCAAGCGCCGCGGGGTGAACGCCATCGAACTCACCCGCGCGATCGAGCGCAAGCTCGAAACGCTCCGCGGTTACCTCGTGCCCAGAGACGTGCAGGTGACGGTGACCCGCAATTACGGCGAGACCGCGCAGCACAAGTCGAACGAGCTGCTGTGGCACATGCTGATCGCCGTCCTCTCGGTCTCGGCGCTGATCTGGTTCGCGCTCGGACGCCGCGAGTCGATGGTCGTGCTGACCGCCATTCCCGTAACGCTGGCGCTGACGCTGTTCGTGTTCTACATCTACGGCTACACGCTCAACCGCATCACCCTGTTCGCCTTGATCTTCTCGATCGGCATCCTGGTGGACGACGCGATTGTCGTGGTCGAGAACATCGTCCGGCACATGCGCCTGTCGGGCGGGGCGCGGTCGATCGAGGACGTCGCCATCCGCGCGGTCGATGAAGTCGGCAACCCGACCATCCTTGCCACGCTGACGGTGGTTGCCGCCATTCTGCCGATGGCCTTCGTCGGCGGGCTGATGGGCCCGTACATGCGGCCCATCCCCGTGGGCGCCACGGCCGCCATGCTGTTCTCGCTGGTGGTGGCCTTCATCGTCACGCCCTGGGCCGCGGTGCGGCTGCTCAAGCAGCCGACCGGCCACCATCACGAAAGCGACGATCGCCTGACGGCGCTCTACCGCCGCGTCATGGCGTCGCTGATTGCCAAACCGGCCAGCCGCTGGGCCTTCCTCGGCGGCGTGGCGGCTTTGCTGGTGGCAGCGGTGGTGCTGGTGCCGGCGAAGCTGGTCACCGTGAAGATGCTGCCGTTCGACAACAAGAACGAACTGCAAGTGGTCGTGCGCATGCCGGACGACACGCCGCTCGAGACGACGGCGCGGGTGTCGTCGCTGCTCGCCGACGAAGCGTTGCGCGACCAGGACGTGGTCAGCGTGCAGAGCTACACCGGCACGGCCTCGCCCTATACCTTCAACGGCCTGGTTCGCCATTACTTCCTGCGGCGCGAGCCGCACATGGCCGACCTGCAGTTGATGCTGACGGCGAAAGACGCGCGCAGCGATCAGAGCCACGCCATTGCCGGGCGCCTGCGCACGCAGTTGCAGCCGTTGGCGCAGACGCTGGGCGCCGAGGTCCAGGTGGTTGAGATCCCGCCCGGTCCGCCGGTGCTGCAGACGCTGGTGGCCGAAGTCTACGGGCCCGATCCGGACAAACGCCTCGAGCTGGCCAGGCAGGTGCGGGGCGTGTTTGCCGGCGCCACCGGCGTGGTCGACGTCGACTGGTACGTGGAATCGCCCCGGCCCAAGACGCGGCTGGCGGTGGACAGCGAGAAGGCGTCCGCGGCCGGCGTCTCGGCGTCGGAGGTGCTGGCGGTGGCGAGGATGGCAGGCAGCGGCACGCCGGCCGGCCTGCTGCTCGACCCGGCATCGCGGGAGCCGGTGCCGGTGGTCATGCGACTGCCGCGGTCGGCGCGCGGGTCAACGTCTGCGCTGTCGGCACTGCGCCTCGGCGGCGCTAGCGGTGTGGCCCTCGGGGAACTGGTCGAGACCAGCACGGGCGTCGAGGCGGTGAGCATCTATCACAAGAACCTGCTGCCGGTGACCTACGTCACCGGCGACGTGGCCGGCGCGGTCGAGAGTCCGGTCTACGCCATTCTCGAGATGAACCGCGCGCTCGAAGCGCTGTCGTTGCCCGACGGCTATGGCTTCGAGATCTTCAACACGACGCAGCCGTCCGACAGCTCGAAGTACGCCATGAAGTGGGACGGCGAGTGGCACATCACCTACGAGGTGTTCCGCGATCTCGGCATCGCCTTTGCGGCCGTGCTCGTGCTGATCTACATCCTGGTCGTCGGCTGGTTCCAGTCGTTCATCACGCCGATGACCATCATGCTGGCGATTCCATTCTCGCTGGCCGGCATTCTGCCGGCGCACGCCGCGATGGGCGCCTTCTTCAGCGCCACCTCGATGATTGGCTTCATCGCCGGCGCCGGCATTGTCGTGCGCAACTCGATCATCCTGGTCGACTTCATCGAGTTACGGGTCGCCGACGGCATGCCGCTCGAAGAGGCGGTGGTCGATGCCGGCGCGGTGCGCTTCAGGCCGATGGCGTTGACCGCGGCCGCCGTGATCGTCGGTTCGGCGGTGATGCTGTCGGACCCGATCTTCCAGGGGCTGGCGATTTCATTGATGGCGGGCGAGGTGGCGTCGCTGCTGCTGTCGCGCATGACCGTGCCCATTACCTACTACCTGACGCACCGCAAGCCGGCCGTGGCCGCGCCGGTGCTGGCGGAAACCGCCGTCGAAGGCGCCTGAGGACGACATGACCATTCTGCCCAAGCACATCCTGGTGGCCGTGGACTTCGGCGACGCCTCGGCCCGCGCGGTCGCCATTGGCGGCGTGCTGGCGGCCCGCACCGGCGCCCGGCTGTCGTTGCTGCACACCGAGTCGCTCGATGTGCCGCCGTACTTCACGCCCGCTCAACTGCGCGCCCTCGAAGGCGAGGAACGGGCCAACGCGAAGCGCGCCGGCGAGTACCTCGCCGCGTTCGGCCGCCGGCATACCGCGCAACCGTTCGCGACCCTGATCGAAAGCCGGGCGGCGGTTGACGGCATTCTGCATGCCGCGCAGGACGCCGACCTGGTGGTGATGGGGACGCATGGCCGCCGCGGACCATCGCGCTGGTGGCTGGGTTCGGTCGCCGAACGCGTGCTGCGCGAGATCCACCTGCCGCTGCTGGTGGTGCACGCCGGCGCCCATGATGATTCGGCCCACCAGGTGTTTGGCCGCGGCCTGGTGCTCGTCGAGGGCGCCGCACCCGCCTCACGGACGCGGCAACTCGCCGGCGAGATCGCCGCGTGCGCCGAGGGCACCGTCACCGAGGTGGCCGGCGCCGATGCGACGGCCGCGCGTGAGCGCGTCGGCGCCACCTGGGCGGCCATTCCCGTGCCGGTGGCGCGAACCGGGGCCTGGCGATCCCATGTCGCGGAACCCGTGTTGCAGACTTGTTCGATCCCCGTGCTGTTCGTTCCCGAGGCCGACGGAGGGCCCCAGTCATGACCGTTGAACCGATGCTGCGCCTGATTGCCGGGGCGTTCGTGATGGCGAGCGTGCTCGCCGGCATGTATGTCCATCCCGGCTTCCTGTGGTTCACCGCCTTCGTCGGCTTGAACCTGTTCCAGTCGGCGTTCACCGGCTGGTGCCCGATGATGAAGTTCCTGCGCATGGCCGGCGTCCGCGGCTGACCTCGCTCCGCCATCGCCGAGGTACAATCCGGCGATCAATGCGTGTAGCAGCCATCATCGCCGCCGGCGGACGCGGCGTTCGCCTGGGCGCCGATCGTCCCAAGCAGTTTCTCGAGCTAGGCGGCCGCTCCATTCTCGACCTCAGCATCGGCGCGCTGGCGGCGTCCGGTCTCGTCGATCAGGTGGTGGTGGCGGTGCCCGCCGATCATCTCGATTCGGCGCGCGCCGCTCATGCGGAAGCAGGCGGCGGCGTGCCCGTCACGTTTGTCGCCGGCGGTGAGCGGCGCCAGGATTCCGTGGCCAACGCGTTTGCCCGGACCGACGCCAGCGTCGGCATCATCGTGATCCACGATGCGGCGCGGCCGTTCGTCGGCGCCGCGGTGATCGGCCGCACGATCGATGCCGCGGTGGCGCACGGCGCCGCGATCGCGGCGATCCCGGTGCGCGACACGGTGAAGCAGGCGAGCGCCGACGCGGCCAGCGGCTCGCGGCCAATCACGGCGACCATCCCGCGCGAAACGGTGTTCCTGGCGCAAACGCCGCAGGCGTTTCGCCGCGACGTGCTGGCGCGGGCGCTGGCAGGCGGCGACGGCGTTGACGCGACCGATGAGGCCATGTTGGTGGAGCGATTGGGACTGCCGGTCCACATCGTCGATGGCGACCCGGGGAATTTCAAAGTGACCACACCAGAAGATCTCGAGGCCGCGCGGCAACGCGCCGGTGCCCCAATGCCCGATCCCCGTTCCCCGATCCCCGGTCCCCGATTGCGCATCGGCAATGGTTACGACCTCCATCGACTGGTTGCGGGGCGGCCGCTCATCCTGGCCGGCGTCACGATTCCGTACGAGCTGGGACTCGACGGCCACTCTGATGCCGACATCGTGTGCCACGCCGTTACCGACGCCGTACTTGGCGCGGCGGCCGCCGGAGACATTGGCCGGCTGTTTCCCGATACCGACCCCCAGTGGAAGGGGGCCGACAGCATTGCCCTGCTGCGCGGCGCGCTGGCCCACGTGCATGCCGCCGGTTATTCGGTGTCGAACGTGGACGTGACGGTGATTGCCCAGAAGCCGAAGCTGCTGCCGTACCTGCAGGCCATGCGCGAGAACCTCGCGGCGGCGTTGCAGGTGGACCTGGCAGCGGTCAGCGTGAAGGGGAAGACGAACGAAGGCGTCGACAGCATGGGCCGCGGCGAGGCAATGGCTTGCCACGCCGTCGCTTTGTTGACGGCCTAGGGACCTAGGGGCTTGAGGGCCTAGGGAAATTCTCCTAACCCCTAAGCCCCAAACCCCTAAGCCCCTAAGCCCCTAAGCCCCTAAGCCCTAAAGCCCTAAGACCCCGGCGTCATGATGTGCGCGCCGGTCGTGCCCGCGCCCATGATCCAGGCGCCGCCCATCTTGTTGTTGTCGGGAATGCCGAGCGAGGCCGTGGTGGCGTTCGGCACCGCGATCGTAACGTGCAGGCGAGTCGCCGCCGCGTCCTTCCCCTGCCGCGTGTAGAAGACCGAGCCAAATTCCGGTTTCACGCGCGTTCCGGCCTTCTCGAGTTCGGCAAAGGCGGCTTCGCGAGCGGTGCGATCGGCGATCTTCGCTTCGTAGATCTTGTTCTGCTTGACGCGCTCGAGATTGCCGACGCTCGTGCACTGCGACGAGACCGGCTGTTCGCCGGCATCGCCGGCCTGGTCGTAGCACATCAGCCGGTTGGTGCCGGGACGGAGCGTGTCGTAGGAGCCGTCGGCCTTCCACTTGATGACCATGGCGCCATCGCGCATGTTGGCGGGCGCGGCGGCGAGCGCCGCGCCGAAGTTGCCGGCGGGTGCTTGCGCGAAGCCGCTGGCCGAGAGCGCCAGCAGACCGGCCGCCATAAGGACTGTGCGTTTCATGAGTAACCTCCAGGTTACGTGCAGACTTTCAAGGGCGCTCCATCGCGCCCCCGAGAGGATACGACAAAGGGACGAATCCAAGCTGATAAGATCGAGCGCAGATCCATGAGAGTCCGCTTCGCTCCTTCGCCCACCGGCCACCTGCACGTCGGCAACGCGCGCACCGCCCTTTTCAACTGGCTGCTCGCGCGCGGCCAGGGCGGCACCTTCATCCTGCGCATCGAAGACACCGACCTCGAGCGTTCGACCAGGGAGTCGGAGCAAGCCATCCTGGCGGACCTGCGGTGGATGGGCCTGCAGTGGGACGAAGGCGTCGAGGCGGGCGGCGACTACGGCCCCTATCGCCAGACCGAGCGGATGCAGACCTATGCCGACCACGCGGCCCGGCTGCTGGCGGAAGGGAAGGGGTACTACTGCTTCTGCTCCGCCGAGGCGCTGGATGCGCAGCGCAAGGCGCAGCTGGCCGCCGCGCTGCCGCCGAAGTACGCCGGCACCTGCCGCAACATTCCGCCGGCCGAGGCCGCCGCGCGCCGCGCCAACGGCGAAGCCGCCGTCATCCGCCTGCGCGTGCCCGAGGGGCGCGAGGTGGCGTTCCAGGATGTCGTCCGCGGCCTGGTGACGTTTCACACCGACGTGATCGGCGATCCGGTGCTGGTCCGCTCCGACGGCATCCCCGCCTACAACTACGCCGTCGTCATAGACGATGAGCTGATGAAGGTGACGCATGTGATTCGCGGCGAGGATCACATTTCGAACACGCCGCGGCAGATCCTGCTCTACGAGGCGTTCGGCTACGCGCCGCCGGCGTTCGCGCACTTGTCGCTGGTGATGGGACCGGATCATGCGCCGTTGTCGAAGCGCCACGGCGCGACCTCGGTGCGCGAGTTCCGCGACAAGGGCTACCTGCCGGAGGCGCTGGTGAACTACCTGGCGCTGATTGGCTGGTCGCCGGGGCAGAACGAAGAGCTGCTGCCGGCCGGCGAACTGGCGCGCCGCTTCCGCCTGGAGAACGTTGCGCACAGCGCTGGCGTGTTCGACGAGGACAAGCTGGCGTGGGTCAATCGCCATTACCTGAAACTGTGCGAGCCCGATCGCCTGGCCGACCTGGCCGAGCCTCATCTGCGTGCGCGTGGCCAGTTGGTAGGACCGCTCTCGGCCGACGCCCGTGCGTGGCTCGTGAGCGTGCTGCCCGCCATGGCGGCGTCGGTTGATCGCTTGCCGCAACTGGCAGACCGGTTGGAGGCTGTGTTTCTGCAGCCAGGTGCGGTCCTTGAGAATGAACCGGGCCTCGCAGAAGTGGCGGCCGCTCTTGCCGCTGAACTGGCTGGTGGTTTGCGGCTGGTCGACAAGGAGACGTTTCGCGCGGTTGCCGGACGCGTGAAGGATCGCACTGGCTTGAAAGGCAAGGGTCTGTTCCATCCGATTCGTGTCGTCCTCACCGGAATGGCCGAGGGCCC
>JBFWUK010000043.1:0-17932 GCA_050247355.1 Vicinamibacterales bacterium | reverse complement strand
GACGGCCGCACGATGGCGGTCGACCTGCAGGGCAGTATCTGGACACTGCCGGCCGCCGGCGGCGCCATGACGCGGATTACCGATCCGTTCAACGACGCCCGCCAGCCGATGTGGTCGCCCGACGGCCGCACCATTACTTACTTCGCCTATCGTGATGGCGGCTACGACGTGTGGTCCATCAATCCCGACGGCACCAACCAGCGCAAACTCACCTGGGGCACGTTTGACGATCGCGAGCCAATCTGGTCGCACGATGGCACGCGCGTCGCCTTCTCGTCCGATCGCGGCAACACGCTCGGCAGCGACTACAACATCTGGATGCTCGATACGCGTACCGGCGCGATCACCCAGGTCACGAAGGCTCCCGGTGAAGACTTCATGCCGACCTGGTCGCCCGACGACACCGAGATCGCGTTTGCGTCGTCGCGCGATGCCTACGACGGTGTCTGGGTGATCAACGTCGCCACCGGCGCCGAACGCAAGGTGCGCGCCGTGAAGGGCGCGCGGGTGGATGCGCCGTCGTGGGGGCCGGGCGGCCAGCTGGTGTACCACGTCACCGCCGGCAGCCAGACGCGCTACGAAGTCGACGGCAAGCCGGTGACCGGCGCCGAGAACGTGTTCGCGTTCCGGGCGGCCTGGGCGTCGGCGTCCGAGATCGTCTACGTGTCGGACGGCAAGATCCGCAAGCGGTCGCTCGCCGGCCTGCCGATGCAGGGCATCGATTTCACGGCGACGCTGCAGGTCACGCAGCCGCAGTACACGCGGCGGGTGCGGGATTTCACCTCGGTTGCGCCGCGCCGGGCCCTGGGCATCGTGCGGCCGGTGATTTCGCCCGATGGGACGCAGATCGCCTTTGCCGCGGTCGGCGACATCTACGTGATGCCGGTTGGCGGCGCCGCCGTCAATGTCACGAACGACGCCGCGCTCGACACCGACCCCTCGTGGTCGCCCGACGGCGGGTCGCTGGTCTATTCCTCCGACAAGGACAGCGAGCACCTGCAACTCTGGATCCGCGACATGAAGAGCGGCCAGGGCCGCAAGGTGACCAACCTCACCACCCAGCCGCAGGGCGCCTCGTTCTCGCCCGACGGCAAGCGCCTGGCCTTCTTCAACGTCGACGGCATGTGGCGCGTCGCCGAGATGTCGGTTCTCGACCTCGACAGCGGCCGCGTCACCCGGGTCCACGACACGCTGCCCCAGCCCGGCACGCCCACCTGGTCGCCCGACGGCAAGCGCATTGCGCTCGCCGGCATCGCGCCGATGACCGTTCGCTTCCGCGAGGGCACCAACCAGGTGCAGACCATGTCGGCGTCGGGCGGCGACGTGAAGTGGTACGCCCCCATCCCCATGCTGTCGATCGACTCGCGGGGCGGCGGCGGCCCGGTGTGGTCGCCCGACGGTACCAAGATGGCGGCGATTTACGAAGGGGTGCTGGCGGTATGGCCGGTCGCCGCCAGCGGCGAGCCGCTGGGCCCGCCGCGGCGCGTGACGTCCGAGAGCGCCCACGCGCCGAGCTGGCAGGGCGACTCGCGCCACATCCTGTATCAATCGCTGGACCAGTTGCGAATCGTTGACATCGAGACCGGCGAGACCCGCACCGTGCCGCTCAATCTCACGTGGACGCCGGCCATCCCCAAGACCCGGACCGTGATTCACGCCGGGCGCCTGCTCGACATGACCAGCGCCACCCCGCGCGCCAACATCGACATCACCGTCGTCGGCAACCGGATTGTCTCGGTCGTGCCCCATGCCGCCGCGAATCACGCGAAGGCGACGGTTGTCGACGCGTCGAACCTGACCGTCATGCCGGGCCTGGTCGAGTTCCACTCGCACCTGCAGAAGGATTTCGGCGAGGCCCAGGGACGCGCGTGGCTGGCCTTCGGCGTGACGACGGTGAGGAGTCCGGGAAACACGCCGTACGAGGCGGTGGAAGATCGTGAAGCGAACGAAGCCGGGGTGCGTCCTGGCCCGCGCGTTTACGGCACCGGCTACCTGATGGAGTGGAACCGGGTCTACTACAAGATGGGCATCGCCATCTCGAGCGTCAGCCAGTTCGAAATGGAACTGCAGCGGGCCAGGGTGCTGGAACACGACCTGATCAAGAGTTACGTCCGCCTGCCCGACCTGCAGCAGAAGCGGATGGTTGAATTTGCGCATAGCATCGGCGTGCCGGTCGCCACGCACGAGATCTGGCCGGCCGCGCTCGTCGGCGTCGACAACACCGAGCACACCGCGGCGACCAGCCGGCGCGGCTATTCGCCCAAGCAGGCGACCCTGCAAACCGCGTATCAGGATGTCGTGCAGTTGTTCGGCAAGAGCCAGCGCATCTTCTGCCCGATGATTTCCGGCGGCGGCGCCCGCAAGCTGTTCGAAGACGATCCGGCGTTGAAGCTCGACCCGCGGTTCAAGCTCTATCCGGCGTGGATGCAGCGCCAGGTGGCGGCCCAGCCCAACGCCCCCGGTCCGAGCGGCGGCGTCGATCCCACCGGCGGTCACGGCAAGATGGTGCTCGACATCATGAAGGCCGGCGGCCTGGTGGTCGCCGGCACGGATACGCCGAACGGCGTGAACCTGCACGGCGAGCTGATGTCGTACCGCATGGCCGGCATGGCGCCGTTCGACATCCTGAAGACGGCCACGGTCAACCCGGCCCGGGCGCTCGGCCTGCCGGCCGGCACCATCGAGGCCGGCAAGCTCGCCGACATCATCATGATCGACGGCGACCCGCTCGAGAACATCGCCAATACCGTCAAGGTCCGGAAGGTAATGGCCAACGGCCGGTTGCACGAGGTCGGGCAGCTGGTCGCTGCGAGGCAGTAGAATCAACAAGAGACAAGGAGATCAGGCGTTGGGTTCTTGAAATGCCTGCTCCTGAGCTCTTGATCTCCTGTGAAACCCTCCTGAACTGCCATGATCATTTACGGGATTAACCCGGTCGCCGAGGCGATCAAGGCCGGCCGCGTACGCGAGGTCCGCGTGGCCGAGCGTGCCGACGAGCGCCTGCAGCGGCTGCTGGATGAGGCGGCGCACCAGGGTATCCGGGTGCGGCGGGTGCCGCGCGAGGTGCTCGATAACGAGTCGCGTGGCGGCGCCCACCAGGGAGTCGTGGCCGACGTCGCCAGGCGGGCGGAGGTCACGCTCGACGACCTGGCCAGCGGCGCGAATGGCCCTCCCCTGATCGTCGTGCTGGATGAGGTGGAGGATCCCCAGAACGTGGGGGCGATCCTGCGGACCGTCGACGCGGCCGGGGCCACCGGGGTGGTCCGCCAGACCCGGCGGGCGGCGGCCCTGGACGGCGCCGCGGCCAAGGCCTCGGCCGGGGCCGTGAACTACGTGCCGGTGGCGGATGTCGTGAACATCGCGCGGTCGCTCGAGGAACTCAAGAAAGCCGGTGTCTGGACCGTGGGACTCGACGCCGATGCGGAAATGTCCTACTATGAATGGGATCTCACCCTTCCGACGGCGCTGGTAGTAGGCGCCGAGGGTCACGGGCTGCGACGGCTCGTGAGGGAACGGTGTGACCAGGTGGTCGGCATTCCCATGCTGGGCCATGTGGGTAGTCTTAATGTTTCGGCCGCCACGGCCATCGTCTTGTATGAGGCGGTGAGGCAGCGGCGGAGCCGAAGCCGGGGGAGGCCGGGATCCTGAGGATTCCGACCGTCTGGACCCCGGAGGAGATAGGAACGTTGTTGAGAGACCTCGTGACACCGGTGTCCCTTCCGGTTGCATAGCTGGCACAAGACGTGCTAGCATTCCCGTTTTGTCTAGGCTGGCGTAGCTCAGCCCGGTAGAGCAGCTGATTTGTAATCAGCCGGTCGGGGGTTCAAATCCCTTCGCCAGCTCCATCTTCTTGACTACGCGGGCGTGAGACGGGGCAACTAACAGGGGTCATCCTTCAGCACGAGTTATCCAGAAACCCAGGCGCATTTTGCGCGAGTGGCGTTGCCGTCGGCACAACCGCCGGCCGGCGACGGCAGCATCAGGGGTTTCGATGAACTAGGGGCAGGTGGCGGAGCGGTCAATCGCAACAGACTGTAAATCTGTCGCCCCAGTGGCTACCAAGGTTCGAATCCTTGCCTGCCCACCAACCTTCGCGCTGGTTCCAGCGAAGGTTGTTCCCCGTAGCGACGAGCGTCGCGAAGGGGGACAGTATCGGACCGGGTCGCGCTACGGTTGGCAGGCCCAGCGGTTTTACGCGTGTAAGTCGGGATAGGCGCAAGACGAACAATCGGCGGGTTTACCCCGCCGAAGCGCCGAGCTGAATGGAGTGGCGAGGCGCGAAGGCGGGAGTAACTCAGTGGTAGAGTCACAGCCTTCCAAGCTGTTGGTCGCGGGTTCGATCCCCGTCTCCCGCTCCACTCGACTCGCCGTGCGGCCCGCCTCTGGCGAGCCGCAGGCTCGCTCGTGGCAGGCCATGCGACGGTCGAGTGCCCTGAGCGAGCGATCGGGCGGCGTCGCCGGTCGAGCGCGAGTCGAAGGGCCCAGGCGAGAAGGGTCCAGGCAAGAAGGCCGAAGGACGAACGCTGATGTAGCTCAGTAGGTAGAGCACGTCCTTGGTAAGGACGAGGTCACCGGTTCGATCCCGGTCATCAGCTCCAACCTTCGCTCCGGTTCAGGCGAAGGTTGCCCACCATAGCGGCGAAGCCGCGGCGGTGGGCGCAAGTTGAGTGGTAGGAGCTTCGGTTGGCAAGCCCAGCCGGACGAGGCAGTAACACCTAACCCGACGCCGGCACGACGCCGGGTCGTAAGGAAGCGAGCGCAGACGAGTCATGGCGAAAGAGAAATTCGATCGGTCCAAACCACACGTTAACGTCGGCACCATTGGCCACATCGACCACGGCAAGACTACGCTCACCGCGGCGCTGACCAAGGTTTCGGCCGACAAGGGCTGGGGCAAGTTCGTGCCGTACGACCAGGTCGCCAAGGCGTCCGAGTCGCAGGGCCGCCGCGATGAGACGAAGATTCTGACGATTGCCACCTCGCACGTCGAGTACAGCACGCAGAACCGTCACTACGCGCACGTCGACTGCCCGGGCCACGCCGACTACATCAAGAACATGATCACCGGCGCGGCGCAGATGGACGGCGCCATCCTGGTGGTCAGCTGCATCGACGGCCCGATGCCGCAGACCCGCGAGCACGTGCTGCTCGCCAAGCAGGTCAACGTGCCGTACCTCGTCGTCGCCCTGAACAAGGTCGACGCCGTCGACGACACCGAGCTGGTCGACCTGGTCGAACTCGAAGTCCGCGAGCTGCTCAAGGGCTACGGCTTCCCCGGTGACGACGTGCCGGTGGTGCGCGTGTCGGCGCTCGGCGCCATCAACGGCGACCCCAAGGGCGTCGAGTCGGTGGCCAAGCTGATGGAGGCGCTCGACACCTACATCCCGCTGCCGCAGCGCGATGTCGACAAGCCGTTCCTGATGCCGATTGAAGACGTGTTCTCGATCTCGGGCCGTGGCACCGTCGTCACCGGCCGTATCGAGCGCGGCCAGATCAAGGTCGGCGAGGAAATCGAGATCGTCGGCTTCAAGCCGAGCGAGAAGAAGGTGGTCACCGGCGTCGAGATGTTCCGCAAGCTGCTCGATTCGGGCCAGGCGGGCGACAACGTCGGCGTGCTGCTGCGCGGCGTGGAAAAGGACGACATCGAGCGCGGCCAGGTGCTGGCCAAGCCCGGGTCGATCAAGCCGCACACCAAGTTCAAGGCCGAGGTCTACGTGCTGTCGAAGGATGAGGGCGGCCGTCACACCCCGTTCTTCAACGGCTACCGTCCGCAGTTCTACCTGCGCACCACCGACGTCACCGGCACCCTCAACCTCAACGAGGGCGTTGAGATGATCATGCCGGGCGACAACACCAGCGTCACGGTCGAGCTGATTGCCCCGGTGGCGCTCGAGCAGGGGGCCCGCTTCGCGATTCGCGAAGGCGGCCGCACGGTCGGCGCCGGTTCGGTTACCGAAGTCATCGAGTAATAACTGACGGGAGTCGGGAACCGGGAACCGGGAGTCGAATCCGACTCCCGGCTCCCGACTCCCGGTTCCCGACAAGGAACAGCAATGAGAGACATCATCCAGTTGGCGTGCGGCGAGTGCAAGCGCCGGAACTACAGCACGACCAAGAACAAAAAGAAGACGACCGAGCGGCTCGAGATGAAGAAGTACTGCCGCTTCTGCCGGAAGCATCAACCGCACAAGGAACAGAAGTAGTCCGCGCTTGAAGGCCAGTAGCTCAATTGGCAGAGCACCGGTCTCCAAAACCGGGGGTTGGGGGTTCGATTCCCTCCTGGCCTGCCACCCTGCGCCACGGCACGCGACACAACTGCGAAGCAGAAAGAACACTGCGAACCGATGAGCACCGAGATTATTGAGCAGTCCGGCGAACGGACCCCGTCGGGACCCCTGGGCTGGTGGCAGCGCACGGGAGAGTTTTTCTCCGAGGTGCGCAACGAGATGAAGCGGGTCACGTGGCCCTCGCAGCGCGAGGTCTACGCGACGACCGTGGTGGTGATTCTGACGGCGGTGTTTTTCGGGGTCTACCTGTTTGGCGTCGACCTGCTGTTCGGCCGCGCGGCCGAATGGGTGTTCCGCACCTTCGGAGGCGCGTAATGACCGACGTCGCCCAGAAGAACTGGTACATCGTCCACACCTACTCGGGCTTCGAGAACAAGGTGAAGGAGTCGCTCGAGGAGCGCGTCAAGGCCTACGGCCTGCAGGACGAGATCGGCGAGGTCCTGATTCCGAAGGAAGACATCATCGAGAAGCGCAACGGCCGCGAAGTCAAGACGGCGCGGCGCTTCTTTCCGGGCTACATCCTGGTTGAGATGAACATGACCGACAACGCGTGGCACGTGGTCAAGAACACGCCGAAGGTCACCGGGTTCGTCGGCGCCGGCGCCAAGCCGACGCCGATCAGCCGGGAAGAGGTCGAGCAGATTCTCGACCAGGTGAAGACCGCCGCCGAGAAACCGCGGCCGAAGTACACGTTCGACAAGGGCGACCAGGTGCGCATCAACGAGGGCCCGTTCACCGGCTTCAACGGCGCCGTCGACGAGGTCAACGCCGAGAAGAACACGCTGAAGGTCATGGTGACCATTTTCGGCCGCGCCACCCCGGTCGAGCTCGATTTCTTGCAAGTGGAAAAGCTCTAAACACGAAGGACACGAACTACACGAAACGAACCCCAGGATTGGCTTTCTTCGAGATCTTCGTGGTCTTCGTGTTGGTGAGATAGAACGATGGCAAAAAAAGTTCAGGCAATGGTGAAGCTCCAGATTCCCGCCGGCAAGGCCACTCCGGCCCCGCCCGTGGGCACGGCGCTCGGTCCGCACGGCGTCAACATCATGGACTTCGTCAAGGCCTTCAACGCGAAGACGGCCAAGGACGACGGGCTGATCATCCCGGCGGTGGTGACGATCTACTCGGACCGGTCCTACACCTTCATCACCAAGACGCCGCCGGCGTCGGTGCTGCTCAAGAAGGCGGCGAACCTGGCCAAGGGGTCGGCGGTGCCGAACAAGAACAAGGTCGGCCAGGTGACGGCGAAGCAGGTCGAAGAGATCGCCAAGCTGAAGATGCCCGACCTCAACACCGATTCACTCGAATCGGCGGTCCGCACCGTGTCCGGCACGGCGCGATCGATGGGACTCGACGTAGTCGGATAGGCAAGTGGGAGGTCCGCTCCGGCGGGCCGCTAACACCACGGTTGGAGAAACATGAGAACACACGGCAAGAAATACACGGCGGCCCGCGGGCAGGTGGAGAACAAGCTGTATCCACTCGCTGACGCGCTCCCGCTCGTGCAGAAGGTCAAGTTCGCGAAGTTCGACGAGACCGTCGCGTTGTCGATTCGGCTCGGCGTCGACCCCAAGCACGCCGACCAGATGGTGCGCGGCACGGTCGTCCTGCCGCATGGCCTTGGCAAGTCGAAGAGCGTGCTGGTGATCGCCGGCCCCGACAAGCAGAAGGAAGCCACCGAAGCCGGCGCCGACATCGTTGGCGGCGAAGAGCTGGTCGAGAAGATCAACGGCGGCTGGACCGACTTCGACGCGGTGGTGGCGACCCCCGACATGATGCGGGCGGTCGGCAAGCTGGGCAAGGTGCTTGGCCCGCGCGGCCTGATGCCGAACCCGAAGACCGGCACGGTAACGCCGAACGTGGCGCAGGCTGTGAAGGAAATCAAGGCCGGCAAGGTCGAGTTCCGCGTCGACAAGACGGGCATCGTCCACGCCCCGGTCGGCAAGGTCTCGTTCTCGGCGCAGAACCTGGTGGACAACGCGACCGCGCTGATCGACAGCATCGTCCGCGCCAAGCCGGCGGCCGCCAAGGGCAAGTACCTGAAGAGCATCACGGTGTCGTCCACCATGGGCCCCGGCGTCAAGATCGATGAGAGCGGCGTGGAAACTGCCGCGAAGAAGTAAGGCAGAGACATCATGGCAGTGACACGAGCCGACAAGACCGCCACAGTGGAAGCACTGGAAGGCATGTTCAAGGGCGCCGAAGTGGCGATCCTGCTGGACTACAAGGGCATCAACGTGCCGCAGGTGACGGAGCTACGCTCGCAGCTGCGCAAGTCAAAGGCCAGCTACCGCGTGGTCAAGAACTCGCTGGCCAAGCGCGCCCTCAAGGGCACCGCCTACGAGACGCTGGCGTCGCACTTCGAGGGCACCACGGGCGTCGTCTACACCGACGGCGATCCGGTGGCGCTGGCGAAGACGCTGACCACCTTCATGAAGACCGTGCCGACGCTGCAGATCAAGGCGGCGGTGGTGCAGGGGCAGGCCCTGAAGGCGGCGGAAGTGGCGAGCCTCGCCACCATGCCGGGCAAGCCCGAACTCTACGCGAAGCTGCTCTTCCTCCTCCAGGCCCCGATGACCAACCTGGTGCGCGTGCTGAACGCGGTGCCGAGGGACCTGATGAGCGTGCTCGTGCAGGCGGAAGAGAAGCGAAAAGAGTCGTAACGAATTATGTGGTCCTGTGGTCTTGGGGTCCTGACATCTTGAACCAATCAGCCCAAGCCCTCAAGCCCTCAAGTCCTCAAGACCGGGTTTTCTTTTAAGGAGCGATAGCAATGGCCGACGTGAATCAGCAGCAGGTGATCGACTACATCAAGGGCATCTCCGTGATGGAGCTCTCGCAGCTCGTCAAGGCGCTCGAAACCGAACTCGGCGTCTCGGCGGCGGCAGCCATGCCGATGGCGATGCCGATGGGCGGCGGCGCGGCGGCCGGCGGCGGCGCCGCGGCGGCGGAAGAGCAGACCGAGTTCACGGTGACCCTGACCGATGTGGGCGGCAACAAGATCAACGTGATCAAGACCGTTCGCGAAGTCACCAGCCTCGGCCTCAAGGAAGCCAAGGACCTCGTCGAGGGCGCGCCCAAGCCGATCAAGGAAGGCGTGACCAAGGAAGAGGCGGCGACCATCAAGAAGAAGTTCGAGGACGCCGGCGCCAAGGTCGAGATCAAGTAACACCTCGACCGACGCGGACAAGTAATTCGTGGTGACGGACACCGGGGGTGCGCCCCTGGTGTCCGCCGTACTTTTTTTCACCCTCCGGGATCCCGAGCGACGCATGTACAGCCTTCCGACAAACGTCTACCGCGAGCGTAAGGACTTTTCCAAGATCAAGACCACGGTTCCGATTCCGAACCTGATCGAGATCCAGCGGAAGAGTTACGAGCGCTTCTTGCAGATGAACCGTCTGCCCTCGGAGCGCGAGGACCAGGGCCTGCAGTCGGTGTTCAAGTCCGTGTTCCCGATCAGCGACTTCCGCGAGAACTCGTCGCTCGAGTTCATCGAGTACTCGATCGGCAACTGGGAGTGCAAGTGCGGCAAGCTGCAGGGCCTGCACCACCTGCGCAAGCCGTGCAAGAGCTGCGGCCACACGCTGATTTGCGATCCCTACGGCGACAAGGATGTCCTGTGCCCGAAGTGCGGCACCGGCAACCAGGCCCGCGGCGACGTTTGTGACATCTGCGGCCACACCGTGGCGCTCAAGCTGAAGTACGACGTCGACGAGTGCCAGGAGCGCGGCATGACCTACGCCGTGCCGCTGAAGGTGACGATCCGGCTGGTGGTCTGGAACAAGGACCCCGAGACCGGCGTCAAGACCATCCGCGACATCAAGGAGCAGGAGGTCTACTTCGGCGACATCCCGCTGATGACCGACAACGGCACCTTCATCATCAACGGCACCGAGCGGGTCATCGTCTCGCAGCTGCACCGCTCGCCGGGCGCGTTCTTCCACTCGGAAGACAAGAACCTCTACGTCGCGCAGATCATCCCGTACCGCGGGTCGTGGGTCGAGTTCGAGTACGACACCAAGAACCTGCTCTACGTGCGGATCGACCGCAAGCGCAAGTTCCTGGCGTCGGTGTTCCTGCGCGCCCTCGGGCTGCGCGGCGCCGACGAGATCATCCGCACCTTCCACCAGGTCGATCGCCTGAACCTGCGCGACAACGCGCTCTACTGGTCGGTCGGCGAGGGCCTGGTCGGCCAGCGCTCGCGCCGCGACGTCAAGGTCGGCGACATCTCGATCGGTGAAGGCAAGAAGATCACCAAGACCCACATCGAGGGCCTGCGCAAGGCCGGGGTCAAGGACATCGCCATCACCGATGAGGCGCTGGAAGGCGCGTTCGCGGCCGCCGACATCGTCGATCCGGCGACCGGCGAGGTGCTGCTCGAGGCCAACGACGAGCTGTCGCAGCGGGTCGTGGCGATGGCGCACGAGAAGGGCGTCGAGAAGATCGACGTGTTCTTCCCCGAGCGCGACGAGGTCGGCCCGATCATGTCGGCGACCCTCAAGAAGGACCCGATCCGCACGCACGAAGAGTCGCTGATCGAGATCTACCGCCGCCTGCGGCCGGGCGACCCGCCGACCCTCGACAGTTCGCGGTCGCTGTTCGAGAACATGTTCTTCAACCCGCAGAAGTACGACTTCTCGCGGGTCGGCCGGCTCAAGCTCAACACCAAGCTCAAGCTGACGACGCCGCTCGACGAGCGCATCCTGCATCCGCAGGACTTCTACGAGGTGATCAGCTACCTGCTGAAGCTGCGCAAGAACACCGCCAACGTCGACGACATCGATCACCTCGGCAACCGCCGCGTCCGCTCGGTCGGCGAGCTGCTCGAGAACCAGTTCCGCATCGGCCTGGTCCGCATGGAGCGCGCGATCAAGGAGAAGATGTCGGTCTACCAGGAAATGGCCACGGCCATGCCGCACGACCTGATCAACGCGAAGCCGGTGATGGCGGCAATTCGCGAGTTCTTCGGGTCGTCGCAGCTGTCGCAGTTCATGGACCAGACCAACCCGCTGTCGGAAGTGACGCACAAGCGCCGGCTGTCGGCCCTCGGGCCGGGCGGCCTGTCGCGCGAGCGCGCCGGCTTCGAAGTCCGCGACGTGCACACCACGCACTACGGCCGCATCTGCCCGATCGAGACGCCGGAAGGCCCGAACATCGGCCTGATCAGCTCGCTCAGCTCGTACGCCCGCATCAACGAGTTCGGGTTCATCGAGTCGCCGTACCGCAAGGTCAAGAACGGCCACGTCGTCGACTACGTGATGGTCACCAACGCCGGCGGCCACCCGAAGTACAAGAACGGCGAGATCGTCGAAGCCGACGAACTGGTCGGCGCCGACGGCCGGGCGAAGAAGAAGGGCGTCGAGTTCGAGCCGTTCTGCTTCTACCTGTCGGCGTGGGAGGAAGACCAGTACATCATCGCGCAGGCCAACGTCGAGCTCGACGAGGACATGCGCATCAAGGACGATCGCGTCAACGCCCGCCAGACCGGCAACTTCATCCTCGCCCCGCGCGAGCAGGTGCAGTTCGTTGACGTCTCGCCGAAGCAGCTGGTCTCGGTCGCCGCGTCGCTGGTGCCGTTCCTCGAGAACGACGACGCCAACCGCGCGCTGATGGGGTCGAACATGCAGCGCCAGGCGGTGCCGTTGCTGCGCGCGCAGGCGCCGTACGTCGGCACCGGCATGGAGTACATCACCGCCCGCGACTCGGGCGCGGTGGCCGTCGCCCGCCGCACCGGCGTGGTCGACTTCGTCGACAGCACGCGTATTGTCGTGCGCGTCGAGTCGGAGTCGGACATCAACGAGGACATGGGCGCGGACATCTACCCGCTGACCAAGTTCAAGCGCTCGAACCAGAACACCTGCATCAACCAGAAGCCGATCGTGCGGGAAGGCCAGCGCGTGCAGAAGGGCCAGGTCCTCGCCGACGGTCCGTGCACCGAGCTGGGCGAGCTGGCGCTGGGCCGCAACGTGCTGGTGGCCTTCATGCCCTGGCGCGGCTACAACTTCGAAGACGCCATCCTGGTGTCGGAGAAGATGGTGCGCGACGATTACTACACCTCGATCCACATCGAGGAGTTCGAGATCGAGGCGCGCGACACCAAGCTCGGGCCGGAGGAAATCACCCGCGACATTCCGAACGTGTCGGAAGGCTACCTGCGCGACCTCGACGACAGCGGCATCATCCGCATCGGCGCGGCCGTCAAGCCGGGCGACATCCTGGTCGGCAAGGTCACGCCCAAGGGCGAGACCCAGCTGACGCCGGAAGAAAAGCTGCTCCGCGCCATCTTCGGCGAAAAGGCCGGCGACGTGCGCGACGCCTCGCTGATCTGCCCGCCGGGCATCGAGGGCATCATCGTCGGCGTCAAGATCTTCTCCCGCAAGGGCATCGAAAAGGATGACCGCGCGAAAGCGATCGAGCAGGAAGAGCTCGACATGATGGAGAAGAACCTGCAGGACGAAATCCGCATCCTGCACGACGAGACCAAGAAGCGCGTGGTCAACATGCTGCAGGGCCAGACCCTGCGCGCCGACCTGTTCGACGAGTACGGCCGCGAGCGGCTGCTCAAGAAGGGCCAGCAGCTGACCATGGAGACGATGGCGACGGTGCCGTTCCTGGCGCTGGTGCGGTCGAAGATCCAGACCGACGATGCGGCGATGGAGCCGGACCTGCGGCTGGTCGAAGAGCGGACCGAACGCCAGGTCGAGGTCATCAAGCAGCTGTTCGAGGAGAAGAAGGAAAAGATTCGCCGCGGCGACGAACTGCCGCCCGGCGTGATCAAGCTGGTCAAGGTCTATGTCGCGATGAAGCGCAAGCTGTCGGTCGGCGACAAGATGGCCGGCCGCCACGGCAACAAGGGCGTGATCGCGCGCATCCTGCCCGAAGAGGACATGCCGTACCTGCCGGATGGAACGCCGGTGGAGATCGTGCTCAATCCGCTGGGCGTGCCGTCGCGCATGAACGTCGGCCAGATCCTGGAAACGCACCTGGGTTGGGCGGCGCACGCCCTCGGCCTCTACTTCGCGACGCCGGTCTTCGACGGCGCGACCGAGAAGGAAATCATGGGCTGGCTCGACAAGGCCGGCCTCGAGCAGAACGGCGGCAAGACGCGCCTGGCCGACGGCATGACCGGCATGCAGTTCGAGCAGGACGTCACGGTGGGCTACATCTACATGCTCAAGCTGTCGCACCTGGTCGACGACAAGATCCACGCCCGGTCGATCGGGCCGTACTCGCTGATCACGCAGCAGCCGCTGGGCGGCAAGGCCCAGTTCGGCGGCCAGCGCTTCGGCGAAATGGAAGTGTGGGCGCTCGAGGCGTACGGCGCCGCGCACATCCTGCAGGAACTGCTGACCGCGAAGTCGGACGACGTGACCGGCCGCGCGAAGATTTACGAATCAATCGTGAAGGGCGACGCGTCCTTCACGGCGGGACTCCCCGAGTCGTTCAATGTGCTCATCCGCGAGCTGCAGTCGCTGTGCCTTGACGTGGAGCTGATCTCCACGAAACGCAAGCCGGCGGAACTGACCGAAGAAGTCCCGGCCGAGCCGGTGCTGGAGGGTTGATGAACATGAGACCAAGCTTCACCGACGCGAAGACGACCCTTCGAGCCGACTTCGACGCGATCCGGATCAGTCTGGCGTCGCCCGAGAAGATCGAGCAGTGGTCGTTTGGCGAGGTGACGAAACCGGAAACGATCAACTACCGCACGTTCAAGCCTGAACGCGACGGGTTGTTCTGCGCCAAGATCTTCGGGCCGATCACCGACTGGGAATGCCTGTGCGGCAAGTACAAGCGCATGAAGCACCGCGGCGTGATCTGCGACAAGTGCGGCGTCGAAGTGACGCAGGCCAAGGTCCGCCGCGAGCGCCTCGGCCACATCAAGCTGGCGACCCCGGTGAGCCACGTCTGGTTCTTCAAGGGCCTGCCCAGCCGCATTGGCCACCTGCTCGACATCTCGCTGCGCGACCTCGAGCGCGTGCTCTACTTCGAGGCCTACGTGGTCGTCGATCCGATGGACACCAAGCTGGTGCAGAACCAGCTGCTGACCGAGGATCAGTTCCGCAAGGCCCGCGAAGAGCACGGCTACTCGAAGTTCAAGGCGCAGATGGGCGCCGAGGCGATCAAGGAACTGCTCCGCCGCGTCAGCGTCGACAAGCTGGCGGTCGAGATGCGCGAACGCATGCGCACCGAGACCTCGGCCCAGAAGAAGCTGAAGTTCGCCAAGCGCCTGAAGGTGGTCGACGCCTTCCGCAAGTCGAGCAACAAGCCGGAGTGGATGATCCTGGACGTGGTGCCGGTGATCCCGCCCGAGCTGCGCCCGCTGGTGCCGCTCGACGGCGGCCGCTTCGCGACCTCCGACCTGAACGACCTCTATCGCCGCGTCATCAACCGCAACAACCGGTTGAAGAAGCTGATGGAGCTGAAGGCGCCGGACGTCATCATCCGCAACGAAAAGCGCATGCTCCAGGAAGCGGTGGACGCGCTGTTCGACAACGGCCGCCGCGGCCGCGTGCTGCGCGGCGCCAACAACCGTCCGCTGAAGTCGTTGAGCGACACGCTCAAGGGCAAGCAGGGCCGCTTCCGCCAGAACCTGCTCGGCAAGCGCGTCGACTACTCCGGCCGTTCGGTGATCGTCGTCGGTCCCGAATTGAAGCTGCACCAGTGCGGCCTGCCGAAGAAGATGGCGCTCGAGCTGTTCAAGCCGTTCATCTACAACAAGCTCGAGGAGCGCGGCCTGGTCGCGACCATCAAGCAGGCCAAGGAAATGGTCGAGAAGCAGGTCCCCGAAGTGTGGGACGTGCTCGAAGAGGTCATCCGCGAGCATCCCGTGCTGCTCAACCGCGCGCCGACGCTGCACCGCCTGGGCATCCAGGCGTTCGAGCCGGTGCTGGTTGAAGGCAAGGCCATCCGCATCCACCCGCTCGTCTGCACGGCGTTCAACGCCGACTTCGACGGCGACCAGATGGCGGTGCACATCCCGTTGTCGCCCGAGGCCCAGATCGAAGCCTCGACGCTGATGATGTCGTCGAAGAACATCCTGTCGCCCAGCAACGGCACGCCGGTCGCGGTGCCGTCGCAGGACATCGTCCTCGGCTGCTACTACCTGACCAAGGCCAAGCCGGGCGCCAAGGGCGAAGGCCGCGCCTTCGCGTGCGTCGACGACGTGGTGCTGGCGCTCGAAGCCGGCGAGCTCGAGACGCTGACGCCGATCCGCCTGCGCTACACCGGCCAGCTGCAGGACATGGCGGCGTCGCGCGACGACCAGGACGTGCTGCACGCCGACGTGCAGGACGTGCAGAACAAGATCATCAACACTACCGTCGGCCGCGTGCTGTTCAACAGCGCGCTGCCGAAGAACATCCCGTTCGTCAACGGCATGCTCAAGAAGAAGGGCCTGCAGCAGCTGGTGCAGCGCTGCTACCTGACGACCGGCATCGACAGCACGGTGGAGATGCTCGACAGCCTCAAGCAGGTCGGTTTCACCTACGCCACCCGCTCGGGCATGTCGATCGGCATTCAGGACCTGATCATTCCGCAGAACAAGGCCGTTCTCTCGCAGAACGCCCACGACGAGGTGATCAAGGTCGAACAGCAGTACCTCGAAGGCGCGATCACCAACGGCGAGCGCTACAACAAGGTCATCGCCGTCTGGTCGGACGTCACCGAGAAGATTGCCGACGCCATGTTCGGTGAGATGGAGCAGCGGGACAAGGAAGGCAAGTTCAACCCCGTCTACATCTTCGCCGACTCCGGCGCCCGTGGTTCGAAGCAGCAGATCCGCCAGCTGGCGGGCATGCGCGGCCTGATGGCCAAGCCGTCGGGCGAAATCATCGAGCAGCCGATCAAGGCCAACTTCCGTGAAGGCCTGTCGGTGCTCGAGTACTTCATCTCGACCCACGGCGCGCGCAAGGGCCTGGCCGACACGGCACTGAAGACCGCCGACTCGGGCTACCTGACGCGCCGTCTCGTCGACGTGGCGCAGGACGTGATCGTCTCGGATCACGACTGCGGCACCCTGGACGGCATCGAGGCCAGGGCGATCGTCGAAAGCGGCGAGGTCATCGAGCCGCTGCGCGACCGCATCATCGGCCGCGTCTCGCTCGAGCGGATTGTCGACCCGATCAAGGGCGGCCTGATTCTCGACTTCAACCAGGAGATCGACGAACAGCTGGCCGCCGACGTGCAGGACGCCGGCATCGAGAAGGTGAAGATCCGCTCGGTGCTGACCTGCGCCTCGCGCCGCGGCGTCTGCAAGCGCTGCTACGGCCGCGACCTGTCCACCGGCCTGCTGGTGGAACTGGGCCTGGCGGTCGGCGTGGTTGCCGCGCAGTCGATCGGCGAGCCCGGCACGCAGCTGACCATGCGCACGTTCCACATCGGTGGCACGGCGTCGCGCATTTCGGACCAGTCGACGCTCGACTCGAAGCACAAGGGCGTCGCCAAGTACGAGAACCTGCAGACCGTCGAGCGGCCCAACCCGGCCGGCGGCACCGAAACCGTCGTCATGAACCGCACCGGCTTCATCGTGGTGCAGGACGACAAGGGCCGCGACCGCGAGCGCTACCAGGTGGTCTACGGCGCGCGCCTCAAGGTGAAGGACGGCGAAGCGGTTGACACCGGCAAGGTCCTGGTCGAGTGGGATCCCTACACCTTCTCGATCCTGACCGAGGAACCGGGCCAGATCCGGTTCAAGGACATCATCGACGGCGTCACCGTTCAGGAAGATCTCGACGAGGTCACGGGCCTGTCGCGCCTGATCGTCGTCGACTCGCCGGACGAGAAGAAGCAGCCGACGGTGGAGATCAAGTCGGCCAACGGCACCACCGTGCGCCGCTACATCATGCCGGTCAGCGCCCACCTGATGGTGCAGGACGGCGAGATGGTCAACGCCGGCGACGTGCTGGCGAAGATCCCGCGCGAGACCACCAAGACCAAGGACATCACGGGCGGCCTGCCGCGCGTGGTCGAACTGTTCGAGGCGCGCAAGCCGAAGGATCCGGCCGTGATCAGCGAGATCGACGGTTCGGTGAAGTACGGCGGCGTCGTCAAGGGCCAGCGCAAGATCATGATCGTGGCCGACGACCCGAACGCCGAGCCGCGTGAATACAGCATCCCGCGCGGCGTGCACGTCAACGTCCAGGAGGGCGACCGCGTCCGCGCCGGCGACCCGCTGATGGACGGCCCCTCGAACCCGCACGACATTCTCCACGTGCTGGGCGAGAAGGAACTGCAGAAGTACCTCGTGAACGAAATCCAGGAGGTTTACCGCCTGCAGGGCGTGAACATCAACGACAAGCACATCGAGGTGATCACCCGCCAGATGATGCGCTGGGTCCGCGTCGAAGACGTGGGCGACACGGAATTCCTGGTCGACGAGCAGGTCGACAAGTTCCGGTTCATGGAAGAGAACGAGCGCGTCATCGGCAACGGCGGCCACCCGGCCAAGGCCCAGCCGCTGCTGCTCGGCATCACCAAGGCGTCGCTGTCGACCGAGTCGTTCATCTCGGCGGCATCGTTCCAGGAGACCACGCGCGTCCTCACCGAGGCCGCCATCTCCGGGAAGATCGACTACCTGCGCGGCCTGAAGGAAAACGTGACGATGGGACGCTTGATTCCCGCCGGCACGGGCTTCTGGTGGT
>JBFWUK010000042.1:0-32910 GCA_050247355.1 Vicinamibacterales bacterium | reverse complement strand
GCCGGCGCCCAGCACCATGACCGCCATCAGGATCAGTCCCGACTTGATGGTGGCGGCCAGGCGCGCGTCAGCCTCGTCGAGCGACTGGACGATCTCGAACGCACCGTGAACCTCCCCGACCTTCCAACCCTCCATCGGCCCCCCGGTTGGATCACGACCATCGTCGCGCCCCCACAAGGTCTTGGCCTGACGCGGGTCGCCGTGGCAGGCCAGGCATTCCTGGGTCAGTCGAATCGGCCGAAAGTAGCGCAGCACGTTCTTCTCGCGATCGATCTCCACGTGCTCGGCGGCGGAGCCCGACTCAAACATCTTCAGAACCCGGGCCTCGACTTCGTCGGGCTCGTTGGCCGGGTTGCGCGGCAGGAACTTGGGCACCTTGAAGGTGTAGCCACCCTCTTTCGCCTTGCCCATGGCGGCGCGCCATGCCGTCACGACCGGAACCGCCGCCAGGATCTTGTCGCGCTGGCCGGCCGCGGCCCAGTCGCGAATCTGGCCGGTGGTGAAAATGCCCTGATCCCACATCCGGCCGGCCTCCTCGCGAGCCGACTCCGCGGTCAGGACGATGCTCCTGGCCTTCTCGACGTACTGCTGTTCGACCTGGCGCGTCGCTTCGCGCTGATACGCGATGAAGTACGCCGCGCTCATCGCGCTCATCAGGGTGACGCCGACCAGAACGATCTTGACCCGCAGACTCATACTGCCTCCAGTGGTTACGGATGTGCCGACCAGTGTGCGGGCCCGTCCGCGCACACTTTCAGAATCGGGCGCGGCCACGGCGCCTTGACGCCCATGGTCCACTTTCGCGCCGGGTGGGCTAGCCCATGAGGCAGTGACAGTCGCGGTGCCGGCGTGCCAGTGTTCGCAGCACGTATCACCGTGAGATCCCTGACTCGCGCACTCATCGTCGAGACGCACTGGAGCGAGGCGCAGCAGTTGACGCGTCTGCTCGAGTCGCACGGTATCGAGACTCTTGGTGTCGCCGCCAACGGCGCCGACGCCCTGCGCTACTGCGAGGCGCTGCAGCCGGATCTCGTGTTGCTGGATATCGATCTTGACGGCCCCGTCAACGGCGTCGACCTGATTGTCCCGATCCGCGCACTCGGGCCGATCGCGCTCGTGTTCGTCGTGCGCGACGCCGGCGACACTCGCATTGCCCGTCTCGCCGGCATCGCGTCATCGAGCTACGTGGTGAAGCCGGTCCAGGACGCAGAGTTGCGCCGGGCGGTGGCCACCGCGCTGCAGCGCCCCCCTGACGAGGCGCTCGCGACGCGGGATTCCGAGCAGGCCTTCGCGCAGGTGTTCGACGTGGCGCCCGATGCCATGTTGCTGATCCGGGCCGATGGCCAAATCAGCCGCGTCAACCTGGCGTTCGCACGCCAGTTCGGGTACGACCCGGTAGACGTGGTTGGCCAGCCAGTCGAGATCCTGGTGCCGCGGGCCTCTCGCGCAGGGCATGTCCAGCACCGACGCTGGTTCGCGCAGCATCCGCACGTGCGACGCATGGGTGAACGGCAGCCGTTGGTGGCCTGCCGCGCCGACGGCCGCGAGTTTCCGGTGGACATCAGCCTCGCGCCCTTCGGCACCGGACCGGACGCGCGAATCCTGGCCATTGTCCGCGATGTGTCGGAGCGCCGGCTTCTCGCCGAGGCTCAACGGGAGCGTCACGCTCTGGAGGAGCAGCTCGAGCGCGTACTGCGGCTCGAGACGGTCGGGCGGCTGGCCGGAGGCATCGCCCACGACTTCAACAACCTCCTCATGGTGATTGGCGGCTACGTCGATGTGCTGCTCACCGGTGACATCGAGCCGGCTAAACAGCGGCGATTGCTGGAAGGGGTCCGCGCGACCACCGATCGGGCAACCGAGCTGACCCGCCAGTTGCTGGCCTTCGGACGGCGGCAGGTGCTCCAGCCCCGGGCGGTCGACATTGGCGGTTGCCTCGAGGCCATGGGGGGCCTGATGAGCCGGGCCATCGGCGAGTCGATCGAAATCGTCACGACGATCGCCGCGGACGCGCGTCCCGTGCAAGTCGACGCCAGCCAGCTCGAGCAGGTCCTGCTCAATCTGGCCCTCAATGCGCGGGACGCGATGTCCAGGGGCGGCACTCTGAGGTTCGAAGTGACGAACATGCCAGTGGGTGAGGGGATGCGTCTGCCCGGCCAGAGCGCGAACGCGATGCCGGCCGGCGACTACGTCCGGCTCGCCGTGCGCGACAACGGCTGCGGGATGGCTGCCGACACCGTGGCGCGGGCCTTCGAACCGTTCTTCACGACGAAGGGTCCGGGCCGGGGGATCGGGATGGGATTGGCCTCGGTCTACGGCATCGTCAAACAAAGCGGCGGCGCCATCTGGATCGAGAGCCAGCCGGGTGAGGGAACCTGCGTGGTGCTCTTGCTTCCGGCGGCGGCCGGCCTGCCGGAGACCGGGACCCAGTCGCCCACGGCGGCTCCCGCGCCGGCAGCGCGCATCCTGCTGGTCGAGGACGAACCCGAGGTGCGCGCGATGCTCAAGGACTGCCTGGAGGCCTCTGGCTATGAAGTGGTGGAGGCCGCCGATGGCCAGGCGGCGCTGTGCCGGTACCGGGTCGAAGCGCCCCTGCTCGACCTCATCATCACTGACGTCATCATGCCCAAATGCGGCGGCCCGCAACTGGTCAGCGCCATTCGCGATCTGCACCCCGGCGTGCTGGCAATCTTCATGTCCGGATACGCCAATGATCCGGACAGTGCCGACTTGCAGCGGAACGAGCGGACGGCATTCCTGCAGAAACCGTTCGCGACCGAGCGCCTTCGCACGCAGGTCGCCGAGCTGCTCAGCACTCGCAAACGGGCCCCGCCACCGCTCGCGTGACGGCGAGGTCCCGTGCGACGCGACTGACCATCGGGCTAGCCCATTGGGCAGTCGACAGGGTCAATCAAAGCGACTACGCTATCGGGCTCAGTGCCCCCCCGTGACGTATCACCGGTTCGCATCCCGGTGACCGAGTTATTCGGAGCTGCCCTGGATGCGACAACGACCTGGGTCTGCCTCGCCCGCCGCGGCGTCCTGATTAGCGCCAATCGCAGCTTCAGCGATGCACTGGCCGCCGCCGGCAAGAGCAGTCCAAGTCTTTGCGATCTACTCCCTTGCTGGGGAGACCACGTCGGCGCGACCACATCGCGTGCCTGTCCGTGCCCGCAGTTGACCGCGCGGCCCGATCACCACGCCGCCTACTGCCAGGCCGCGCCGCCACGGTTCCCGGCCTTGATCACGTCGCAGGAAGTCCAGGCGCCGGACTCGGCCGACAACTTGCGGCTGATCGTCATCGAACCACGCCGCGGCCCGCGAACCGCGGAGCCGGCGCAGCACGTCTCACACGCGATGACGCAGGTTCGTGCGGCGCTCAACGAAGTCGAGCATCGACTGCTGAACGAACTTCAAACGGGCGTCGCTATGCTCCGCCCCGGCGGCCTGTCGGCCCGCGAGTGGGAGGTGGCGCAAGGACTCGCGTCCGGGAAGCGGGCGCCGGCGGTCGCCGCGATGCTCGGCATCAGCGTGCATACCGTCCGTAACCACCTCAAGTCGGTGTTTCGGAAGCTGAACGTGAGCACGCAGGCGGACCTGCGCCGGCGGCTGCTGACGCCGGGCCCCTAGCAGGACCGCGCCGCCGCTAGGCGGCGTCGCTGGCGCGGCGGCCCTCGATCACGGCGACGAACATCTCGACCAGGTCGCGGCTCATGCGGCCGCGGGCGACGTCGGCCCGCAGCTCGGCGCAGGCCGAGAGGTGCGACATCGCCACGCGGTAGGGACGGGGTGTGGTCATGGCGTCAAAGGCGTCGACGATTGACACGACGTGCGCCAGCAGCGGGATCTCGGCGCCGCGCAGCCCGTCCGGATAGCCGCTGCCGTCCAGGCGCTCGTGATGGTGGCGGACAATCGGGCGGACGGCCGCCAGCGACCGCATGTCGCCCAGCAGCCGCTCGCCGATCACCGGGTGCTCCTTGATCTGCTCGTACTCGCTCGGCGTCAGCTGGTCGTCTTTCAGCAGCAGCGCGTCGGGAATGCCGACCTTGCCCACGTCATGCAGGAAGCCGCCGCGATTGAGGGCGGCCAGGTCATCGCCGCTCAGCCCGAGCGCCGAGCCGAGCGCCACCGCGTAGCTGGCCAGCCGCTCGCAGTGGCCTTCGGTGTACGGATCGCGGGCTTCGACGGTGAGCGCGAGGCTGAGAATCACCGACTCGGCGGATTCCAGTTCGTCGGTGAATCGCTTGAGGCGGGTCAACGACCGGACCCGCGCCTTCAACTGCTCCGCATCGAACGGTTTCTCGAGGAAGTCGTCGGCACCGGCGTCGATCCCGGCCAGCCGGTGCTCGCGGCCGCTCATCCCGGTCAGCAGCACGACCGGGATCAGGCGCGTGGTGGCGGCGCGCTTGATCGCGCGGCACACCTCGATGCCGTTCTGCCCGGGCAGGCCGACGTCGAGCAGCACGATGTCGGGCGGCGTCAGGTTGATGGTGGTCAGCGCCACCTCGCCGTCGCCGGCGACGTCGACGTGGAACTCGGGCGTCAGCAGCTTGACAAGCAGGCGGCTGCACTGCGACTCGTCGTCGACCACGAGCACGCGTTGACCGGTGGGACCGTACAGCATGGCGGGATCGGTCAGCGTTTCATCAGGTCGCGAATGAAGGCGCGGGCCTTGGTCGCCACGCGGTGCTTGCCACCGCGCTTGGCGGCATACAAGGCCTCGTCGGCGCGCTCGAACAGGCTATGGTAGGTGTCGCCGGCCGAGAACTCGGCCAGGCCGCAACTGACCTTGGGCGTCCACGCCTCGCCGGCCGAAGCGCCGGCCAGGTCCGAGATGGTCTTGCCGAAGCGGCCTTCGGCCTGGCGCAGCGTCAGCTCCGAGGCCAGGATGGCGAACTCGTCGCCGCCGAGCCGGGCGACCAGATCGTCAGGCCGCACCGACGCCAGCAACGCCTGGGCCAGCGTTACCAGCACCTGGTCGCCGGCGGCATGGCCGTGGGTGTCGTTGATGCTCTTGAAGTCGTCGACGTCGAGCAGCGCCAGCACGAACCGCGAACGCGCGGAGCGGATCCATTCCTGGCAGGTGCGGTCGAAGGTCCGGCGATTGGCGATGCCGGTCAGCGGATCGAGCGCCGCCTCGTTGCGCGAGGTGACCAACTGGCGCTCGAGCACTTCGACCCGCTCGTTGAACTGGCGCGAGGTCGTCTCCCATACCTGGCGGCGTTCGGCGGTGGCCTTCTTGAGCGCGTTGACCTCGGCGATCAGGCGCGCCTTGATCTGCGCCGGGTCGTCCAGCGTGCCGATGGCTTCAAAGCGACCGGCCGACTGGCCGACGCTGCTGTGCACGGTATTCACTTCAGCGCCGACGGTCATTACCGCCTCGCGGACCAGCGCCACCAGCGCCGCCATTTCCTGACGGCGATCGATCTCCTGCTGCCTGGCGTGCGACACCACTTCGCGCACGCGCGACAGGCACTGGGTGGTTTGCGACCGGGCGACGCCGGCGTCGTCGTCAACCGCCAGCACGGCCCGGCAGTGATCGATCCGGCTGGCGAGGTCGGTTCGTTCGGGTTCGCCGCCGGCCGCCAGCAGATCGCGCAGCATTGCCAGCGTCTGGTCGATCAGCTCCCGCAGCCATTCAAGTTCAGGGTCTTCCTGGACAGTCCGGCGCAGATCGAGCGCAGTGACGACGTGCTTCAGCATTTGAGGTCGGCCTCCGGCCTGAAGACGCCGCCGGCCAGGCCCGGCATTCGCCGGCCGCCGGCGGGCGGTTTCTTCAGGACAAATCGGCCGTCGGGCGCGGCGCTTGAGGGGCGTCGAGAATGTGGCGGACCTTGCTGGCCAATTCGTGCAGGGCAAACGGCTTCTGCAGGAAGTGCGTGTCGGTCGGCAGGATGCCGTGCCGCAGCACCGCATCGTCGGTATAGCCCGAGAGGTAGAGCACCTTGATGGCGGGATTGCTGGCGCGCAGCTTGTCGGCCAGCGTCCGGCCGCTCATGCCGGGCATGACGACGTCGGTAATCAGCAGCGGCGGCAACGGCGAGCGGCCTTCGCACGCGGCGAGGCAGGCGTGGCCGTCGCCGGCGCTGATCACGGTATAGCCGCGGCTCGACAGGTACTGCTCGAGAATCTCACGCAAGTCGGACTCGTCTTCAACCAGCAGCACGGTCTCGCTGCCGGGACCGACCTCCTCGCGCACCACCGGCGGCGGCACCGCCGGCCGTTCGCGCGCCCGGGGCAGGTAGATCTTGAAGGTGGTGCCGAGACCCAGCTCGCTGTAGACCCAGACGAAGCCGTTGCTCTGCCTGACGATGCCGTAGACGGTGGCCAGGCCGAGCCCGGTCCCCTTGCCAATCTCCTTCGTCGTGAAGAAGGGCTCGAAGATATGGGCGAGCGTCTCGGGGTCCATGCCGACGCCGGTGTCGGACACGCTGACCATCACGTAGTCACCGGCCGGCACCTGCGAATGGTGCTGTACATACTGGCCGTCGAGCGTGACGTTGCGGGTTTCGATGGTCAGGTCGCCGCCGTTGGGCATGGCGTCGCGGGCGTTGACCGCCAGGTTGAGCACCACCTGCTGGATCTGGCCGCCGTCGGCGGTCACCGCCCACAGGTCGCGGCCCGGGCGGAACGCGACGTGGATGTCCTCGCCAATCAGCCGGGTGGTCATCACCTTGATGTCGGCCACCACGTCGTTGAGATCGAGCACCCGTGGCTGGGTCACCTGGCGGCGGCTGAACGCCAGCAACTGGCCGGTCAGCGCGGCCGCGCGCTCGGCGGCGACGCGAATGCCGGTCAGCGCGTGGTGCGTCGGTCCGGCCGGCTTCAGCAGCGGCGCGGTGGACTCGCAGTGCGCGAGAATCACCGTCAGCAGGTTATTGAAGTCATGGGCGACGCCGGCGGCCAGCCGGCCAATGGCGTCCATCTTCTGGGCCTGGCGCAGCTGCGCCTCGAGTTCGCGGCGGGTGGTCACGTCGCGGGCAATGCCCTGCGCGGCGACGATGGTGTCGCCTTCGCGCAGCGGCCGCACGCCTACTTCCAGCGTGATGCGGCGGCCCTCGAAGGTCAGGATGTCAATCTCAAACGGCGCGACGTCGTGTCCCGCCATCACCCGCTGCAACTGGGTCAGGACGATGCCCAGTTCCTCGGGCGCCACCAGCTGGCGCAGGTTGACGCCGCGGCTGTCGGTCGCCACGTAACCGGTGAGCTGCTGGCCGATACGGTTCATCGACAGGCAGTAGCCTTCGGGATCGACCGTGAAGATGATGTCGTTGGCGTTCTCGACCAGCTCGCGGTAGCGAGTCTCGGTGCGCCGCACCGCCTCTTCCGCCAGCTTCTGGGCGGTGATGTCGCGGTTGACCGAGAGAAAGTGCGGCTTGCCGTCGATCTCGATCACCTCGGCCGACATCAGGATGGTCCTGGCGGCGCCGCTGGCGGTGGTGATGCCGTACTCGAAGTCGCGCACCGAGCCGGTCTCGCGCAGGCGGGCCATGAACCGGTCGCGCGTCGCCGGGTCGCTGGTCAGGCCGGCGGTGATCAGGTTGCGCCCGACGATGGCGCTGTGGGGGTAGCCGGTGATGTCCTCGAACCGGTCGTTGATCTCGACGACCCCGTCCTCGTCCGAGATGGCGATGCAATCGGGACTCATGCGGAACGCGGTCGCGAACCGTTCTTCCGACCGCTGCAGCGCGTTCTGCATCTCGCGCTGGTCGGTCACGTCAACGGCCACGCCGGCGGCATAGGCCACCGCGCCCGACTCCGACAGGAACGGCCGGCCGTGCTCGCGCAGCCAGCGGACGGTGCCGTCCGGGCGCACGACCCGGTACTCGGAGACGTACGGCAGGCGGTCCTGCATCGCCCGATCCAGCTTGCCGCTGGCGGCGGCGCGATCGTCGGGATGCACGTAGGCGAGGAACTCGGTCCGGCTGGTGGTGGTCTCGACCGGGTCGAGGCCGAGCATGCGGTTGAGGCCGGCGTCGCGGGTGCACTGGTTGGTCGGCGCGTCCCAGTGCCAGGTGCCCATCTCGGCCGCCGAGAGCGCCAGCCGCAGCCGCTGATCGCTTTCGATCCGCGCCGATTCGGCCAGCCGGCGGTTGCGGATGTGCGACTTGAGCGTGGCGACCCAGACGCCCATGGCGGCCACGATCAGCAGCAGCGCTGCGGCCACCGTGATGATGATGACGCGCTGCTGCTGCTCGCGCGTCATGAACACGACCTGCTGCGGCATCCACTGCGCCTCGATCCGGCCGAGGGTGCCGTCGTCGTGGAGCGCCCGCACCGCGCGGTTGATCTCCTGGAGCAGCGGATCGCCCTTGCGCACCGCCAGCGACGCCGGTGAACTCGCAAACGGACGGCCGGCAATCTTGATGTTCGGCACCCCGCGCTGCTGAATCGCAAACGACGCCGCCCACTGGTCGGCCGCCACCGCGTCGAGCGCACCCGAGGCCAGCCGATCGAAGGCGTCGGCGTAGTTGTCGACCAGCACCAGTTGCACGTCGGCCTGCGCGCCCAACACCGTGCGCGGCAGGCCGCCGAGCGTGACGCCGACGCGCTTGCCGGGCAGGTCGCCGACGTCCTGGATGCTGACGTCGCCGCTGCGCACGAACACGCTGTAGATACGCGACAGCGTTGGCACGCCGAAGTCGAAGCTGGCGGCGCGCTCCTGTGAATAGGTCATCGCCAGCAGGCCGTCGGCTTCGCCGTTCCTGACCCGGGCCTGCGCCTCGTTCCAGTTCATCAGCTCGATGGTGAGTGGGCGGCCCATCTGGCGGGCCACGGCGCGGGCAACGTCAACATTGAGGCCTTTCGGTTCGCCGTTTTCCACCCAACTCATGGGCGGGAAATTGGCGTCGCCAAACAACCGCAAGGAGACGGCCGGCGCCGGCTGGGCACCGGCGGCATCGGCCAGCAGCGTCAGCGCGCAGACGGCGGCCAACGGCACGGTCATTCCGCGGCGAGGCGCCGGGATCGCGAACCAGTTCAACATCAAGGCGGTGAGGTTGATATTACTGCGGCACGGCGGAAAGCCGCGCGGAGTCCCCGCCCTCGCGCGCGTTCAGGATTTCGCGCACCTTCTGGGTCAGCACGTGCCGGGTGAACGGCTTGGCCAGGAACGCCGGGCCCGGGTCGAATACGTCGCCCCGGAACATCGCATCGCCCGGATAGCCCGAGATGTAAAGGGCCTCGATACCCGGCCGCTGCGCCTTCAGCCGTTCGGCCAGCCGCACGCCGTTCAGTCCGGGCAGCACTACGTCGGTGACCAGCAGGTCGATCGGCGTCTGGCGATCGCCGGCGATGCGCAGCGCATCCTCGGCGCTGGCGGCTTCAATCACGGTATAGCCGGAGGCCTGCAGGAACTCGCGCACCAGCTCGCGCACGAACGCCTCGTCTTCGACCAGCAGCACGGTTTCGTGGCCGCCCGGCGGCGGCGCCGGCGCCGCCGCCGGGACCGAGGCGGCTCGCATCGCCACCCGCGGCAGAAACACCCGCATCGTGGTGCCGGCACCGACGGCGCTTTCGACGGCAATGTCGCCGCCGCTTTGCGCGACGATGCCGTAGACGGTCGACAGCCCGAGCCCGGTGCCCTTGCCGGCGTCCTTGGTGGTGAAGAACGGCTCGAAGATGCGCGACGCGGTGTCGGCATCCATGCCATGGCCGGTGTCGCCGATGGCCAGCATCACATACTGGCCGGGCTGCAGGTGGAACGGCGAAGGGTCGCCCTCGAGCACGGCCAGGTTGCCGGTCTGGATGGTAATGGTGCCGCCATCGGGCATGGCGTCGCGCGCGTTGATCGCCAGGTTCATGACCACCTGCTCGATCTGTCCGGGATCGGCCTCGACCGCGCCCAATCCCGGGTCGAGCGCGGTGACCACGGCGTTCTGCTCGCCGATGACGCGCGCCAGGATGCGCTGGATGTCGGCCACGATGGCGTTGAGGTCGATGACGCGCGGCTGCAGCACCTGCCGGCGGCTGAAGGCCAGCAACTGCCGGGTCAGGCCGGCGGCCCGCTGGCCGGCCTTGTGAATCAGGTCGAGGTCGGGCCGCAGCCCGGTACTGTCGTCGACCGTGAGCAGCAGGCGCTCGCAGTAGCCGTTGATGACCGTCAACAGGTTGTTGAAGTCGTGCGCGATGCCGCCGGCCAGTTGCCCGACCGCCTCGAGCTTCTGCGAGTGCCGCAACTGGGCCTCGAGCGCCAGCACCTCCGCCTCCGCCTGCCGGCGTTGTTCCTCGGCGCGAATGCGCTCGAGTTCCACGCCGGCGCGGGCGGCGAAGATCCGCAGCGTCGAGACCAGGTTGTCGTCGAGCCGCAGCGGCGCGTCGTGGGCGACGGCCAGCACGCCCAGCGCGGCGCCGGCCGTGTCGTACAACGGAATGCCGGCGTAGCTGGTCACGCCGAGACGGTCGACCGTGGCGTCGTTGGGGAACAGGTCGAGCACGCCGTCCTGGTAGACGCGCAGGCCGTGCGCCAGCACCTCCCCGCTCGGGCTGCCGGCAATTTCGCATTCGAAGGCCGGCACGTAGGCGTCGCCGACCCAGGCGCTCAACGAGCGGATGCGCCCCGGATCGGACGGCAGGATCTCGGCCACGTAGGCGCCCCTCGCCTCGAGGGCGCGGGCCAGGTGCTTGACCAGCGAGCGAAAGAAATGTTGGCCCGAGACGCCGGCGGTCCCGGCCACCAGCGCGCGACGGCGCTCGTTGGCGCGGGTCCGCTCGGTGATGTCGCGGACCGCGGCCATGCGCGTGAACTCGCCGCGATAGCGCACCGTCCGCGCCCGCACTTCGACGGTGATGATGGTGCCGTCTTTCTTGACCGCCTGGTAGTCCTGGGCATCGGTGATGGCCAGGCGCGCTGCGCGCAGCACGGCGGGCTGGGACGCCGGCGCCACGAGGTCCAGCATCGGCCGGCCAATCAGGTCGGGGCATTCGTAGCCGAGGATCTCGGCCAACTGGGGATTGGCATCGACGATGACGCCGTTGCGCGAGAACAGGATCCCTTCCCACGCCGCCTCGGCGAGCGCGCGAAAGCGCTCCTCGCTTTCCACCGACGGATCTGTGACCTGAAGCCCGGGCATCCCACCCCCCGCACTGCGAGGTCCGTACCGGCGCCTGGAACGGGCCGGATGGCGCAAAATCCGGTCGAAACAGGCCGAGACGAACCGGCATGGGTGTCAGCGCGCCGACACTCCAGCCGCCTGGCCGTCACCGCTCGCGCACTAGCGCGCGAGCAATTCCCGTACCCGCTCGACCAGTTCGCGCGCCGAGAACGGCTTCTCGAGAAACACCGCGCGGGCCGGGTCGAGCGCGCGGACCGCCTGCGACTCGGGATAACCCGAGATGCACATCAGCTTGAGCGCCGGCCGGCTCGCCAGCAACGCGGCGGCGAATTCATCGCCGCGCACGCCGTCCAGGACAACGTCGGAGATCAACAGGTCGATCTCGTGCTGATCGCAGATCGCGGTGCCGGCATGGGCGGTGCCGGCCTCGTGGACGACGAACCCCTGGTGCTGCAGGATCTTGACGATCAGCCCGCGCACTTCGTGATCATCGTCGACCACCAGCACCGTGTTGCCCACCCGCTGGGCCTGCGCCGCGACGGCGGCCGCGCCGGCCGCGTCGGCGGGCAGCAGCAGGGTGAAGGTGGTCTGCATGGCGCGTTCGCTGTCGAGCCAGATGTAGCCGCCGCTTTGCTTCACCAGGCCGAAGACCGCCGCCAGGCCCATGCCGTCGCGCGGGCTGCCCTTGGCCGTGAAGAACGGTTCGAACACGCGCATCTGGGCCTCGACATCGAGCGTCATGCCGGCGCACGCCACGTCGATGCGGACATAGCGCCCGCGCTGCACGAACGAGCGCGCCTGCGCGTCCTCGAGGCCGACTTCGGCATTCACCGCCCGCAACGTGACCGCGCCGCCGTCGGCCATCGAGTCGACGGCGTGGGCGGCGATCGTGCCCAGCGCCCGCTCGATCTGGACCGGGTCGACGCGCACCGGCCACAGCGGCCGCACGATGTCGGCGCTGACGAGTATGCGCCGGCCGAACGTGCGGCGCACGTCGGCCTCGACGGTCAGCACCAGTTCACTGGGATCGACGACCCGGGCCTGCAGGACCTGGCGCCGGCCAAAGGCCAGCAGCTTCTGCGTCAGGGTCGCCGCCCGTGCCGCCGACTCCTGGATCGCCGACACCGACCGCAGCAGCGGGTCGCCGGCCGGCAGCGCCATGGTCATGCACTCGGCGTGGCCGCTGATCACGGTAAGCAGGTTGTTGAAGTCGTGGGCAATGCCGCCGGCCAGCCGGCCGATGGTCTCGAGCCGCTGGCCGAACAGCGTGCGCTCGTGACCGCGCCGCCACTCGGTGATGTTGAACAGGCAGGCGCGAATCGACGCCAGCAGCCGATGCTCGTCGAAGTTGCCGACCAGGTTGACGACGACGTGGATCGGCGTGCCGTCGAGGGCGACGAAGTCGCCATCCCAGTTCTCGAGCCGTCCCGTCACCTGCAACGCCTGCACCGTCTCGGCGAAGCGCTCGGGGACGCGGCAGAACTGGCGGATGTTGAGGCCGCGGCCGTCGTAGTCGTCGGGCAACCGGAACATGCGCGCCGCGGCCCGGTTGCAGTCGAGCAACCAGCCTTCGGGATTGAGCACGATGTCGCCGGCGGCGTTCTCCTCGAGCCAGGCCGAGGCCTGATCGGCATCGCTGACCGGAAGCGTGTGGGGGGCGTCGTCGACGGTGGTGGCAGTCATCATAAGTGTCACCGGGCAGCCGCGAACGCAGGTCTGCGATCGAGGCCTTCCAGAATCTTTCCGGGCATGTGAAACAACGTGACCACGTGCGTGGCGGCGCCACGCGCGATGGCCTCCTTCGGCATGCCGAAGACGACGCACGATTGCTCGTCTTCGGCCAGCGTGACGGCGCCGGCGTTCTTCAGGGCCAGCAGGCCGTCGGCGCCGTCCTGGCCCATGCCGGTCAGGATGGCGGCGACCATCGGCACGCCCTGCAGGCGGGCCGCCGAGTGAAACAGGACGTCGACGGCCGGCCGCTGGTAGTGCACCGGCGGGCCGTCGCGCAGCGCCGTCCTCAGCCGCAAGCCGTGCCGCTCGATCACCAGGTGGCGATCGCCGGGGGCGATGTAGACCGTGCCCGGCTCGATCAGCTCGCCGCCGGCCGACTCGGTGACGCGCATCGGGCACACCTTGTCGAGACGGTCGGCAAAGGCCTTCGTGAAGATCGGCGGCATGTGCTGCACGACCAGGATCGGCGGCACGTCGGCGGGCAGCCGCGTCAGCAGCGCCTCGATCGCCTGGGTGCCGCCGGTGGAGGCGCCGATCAGGATCAGCCCGGCGCCGGATCGGCCGCTCGTCCGTGGCGCGGCGACTGCCGGCGCCGCCGCCGGCGACGCCGCAGCCGGGGCCTGGAACCGCGGCGCCGGACCGGCGCGCATGGCGCGGATCCGCCGCTTGATCAACTCGGCGACCTCGCCGACCGAGCCCGGTCCGCCGGGCTTGGCGATGACGTCGATGGCGCCGGCCTGCAAGGCCTCGACGCTCGCCGCCGAGCCGCGCTGCGTGATCGAGCTGACGATGATCACCGGCATCGGCCGGTGCGTCATGATCCGGCGCAGGAAGCTGAGGCCGTCCATGCGCGGCATCTCGATGTCGAGGGTCAGCACGTCGGGCTCGTGCTTCAGGATGAGGTCGCGCGCCAGGTAGGGGTCGGCCGCCGTCGCCACCACCTGCAGGTCCGGCTCGTGCGACAGCGCGTCGGACAACAGCTTGCGCACCACCGCCGAATCGTCGACGATCAACACCCTGACGGGTCCGCGGGTCATGCCGCCGTCCCGTCGATTCGCGCCGACAGCATGACCGGCAGCTCGTTGATGACAAAGGCCAGCTCGCGCCGCTCGAGCGCCTCGGCCGCGGTCACCTCGGGGCGAGCCAGGTCGAAGCAGCCGGCGTCATTGACGGCCGTCAGCCACGTGCCGCAGGCCATGTTGGCGAACTCGCCGACCAGGTCGCGAATCGCGGTCTCGTCGTCGACTTCACTGTCGCCGAGGAAGGCGGCGCAGATTTGCCGGGCGAGCACCACGGGCACGGCCAGGGCGAGCGCGCCCGAGAACGGCCCGCAGAAGCGCACGGTGGCGTCGTACCAGCCGCCGTCGATGGTCCGCGGCATGATCTCGGGCGGCACCGGCTCGGCAAAGGCGTAGAGGCTGCGCTCGGCGACCCGAATCACCGCCTCGACGATCCGCTCGTGTTCAGCAGCTGGCATCATGACCGTGGACTCCCATCAGCACGTCCCGGATCATCTCCGGGGCAAACGGCTTCTCGACGTAGGAGCGGACCTTGAGATCGCGCACCTCCTGGCGGCGGGCGTCGGAGCCGTCGGTCGAGACGATAATGCGGTGGATGTGGTCCCAGTCGCGGCCGGCCATGGCCCGCAGCAGCTCGGGACCGGTCATCACCGGCATGTTGATATCGGTGAACACCGCGTCGATCGGCGCGCACTCCAGCACGGCGAGCGCCTCGCGGCCGTTGGCGGCCTCGTGCACCTGTCCCTTGACCCCACTGAGCACCACGGCGCGGCGGATGATGGCGCGCATCATCGCCGAGTCGTCCACGATCAACACGTTGACTGGCTTCGACACGACATTCTCCTCACAGTTCCTGCACCGGCTCGCGCCCGGACGAGGTCACCTGCACCCGGCCGTCGCCCGCGTCGAGCGACACGTTGCGGGCCTCGCACCCGCCGACCGCCTCGCCCTTCAGCATCACGCCGTTCTTCCACAGCAATCCCCGCGCCGCCAGGATGTTGCGCTTGCCGACCGCGGTGATGCCGGCGCCGATGCCGGTGACGTCGGCGCCGCCGACCAGCCGCACCAGGCAGCGCTGTTTCTGCACGCCGTAGGCGTAGGCGGTCTGGAACAGCAGCGGGATGCCGGTGTCGGCGAACGCCGCCGGCTGCACCCCGGCGCGGTCCAGGTTGATCCGCGAGTCGGGCAGCAGCACGTGAATCAGACCCGCCACCTTGACCTGCGGGTCCCACAGGCAGACCGCCACGCAACTGCCGAGCGCGTGCGTCACGATCAGCGAATCCTTGTCGTTCGAGACCGCGAATTCGCCGATGCCGACCACGATGCGCTTGCGGCGCGCGACCCCGGCGGTCACGCGCCAGTCGTCGACCGGCGCCTCGGCGACCGCGATCACTTCGCCACCCGCTGGTAGACGGCCGGCGCCACCCACCTGAGGCCGTGCGTGATGCCGTTCAGGCTCTCGGCATGCGAGATGAACAGGTAGCCACCCGGCGCGAGGTGCCGCTCGAGCATGTGCACCACCCGCTGCTGGACCTGCTTGTCGAAGTAGATCATCACGTTCCGGCAGAACACCACGTCGTAGCGTTCCTTCAAGTCGCCGATCTCGAGCAGGTTCAGGTTGCGGAAGGTGACGTGCTGGCGCACCGCCGCCGCCACCCGGACCAGGCCTTCCTGCGCGCCCAGGCCGCGCTCGAAGTGGGCGCGCAGGATCTCGCGCGGCAGCGCCTCGACGCCCTGCATCTTGTAGGTCGCCGCCCTGGCCGCCCGCAGCGCCTTGGTCGACAGGTCCGACGCCACGATCGTGAAATCGGGCGCCGGCGCCAGCGCACGCAGGGTCATGGCGATGGTGTACGGCTCCTCGCCGGTCGAGCAGGCGGCACTCCAGATCCGCAGCGGCCCGCCGGCCGCGGTGGCGCGCCATTCCGGCAGCACCCGCGACACCAGCTGGTCGAAGTGCTGCTGCTCACGGAAGAAGTAGGTGTGGTTGGTCGCGATCGCGTCGAGCAACTCCACCAACTCGCCGCCGGCGCCATCGCTTTCGACGTGTTTCAGGTACTCGGCGAACGTGCCGAACCCGTGCGCGCGCAGCCGCTTCTGCAGCCGCGCCGTCACCAGCGATCGCTTGCCCTCGTGCAGGGTGATGCCGCTGCGGTCGTAGACCAGGCGGACGATCTGCCCGAGGTCGCGATCGGTGAGCACCGCTTCGCGTTCCACTTCCAACACTGCCGCCTCCGTTTACGCCGCCTTCGAGAACACGCCGTCGGCAGCCAGCACGCGGTCGAGGTCGAGCAGGATCTTGACCTTGCCCTTGATCTTGGCGATGCCCTGCATGTAGTCGGTATCCAGGCGCTCGCCGAAGTCGGGCGCCGGCTCGATCTCGTCGTTGGCGATGTTCAGCACTTCCGACACCGAGTCGACGATGATGCCGAGCATGACCTTGCGGTCCTCGACCTCGACCTCGGCGACGATGATGCAGGTGCGCTCGGTGTATTCCTGCACCGGCAGGCCGAACTTCAACCGCAGGTCGATGATCGGAATCACCTTGCCGCGCAGGTTGATGACGCCCTTGACGTGATCCGGCATCTGCGGCACCGCCGTGATGTCCATGATCTTGATGATTTCGCGCACCTTGATGACCAGCAGGCCGTATTCCTCCTGCGCCAGTGCAAACGTCAGATACTTGCCCGCGGCCGCGGCCGCCGCCTTCTTCACTTCGCTCATGCCCTTGCCTCCTGATTGACTGCGCTCACGAGTCCATGCGCGTCGAGGATCAGGCCAATGCGGCCATCCCCGAGAATCGCGCCTCCGGCGACGCCGCGCACCGACGCGAACGCACCGCCGAGATTCTTGACCACCACTTCCTGCTTCGCCACCAGGTGGTCGACCACCAGGCCGATGCGGCGCCGGTCTTCCTCGATCACGACCACCGTGCCCTCGGTCGGATTGACGACATCCCCCGGCACGTCGAACAGTTCCTTGAGCCAGACCAGCGGCAGCAGCTCGTCGCGGACCTGGATCAGCCGCGCTTCGCCCTTGATGGTGTGTACCTGCTCGGGCGTCGGCCGCAGCGACTCGCGAATCGCGAAGGTCGGCACGACGAAGCGCTCGTCGCCGACCGAAACCAGCAGGCCGTCGAGAATGGCCAGCGTCAGCGGCAGCTTGATCACGAACGTCGTGCCCATGCCCTTGGCCGACTGGATCTCGATGCGGCCGCGCAGCGCCTCGATGTTGCGGCGCACGACGTCCATGCCGACGCCGCGCCCCGAGATCTCGGTGATCTGCTCGGCGGTCGAGAAGCCGGGCGCGAAGATCAGCTGGTGAATCTCGGCCGGCGACAACTCGGCGCCGGCCGGCACCAGGCCCTGGGCGGTCGCCTTGGCCAGGATGCGCTCGCTGTTCAGCCCGGCGCCATCGTCGGCAATCTCGATGACGATGCTGCCGCCCTGGTGGAAGGCGCGCAGCGACAGGCGGCCGGTCTCGCGCTTGCCGGCGGCCAGCCGCGCTTCGCGCGACTCGATGCCGTGGTCGATGCTGTTGCGGACCATGTGCATCAGCGGATCGTTGATGTCTTCGACGACGCGGCGGTCGAGTTCGGTGTCCTCGCCGGCCAGCACCAGTTCGATGGGCTTGCCCGAGCGCTTGCCGAGATCGCGCACCAGCCGCGACATCTTCTGGAAGGTCTGGCGGATCGGGACCATGCGCATCGACATGGTGCCGCGCTGCAGCTCGGTCGTGATCCGGCGCAGTTGCGCCAGGTTGCGCTTCAGCCGCTCGTCCTGGACGCCGGTAATGGCCGGGTCCTCGTAGATCAACGATTGCAGGATGACCAGCTCGCCGACGGTGTCGACGAGGCCGTCGAGCTTGCGGGTATCGACCTTGACCGACCCCGACTGCTCGGAGGCGGCGGTCCTCCGCTCGGCATCCTCCCGCCGCGGAACGCGGTCGCGCCGGTCGTCGGCAGCCGGCATCGGCACGTCGGTGCCGGGAAGCGGCACGTCGGCGCCCGGTGCGGCAATCGCGCTGCTGCCGCCGGACTCGATAATCTGCTCCACCGCCTGGATCAGCGCAATCCGGTCGGCACGGAGACGCCGCCCCGGCTGCCCGGCCGACCGCGCCGACAGGTCGTTGAGCATGGCGGTGATCAGGTCGACCGACTTCAGCACGACGTCGATCTCGACCGACCCCACGCCATGCTGCCCTGAACGGCAGCGGTCCAGCAGGTTCTCCACCGTGTGGGCCAAGCCCTGCACCGTCGACACGCCGAGCGCGCCGGCGTTGCCCTTGATGGTGTGGAACGGCCGGAACACGTCGTTCATCAACGTCTTGTCGCCGGGTGCTTCCTCCAGCTTGAGCAGCGTCGCCTCGATGGTGCCGAGGTGGTCGAGCGCCTCGGCCACGAACATCGTGGTCAGCTCGGCGTCGACGGCCAGGGCCTCGACGTCGCGGCCGACTTCGTCATCGTCGATCCAGTCGCGCCACAGCCGCTCGCAGTCGGCGCCGAGGGTGGCGGCGGTCATCGTGGCGGCGCCGGCAGTCACTTGCGCGGCCAGTCCGGCGGCGCCGTGGCTCTCGAGGGCGGCGGCAAACTCGGCGGCCAGCCGCGCCACCGTCTCGGCGGTGGGATCGAGAATGACGGCGCACGCCAGACGGGTGAGCTGGTGTTCGATCTCGGCGACAAACCCCTGGCGATCAGTTTCCAATGCGTTTCCCTCGCAAAGGGAATCGGCAGGCCGGCCGTGGCCTTCAATGGCACGAACGATTCAAGTCGGGCGGCGGAGGTCAGTGGCGCAGGCTGCGCCGATTCTCGGTGGCGTCGAGCGCGTTGCGAACGAGGCGGGCGAGCGAAGGCAGTGAGAACGGCTTGGCCAGGTAGGCCGCGCCTTCGGATTGCAGCAGTTCCTCTTGGCTGACGTCGGCGAGGTAGCCGCTGATGTAGATGATGCGCAGGCCGGGATTGGCGCGCTTCAGCACCTCGGCCAGCTCGAGTCCGTTCATGCCGTCGGGCATCACCATGTCGGTGATCAACAGGTCGATCACGGAGCCATACTGGCGCCAGACCTCGACGGCCAGCGGGCCGGAGGCGGCCTGCAGGACGTGGTAACCGTAGCCGCTGAGGGCCTCGACGATCAGCGACCGCACCTCGGCTTCGTCCTCGACCACCAGAATGGACTCGCGACCGGTCGCGGGCCTCGGAGCGGCGGCCACCGTGGCCGGCGGCGTCGCCGGCCGTGCCTGGGCCAGGCGCGGCAGGAACACGCGGAAGGTCGTGCCGCGCCCGACCTCGCTGTCGACGTCGATCCAGCCGCCATGCTGCTGGACAATGCCGTAGGTGGTCGCCAGGCCGAGCCCGGTGCCCTTGCCGACGTCCTTGGTCGTGAAGAAGGGCTCGAAGATGTGCGGCAGGTTCTCGGCGGCGATGCCGGAACCGGTATCGGTCACCCGCAGGCAGGCATAGGGGCCGGGCCGGTGGCCGGTGCGGACGGCATCGGTGGCGTCAAGCTCCACCAGCGCGGTCTCCACCACCAGCAGGCCGCCCCGGCGCATGGCATCGCGGGCGTTGATGGCCAGGTTCAGCACGACCTGGTCGATCATGCCGGCGTCGGCGGAGACAATGGCCGGCTCCTGCGAGAACGAGAATCGCAACGTCAGGTCCTCGCCCAGCACGCGCTCGAGCATGCGCGCGACACTCCGGATCACGAGATTGAGGTCGACGTCACGGACCTGCATGGCCTGGCGCCGGCTGAACGCCAGCAGCTGGCGGGTCAGGTTGGCGGCCCGTTCTCCGCTCTGCGTGATGTCGTCGGCGGCCTCGCGCAGGTCAGCGGGCAGGCGCGGGTCGCCCGACAACTGTCCGGCCTTGCCCAGGATCACCGTCAGGACGTTGTTGAAGTCGTGGGCCACGCCGCCGGCCAGCTGGCCGATGCCCTCGAGTTTCTGCGCCTGGCGCAACTGCTCTTCCAGGTGCTGCCGGTCAACCTGCGCGAACAGCGACGACAGCAGGTTGGCGACCGCCACGGCGAAGGTCTGCTCATCGGGGGTCCACTTGCGGCGCGGGCCGACGTGGCCGCAGCACAGCACCGCCGCCAGCTCGCCCTGCTCGCGAACGGCGATGTCGATCATCGAGGTGACGCCGTACTGGCTGAGGTGGGCAGCGGTGAAGGCCGCGGTGCGCGGATCGCGCGCCGCATCGGTGGCGACCACCACGTCGGCGGCGGCCAGCGTGCGGGCATAGTCCGTGACCTCGGGGCCGGTCACCTCGATGCCGCTCGAATGGTGGTCGCCCGGCCACTCGTACAGGTCGGCGCAGGTGAACGAGCCGGCCTCGAGGTTGGCCCGCCAGACACCAACCCGGCTGACTTCGAGCGTCCGCCCCACCACCTCGGTGATGACCCGCAGCACGTCGGTGAACTGCCGCGGACTCTGGACGTAGCTGCGCGTCAGCGTGGCCATGGCGGCCTCGTGGCGGGCGTAGCGGGCGTTGAGCGCCTCCATCTCGGCGGCGGCGGTCTTGCGCTCGGTGATGTCCTGCACCTGCTTGACGAAGTAGCGCGGACGCCCCTGCTCGTCGCGGACCAGCGACACGTTGCTCTGGGTCCACACCACGTAGCCGCGCTTGTGCAGGTAGCGCTTCTCGATCTGAAAGGCTTCGACCCGGCGATCGACCAGCTGCTGGACCAGCTCGAGGTCGCGCGCCAGGTCGTCGGGGTGCGTCAGCGCCTGGAAGCGGGTGCGCACCAGCGCCTCGCGCGTGTAGCCGACGATGGCGCACAGGGCGGGGTTGACTTCGGCAAACCGCCCGTCGGGCGAGACAATGGCCATGCCGATCGGCGAGTGGCTCATCGCCGAACGGAAGCGTTCCTCGCTGATCCGCAGCGCCTCTTCGCGCTGCCGGCGATCGCTGATGTCCTGGTTGACGCCGCGCGTGCGGATCACCCGGCCGGCGCTGTCCTGGACGACGGCGTAGCGCACGAGCATGGTCCCGGTCGAGCCGTCGGCGCGCAGGAAGCGATGCTCGATGCCGCGGGGCTGCCGCGCGTCCGCGCCGCTCATCGAGCGGTCGATCTCGATCTGCACCAGCGCCGCTTCCTCGGGCGGCAGGAACTTCTGGGCATAGACCGCCGCCGGCATGGTGTAGCCGCCCTCGGCCTCAGCGGTGGTGCGCAGCAGCGCATAGAAGGTGTCGTTGAACAGGAACTCGCCGCTCAGCGCATCGAATTCCCACGGCGCCAGCTGCGCCATGTCCATGGCGATCATCAACTTCGACTGGCTCTCGCGCAGCTCGTGTTCGGCGCGCTTGCGGTCGGTGATCAGCTGCGTGAACATGGTCAGGCCGCCGATCGAGCCGTCGGCCTGGTGCCACGGCCGCACTTCCCACGCCAGCCAGTCCAGGGTGCCGTCGGCGCGCGGAAACGGATCCTCGTCGCAGCGCTCGACCGCACCGGCGAGCACGCGTTGGTGGACCGCCTTCCAGCGTTCGGGGACGTCGGGAAACACCTCGTAGTGCGAGCAGCCGACCACCTCGCGGCCCTGGAGGCGGTAGTCCGACAGCCAGCGATCGCTGGCCTCGATATAGCGCATCTCGCGATCGAACATGGCGACGGCGGCCGGGGTGTAGCGGATCAGCTGGCGCAGCCGGCGCTCGCCGGCGGCCAGTTCGATTTCAGCCTGGGCGTGGCGCTGCCGCGTCCGCAAGGCCTGGAGGCCGTAGGCCAGGTCAGCGGCCATCTCGTTCAGCATGGCCAACTCGTGGTCGTCGAACGCGTTGGCTTCGCCGGAATAGATGGTCAGCACGCCGAGCGGCTGGCCGCCGGCAATCAGCGGGAGCAGCACCGACGAGCGGAAGCCGCGGGCCAGCGCCTCGTGGCGCCACAGCGCCACCGACGGCTCGGTCTCGTAGTCGCGCAGCACCACCGGCTGGCCGGTGCCGAGCGCGGTCACGGCGGGATTCTGCTCGAGGGCATGGCCTTCGATCGCCGCCCGCAAGGCCACCAGGTAGCCCTGGTCGTCGCCGCGCTTGGCGACAATCGCGTCGGTCCGGATCCGGCCGCCGGCGGTGAACCCGACCCACGCGAACTTGTAGCCGCCTTCATCGACGACCCCCCGGCAGATTTCGTTCAGCAGCGACTCTTCGTCGGTGGCGTGGACCAGCGCCTGGTTGCAGTGACTGATGGTGCGCAGGGCCCGGTTAACGCGCCGCAGCTCGGCGTCGGCGCGCTGGCGCTCGGCCATCTCGCGCTGCACGACGCCGGCCATCTCGCCAAACTGGGTCCGGATGTCGGCAATCTCGTCGTGCATTCGGGAAGCAACGTCGGCGACCGGCTCGCCAGCAGCAAACCGGCCAATGACGCGGCGCACCTGTTCCAGCCGGCGGGTCACGACGAAGTGCAGGCCGACGCCGAGGCCGAACACCGCCAGCAGCAGGCCGCCACCGGTCAGCGCGAACTGGCGCTGCAAGTGGAAGCGATTGACCGCTTTCGACAGGGCCAAGTCGTAGACCAGCACGATCAGGGCGCGGCGATCGACCTGCAGCGACTCGCGGCTGCGCGGCAGCGCCGCCGGCAGGACCAGCGCCAGGCCCTCGCGATCGGCGGTGAAGCGCGTCTGGCTGCGCTGCGAGGCGCGGGCCTCGGCCATGGCCTGCTCGACGGCCGCCTGGTCCGGCCCACCCAGGCCAAAGGCCGCCAGGTCGATGGCCCGGTTCGCCCACTCGCGCCGGCTGGTCAGCAGCACCCGGTTGTCGGGGGCCACGAACACGGCCGCACGCAGCGCCTCGAGCGCGCCGATCTCGTAGAACTCGCGCTGCGCGGTCTCGAGCTCGCTGCGCTCCGCCGCGCGTTCGGTCCGGCTCTGCAGCTCGGTGGCGCGGATCAACTGGGTGGCGAGAAACTGCTGCTCCACCCGCTGTTCCTGGCTGCGGCTGGCCGCGACGTACAGGACCGCGCCAATCACGCCGCAGTAGGCGAGCAGCAACAGCGGCAGGCTGAAGCGTAGCGAGGAGAGGTTGCGGCCGACGCCCACGGTCAGTCCTGCCAGACCCGGGCGGTGAGGGCGGCCGGCCAGTCGAACAGCGGCGCCATCGGGAACTGTTTCGAGATCAGCCCGGCCGCGGCCAGCCGCCCCTGAATGGCCGACATGCTGGCCGCCAGCCGCTGGCGCTGGGTCTGCCACGCCGCCCGGTTCGCCGGCGCGTCGAGAACGGTGAGTCCGGTCAGCATCCGAACCAACACGGCCGGCGGCACGCCGAGACGCTTCGCCGCCTGGGCGGTGGCGGCCGGTCCGGCGGCCTCGGCGCGCGCGCGGCGCCAGGCCTGGTGCAGCGCGGCCGCCCGCTCGGGATGCGCCTCGGCGTAATCACGGCGCACCACCAGCACGTCGCCGATTTCTCCCGGGATGGCCGTGCTGTCGAACAACTCGATCACGCCATGCTCCAACAGGTGCGATTTGAAGGGTTCGTAGGTGGCCACGGCATCGACGTCGCCGCGCTCGAGGTATGCCTGGTGCAGCTCCGGGGCGACGTTCACCACCTCGATATCTTCGGACCGCATGCCGGCCGATTCGAGGGCCCGACGCAGCAGATAGGCGCTGACCGAATTGACCTGCAACCCGACCCGCCTGCCGCGCAGCGCCGTCAGCGCGGCAATCCCGGGGCGCGCCAGCACGGCGTCGGCGCCGTGCGACTCGTCGAGCGCGATCAGCACGACCGGCTGAGACCCGTCCTGCATCGCCCTGATCACTTCGTCGTAAGTGAGCGAGGCGGCATCGAGGGTGCCGTTGCGGAAGCCGCGAATGGCCTCGAAGCCGCTCGACGTCTCGACCATGCGAAAGTCGCGCGGCGCCAACCAGCCCCGGGCGGCGGCGAAGAACAGGCTCTCGTTGCCCGGCCAGAGCACCGCCCCAACCCGCATGGGCGGCTGCGGCTCCGAACCACAGCCGGCGAGCAGGGCCAGCATCAGTCCCAGTCCAACGAGTCGGCGCCGCGCCACCACCTTCGCCATCCTCTCTCGTGCGAACCGGCGGCCGTGGGTCAGCCGCCGGTCACAGAGTATCCGAAACGGGTGCGCCGGCCGCCAGGCACGCGAACGGGCGCCATCACGCCTGGCGCCCGTTTGCCTTCGAAACCGGTTAGAACTTGCCGTAAGTGCCGGTGTCGCCCATCGGCAGTTCCTCTTCGGCTGTCGCCAACGCCGCGGGCGTCCGCTTCGCGATGCGCAGCAGCTTGCCGGCCGTCCGTGCCGGCCGGGCGGCCGCCGGGGCGGACACGCTCGTCGCGCCAGTTCCGCCAACTAGCGCCTCGAGCCGGGCCACCACCGACATGGCGCTCTCGGCCTGTCCGTTGAGCTCTTCGCTGGCCGCGGCGCTCTCCTCTGCCGTCGCCGCCGTGGTCTGGGTGACCTTCTCCATTTGCGCGATCGCCTGCGACACCTGGTCGATGCCCTGCGACTGCTGACGGCTGGCGCTGCTGACCTCGTCGACCAAGCCCTTCACCTTCGACACGCTTTCGGTGATGCCCGAAATGGCCGTGGCCACCTGTTCCACCTTGACGTTGCCGGTCTGCGCCTTGGTGATCGATTCCTCGATCAGCGTGGTCGTATCTCGCGCGGCCTGTGCCGACCGCTGCGCCAGGTTGCGGACTTCGTCCGCCACCACGGCGAAGCCCATGCCGGCCTCGCCGGCGCGCGCCGCTTCGACCGCCGCGTTCAGCGCCAGGATATTGGTCTGGAACGCAATCTCGTCGATCGTCTTGATGATCTTGGCCACCTGCTGGCTCGACTGCTGGATCGACGCCATCGACGACACCATGTCGCCGAGCGCCTGGTTCGAGCCCTGCACCTTGGCGTCGACTTCGCCCATCAACGCGGCCGCCGTCTGCGCGTTCTCGGCGTTCTGGCGGGTCATCGACGCCATCTCCTCCATCGACGCCGAGGTTTCCTCGAGCGACGCCGCCTGCTCGGTGGCGCCCTGCGACAGCGACTGCGAGGCGGTGGCCACCTGGCTCGAGGCCGAGGTCACCTGCTCGGCGCCCTGGCGGAGGCTCGTGACCGCGCCGCCGAGCACCGAGGTGGTGCTGCGGATGATGACGAAGGCGACGACCACCGCCATGGCAATGGTGAGGCCCACACCGGTGAGCACTCCCATGAACATCGCCGAGACGGCCGCGTCCAGTTCCATGCCGGCGGCCTGGCCGGCTTCGATGTTCCAGTCGGTGACGGCCTGCACGACATCTTCAAGGGCGGCGTAGTTGGGCTTCACCTGGTCGTGGAAGAGCTGAAACGCTTCTTGCTTCTGGCCCGCTGCACTGAGGGCAATGGTTTGGTTGAACGACTCGACGAATTTGGCGCGCGCGGGCGCAACCTGCTCGAAGAGCGCCCGGTCATCGGCCCCGGTGATAGTCTTCTCGTAAGCCTCGAGTTCCTTGCCGATACTCTCCTTGGTCGTGGCGATGAGCGCCGCGACGGCCTCCATCTCCCTGGCGTCATCGGTGGTCAGGTGCTCGAGCGTGTAGGCGAGGTTGTTCTTTACGTGCGCCAGTACTTGGCCGCTCAGCGCGGTGCCGGGGAGGGAGTCCACAACGATCCGGGTGCTGGCCGCATCCACCACGCGCAACTGCACCACCGAGTAGACACCCAGCGCCGAAACGATGGCCACGACGGCTGCGAAGCCGAGCATGAGCCGCTTGCCGATAGTCCAATTCCGCATAATCATGAACTCCTGTGACGTCTGCAATACTGTTATCGAAGGGGGCCGGGGGCAATCCGCGTACGACCTGGCTCAATGTCTTTCGGTATTTCAATCGGCCGGTGGCCGCAACGCTTGAGACGCGGCCCGGTGGTCCGCCAACGGCGACCCTGGCACTTGACTACCATCCCAACAACGCTGAGGGGCGCACGGCGAAGCCAAAGGCGACGAACCAGTCTGTGGCGGGGCCGGTAAGGCCGCGACCCACGGAGACGTCGATCTGCAGATTCGCGCCGACCACCCGCGACACACCCGCGTCCACGCTCGTGGCGGTTGCGCCCGGACCGGCGCTCTGCCGGTAGGCTTCGCCAAACGCCGCCCAGGCACCAGCGAAGGTACGGGCGACGACGCCACTCAGGGCATGCTGGAGCACCCGGCCCTCACCCGTGCTGGCCGAGGCCAACTGCACGTTGCCGCCCACCGAGAAACCGCCGGCCAGGCTCTTGCCAAACGCCAGTTTCACGCCAGGGTCGTAGCCGCCGCTGCTGAATCCATCGGCCCCCGTAGGCAGGTTGAGCGTGCCGAGCACGGCCACGTTGGCGCCCGCCTCCGCTTCGGTGGCGAGCTTGGCCTTGAAGCCGAGGTCGACATCGGCCAGGCCCGATACTCGGCTCGACGGTTCCGGTCCCGAGTGCCATCGCGAGAACATGCCTTCGCTCGCCACCTGGATTTCGAGCCGGGAAGTGAGGCCGAGACGCACCAGATAGGCGGGCGCCGTGATGGTGCGAGCCGTGGCATCCTCGACGCGGTCGCCATCGAATACCATGCCCGATTCCACCTGGAAGACGCCGCGGCCCACGACGTCGGCGGTCTCGCCGAAGCCCGGCCGGTTGGCCGAAATCGTTGCTGGTTCGACGTCCGGTCGCTGCGCCTCGGCGGTCGCCGCGCCGGGTTTCGTGGCGTTGGCCGCCGCCCTGTTCGGCTTCGGCTCGTCGGCTGCGGCGGCCACGGCCGGGACCAATCCCAGGGCCAGTACCAAACCCGCGCCACACCATACGCTCAGCATCCTTCGACCCACGATCTCACCTCCTGTTGGCTTGCCGACTTCCGCGTCTCGTCGCCGCTTCAGAACCGCACGTTCCACATCACGTAGGGAAACCAAACTCCGCCACCGCCGGTGGCCTCGGTGAGGTAGTCGCCCGTGGCGAGGTAACCGAATCCCGCGCTGAGACCGAATTGCGGCGTGATCGTGACGGTGGACTGCACGTCGAACTCCACCCCGACATCGCGACTGAGCGCATTTCGATTGAGGAGGCGACGGGCGCCGCTGTCGACGTACATGCCGTCCTGCGTCGTTGCCAGCATTAGGCGGTGCAGGTCCGCGTTCACCTTCACGCGGCGGACCGGCGTGAACTCGAGCCCCGCCATCAGGTCCCTCATGTTGCGCCAGCCCATGACATCGACAATGCCGTACTTGGCATGGTTGGTCGGATAGAGCTGATCGAAGGTCTGGCGGCGGCCGTCGCCTGCGACACCATCGCCGGTGGCGTGGTTGAACTCGCCGACGAAGCGGGGGGTCATCGGCCAGCCCGCGGCCGTCCAGCCCAAACGGTAGGCGCCGGCCAACGCATCGACCGTATCGGTGGAGAGCGTCCCACGCTGCCAGGCGTGCTCCAGGCTGTAGTCGAAACCGCCGAGGATTCTGCCCGCGGCGCGCGCGCCGATCGTCAAGACACGGCCGGCACCGGCGACGCCAGCCTCGCTGACCACCGCGTCCGATTCCTTGACGAACACGTACGGCTCGACGACCCCCTTGGGCACCATGCGATCGAAGGCCGCATACCCGCCGTACACGAACTCGTCGGTGCGGCGGCCGTCCAGGTCAAGCGGCACCACGGTAACGACCGTGGCCACAAACGCGTCCACCTTCACGCCGGGACGGAAGAGCGACACCCGGGCGGCATCGAATGCCCGCGCCGTGTTGTTCCAGTCGCCGCCGCCCATGAGTCGCTGCTCGCCGAAGACGAATTCCTGGCGGCCGAGGCGAGCGAGGACGCCGGCCTTGCCGGGCCGGCCAATCTCGACGTAGCCCTGTCGCACGTCGAAGCGGTTGACGTGGGTAGCGGGCGGCGCCGGAGCCAGGTCGTAGCCGACGACTTCGGCGTCCTGCACTTGCGCGAAGCCGCGCAGCCACGGCGTGGCGGCCACGCTCACATCCAGGCGCACGCGATTCAGGTAGTAATGGTCGTCGGTGGCGCGCACCGCGGCGTAGCCGTCGGCGCCTTCGACCCGGCCGCGGTAGTTCACAGCCACCTGCACGGTCTTGGGTGGCGCGGGCCTGGGCGCAGGTTGCGCGGCGGCCACCGCCGGGGCGCCGGGGACGGCCGGCTGGGACGGCAGTACGATGCCATCGGCGGCCGGCGCCGGCGCTTCCGCCGCCATCGCCGCGGCGGGTGCCGGCGGCGGGGTCGCGGCGGCGGACTCCCACTCGACCGCGACATATCCGGGCGGCACCTGACGCACGGGCGCGGTCGTCCACTCGACGCGGACGCGCGTCACGGTCGGCGCGACAGCCGCTCTGGGCGGCCGGGTCTTGCGCGCGGCGGGTTTCAGCGCGGCGGTCACCGTCACGGCCTTGGTTGCTGGCGCGGCGGCCGGCTTCTTCGCGGGCTTCTCCGGTGTCGCCGCCGCCTTGTGCTTCCACGCCATGAAGGTGCGCGGCTTGGCCGCTGCCGATTCCTGCGATCGATCGGCGGCCGTCACAGGAACCGAACACACGCAGAGAGTCAGGGCGGCAGTGAGCGTTGTGACCCGCATGACGCTACTGCCCCTCCGTCTTGTCATGCGTGGTCTGCCTGGCCACCCCGACCGGTTTCGAGAAATGAACGCGGCCGCTCTCGAGCTCGTAGTACGCGCCCACGATTTGGAGCCTGCCGCTCTCGGCCAGATGCCTGACGATGGCGCTCTCGGCGAGCACGTCGTTGATCACCTGCTCGACATTGGCCATGATGGCGGTCTTCAGTTCCGCCTTCTCGCCGGCGTGCCTGGCCTGTTCCAGTGCCGGCTGGATGGCCTTCACGAGGTAATCCAGGTTGGGACCAAGTGAGGTTTTGGTCTCGATCGCCGCCGTCACCGCGCCGCACGAGTCGTGCCCCATCACGACGAGCAGCGGACTGTGCAGGTGCTCGGCGCCGTACTCGACGCTGGCCAGGATCGCGCGGTCGGCAACCGCGCCGGCCGCGCGGACGACGAACAAGTCACCGAGGCCGGTGTCGAACACAATCTCGGGCGGCACGCGCGAGTCCGCACACGAGAGGACGATGGCATAGGGCGTTTGGCTCTGGGCCAGTTCGACGCGGCGCGTCTGGCCGATGGAGTGCCCGGCTACCGCGTCGGCGGCAAACCGCGCGTTCCCGGCCTTGAGCCTGTCGAGCGCCTCGGTGGCCGGCGCGGCGCCGGCGCTCTCCACCGGCCCGGCCCCCCAGGCAGTCACTGAGATCGCCCCCAGAACCACTAACACGTGCAATCTGGATATGAATGTAGGTCTCATCCTGGGTCCTCCGTCCTCCGGACAAGCAATCGACGACACCGGGAACGACTTGAACGCCAAGCGCGGATGTCGGAGCCCCGACGCTCACGCCCGGTCAGCCGGCACCTTCCAGTGGCCGTTCCTGCCCAAGTGCGTGGAGAACGGGCCAACGGGGCCGTGGCACTGTCCTTGCTTCGGCCGTAAGCCTGCCCGCCCGGTTTCGGCGCTGGCTGCGGAGACCGTACGGACATGAGTTCTCGACTACCAGCTGACTCGACGTGGAATCGCGCCTGGGGTCCGGGCAGCACGGCCCGAATCGTCATGGGCTTCCTGCTGTTTGCCTCGCGGATCTCCAAGCGTCCCGGATCGTCCGGCCGCTGCGAGCCTTCCGGCCCGGCATGTCGAGCGTGGCCGTGGGTCAACTCCGCGCGTCTCTTGCCGATTCATCCGGCGATGACATCGGGTTGCCGGCGCGCGGGTTCAACGGCGTGGTCCGCGTGATCGACGCCAAGGAAACAGCGGGTCGCCAGTTCGCGGTCGAAGTGGACGAGCGGGTCCGGCAGCGCACAGCGGAGCTGGCCCGGGCACAAGCCGTCGCGCAGGTCGGCACCTGGGATTGGGACGTCGTCGCCAATGCCATGACCTGGTCCGATCAGACCTTCCTGATCTTGGGCGTCGCTCCGGAGCGGTGCCCGCCCAGCTTCGACCACTACTTGGCCTGCATGCATCCCGACGACCGGCAGCCGATGGGCGAGTGGGTCAACACCGTGCTGTCGACGCAGGGGCGCGGCAGCTTCGAATGCCGGACGGTGCGGCCTGATGGCGAGGAGCGGGCGCTGCGCGTCAGCGTGGAAGCGCTGGCCAACGCGGCGGGCCGCGTCACCCACCTGGCCGGCACGATCCAGGATGTCACCGAGCAGAAGCGCTCCGAAGAACAGTTCAAGCGCCTGTTGGAGGCCGCGCCGGATGCCATGGTGATCGTCGATCGCGGCGGCCAGATCGTGCTGGTCAATTCCCAAACCGAGCAGCTCTTCGGCTACTCGCGCGCGGAACTGCTCGGGCAACGTGTCGAGATCCTGATTCCGGCGCGCTTCAGCGGCCACGCCGCCCAGCGGCACTCGTTCGCGGCCACCTCCAGCCCGCGCCGCATGGGCGCGAAGCGCGCGCTGTTCGCGTTGCGGAAGGATGGCACGGAGATTCCGGTCGAGATCAGCCTGAGTCCCTTGGAGACCGCCACCGGTCCGGTCGTGATCAGCGCGATTCGTGACGTCTCCGAGGCCAAACGGGTCGAAGCGGAGTTGCTCCAGGCCAAGGGCGATGCCGAGGCCGCCAACCGCGCCAAGAGCGAGTTCCTGGCGACCATGAGCCACGAAATTCGCACGCCCATGAACGGCGTGATTGGCGCGGTCGGCCTCCTCATGGATGGCGACTTGACCCCTCGTCAGCGCGAACTCGCCGCGATCGCGCGATCGAGCGCGAATTCCCTGCTCACGCTCATCAATGACATTCTCGACATCTCGAAGATCGAGGCCGGCCGGATGTCGATCGAGGAGGCCCCGTTCGACTTGCTGGCGACGGTCGAGGACGTGGGCGGGATGTTCGCCGAGCGCGCGCAGCAAAAAGGGCTCGAGCTGGTCCTGCGCTACACGCCGAGTGCCAGGCGCCGCTTCCACGGCGACGCCAGCCGGATTCGCCAGGTGCTGATGAACCTGGTCGGCAATGCGATCAAGTTCTCCGAACGCGGGCATGTGCTCGTTAGCGTCGAGGAGGATCGTGGTTCGCAGCGGCAGGGCCACGCCGAGGTGCGCATTTCCGTCGAGGACAGCGGCATTGGCATCGCTCCGCAGGCCGTGAGTCGCCTATTCGAACGCTTCTCGCAGGCCGACGCCTCGACCACCAGGCGCTTCGGAGGGACCGGTCTGGGCCTGGCCATATGCAAGCGTCTGGTCGAGCTGATGGGCGGCCAGATTGGCGTCGACAGCCGCATCGGCGAAGGCTCGACGTTCTGGTTTACCGTGCCGCTGGCGCTCGAGGCGAGCCCGGGGCCGGCGCCGCAGCAAGGTGTCGACATCACGGCCACGCGGGTGCTGCTGGTTGATGACAACCCGGTCAGCCGGGCGGTCGTCCACGAGCAATTGTGCGGCTGGCGTATTTCCAGCGGCACGGCGGCCTCTGTCGAGGAGGCCCTCGCCGCGTTGCACACTGCCGCCGAGGCCGCCGCTCCTTATCACATCGTGCTCATCGACCATCACCTGCCGGACATGGACGGCATCGGGCTGGCGGCGACACTGAAGGCCGATCGGCGGTATCGCGATGCGGCGCTGATCCTGTTGACCTCGACGATCGAGAAGAACGCGGCGGAACTGGCCCGGCACGGAGGGTTCGCCGGATCCCTCGTCAAGCCGATGCGGCCCTCCGCACTCTTCGACCTGCTGGTCGCTACCCGAGCCCGGCAAACGGACGGCGGGCAACTGCCAGAGGCCCGGCAGCCCGGCACGGCCGCACACGCGACATCGCCGCGCGCGCGGTTCCACGGCCGAGTACTCGTGGCCGACGACAACGCCACGAACCAGCGCATCGCCGAGCTCGCGCTCGCAGGCCTCGGCTGCCAGGTGGACCTGGTGAGCAACGGGGCTGAGGCCGTGCGGCGGCTTCAGCAGCAGTCGTACGATCTCGTCTTCATGGATGGCGAGATGCCGGAGATGGACGGCTTCGAGGCGACTCGCTCATATCGGGCGTGGGAAGCCGGGTTCTCCCCGGCGCGACGACGCGTGCCCATCGTCGCCATGACCGCCAAGGTGCTGTCCGGCGACCGCGAGAAGTGCCTGGCCGCCGGGATGGACGACTACCTGAGCAAGCCCGTGCAACTCCAGGCGCTGATCGCGACGCTAACGCGCTGGTTGCCTTCCGGGGCGACGGTCGACGTCGCGCCCTCGAATCGAATGCCGCCGCACGCTGCGATGCCCGACGCCCGGCCTGGGCCAGCCCGCGGCGACGCGCTCGACCCGGCTGCGGTCGGGCAGCTCAGAATGCTGGCGGGTCAGACAGCTCCTGAACTGTTCGAACAGGTGATGCAGGCGTTTCTGGCGGACGCACCCAAGTACCTGACGAGCCTCAACGCCGCAGCGAGCCGGCGGGATCCGCTGACCCTTGCGCGAACCGCGCATGCGCTGAAAGGGGCGAGCCTGAACATTGGCGCCGCGACCATGGCCCCCATCTGCAGCCTGCTCGAGGCGGCCGATGGCACCGAAGACCTGGCGGGAGTCACGGCGCTGTTGGCGCAGCTGGACGCAGAGTTCCGGCGCGTCCAGACCGAGATCACACGCGAATTGAACCCGGATTGCCTCGATGAAGATACTTATCGCTGAAGACGACGCTACCTCCCGGCTCGTGATCGAGGCCACGCTCAAGAAGGCCGGTCATGAAGTGGTGACCGCTGACAACGGTCTCCACGCCTGGACCGCGTGGCGAGAGGAAGTGTTTCCGGCGTTGATTTCAGACTGGCAAATGCCGGATCTCGATGGCCTGGAGTTGTGCCGTGCCATTCGCCAGAGCGGCAACGCCCAATATACCTACTTCATCCTCCTGACCGCCCACGGAGGAAAGACGAACTATCTCGAAGCCATGGAAGCCGGCGCCGACGACTTCCTGACCAAGCCTCTCGATGTACAGCAACTGCTGGCCAAGCTGCACGTGGCCGAGCGCATCCTCGGCCTGCGCCAGCACGTCAAGCGCCTCGAAGGCCTGCTGTCGATCTGCGCCTACTGCAAGAAGATCCGTGACAACAGCCAATGGCAACAGATGGAGAGATACGTGGCCCAGCATTCCGAGGCCCGGTTCAGTCACGGCATCTGTCCCGACTGCTTGACCAGGGTGAAGCAGGAATTGGAACTGACCTAGC
>JBFWUK010000041.1:0-34327 GCA_050247355.1 Vicinamibacterales bacterium | reverse complement strand
ACCACCTGACGGAACTCGTCGATGGTGGTCAGGTGGCGGATGGTAACGGGACGGGCCGTCACCGCTTCGCCGACGCGCGCTTGCGTCCCGCGGTGGTTTCTGCCTTGCTGCGCTTGTCCAGTTCCTGACGCACGAGCGTACCAACGGTCTCCGAAAGTTCCTTCAACACGGCTTCCTTGAGGCGTTCGACCCGGTTCTCTTTGTGAGCGCGAAGGACCTCGATCTGTTCACGGGTCAGAAACAGTTCGGACAGGTCGACCTGCAGCGCCGCGGCGATGCGCGACAGCGTGGCGGTATCGGAATCGCGGCCATGCTTGACGAGGTTGGTCAGGGTGTTCGGCCGCAGCGAGGCCTTTTCCGCCAGCTGGCGCTGCGTCCAGCCGCGTTCGGTCAGCAAGAACGCAATCGCATCGCCCCAGCGGCTCCTCGGCACTTTGCCACTGTAGCGCATTCGATCGGCATTCAATAACCGCAGCGATATCAACAGGTTGCGATACACGGCGCTCCTGCGTGCCGCTGCGGGTTGATGCATTACAACGCAATGATATATCGTGACGTTTAAACGATAACCATCTCGCGCAATCCGCAGGGCCGATGATGCGCACAGAACACGACCCATCCGATCCTCGAGTGCTGGCGCTTGCGAAAGCGGTTGAGCACGACCTCGTCCGGGCATGGACCGTCCCGGAGATGGCGGCGGTACTCGGGATCTCCGCCGGGCAGTTGCGCCGCGTCGTGAAAGAGGCCCAGGGCGCTACTCCGCGTCAGTGGCTGTGCAACCTCCGACTCGAGCAGGCGGCGCGCCTGCTGTCGGATACCAGGCTGCGGATCAAGGAGGTTCAAGCGCGGGTCGGCATTGCCGATGCCAGTCACTTCGCGCGCGACTTCCGCGATCGCTTTGGCACCTCCCCTACCGAGTATCGCTGGCACGGTTCCGAGACGGCAGCGGCTTCTGTCGACAGCCACGCACGACACGGCCAGTAGCCGTTGGATCGGCCATCGCTGATCGCCGCTGGCGTCCAGCCCGGATTGGCACGCCTTTCGCTTTGACTTCGCTGCGACGGGCCATTACCGTTTTGTGAACGCGCAGCGCGCGAGCGCTGGCGTCGGCGGACGCTGCCTTGCGCTCCACACTGGCCCCCGCGTCCGGCCGAGAGATGTGCTGTTCCCGACCGCCAGGAGCGCTCCATGCCTCGAACCACTTCGCCCGTGAAGGCGGCCGGTTTGCCGCCGCTGCTCGCCCAGGTCATTCGCGCCGCCGCCGGCGATGCGCGCGCCGCCGGCCACGCCGCCGCCCTGCATGCGCTCGCGCGAGTGTTCATGCTCTCGCTGCCGGCTCGTGGCGTCCTGGCCCCGGGCGACGAGCTGTCCGGCCAGATCGATGACGTCGCGAAACGCTACCTGAATCGGGCCGCCGCGGAACGGCAGTTCGACCTGGCCGTCAGGGGTGTCGCCAGCCTTCAACAGCGCGATGCCATTGAAACCGCGCACGCCACGCTGGTCGATGTCAGCGAGCTGGCCCACTACTACGCCGGGCTGGCGGCCGGTATCGCGCTCGCGGAGCTGGGCCGGCCGGTGCGCTGACCGCCGTCAGATCAGGTCAGGGAGTTCGTGCAGCGATCGAATCACGGCGAGGCTGGCGGGCAAGTGCGCCGGGATCTCGCCCGAGCGCCGGAGTAAGACGGCACGCATGCCGGCACTGAGCGCGCCCTCGACATCGTGCTTCAGGCTGTCGCCGACCATCAGCGATTCGCCGGCCTGTACACCCGCCCGTTCCAGCGCCGCGTCGAAGATGCTGCGGTGCGGCTTCATGTAGCCGTGCTCGGCCGACGACACCGACACCGCGATCAGGCCGGTCAGCGAGAAGTGCTCGCGGAAAGCGTCGAGGCTGCGGTGGGAATTCGAGATCACGCCCACTTTCAACCCGCGTTCCTGCAGCCCCCGCAGCACCGGCGCCGCATCGTCGTACATCTCGAAGTGGTGATTCACGGCCCACTGTTCGTAGATTTGCCGCGCCACCTCGACCACGTTCGAGCCGCGGCCGCCCATGTGCTCGATGATCGAGGCGGTGTAATGCACGAACAAGTCGTGGTTGTAGATTTGCTCTTCAACCTCGTCCAGGATGAACGACGAGGCCGCGGTGGCGGCATCGAACCGCGCCGCGTCCACCTCGACGCCCATTGCCGCACAGGCGCGGCGGTAGCCCTCGGCCTGGAACGTCGGCCCGGGATAGATCAGCGTGAAGTCGACGTCGAAGAAGACGGCTCGGATCATGAATTAACCACGAAGGACTCGACGATCACGAAGTCTGCTTGATGGATTGGTCTTCGTGAGCTTCGTGGTTCCAGGGCCCGGCGACGGCAATGGTGGCGCGCGACGGGTCCAGCAGCTGCCGCGCGGCGTGGTTGGCGGCGTCGAGCGTCACGGAATGCACCAGGCCCGGCACGCGCGCGTCGTAGTCGAGCCCGAGCCCGAAGAAGTCGGCGTTCAGCAGGAACGAGGCGATCGCGGCGTTGGTTTCGAGCTGTCGCGGCAGCGAGCCGACGAGGTAGCTTTTCGACTCGTCGATCTCCTGCGCGGTGAAGCCGGACTGCAGCACCGCCGACAGTTCTGCGTCGATCGAGGCAATGGCGCGCTCGACGTTGTCGGCCGAGACGCCGGCGCGAATGGTGAACGGCCCGGCGCCGAGGCTGGCGTCGAGCGAACTGAAGACGTAATAGGCCATGCCCTGCCGCTCGCGGATGCTGTCGCCCAGGCGGCCGCCGATCGCATACTGGCCGAGCGCGTTGTTCATCACCGAGAACGCGATGTAGTCGGGGTGCGAACGGCGAATCCCGACGAAGCCGTAGGCGACGTCGGCCTGCGCCTTGTTCATCATGGGCGCGGTGACGAGCTGACGTGCGGTGGGCGCCACGGCATCGGGCACGCCGGCAGCCTCGGGCACCATCGCGTCGGTCGGCGGGACTTGTTCCGCCGAAGCTTTGGCGGAGGCGGACCAGTCGCCGAATCGCCTGGCAATCGCGGCGGTCGCGGCGTCTTCCGCGATGTCACCGACCACGACGACGGTGATGGCGTACGGCTGAAAGCCCTTCTGATAGAAGCGCACGAGGTCTTGCCGGCGGATGCCCTCGACGCTGTCAACGCTGCCGCGCATCTTGCGGGCGTAAGGGTGCGAGCCGTACAGGGTGCGGGCAAAGGCATCGACCGCCACTTGCGCCGGGTTGTCTTCGTCCTGGCGAATGGAGGTGATCAGGTCGGCGCGGCGCGTGTTCACCTCGGCGTCGGGAAAGGCCGGGTGGCGGGCAATGTCCGCGGCCAGGGTCAGCACGGCGTCGAAGTCGTCGGCCAGGCACGTGGCGCTGATCGCCATCTGGTGCCGGCCGGCAATGACCGACAGCGACGCGCCGCGGCCGTCGAGGTCGTCGGCGATCACCTCGGCCGGCCGCGTGACGGTGCCCCGGTCGAGCACGCGGGCGCACAGCGCCGCCGTGCCTTCCCGGCCCGGCGGATCGGCGTAGGCGCCGGCGCGCACGCCGATCAACAAGCTGATGGCCGGCGTCGTGTGATTCGCTTTCGCGATCACCGTGACCCCGTTGTCGAGCACGCGGCGCGTCGGATTGAGGCCGCTGCCTGTCACTTGGCGGCTCCGTTTGCCTGATTCGCCCCGATCCCTGATCCCTGATCCCCGATCCCTGATCCGCGATCCCCGATCCCTGATCCCTGATCCCCGATCCCTGAATGAGGTTCAAACCAGCCAATGGTGCGGTTGGCGGGTTCGAGATACTTCACCGCGGCGGCCTGCACCGCCTCTGGCGTCACCGCGTCGAGCCGGGCGCGCAGGCCGTGATACGCCCGCCAGGAACCGATGGTCTCGAAGTAGCCGAGTTGGTGCGCGATGTCGGTCACGCTGTCGCCGTCATACACGAACCGGGCGCGCAGTTGCGCGTTGACCTTGGCGAACTCGGCCGGCGTGATGCCGTCGCGCTGCAGCCGATCCAGTTCCCTCAGCACGACCTCTTCCACCGCGGCGAGCGACTCGCCCTCGGCAACGCTCGCGCTCAGCGAATACAGGTAGGGATGCTCGGTCGGCATCAAGCCGCCGCTCACGCTTGACGCCAGGCCGCGGTCGACCAGCGCGCGATACAGCCGCGCGCTGCGCTGTGGCCGCGCCACGCCGCCGCCCGACCAGATGTTCAGGCCGGCGGCGCCGTTCAAAACCGCATCGGCGACCAGCAGCGGAAAGAAGGCGTCGTCGGCAAACGCCGGCGCGTGAAACACCGCTTTCCAGTAGGCAGCCGTGCCTTCCTTGCGCAGCACCACGCGCCGCTCGGCCTGCTGCTCGGGCTCCACCTGCCGCACCGGCGCCGGGCGCGCGCCAGGGGCCAGGCTGCCGAAGTGGGCCTCGACCCGCCTCAGCACGTCATCGCTGTCGACGTCGCCGACCACGACGATGGTGGCGTTGGACGGGACGTAGTAGCGGCGATAGTGGCCGTACAGATCGTCGCGGGTCATGGTCTGCAGGTCCGACAGCCAGCCGATGGTCGGGTGGTGATAGGGATGCACCTTGAACGCCGCCGCCGTGACTTCGGTGTCGAGCAGCTGCTCCGGATCGTTCTCGCCGCCTTGCAGCTCGGAGATGATCACGGTGCGCTCCGATTCGCAATCGGCCGGGTCGTAGAGGCAGGCGTCCATGCGCTCGGCCTCGATGAACAACATGCGGTCGAGCGCGTCCTTCGACGCGGTTTCCAGGTAGGTGGTCTGGTCAATCCAGGTGTAGCCGTTCCAGCTGCCGCCGAACTTCTCGATGATGCCCTTGACCTGGTCCCGCGGGATGTTGCGGGTGCCCTTGAAGTTCATGTGCTCGCACCAGTGGGACACGCCGGTGACGCCGGGCGTCTCGTCCTTCGACCCCACCCGGTACCAGCACCAGACCGAGGCCAGCGGAGCCGTATGGACCTCCTGGACCAGGACCTTCAACCCGTTGTCCAGCATCGTTTCTCGAACTGTCGGCAAGATGATCGTCCCCGTCAGGAATGGCCGCCCCGTCCCACCTTCGCGCTCTCGCGCTGCGGCGGGCAAGCAAGAAGCGCGGCCCCGTCAAGCAGTGCCACCCCGTCAGCGTACAATAGGAAGACTGTCATGGCCGACTGGAAAGAGACCTGTAACCTGCCGCGGACGTCCTTCTCGATGAAGGCGAACCTGCAGACGACCGAACCCGAGACCGTCGCCCGCTGGGACGAAATGGACCTGTACGGCCAGATTCGCCGGGCGCGCAAGGGGGCGAAGAAGTTCCTGCTGCACGACGGCCCGCCCTACGCCAACGGCAACATCCACATCGGCCACGCGCTCAACAAGATCCTGAAGGACCTGGTCGTCAAGTCGCACAACATGATGGGCTTCGACGCGCCCTACGTCCCCGGCTGGGACTGCCACGGGCTGCCCATCGAATTGCGCGTCGACCGTGAGTTGGGTCCCAAGAAGCGGCAGATGAGCACCGCCGACTTCCGCCGCGAATGCCAGGCCTACGCCGCCAAGTACCTCGACATCCAGCGCGTGGAGTTCAAGCGGCTCGGCGTAATCGGCGAGTGGGACCAGCCCTACAAGACCATGAACCATCCGTACCAGGCGGCGATCGTGCGCGCGCTGGGCCGGTTCGTCGAGCAGGGCATGGTCTACAAGGGCAAGAAGCCGGTCCACTGGTGCACGCACTGCCGTACGGCGCTGGCTGAGGCCGAGGTCGAGTACGAGCCGCACACCTCGCCCTCGATCTACGTCGAGTTCCCGTTGAGTGACGACAGCCACGATGAACTGGCGCAACGCGTGCCCGCACTGGCGGGCCGCAAGGTGTCGGTGCTGATTTGGACGACCACACCGTGGACGATCCCGTCGAACCTGGGCATCGCGTTCCACCCCGAGTTCGAGTACGGCGCTTACGACATCTCCACCTCCGCCGAGGCTGCGGCGGACAAGGACGGCAAGGTGGTCATCGTCGCAAAGCAGCTGGCCGAGGCGGTCGGCGCGAAGACCGGCCGCGCCTTCACCACGCTGCTGGCGACCTTCCCTGGCAAGGTGATGGAGCGGCTGGTCTTCCGCCACCCGCTCTACGCCCGCGACTCGCTCGGGGTGCTCGGCGACTACGTCACGCTCGAGGCGGGCACCGGCGCGGTGCACACCGCCCCCGGCCACGGCGCCGACGACTATCACACCGGCGTCAAGTACGGCCTCGAGATCTACGCTCCGCTCGACCCGGGCGGCCACTACAACGAATCGGTCGAGATGTTCGCCGGCTTGAAGGTGTGGGACGCCAATCCCCGGGTCGAAGCCGCGCTCAAGGAGCGCGGCGCGTTGTGGGCGCGCGAAGACTTCGAGCATTCGTATCCGCACTGCTGGCGCTGCCACCACCCGGTGATCTTCCTGGCCACCGCCCAGTGGTTCATCGCCATGGACGCCCAGCACCTGCGCGAGCGCGCGCTCAAGGCGATCAACGACACCCGCTGGATCCCGTCGTGGGGCCAGGCCCGCATCGAGGGCATGATCGCCAACCGCCCCGACTGGTGCATCTCGCGCCAGCGGGTGTGGGGCGTGCCGATCCCGGCGATGGACTGCGTCAAGTGCGGCCATGCCGTGCTGACCAAGGCGCTGGTCGACAAGGCGGCGGCGGTGTTCGACGTCTACGGTGCCGACGCCTGGTACGAGCGTCCGCTCGCGGAGTTCGTGCCCGAGGGCCTGACCTGCAGTGAATGCGGCGGCACCGAGTTCGAGCGCGAGAACAACATCCTCGACGTCTGGTTCGACTCGGGTTCGAGCCACGAAGCGGTGCTGCCGTTCCGCGCCGATCATCACTGGCCGGCCGACATCTATCTCGAGGGCAGCGATCAGCACCGCGGCTGGTTCCACAGCTCGCTGCTGGTCGGCGTCGGCACGCGCGGCCGGGCGCCGTTCAGCCAGGTGCTGACACACGGCTTCGTGATGGACGACCAGGGCCGCAAGATGTCGAAGTCGCTCGGCAACACGGTGGCGCCGCAGGACATCATCAAGCAGAGCGGCGCCGAGGTGCTGCGGCTGTGGGCGTCGATGGTCGACTACCGCGAAGACATCCGCGTCGGCAAGGAAGTGCTGGCCCGCACGGTCGAGGCCTATCGCAAGATCCGCAACGTCATCCGCGTGCTGGTCGCCAACCTCTACGACTTCGACCCCAAGGACGATGTCGTGCCGAAGGCGCGCATGCTCGAGATCGATCGCTGGGCGCTGGCCAGGTACGCCGACGCCGCCGAGCGCATCGTCAAGGCCTATGACGACTACGACTACCCGGGCATCTTCCAGGTGGCCAGCCAGTTGATCACCGTCGACCTGAGCGCGTTCTACATCGACGTGACCAAGGACCGGATGTACACGTTCGGCGCCAAGTCAGAGGCCCGCCGTTCGGGCCAGACGGCGATGTTCATCATCGTCGACGGCCTGGCGCGGCTGCTGGCGCCGATCCTGTCGATCACCATGGACGAGTTGTGGCGCATGCTGCCGGGCGAGCGCGAAGCCTCGGTGCACATGGCCCTGTTCCCCACGGAACTGGCGCAGTGGAAGGACCCGGACCTGGTCGAGCGATGGACGGCGCTGGCCGCCGTGCGCGACCAGGTCAACCTGCAGCTCGAGGAGAAGCGCAAGGACAAGACCATTGCCGCGAACCTGTCTGCGCACGTCACGGTCACGTCTGAAGGCGATACGGCGGCGTTGCTGCGACAGTACGAGTCGTTTCTGCCGACGTTGTTTGGTGTCTCCGGCGTGACGGCCAAGACCCCAGGCCCTCAAGACCTCGAGACCTCGGTTACCGTCGACCGCGCCGGGGGCACCAAGTGCGAGCGCTGCTGGCGCTACGTGCCCGACGTGAGCCAGGATGCCGGCCGCGAAGGTCTTTGCCCGCGTTGCGTCGACGCGCTTTCCGAGCCCGTGAGCCTGTAGTGCTGGCCGAGAGACGCCTCGAATTGATCGTCGCCCTGGTGGTGGTGGTCCTCGATCAGGTCACCAAGGCCCTGGTCCGGCCGGCGCTGGCGCTGCACGAAAGCGTGGTGGTCATCCCAGGCTTCGTCGACTTCACGCGCGTGCACAACACCGGCGCGGCGTTCGGCATGCTCAACTCGGCGGACTTCCCGTTCAAGACGGTGGTGCTGTCGCTGGTGGCGGCAGTCGCCCTCGGCGGCGTGGCGTGGTACGCTGCTACCGTTCCCCTTGGCGATCGGCTGGCGCGGCTGGGCATCGCCGGCGTGCTGGGCGGCGCCATCGGCAACCTGATCGACCGCGCCAAGGACGGCTACGTGCTCGACTTCGTCGACGCCTACTGGAATGGCTGGCACTTCTGGGCCTTTAACGTCGCCGACGCGGCCATCACCATCGGCGTGATTCTCATGATTTTCGACATCCTTGGAGTGGGTCGCCGTGCATCCCATACTGTTTAGCGCTGGACCGATCACCATCTACTCCTACGGCGTGCTGCTCGCGGGCGCCTACCTGGCCGGCCTGTGGCTGGCGGTGAGGCGGGCGCGCGCCGCCGGCATTGACGGCAACCGGATCATGGACCTGCTGATCTGGGTGATCATCTCGGCCCTGGTCGGCGCCAAGGCGCTGCTGTTCGTCGTCGACTTCGAGCACTTCACGAGCAGTTGGGAAGAGTTCACCACGCTGCTGCGCTCGGGCGGCGTCTTCTACGGCGGCCTGATCGCGGCCATCCTGGTGACCATTTACCAGTTACGCAAGCACCGGTTGGCGTTGTGGCCGTCGGCCGACCTGTTCGCTCCCGGCATTGCCCTGGGCTACATGGTCGGCCGCCTGGGCTGCCTGATGGCCGGCTGCTGCTACGGCAAGCCGACCGACGTCGCCTGGGCCATCACCTTCACCGACCCGGCCGCCAGCTTCAACGTCGGCACGCCGCTCAACGTCGCGCTGCACCCGACCCAGCTCTACGAGTCGGCCGCCGGCCTCGTGCTGCTGGTGGCGATGCTGCTGATCGAGAAGCGGCCGGGCTCGTTCCCGGGCCGCACCTTCTGGAGCTTCGCGTTCATGTATTCGGTGCTCCGCTTCATCATCGAGTTCTTCCGCGGCGATGATCGCGGGCTGGTGTTCGACATGCTGTCGACGTCGCAGTTCATCTCGGTCGTGCTCGGCCCGGTCAGCCTGTTCATGCTGTGGTACCTGGGACGCGCCAACCGGCCGGCCGCTCCCGAAACGGCCGACACCTCGCACATTCCTCGCAAGCCCCGGTTCACATGAGCCAGGGCAAGGGGCCGGGCACGAGGGACCGCAGCAAGCCTCGCGAAAAGGCCGCCGCGAAGAAGGCCGCCAAGAAGGCCGCTGGCGCATCGAAGGCGGCCGTCGCCATCACGGCGCCGGCCACGCGGCAACTCACGTTCACGGCTGAAGAAGACAACCGCGGCGATCGCCTTGATCGCTTCCTGGCCGGCGAGATTCCCGACTACTCGCGCTCACAGATCCAGCGCCTGATCGAAAGCGGCCACGTCAGCCACTCGCGCTACCAGACGGCCAAGTCCAATTCCGACATCCGCGACGGTGACGTCGTCTCGGTTTCGTTGCCAGAAGCCACGCCGTCGGCGGCGCAAGCCGAAGACCTGCCCCTCGAAATCCTCTATGACGATCTCGATATCGTCGTGGTCAACAAGCCGGCCGGCATGGTGGTGCATCCGGCAGCCGGCAATCCCACCGGCACGCTGGTCAACGCGCTGCTCCACCACGTCAAAGATCTGAGCGGCATCGGCGGCGAGATTCGCCCGGGCATTGTCCATCGCCTCGACAAGGGCACCTCGGGCGTCATGGTGGTGGCCAAGAACGACGAGGCGCACCGCGAGCTGACCCGGCAGTTCCACGACCGTGAAGTCGAGAAGGAGTACGTCGCGCTGGCGTGGGGCCTGGTGCAGCAGCGCAAGCGCATCAACGCCCGGATTGGCCGCGACCCCAAGAACCGCGTGAAGATGTCGACCCGCGCCAGCCGCTCGCGCGAGGCGATCACCCGCGTGACCTGGTCGCGCGATCTGCAGGGCGTGACGCTGTTGCGGGTGGCCATCCACACCGGCCGCACGCACCAGATTCGCGTCCACCTGAGCGCCATCGGCCACCCCATTGTCGGCGACTCCCTCTACGGCGGTGTGCACCGGCGCGTGCCGCATCCACTGAAGGCGGTGACCCGGCTGACCCGGCCGTTCCTGCACGCGGAACGGCTGGTGATTACGCATCCGCGCACACACGAACGCATGGAGTTCACGGCGCCGATCCCGGATGAGCTCGAGGCGATTGCCTACGAACTGGCGCCGCCGGAGATTCGCGAGACGGTGTTCGCGCGGGTGTCGATCGCCGAAGAGACGCACCACGACCTGGACGACGAAGACGAGGAGTAGGGCGGGTCGTACCGCAGCCTGAAGATCCGGCCGCTCTAAAAGAGCGGCCGGCCCTCATACGAAATCTCGACAGGTCAGGGCGTCACGCCGCTGGTGTCCACCACGTTGATATAGACAACGTTCGAAACGCCGCCCCCGGTGGTCACCGTCACCGGCACCAGGCCGAAGGTGTTTGCCGTCGCCGACGGCGGCACCTGCAGCTGCAGGATCTGGTTGCTGATCACCGACGTCGGCGCGAACGAATAGCTGCCGACCGTGATGACCGTGCTGGTCGGGTCGTAGTCGGCGACGATGAGCGTCAGGACGAAGGACGTGCCGCGGACGGCCGAGGTCGTGAACGAGCCGGCGATGTACGGCGCCGGCACGTCGATGTTTGCCGTCTGGCACCAGTTGTTGCTGTTGTTGCTGAACGGAATATGCATGTCGGCCACACCACCCTGTGACGACCGCAGCGTCATTACCGACTGGTGGTTGAACTGGCAGGTGTTGAACGAGTAATAGAGCCGGAAGCGCTGGCGGCACGCCTGGCCACCCGGCCGGGTTGACGATGGCTCTGGACACGACGCCGCGTCAAAACGCTCGCTGTAGCTGACCGGCGGCTTGCCCTGCGAGGTGTTCACGCCAACGAGCTGCATGCGATGCGGGTAGGTGACCAGGGTCGTGAGCTCGATGAAGGCCATGTCGCCCTCCTGGATCGGCTGAATCTCCTGGGTGATGGCGGCCGCCAGATCCGGATCGACGAATCCCTGCCCCGGTTCACCCTGCGCTCCCTGTGGACCCTGTGGACCCATCGGACCGACCGGGCCCGCCGGTCCCGCCGGACCCGCCGGACCCTTTGCTCCTTGCAGGCCCTGAGGACCAGCCGGGCCAATGGGACCCGCGGGACCGATCGGACCAGTGGCGCCCTGCAAGCCTTGCGGCCCCACCGGCCCAATTGGACCGATGGGGCCAATGGCACCCGTCAGACCCATCGGACCCATCGGCCCGACGGGTCCCATCGCTCCCACGGGCCCAGCCGCGCCAATTGTCACGTCGATGGTGGCAGCGTTTTCACTCAAAGCGCGGTCGTCACGGTCGTCGCGGTTGTCGCGCCGGCCGTTGTCGCGGCGGTCGTCGCGGTCATCACGCCCGTTGCCACGGCGGCCTTCAGCGATGAACACCCGGTAGGTGCCAGGCGTGGTCGCCGCGGGAAGCTGCGCCACCAGCGTGGTATCGGTGGCCGGCATGGCGAGGGTCAGCCGCTGGAGCGACCCGCCGGTGCCGCCCAGCCACACGACCGGCGCCCCGCCCCGCGCGCCGCGCGGCATGAACCCCCGGCCGTCAATCTGGAGGGTGGTCGGCGTGGCTGACGCGGCCATGATGACCATGCGGCCGTTCTGGGCCTTGACGCTACTGGCAGCAATCAATAGGACTGCGGCCGTCCACAATGCAGCTTTCCTGATCATTTCTGCTCCTCGAGTGAAGGCGACCCGGTTCGGGCGCTGTTCAGAGCGCGCATCGTCGCCGCCAGGATGGCGGCCGTGCATGCAGCGCCGGGTCATTTGCAGGTCAAGAATCGGTCAAGGGCGTTTTCAGGCCTGAAAACGGGACTTCGCTGGAATGGTTCCGTATAATTGCTCGCGCGGCCCAGCATGCATTTCTACGAGTTCGGTGCGTATCGCCTCGAAGTGGAGGAACGTCGCCTGACCGGCCACGATGGCGTGCCAGTGGTACTGCCGCCGAAGGTGTTTGACACGCTGGTCCTCCTGGTCGAGGCCGGCGGCCGGCTGGTCACGCGCGAAGACTTCCAGGCCCGGCTGTGGGCCGATACCGTGGTCGAGGAACGCAACCTCACCGTCAATATCTCGACGCTACGGAAAGCACTGAATCGCGACGCCGACGACTACATCGAGACGGTGCCGAGGGCGGGCTATCGGCTGAATGTGCCGGTCCGGCAGGCGGCCGGCGCATTTCCCGATGAACCCGCGGCGACGGTCCCACCGGTGATTGCCGACGAGCGGCCTTCACGGCTCGAGGCACCTGCCGCCCGGGCCATCTGGCCCTTGTCGCCGCGCGCGGCATTCGTCATTGGCGCGCTGACCATGCTCGTCTCCATGGGCGTCTACGTGGCCAGCGACGCAACGTCGGGACCGGCCGCCACGGCGTCAGCCACATCGACGCTGGCCGTGCTCCCCTTCTCGGCCATCGGTACAGCGCCGGACGATGGACGCTTGGGGCTGGGGTTGGCCGACGCGGTGATTGCCCGCCTCGGCCAGGTGCCGGAGCTGACCGTCCGGCCGACCAGCACTATCAAGATGTACACCGCCGGCGGCAACCTCATCGAGATTGGACGGGCGCTCGATGTCGCGCACGTCGTGGAAGGCGTGGTACGCGCGGATGGCGATCGCGCCAAGGTCATCGTCAAGGTCGTTGACGTCGCCAGCGGCGCGACGCGGTGGCAAGACGTGTTCGATCGTCCTTTCAGCGACCTGTTCGATCTCCAGGAAGCGGTGTCGGCGGGGGTGGCTACGTCGCTTGTCAGGCGCCTCGCCGTCGAACGCAGTTGGGGCACGCCGACGCGGCGGCCCAGCAACGACGCGGCCTATCGCGCCTACCTCGATGGCAAGGCATTCATGCAGGGCAATGTCGATCTGGACGTATCTGGCGCAATCGTCTCGTTCCAGCGCGCCGTCGCGCTGGACCCGAACTTCGCGCCGGCGTGGACCGGGCTGGCGCGCGCCTACCGCTCGCGCGGTTACTCGCTCGGTGGCAACCCCCACGAATTCAAGGACCTGGCGCGCGAAGCGGTGCGGCGGGCCCTGGCCATCGATCCCGACCTGCCGGAAGCACACACGGTGCTCGGCATCCTGCACTTCAGTTACGACTGGGATTGGGACGCGGCCCTGCGCGAGCTGCGGCGGGCAGTCGAGCTCGCGCCACGGTCGCACGATGCCCAGGGTTGGCTCGGCTATGCGCTCTACACCCTCGGAAACTACGAGGAAGGCCTGGCCACCCTGCAACGCGCCGCCGTCCTGAATCCGATGGAGCCCAAGACGCAGATCGCCGAAGCCCTGTGGTTCATGGGGCGCATCGACGAAGCGCTGGGCATGCTCGAGGAAACGACCCGGCTGCACCCAATGCACGAACGCTCGCATTGGCTGCGGGTCTTCATCCTCGACCAGGCGGGCCGCTTTGCCGAGGCGGTCACGGCGCGGCGTGCGGCGGCGAACGCCATCGGCGACACCGCGTATCTGAACGAACTCGACGAGTCGGTGAAAGGCGGGCCTCGCGCCGTGCTTGAACAGGACCTGCGCCTGCGGCAGGCGCGGCGCAACCTGAGCGACGTGGCCTGGCTGCATGTCCAGTTGAATCAACCGGAGCTCGCGCTCGACGCGCTCGAAGCGTGCGCCGACCAGTTGTGCAACGCCATCGGGCTGCTCCGCACCGAGGCGCGGTTCCGGTCGCTCCACGAACATCCGCGCTACCAGGCGCTGCTGCGTCGCACGCGGCTGGTGCCGGCCGGCTGAGCGGCGGCCGTGGCGCCGCGGCCGAGGCATACTGTGACCATGAAGACCTGGCTGGCAATTCTGCTGCTGACGATGGCGGGGCACGCGACCCTCTCGGCCCAGGGTCCGGCGAAGAAGCGGCCGCTCGGGCCCGCGGTCAACACGGCCACCCATCGCGAACTGCTGCCGGTGATCAGCCCCGATGGCCAGACCCTGTGGTTCGTTCGCGAGGGCCTCGACACGGCCATGGGCGACCGTTTGTCGACCAAGCTCGAGGCCGACCTGAAGACCCTGGAAGCGCAGATGGAGAAGCTGCCGCCCGAGCAGCGCAAGATGCTCGAGGACATCATCAAGGGGAGTCGTGCGTCGGCCCCCAAGGTGGCGTCTGCCGGCGCGGTCAAGCAGACGGTGTTCGTGTCGCGCCGCCAGTCCGACGGGTCGTGGAGCGCGGCCGAGCGGCTGCCGCCGCCGCTCAACAACGAGGTCAACAGTTCGGCGGTCGTGTCGGCATTGCCCGACGGCAATACGCTGCTGGTCGGCACGTGGAGCACCGCCGAGGCCCTGGCCGCGATGGCTGCGCAAATCGATCCGAGCGCCTCGTTCCTCGACATCCTCAAACAGGGCGCGCCGGGCAGCAAGGCGGCCCCGCCGCCGTTGCCGGTGCCCGACCCGGCCCGCGATGACCAGAACAAGGTAATCGGCTTCAGCCGCCGCACCGGCAACGCGTGGAGCGCGCCACCGGCCATCAAGATCATCGGCTACGCCCACCAGCCGGGCGTTCGCAGCGACTATTTCCTGGCCCCCAACGGCCGGGCGTTGGTCCTGTCACTCGTCAACAGCGAGAGCCAGAACCGCAGCCGCGACCTGTTCATCTCGTTGCAGCAAGCCGACGGACGCTTCGCCAAGCCGATCAACGTGCCCGTGCTCAACTCGCCGCAAGAAGAGATTTCGCCGTGGCTGGCTCCCGACAACCAGACGCTCTACTTTTCGTCGGGCCGATCCGGCGGGCTCGGCGAGCAAGACATCTGGATGTCGCGCCGGCTCGACGACAGCTGGCTGAAATGGTCGGCGCCTCAGAACCTTGGACCGGACATCAACACCGCGCAGGCCGACATGAACCTGGCGGTGGACGCCACCGGCCGCATGGCCTTCATGTCGCTCGGCGAGCGCGGCAAGGAAGACCTGTATGAATTCGAGTTGCCGGCCGCCATGCGCCCGTTGCCGGTGGCGTTTGTGCACGGCAAGGTGACCGATCCGGCCGGTAAGCCCCTGCCGGCGGGCATTCTCTACGAATTCCTCAAGAACACCCAACTGGCCGGCCAGGCCGGCGCCAACCCGCAAGATGGCCTGTACCAGATCGCGCTGCCGATTGGCGAAGACTACGGCTTCCGCGCGTCGGCTTCCGGCTACATCGCGATCAGCGATCGCATCGACTTGCGCCAGGCCAAGAACCAACAGCGCTACGAGCGCAACCTGGTGCTCATTCCCATCGCCACCGGCGTGCCCATCCGCCTGAACAACATTTTCTTCGACACCGCGAAGACCGGCCTGCTGCCCGAGTCGCGCGCGGAGCTCGATCGGCTGGCCGCGCTGCTGCGGGACATGCCGGCCATGCGCATCGAGATTCGCGGGCACACCGACTCGGTGGACGACGAGGCGACGAACCAGAAGCTGTCGGATGGCCGCGCGGCCTCGGTCGTCGCCTACTTGACGAAGGCCGGCATCTCGGCCGGCCGGCTGCAGTCGCGCGGATTCGGCGAATCCCAGCCGATTGCCGCCAACGACACCGAGAAGAACCGGCTGCAGAATCGCCGCGTCGAGTTCGTGATCCTGTCGCGGTAGGCCGGGCGCAGTCGGCGCTAAAGTGGAGGCATGACTGCACGCACCGCCACCCTGCTGTCTCGTACCGCGGTCCACGATGGCCGTATCTTCCGGCTCGACATCGATCGCGTCACGCTGCCCAGCGGCCACACTATCGACATGGAGATCGTCCGCCACCCGGGGTCAGTGGTGCTGCTGCCGGTTCCTGCCCCGGGCTCGATCATCCTGATTCGGCAATACCGCTATGCCATCGATCGCTGGATCTGGGAACTGCCGGCGGGGACCTTGAAACCGGGCGAGGACCCGCTGTCGGCGGCCGCCCGCGAGTGCGAAGAGGAGATCGGCCTGGCCCCCGGCCGGGTGGCCCGCCTGGGCGGCTACTTCCCCACTCCGGGGTTCTGCGACGAAGAGATGGTGTATTACCTGTGCGAGGACCTGCAGCCACCCGCGGCCGATTCGACGGTCCGGAAAGACGAGGATGAAGACATCGAGCCGCGAACGTTCAGCCTGGACGAGGCGCGGGCGCTAATGACCTCTGGGGAGATCGTCGACTTGAAGACCCTTGCCGGACTGGCGCTGATAGGGTGAGTCGCCGTTGGCGTTCCAAGACAGGAATGTGTGCTCCAGTTTGGAGCATTTTAGTTTAAATTATTAATAACAAGCAAGTTATAGTCTATTTGGTCGCTGTTTACATGCTGTTTTGTTCTTTTTTAGGAATTTGACCGTTAATGTTAGCTTGATCACGTTTTCGTGATCGCTATTTAGGCGCACATACAGGCCGAAATTCAAACTATTTGGCGTTGTTGCGCAGTTCGTGACCCCCTGTCCAAAGTGGCAGTTCAATTGCTCTATGGGGGGCATGAGCAACACCACGAACTCACTCAACGGATGGATTGGCAAGCTGGTTTTCGTTGGAATCCTGGCACTGGCTGCCTTCCCGGCGCAGGCCGACGCACAGACTGCCGACCGCGGACTCTGGATGGCCACCTCCGCAGACGAGGCGGCTTTGGCCGGGCATGGCTTCGGCCGCCTGACGCTGGTGGACGGGGTTCTCTCCTACCAGTCGGGGTCTTTCGAATGGCACCTGGCTCTGTCTGACATCAAGCGGGTCTCGGCCAGTAAGCGGGTTTCGAATGCCATCGAGGTCGAAAGCGTCACCGGGCAGGTCTACTTCGTCGGCATTCTCGACGCCAAGCTGACCATGGCGTCGCCGGGCAAGGCCGTGCAGATGCTTCAGCGGGCCGTCCGCTCCACGCCGGCGCCGACTGCCTTGCCGGCTCGGACGACGCTGGTCGCCGGCGGCAGCGAGCCCGAGCGTCGCTAGGCTTCTGATTGGGGCTTCCAGGGCTCGCGCTTCAAGACCGGCAGTATTGCCGGCTTGATTCGCCGGCCCGGAGCCACCACAATCGGGCTTCCAAAATGGGAGAAGCCCGATGACCACGACCCGCCGTTCCGCCGTACTCACCACCGCACTGCTGGCCGCCATCACCGCCGGCCTGACGGCCCAGGCGCCGCAAAAGCCGTCGGCGCCGCCGCGCGGCGCGTCCGGACCTCCCGAACACGCCAAGGTCGCGCCCATCAACCACCTGCCGAATCCCTACGAGACGGTGCGCAACTTCGGCACGCTGCCTGACGGGCGCAAGTGGGGGTCGGTCAGCGCGATCCATGTCGATCCGGACGGCAAGCACATCTGGGTCGGCGATCGCTGCGGCGCCAATTCCTGCGCCGGCTCCACCGTCAACCCCATCGTCAAGGTGGATCCCAGCGGCAAGGTCGTCCAGAGCTTTGGCGCGGGCATCATCCTGTGGCCGCATGGCATGGACGTCGACAAGCAGGGCAACGTCTGGGTCGTGGATGCGCGTTCGGCGACCGCCGCCGAGCTGAAGCAGTTTCCCGACGCCAAGGGCAAGGGCCACACGGTGACCAAGTTCAGCCCTCAAGGCAAGGTGCTGCTGACGCTCGGCACCCCGGGTGAGGCGGGCAACCCGCCGACTCATTTCACCGAGCCCAACGACGTGCTGATTGCGCCCGATGGCAGCATTTTCGTCGCGGAAGCCCACAACGCGCAGTACCTGGACCAGGATGCGCCGGCCAACGCCGTGGGGCGCATTTCGAAGTTCTCGCCCGACGGCAAATTGATCAAGACGTTTGGCCGCTACGGCTACGGTCCCGGCGAGTTCCGCGGTGCGCACTCGCTGGCCATGGACTCGAAGGGCCGCCTGTTCGTCGCCGATCGCGGCAACCGCCGCATCCAGATTTTCGACCAGGAGGGCAAGCACCTCGACACCTGGTACCAGTTCAGCCGCATCAGCGGGCTGTTCATCGACCGCAACGACACGCTATACGCCATCGACTCGGAATCGGACGACAACTACAACCCGGGGTGGCGAAAGGGGCTGCGCGTCGGCAGCGCGCGCACCGGCGAGGTGTGGTACTTCGTGCCCGAGCACGTGTCGCGACAGGCATCCGGCATGGGCGGCTACGGCTCCATGGGCGAAGGGGTTGCGGTCGACGCGCAGGGCAACGTCTACGCCGGCGAAGTCGGACCGGTGCAGGGCGTCACGAAGTTCATTCCGCGCCTGAAGCGCTGAGGTCATGCGCGGGCTTCGCCGAGCTCCGGGCGTATCGCTGGCGGCCGTCGTGACGGTGGCCGTCGGGATTGGACCGACGGTGGCGATGTTCACGCTGGTCCACTCGGTGCTGATCCAGCCCCTCCCTTATCCGGAGCCGGCGCGTATTGTCACGCCGCTGCTGGTCGAGTCCCGCAACGGCCGGCAGATGCCGCCACCGAACGGCGAGATCGCCGATCGCGTTGCCGCCATGCGTTCCTTCGATCGGGTCGCGCGGGTTTCGGTCGCCGGCGGCCTGCTGACCGGCGGCGCCGAGCCGGTTGTCGCGTTCGGCTCTGGCGTCGAGCCGCCCTTCTTCGAGATCTTCGGCTTGCCAGTCGTTCGCGGCCGCCTGGCCGCGCAACCGGGCGAAACCGTGATCTCGTCGCGCTTGTGGACCCAGCAGTTTGGCGGGCAGGACGATGTGCTCGGGCGGTCGATTCGATACCGTGATCGACCGCTCACCATCGTCGGCGTGGCCGGGCCCGACTACGACTTTCCCTATCGGAACGAGGTGTGGTTTGCGATGCCCGGCATCACGCCGGCCGAAGAGCCGTACGTCGACATGGCGCTGCGGCTGGCTCCCGGGGTCACGCTCGGAGGGGCGCAGTCGGAACTCGCGCTAATCCAACAGTCACTCGAGCGCGATCAGCCGACGCTGCTGCAGGGCAGGACGCTGGCGCTGCAGTCGTTCCAGGAAGCCGAGAACGGATTTCTCCGCGGCCAGTTGATACCGTTGCTGGCGGCGGCCGCGCTGGTGGTGCTGATTGCCAGCGCCAACGTCGCCAACCTGCTGCTGGCGGCCGGCACGGCTCGTCAGCGGGAGATGGCGGTGCGGCGGGCGCTCGGTGCATCTCGATGGCAGGTGGTGCGGCTCGCGCTTGGCGAGTCGTCTTTGCTTGCCGCGGCCGGCGTGGGCGGCGGCATCCTGCTGGCCGCGTGGACGGTGCCGCTGATCCTCAGCACGGCCCCCGATTTCATCACGCGCCGGACCGACTTCTCGCTGTCGTTGCCGGTCCTCGCCTTTGCCACCGGCGTCGGCGGTCTCGTGACACTGGTGAGCGGCCTGGCGCCGGCCCTGCGCTTGTCGCGCGTACCGGCCATGGAGGCACTCAACTCGGTCAACAGCTCGCTGGCCGGACGCCAGCAGTGGCTCGCCTCTGCATTCGTCGCGATGCAGGCGGCCGTGGGCGTAGTGCTGGTGGTAGCCACCACCTTGGTGCTGGTCAGCCTGTCCCGGCTCACGGCGCCGATCGATGAACTCGGCGCCGACCGGATGGCCGTTGTCCGCGTCGACATCGCGCAGACCCGGGAATCGGCCCGCCGCATTGCCGACGCCATCGACGCCCAAATCATCGCCCCATCGGGCGGGCGGCTGGTCGCCTCGTCCGGGTTGCCGTTGCATCCGGTACAGGGAGTGGCGGTGACACTGCCCGGACAGAGCGAGCCGACACCGGCCCCGCTGCGGTCGATCTCGCCGGGCTACTTCCCTCGCCTCGGCCTGCGCCTGGTTCGCGGCCGCGATTTCTCGACCGTCGACCGTTCCGGGGCGCCGGACGTGGCCATCGTCAGCGAAACGCTCGCAGGCCGGATCAGAGAAGGCTCTGGCGCCGATGCGATTGGCGCGTCGTTGATGGTGCCGTTGCCCGGAGGCGCCCGCGCGTTCACGGTCGTCGGCATCGCCGCCGACGTTCGCGCCACGGCATCCAGCCGGCCGGGGAACGAGGTCTACGTGCCGTTCGCGCAGGTCGCGGCCGCGACGCGTGGCTCCTGGCTGTACGTGCTTGGGCCATCTGCCGAGGCTGGCGTGTTTGGCCCGGCCGTGAAGCAGGTAGTGCGGCAGATCGACGCCAACACCCCCGTGGCCGATCCCTCCGGACTCGACGAGCAGTTTCGCCAGCGCTGGGCGCTCCACCAGTTCCGTTCGTCGCTGATCCCACGTTCGGCGTGATCGCATTGATCCTGGCCGCGGCCGGTGTGTTTGCGGTCGTCGCTCATGCGGTGATTCGGCGAACGCGCGAGTTGGCCGTTCGCGTGGCGGTCGGCGCGACCGCCCGCGACCTGACGCGCGCGATTGTGCCCGCGATCGCGGTGCCGATCGCCGTGGGGCTGGTTGCCGGACTGGCCGCCGCCATCCAGCTGGCGTCGTACCTTCGCCCGATGTTGTTCTACGAGGTCAGCCCGACCTCGCCCGAGATCTACGCGGCTGCGACGGCGGCGTTCCTGCTGGCGGCGACGGTCGCGACCTGGCTGCCCTTGCGCCGGGCGTGGCGGCTGGATCCGGCGGTCACCCTCCGGCAGGAGTAGCGGCCGGCCGGGAGCCGTAAACGTCGCTTGCGCCGGCCGGGCGAAGGCCCGACAATCGGCGCCGAGGTTCCCATATGGCTCGCCGGCTGCTCGCAGGCACTGCGTTCGTCCTCGCCCTCGTTGCCCTGGTCACCGCTCAGCAACAGGCCCCCGCCCCGGTTGACGACCAGGCGCTGGCAAGCGTCGAGTCGCGCCCGGGCGACTGGCTGACCTATGGCCGCGACTACTACGAGCAGCGCTTCAGCCCGCTCGATCAGATCAACGACACCAACGCCGCGAAGCTGGGACTGGCCTGGTCGTTCGAAACCGCCACCGATCGCGGCCTCGAGGCAACGCCGCTCGTCATCGACGGCGTGATGTACACCACCGGATCGTGGAGCGTCGTCTACGCGGTCGACGCCAGGACCGGACAGCAGCTGTGGAAGTACGACCCCGAAGTGCATCGCAAGTACGATCAGCTCGCCTGCTGCGACGTGGTCAATCGCGGCGCCGCGTTCTACAAGGGCCGCGTCTACCTCGGCGCCCTCGACGGCCGCCTGATCGCCATCGACGCAAAGAGCGGCAAGCCGGCCTGGTCGGTGACGACGGTCGATCAGAAGCAGGCGTATACCAGCACCGGCGCCCCGCGCATTGCCAAGGGCAAGGTGATCATCGGCAACGGCGGCGCCGAGTACGGCGTGCGCGGCTACGTGTCGGCGTACGACGCCGAGACGGGCAAGCTGGCGTGGCGGTTCTACACCGTGCCGGGCGATCCGTCGAAGCCGCAAGAGAACAAGGCGCTCGACGCGGCCCTGCCGACGTGGAAGGGCGACAACTGGTGGAGGTTCGGCGGCGGCGGCACGGTGTGGGATTCCATCGTCTACGACCCCGAGATCAACCTGCTGTATGTCGGCACCGGCAACGGCGCGGCGTGGAACCGGGAGATTCGCAGCCCCGGCGGCGGTGACAACCTCTACCTGGCGTCGATCCTGGCCATCAACCCCGACAACGGCGAGCTGGTCTGGCACTACCAGACCGTGCCCGGCGACACCTGGGACTACACCGCGGTGCAGCCGATGATGCTGGCCGACCTGCAGATCGGCGGCCGCCTGCGCAAGGTGCTGATGCAGGCGCCCAAGAACGGCTTCTTCTACGTGCTCGATCGCGCGACCGGCGAGCTGCTGGCGGCGGACCCGTACGTCACGGTCAACTGGGCGTCACATGTCGACATGAAGACCGGCCGGCCGGTGGAAATTCCCGGCGCCGACTACAAGGACAAGGGCACCTACATCCGCCCGGGGCCGCTGGGCGGCCACAACTGGCAGGCCATGTCGTTCAGTCCGAAGACCGGCCTGGTCTACATCCCGGCCCAGGACAACGGCCGCTACTACGAGCAGCCAACCGAGTTCGAATACAAGCCGCTCGAATACAACCTGGGCCTGGCGCCAATCGGCCGCAACATGGATCGCTACGACGTTCCGTACGCGGGGCGGTTGCTGGCGTGGGATCCGGTGGCGCGCAAGCCGCGCTGGACGGTCGAGTACGGTTCCTACTGGAACGGCGGCACGTTGGCCACGGCCGGCAACCTGGTCTTCCAGGGCACCGCGCTCGGCGACTTCATCGCCTACAACGCCGCCACCGGCGAGAAGCTGTGGTCGTCGTGGGCCACGACCGGCATCGTCGCGCCGCCCATCACCTACATGATCGACGGCAAGCAGTACGTCTCGGTGATGGCGGGCTGGGGTGGCGCGTTCCCGAAGAAGACGCGCAGTTACGGGCGCCTGCTGACGTTTGCGATTGGCGGCACCGCGGCGCTGCCGTCGCGGCCGCGGCCGCGCACGGTGACCGCCATTGCCAGCAATGCCACTGCCGATCAGATCGCCGCCGGCGCGAAGATCTTCGGCACCTATTGTGCGCGCTGCCACGGCGGCGCCACCATCCTGCCCGACCTGCGGCGTTCGTCGCCGGGCATCTACAACGGCCTCGACAAGATTCTGGATGGATCGCTGGTCGAACGCGGCATGCCGCGATTCGCGGAACTCGACCGGGCGGCGATCGCGGCGCTGCGCGGCTACCTGCTCGACGAGCGCAAGAAGCTGGCGGCGGCCAGGTAGCGGCCGCTAGACGATCACGACCGCCGTGGCCCACTCCGCGGCCTCGGAGTCGGATTTGATGATTCGCGACAACGACACCACCACCGTGTTGCCACTGCGCGCGATCGGCAGCCGATCCATGTTGCGGGTCGCGCGGCCGCCGATGAAGGTGCCGTCGGGCGAGTACTTCGATTCGTGCTTGGGACACTGAAACCGGCCGGCCGCCTGCGTCCATCGCAGTGCGTTGTTCTCGTGCGGGCACGCCAGGTTGAACGCCATCACCTTGCCCTGGAACCGAACCAGGATGACCTGCGCCGCCTTGTCGATCGTGACGCCGTCGGCAGCCGGCAGCGGATAGACCTTCTGGGACGGTCCGGCCTCGACACCGGCCATCTCGCCCACCACGTAAAAGGCTTCGGCAGCCGCCGCGTCACCGGCCGCCAGCGCGGCCAGCACCACGCCGGGAATGCGGCCCAGGAAAGCCCGGCGCGACGTACCGCACGTTAGGCCGCAACGGTCAGCCACGCGCCCATCCACAGGATCAGTAGCCATAGCAGAAAACTCACTCCCGAGGCCGCGACGATGCGGCGCCAGATGTGTGTGGGTTGGCTGGCAGCGTGAAGCCGCCCGGCAGCCATCAGGCCGGCGCCGTTGGCCAGCAGCACGCCAACCAGTCCCATCTTGATCCAGAACAACGTCGAGGAGGCGAACGTCGTCCAGTCGGCCATCGCCATCAGCCCCCCAGAGACCGCCATCACGCCCAACGACGACCCGACCACGCGGTGGGCGTGCTGCACGACCGAGACCGCGGCGGCCCGGCAATCGCGATCGTTGACCCGGGCCGCGGCAAAGATCTCGCGGTCGGCGGCGATCGCCGCGCCGCCACCGAACAGGATGCCGGCGAGATGGAGGTATTGCACCGTCAACGACACCATCTGGTGATCGCTGTAGTAGACCGCCCACCAGGTCACCGCATCGCCGAGCGCGCCCATCATGTCCCTCGGATCAGCGGGTGAAGAACATGAACAGGTAGCTGGCGGCCGACACCCCCATGGAGCCAATCGCCAGGTTGCGATGCAACGAACGGTTGCTGCTCGTCCCGCCGCCATCATCGTCATCGTCGGGAGCCGTGGCCCCGGTGGCGACGAAACCGGCACCGGCGCCGAGCATCATCAGCCCGTGGATCCATCGCTTGGCGCGGCCCTTGGATTCGTGACGCTCTTCCCACAGGTTCCAGACACCGGTCACGCTGTTGACGGCGAACAGGCCGGCCATGCCGACGACGAGGGCGCCGTGCGCGGACTTCGCCGATTCGCTGCCCGTGCCGTCGTAGAGCTTCTGTCCGACGATGTACTGCGCGACAAACAGGGGCATGGTCGCGTAGCTGGCGAGCTTGTGAATCTTGCTTCGCACCTCGAACGCCTTGCTGTGGGTCACGGCGACCGGCCGTTGTTCGGCGTCAGGGGCGATGACCGCGGGCACCGCGAACCTGGGAGCGGGGGCGGGCGCCGGCTCGGTTGCGGGCGGCTCGCCAAACGAGACGCTGCGCCAGGCCCTGGCGCCGTAAGGCGCCACAATGGTGTCGTCGGCCCACGCCGGCGTGGTCAGCAGCAGGCCGGCAACGAGGGCGAGACAAAGATGATGGGTTTTCACGAGATCCTCCTCTACCGGGAGGCTGTCACAGACAGTTAAGAGGAGGATGAGAGTGGCCGGCCGCGCGGTTAGTGCGTCGCCAGGCCGCCGGGCAAGCCGACCTCGATGGTCGCGCCCGGTTCGCTGTTCCCGGCGACCCTGATAGTGCCCTTGAACAACTCGACAATCTCGCGGGAGATCGCCAGCCCGAGGCCGGCGCCGCCGGTGCGGCGCGACCGCGACGAATCGACGCGATAGAACCGCTCGAAGACCCGCTCGCGTTCGGCGGCTGGTATGCCGGTGCCGGTGTCGCGCACCGCAATCACCACGCGGTCGGCAACCCACTCCCCCTCCCGCGGGCTGATGCTGGCCGTCATCGAGACCGTTCCGCCGTCGCGGTTGTACTGGATCCCGTTGATCAGCAGGTTGTCGAACACACGCTCGAGCAGCCCGGCATCGCCGTAGACCACGAGATCGGGCGGGACGGTAACGGAGAGCGAGACACCAGCGGCCGCGGCCGTTTCGGCCGCGCGCGCGGCCACCCGCTGCAGCAGGTCGGCGACCCGTACTTCGCCGACCATGGGCAGGCTATTCTCCTGCGCCCTGACCAGGAGCATCAGGTCCCCCGTCAAACGGCTCATGACCTGCAGGCGCTCGCGAAGCCGGGCCAGGGATTCCCGGTACTCGACGGGCCGGCGGTCGCGCTTGAGGGTGACATCGATCTCGCCCAGCACTGCGGTCAGCGGACCGCGCAGTTCATGCGAAGCGTCGGCGGCAAACCGGCGGTTGGCCTCGAGCGCGCCGTGCAGCCGGTCGAGCATGCGGTTGAGCAACTGCGTCATCTGGCCGATCTCGTCGTCATGCGACGGCGGGTCGAGCCGGCGCGCGAACTTGCCGTCGGCGATGGCGGCGGCCTGGTGGGTGATTCGGCGGATCGGAACGAGCGCCGTGGAGGCGAGAGAGAAGCCAATTACCGCCGTCAGGGCGAGAGCGGCAAACCAGACGCCGGCCAGGAGATTGCGCAGGCGAACCAGCGTTGCGTCGAGCTGGTCAGTGAACACGCCGACCGCCACGACGTATCGCTCGGGCCCTGGGGTAACCAGGCCAATCAGGCGGCCGGCTCGCCCCGCGACGCTGACGTCGATCATCGGCGCGTCGCCCGACAACGCCCGGGCCAGGATCGTCGCGTCGATCAGCGAGCCGGCGCGGCCGAGGAGCGGAGACTGCATCAGCACGCGGCCGCCGGCATCGATTAACTGCACGAACTTGCCCGCAAACTCCTGCGGATTGTGGCCGCCGGTCGGGAACTCGTGCAGGTGCAGCCCCGTGCCCGGTTCATCAACGGCCGATGCCAGCTCGGTGGCCGCCAGCGTCCGCAACTGCGCGTCGAGGTCGCGGTGCAGGAAGGCACGGGCGCCGAAGTAGACGGCCAGGTCCGCCGCGGCCAGCACCAGCCCGAAGGCCAGCACCCAGCGCAGCGTCAAGCGCGACCTGAACGACAGGGTCATGGCTGATCGCCGCCCCGGCGCGACTTCAGCATGTAGCCCATGCCGCGAATGGTGTGAATCAACGGTTCGCCCACGCCGGCGGCCCGCAGCTTCCGGCGGAGGTAGCCGATGTAAACGTCGGCGACGTTGGAGAACGGATCGTAGTCGCCGCCCCAGACGTGCTCGGCCAGCTGCTCGCGCGAAACAATCGCTTCGGCGTGGCGCAGGAGGTGTTCAATCAACCGGTACTCGGTGGCACTCAACTCCAGTGGCAGGCCGTCGACGGTCACCAGGTGCGTGGTGCTGTCCAGGGCGATCGGGCCGTAGGTCAGCGACTGGTCGAGCTGGTGGGTGCGGCCGCGGCGGGTCAACGCGCGCAGGCGCGCCAGCAGCTCGTCGAACGCGAACGGCTTGATCAGGTAGTCGTCGGCACCGGCATCCAGTCCCTGGATCCGGTCCGGCACGCCGTCGCGCGCGGTCAGCATCAGCACCGGCGTATCCACACCGTCGCGCCGCAGGCGGCGGCACAGCGTGAGGCCGTCGAGTCCCGGCAGCAGGATGTCCAGGACGATGACGTCGTACTCCTCGTCGCCGCACATCCGCTCGGCGGCCAGGCCGTCTTCGGCGAGATCGACACGGTAGTTCTCCTCTCGCAACCCGCGGACCACGAACTGGCTGATGGCCGGGTCATCCTCGACGACAAGCACGCGCACGTGCGTATTGTAGGTTCAGTCGTCCTCGTCCTGCTGGAGCAGCCGCTTTTCGACCAGCTCGTAGAGCGTCGGCAGCACCATCAGCGTCAACAGGGTCGAGGTGATGACGCCGCCAATCACGACACTGGCCAACGGCCGCTGAATCTCGGCGCCGGCGCCGTGCGACAGCGCCATCGGCACGAAGCCCAGCGCCGCCACCAGCGCCGTCATCAACACCGGCCTGAGCCTGGTCGCGGCGCCGGCGAGCACGGCGTCGCGCAGGGGCAGGCCATCGTCACGCAACCGATTGACCGCGGTGACCAGCACGACGCCGTTCAGCACGGCCACGCCAAACAAGGCGATGAACCCGACGGCGGCCGAAAGGTTCAGCGTCAGGCCCCTCAACCAGAGCGCCGCGACGCCGCCGACGAGCGCAAACGGCACGTTGAGCAACACCAGTCCCGCCTGTCGCAGTCGGCCGAAGGTCGCGAACAGCAGGACGAAGATGATGGCGATCGACAACGGCACCACCAGCACCAGGCGGGCCATCGCCCGCGCCTGGTTCTCGAACTGGCCACCCCACGCCAGCCGGTAGCCGGGCGGCAGCGCCACGGCCGCCTCGACACGGGCGCGCGCCTCGGCGACGAAGCTGCCGACATCGCGGCCCCGGACGTTGGTCTGCACCACGAGCCGGCGCTCGGCGTTCTCGTGGTTGATGGCTTCCGGCGCATCGGTTTCGGAAATGCGCGCCACCCGCGACAGCGGCACGCGCTCACCGCGGCGCCCGGTCAGCAGCACCGAGCCCACGGCCTCGGCGTTGGCGCGCAGCGCGTCTGGCAATCGGACCACCACCGGGAATCGGCGCGGACCGTCCAGCACTTCGGTGACCACCGACCCGCCGACTGCCGCCTCCACGACTTCGCGGACATCGGCGACGTTGAGGCCGTAACGCGCGATCTCGGCCCGGTCGATGTCGATCTGGAGCTGGGCCGCGCCGAACAGCGCCTCGGCCTGCAAGTCGCTGGCGCCTCGGACCTGTTCGAGTGCCGAGACGACCACCGCGCCGAGCCGTTCGAGGGTCGCCGGATCCTGGCCGAAGATCTTGACCGCCACATCGGCCTTGACGCCCGAGATCACCTCGTCCAACCGCATGGCCATGGGTTGCGTGAAGTTAAAGGTCACGCCGGGCATGGCGGCAAGGGCGCCGGCGAGTGCCTCGATCAACGCCGGTTTGTCGCGGCCGGTCGTCCACGACTCGATCGGGTGCAAGGCCACGTAGACGTCACCCTGGTAGATGCCCATTGCCTCGGTGGCCAGGTCGGGGCGGCCGAGCTTGGTGACCACCTGGCTGACCTCGGGGAACTGCCTGACGATGCGCTCGACGCGCGTCGAGATCTCCACCGACTCCTGCAGCGAGACCGACGGCAGCTTGCGCGTTTCGATCAGGATCGAACCTTCATCGAGCTTGGGCATGAACTCGGTGCCGAGGAACGGCAGCGAGCCAATGGCCAGCGAGACGGCCGTCAGCGCCAACGCCATGGTGCGGCCAGGATGGTTCATGGCCCAGCCGAGGTCGTGGAGGTACTTGGCACGGAGCCTTACGAACCAGCGCTCGTCGTGGTGGGCCTGCGCCACTTTCAACAGGTACGACGAAGCCACCGGGACAACGGTCAGCGACAGCAGCAACGAGCCGAGGATCGCCGAGCACACGGTGATCGCCATCGGCCTGAACATCTTCCCCTCCAGGCCCTCGAGCGTGAAGATCGGCAGGTAGACCGCGACGATGATCAGCACGCCGAACAGGATCGGCCGCGCCACCTCGGTCGCGGCGCCGGTAAAGAGGGCCAGGCGGCTGCCGTGCGGATCATGATGCTCCTGGGTGTGGCCGGCCTCGCCGCGCCGGCGGATGAAGTTCTCCATCATCACCACCGCGCCGTCCACGATCAGCCCGAAGTCGATCGCGCCAAGCGACATCAGGTTCGCCGAGACCCCGAAGAACCGCATGCCGAGGAAGCCGGCGAGCATCGAGGCGGGGATGACCGCCGCCACGATTAGCGACGCCCGCACGTCGCGCAGGAACACGAACAACACCACGACCACGAGCAGCGACCCCTCGAGCAGGTTGCGGCGCACCGTCGCCGCCGTCCTCCCGATCACCTCGGTCTGATCGTAGAACGGCACCAGCCGCAGGCCGCCGGGCAGCGTGCCGACGACCTCGGCCATCCGCTCCTTCACCCGGGCGCCGACGTCGCGGCCGTTCTCGCCCTTGAGCATGATCACCATGCCGGCGACCGACTCACCGGCGCCGTCGCGCGTCACCGCGCCCTGCCGCGGCATGGCGCCAATGCTCACCTCCGCGACGTCGGACACCAGCACGGGGACGCCGTCGACTTCGTCGACGACGATCGCCCGGACGTCGGCCTCGCCGGCCACCAGGCCGCTGCCGCGAACCGAGTAGCGCTCCGAGCGGTGCTCGATGAACCCGCCGCTGAACGAGGTGTTGTTCGCGGCGATGGCGGCAAACACCTCGCGCAGGGTGATGCCGAATCGCTCGAGCCGTGTCGGGTCGACGACCACGTGGTACTGGCGCGTGAGCCCGCCCCAGGAATTGATTTCACTGACCCCCTTGACCGATCGCAGCTGGGTTCGCAAGTCCCAGTCGTGAATCGTCTTGCGATCCATCAGGCTGGCCTCGTCGCTCTCGACCAGGTACTGGTAGATCTCGCCGAACGCGGTGGCCACTGGTCCCAGTGTCGGGCTCAGGCCCGCCGGCAACCGGCTCTTGGCCTCGAGCACGCGCTCGTTGACCAACTGGCGCGCCAGGTAGATCGGGACGGCGTCCTCGAAGACCACGGTCACCAGCGACAGGCCCGACTTCGACACCGATCGCACCTGGTCGGCGCCGGGCACGCCCATGAGCGCGGTCTCGATCGGGTACGACACCCGCTGCTCGACCTCGACGGCAGCCAGCCCCGCGGCCTCGGTCACGACGGTAACCTGGTTGTTGGTGAGGTCGGGAAAGGCCTCGACCGGGAGATCCCGATAGGCGATCACGCCGGTCACAATCAGGGCAGCCAGGCAGATCAGGACGAACAGCCGCTGGCGCAGGCTGGCCGCGACGAAGCGCTCAACCGGGTCCATCTCAATCCCCGCCTTCGCCGGCCGGTTTGAGCAACTCGGACTTCAACATGAAACTGCCGCTCACGGCGATGCGCTCACCGGCGGTGAGCCCCGAGCCGATCTCGACCAGGCCGTCCGCCTCGGCGCCCAGGGTCACCGTCCGCGGTGAGAAACGCCCCTCGCTCGCCGCCACGAACACCACCGCTCGCCCGGCAATGGACTGGATCGCTTCTTTGGGGACCAGGACCATCTGCCGCGGCTCGCCCTCTCCCAATGCAATGGTGGCGAACATCTCGGGCTTCAGGCGGCCGTCCGGGTTCGGCACGGCCGATCGCACGGTGATTCGCCGGGTCTTGGGGTTGACGATGTCGGCGATGAACGTGATGGTGCCGGCGAAGCGCTCATCCGGATACGCCGCCACCCGCACCTCGATCGGCCGGCCCGTTCGCACGCGCGGCAGCAGCGACTCGTCGATCTCGGCAATCGCCCACAAGGTGGACAGCTCGCTGACCACGAACAGGGGCGTTCCCGGTGTGACGGTCGTACCTTGCGTGACCAGCCGCTCGAGCACCACTCCGCCAATCGGGCTGCGCACCGGAATCTGCTCGCCGGCCTCTTCGACGATGGTCTGCGGATCGCTCTCGGCCGCCTCGGGCACCGCCACCCCGACGTGCTCGAGTTCCTCGATCGAGCGGTTGACCTCGGCCCGGGCCATGTCGAGCATTTGCGTCGCCGCCACCCTCTCGACCTCTGCGCGTTGCCTCTCCTGCAGCGAGATCGCCTTGTCGGCGTAGAGCCGCCCCGCGCGCTCGTCGGCATCCACCGCGTACGCCAGTTCCTTGTCGAGACGGCGACGGTCGGCAATGGCCTTCCGGTAGCCCGCCCACGCATCGTGGAGCGCGTGGCTGTGCATCGTGGCCAGCACCTGTCGGCTGCGAACCCGGTCGCCAACCTGCGCCAGCGTGTCGACGATCAGGCCCTCCTGCAGCGAGCCAATCCTGGCGGTCCGGGATTCGTCGAGCGCCAACAGGCCCGGCGCGGACAGCCGGTCCGAACGCGTCCCGGTCCGCACCGGCGCGACGACGATCGCGGCGTTCTTGATCGCTTCGGCGGTGAGCTCGACGTGGTCGCGCGCGGCGACGGCCTGCGCTGTCGCTTCGGGGGCCGGCACAGTGGCCGTGCAGGCGGCGAATCCAAACACGGAAGCCAGTACGGCGATTGAGCGCCGCGGGCGAGGGAGGTAACGGGCGGTCATGGCAGGAGCTCCAGGCCGACTGCGAGTCGCGCCTCTAATGATGCGGCGAGGGCCTCGAGGCGCAGTTCGATGGCGGCGCGTCGCACGTCGCCATGAACCCGTTCGGCATCGATCAGCTTCAGCACGTCGGCGGTGCCTTCCCTGAAGGCGGCACGTGCCGCATTGCGAACCGCGTCGGCCGGCTCGAGCAGTTCCCGCCCGGCGCGGGCGGCACGTTGCGACAACACCTCGGCCGTGGCGATCAGCGCGGCGGCCTCGGAGGCCAGCCGGCGGGCAATCGCGTCATGCTCCGCTGTCGCGGCGCGCTCCTCGCCCACCGCTCTCGCCGTGGCGCTGCCGTTGCGATCGAACAACGGCACGGTCAGGGTCACGCCGACGACCGCCGCGTCGAATCCGCTGGTGCGCTTGTAACCTGCGGACAGCACCGGATCCGGAAAACGCCGGGCCCGCTCGAGGGCCGCCACCTGCCGCGCCCGGTCGAGGCGCATCGCTGCCGAGTGCACCTCGGGATGGCGTGCGATCGCGCTCTCCATGGATGCGGACGCCACTGCTGGTGCGGCAATGGCGTCGGGCTCGACCAGTTGTTCGGACGTGAGCGGAGCCGAGGCGCCGATCACGAACGTCAAGGCACCCAGGCTGCGAGCGAGCTCGAGCGAAGCCCTCGCGATGTCGATGTCCATGCGGGCCGATTCGGTCTCGAACTTGAGCAGGTCCGATTCAGCCGAGAAGCCCTCGGCGACCCGCCGCCGCATGGTCTCGATCAGCGTGACCAGCCCGTCGCGATTGGCGGTGAGCGTCTCGAACAGGCTCCGCGCTTTCAGCGCCTGGACGTAGAGCTGGACGGTGCGGAGCGTAATCTGCCAGTCCACGACCTGGAGGTTGGCGCCGGCCAGGTTCTGCTCGGCGGCCGCGATCCCATGCCTCAGCCCGCGCTTGCCGGCGATCTCCAGGGGCTGGCTGACGACGGCAAACACGTCGCGCGGGAGTGTCAGGCGGCTGGTGGGGCCGAGATTCTCGACGCGAACGTCGATCAACGGATTGGGCAGCCGTCCAACCAGACGTGCCGCCTCGGCCGAGCCTTCGGCCAGACTCTTTGCCGCGCCCCGCAGCGGCGAGTCGTCGCGAGCTCGAGCAACGGCCTCGGCCAGCGTCAGGGGCGAAGGTGGCAGGCTCGCCGTCGCCAGGGCGGCAACGAGGGTGAGCGCAACAAGCATGCGCCCAATTTAGTGGAGCGAGATAAGAACAGAATGAGAAAGCGATCCGGGACTCTAGAACAAGCTCCAGAAAGGAGGAAACGTGCCCAGCAGGCCAAGCGCCGTGAGTATGAGAGTGGTCAGCCACACCGGTGAGGGAGCCACGTGGCGGTCCCGCCAGCCGCTGTGCACGATCAGCCAGGCGGCGAGCCAAACCGCGCAAGCGAACGCGGCGCGGCCCGACAAGCCCCCGGCCGGTCCATAGAGTGCCGGCGCCGCAAAGACCCCGGACTCATTCAGGACGCAGAAGGCCCCCATGGCAAAGGCGCCAATGCCGGCGCCGAGATACGCCGCCATGGCGGCGCCGTTGGTTGAGGTGTCAGGGTCGGATGTCATGGGACCTGTGCCTCCCTACTGCAGCGGGGCGACTTTGTTGACGAGCGTGCCGAGCAGGCCGATGAAGCCGACGATGGCAAAACAAATCAGCAGCATCGTCGTGGTCGCGCGGCGCAACGAGGTGTCGATCAGCAGCTGCGATCGATAACGCGTGCTGACGAAGGCCGCGGCGGTCGCCAGCATGGCCGCAATCCACGGCATGTGCTCCTTGCTTTCCATCGCAAACGCGTGGAGCCAGGCAGTGTCCGGACTCGCCAGCAGCAGCGCGCGCGGGAACGGGCTCAGGTTGACGGTGCCAGCCGGTGGAGCCAGACGGTACTCCGGGAAGATCACGAACGTACCGACCAGCACTGACGCCCAGAGGGCAGCGGCGGTGAACAGCAGCAGTCCGCTCAGCGCGCGGGCCTGAGCGCGGTTAGCCTCCGGGTCGCGGCCGGCGGCCATCGCCTGCAGGTAGTACAGCGCGGCGAAGAGTCCCGCCAGCGCGGCGCCACTCAGGCCGATACCGTGGACCATCGTCCAGATACTGCGATCACTGAACAGCATATGGTGCTCCTGGCAATTGGGACATGGTGGAGTCTACCTCGCCCCGGTCTGGCGGCGCCCGGCGCGGCGCCGCGGCAGGAACATCGCGGCGAACGTCAGCACGGTCAGCCCGGCGACAGTGCCCTGAATGATGGTGACGCCACGGGCCTGGCCGCCGGCCGCGTCCGCGATCGGAGATCCCGCAGTCTGAACGGAAGCACGGTCAATCGGTGACGTGGAGCCCAAGGTACCGGAGCCGTGACTGACGGTCTCGGTTCCGGCGATCAACAGCACCCTGACACCGCTGTCCGCCGGCATCGAAAACGACTCGGACTGCAGCCGCGAGCCGTTCACGGTGGCCGAAGCACTGACCTGGGCGCCAATGGGCAAGTGGGCAAATTCGGCACGTCCCATCGTTTGGGTCACCGCTCGCAGCGGAGATCGTCCGGCCACTTCAAGGTCCACCGGAATGCCGCTGAGGTCGCCAGTGAAGGCCCCTTGGACCACTCGTACTGTCAACGAGCCGGGTGGCAGCGCGCCGTCCTGCAGCGGCATGCCTGCCGCCCGCACCATCTGCGACGGCGAGCCGCCGGGCCCGGGCTGGGCTGGCGGCGCCTGGCCAGCGGCTGTGACGGGGATTCCGAGCGCGATCGCGACGGCGAAAATGCGGCTCACAAACATGGTTCTACCTCAAGCGATAGGTAATGCCGGTCATCACCCGCAAGTCCTTCATGTCTCCGTCGAGCGTGTAGTCGACCACGCCAACGAACGAGAACGGCCGGTTGATGACGGCCGAGACGTTGCCGGACAGCCGGCGCGTCCAGGGTCTGGTTTCGATAGTCACGCCGTCGCTGCGGAGAAAGCGAACGGTCGCCAGCGAGGTCGAGTAGTCGCCCGAGACGTAGACCGAGCGGCCGATGGCGTGACCGACCGAAAAGTAGCGCGAGTGATAGGGACCGGTCGGGCGATCGATCCGCGCGTCGGAGCCCGAGACGTCGGTGCCGGTGCCAAACACGTTGCTGGCATAGCCGCCAACGGTGATTCGCCCGGTCACGGCATCGTCCCGGTTGTTGCGGTCGCGCGCGTAGCCGCCGTAGATCTCGACGCCACGGACCACCTTGACACTGACGCGGCCACCAGCGCTCTCGTAGCGCAGTCCGTCAACGGCATCGGCGCTGAGGGCCCGCCCGTTGATGACGTCGTCGGCCAGTTGACGGGCGTTGAGGGAACGCCCGCGATTGTAGGTGCCTTGCACTTCCACCCGCGGGCCCGCGGACGCGCGCGCATTGACGAGGAAGTAGGCCAGGCCGCCCTTGGCCGCCCCGTCAGCCGG
>JBFWUK010000040.1:0-35067 GCA_050247355.1 Vicinamibacterales bacterium | reverse complement strand
CGAGCCCCACCGTGACCAGAGGTCGCGGCCTCCGTCACGTTAGCGCGCGACTGTCCAGGGCCGCGAGCGAAGAAGGGCCGCGAGGACCGGCGACGTCATCATCGTCGTGACCAGCGCCATGATCACCAGCATCGTGAACAGCCGCGGGCTGATGACCCCAAGGTCGAGGCCGATGTTGAGTACGATCAACTCGACCAGACCGCGGGTGTTCATCAGGATGCCCAGCGCCGCGCTGTCGCGCCAGTCGAGCCCGACCAGCTTCGACGCCGCCACCGTGCCGCCGAACTTCCCGGCCGTCGCCACCCCGATGATCGCCGCGCACCACAGCCAGTCGTCGACACCCTCGACCAGGCCGATCTCGGTGCGCAGCCCGGTGAACGCGAAGAAGGCCGGCAGGAACATCACGCGGACGATGTCTTCCAGCCGTTCGGTGACGTGCCTCGCGATGATGCTTTCGTGCGGGATGATCGCGCCCAGCAGGAATGCCCCGAAGATGGCATGGATGCCGATGAACTCGGTGGCGACCGCAGACAACAGCACGGCAACAAGGACCAGTGCCAGGCTGCGCTCTCCAATGCGCGGCGAGCGGTCGAACCGGCTGACCAGCACGGCCGTCAGGCGCCTGCCCGCGGTCAGCATCAGACCGATATAGAGCGCTGTCAGGACCAGCGTCTGGACCGCGGCGCTGGTGGTCGACTGCGTCACGCCGACCACGAAGGCCAGTAGGCACCAGGCAATGGCGTCGTTGATGGCGGCGCAGGTGAGGGCGACCACGCCCATCGGCGTGCGCTGCAGGCCTTGATCCCCGAGAATCCTCGCCATCACCGGGAACGCGGTGATCGCCATCGAAACCCCGAGAAACAACGCAAACGACGTGAAGCCGACGCCCGGCGGCGCCAGGGATTCGAACAGCGCACCGGCCAGGGCCATGCCCAGGGCGAACGGCACCACGATGCTGCTGATTGAGATGGCGGCCGTGACCACCGCCCGCGACTGCAACACCCGCAGGTCCAGTTCCAGGCCCACCAGGAACATGTAGAGGATCACACCCAGTTGAGCGATCACCTCGAGGAAGGGCGCGGCTTCGGCTGGCAGCAGGATGGCCGCCGCTTCGGGTGAGATCCGCCCGAGCAGCGAGGGTCCGAGCAGGATCCCGCCGACGACTTCGCCGATCACCGCGGGTTGATGCAGGCGCTTAAAGAGGGCACCGACCAGGCGGGCGGTCACCATGATGACCGTGAGGGCCACCAGGACGCTAAGCAGCATGGGGACCCATTATCCGGCTAACGCCGGATTCCCCGGCTAATTGCGAGCAACCCCGCAGGCTCCGATCCCGTCCAAGGACGGCATGGACAACCTCCTGCAGGACATCCGCTACGGCATCCGGACCCTGACTCGGCAACCCGGCTTCGCCGCTACCGCTATCCTGACCCTGGCCCTCGGCATCGGCGCCACCACCGCCATCTTCAGCGTCGTCAACGCCGTCGTCTTGCGGCCGCTGCCGTTCGACCAGCCGGAGCGCATTGTCGTGGTGACCAACGTCAACACCAAGACCGGCACCCGTAGCACCACGGTGTCGGGTCCCGACTTCCGCGACTGGCGCGATCAGAGCCGCAGCTTCGAGGCGCTGGCGTACTGGGCGGGCGGCGAGACGAGTGCCACCGTGAACAACGCGTCGGACTATGCGTTCGCAGCCGTGGTCACCCCGGGCTACTTCCAGGTGTTTGGCGCCACCGCTCGCGTCGGCCGGCTGTTCTCGCCAGACGAAGAGCAGCCGGAGGGACCGCCGGCGGTGGTCATCAGCGAGGCCTACTGGCGCCGGCAGTTCGCCGCTGATCCGGGGGCCGTCGGCTCGACGATCACGTTCAGGCAGCAGGTCTTCACGATAGTCGGCGTCACGCCCCTGCGCTACCCGGCGCGCGCCGATCTCTACTACGCCGAGGCGGCCGCGCCGGAAGGGCAGTCGCGCAGCGCGCACAACTACCGCGCCGTCGCGCGGCTGGCGGCCGGCGTGCCGGTGGCCCAGGCGCAGGCTGAAATGACCGGCATCGCGTCGCGACTGTCGCAAGAATATCCGGTCAGCAACGGCGAGAAAGGTGTCGCGGTCGTGCCGCTGCAGGAGGTGGTGGTCGGCGACACCCGCCAGACGCTGTTCGTCCTGCTGGCGGCGGTGGCGTTCGTGCTCTTGATTGCCTGCGCGAATGTCGCCAACCTGCTGCTGGCGCGTGCTTCGGTGCGCGGCCGCGAGTTGGTGGTGCGCGCCGCGGTCGGCGCAGGACGCATGCGCCTCGTTCGCCAGATGCTGACCGAAAGCGCGGTGCTGGCGTTGGTCGCCGGCGCCGGCGGCCTGCTGTTCGCGCGCTGGGGAGTCACGGCGCTGCTGGCGCTGGCGCCCGCCGACCTGCCGCGGCTGGACGAGGTCACCGTTGATGCCCAGGCGCTCGGGTTCGCGCTGCTCGCGTCGCTGGTGGCCAGCGTCATCTTCGGCCTCGCGCCCGCCTGGCACGTCTCCCGCGTCGACCTTGCAGATGGCTTGCGGCAGGGCGGCAAGGGGTCCGCACTGGGCGTTCGCGGCGGCTGGGCCCGCAAGGCGTTCGTGGTCACCGAGATTGCGCTGGCCGTGGCCCTGGTCATGGGCGCCGGGCTGCTTGGCCGCAGCCTGCTGGCGCTCGCCAACATTGACCTCGGGTTCGAGCGCGACCGCCTGGTGGTGCTGCGCACCACCGTGCCGGTGTCGGGCCGCCCAGACTTCCCGCGCGCGATCGCCGCCTACCGCACGCTGTTGGCGGAGCTCCGCGCGCTGCCCGGCGTGACGTCGGTGAGCGCCGTGACGTCGTTGCCGACGCTGGTCCGATCGAACGGCGGCTACTGGATCGAAGGCGGACCGGGACCCGAAGTGCTCGGGATGAAGTCGCCGCAGGCCTTGTTCACGGTGACCGCGCCTGACTACTTCCAGACGCTCAAGGTCCCGGTCGTGCGCGGCCGCGACTTCAACGACGGCGATCGGCTTGATGCGCCTCGCGTTGCCGTGATCAACGAGCAGCTCGCGAAAGACGCCTTTCCGGATGTCGATCCGATCGGCCGCACCATTCGCTCCGGTCTCGATGGCCTCGAACCGATGACCATCGTGGGCATCGTCAAGGACATCCGCACGCGGGGACCGGCACGGCCGGTCCAGGCCGAACTCTACATGCCGTACGAGCAGCACCAGGGACCGGCGACCTCGCTGAACATCGTGATGCGAGCGGACGCCGCCGATCCGCTCGCGCTGGGCGCGACTGCCGCGCGCCACATTCGCGAGCGGCATCCCGACGTGCCGGTCCGAGTTGAGATGATGGAAACGACGATGGCGGGCGCGACGGCGGCGCCGCGCTTCCGCACCGCGCTGTTGGTGGTGTTTGCCGCGGTGGCCCTGCTGCTGGCGGTTGCCGGCGTCTACGGAGTGATGGCCTACACGGTGACCCAGCGCGTACCCGAGATCGGCCTGCGCGTGGCCCTTGGTGCCTCACCCGGCGACGTGATGTCGCTGGTGCTGAAGGACGGCGCGGGGCTGGTCGTCCTGGGCCTGGCCGCCGGCGCCGCGCTGTCGTTCGCCGGCGCCCAGTTCATCAGCGGCCTGCTCTTCGGGGTCTCCGCGCGAGACCCGCTGGTCTTCGCCGGTGTCTCGCTGCTCGTGGCGCTCGCCGCGCTGGGCGCGTGCCTGCTTCCTGGTCGCCGCGCGTTGCGCGTCGACCCGTTGACCGCCCTACGCGCTGAATGACCTGGGGGCGCTTGGCGCCCGGTAGGGCTCGGGCTTCGCCCTCGTGGGGCTCGCGGCTACGCCCCTCGTGGGGCTGAGGGCAAGAAGAGGAACAACCCAAGGAGCGCCGCAGGCGCGACCCCTACGAGGGCGAAGCCCGAGCCCCACGAAGGCGAAGCCGAGCCCACCCGATCAGCAGGCGGTCTGCGTCCTCTCCACATTCAGATCGAACAACGGTCTCAGCCTGGTCCCCACGATGTTCCCCGCAAACGCGGCCACCAGCCATAACCATCCGTGCAGGCTGCCTGACGCGATGCCGCTGAAGTAGGCGCCGATGTTGCAGCCGTAGGCGATGCGGGCGCCGTAGCCCAGCAGGATGCCGCCGACCACCGCGGCCGCGAGCGAGCGGTTCGACACTTTCCACACCGGCGCGAACCGGCCGGCCAGCATCGCCGCCGTCAGCGCGCCGAGCATGATGCCGAAATTCATCACCGACGTAACGTCCACCAACACGCTCGACCGCAAAGCGGTGGCCTGCGCCGGCGTGGCCCAGTAAGCCCACGACGCCACGTTGATGCCGACGGCGTCGAACAGCTTGGCGCCCCACAGTGCAAACGCCGAGGTGACCCCCCACGGCCGTCCGCCAATCGTGAGCGTGGCGATGTTGACGATGGCCAGGCCGAGCGCGCCGGCAACCAGGGGCCACGGCCCGCTCAGCCAGCGAGGACCGCGAGCAGGCGCGGTGTCGTCGAGCAGGCGGCCGTGACGGCGATGCTCGGCGACGCGCGTGATCCAGGCAATGCCCCCGAACAGTGCGAAGCACACCCCAAGCCCAAGCCAGGGGCCCCACATCGAGACGACCGACGTCGCGGCGAACGCGGGCTGCGCATTCCACCACGGCGTGTGCGCGGTGCCGATTACCGAGCCGATCACGAAGAACAGCAGCGTGACCAGCATGCGCGTGCTGCCGCCGCCAACGCTGAACAGCGTGCCCGACGCGCACCCGCCTCCCAATTGCATGCCGATGCCGAAGATAAAGGCGCCGGCGGCGACGCCAACGCCGATCGGCGACACGTTGCCCCGAACCTGCTGGCCCCACACCGTGCCGGCCGCGATCATCGGGAAGAACACCGCGCAGGTGACCGCCAGCATCAGCATCTGCGCGCGCAAGCCGGCGCCGCGCCGATCGGATATGAAAACGCGCCACGAAGAGGTGAAGCCGAAAGCGGCGTGATACAGCACCACACCGGCGAAGGCGCCGACCATGAACAGCGACGCCTGCCGCCAACTGACGGCGTCGTAGAGGTACCAGGCGGAGAGCGCGATGACCGCCGCCGTGATCGCCGCCGGCCCCGGCACCATCGCGCGCGAATCCATCGCGATCGGTGTAGCGGGGTTCATCGTCTGGGTGGCCATGGCGCTCCCGGTTTCTTCGCGTTCGTCGTGGTTCCTTCGTGTCCTTCGTGGTTAGAAGGTTACTCCGGCGCTCACACCAAAGGTGCGCGGGCGGCCGTTCTCGCCGATGAAGCCCGACGGCGCGAAGCCCTGGTAGGGAATGGCAATCGGCACGTACATGGTGTCGAAGGCATTGCGGATCCAGGCTTCGCCGAACAGCCACCTGCCGCGCGCGCCGGCGCGGAAGTTGGCCAGGCTGTAGGCGTCCTGGCGAGCCGTGTTGGCCTCGTCGTATTCGAACGCGCCGTACATCACCGCTTCGGCGCGGCCGTAGATGGTCACGGCCGATGTCACCGCGCGCGAGAGCTGGGCGCCGACGAGGGCCGTGTAGTCGGGGGTGTAGGGGAGCTTGTTGTCGGCCACGTCGACGCCGCCCGCCGTGGTGCCGGCGGCAAAGCGCGCGTGGGTGTAGCCGAACGACGCGAACAGGTCCAGCGACGCGTGCGGGCGCGCCGTGAGGTCCACTTCCACGCCGCGGCTGGTCGCGCCGCCGACATTGGCGATGTAGAACTGGCCCGGCACGAACGGGTTCGGCACGTTCAACTGCAAATCGTCCCACTCGATGGAAAACACCGCGGCGTTGGCCGACACCCGGCCGGCCGCCATCGTTGCCTTGACGCCGCCCTCGACGTGCCAGGCGTGCTCTTCGCCGTAGGCTTCGCTGCCGGGCAGCGCGGCCGGGTTGAAGCCGCCGGCCTTGAAGCCGCGGCTGGCCGAGGCGTAGATCGAGCTGTCGGCGGTCGGGCGGAACGCGAACGCGAACTGCGGCGAGACGTCCGAGAACGTGTCCTCGGCGGCGACCGGGTTGGCGGGGGCAATCGCCGGCGAGAAGAAGGTGTTCAGCGCCGCCTCGCTCTGCTCGCGGTCGAACCGAAGGCCGACCGTGACGTCGGTCTTGTCGCTGAAGCTGACCGTGCCGTGGCCGAACACGCCGACGCCGCTGCTGTCGATGGCGGCCTCCGGTGAGGTCTGCGCCACCGGGAACGGAATCTGCGGCGACAGCACGAAGGCGCCGAGCGAGTTCACGGCGACCTGGTCGTAGTTCTGTTTGAAGTACTCGACGCCGCCCTGCCACTTCAGCGTCACGGTGTCCGACAACTGCAGCGGCGCGTTCTCGGGCGAGGCAAGGCGCACTTCCTGCGTGAACTGGAAGTCTTCTTCGCTGTTGCTGCGGGTGGCCAGCGGCAGCGGCGTGTAGTCGAGATCGGTTTCGTCCTCGGTGTTCCACTTCACGAAGCCGGTGGTGCTCTCGATCGACACCAGCTCGCCGTTGGCCCGCAGGTTGACGGTGGTCGAGTTGATGTCGCGGTTGGTGAACCCCTCGAAGTCGCGCGACACGGCGAACGGCGTGGCGCGAATGGCGGCCAGGTCGCCGAGGGCGTAATCGCCGTCGCGGTTGCGCTCGTGCGAGTAGATCACGCGCGCCAGCCAGTTGGCGTTCGGGGTCAGCATCAACTGCGCCTTGGCGAACGTGCCGTCGCGCGAGTCGAGGTCGTTGCCGGTAACCTGGTTCACCGTGTAGCCGTCGCGCTGCTGGCGGCCGGCGGCCAGGCTGATCGCGGCGGTGTCGCCGAGCGGGCCCGACACGTTGCCGCGGACTTCCTTCGAGCCGAAGTCGCCGAACGGCGCCACGACCGAACCGGTCCAGCGGCTCGTGGACGGCCGGGTGCTGGTCACGTTGACGATGCCCCCCAGCGTGTTGCGGCCGAACAGCGGACTCTGCGGCCCGCGCACGAACTCGATCTGATCGACATCCAGCAGCTCGACGTTCGACGAGTTGCTGTTCAACTGCGGCACGCCGTCGATGTAGGTGGTGATGGCGGGGTTGCCGGGGCTCGAGCCAATGCCCCGGAAGCGCGCGTTGCTGACCTTGCGCGCCGTGAACTCGGTGAACACCGTGTTGGGCGCGAACATGGCGGCATCGGTCACCACGCGCAGGCCGGCGTTGGCGATGGTCTCGCTGGTCACCGCGGTGATGCTGGCCGGAACCGCCTTCACGTCTTCCGCCTCTTTCTGGGCGGTGACGATCACGGTCGGCAGCGTGATGCTCGGCGTCTGGTTTGACTGGGCGAACGAAACCGTGGGGGCGGCCAGGGCAATCAGGACTGCAACACGAAGTCTAAGCATCTGGTAATTATGCATGGGCCTGCCGGTTCTTCCCTGAGGCGCTGCATCCTTTCGTCACTCAATACCGAGAAACCAACCCCAATGTTTCGTCGTGAATGGCCGGGGGCGGACGAAAGTGGTGCAGCGGCTCTCGCTGTAGCCCGTAACTAGCTGGCAGCTAAGGACATCGTTCGATGAAACGGGTTCGTTGTAGGCTTGCGCGAGACTATGACGCGCTGGATCGCATGTGCCGCTGCGGTATGGGCGGTGGCGCTGGTGGCTGCCGCCGGCCAGGGCCGCCGGCCGGCCTACCCCGGCACGCTCGATCAACATCCCGCCATCGACTATCGCGGTACGGCCACCGCGGATGTCATGACGACCCTGCAGCGCGACCTTGCCGGCGGCGCGACGCCGCTCGTGTTCGACGGCCGGCAGGGCTACTTGCGGGCGCTACTGGCCCGGCTCGACGTGCCCGTGGAGTCGCAGGTCCTGCTGTTCTCCAAGACCGGCATTCAGCACCCGTTCACCGATCCCGAGCACCCGCGCGCCCTCTACTTCAACGACCAGGTGATCGTCGGCTACATCCCCGGCGCGCCGTTCATTGAAACCGCTTCGCACGATGCGACACAGGGCGTGATCTTTCAGACCATCGCGCAGGACGCCGCCGGTGCGCCGCAGATCGCGCGGCCCGATCGCTGCCTGACGTGCCACCTGTCGGCCAACAGCCTCGACGTGCCGGGCATCCTGGTTCGCAGCATGTTCACCGACGCCACCGGCCGCACCCGTCCGCAACTGGGCAGCTCGTTGGTCGACCACCGCACGCCGCTCGACCAGCGATGGGGAGGCTGGTACGTAACCGGCGCCCACGGCGCCGCGCGCCACCTCGGCAACGCCATGGTCACCGACAACCTGGCGCCGGAAGCCGCGGTCGGCGAGGCGACGCTCAACCGGATGACGCTCGATCCTCGGGTGGACGCCGGCGCCTACCCGTCGGCGACCAGCGACATCGTCGCGCTGCTGGTGTTCGATCACCAGGGCCGCGCCATGAACCTGCTGACCCGCCTGGGCTGGGAAGCGCGCGTCGCCGCGGCCGAGTCGGGCCTGGATTTTTCAATTGGCGAGCTGCGCGACCTGGTGCACGAGACCGCGGACTACCTGCTGTTTGCGGACGAGGCGGTCCTGCCCGCGCCGGTACAGGGAGTGACCGGGTTTGCCCGCGCGTTCAGCGAGCGTGGCCCGCGCGATCGCCGGGGCCGGTCGTTGCGTCAGCTCGATCTGCAAACACGGTTGTTTCGCTACCGCTGCAGCTACATGATCTATTCGCCGGCGTTCGACGCGCTGCCGGGGCCGGCGCGCGCCGCCGTTTACGCGCGCATGCAGGCCGTTCTTGGCGCTCGCGGCGATCGCGAGGTCATGGAGATACTCGACGACACTCGGAAAGGCTGGCGTTGATGGTGTGGTGGATCATGACGGGCGGCGCGCTGGGCACCGGCGCGCGGTACCTGGTCGGGGTGTGGGCACTGGAGCGTTTTGGCGCCGGCTTTCCCTATGCAACGATCATCGTCAACCTGATCGGTTGTTTCCTGCTCGGAATGGTGACGCACCTGGCAACCGTACCGGTCGGCAGCCAGGAACTGCGCGCGGCCGTCGCGATCGGGCTTCTCGGCGGCTTCACCACCTATTCCAGCTTCAACCAGGAGACGCTGGCCATGCTGACCCACGGCGCGTTGGGCCCTGCGGCGATGAACGTTGTGATCACCCTGGCTGGCGGGCTGGTCGCGGCCTGGCTTGGCCTCGCCGCCGCGCGGCAACTTGTGGCATAGTCCCGCGCATGCGAATCCTGATGGTGCTGATGGCGGCGGCCGGACTGTTGCCGGCCGTGGTGGCGCCGGCCGGCGTGCAGGCGCAGAGCCCGGCGTCGTGGCGCCAGTGGGGCGGGCCGACGCGCGACTTCATCGTGCCGTCCACCGGCCTGGCCGATCAGTGGCCCGCCAGCGGTCCACCCATCGTCTGGAGCCGGCCGTTAGGACCAGGGCACTCGGCCATTCTCGCGGACGAGGGCCGGCTCTACACCATGTATCGCGCCGGCAACGGCCGCGCCAAGCAGGGGCCGTGGGACGCCGAAGAGACCGTGGTCGCCATGGATGCGGCGTCGGGCAAGACACTCTGGGAACACAAGTACCCCTCGCGCCGCGAGGACTTCAGCTTTGGCGCCGGTCCGCACTCGACGCCGCTGATCGTCGGCGACCGGCTGTTCACGATCGGCACCAACAAGCAGTTGTTCGCCTTCGACAAGAACAGCGGCCGCATTCTCTGGTCGCACGACCTGGTCAAGGAATTCAATTCGCCCGAACTGCTGATCCGTCCGGTCGTCAAGACCGGCTACGGCTGCAGTCCGATCGCGTATCGCGACACCATCATCTGCAGTGTCGGCGGACCCGGGCAGGCGGTGATGGCATTCCGCCAGAGTGACGGCGCGGTGGCGTGGAAGAGCGGAGACTTCCTGACGTCGGAGGCGCCGCCCATCCTGATCGAGATGGGTGGTCGGCCGCAGTTGGTGATCTTCGGCGGCGGCACGGTCAATGGCCTGGATCCGGCGAACGGCCAGGTGCTGTGGTCACACCCGCACGACCCCGGCAACGACCTCAACTGCGGCACGCCGCTGTTTGGCCCCGACAACATCCTGTTCGTGTCGTCGGCCTATCGCGCGGGCAGCCGCGCCATCCAGTTGAAGCAGGACGGCGGCGCGACCCACGCCGAGGAGTTGTGGTTCACCAACCGGGTGCGCTTCATGTTCCTCAACGCCATTCGCCTGGGCGACCACGTCTACGGCACGACCGGCGACTTCGGGCCGGCGTTCCTGACCGCCCTCAACGTCAAGACCGGTCAGCCGGCGTGGCAGCACCGCGGCTTCGGCCGCGCCAGCCTGCTCCACGCCGACGGCAAGGCCATCATCATGGACGAAGACGGCGACCTGGCCCTGGCGAAGCTGGCACCCGAGGGGGTGACCATCCTCGCCGAAGCGAAGAAGGTGTTCGACACCACGTCGTGGACCGTGCCGACGCTGGTCGGCAAGACCCTCTACGCGCGCGACCGCGAGAAGATTGTCGCGTTCGACCTGGGAGCGAAGTAATGCGTTATCAATTCGCGTGTGCCGTTGCCACGATGGCCCTCAGCACGGCGACATTGGTTGCCCAGGCGCCCGACTTGTCGGGCACGTGGGTCATGGACGCCGCCAGGAGCCAGGTGGTGGCCACCGCCGGCTTCACCGGCCTGATTTCCGCCGGCGCGCCCGCCACCCTGCACATCACACAACCCGCCAACGGCGCGGTGGTGGTCGAAAGCCAGATCAACGAAGCGCACGTTCGCATTTACAAGCCGGGCGGCCAGACCTCCACGCCGGCCGGGCAGGGCGGCGCGGTGACGATGACTACGAAGTGGGAGGGCGGTGCGCTGGTGAGCGAAGGCGCCTTGAAGGCGCCGAACGGCGACACGACCACCATCCGCGAAGTGCTCACCGTCAGCGCCGACGGGAAGGTGCTGACGGTGCAGATTGCGACCACCGCCGCAGAGAGGGCGACCAGCTCGCTGGTCTATACGAGGATCACCGAGGTCGGGCCGTGCGAGAAGTGGCCGACGCCGTGTAAGAGAGCGCCAGGCGATTAGGTCCGGCTAAAGCCGGACGCCACATGCCGTCTGCCATGTAGTGTCCGGCAGCCCCAAGCCCCAAGCCCCAAGCCCCGAGTCTCGAGCCCCAAGCCCCAAGCCCCAAGCCCCAAGTCTCGCCCCAAGCCCCAAGTCCCGTTAGTCGTGCGGCTTCTCGACCGCCACCAACTCCGGCTCGCGCTGCACCGGCGGCAGGTTCTCGGCCTGGTTGCGGCTGGGTAGCCGTTCAGGACCGAAATGCGGCAACTCCACCGGTTCGCCGCGCCGCGCCGACTGGTACAGCGCATCCACGACGCGCACGTCCCAGCATCCTTCTTCCGCTGAGGGTTCCGGGTCCTTTCCGTTCAGAACGCAGTCGGAGAAGTACACCAGCTCGGCCGCGAACTGATCGCGGCGGCGGCCCTTCTTCTTCTTGACCTCGTCGCCGACGGTCAGCGTGTAACCCAGCGCCTCGGCATACTCGTACGCCGGCTCGGCGTGGATGTTGCCCTCGGTGCCCACCACGCGCAGGTCGGACACGTCGTTGGCCGCGAAGCTCGTCGTGAACGTGGCCAGCCGGTCGCCGTCAAAGCGCATCACGCCCGAGGTCATCTCGTCGATCTCCGGCATGTCGGCGCGGGCGCCATCAATTGAGTAGGCAAAGACCTCGGTTGGCTCGGCGCGGAACATCAGCCGGGCCGCATTGATGCAATACACACCCAGGTCAAACAGGGTGCCACCGCCGAGCTCGCGCTGGGTGCGGATGCCGCCGGTCCTTGCGTGCATCGAGAACGACGAGTTGAAGTAGCGAGGCTCGCCAATGCGGCCGGCCCGAACCATGTCGACGATCTCGAGGAACAGCGGCTCGAAGTGCAGCCGGTACGCCGTCATCAGGCGAATGTCGGCGGCGGCGGCCGCCTCGATCATCCGCGTGCATTCCGCTTCGGTGACCGCCAGCGGCTTCTCGCACAGCACGTGCACGCCGGCCTGCGCCGCGCGCACCGCGAACTGGGCGTGTTCGGAATTCGGCGTGCAGATATACACCGCGTCAACTTCCTTCAGGCAGCGCTCGTAGTTGTCGTAACTGGCGCGGACTGGAACGCGGTACTGATCGCCCAGCTTGTTGAGCTTCTCCACGCTCCCGCTCACGATGGCGTGCAGCGATGAATTGCGCTTCGCGTGCGCGAAGCCCGGCAGCACCGCAGCCTGCGCGATGTGGCCAAGCCCAACTACGGCATAACGAACCTTCGACAGTGCCATGTCACGTCCCCCGACAGGAAACGCTGCAAGGCACGTACCACGGATCGAGCGTGCTGCTGAGTCAGCGCTCAGGCGAAGATCGGCCGGTCGCCACCGGGCGCCGTGCCGCTCGCCGCGCTCCACTGCAGCATCACATGGACGGCGCGCTCGTCCAACTCGACCGTGTAGCGATTGACATACAAGTCGATGTGGCGCCGCACCACGTCGGGCGCCATCTCCTGCGCGTGCGCCGCGACATACGCCTGGCTCGCCTCGGGATGCGCGAACGCGTACTCGACACTTGCCCGCAGGGCGGCATCGATGCCGGCGGCCATCGGGGCGACGAGATCACGGCGAATGGCAATGGCGGCGAGCGGCAGCGGGCTCTGCATCCGCTCTTCCCACACCGCCCCCAGGTCGGCGAGCAGGGTCAGCCCCCTGGCTTCGTAGGTGAAGCGCCCTTCGTGGATCAGCACGCCGCAGTCAACGTCGCCGCGCAGCACCGCGGCTTCAATCTGGTCGAACCGCATGGCAACGGTTTCGAACTGGCCGAGCAGCCGCAACAGCAGGGCGGCCGTGGTGCGCTCACCGGGAATGGCAATGCGGCCGCCGACCGCGCGCCGCGTGCGGCCGACGACGATGGGTCCGACGCCGAAGCCGGCCGCGCCGCCGGCGCGGAGCAGCGCGTACCGCTCGCGGATGCGGGGGTACGCCGCGATCGAGATCTTGGTGACTTCAGCACTGCCGAGTTCCGCGCGCGCGTTCAGCGCCTCGACATCGTCAATGAAGGGCGTTACCGCCGGTCCGGCCACCAGGCCGTGAACGATCGCGTGGAACGCGAACGTGTCGTTGGGACACGACGAGAACCCGAAGTCAAGGTGGTGTCCCGTTTGAATCGGACCTCCTAGCGTTGCGCGATCCACGAGAGCAGGGCCTCCTGGGCGGCCGTGGCCGCCTCCTTGATTCGCCACGTCGCGGTGTCGCGATCGGTGACGATGTTGCTGATGCCGCGCAGCTCGCCGGCCGGGATGTCGTGAATGGCAGCGACGTGGGCAACGGCCGCCCCCTCCATGTTCTCAACCGCCCCGCCGGTGCGCGCGGCGACCGCGCGCGCGGCCGCGTCGGTACCGGTGCAGGTCGACATGGTGACGAAGCGGGCGCGCCTCGCCGAGGGAAACACCTGCATCGGCAACACGTTGTAGATGGGAGGCGGCCCTTCGACAATCGGGAAGCCAAGCGCCTGCATGTCGAGGAAGCCGTGCGGACTGGTGGCGCCGAGGTCGCCGTAGCATTCGCTGTCGGCGCACACGACATCGCCAACTGCGAGGCCGGATTCCGGATAGGCGCCGCCGATGCCGCAGACAATGATGGCGGCCGGCCGCGAGCGGGTGATGGCCAGCGTCACGGCATGAGCGGCGTTGACCGGGCCGACGCCCATCCGCAGCAGCACGACCCGCGCCGGATTGGCGAGCCGGCGCAGCACGGAGCTTTCCAGATCGGTGGCCGTGCAGATCAGCAGGTCGGCGCCCAAGACCCCTTCAGCTTACTGCACCGGATTCGCCGGACGCGTTAGGCTGTGGTCATGGCGTTTCCAATCACGCCCCCGATCGAGCCGATGCTCGCCAAGCTGGCCACCGAGGTTCCCGATGGCGGCGGCTATTTGTACGAGCCGAAGTGGGACGGTTTTCGCGCGCTGGTGTTCCGCGGCGGCGGCGAGGTCTACATCCAGAGCCGCGACCTGAAGCCGCTCGACCGCTACTTTCCGGAGGTCAGCGCCGCGCTGACCGCGGGGCTTCCGGACGGGTGTGTGCTCGACGGCGAAATCGTGATCGCAACGCCGCGCGGCCTGGACTTCGACGCGCTGCAAATGCGGCTGCACCCGGCCGCCTCGCGGGTGGCCAGGTTGTCGGCGGAGATTCCGGCCTCGTTCGTGGCGTTCGACCTGCTGGCGGTCGAGGGGCAGGATCTGCGCGGCTTGCCGCAATCGGAGCGGCGCGCGCGGCTGGAGCAGTTGCTTGCCGGCTCCGCGCCGCCGATCTACCTGACGCCCATGACGCGGGCGCACGCCCAGGCCGTGGAGTGGCTGGCGCAGTTCGAGGGCGCCGGCCTCGACGGCGTGATGGCCAAGCCCGCCGACGGCCCGTACGAGCCCGGCAAGCGCGCGATGATCAAGGTGAAGCACGCGCGCACGGCCGACTGCGTGGTGGCGGGCTTCCGCTGGCACAAGGCCGGCAAGGGCGAGTTGGTGGGGTCGCTGTTACTGGGGCTGTACGACGACCAGGGGCGCCTGCAGCACGTCGGCGTCACGTCGTCGTTCACCATGGCGAAGCGCAAGGCGCTGGCCGAGGAATTCGCGCCGCTGCGCGAGCGCGCGCTCGACGACCATCCGTGGCGTGAATGGGCGTCCGCCGGGGAGGAGGCGATGCAGCGCAAGCCCGGCGGGCAAAGCCGCTGGAGCGCCGGGAAAGACCTGTCGTGGGAACCGCTGCGGATCGAGCGCGTGTGCGAGGTGAAGTACGACCACATGCAGGGCACCCGCTTCCGGCACGCGGCGATCTTCCAGCGCTGGCGCCCCGACAAGCCGCCGGCGGCGTGCGGCTACGACCAACTCGAGGTCACGACTCCTTACGAGTTGGCGCGGGTCTTCGGCGCGGCCCGGCGCGACGCCTAGCGCCGCCGTTCGCCTCCCAGGCGGCGCGCTCCTCGGCCGACCACTCCGCCGCCATGTCCTCGTCGGGATCGAGCGGCTCCTGCGCCGGCCGCAGCGCCTCGGGCACATGCTGCAGGTTGATGCGAATGCGGGTCCAGGTACGGAAGCGGCCGCGCATGGCATCGACCAGCACGTCGGCGGGTTCGAGGTGGGCCGCCGCCTCGGGATGGCGCGTCTTCCAGCGATCGACGCCGGCGAGCGCATCGGCCTTCTCCCGCGCGCGCCCGATTTCGATCAGCGGCACTTTGGGCACACGGCGCCGCGATGGCGCCACCCGCAGCCCCTCGCCCGCCTGCTTCTTGTAGTGCGGCGGCCACGGGGCGTCGCCCAAGCCCTCGCGCTCCTGTCGTGCCGACAGCTCCAGCAGCGCCTCGAGCGAGCCGGCGTGGGCATCCATGGCGGCATGGGGATCGCCGATGCGCCCGTAGCGCGCCGGCATGGTGGCCAGCGTGAAATCGGCCAGCTCGCAGGTGTCGATCTCGTCCCAGGCGACCGGCGCCGACACCCGGGCGTCGGCGGTCGGCCGCACCGAATAGGCGCCGGCGACCGTCTTGTCCTTGGCGTTCTGGTTGTAGTCGAGGAACACCCCATGACGTTCCTCCTTCCACCACTTGCTGGTGGCCAGTTGCGGCGCGCGCCGCTCGACGTCGCGCGCCAGCGCCAGTGCCGCGCGCCGCACCTGGTCGAAGCTCCAGCGGCGTTCGATGCGCACGTAAATGTGGATGCCGCGCGACCCCGAGGTCTTGGGCCAGCCAATCAACCCGGCGTCGGCCAGCGCGGCCCGCACCTCGTGGGCGACGGCGCGAATCTGCGGCCACTGCACGCCGGGCACGGGGTCGAGGTCGACGCGCAGTTCATCGGGGTGATCGAGGTCGTCGGCGCGCACCGGGTGCGGGTGCAGTTCGAGGCACGCCAGGTTGGCCATCCACGCCAGCGCCGCGGCGTCGCGCGGCACCACTTCCTCCGCCGTGCGGCCCGACGGGAACTTCAGTGCCACGACCTCGACCCACGGCGGCCGCGAGGAAGGCGCCCGCTTCTGGTAGAAGAACTCCTCGCCAATGCCGTTCGGATAGCGCACCAGCACGTTGGGCCGGTGGCCGGATCCGCGCAGCGCGCCCTCGGCAACGCTGAGGTAGTAGCGCACCAGGTCGAGCTTGGTGTGCCCGGCCTGAGGGAACAGCACCTTGCCGGGATTGGTGACCGCGATCTCGCGGCCGCTGACGGTCAGTATCTCGGCTTCGGGCCTGGTCGCCATGCCCTGACTATAGCCAAGGTCGGCCGGGCTTGACAGCCACCGCGGCGCCTGCTATTTTTGTCGCGGAGTTGTTATAAAAATAACATGACAGCCAACAAGCCGGCGGCGCTCACCAAGCGCGAGCGACAGATCATGGACCTGCTCTACCGGCTCGGCCGCGCCACCGCGACCGAGATCCGCGAGAGCCTGAGCGGCAGCCCCAGCGACTCGACCGTCCGCACCCAGTTGCGCGTGCTCGAGGACAAGGGCCACGTCCGCCACGAAGAGCATGGCCTGCGCTTCGTCTACATGCCGACCGTGCCGCGCCACGCCGCGCGCAAGTCGGCGCTCAATCACCTGGTCGACACGTTCTTCGACGGCGATCATGCCAAGGTGGTGACCACGCTGCTCGGCAGCGACGGGTCGCGGCTGTCGGATGAAGACCTCGATCGCATTGCCGCGCTGATTGCCGCGGCGAGAAAGGCGGGGCGATGATAGCCCTCGACATCGGCTTGCGCGCGACGGTGATCGTGCTGATTGCGCTGGGCGCCGCGTCGGCACTCCGCCGGCGCTCGGCCGCCCTGCGCCACTGGGTGCTGGCCGCCGGCATCCTGTCGGCGCTGGCGGTCGCACCGCTCGGTATCGCCCTGCCGGCCTGGGAACTGCCGCTGCAACCTGCCGGCCACTCGCCACTCACCGCGACCTTCAGCGGCGAGTCCCTGGCCCGCCCCGCGGCGTCGTCTGCTCGCGGCGCCGCGACGTTGCCGGCCGCGCCCGCAGGCATCGCAATCGCCACCATCGTCGACACCGTGTGGGCGGCGGGCATCGTGATTGGTTTCGCCGGCATGCTGATCAGCCTGCGGCGGCTGTCGCGCCTGACCGCGGCGGCGCGGCCGCTGACCGATGCGCGCTGGCTGGCCATGGCCCACGCACTGGCGCGCAGCCTGGACGTCCGCGACGATGTGGCGCTGAAGCAGACGGGCCTGGCGACAACCCTTGGCACGTGGGGCTGGCGCCGGCCGGCGGTGTTGCTGCCGGCGGGCTGCGAAACCTGGAGCGACGAACGCATCCGCATCGTCCTTGGCCACGAGCTGGCGCACATCGGCCGCGCCGACTGGGCGATCCAGATGGCCGCCGACGTGGTGCGCGCGGTGTTCTGGTACAACCCGGTGTTCTGGCTCGCCTGCGCGCGTCTGCGCCGCGAGAGCGAAGCCGCCTGCGACAACGCCGTGCTCGAAGCCGGCGTCCCCGCCTCTGAGTACGCCTCGCACTTGTTGGAAATCGCCAGGACGTGCCGCCGGCCGTCTCCGCTGGCGACGCTCGTCCCGATGGCTCGCCGGTCCACGCTTGAATGGAGGATTGCTGCAATGTTGAACCACACACTGATTCGCACTCGCCCCACGCGCCGCGCTCTGGCCACGGTCTTTGCCGTGATTGTCGGCATCACCCTGACCACCGCCAGCTTCCGCGCCAAGGAGCAAGCCGGCCCCATGCCGTTCGGGGGGACGGTCTATGACGTCACCAGCTCGGTGCTGCCCGGTGTCGCCGTGATCATGGAAGACGGCAACGGCAACCGCGCCACCGCGACGACCGACCGCAGCGGCCGCTTCGATTTCGGCGTCGTCGCCCCTGGGCAGTACAAGTTGTCGACCAACATTCCCGGCTTCATGTCCGTCACCCACGCCTTGAAGCTGGAAGAGCTGCGTCACTGGGACGTGAACCTGACGCTCCAGGTCGGCACGCTCCAGGAAACCGTCACGGTCCGGGACCAGCGTCCCGCCGGCGCGTCGGGCCGTGCCAGCCTCGAGCCGGTCAAGATTGGCGGCAACATCAAGCCGCCCCGCAAGGTCGTGGACGTCAGGCCGGTCTACCCGGCCGCAATGCGCGACGCCGGCGTCGAAGGCATCGTGCAGCTCAACGCGTTGATTGACACCGAGGGCCGCGTGGCGTCGGTGCGACCGAGTGGATCGCAGGCGCATCCGGAACTGGCCAAGGCGGCGGTGGAGGCCGTGAGCCAATGGCTGTTCACGCCGACCCTGTTGAACGGCGACAAGGTCGAAGTGTTGATGACGGTGGCCGTCGCGTTCACCCTGCAGGACTGATGCGGTGGGCGTGGACGAGCACGTCCTCGAGCTTCTCCTTCTGGAGCGGCTTGCTGAGGTGATCGTCCATGCCCGCCGCCAGGCACTCGAGGCGATCGTCTTCGAAGGCGTTGGCGGTCAGCGCGACAATGCGGGGCCGGCGGCCGGCGGGGTGCTCGGCCAGGATCTGGCGGGTCGCATCCAGGCCGTCGAGCTCCGGCATCTGCAGGTCCATCAGCACCACGTCGTACGGCACCCGGCGCACCGCCTCGACCGCCTCGCGCCCGTTGGCGACGAGATCGGCGCGGTAGCCGAGGCGTTCGAGCATCAGCAGCGCGATCTTCTGGTTGACCAGGTTGTCTTCGGCGACCAGCACGCGCAACGGGTGGCGATCGGCCAGTCGCGGCAGCGACCGGATGTCCGAGGCCGGCCGTTCGGGCGCCGGTTCGGGCGCCAGCAGATCGGACACCGCGTTGAACAGGCGTGACGCGCGCACCGGCTTGGTCAGCGCGGCCGCGAACAACTCGGGCTGTGCGACGTCGGGGCGGCTGAGGGCCGACAGCAGGATGAGCGGCGGGGTCGCGGCGCCCATTTGCCGGCGCAGTTCCGCGGCCAGAGCGGCGCCGTCCATCTGCGGCATCTGCATGTCGATCAAGACCAGGTCGCAGCGGTGGCCGCCGGCGAGCCACGCCAACGCGTCAGCGCCGCTGGCCATCGCGGTGGTGCGCATGCTCCAGGCATCGAACTGGCGCACCAAGGACCGCCGCGTTGCGGCGTGGTCGTCGACAATCAGCACGACACGGCCCGCGAGGTGCCGGCCGTCATCCGCGCCAGGCGGCTGCGCGTCGCCGGCCGGACCCGCCGGCGCCCGGATCGCAAACGACACCCTGGTGCCCTTGCCCTCGGTGCTGTCCACCCAGATCCGTCCGCCCAACAGCGCCGTCAGCCGCTGCGAGATGGCCAGGCCCAGCCCGGTGCCGCCGTACTTGCGCGTGGTCGAGGCGTCCACCTGGCTGAAGGAATCGAACAGCTTCGGAAGGCGATCGGCGGGAATGCCGATGCCGGTGTCTTCGACGACGAATCGCACTTCGAACTGGGGCGAGTCGGCGATCGGCGTGGCGCTGACGGTGACCGAGACGTCGCCGGCGTCGGTGAACTTGACCGCGTTGCCCAGCAGGTTGACGAGAATCTGGCGGACACGGCCGCCGTCGCTGACGATCGTGGGCGGCACCGAGGGTTCGACCTGGTAGCTGAGATTGAGACCCTTGCCCTCGGCTTGCGCCGCGACCAGGTCGAGCGCGTCCTCGATGCAGCCGTGGGGCGCAAAAGGCTGCCGCTCGAGCTCGAGCTTGCCGGCGTCGATCTTCGAGAAGTCGAGGATGTCGTTGATGATGGTGAGCAGGCCGTCGCCGCTCGACCGGATGGTTTCCACGTACTCGCGCTGCTGCGGGCTGAGCTTGGTGTCGAGCAGCAGGCCGGTCATCCCGATGACGCCGTTCATGGGTGTGCGGATCTCGTGGCTCATGCTCGCCAGGAACGTGGTCTTCGCCAGGGCCGCGCCTTCGGCCGCCGTCTTGGCGGCCTCGAGCTGGCGGTTGGTGTCGCGCATGTGGTCGCGCAACCGGCCGACGTAGCCGCCCATGGCCGCAAACCACGGCAGGGTGATGGCCAGCACGATCAGTTCGAGCAATTCGTCGGCTGGTTCGACCGTGTGCGGCTTGAACCGGTAGAGCGCCAGCACCATGGCCCCGAACGAGCCAATGCCAATCGCCGCGAGCAGCACCAGCTGTCGCATGCGCAAACGGAACACGCCGAACGTGAACGCCACCAGGAAGACCACCAGCAAGGCGCTGCGGCCGCGGTCGGCGTAGTACATGACGTACGCCATCGTCACCATGGCGGCGGCGATCTGCGGCAGCGTCAGGGAGTGGTCCTTGAACCTGAGGTTGAGGCCGCTGCTCAGGATGAAGAAGAAGACGGCGATCCAGAACAGGATCAGCGCCGCTCCCTGCACGAAGCCGGTCCACTCGAGGCCGCCAAACAGATAGGTGATGCCCAGCAGGGCGATCACCATCAGCGATGTGCCGGCCGCCATCATCAGGCGGCGCATCCTCAGCGCCTGCCGGCCATCGTCTTCGTCTCGCCGCACACCCCGAGGATACGCCATCGCGCTCTGCAACGGCAGCCGGCCATGGCGCCGCCCGGCATGGTGCGGCGCCCTACTCGCTCATCCGGCCGACCCGCACCGCCTTCGACCCCAACGGCAACTCGTAGATGCTGCCGTCATCGGCGATCGTCCAGCCGCCGGGGCGCACGGCGTTGACGCCCTGGGCAAAGACTCGACGGGCCAGTGCGCCATCGGGCGCCGGCAGCAGGTGATAGAGCACCAGGAGCTGCGCCCGTGCGGCATTGGCGATCGCCGCCGCCTGTTCCGGCGTGACGTGGTAGTCCTCGATGTCGTGCATCACCGCAGCGGTGCCGGTGCGGCCCGCGGCGCCGGCGCCGCTGCCGATGGCTCGTGTCATCTGCGGTGCGATCGCCTCCGACACCAGCACGTCGACGTCCATTGCCGCCTTGATCAGCGGTGCGTGGTACTTAAAATCGCCGGTGATCAGGACCGAACGGCCCTTGTAGTCGAAACGATACGCGTAGGCGGGAGCAATCGGCGCGTGATCGACTTCAATCGCGGTAACGCGCAAGGCGCCATCGTCGAACACCAGGCCGGAGCGATTCTTCGCCCCGGTCGCGGCACCGTCGAGCGTCACCTTGCGAGCCTCCATCCCCCAGGTTGCCGACGGCATCACGTGTTCGCCGTGGTGCTCGGTGCGATAGCCCTGGTCCAGGTCATACGCCTGGTTGAAACCGTTCACCACTTGTTCAACACCGGGTCCGCCATAAACAGGCAACTGCCCCGACCGGCCACCGGCCCACGTTTGCAGCTGCAGTTCACCAAGATCCCCGACGTGATCCGAATGGAAGTGGGTGAGGAGCACGCCGCCGATCCGAGCCAGCGGGATGCCCCACAGCACGAGGTTCTCGACCGATTCCGGACCGGCGTCGACGACGTAGAACTTGCCACCGGCAAAGACCGCCGCACACGCCTTGGCGCGGTTGGCGCTCGGAAGGGGCGCCGAGGAACCGCAAATCGCCACCCGCAGCGCGTCGTCTTCGAGCGGCGCGGTGTTGATGGTGCCGGCTCGACGCTCGGCTCCCGCAGCGAAGACGCGCATCTGGAGGTCGCCACTGGTCAGCGCCACCGCGCCCGACATCACAACCACCATCAGCAGGCCGGCGAGCTTCACCGCCCACGCGCTGCTGCCGGTGGTCTTGCTCGCGTCACGCGCCAGGCCCAGCAGCGCGGCGAGGAGCAGGAGTTCCACCAGCAGGGCCGGGACATCGTGGCCGAGTGCGCGGTTGCCGAGCCAGTCGAGCAACCGCCCGAAGGCGATCCCACCGACGACCGCCGCACCGCCGAGGCTCCATGACCGGCGCTCGGTCCAGGCCGCCATGCCGCACAGCACCGCCAGGCCCGCGAAGAGGCCGCCGATGTCGGCGCGCACTGCAGCGGTCCCGCCGGGCTGCACCGTTTCGAAACCCAGGAGGCGGGCTGCTTCTTCAGGTGCCACCCAGATGCCCAGCGCCGCAGCCACGAAGCCCAGGCTGGCGCAGGCCACGACGATTCGATTGATACGCACGATAGAAGTCCTTTCCATTGTTATGACGACGAGCATCAGGCTCGTGTCCACTCACGCGTGACCAAGGCAAGTTCCGGGCCGCAACGCGATCGCGGATTAGCCCGCCAAATCCGATGGCTGTCGCCCCGCGCGTCGCGATCGCCGGCGCAGGGTGTGCCGATCGGGTCAACCTGTTTGCCGGTTATCATTCGCGTCGATGGTTCCTCCTGGGCAGCCGCCATTCCCTGACATGGTGTGGATTCCCGGCGGCACGTTCCGCATGGGCTCGGACGGCCACTATCCGGAAGAACGGCCTTCGCATCGCGTGACCGTGGATGGCTTTTGGCTGGATCGCTACCCGGTGACCAACGCCCGCTTCGCGCGTTTTGCTGAAGCGACGGGATTCAAGACGCTGGCCGAAACCGTTCCAGAGGCGGCGCAATATCCGGGCGCGCTGCCCGAAATGCTGTTTGCCGGTTCGCTCGTGTTCGTCCAGCCGCCGGGTCCCGTCGATCTCGATGACGTCCGCAACTGGTGGCAGTACCTGCGGGGCGCCGACTGGCGGCACCCCACAGGTCCCGACAGTTCGAACGAGGCGCTTGCCGATCATCCGGTGGTTCACGTCACATTCGCGGATGCGCTCGCCTGCGCGGAGTGGGAAGGCAAGGAGCTGCCCACGGAAGCGGAGTGGGAGTTCGCCGCCCGCGGCGGGCTCGACGGCGCCACCTTCGCGTGGGGCGACGACTTCCTGCCGGACGATCAACACCTGGCCAACACCTGGCAGGGCGAGTTCCCCTGGCAACACCGCTGCCGCGACGGTTTCGAGAGAACCTCGCCGGTGGGCGCGTTCGCCGCGAACGGCTACGGGCTGCACGACATGATTGGCAATGTCTGGGAGTGGACCACCGACTGGTACCACCCGGCGCACCCCCGCGACGAGATCAAGGCCTGCTGCATCCCCACCAATCCGCGCGGTCCGGCGGTCGAGTACAGCTACGACCCGGACCATCCCGCGATCCGGATCCCACGCAAGGTGCTGAAGGGCGGTTCGCACCTCTGCGCGCCGAACTACTGCCGGCGCTACCGGCCGGCGGCGCGATACCCGGAGCCCGTTGACACCTCGACCTCGCACGTCGGCTTTCGCTGTATCGTTCGTCCGCGCTAGGGCTCGATCAGCGATGCCAGGCTTCTGAGCGGATGCGCGCCGAGCGCGAACCGAGCCGGATCCTCGCAGGGCTGCACCAGTACAAAGCCGCTGCCTTCGAACAGCATTTGCACCGCTTCCTGCCCGCCGTGCCCGAATGCGGAGCGCCAGCTGACGTCGATCTTGAGCGTTGGCGCCAGGTCTGCGGACCAGGCGAGCGTCGCGTGGGGGTCGGTGCTGACCGGCTGGCCCGGGGTCACCCGCACCGCGAGCGGCTGACCGTGCGTCAGCAACGCGAACGCGCCATGCCCTGACAGCGTCACCGCCGTCAGGCCGCCCGCGGCAATCCCGACCCCGCCACCGACGAGATGGGATGCAAAGGTCAGCGTTTCTTCGAACGCCAGCAGATCCGTCCAGGCCACGACGATCGACTCACCGGCAAGGCGCACCACGCGCGAGTGCGCACCGTGGTGTCCGCAGTAGAGCCGCCCGCGGCCGGTGGCCCGGATCAGCGGGGCGGTTTCCCGCAGCACGGCGTCGACGACCGATGGTGCGCAAATCGTTGCCAGCCGCTCGAAGCGAATATCTCCCCGATACGCGATCGCGACGCCCGGCTTGAGCCACACGCCGCCATCGAGGTCGACCCGCAGGGTGCGCGCGGACTGGTTGCCGAATCGCTCGCCGGGGACTGTCGACTCGGCAGCCGCCCGAAGGAGATCCTCGAGCGACTGCGGTGTTTCGGACATCGGATTCATGGGTCCTCGCGCACTACTGCCTGGTGGGAATCCGCACGCCGCCGATGGGAATCGTGTTGGTGATCAGCAGCGTCTGCCCCTGCGTCTTGAGCCGCGCATCCTGTTCCCACAGGTAGCGGACGTTGATGAGCGAGATCAGCCGGGTCTTGGTGGCGATCGGAATCGTCACCTCGGGTCCGATGCCCCAGACACGGTGGCGATCGGTAATGCCCGGGAGCGGCGACGAGGCCGACAGCTGGTCGGCCGTCAGCTTCCACTGCGCGTAGTAGGCCACGCCGATGCTGGCTGCGCCGTGCAGGAACGACTTGCCGATGCCGCCCTCCAGCGTCAGCAAGTCGCCCACTTTGACGTCGTCGAGCGTGATGCCCTCGACGTGGAGCGTGCCGCTCTTCTTCGAGTGCGTTTCCCAGTAGGCGGTGGTCGCGATGCTGAACGTGCGCTTGGGGTCGAGATAGACCGTGGCGCCACCCGAGACCTCGTAGCTCCACATGCCCTTGCCGAGGTTGTCGCTCGCGCCGGAGGCGTAGCGCCCGGTCGGCGCGAAGAACGCCACCCCCGCGGTGGCGTCGACCCGCTTGAAGTGCCAGCCGAGCTGGGCCGGCATCACGTAAAGATCGCTCAGGCCGAATCCCGCCTTCTCCGAAAGTCCCAGGCCGGGCGCTTCGAGCCCGCCTGACGCCATCGGCAACACCGCCATCATGGCGAAATTGGCACCCAGCACCTTTTTCGGCGTCACCCAATAGAACAGCGGCACAGTGGCGTTGATCGACTGGCTGCCGCTGCCGGCCGGATCGAAGACGATCGGATTGCCCTTGGGGTCCTTGATGGAGTCGGCGCGATAGCGATAGAAGATGCCCGAGACATACAGCCCGGGTTCAGGCTGTGTCCCGCTCTTGACGCCCATGTCGCCGAGCAGGTTCTCGCCGTTCAGTTGCGCCCGCGCCGGCGTCGCGCCGGCCATGACGGCAGCCAGCGCCACGGCGGCGATCATGAAGTTGAATCGAGTGGTGGTCACGTGCGGTCTCATGGTCGATGTCCTCTGAATGAATGAATGCGTTGACTGGTTCACGCGGTGACGGCCGCGTCTTCTTCTTCACCGACCTCGGTCACCGTTGTCGACGGCCGGTAGTCGTCCACCTCCGGCCAGCAGATCTCGTCGGGGGTCGTGCCATTGGCCTGCATCACGTCGATCAGGCGCTGATGGAGGCGGGCACGTTCGGTGTCGGCCGCCGGAGTGCGGTGGCTGGCGTGCGCGAGGTTGGTCATCTCGAGCGGATCGCGCGCCAGGTCGTACATCTCGTACTCGGTCGGCGAGCCGGTGTAGGGGTCGTAGTAGACCGCGTATTTCCAATTGGGCTCGGTGACGGCGCGAATGCAGTCGGCGCCCTTCACCGGGAACACATCGTCTTCGTAAGTGAAGTGCAGCACCTCCTGCACCGACGCCTGCGGGTCCGACAGGATCGGGGTCAGGTCGCGGCCCTTGAAGCCGTACTGCCCGGGTTCGGGCGCCCCGGCCGTCGCCGCCAGCGTCGGCACGATGTCGATCAGGCTCGCCAGCGAGTCGGTCGACTGCGGCTGGGGATAGAGCCGCGGGTTCGAGATGATCAGCGGCACGTTCAGCGTTTCGCGGTAGACGTTGTAGAACTTCTGCCGCAGGCGGCCGTGTGACATGCCCAGCTCGCCGTGGTCGCTGGTCCGGATGATCAGCGTGTCATCGGTCAGGCCGTTGGCGTCGAGCGCGTCGAGCACCTTTCCAACCTGCGCGTCGACCTGCTGGTTGAGGTAGGCGTAGAAGCGGGCGTAGGCCAGTTGCCGTTCGCGCGTCAGCACGTGGCCGGTGCCGACGGCGAGCAGTTGCCGGAACGCCGCCTGGACACTCGGCTTGGTCGACAGGTCGTCGGCGAGGTTGGCCGGCAGGTCGATCGGCAGGTCCCGGAAGTCCTCGTAGCGGTAACCGCCACGCGCGAAGGTGGGACTGAGCGAGATGCCGCGCAGTCCGCGGCCGGGAAACTCCTGCACGTCGTGCGGGTTGACCAGGGCGACGATCAGGCAAAACGGCTTGTCGCCGTCATAGGTATTCAGGAAGTTGACGGCGCTCTCCTGGAACAGCGCGTCGTGCGATGCCGGGTGACCGGCCGCGGTACCGCTGCCATCCACGAAGCGGCCGTCGTTGTTGATCGCGCCGCCGCCGAGGTCGCTCAGGCTCTGCGGGTCGCTCATGTCCGGTGGGTTCCAGCCGTGGAAGCCGTAGCGCTCGGCGAGATGGCGCGTGTCGGCCGCCGACCAGTAGCTGCGCTTCAACTCGTGGTTGTAGGCCACCGGACGCGTCAGGTGGAGCTTGCCCTTGAGCACCACGTGATAGCCGGCTGCGCTCATCACCGTCGCCAGGTTCGGCAAGTTGCTCGACAGGAACGCCGCCCGCCGCTGCCCGCGATCGTTGGGGTCGTCGCAGCCAACGAGGTTCTTGACGCCGTGCTGCGCCGGATACAGGCCGGTCAGGAACGTCGCGCGGCTCGACGAGCACGCCGCGGTGTTGCACTGGGCGCGCGTGAAATGCAGGCCGTGCGCCATCAGCCGGCGACGGGCCGGCAGGTTGGCGTCGGCCCAGCCCGCGGGCCAGTGCATCACTTCGCGCTCCTGGTCGGTGATGATGATGACGACGTTGGGCTTGCGCGAGATGTCGGTGAGCTTCATGACGCCACCCGCGCGGCCGCCGCCTGCTTGGCGAGTACCCGCTGCATCATCAGCCGTGCCACCATCGGCCCGGAGTTCTGGTTCTGGCCGGTGATCAGATCGCCATCAGCCACGAAATGGTTGGCGAAGAAATCGCGCGCCGGGTGATGCCTGCCCTCGAACAACGCTCCGGCCTGGCGCAGCGCCGTCTCCGGATGCAGCGGCGTGATCTCGACGCCGAGTTCGTGAACCTGCTTGTCGGTGACGGCGGTGACGCGCCGGCCCTTCACGATCAGCTCGCCGCCGGGCGTCCGCGCCTTCAGCAGGCCGAGCGGGCCGTGGCAAATGCCGCCGATGACGCGGCCGGCCGCGTAAGCTTCGCTGACCTTGCGGCCGAGCAGCTCCGATTGCCCCAGGTCGAAGGCCGCTCCCCAGCCGCCGGCGAAGTAGATGATGTCGTAGGCGGTGAAGTCGAGGTCGGCGATCGCCAGCGAGTGCATCAACTGCTCGCGGAACCGGGCATCCCCAAGCAGCCGGTCGTCTTCCGGTGTACGGATGGGCTCCTTCATCGACAGCGGCTCGACGGGAATGATGCCGCCGGCCGGGCTGGCCACGTCGACCTGCATCCCGGCGTCGAGAAACACGTAGTAGGGGACGGTTAGCTCGGATCCGAAGACACCGGTCGGCACGCCGACGTCGAGCACGCCGTGATTGGTGGCGATGCACAGCGCCTTGAAGCCGCGCAGGTCGAGCGCGACAGCGTCCCGGTCTTTCGGATGCACGCCAAACTGTTGGAGCAGGCGCCTGGTGGCCAACTTGGGCACCGAGGGTTTACGAACGAGGGTTCGGTCAGACATCTTGCTGGCTCGCTTTCGGCAATGAAGTGGACGGGTTGATCAGGCTGGCCTTCAGCAGGCGCGGGTCGAGCAGTTCGGCCGCGTTCGCCCAGAGGACCGGGTTGGTGTCGATGAGCGCGGCGATTTCAGTGGCGGTCAGGGCGAGGCTGCGCGACGCCAGGTCCCGCAGCGTGCCCTCGGGGTTGCCGAGGAACTCGCTCCGGAACTGTTCGTCCGTAATCAGCCGTCCAATCACCATTTCCACAATTCGCTGCGCCACGCTCATCTCCTTCACGCCACTCAAAGGCAAGTTGGGTACCGGCCGGCGCGTGGCGGTGCCAGCGCGCCCTAACTCTCTGAAACGAAGTGGGTTGGAGGAGCAGGCCGGTGATGCGGAAGGCCGCGCGGTCTTGTCTGGGCCATCGCAGCCTGGCCCGATCGGGACACTTTGCGGCGCGCTTGCGATGACGCCGGGTCCTGCGGACAATATGGCGGCAGAGCGATGCTCGAGGTCCCGTCCCGCGCCAGCCTGAAAGAATTGATCGCCGCTGCCAACGCCGTCGCGCCGGTTTCGGCGCTTGGCTTCGCACGCCTACTCGAGAATGGCCAGGCCTCGGTCCTCTACTCTTACGCCCACGGCATGGGCGGGTTCATGCTGCCGGCGGCCGGCGTGCCGGACGCCCTCTTGCCCTCCGCTGACGGCGTGCGCGAGGCCGACCTGGCGATGCTCGAGGCCGGCCGCCATCGCGCCGTCGAAGCCTTCCTGCGTGACAACGGGGTTGCGACGCTGGTCACGCTGCCGCTTCCGGATTTCGAGCCGCCGATTCGCTTGTGGCTCGGGCTGTCGCGCGCCGAATCCCTGACCGCCGGCCAGTTACTCGCCCTCGAGGCGGTCGCCGACGCCGGAGCGCGGACGCTGCGGCAGCCGCTCTCCAGGGACGACCAGTTTCAGCGGCTCGCCCGCCTCGAACAGGCGGCGGCCCTGATTCCGGCGCTGCTGCACGTGCTTGACGTGCGCGAGGTGATCGATCGCCTGTCGGAGACCGCGCGCCGTGCGCTGCCGCACGACCTGCTGCTGCTCAACCTGTTCAGTGACGACCTGTCGACATTCACGGTCTACGCCCGTTCGGATCAAGGCGCCGGGCTGGGCCGGGTCATGCCGAATCCGTACCCGGTCTCTACCATTGCCGCCTGGACCTTCAGCATCGTCGACGATCACACGCAGCACCCGATGGAGCGCGGCTCGGCGACCACGAAGCTCGGCGCCCGGTCGTCGATGCGCTTCCCGATTCGGTTCGACGATCGCGTGATCGGGGGCGTGGCCTTTGTCTCGTTCAAGCCGCAGGGGTTCACCGATGCCGATGTGCCAGTCGGCAAGCGCCTGTCGGAGCACGTATCGTCGGCCGTCTCGCATTTCATGCTCGCCGAGCGTCTCGCCGAGCAGGCGCGGCGCACCGAGGAACTCCGCGCGCAAACCACCAACCTCGAGTTGCTCGACGAACTGCTCAACGGGTTGAACGAGACCGGCGGCATCCAGGGCGCCTTCGAGCGCGCCACCGACATTGCTGCGAAGGTGCTGAGTTTCGACGGTTCCGCGCTGTCGGTCTACCTGCCCGGTGGCCGGCGGGCGCGAATGTACGCCTCGGTGGGCATGCCGGACGCGCCGCAGGAGATCGATATTCCCCAGGAGTTCCTCGACCCGGCCTGGGAATACGACCGCTTCGACGACGTGACGACGGTGCCCGGGGCTCACAATGCCCGGGTCGCGGACCTGGGGTTTGTGTCGGCGCTGCGGATGCCGGTCCGCATCGACGGCAAGACCGCCGGCGGCTTGATCTTCCTGTCGCGGACCCGGGCGGCATTCAAGGACAGCGATGTCCTCGTCGCGCATCGGCTGGCCGATCGGCTGGCGGTGACGATCGCCAGCGACACGTCGATCGCGGCGAACAAGCGTGCCGACGAAGCCACCGAGCGCGCGGCTCGGCTCGAGGCGCGGGTCGAGGCGTTGACCCGGGAGTTGGACGCGCGCACCGGCTATCGGCGTGTGATCGGCGAGTCGGCGCCGTGGCGGCAGGTGCTAACGCAGGCGACGCAGGTGGCCGCAACCGACACCACGGTGCTGCTGCTCGGCGAGTCCGGCACCGGCAAGGAAGTGATCGCGCGGTTCCTGCATCGGGCCTCGGCCCGCCAGCACGGACCCTTCATCGCGCTCAACTGCGCCGCACTACCCGAGCAGTTGCTCGAGGCCGAACTCTTTGGTTACGAACGTGGCGCCTTTACCGGGGCGATGCAGAGCAAGCCGGGCCAACTGGAGCAGGCGGCCGGCGGGACGCTGTTCCTCGATGAAGTTGGCGAGATGAGCCCGTCGGCGCAAGCGAAGTTCCTGCGCGTGCTGCAGGAACGCGAGTTCCAGCGGCTGGGCGGGACCCGGGTTCTCCGCACCGACGCGCGAATCGTAGCAGCCACCAATCGGGACCTGCCGAAGGCCATTGCCAACGGGCAGTTCCGCGAAGACCTGTTCTATCGCCTGAACGTGTTTGCGATTCGGCTGCCGGCGTTGCGCGATCGCCGCGACGACATCCTGCCGCTGACCGAGGCGTTCTTGTCCGAGTTCAGCCGCGCCTTCGCCAGCCCGCCGGCCGGTATTTCGCGCGAAGCCAGGCAAATGCTGCTCGCGCACCACTGGCCGGGCAACATCCGTGAATTGCGGAACGCCCTCGAGCGCGCGGCCATCCTGTGCGATGGCGGGTTGATCACGGATCACCACCTTGCCCTGCCGACGCTACCCGCTGCCGCCAGACCGGCCGCGTCGGAATTGCCTTCATCAGCAGCGGCGGCCGCGTCCCCTCGCGATTTGCCTTCGATCGAGCGGGCGACGATTGCCCAGGCGCTCCAGAACGCGCGCTTCAACAAGTCCAAGGCGGCCAAGGAACTGGGTCTCACCCGGCATCAACTCTACATTCGCATGCGTCGCCACGGACTCGGCGACTGAGTCGGTGGCGGCATCCGGCGCACCTCTCGCCGGCCGGTTACACTTGACGCGCGATGCCTGAACTGCCCCTCGACGCCGGACCGCTCGTGACCGGACACTGGCTGGTCCGGCTGCGCTGGGCCGCCGTCCTGGCGCAGGCGATCGGCGTGGCCGTCGCGGTGCAAGCGCTCGGCCTGGCACTGCCGCTGGCGCCGATCGCAGCCCTGATCGTGGTGCTGGCCGCCAGCAACCTGGTGCTGGGACGCTGGGTCGCCCGCGGGCGTCCACCGAGGCCCCGCGTGTTCGGTGCCGTACTGGCGCTTGATGTGGCGCTGCTGACGGCCTTGCTGTGGCTGACCGGCGGTACGTCCAATCCGTTCACCACCGTCTACCTGGTGTACATCGCGCTGGCCGCCGTGACGCTGGGTTCACGCTGGACCTGGACGATCGCGGCCCTCGCGGTCACCGGCTATGCCGTTCTCTTCGCAATCACCCCGCCCGCCGATCCCCATGCCGCCCACCGGCCGGCCGACGAGTTGGCCGGACACCTGGCCGGCATGTGGGTCGCGTTTCTATCGGCTGCGGTGCTGATCGGGTTCTTCGTCACTCGCGTGCGCGAAGCCCTCGACCAGCGCGAGCGGGCGCTGGCCGAGGCCCGCCAGGTGGCTGCGGCGCAAGAACGGCTGGCGTCGTTGACCACTCTGGCCGCCGGCGCCGCCCACGAACTGGCGACACCGCTGGCGACGATCGCGGTGGCGTCGAAGGAACTGATGCGCGAGGCCGAAGCCTCGAACCATGCATCGCTGATCGAGGACGCGGCCTTGATTCGCTCGCAGGTTGAACGCTGCCGCCAGATCCTCGATCAAATGAGCGGCCGCGCCGACGCGACCACCGCCGATCCGCCGGCGGCCATCGATCCGGCGGTCGTTATCGGCGCCGCCATCGACGCCCTGCCGTCGGGCGCCGCCTCGCGGGTGCAGGTGACGATGACCGGACCGGCGACCAGCGTGCGGCTGCCGCAGGTTGGCGTCGCCCGCGTGCTGACCACCCTGATCAAGAACGCGCTGGACGCGTCGGACGACGACGGCCGGGTCGAGATTGCGGTCACCACCGCGCCCGCTTCGCTGACCTTCGCGGTGCGCGACAGCGGACGCGGCATGGACGAAGCCACCGCGGCCCGCGCCGGCGAGCCGTTCTTCACCACCAAGCCGGCGGGGGCCGGCTTCGGCCTCGGCCTGTTCCTGGCGCGCACGTTCGTCGAACAGTGGGGCGGGCAATTCTCGCTGGCGTCACAGGCGGGACGTGGCACGGTGGCCACGGTATCCTTTACGGTCAATGGACATTTCGCCTGACTCTCGCGATCGTTCCGCGCCAAGCGTGCTGCTGGTCGAAGACGACGAGCGGTTTCGCGAACGCCTTGGCCGCGCGCTGACGGCCCGTGGCTGCGATGTCCGCGCCGTGGCGTCGGTGGACGAGGCCCTGGCGGCGGCGCGGCACGAGAGTCCGGAACTGGCCGTCGTCGATCTGAAGCTGCCGGTCGGCAGCGGCCTCGACGTGGTCCGCGGCCTGCACGCCATTGATCCCACCACCAGGATTGTGGTGCTGACCGGTTATGGCAGCATTGCCACCGCGCTGGAAAGTGTGAAGCTCGGTGCGACCCACTACCTGACCAAGCCGGTGGATGCGGACCAGGTGCTGGCGGCGTTCGAGGGGCGGGACGTGACGCAACCGGCAACCGTCGAAGTTCCCTCACTGGCGCGTGTGGAGTGGGAGCACATTCAGCGGATTCTCAACGACTGCGACGGCAACGTCTCGCAGGCGGCGCGGCTGCTCGGCATTCACCGCCGATCGCTGCAGCGCAAGTTGTCGAAGTTCCCGACCGCCCGCTGATCGCCGATGTAGCGTCCGCTTCAGGCGGACCGGGTCTTGCTCGTAGCGTCTGCCTTCAGGCGGGCCGGGTCTTGCTCGTAGCGTCCGCCTTCAGGCGGACCTGGTCTTGCTCGTAGCGTCCGCCTTCAGGCGGACCAAACTAGTTCAACTCCAGCAACTCATCATCCAGCCGATCGCGCATCTGCGGCGACACGGCCAGCGCCGGCAGGGGCTCTTCCGCCTCAGTGGGGTGCGCGCGCCGCAGCCAGAGCACCAGCCACGCGCCGGTTGCCAACAGCAGCACGGCCGGGAACACCCATGCGACCAGTCCGGCACCGCTTGTCTTCGGCTCGCTTCGAATCGAGTCACCGAAGCGGTAATAGAGTGCCGCCTCGATCTCGTCGGCCGGCTTTCCGGCCGCCAGGTCCTGGCGAATCTCCTGCCGCAGCGTGTCGGCCTGGCTCGAGCCGCACGTCGCCAGCAGCTTGCCTGGGCAGTACGGGCTCATGACGCGATGGAACAGGCGGTCGGCCGCTTCGTCGACGTTCGCCTGGGCAAACCCCGGCGCGGCCGAGGCCAGCAACAGGAACAGGGCGAGCAGGGCAGTGGGTCGCGGCATACCTCCATGGTAGCCGGGTCGCCATTAGCAGGGGAGCGGCGTTTTGCCGCAGGGCCGCTTCTCGCCACCGCGACAATTCGCCGCACTCCGGACCGCTGGGCGGCGCGTCAGAATACGCCCATGCAGACACGACTGACCCGTTTTGGTAGCCTCGCGGCAATGATGGCAGCACTTGCTTCGCCGGCGCTGGCGCAAGGCGCCATGCCTGTGTCCATTCGATTCGCGGCGACGGTTGGCGACGCGCCGTTCGCCTGCACCGGTAAGTTCACGGGCATTGGGACCACGGCGTCGACCGTGCAGGTCACCGATTTTCGCTTCTTCGCCTCCAACGTGCGGCTGGTTCGCGCCGATGGCGGCGAGGTCCCGGTGAAGCTCACCGAAGACGGGCTGTGGCAGACGGGCGGCATTGCCCTGGTCGACTTCGAAGACGCCACCGGCACGTGCGTCAATGGCACCCCCGAGACGCGTCACGTGATCGAGGGCACCGCGCCGGCCGGCGACTACGTTGGCGTGCGCTTCGCGCTCGGCCTGCCGCTCGAGGTCAACCATCGCGAGGTCACCTTGCAGCCGTCGCCGCTCAACCTGAGCCGCATGTTCTGGAGCTGGAACGCCGGCTACAAGTTCATGCGTCTCGACATCCGCAGCACCGGGCAGCCCAAGGGCTGGATGGTGCACCTGGGCAGCACCGGCTGCACGCCGGACGGCTCGCCGTCGGTACCGGCCGTGTCGTGCAAGAACCCCAACCTGGCGGCTATCGACGTGCCGTATCGACTGGGCCGAGACGAGATCCGCCTCGACCTGAAGACGCTGCTGGCCGAGAGCAACGTTGACCTCAACCAGGAAAAGACGGCGATGGGATGCATGGCGGCATCGAACGACGCCGAGTGCGTGCCGCTGTTCAAGCAACTCGGCCTGGCGATTGGCGATCAGCCTGCGGGCCCGCAGCGCGTGTTCACCGTTCGTCCGGCCGCAACCACCATGGCGGCGCCCCGCTGATGACATCGCGCGCCGGCCTGACAGCCCTCATGCTGGCCGCGTGTGCCTGGGCGGCGGCCGTTGCGGCCGCCGTCCAGGAACCTCCGCACCTGCACCGGGCGCCGGCGCAGTCGCGCATGCTTACCAGCCCCCTCGAGCTGACCCAGGACGACGTGACGGCGGGAGAGAAGGCCTACGCCGCCAGGTGCGCCCAATGTCATGGCGCCGACGGCAAGGGACCCCTGCTGTGGCAGAACGGGCGCATCCGTCCGACCGATCTCAGCGATCCGCGCATGCGCGAGCACGCCGACGGCGAGATCTACTGGGTCATCAGCAACGGCGTGGCCGAGAGCGGCATGCCCGCCGCACGGGATCTCGCCGAACGGGCACGGTGGCAGGTCGTCGCCTACGTGAGAACCCTTGGCGGCGTGAAGCTGACGCTCGCGGCGCCGGGTTCGGGCGGCAGCTACCTGTGGGACCTGCCGCCGGGATTCCCGCGGCCTAAGGTGCCGGCCGACAACCCGATGAGCGCCGAGAAGGTCGAACTGGGCCGCCACCTGTTCTACGACACGCGGCTCTCGGTCGACAACACGTTCTCGTGCGCGTCGTGCCACAAGCAGGACCGCGCTTTCGCCGACGAGAAGGCGCGCGGCGTCGGCGTCACCGGCGAGGTGCATCCGCGCGGCAGCATGAGCCTGGGCAACATCGCTTACAGCCCGGTGCTGACCTGGGCCAACCCGACGCAGCGCAGGCTCGAGACCCAGGCCCTGGTGCCGATGTTCGGTGACGAGCCGATCGAACTCGGGTTGTCGGGCAAAGAGAATGAGATGCTGGCGAAACTCGCGGCCGATCCCAAGTACGTCGAGTTGTTTGCCAGGGCGTTCCCAGGCGAGGCCCAGCCGATCACGCTCGGCAACATCACCAGGGGCATCGCCTCGTTCGAGCGCGTGCTGATCACGGGCCGTTCCCCGTACGATCGCTATCGGACGGGTCAGGATCCGATCGCCATCTCCGATTCAGCGAAGCGCGGCGAGGAGCTGTTCTTCTCGGAGCGGACCGAGTGCTTCCACTGCCACGGCGGCTTCAACTTCACCGAGACCGCCGACTACGTCGGCAAGGGCTTCCTCGAGATCGAGTTCCACAACACCGGCCTCTACAACATCGACGGCAAGGGCTCGTACCCCGCGCCCAATACCGGCGTCCACGCGGTGTCGGAAGACGATGAGGACATGGGCCGGTTCAAGGCGCCGTCGCTGCGCAACATCGCCGAGACCGCGCCGTACATGCACGACGGCAGCATTGCGACGCTGGAAGAGGTGATCGCGCACTACGAGGCCGGCGG
>JBFWUK010000039.1:31473-35402 GCA_050247355.1 Vicinamibacterales bacterium | reverse complement strand
TGGCCGTGGTGACGATCACGCCGGTATCGACGTCGACAATGGCCACCTGAAACACCGGCCGCTCGACCGGCATGGCCGCGGTGTAGGCGCCGCGCACCACCAGGGTGTCGGCCGCCGCAAACGTAGTCGATGGCGCACCCGACTGGTTGACGACCTCGATGTGATCGAAGCGCACTTCGCCGGTGCCGCCACGGTGGCTCTGCAGCGACGTCTCCTGGTTGGCAAGCGCCTGCAGGTTGACCTCGTTCATGTAGCGCTCGGCGATCTCGCCGGCCGGGCCGTGCGCGCGGACGGTGCCCTCTTCCATCCACAGAATCTGGCTGCACAGGCGACGCACGTTCCACATGTCGTGCGAGATGAACAGCACGGTCTTGCCGGCGGCAATCAGGCCGCGCAGCGCTTCGAGCGCGCGGCGCCGGAAGGCGGCATCACCCACCGACAGCACCTCGTCCACCAGCACGATGTCGGGACGGCTGTGGATGGCGACGGCAAAACCAAGCCGCGCATACAGGCCCGATGAGTAGCGCTTCATGGGCGTGTCGATCAGGCGCTCGACGTCGGCGAAGTGGACGATCTCGTCGAACCGCTGATCGACCTCCTTGCGCGTCAAGCCGAACAGGCCGCCACCCAGGTAAACGTTCTCGCGGCCGGTCAGCTCGGGATGAAAGCCGGCACCGAGTTCAATCAGCGACACGACGTGGCCGGCTACGCGCACCTTGCCGCTGGTCGGCCAGGTGACGCGCGAGATGAGCTTCAGCAGCGTCGTCTTGCCGGCGCCGTTGCGCCCGATGATGCCAAGGCCGGCGCCCTCGGGCACCTCGAACGACACGTCCTTGAGGGCGTGGATGGTCGAGCTGATCTTGCCGCGCGACGCGCTGTGCACCTCGTCGGTCCGGCCGCGCAGCCCGCTCAGGCTCGAGGCAACGAGATCGACCACCGTGCGCGAGCGGCCGGTGCGATAGCGCTTTGAGGCGCGGTCGAGTTGAATGGCGATGGGCACCGCGAATTGAACTACTTGTAGTGTCCGCCTTCAGGCGGACCTGGCGTCCGAATGGTCCGGCTAAAGCCGGACGCTACAGCACTAGATCACGTCGGCGAAGTACTTGTCGGTCTTCTTGAACAGGATGGCCGACGCGGTGAGCAGCGCCAGGATCAGTGCTGCCGAAACGCCGACCACGCCCCAGTCCGGCGCGCGGTTGAAGATCACGACCGCGCGCAGGCCTTCGATCACGCCGGTCAGGGGATTCAACAGGAACCACTTCTGGTACTGCGGCGACACCGCCGACAACGGGTACGCCACAGGCGTGAGATAGAGCCACAACTGCAGGCCAATCTGCACCACCGGATTGACATCACGGTAGAACACGTTGAGCGCCGACGTCGTCAGCGTCACGCCGAGCGCGAACATGATCAGCAACAGGATGAACAGCGGCGCCAGGGCAAGCCACCGGCCGGCCGCGACCTGGTAATAGATCATCTGCAGCACGAACAAAGCCGTCGCCGCCGCCAGGTCCACCAGCCGCGAACCAACCTGGGCGAGCGGCACGATCTCGCGCGGAAAGTAGGTCTTGGTGACGATGTTCCGGTAAGTAATGAGGCTCATCGTCCCGGTGTTCACCGAGTTCGAGAAGAAGAACCATGGCACCAGCGCCGCAAAGGTGAATAGTGGATACGGCGCACCATCCGACGGCATCTCGGCCAGGCGCGAGAACACCAGCGTGAACACCGCCATCATGGCCAGCGGCTGCGCGATGGCCCAGCCAGCGCCGAACAGCGACTGGCTGTAGCGGCCCTTGACCTCGCGCCGGGTCAGGTTCATGAGCAGCTCGACGTAGGCCGCCCGCGAGATCCGCTCGGGCTTGTCGCTCAGTTGATGGGACGCCATTAATCCAGGACGAACTCGGTCTTCCAGTTCTCGTCTTCCGCGCGCTTGGGCTGGTCGGCCTTCTCGAGCAGGAAGTTTTCGAGCACCAGCACGTCCATGTCGCTGCGCATGAAGCAGCGGTAGGCGTCTTCCGGCGAGCAGACAATGGGCTCGCCGCGAACGTTGAAGGAAGTGTTGATGATGACAGGACAGCCGGTCCGGGCGTGGAACGCGGCCATGATGTCGTAGTAGAGCGGGCTGGTTTCGCGGCGCACGGTCTGGATGCGCGCCGAGTAGTCAACGTGCGTGATGGCCGGTACCGTCGAACGGGGCACGTTGAGCTTCTCGATGCCCCACAACTGCTCCGCTTCCGGCGGAACGGGCAGGCGGCGTTCGGCCTTCACGTCGGCGACCATCAGCATGTAGGGGCTGTCGCCGTCGAGCTCGAACCAGTCGGCAACGTGCTCGCGCAGCACCGCCGGCGCGAAGGGGCGGAACGACTCGCGGAACTTGATCTTCAAGTTCATCTGCGCCTGCATCTTGGGCGAGCGCGGATCGCCGATGATTGACCGGCCACCGAGAGCGCGCGGCCCGAACTCCATGCGGCCCTGTAAGAGCCCGACGACTTTCTCGGAGGCCAGCACCGCCGCCACTTCGTCGGCCAGTACTGAGCGATCGACCTTGCGCGCCACCCAACCGCCCTTGGCGATCGCCTCGGCAATCTCGGCTTCGCTATAGGCGGGGCCGAGATAGGAACCGCTCATGCCGTCGTCGTACTTCGGCCCGCCTTCGCTCGCGTGAGAGGCTGGCGCGAGCTTCGGCGAGGTCTCGCCGGAGCGGCCTTCGGCCGCGGAGGCGGACACCCTATTCGGCCGCTCCCAGCTCCCGGTTGATTCAGAACTAGTACGCGGCCGATCCAGGTGCTTGTGCCACAGGCTCAGGGCGACGCCAAGGGCACCGCCGGCGTCGCCGGCGGCCGGCTGCACCCACACCTGTTCGAACGGCCCCTCACGCAGGATGCGGCCGTTGCCGACACAGTTGAGAGCGACGCCACCGGCCAGGCACAGGTCGCGCATGCCGGTTTCCTTGTGCGCAAACGCGGTCATCTTGAGCATCACCTCTTCGGTGATCTCCTGGATCGATCGGGCCAGGTCCATCTCGCGCTGGGTCAGCCGGCTCTCGGGCTTGCGGGCCGGTCCGCCCAGCAACTGCTCCATCCGCGACCCGGTCATCGTCAGGCCGTGCGCGTAGGTGAAGTACTCCTGGTTCATCCACAGGCTGCCATCGTCCTTGATGTCGACGACATGGTCCCTGATGGCCTTGACGTACTTGGGCTCTCCGTATGGGGCCAGGCCCATCACCTTGTACTCGCCGGAGTTGACGCGGAAGCCGGCGAAATAGGTGAACGCGGAGTACAGCAGGCCGAGCGAGTGCGGGAAACGCAGTTCGTGAAGAATCTCGAGATCGTGTCCCTTGCCGACACCAATCGACGAAGTGGCCCACTCGCCGACGCCGTCGATGGTCACCACGGCGGCTTGTTCGAACGGCGACGGGTAAAACGCCGAGGCGGCGTGCGATTCGTGATGCTCGCCGAACATCACCGGCCCGTCGTAGCCTTCGAGCCGGTCGGCGATGTCGTCCGACATCCACAGCTTCTCGGTCAACCACAACGGCATGGCCATCAGGTACGAGCGCAGGCCGAGCGGCGCCGACGCGACGTAGGTCTCGAGCAGCCGCGAGAACTTGACCAGCGGCTTCTCGTAGAAGCCAACCAGATCCAGTTGCGCCGCCGTGATGCCGGCCTCGCGCAGGCAGTAGGCCACAGCCTGCGACGGAAACGACGCGTCGTGCTTCTTGCGCGTGAAGCGCTCCTCCTGCGCGGCGGCCACGACCCGTCCGTCGGCTACCAGGCAGGCGGCCGAGTCGTGGTAGTACGCGGAGATGCCGAGAATGTAGGTCACTGGGGGCGCGCTGCGCGCGTAGGGGTCACTGCGTTCCTGGGGGTCACTGTGTTCCTGGGGTTACTGAGTTCCTGGGCCTTCCCCGCGAATGCCGGAGGCGCGAG
>JBFWUK010000039.1:0-31373 GCA_050247355.1 Vicinamibacterales bacterium | reverse complement strand
AGGCGCGAGCCTCTCACACGCCCTAAAACAGGGTGTAGATGAACGGGGCGACGGCGCTGGTCTGCGAGAACACGATCAACAAACCGAACAACAGAAAGACGATGACGATTGGCATCAGCCAGTACTTCTTTTCCTGCTTGAGGAACTGGAAGAACTCGGACAGGACTCGACTCTTGGCCATGGGAACCTCAGTACATCCTCGTGAAGTGATCGGGCTTGCGATAGCGGGCCGGATAGGGCGACCACCCGGGCCAGTTGCGGCGCTTCCTGGTCAGCGGATCGTTGCCGATCAACCGCCACAGCAACCCGAGGGGGCTAAAGATGATGGTGAAGATGACGGTCAGGATGATGCGGGCGTTGACGTAGCCGAGAATCATCGCGAAGCGCCACCAGACGGCGCTCGGCCACTTCAGCAGTCGCGGCTGCACCAGGCCCAGCAGCAGCAGCACCGCGCCAATGCCGCCAACGACCTGCGCGGTGGCCAGGCGCTCGCGCCAGACCAGGAAGGCGGCGATCAGCAGCAGGACAATGCCGACCGAGATACCGAACGATTTTTCCGGGTTGGCCGGACCTTTGTGCGTCATATCGTGGCGGCGGTGAGGTCAGGCGCAAGCCGGGCGGCGCGCCAGGCGCGGGCCACCGCGAACAGGGCGATGCCTATCGACACTGCCAGCGCATACCGCGATTCCGGCACCTGCGAAATCTGGGAACCAATGCGGAAGTTGGCCAGGGTGTATGCCGCCACGAACACCCACGACCATGCCACCGGCACATGCGCCAGCACGATGGCGCCCACCGGAATGGCGAGGAAGTAGAAGTTCCACAGCGCACGTTCCGGCGTGGCCACGTAGACGAACGCCAGCAACGCAGGGATCGCACCCAGGGAAAGCGCGCGAAGCGCCGGCGACGCCAGCTTCCACCCGAGTGGCAGCAACAGGTTGACGGCGCCAAAGGCGCCGAACAGTCCGAATGCGGCGGTCACCGGCGTCACGTGCGAGAGCCACAGCCTTAGATATCCCCCTGCCAGCGGCTTGGACGAAGGGTTGTCGTTGTAGCTGTAGTTGAACGCAAACATCAGCGACAACTGCAGCCCGACCCACAGCGCGGTTACAGCCACGGCGATGGCGAGCCGGCGGCCGAACGTTGACCACCGGCGCTGCAGCGCCGCCGCCGCGGCGGCGATGTAGAGCGGCGCCGCGGCAAACTCCTTGGCAAAGATGCCAATGCCCGCCAGGACTCCAGCGGCGCCGTCACGGCCGCGCAGCAGCAGCCAGGTCGTCACCGGCGCGAGAAACAAGACAAGGGGATCGGCATTGAAGGGGTGGTAAACCGTCGAGAAGCTGCCGGCGCCAAGCGCCGACAGCCAGATCGTCAGTGTGACGGCGTGCGGCGCCAGTCCCACAGCCAGCGCGAGCCGCCCGGCTGCGATTCCGGAAGCGGCGTTGGCCAGCGCCGCGTAGGCACGCCAGCGTTCGAGCACCGGGCCGGGCAGCGACTCGACCACCGCCGGCACAAGCACGCGAAAGCAATTGAGGTCGGCGCACCCGGGGACGATTACGCCCTGCCCCACTTTCTCCATCATCTGCTGGTCGGTGGGAAACGGCGCCGGCGCCAGCCAGGCGACGGTCGCCAGGACCACCAGGACGCCGGCGAAGTGCCACGGTGCGCCTCGCCAGAAATGCGCGGCCGCACCGCCGCCGGTCAACGGGGGTCTCCGGTGGAGTTCACCAGCGGCGAAACGACGCCGGCCGATTCGACGGCGGCGATTACGGCGGGGGCAATCGCGTCGGCTGCCAGCGACTGGCCGGCGGCGCCGAAATTGTAGCCATCGATCAGCAACTGGGGATCTGACAGCCGACCAATCGTGGATAGGTCCACGTTGCGAAGGCGCGGCTCGACGGCGGCGCGCATCGTGAAGACCCCAATGGCGTCGCGGTGCGCCGGCCATTCGGACGATGACACGGGCGCCGGCACCACCGTCACGACGGCACGAGCCGCCGAAAGCGCCGCGTCAACGGCGCGGCCAAGGGCCTCGCGACGGGTTCCCGAAGGCGCCACCGGCCGCGGCAACCAGGAGTACAACGCGCGGTCGGTGCGCCGCAGCAGGCCACCCATGGCGCCCACCGCAGAACCGGCGAAGGCACTGCCGTCGCTGGTCATCGCGCGGCCCTTGTCGCGCAGCAGCAGCGGCAGCATCGGCACATACCCGGTGAGCGCCGTGACGGCAGAGTCGTTCGGCGGGAGCGTGGCGCCCCCTTCACGATCAGGGAGATCGATGTAGAGACAGATCACGTCGGGAGCGAGGTATGCGAACTGCGCGATGCGGCCCGCGTACGATGACGCCGGCAACCCCAGGGCGCTGAGATTCACCGCGGTGGTTCTGGTCGAACGACCAACGACGACGAGATGACGCTCGATCACGCCGCGAAGATACGCGACGGTGGTCTCTTCGGGAGCCATGCCCCACGCGAATCCGCGATCGCCGCCGACCATGGCGATCCTGAGCTCGCCAGCCGCCTTCTGCGGCATGACGGCGCCGCGATAGCCCCAGCTGTTAACCCCGGCCACCGCCTGCACTTGCTTGTGGGCAAACTGATCGGCCACGACCATCAGCATCAGGGCCATTGCCACGGCTTCGCCGGCGAGCACCAGCTTCAGGGGCCATGGCATCGTTACGCGCGCCCCTCAGCCATGTGCATGGGTGAGCCGTTCTTCGCGCCCACCACCGCGGCGATTGCGACCAGGGCCATGACGAAAGACAACGCCAGCGGAACTGCGGCCGACGGCACCGATGGCAGCTGGCCGCCCAACCTGAGATTGGCGAGCACGAAAAGGCCCAGGGTCGTCCAGGCGATCACGCCCGGCGCGCGCGCCAGCACGAGCGCCGCCAGCGGCGTGACGATGAAATGAAAATTCCACAGTGCCCGATCCGGCTGTTGCACGTAGGCGAAGAGCGCCGCCACCGGCGCGCAAACCAGCAGCAGCCGGCGCAGGGCGGCTGGCGCGAGCCAGGCGCCGGCCGGTGCCAGGAGCCACATGGCGCCGAATTCGCCGATGAGGGCGTACGCCGCGCTGCGGGGGCTCATCTCGTTCAGCCACTTGGCAAGGTATCCCCCGGCCAGCAGGTGCGTGGACGGGTTGTCATCGTAGCCGTAGTTGAACCGCAAGATGAGCGTGAGCTGCAGGGCCAGCCACGCCAGCACGGCCAGGTTGGCGCCGGCCAGGATTCGCCACGCCAGGTCGCGCCGGCCGGCGAGCGCGGCGTCGGCGGCGGCGATGAACAGCGTCGCCGCGACGAACTCCTTCGCCAGCACGCCAATCACGCCAATCGCGGTGCCAATGGCTACTCGCTCCTTCACGATCAACCACAGCACGAGCGGCGCCAGGGCGTACATGAGTGGATCGGCGGTGAACGGGTCGTGCAACGTGTAGAGCGAGCCGAAACCAAATGCGGTGAGCGCGCCGGCCATCATGGCCGCGCGCCGCGACAAACCCCAGGCCAGCGCCAGCGCCACGACCGCGGCCGCCGCGGCGGCGTTGGCGGCCACCGCATACCCCTTCCATTTCACGATCGAGGCCACCGGCAGCGGTCCCAGCATCCACGGCACGAGCACGCGGAAACAGTGCAGGTCCCTGCAGTCGGGGACAATTCCCATCGCCGCGGTTGCTTCGTAGGCGCCGCGATCGGTCACGCGGTCGGGCTCCGGCGACCAAGCCGCCACGCCCGCCAGCACCGCGACCACGGCGGCAGCCGCGGCGAGAAGCCGCCGCCGCGCTGCCGACCGGTCGATCATCTGGATGCGGCGGTCCCCACGGCCGTCGTAAGTTCTCGCACCGCGGGTGCCAACGCTCTCGCAACCATGGCGTTGCCGCCGGCATTAAGGTGCATGCCGTCGAAGGCGATGGTCGAGTCCGCGAGGTTCACGGTGCCGGTCAGGTCAACGTAGCGAACGCGCGGGCTGCCGGCGAACTTGCGCCGGACCATATCGGCCAGTGCCTGCTGCTGAAGGCGATGGGGCTCACGGCCGTCACTGGCGAGCAGCGGCTGCCCGACAATCGCCACCGCCTTGCCGCGCTCCGCGGCATGACGCGCTGCCGCGAACACCGAGTCGCAGTAGTGCGACCACGGCGTGGCGCAGCCCGCCTCGCTGGCGTGCGGGGCAGCCGACGGTTGCGCGGCGAAGCGGCCGAGTTGCCGGCCGAGCGCGTTCGACACCGATTCGGCCGCCTCCAGGGCGGTCGCCGACGTGCGGCTGGCAAGGCCCGGGCGGAAGACCGTGGTCGCGCCGGGCTCGCGCCGGATCGCGGCATAGGCCGCATCGAGGCTGCCGTGGCGCAACGCCAGCGCCTTCTCGTTGAGCGCGAGCGGCAGGATTGGGAAGTAGCCGGTCAGGCGGAACACGACGGACTCATGCCGGTAAACAGCCAGATTGGGCGCCTGGTCGCCAAACAGGTCGTTGTAGCCCTCGTAGAGAACCACCAGGTCGTAGTCGAGCGACTCGTAGTCCTGCAACGTCGGGAGGAACGAGTAGACACCCTCGTTGTTGAAGCCGAGATTGACCACGCTGAATGGCGCACCACCGCTCGCATTCAGTTCGCGCTCGAGCCGCGCCGGAATCGCCTCATCCCAGGTGACACCATATCCAAAGGCCGTGCTGCCGCCGAGCATGACCACGCGCAGCTCGCCGGCCTGCTTGCGGCCGGCCACGGGCCCGCGATAGCCCCAGCGATTCAGGCCAGCCGATTTCTCGGCGCGTTGGTGGAGGTAAAGGTCGGCAGCCAGGGCGACGACCAGGGTCAACAGCACCGACAACATTACGGCCGCGGCCGCGAACAGCACGAACTTGCGCCTGGTCAGCGCCATGGCGCCTCGCCGATCATGGCTTCCGACTGACCTCGCGCGGACACAACCAGGGCCACTACCGCCGCCGCGGTCACCAGGATCAGGAACGGCTCGATCGGCACACGATGGCGATAGTTCGACTCGAGCACGACGTGCGGGAACGTCCTGGACAGCACAACACCGACGATCAGGGCGAGGCCCATCGCGCGCGGGCCCGGGCGCCACGCGCCCCGCCAGGCGGCGATCAGCCCGGCCGCGGCCAGCAGGTACACGTAGATCCACAGTCCGTAGTAGTACGGCGTGCCCTTCGAGAGAAACACCAGGTCGAAGCCGCCGTACGGCTGTGAGAAGAACTGCAGGGCGATGTTGCGGCCCCAGGCTCGACCGAGGGTGCCAAGCACCAGCAGCGGAGAGCTGACGAGTTGCCGGGCGGCCGCCGCCGGCGACGACAGCGGGCCCACGATCTCGGTGCGAATGGCGTTGGGGTCGGCCTCGCCGGTGTAGAGGCGATCGAAGTGGATGCGCAGGCCCAGCCGCTTCTGCTCGCTGGCCACCTTCGGCGCCAGCACGGGCAACAACAGCACCAGCACGCCGGCCAGCAGCGCGGCGATCGCCACGGGTGAGCCGCGCCACGCCCGGCGGCGGAACACGAATGGAATCCACAGGATGATGAAGGCGAGGAAGAACACGACGGTTTCGCGGACGGCAATGGCAAGGCCGAACAGGGCGCCGATCGCCGCCCACGTCCACCAGGCCGGCTGCGCCGTCGTCGCCGCCCGCCACAGCAACCAGACCAGGACCAGGGTCAGGAACACGTCAATGGCCTGGTGGCCGATCGCCGCCGCCGCGAACAGCAGTGGGAAACTAATCACCGCAAACACCACCGACACCCGCGCAATCAGCACGCCGAACAGGTCCTTCGCGATCGCGTAGAGGACCAGGCACGCCGCCGATCCGATCACCGCCTGCAACGCGCAGAGGGCAAAGTAGCTGTGGCCGGCAATCGCGTAGACCCCGCTCGCCAGCCAGACGTAGCCCAGCAGGAGCAGCGGGAATCTATCCGTGAACGACTGGCGGATGCCCTCGCCGCGCGCAATCGACCAGGCCAGCTCGTCGTACACCGGTCCGTCGGCTCCGGTTTCGACGTAGTTTGGATTCGTCATCACCTGGCGCAGATAGAGCAGGCGAAGCAAGAGGGCCGCGCAGAACACCACTAGCAGGAAGACGCGTTCGCTGGCGAGTAGCCGGCGCACCGGCGGTGGCACGATCGACAGCGGATCGGCCGCATCGGCCGTGGCCGCGACCAGACCGCCCAGCACCAGGCCAATCGCCGCCATCAGCGGATCGTGGCGCAGCAAGGCGGCCGCCAGGACCAGCGCGCCGGCGCCGACCGGCAGATCGATCAGCGCCAACCGTGCGGCAGGCATCGACATGGCGCGAAGCGCGACCACGGCCCACCAGGTCGCGCCGGCCAGGACCGCGGCCGAGAACAGGCGGGCGTACATCCAGTAGAACGGCGTGCTGAAGGTCGCGGGTTCGGCGAGACGGACGGCGAACGCTGCCAGCAGCACCAGCACATGCAGGGTGGCGGCAACGCCAATGGCTCGCGCCACCACCGGACGCGCCGGCGCGCCGAGCACGGAGGCAGCCAGCCAGGCCCACAGTGCGGCGGCCACCCAGTAGGCCACCGGGAAGACGACTTCGTTGGCGCCGCTCGAGGCAATCAGCAACACCAACTGCGCGCGCTCCGGCACCAGCATCACGGCGGCGACGGCAGCGGCCGCCAGCGTCATGCCGGCGCCGGCCAGTGCGGCACGAGCTGACCGGGTCGTCATGCTCGGACGGCCCTCAGTCGCACCAGCTGGGCGCCGGCGATCATTACCAGCGCGCTGGCGAACGGGACGAGATGGATCGAGAACCGCCCGGGATAACCGTGGGCATGCGCGAAGAACGCCGAGACGCTGGCCCCGACGGCGATGATCACCACGGTCGCCGGCAGGCGCCGGGCCACCGGGGTCTGCAGCAGCGCGGCGACTGCAATCACGGCGCCGGCCACCATGATCAACGCACGCGGGTCGGGGCGCGGCGGCTCGTTCATCAACACCAGCGTCGCCAGGCTGTGGGCCACCTTGCTCCACGCCTCACCGTCGAGCAGTGTCCACGGACGCAGCCCGGTGTCGTTCACCTTGAGGCTGGTGCCGTGAAACAAACTGAACACACCGGTGTAGTGCCAGGTCCGCCACATGAAGAACAGGACGCCAGCCACGAAGCCGCCGGCAAACACCGCCGCGGGTAATCTCCGCAGGCTCGACCACGACTGCCTGACGGCAGCCACGGTCGCGGGCGTGCGGAGCGAGAAGCAAGCGGCCAGCAGGAAGCCGGCAAACAACAGGTGGTTGAGGCGGGTGTAGAACATCAACACGGCCATCACTGCGGCACTGACGGCCCACGCGAGGCTGCCCCGCCTTGCGCGCAGCAGGAAGAAGACGGCGAGGAAGGCCCACCCGGCTGCCGCGATCTCCGAGAGACCGCGGCCAAAGAAATACCACGGCGTGCCGAGCGTGAACGTCGCCAGGGTGGCCGCCGCCGCAGCGATGCCCCAGCGAAAGCCGCCGGCCCGGCGCGTGAAGTGAAACGCGAGCAGGGCGCCCATCAGCAGGCAGGCCGCGTCCCAATAGACTTCACCCACGCTCGAGTCGCCGAAGACCAGGTGCAACGCGCCGGTCATCCAGCGATAGAACGGCTGGAAATCAAACACGGCGTTACCACCCTCGAGCCAATAGCCTTGCATGTAGATGCGATGGCCGGCCACCTGGTAGGTCAACCAGTCGTCTGGCGAATAGACCGAGAAGTGCCCGACCTGGCGAAGCGAGAGCGCGGCGAAGAACGCCAGCCACGGCACCCCCACCAGCAGAAACGCGCCGCGCAGGTTGCGGAGCCGCGCCGGCACCGGCACCGCGACGGCACCCAGACCAATCAGGCCGGCCGCGCGATGCAGACCCTCGTTCGGCATCAGCGCGAGCACGATGGCGCCGCCGGTCGCAGCGGCGAGCCAAGCCACGGTCACTGGCGTGGGGCGCATCGCCGCTGCCAGCCCTGCCGCCAGACCGGCCACGAGTGCGCCAGTCAGAGCCACCGGAACGAGCCAGCCCCAGGCGGCAACCAGGCGATCGACAGCGCCGGCCGGTGACGTCGTGACCAGCGCGGCATCCCAGAGGGGGCGGCCGTCCAGCGTCGGCTCAAAGCGCCAGTTGTTGCCGGTCAACGCCAGCGACAGATCAACCTGATGTACGCCGGCGGCGAGCGCCATCGATGTCCCTTCCACGGGAATGCCATCGATGTGGCCCGACAGCATGACATCGCGGTCGATCGCAATGTCCAGGGTGTGGGCATCATTTGTCACGACCGATCCGCGAATCCGCATGGTGAACTCGCGCTCGACGCGCATCGGATCGGTGACGTTGAGGAACCACGCCGGAAACGCGTCTTGCGTGGGCAGCGGCCGCGTGAGAATCGCGGTGCATGACGGCTGCGGCGCGGTCAGGTCGGCCCGCAGGTCCCAGCTGCGCAACGCGCCGAACGGTTCCTCGATGGGAATGCCCTGGTTGATGCCGTGCAGCGGCACCGCCGCGGTCATCGTCGCGCACAGCCCCTGCTGCACCATCACCGCCGGGCCAAGAGCTTTCCACGCCAGCAACGCGACGATCACCACCCGCACCCACACCGCCGTGACGGCGCGCCGGTCGAGCCACCACAGCGAGGGCAGCACCAGGCCAACAACCACGGCCTCGAGGCGGCCATCGAGCGGCGCGCCATCGAGGGGGCCGACCAGGCGGCCTGGCCACAGCACGGCAATCGCGCCGATTACCGACCAGAACGCGCGCGACATGGCCGGCGTCATTGACGGCATTTGCCGTGGGACCCACTAATAGGGAACGATAGCGGTCGGCCTGCCGCGAAATGTCCGAACCGATGCCCCCGCCCTTGCCAGCGACGATTGCGCGCGTGATCACGCGGCTCAATATCGGCGGGCCGTCGATCCAGGCCACCCGCCTCACCGCCGCTCTCGCCGAGCACGGCTGGCACTCGCGCCTGATCCACGGGCAGCTCGGCGACGGCGAAGGCGACATGTCGTACCTGATCCCGCCCGGCGCCGACACACACAAGCTGGCCGACCTGCAGCGACCGCTCGCACCCCTGAGCGACCTGCGCGCCCTGCTGGCGTTGTATCGGGAGTTCCGGCGCCTTCGCCCCACGATCGTTCACACACACATGGCCAAGGCCGGCATGCTGGGCCGGCTGGCGGCGGCGGCCTATAACCTGACGCGCGGCTCGGCGCCGCGTGCTCGTGTGGTGCACACCTACCACGGCCACGTGCTGGACGGCTACTTCAGCCCGCTGATGACGACGATCTTCATCACGCTGGAACGAGGCCTCGCCCGGCTGAGCGACGCCATCATTGCGATTTCGCCGGCGATTCGCGACGAACTGCAGCGCACATATCGCATCGGCCGGGCCAGTCAGTACCGCGTGGTGCCGCTTGGCTTCGACCTGGCGCCGTTTGCGGCGGTCGATGCCGCGGCGCGCGCGACGGCGCGGCGCGAGTTGGACATCCCCGACGGCGTGCCGGTCATCAGCACGGTCGGCCGGCTCACTGCCATCAAGCAGCACCGGCTGTTCCTCGACATCGCGCAGCGCACGGTCGCCGCGTATCCGGAGACCGTTGCGTTGATTGCCGGCGACGGCGAACTGCGCGGAGACCTGGAAGCGTACGCAGCCACGCTTGGCATTGCCGGTCACGTCCGGTTCCTGGGCTGGCGCCGCGACCTCGCCACCATTTACGGCGCAACCGATGTCTTCGTGCTGACGTCGCGCAACGAGGGCACGCCGGTGGCGCTGATCGAGGCCATGGCCTCCGGCGTTCCGGGTGTCAGTACTGACGTCGGTGGCGTCAAGGACGTGATCGATTCGCCGGCGGTTGGCCGCCTGGCGCCGTTTGGCGACGCCGACACCCTGGCCGACCACGTCCGCGAACTGCTGGCCGATGCCGGCGCTCGAGCGGCCATGGGTGAACGCGCGCGGCAGCGGGTCCTCGATCGCTACGGCTTCAAGCGGCTGGTCGACGAAATCGCGGCGCTCTACCGCGATCTGGCGCAGGCACCGTAGGATGTCGTGTTGATTCGCCGCTCCCTGCTCGTTGTCTGCCTCGTGGCGCTCGCCCACGCTGCGCTGTACATCGTTTACCAGGCTCCCGATCGCGAAGCGATGGTGAACTGGAGCGACCAGCGCGGCTATCAACGGCTCGCCGAGAGCCTCGCCACCACCGGCCAGTTCACCCGCTACGCCGGCACCGACACGTTCGCGCCGGAAGTCATCAGGACGCCGGGCTATCCGGCGTTCGTCGCGGTCATCTACCGGTTGTTCGGTGTCGGCAACAACACCGCGGTTGCGATCGCGCAGGCCCTGGTCCTTGCGGCCGTCTGCTTGCTGGTGTTCACGCTGGTGAAGCGCGCGTGGCATCCCCGGGCCGCGCTGCTGGCGGCCGGCCTGACCGCGCTCTACTCTCCGCTCCCCTATTTTGGCGGCCTCGTCGTCACCGAACTGTGGACGGCCTTCGTGGCCACCGCCGCAATGCTGGTGGTGTTGCGCGCCGCGCAGGGCGGAGCGCTGCGCGACTTCGCGCTGGCGGGCGCCTTGCTCAGCGCCACCACGCTGGTGCGGCCGGCCTTCTTCCTGATGCCGTTCTTCTTCGCGATCGCGGTGCCGGTGCTGGTGCGCTCGCAGCGCGCGACGGCCCGGCTCAAAGGCTGGGCCCTGCTCGCCGTGGTGGCCGCGTTGGTCATGGTGCCGTGGTTCGCCTACAACTACGTCAACCTCGGCCAGTTCACGCTGTCGCCGGCCGGCGGTGTTGGCCGCGGCCTGTGGGAAGGTTCCTGGCAGGGTCGCTGGACCGGACGCATCCAGTCCGACCTGATCACGCTGGCCGAGACCACGGCCGATCGCGACGAACTCACACGGCTGGTGCAGGCCAAGGCGGCTGAAACGAGGCTCCCCGTCGAACCGATGCTGCAATACGTCAACGAGTGGCGCGACATTCGCGCCATCTGGGACACACCCACCGACCCCATGGAACGCGTGGCGGCCCGCGTCGCCGCCGATCGCGAATACCTGGCACATGCGCTCGCCAACATCCGGCAGGACCCGATCGGTCATCTCCAGCGCCGGCTGGGCCGCGGCGCGTTCGTGCTGTGGGCTGCCGAGATTCCCATTCCGTACGGCCGCATCAACGACACGCCGACGCTGGTGATCCGGGTGATGTGGCTGGCTCAAGTCGTGCTGCTGCTGCTGGCGGCCTGGGGCGCGGTGGTGCTGGCCCGCGGCGGGCGATGGCTCGAAGCGGTGGTGCTGACGCTGCCGCTCATCTACGTGACGGGTGTTCACTTGCCGTTGCTGTGCGAAGCGCGCCAATCGCTGCCCGTGAAACCCATCGTCCTGGCTTTGGCAGCAATTGGGTTAACCACGAAGAACACGAAGAACACGAAGACTTAGCTTTGAAAAACTATGCTTCGCAGCCTTCGTGTGCTTCGTGGTTGCCTTTCACTTGCCTTGAAAGCGCAGGTTCATAAATGCCAGCATCTCCGTCTTCCAGGCGCGGCTATCAGCACCCTCGGGACGGTTGATGTGATCGGCGATCTGCATGCCTAACAGCACGTTGTCGTCCATGCTGTTGTTCAGGAACAAGCCGTGGCGGCCGAGGGTCAGCAGGTTCGGCACCTCGTGCACGCCGTCGAGCACCGGGATCAGGTGTTCCTCGAAGTTCAACTCGTAGACCGGGTACGCCGTCGGGATGTCGGTGACGTGATACTCAAGCACTTCCCCGGGCGTCACGTTGTAGCCCATCTTCATCAGGTCGCGCAGCGCCAGCTGGAACACCTCTTCGTCGCTCGCCTGCCACAGCGGCTCGTCTTTCCACAGCGACAGCTCGATGCACAACACCGTTGAATCGGGCGGTACCATGTCGGGGCTGACGTTCTTCTGCTCCGACAGGCGGTTGACGCGGAACTGCTCGTCCAGCAGGTAGACCCAGTGATAATCGGTCATCTGCGCGCGCTTGAGGACGATGTAGATGAGTTTCAGGCTGCGGTAGCGCAACCTGGCGGCGTGCGAGACGACCGGTTCCGGCAAAGCCGGCGACATCATCGACACCAGCGCCGGCAGCGGCAACGTGGACAACAGGATGTCGCAGTCGATCGACTTGTCCTGTCCGTCTTCACGGTAGATCACCCGTGCGACACGATCGCCACCCTGCCCTGAGCTTGTCGAAGGGTCACGCTCGAGCCTCACCGCCGGCGCGTTCAGCCTGATCGCGTTGCCGGCGCCGCGCACCTCGGCGGCCATGCCCTCGTACAGCAGGCTGATGCCCTTGCGCGGGTACATGTATTTCGTGAAGTAGGTCGCGGGATCGGCGTTGATTCCCAGCGTGCGCAGGATGATGTTCTTCAGGTTGAGCTTGGCGACGCGCTGCGCCTGCTTCGACGAAATCTGGCTGGTCGGCAGGCCCCACACACGCTCCGAGTAAATGCCGAAGCAGAGGTCGTACAGCGTTCGCCCGAGGTTGCGAACGCCCCACTCCTCGAACGAGTCTTCCTTCTTGGCCGGCGCGAAGGTCGACCTCAGCGTCGCCACCAGGTAGTCGAAGATGATCCGCGCCGACAGGAACGGGCTGACGCCCTTCAGCACCTGCAGCATCTCCAGGGGATAGACGTACTCCTTGCCGCGCAACAGCACGCGGGTGCCGCGCGTCAGGACCAGCGGGTCGGGACCGAAGAACTTCTTGATCGACGCCAGCACACGACGGCTCTCGTCGGTCTCGCGCACGTGGAACGTGTGCGGGCCGAAATCCACGGCGTAGTTGCCGACGTTGATGGTCCGCGCCATGCCGCCAACCGCGTCGTCGCGCTCGAGGACGGTGACCGGATACCCGAGCTCTGACAGCCGCCAGGCCGCCGTAATGCCGGCCGGGCCCGCGCCCAGGATCACTACCCGCTGCTTTCCGCTCATCCTCTCCTCACTACTGTTGGCCGGGCAACCCTGAAGGGTTGCCCCCACCGGGACTGCCAGGCAACCCTAAAGCGTTGCCTCCACCCAAGAAGGCCCGGAGCTGCTGCAAGCCACTTTCAAATGACACTTGCGGCACGCACCCGAAGGTGTCGCGCATGGTGGTATCGCTGGACCGGAACTCGATGTACTCGGCGACGGTGCCCTCGTGACGGACCGAGACGTCTACGCCAGACACCTTCGCCATCATCCGCACCACTTCGTTGACGCTGACCGGAGTGCCCGAAGCAAAGTCCACCGTCGCCCGGGTGCCGACGGCCTTCGTCAAGGCGACGAACCCATCCACCGCATCGTCCACGTACATGAAGTCGATCAGGTTCTGGCCGTTGCCGCGAATCACGAACTCGCGCTGGCCATCACGAATGGCCGACAGCCATTTGGTGGTGATCTTTCGCGGCGCTTCGTACGGGCCGTAGGCGCCGAAGAAACGGACGTTCACATAGCTGCCGATCGACTGGCGGCGCTCGGCGAAGAACCGCAGGTACTGTTCCGACGCGTGCTTCGAGATGGCGTAGGGCAAGAGCGGCGATACCGGCGTCGCGGGCGTGACCGCGCCGGTCAGGCCGTCGTAGACGGCGCCGGACGACACGTAGACCACGTGATCGGATGGGCAGTGCTCAAGAGTCGTCACGAAAGCGGCGGTGTTCGAATCCAGGTCCCAGCGCGGACGCTCGGCTGACGCCGCCGGGTCACCGTTGGCGGCCAGATACAACATGGCGTCGGGCCGGCCGATGCGGCCGGCCAGCGCAGTCACCGCCGTGGAATCGAGCAGGTCGCACTGCTCCACTCGCACGTTCGCCAAACCGTGGGCCTTCGCGAAGGCCTCGAGTCCGGGCGTGCGGTGATACACGGCGACGATCTCCCACTCGCGCGGCGCGCGCAGCAGCACGTTATGGCCGATGAAGCCAGACGCGCCGGTGAGGAGGAGTTTCATAGGGTCTTGGGGTCTTGGGGTCTTGGGGTCTTGGGGGCTTGAGGTCTTGAGGTCTTGGGGGCTTGGGGCTTGGGGGCTTGGGGGCTTCGGGCCTGCTACTTCTTGCCGCTGACCGCGTCGTAGTTCTCGCGATACCAGGTTATGGCCTGCGCGACGCCGGCCTCCAGCGAGACGGTCGGCTTGTAGTCGAGCAGGGTCATCGCCTTTTCAATCGAAGGCACGCGCAGGTCCACTTCGGGACCGGGATGCGGCTTGAAGACGATTTCCGACTTGGAGTTGGTCAGCCGGATGATCAGGTTGGCCAGCTCGAAGTTGGTCGCCGTCCCCTGGGGGTTGCCGATGTTGAAGGCCTGGCCGATGGCGGCCGGGTTCTCGGCGCAGCGCAGCACGCCGTCGACGAAGTCCGACACGAAGCACCACGAGCGAATCTGCGTGCCGTCGTTGTAGAGCGTGATTGGCTGGTTGCGGAGCGCCTGCAGGGTGATGCCGCGGATGGCGCCGTCGCCGACCTGCCGCGGACCGTAGACGTTGAAGGGACGGACGATCGACAGCGGCAGGCCGTCCTCGCGGTAGTGGGCGTACGACAGGTGCTCCGACGCCAGCTTGCTGGCGGCGTAGACCCAGCGGCTCTCGCCAATCGGCCCAATCGGCGTGAAGTCATCTTCCTTGCCCTTGTGGATGAAGGCGCCGTAGACCTCGCTGGTCGAGAATTCGACGAAGCGCTCGACGCCGGTCGCCAGCGCCGCCTTCACCACCTGGTGGGTGCCGAGCAGGTTGACCTCCATCGTCCGAACGGCGCTGCGATCGACCGTATAGACGCCGGCAATCGCGGCGCAATGGATCACGATCTGGCAACCGTCAATAGCCTTCCGGGTCGCCTCGTAGTCGAGCACGTCGCCCTGAATGAAGTGCAGGTGCTTGTGCTCCGAGAGGTGCGCGAACTGCAGCGCGTTGCGATGCAGGTTGTCGTAGACCACGATCTCGTTGTCGTCGACCAACAGCGACACCAGGTGCGAGCCGATGAAGCCGGCGCCGCCGGTGATGCAGATCCTCTTGTTCTTCAATGCCATGTCGGACGGTCCTTTTAGGGAGTATCGAAACGATGCTAGTGCTTGCCGTTGGTGGAGCGGGCGCGGGCGGACACGGATTTGCGCTTCGCGGCCGGCGGCGGCACCGGCTCCTGGCGCAACGGGAACAGCTTCACTCGGGGCACCCCGGCATCGATCAGCGCCTGCAACTGGCGGCCCGAGCTGTCGAGGGTAGCGACGATGACCAGGTCGAATTCGACGGCGCCGTGATCAGCGATGGGCCGCACCGGCATGCCAAGAAACTCGCGCGCCCCCTCGTGGTCGAACACCGCGACCGGCTCGAGACCCGACTCCTTCAGCGAAAGGTAGGCGAGCTCGGCGGCCTCGCCGCTGCCGCAGATCGCCACCCGCTTGCCGGCCTCGGCGCAGGCCTGCAACGCGGTGCGCAGGTGCTGCCGAACTTCACCATAGAGGTGCAGCGAGTAGTCCATGAACTCGTAGGTCAGCCGCGCCTTCTCGGCAATGCCGCGCGGGGTCACCAGGTAGGTGAGGCGATTGGGCTGCACGTTCACCACCTTGATGAAGCCCTTGTGGACCATCCGCTTCAGGTAGATGTTGGCGAGGCCGAGCGCAATGCCGAGCTTGCCAGCCAGCCCGCGCTGCGTGACGCGGCCATCCTGGTGAACTGCTTCGAGCAGCCTCAGGTCGCGATGTGCTTCGACGTCCATTTACTTACTAGGTGCTTAGGTGCTTAGGTGCTTAGGTGCTTAGGTGCTTAGGTGCTCAAGTGCTTGGGTGCTCGAGTGCTTCGGTGGAGGCAACCCTTCAGGGTTGCCTGGCGAGCAATCGTTCGGCGGCCGCCCAATCATCCATGTCGTCGATGCTGATCGACCGCTCGGCCGGCATCCGGTAGGCAACCACCGCGTCGCCGTAGAGGCTCGGCTCCGCGGCGAACAGTTCCTTCGCGCGGCAGGCGTAGATGGCGCCGTTCATGACCCATGCTTCGGGCAGGTCCTGGCGGCGGTTGATACGGTGGCGCACCGGCTGGCCGGTCGCGAACAACACGGCGCGGCCGGCGGCGTCTAGTCGCAGGGTCCGCATCGGGTGCGCATGCGGCGGCACTTCGCTGACGCTCAACACCGAGTCGGCGCCAGTCGATTCAAGCAGCGCAACGGCGGCATCGATGTCGGCTGCCGAGCGCAGCGGCGAGGTCGGCTGCAGCACCATCACCGCATCCGGTTGGTAGCCCGCCTGCTGCCGCATCCAGTCCGCAGCGTGCTGGATGACCGGCAGGTGCGGCGTGTCGTCGCGCGACAGCTCGGCCGGCCGAATGAACGGCACCTCGCACCCCAGCGCGCGACCGGCTGCGGCAATGGCTTCGTCCTCGGTCGAGAGAATCACGCGGTCCAGCGAGCGGCAGGCCAGGGCCGCTTCAACGGTGTAGGCCAACAACGGCTTGCCAGCCAGCAGCTTCAGGTTCTTGCCGGGCACGCCCTTGGAACCGCCGCGCGCCGTGATGATGCCGAGAACCTTCACCGACCGTGGAGGCAACCCTTTGCCTGAGTGTGGAGGGAACGCTTTGCCTGAGTGTGGAGGCAACCCTTCAGGGTTGCCTGTGTCTGGGGCGAACCGCTCAAGGTCGCCCACCCTCGAAGAATCGCTTCTGCGTGTAGAGCTCGGCGGTGGCCAGGATGTCGACCACGGTGTCGCTGGTGTTGGAACGATAGTAGAGATCCGACGATGGGTACGGCCCGTGAGCCAGCTGCACCGCTACGGCGGCGGCAATCTCGGTGGCGTCGTACCCGACGTGCGTCACATGCTCGCCCGACAGCCGGCCTTGCTGGCGACCACCGATGTTCACCACCGGCGTGCCCAAGTACGAGCATTCCTTGATGCCGGCCGAAGAGTTACCCACCAGGCAGGCGGCGTTGGCGAGCAGAGCCACGAACCGATCCGCCGGGACGTTGGTGATGAAGTGCATCTTCGCCGTGAGCTCGCCGTGCCGCTCGCGCATGTGCCGCAGGCTGTCGGCCATTTCGCCGGTGCCCGCATCGGCGTTGGGCCAGAACCAAATCACCGGCACGTCGAGCGCCGACACCGCGCGCAGTGTGGTTTCCAGGTGCAACCGGTTATCGGCCTCGGTGGTGACCGGATGCTGCACCACCATCACGTACGGCTGCGCGGTATCGATGGCATAACCGACACCGAAGCCGTTGATCTCGTCGCTGGTGATCGCGGTCTCGACCGACGCCGCCAACTCGACGTCGAGCGACCCGGTGTTGAAGACGTACTTCGGGTCTTCGCCCATCGCTAGCACCCGCCGCTCGGCATCGGCGTTGGTGACGAAGTGGAGGTGCGCCAGCTTGGTAATGGCGTGGCGCACGCTCTCGTCGATGCTGCCGGTCACGTCGCCGCCTTCGATGTGGGCGATAGTGATGTTCAGGTAGGCGGCGGCCATGGCAATGGCCAGCTGCTCGAAGCGATCGCCGCAAATCACCACCACGTCGGGATTGGCGGTGTAGAGCTCGTTGGTGAACTCCAGCGCGGTCAGGCACGCGGTCTTGGCCATCGCCACGTGGTTGCCGCCCTCGATTACGTTGAACAAGGACGAGGCGATGTCGAAGCCGCCGGCGGCAATGTCGTCGGCAATGTGGCGGCTGTACTTGTCGAGCAGGATCGATCCGCCCAGCATCAGCTTGAGATCGACGCCGGGGTGCGCCTGCAGCTTCTTGAGCAACAACTGGCTGCGGCCGTAGTACGCCCGATTGGTGATCGGAAAGCAGATCTTGCGCTTGGCGGTCACAGGCGCTCCGGATTGTGGTTGATGACGACGGTCTTCAACTCGGTGTAGACGTCCAGCGACTCCGTGCCGGGCTCGCGGAAGCCGTTGCCCGAGTTCTTGACGCCGCCAAACGGCATGTGCGGCCCGGCGCCAAACGTGGCGCCGTTGACCGACACCAGCCCGCCGCGGTAACGGGTCACGAACGCCTGCGCGCGGTGGTGGCTCGCGGTGTGGATGGTGCCGGTAAGACCATAGCTGGTGCCATTCGCCAGGGCCAGGGCCTCTTCGAAGTTCCCCACGCGATAGAGGCACGTGACCGGACCGAACAGCTCGTGCTGCGACACCTCGTCGGCCGGCGACGCCCCCTCGAGCACGGTGGGCGCCATGTAGTAGCCAGGAGCCAGGGTGTCAACGGCAGTGCCACCAGCCAGCACCGTCACGCCGCGGGACACGGCGCCGGCGACCTGCCCCAGCAACCGATCCAGGCTGGCCCGCGAAATCACCGGACCACACTCATCGTCTTGTCCTGAACCCACGCGCACGCGCGCCACTCGCTCGAGCAGCGCCTTCTTGAACGCGTCGTAGACGCCGTCGAACACGATCAGGCGGCTGCCCGACGCACAGCGCTGCCCGGCGTCGATGAACGCCGAAGCCACCGCCAGATCGGCCGCCAGTTCCAGGTCCGCATCATCACAAACGACGAACGGGTTCTTGCCGCCAAGCTCCAGGCAGACCTTGGCCAGGACCGAACGCTCGCTGACCATCTTCTGGATCAACTTGCCGGTCGCGGTCGAGCCGGTGAAGCTGACCACACCCACACGATCGTCCTGCACCAGCGGCGCGCCGGCATCGGGCCCGAACCCCTGCACCGCCGCATAAACACCAACCGGCAGGCCGGCATCCTTCAGCAGGCGGCCAAACGCCACCGCGGTGTACGGCGTGAGCTCGTGCGACTTGGCGACAATGGCGTTGCCGCAAAGCAAAGCCGGAAATGCCTTCCAGGCAATGCCGGCCAGGGGACTGTTGAAGGGCATGATCCCGGCGCAAATGCCAATCGGCGATCGCACCGTCTGCACGGTGCGATGCAGGATCGGGCTCGGCATGGTCTTGCCGTAGAAGCGGCTGCCCTCTCCCTCCATGAAGATCGCGAGGTCGGCCGACGAGGCCACTTCGGCAACCGCGTTCTTCCACGGCTTGCCGGTTTCGGCCTGGATGATCTCGCCGAACTCGCGTTCACGATCGCGCAGCAACTGCGCCGCGCGGCCGAGAATGGCGCCGCGCCTCGGCGCCGGCACGGCCGCCCAGGCGTCGGCCGCACCAGCCGCCGCCGACAGCGCGTGCGCCACTTCAGCGGCGCCGCCGCGTGCTACCTGGGCGATGACGCGATCGTCGATCGGACAGCGCTTGTCGAACGAGCCGCCGTCGAGCGACGGGACTTCGGCGTCGGCAATCCAGTGCGGGACGAAGCGTGGGTAGGTCACCGATGACCTGGTGATGTGGAGATCTGGTGAGCTGGTGACTTAGCCAGCACCGTGCGCGCGATCGACGCGGCGTCGAGGCCGTGGTACGCCAACACTTCAACGTTCGTGCCGCAGGCCGGCACTTCCGTGATGCCGATCGGCGTGACGACGGCGTGAACGCCGGTTCGCGCGAGCGCCGCGCCGACCATTACGCCCTGGCCGAACTCGAGATAGTGATTGTCGAGCGTGACGATGTGCTTGAAGCCGCCGAGGGTCTCGCGTACCCATTGATCGTCAATGCGGTTGAGCCAGGGCAGATCGATCACCGCGGCCGAAATGCCTTGCGCGGCCAGTTCCTCGGCGGCGCGCCACGCGTTGGTCAACAGCACGGTGCCGTATCCGACCAGCGCGACGTCGGTGCCGGGCTTGAGGATGACGCCGCGGCCGACTTCCAGGGTGTAGTCGGTGGGCATCACGTAGGGCAGGTCGAGCGGCACGTTGACGAAGCGCAGGTAGGTGCTCTCCGGGTTCTGCTCGACGGCCCAGCGAATGGCCATCCGGGCTTCACGCTCGCTGCACGGCTCGAAGGCGATCAAACCCGGCACCGCGCCAATCGCCGAGATGTCGCGCACCGACTGGTGCGAGTGTCCCGGTCCGCCGGGCACCAGGCCGGCCAGCGTCGCCGTGTAGATGATCTTCTTCTTCTCGGTGGCGTTGTTGTAGATGTGCTCGTTGGCGCGCGTCGACAGGAAGCAGGCGAACGAGTGGACCACAGGCAGCATGCCGCGCAAGGCCATGCCGCCGGCTGCCGACACCATGTGCATCTCGGCAATGCCGCATTCGATGAACCGCTCGGGTAACTCCGCCTTGAACGCCTCGATGCCACAGTCCGACAGCAGGTCGGCATCCATCACCACGATCTCGGGGCGATGGCGCGCCATCTCGAGCAGCTCGTCGCCGTAAGCGAGCACGATCTTCTCGGGCTTCGTGGGCGAGACGCGCGCCGGCAGCGGAGCCGAGGTCAGCACCGCCGGCGGCAGGCCCAGGCCCTCGAGCTTCTCGTTGACGCGCGCGATCAACTCGCGCGTCGCCGCCACGTAATTCTCGAGCGTCGGCGCGCCGGCGTGGAAGTGGTAGGTCTGGTCGCCGCAGGCAATGCCTTCCATGAACGACACGCCCTTGCCCTTGACGGTGTCGGCGATCAACACCTTCGGCTTGTCGGTCACGGTCGCGAAGTGCGCCAGCGTGTCGCGCAGGACGGCGAAGTCGTGGCCGTCGCCCCGCTTAACTTCCCAGCCGAAGTTGCGAAACTTCTCTTCGAGCGGCCCCAGGTCGCTGACCGCGGCCACCGCGGTGTCCGACTGGAACTTGTTGTGATCGACGATCACCGTAATCTCGGCCAGCCGTTCGTTGGCGACCGGCTGCAGCGATTCCCAGATCTGGCCTTCCTGCAGTTCGCCGTCGCCGGTCATCACCACAATGCGGCCCGAGCGGCCGGTGTAGCGGTTGGCGCGCGCCATGCCGTAGGCCTTCGAGATGCCCATGCCGAGCGAACCGGTGTTGGTGGCAATGAACGGGGTGCTGACATCGGGGTGGCCAGGCAGGCCGTTGAGGCGGCGCAGTTGCGGCAGCAGGTCGAAGCCGAGCTTCTCCATCGCAATCAACAGCGAATACAGGGCCGGCGCGTCGTGCCCCTTCGACGAAAAATAGACATCCGCATCGTCGCTGTCGCCGTTCGGATCGCGCAAGTATTCGGTCCACAGCCACGTGATGATGTCGGTCGAACTGAAGCTCGAGCCGATGTGGCCGGACCCGGCCTGCATGATCATGAACAGCGTGTTGATGCGGCACAGGTCCGCAACCAGGCCGGCGCGAACAATCGGGTCGCTCACGCCGTCGCGCACCGCGCGAAACACCTCGCGAGATACATACGACAGCGAGTCATCGCCTACCAGCGCGCGATCAGAGAAGTCTTTTTCACCCATGGTTGTGTCTTAAGGTCTTGGGGGCTTGGGGGCTTAGGGGCTTGGGGGCTTGGGGGCTTAGGGGCTTGAGGGCTTGGGGTCTTGAGGTCCCAGGTCCCAAGCCCGAACGCGTTAGCGAGCGGTCCAGCCGCCGTCAACGACGACGGTGGCGCCGGTCATGTAAGAGGATGCGGCCGAGGCCAGGAACAGCACGGCGCCGTTGTAGTCGCCCTCGGCGGCCATGCGTCCGAGCGGCGTGCGGCGCTCGTACTCGCGGACGAACTCCGGGTGGTGGCCGGCTTCGCGCACCCCGCCCGGCACCAGGGTATTGGCGCGAATGCCCAGCGGCGCGCCGTATTCCGCCAGCCACCGCGTGAAGTTCAGCACGCCCGACTTGGCGACGCTGTAGCCGACCGGCTTGAAGTAGGTGGCGCCCTCCGCGCGCTTGTACTCGTAGACCGCCTGTTCCGGCGACACCACGCCGTAGGTTGACGAGACATTGACGATGCTGCCGACCGAGCGACCGGCGGCGCGAAAGTGGCGGACGAAGGCCTGTGACGCGAACAGCGTGCCCTTGAGGTGCGAGTCGATCATCGTGTCCCACGCCTCTTCTGGGTAATCCTCGAACGGACCGTTCTCGAGACCGGCCGAGGCCGGCGACGACCCCATGCCGGCGTTGTTCACCAGGATGGTAGCGGCGCCAAGCGCCGCAGTCGTGCGGGCGAAGGCGGCATCGACGGCCGGCTTCTGCGTGAGATCGACCAGCTCGACGTGGACCGGGTGGCCGCCGCCCGAAAGTCCGGCGAACAGGCCGGGCGAGCCGGCAACGTCGAAGGCGGCGACGCGGGCGCCGGCTTCCGCCAGGGTGCGGACGTACTCGCGGCCGAGCCGTCCCAGCCCGCCGGTCACGACAGCGACCTGGCCAGACAGCCCGAACAGCCGGGTCAGCAACTGCGCCTGGATATCGTTATTTGACAATGACTTAAAAGAAAGCGGATGGGAAGATTGGGATGGCCGCGTGACAGGCCGCTGGCATTCCCGGTCACAGGGGTGGCCTGCGCCGGGCGGCGACGTTCATGATCTGAACGACCAATTATACACATCTCGTTCACGAAGTGAACGAAATGCCACGGCCCCTGAAGGGCCGTGTTCATGTTGTGAACAAGGCGTCAGCGGATGGTGCGGTTGGCGCCGGCGTAGGTGCGCTTTTCGGCGACCACCCGCTCGATGATCTCGTCGAGCTTGACCTTCGGCTCGTAGCCGATCGCCTTGTGGATCTTGGTCAGGTCGGGCACCCGGCGCGGCATGTCCTCGAACCCTTCTTCGTAGGCCTGGTCGTAGGGAATGGTGACGATCTCGGAGGTGCTGCCGGTCGCCGCCTTGATGCGCTCGGCCAGCCCGCGGATGCTGATCTCCTCGGTGTTGCCGACGTTGAACACCTGGCCAATCGCGGCCGGGGTAACCATCAGCTTGAGCAGGGCGCCGACCACGTCGCCGACGTAGGTGAAGCTGCGCTGCTGGCTGCCGTCGCCGAACACGGTGATCGGCTCGTTGGCCAGCGCCTGGCGCACGAAGGTCGGCACCACCATGCCGTACTGGCCGGTCTGGCGGGGCCCCACAGTGTTGAAGAACCGCATCACGATCACCGGCTGCCGGGTTTCCTTCCAGTAGGCCAGCGCCAGGAACTCGTCGAGCGCCTTGCTGCAGGCATAGGCCCAGCGGTGCTTGGTGGTCGCGCCCATCACCAGGTCGGCGTCTTCGCGGAACGGCACGTGCACGCTCTTGCCGTAGACCTCGGAGGTCGAGGCGATGAACACCAGCTTCTTCTTCTTCGCGGCGTGCTTGAGGACGACTTCGGTGCCGTGGACGTTGGTCTCGATGGTGTGCACCGGCCGCTCGACGATCAGCTTGACGCCGACCGCCGCCGCCAGGTGGAACACGACATCGGCGCGGTCGACCATTTCGGCCACCAGCGGGTCGTTGAAGACGGTGTCGATGGTGTAGTGGAACCCGGGCCGCCCCTTGAGGTGGGCGATGTTGTCGATCGACCCCGTGGACAAGTCGTCCAGCACGAAGACCTCGTGGTTGCCTTCGAGCAGGGCCTCCGCCAGATGCGAGCCGATAAAGCCCGCGCCACCGGTAATCAAGACGCGCATGTGTGTCGCTCTGTCCTCTCTTGGCGGCGAACGCTTCGGCCGCGCCCTGATCGTATCCGCATTGACCCGACTTCCTGAAACATTGTCACGGCTGCCAGGGCTACCGGACCGGCTCGTCCGGGAGCGCCAGCAGGTACCGGCCATACTCGCTGGACGGACCAAACGCCGCCGCCAACTGGCCCAGCTGCGCCGCATCAATCAGGCCCTGACGGAACGCGATCTCTTCCGGGCACGCAATCTTCAGGCCCTGCCGTCGCTCGATGGTCTCGATGAACTGGCTGGCTTCGAGCAGCGAGGCGTGCGTGCCGGTGTCGAGCCAGGCATAGCCGCGGCCCATCACCTCGACCGACAGGGTGCCCTGCTCCAGGTAGACGCGATTGAGGTCGGTAATCTCCAGCTCGCCCCGGGACGAGGGCTTCAGGCCCGCGGCGAACTCCGGGGCACGACCGTCGTAGAAGTACAGGCCGGTCACGGCAAAGCTCGACTTGGGATGCGCCGGCTTCTCTTCAATCGACGTGGCTCGCCCGGCGGCGTCGAAGGCCACCACGCCGTAGCGCTCGGGATCGCCGACGTGGTAGGCAAACACGGTGGCGCCGTCGCGGCGCTCGGCCGCAGCCAGGCGCTCCGGCAGGTCGTGACCGTAGAACAGGTTGTCGCCAAGGATGAGCACCGACGGCGCGCCGGCGAGGAAGTCGCGGCCGATGAGCATGGCCTGCGCCAGGCCGCCGGGATTGGGTTGCACCGCGTACTGCAGGCGCAGGCCCCACTGGCTGCCATCGCCCAGCAAGTGCTCGAACGTCGGCGTGTCGCGCGGGGTCGAGATGACGAGGATCTCGCGCACGCCCGCCAGCATCAGCGTGCTGAGCGGGTAGTAGATCATCGGCTTGTCGTAAATCGGGAGCAGCTGCTTCGACACCGCGCGGGTGGCGGGATACAGCCGCGTGCCCGAGCCGCCGGCCAGAATGATGCCGCGCCGCGTGGTTCCGGTCGATTGAGTCATCGCGATTCTTCCTGGCCCACCCTCATCGAGGCCCCTGGAGCCGTTCCGCAGGGAACGGCCCGCGTTAGATATCGAGCTTGCATGCCACGACCGCCGGATGGCCGGGGCCCAAGAGCTGCGCTTCTTCGAGGCCGGCAATGGCCGCCCGTCCCATGGCCAGTTGCGCTTCAGCCGTGCTGCCGCCGATGTGCGGCGTGCCGATGAACGTCGGCAACGCCAGCAGGTCGGGGTTGGCGTCGGGTTCCATCTGGAACACGTCGCACGCCGCGCCTTCAAGGTGACCACTCGACAGGGCCTCGATCAGCGCCGCCTCATCCACCAGTCCGCCGCGCGCCGCATTGATCAGGCAGGCCCCCTTCTGCATGCGCGCGAGTTCCGCGGCGCCGATCATGCCACGCGTCGAGGCATCCAGCGGCACGTGCAGCGTGACGATGTCGGCCTCGCCCAGCAGACGGTCGAGGCTGACCGGTTCCACGCCGTGGGCGGCGTAGAAGCCCGGGTAGTCACGAATGTCGTTCGCCAGCACGCGGCAGCCGAACGGCGCCAGCAGCGCGACCAGGTCCTTGCCGACGCAGCCGCAGCCGATGATGCCGACCACCCGGCCGGTCAACTGGCGGCCGACCAGCTTCTGAAAGTCACCGCCCCGCAACGCCACGCTGGTCTCGGGCACGCGATGCAGCAGCGCGATGGCAAACGCCAGCGTCAGTTCCGCCACCGAGCGCCGGTTGACGCCGCCGGTCCAGGCCAGCTTCACGCCGTGCCGTTCGATCGCCGCCAGGTCAACGCCGTCGAGGCCAACCCCGTACTTGCTGACGACTCTAAGCTCGGGCACCTCCGCCAGCACGCTCTCGTCGATGCGCTCGAGTCCGACGATCACGCGATCGTGGCCGCGCAGGAACTTCACCAGCGAGGCACCGGCGAGCACGCGCGGGGATTCACTGAACGTGACGTCGGGATACCTGGCCGCCAGCTCGAGGCGCAGGGTTGGATTGCGGCAGAACGATCGGGCGGCAACCGCCACCCGCGTCATGACGGCCCTCCGGCACGAAGGTGACGGGCGATGGCGTCTTGCCACGCCGGCATGGCGAAACCGGCCGCTGCCAGCTTGCGATTGCTGAGCGCGGCGAAGCGCGGCCTCGACGCCGCAAATTTCACATCGTCCACCGACATCGGCTTGAGGGTTTCATCGCCGCGGCCGAGCAGGCGCGCGACCTCGCGGCCGAGATCCAGCCAGGTGGCGTGACCGGTGTTGACGCAGTGATACAGGCCGAACGGCACCTCCGCCCGCAATACATGCGCCGTCGCCGCCACCACATCGTCGATGTAGCTGGGCGACGTTACCCGGTCGAAGAACACCGGCGCTTCGCGGCCGGCGCGCACGGCAGCAACAATGCGATCGACGCTGCTCTTCGCCAGGGTGCCGCCGAACAGGCTTTCGACCCTGAGCACGTAGTGCTTGCGCCAGTCGGCCACCATCCATTCGCCGACCAGCTTCGATTGGGCGTAAACGCTCTGCGGCTCCGCCAAATCGTCTTCCGCATACGGCTGCGACGCCGTTCCGGTAAAGACAAAATCGGTGCTGTAATGAATGAGGATGGCATCAAGCGCCTCGGCGGCGCGGGCGAGCGTGCGCGGCGCAAACGCGTTGACGGCAAACGCGTGCTGCTGTCGGCTTTCGGCACCATCAACGTCGTTGTATGACGCGCAATTGACGATGGCGTGCGGGGCGACGCGATCGACGAAGCTGAGAACCGCGGCATGGGCGGTCAGGTCGACGTCGGCCCTGGTGGCGGTGACCACCTCGTGTTCGCCGGCAAGTTTCGACGCCATCGCCTGGCCGAGCTGCCCGGCCGCACCAACCACCAGCACTCTCATCGCCGCACGCGTTCCTTCACCGCCGCGCGGGTTTCGCGGTCGGCTTCACGTTTGCGCATGGTCTCGCGCTTGTCGTGGTCCTGCTTGCCGCGGGCCAGGCCGATGGCGACCTTGACCTTGCCGTTCTTGAAATACAGCTTGGTTGGAATCAGGGTCAGGCCCTTCTCCACCGTCTTGCCAATCAGCTTGCGGATCTCGTACCGGTGCAGCAACAGGCGGCGCTTGCGGCGCGGATCGTGATCGACATAGCCGCGATGGCTGTAGGGGTTGATGTGCACGTTGTGCAGCCACACCTCGCCCTTGTCGACGCGGGCAAAGGCATCGCGCAGGTTGGCCTGCCCTTCACGAATGCCCTTCACTTCCGTGCCGAGCAAGGCAATGCCCGCCTCGAAGGTCTCGAGGATGTGGTAGTCGTGAAACGCCTTGCGGTTGTCGGCAATCAGCGTGTCTTTCTCGCTGGCGGCCGCCTTGGCGGCCTTCCGCTCGATCTTGGCTTTCATCTCAATGTGCCGTCGGCTATCGATGTGGCGTCCGGCTTCGATGTGGCGTCCGGCTTCGATGTGGCGTCCGGCTTTAGCCGGACCTTACCAACGGCCATCTGCGCCGCCAGCTTCACAGCCTCGATCATGCTGCCGGCATCGGCCACACCCTTGCCGGCAATGTCGAACGCCGTGCCGTGGTCGACCGAGGTCCTGATGATCGGCAGGCCAATGGTCACGTTGACTGCCTGGCCAAACGCCAGCAGCTTCACCGGGATCAAGCCCTGATCGTGATAGCAGGCGAGGACGCAGTCAAATTCGCCGCGCGATGCGCGGACGAACACCGTGTCGGCAGGGAACGGCCCGCGGATGTCGATGCCTGCGTCCCGGGCTGCGGCCACCGCCGGCACGAGCACCTCGTCTTCTTCGCGGCCCAGCAGACCCGACTCACCGGCGTGTGGATTCAGGCCGGCCAGCGCCAGCCGCGGACGGGCGACTCCGAACTGCGCAAGCGACGAGGCCGTGAGGCGAATCGTGTCGCCAACCAGTGCCGGCGTCAGCAGCGCCGGCACGTCGCGCAGCGGCACATGCACCGTGATCAGCACGACCTTCAACTGCGGCGCGTGAAACAGCATGGCGACGCGGACGTCGCCGCACAGGTGGGCAAGCAGATCGGTGTGACCCTTCCACGGCAGTCCGGCCTGCGCGAACGCCAGCTTGTTGATTGGGGCGGTGGCAATGGCGTCCACCTCACCGCGCCTGGCCGCCTGCACGGCCGAAACGATCGTGTCGTAGGCGGCTCGTCCGGCTTCGGCGGACACTTCGCCGATCCGAATCGAGGCACCCGTCGAGTGGAAGATCACCGGCTCGCAGATGGCGCGCACGCCGGGATCGGCCGCGGCCTTCGCGACGATCTCCGGGCCAATGCCGGCCGGATCGCCGGCGGTGAGGGCAATACGGGGCAGGCTCACAACTGAACCGCGAGCCACTCGGCCACGACCTTGGTGCCGGCGTTGCGTTCGAGCGCGGTCAGCGCGCGATCGACCGCGCCAAAGGCCGTCCGGGCGCGGTCGCCGGCAAAAGCGCGCGACAGCGCCGACAGGTCGTTGCTCATGGCGGGATTGGCAAGGACGCGCTGGTCGGCCCCAGAGTTGAGCACTTCGATGTCGCGCAGCATCGACGCCGTCAGCCGCAAGACGGCGGTGAGATCGGCGCGCTCTTCCTTCTTCGACAGGCCGGCGACGATGGCGGTTGCCGCCTGCAGGCGCGACTGGGTATCGGCGCGGCCCGACGTCTGCTGCAGCAGCCGCATGGCAAGGTCGCGCAGGCCGCCGATGTCGAGGTCCGACAGCGCCAGCGCCTGGCCGATGCTGCCGTCGGCCAGCGGCGCCGCGGCGCGCGCTTCGGCTTCCGTCTGCCCGTGATCGCGGACCAGGGCCTCGGTAACCTCCGCGGCGGTGAGCCGTCCGAACCGCAGCCGCATGCAGCGCGACCGCACGGTGCCGAGCAGTACGCCGGGCACGGCGGTGGTCAGGATGAACACCGTGCCGGGCGGCGGCTCCTCGAGGTTCTTGAGCAGCGAGTTCTGCGCTTCCGGCTCCAGCGTGTCGGCCTCGCGGATCAGCACCACGCGCCGCTTGCCCTCGAACGGGCGATAGCCGGTGCGGCCCAGCACGTCGCGGACGACGTCGATCTTGATCGAGGCGCGATCGTCCGGTTCGAGCGCAATCACGTCAACATGCACGCCGCGGGCGATCCGGTCGCACGAGCGGCAACGGCCACAGGCATCAAGCGGCAGGCCGCTCGCGTCGCGAACCGGTTCCAGGCAGTTCAGCGCCTGGGCGGTGGCGCGCGCCACCCGCCACTTGCCGACGCCCGATGGGCCGGCGAACAGCAGGGTCGGAGGCAGCGACTCGCGATCGATCGCCCGCGAAATCAGGGCTGTCAGCCGACGATGACCGATGACGTCGCGGAGGGACATGGGACGCGATAATGATAGCCTGCCCCGCCGTATCTCGCGGGTTGGCAATGCGAGCGAAGGCGGGCGCCTGTCGGCTACCCATTGACCTACTGCCTGTTCGCTGGCTACAATCGGAGATTCCGGGTGTCGGGCCTGCCGCGCCGTAGCTCGCGGGGATGCAATGCGAGCGAAGGAGGGCCTGCCTCGCCGAAGCTCGCACAGTAAGATGGCGAGCGAAGGCGGGCGGTTAGCTCAGTTGGTAGAGCACCGGCTTTACACGCCGGCTGTCAGGGGTTCGAGTCCCTTACCGCCCACCAGCGTTACGGTGAGGATTGATGATGATTCGCGATCGAGTGGTGACAGCTCGGTCAAGTTCGACATCAGCAATCTGCAGTTTGTAGTTCCCCTCTTGGGGGTGGTAGTTCAGTTGGTTAGAACGCTGCCCTGTCACGGCAGAGGCCGCGGGTTCGAGTCCCGTCCACCCCGCCACTTAACTCGCGCTAGATCAACGACTTGCCGATCTAGCGATCCGCCGTCTCCAGAATGTCTCCACGACTGGAGGAGACGTGCGGTTCATCCAGAAGACGAATAGCTGCATCGAGCGCCGCCGGACTCAGGTGCATGTAGCGCTGCGTCGTCGAAAGATCCTGGTGCCCTGCGAGCTCTTGAATGGCCCTCGCCGGTGCGCCGCGCATCGCCAGGTGCGAACAGAACGTATGGCGAAGTCGATGCGCTCCAGAGACCGCGACTCCAGCCCTTTTAGCAGCACGTCGCACGTGGTCGCCGACCATCTCCTGGATCAACGGTGATCCATCTCGCTGACACAACACGCGAGGCGCCTTGAGATGGCGATGATCCCGCAATGCTGCCGCCAGTCGAATCGTCATCGGCACATACCGCAGCCGTCCGCCCTTAGGCACTGTGACGTGACCACGCCACTCTGAGCGCTGGACACAGAGTTGGCGCTTGCGTAGATCCACATCGGCCCACTCGAGCGCGATGATTTCCCCGCATCGCAAACCTGCATCGCCGCCAAGCAACGCGACAAGATAAGTTGCCGGATTGAGCTTCTGGGCGGCTTCGACGAGTCGATCGTATTCGTCGAAATCGTAGAACCCCATTGTCTTTTTCGGCGCCTTCAGCAAGCGGATCGTGCATGGCATCCGCTCGATCACGTCCCATTCGACTGCTTTCTTCAGGAGAACGCTGAGCACCGTCAGGATGTTGTTGACGGTCTTTGGCGCTTTCTCCTTCAGACGATGTTTCAGCGACTGAATCCGTTCGTTGCTGACTGCATCGAGCTTCAGCGTTCCGAGACTGGGAATCAAATGCACGTTGAGAATCGTGCGCTTGGCCGCAATCTCACTCGGTTTTTGCCGGTTCGCTTCGGCATAGCCTTCGATGAACCTCGGTGCGAATTGACTTAGTGTAGGCACCTCCTCCTTGGGTTTGGCGCAGCCGTGCTGAAGCAAATGACGTTCACGGTCTTCGCCCCAGCGCTGCGCGGCTGTTTTCGATTCAACGGGCGCCTTACACCGTTCCCGGTGCCGCTTCCCGTCGGGAAGGCGGAACTGAATATCCACCTCCCATCCTCCGTTTCGATAGGGTCGTACTGTCACGCTCATCGCCACTACTCCTTAGGCGACGGCGCGCACTTCTGGTCTAACCAGTGTAGCAAGTCGGACGCGCGAAAGAGCACCCGCCGACCGATGCGGACAACGCCCTGAACCTGGCGTCGTTCGACCATTGCGTAAACCGCCTTTCTCGAAGTTCGCAATAGCGATGCCGCCTCATCTACAGTGAGTAGCGTCGGCAGTGAAGATTGAGCGTGCTGTTGTGGAAGATCTCGCATACGAGCCCCTAACGCTGAGCGTTGATATCGCGGGTGGAATCGCCGGCAGCCTTTCGTACGGCGCGCAGGTAGATCCGTTCCGCAACTGAACTTGGAACGCGAAACACGCGGTAACGTCTTCGCCCAGGCTGCTGGCGAACCCATTCGGTAACGCCAGGCTCGTGTTGAACAATCTGCCGGACGAATTCCGCCGACAAGTTCCACATGGCCGCGAGTTCGCCGACGGTGTAGTGAGGCTCGGCGAAAGGTCCGGCAACTTCGAGTGAATCGATGTCCATACCCATTGCCTCTCTAAGACGTGGCCATGCGGCGTGGCGCAGCTTTGGTCGGCCGCTGCAGGCGTCGCCAGAGCCATTCCTGAAGGGTGTTGAAGCCGACCAGGACGGGATCTGCCGGCGTGAGTCGATGCGACTGCGCTCGGCAACTTGCTCGCTGCCAGGCAAGTTCGGCGGTGTCGATCAAGATCAGCCGCGCCGCAGCCTTCGCGCGACTCGCATGCAGGGGCGCCGTATCAGATGAGAACGCGAGCACGTTGATCAGCGTCCCTTCGTAGAGTGTCAGCGTCGATGGCGCATCAAACGCCGAGGGCGCGGTGGTGATGAACGCGTGATAAAGGCGGGTCTGCCGACCGATAGTTACTTGAATGCTGGGTACATTGGCGGTATCCGACATACGAACCCCATGAACGTGAACGGGTCCGATGCCGGGCGAATCTGCCGGGACATCGCGTAAATGCCCGAATCTGGCTCGACGAGTCGACGTCAAGGCCGAAGCCTGACGAAGTCAGGTCGAAGCGAAGCGAAGAGCCTTCTATGAGGGCCTCTGTGTCAACGCCGTGATCGGTTCAATCGCGTCGTGGCACACGCCGACTATTGCGAGCGGCCGAGTATTCGGCTTGCTCCGATAAATGCCCGTCACGTGC
>JBFWUK010000038.1:3437-38234 GCA_050247355.1 Vicinamibacterales bacterium | reverse complement strand
CAGGAACTGGACAAGCGCAGCAAGGCAGAAACCACCGCGGGACGCAAGCGCGCGTCGGCGAAGCGGTGACGGCCCGTCCCGTTACCATCCGCCACCTGACCACCATCGACGAGTTCCGTCAGGTGGTGAGGCTCGAGCAGGCGATCTGGGGCTACACCGACCTCGGCGACATCGTCACCGTCCCCGTCTTCATTTTCACGGTCAAGCGTGGCGCCCTGCTGATTGGCGCGTTCGATCCCGATGGCCGCATGGTTGGTTTTGCCTACGCGGTGGTTGGCATGAAGGAAGGGCGGCCGATGCTGTGGTCGCACATGACCGGCGTGCTGCCCGAGTACCGCGGCGGCCTGGGCTACCAGTTGAAGCTGGAACAGCGCGCGCGCGCGCTGGCACAGGGCTACGAGTTGATCGAGTGGACCTTCGACCCCATGCAGGCCATGAACGCCCACCTGAACTTCGCCAAGCTCGGCGGGGTGGTCGAGGAGTACGCCGAGAACTTCTACGGCGAATCGACCAGCGCCCTGCATCGCGGGACGCCCACCGACCGCCTGATTGTCAGTTGGCGCATCGGCGAACCGCACGTGGTGCGGCGCCTCGAGCAAACCTCGGGCCTGCAGGCCCGGTCTCATGAGGTAGGGGAAGCGCCGGTCGTCAACGTGACGACGCTCGAGGGGTCCTGGCGCGAGGTGAAGAGCATTGACCTGGCCGTGGACGGGCGGCGCCTGTGGATCGAGATCCCCACCGGCTTCACCCAGATGCAGCAGGAGGCGCCCGAGCGGGCGCTGCAGTGGCGCCTGCACGTGCGCCAGATGTTCCAGGCCTACTTCGCGAGGGGCTACCGCGCGGTGGATTTCGTGCTGCAGCGCGAGGCCGGGTTCGGGCGCTACCTGTTGGCGAGAAAAGACTGACTACGAAAGACGCAACGCGAGGAACACACGAAAGGAAACGTCATGCTGTCACGAGTGTTGGTGCTGGTCGTCGTGTTCTCCGCGGTTGCTGCGTCAGCGGCTCAGGCCCAGTCGCCGTGCGCCGACGTGCCGAAAGACGAGCCGTTCGTGATGGTCACCGCGCCGGCCGCCGGCGCCAAGGTCACGAGCGGGTTTGCCGTCGCCGGCTGCTCGCGGACCTTCGAGAGCACCGTCGCCTGGACGCTGACAGTGCGTGGCGGCAAGGAGTTGGCCAGGGGCACGGCCACGGGGGGCGGCGTGGACGGCGCCGGGCCGCTGTCGTTCAGGGTCGCGGCCAAAGTCGACAAGCCGACGCTGGCCTACCTGGAAGTGGTTGAGCCAAGCGCGTCTGGCAAGGGCGGCAACGCCCGCGTGATTGTGCCGGTCGTTCTGACGCACTGAACAACCAAGGCAGGGGCATTCCGCGGCCGCTAACGCGACGAATTGGCGCGGGCAAGCCAACCGGGAAGGACGCAGATTCCTCATCGAACCCATCCACGTCTCGTGTGCGCGACTCCGCCGACGGTAGTAGTATCGGGGCCGATGCGGAAAGAACGCTTGGCCGCGATCAGCTCGGTGGCGGTGGCTACCGGAACTTTCGCGAGCGTCACGGAGATGCTCGAGCACGCCCTGGCCCTGGTGCTCGAGGTGGTGGCCGCCGAGGCCGCCGGCTTCTACCTGCTCGATGAAGAGCGCGAGCGCCTGACCTTCACGGTCCATCGCGGCCTCTCGGAGGAGGCATCCAAAGATTTCGATGATCTGCTGCTCGGTGAGGGCCTGTCCGGTCGTGTCGCCGTCGAGGGCATACCCCTTGTCGTGCGCAACCTCGGCGACCACCCGCGCCTCACCCGCATGGCCGCCCGCGCCGACGGCTGGCGCGCATTTGCTTCGGTGCCGCTCCGGTCCAGCTACAAGACCTACGGCACGCTGAACGTTTACTCCAGGGAAGATCGTGACTTCACGGAGGAAGATGTCCAGCTGCTCACCGCGATGGCATCGCACATCGGCCTCGCGGTGGCCAACACGCGTCTCTACCTCCAGCTGCAGGATTCGGAGCGCAAGTTTCGCGCCCTCGTCGAAAGCGCCGAAGATCTCATCTATTTGATCGACGGACAGGGCTGCATCACCTACATCAACCCGGCGGCCACCAGCCGCCTGGGGTACGCGCCGGAGGAGTTGTGTGGCGGTCAGCGTTCGTTGCTGTCGCTGGTCGATCCCGAAGACCGTGATCGGGTGGCGGCCGCCCTCCCGAGGGCTCTGGCCGGTGAGCTGTTGCCGTCGTTCGAGTTCCGCATGACGCACGCCGACGGCTCGGTCCGCTGGCTGGCCCATACCATGGTGCCGTTTCGCAACGACGCCGGCACCGTGGTGAGCGTCCACGGTATTGCCTACGACCGGACTCTTCGCCGCGAGATGGAGGCCCAGGTGGCGCGCGCCGAACGCATGGCCGACCTGGGCCGCATGGCGGCGACCATTGCCCACGAGATCCGCAACCCCCTCGGCGCCATCGTCAACTCGGTGAACCTGCTTGCCCAGCCGACCGCCGCGTCAGACCCGCGCCTGCTCGAGGTCGTGACGGAAGAGGCCGATCGGCTCGACGCCATCATCCGGGACTTCCTGGTCTTCGCGCGGCCACCGGCCCGGGCTCCCCAGTCGTGCGATCTCTTCGGTCTGGTCAGCAGCACGGCCACCCTCTTCAGGCGCGATGCGAAGTTGGCGCCGGGAGTTACGGTCTCCGTCGATGGGGAGGCCGCCCTGCCGCCGGTGGTGGTCGACCCGAATCAGATCCGCCAGGTGATTTGGAATCTCCTGGCCAACGCCGCCGACGCCACCACGGCCGGCGGCCGAATCGAGATCCGCGTGCGCACCGCCGCCGATGCCATCGCCATTGACGTCCTCGACGATGGCCCAGGAGTCGACGACGCCGAGGCGGTCTTCGAACCGTTCTACACCACCAAGGCGGCGGGCACCGGTCTCGGTCTCTCGGTGACCGCGCGCATCGTCCGCGATCACGGCGGAACCGTGCGGGTGCGGAACGAGCCTGGCCGTGGCGCGTGTTTTCATGTCACCTTGCCGCTGGCGCCGGCCGCCCTCGAGAGCCACACCTACTGATGGCTGTTGCGCTCATCGTCGACGACCAGCGCAACGTCCGGCGCTCGATGGCGCTGCTGCTCGAACAGGATGGTCATCGTGTGCTGGAAGCCGATGGTGTGGCATCGGCGTTGCAGGTCCTGCACAGCACGCCGATCGATGTCGTTGTTTCCGACGTGCGCCTGGACGGCGCGTCCACGGGCGCAGACCTGCTGCGCGACATCAAGGGCCGTGACGAAGACATCGAGGTCGTGCTGATCACCGCTTTCGGGACGATCGATGATGCCGTCCTGGCCATGCGCGGCGGTGCCTACGACTACCTGACCAAGCCCACCGATCCCGAGCGCTTGCGGCTGACGGTGTTACGCGCCGCCGAACGGGCGGAGCTGTCGCGCGAGGTCAAGCACTTGCGCGCGCAGATGGTGGGCCGCGAGGAGATCATCGCCGTCAGTCCGCAGATGAAAGCGGTGCTGGCCACCGTGGCGCAGTTGGCGGCGAGCGACAGCACCGTGCTGATCACCGGCGAAAGCGGCACCGGCAAGGAGCTTCTCGCCCGCGCGTTGTACGACCGGAGCGCCCGGACGCGCGGCCGCTTCATCCCCATCAACTGCGGCGGAATGACGGAGTCGCTGCTCGAAAGCGAGCTCTTTGGCCACCGCAAGGGCGCCTTTACCGGCGCGCTGGCCGACAAGCGGGGACTGCTCGAAGAGGCCGACGGCGGCGTGGTTTTTCTTGACGAGATCGGCGAGATGCCGCAAACGATGCAGGTGCGGCTGTTGCGTTTTCTGCAGGAGCGCGAAGTCCGGCCGGTCGGTGACACCGTGGCCCGGCGCGTCGACGTGCGGCTGATTGCTGCCACGCATCGCCGCCTCGACGACGAAGTGCGCGCCGGCCGGTTCCGGCAGGACTTCTACTACCGCATCAACGTGGTCGGGGTGCAAGTACCGCCGCTTCGCGAGCGGGTGGAGGACATCGCGCCTCTGGCGCGCGTCTTTCTGGCTCGCATGGCGGCACGCATGCGCAAGCGCGTGAACGCGCTGTCAGACGATGCGGTCGCAGTCCTCCAGGCCTACCACTGGCCCGGCAACGTGCGCGAACTCCAAAACGTCATCGAGCGCGTGCTCAATCTGGCCCCTGGGCCGGAGATCCAGGCCGACGAACTTGCCGTCACGATTACCGGGCCGTCACTGACGCCACCACGCCACGACACCGGCCCCGCCACCGCCGAGCGTGAACGCCTGATCGCCGCCCTCGAACAGTGCCGCTGGAACCACGGGCGAGCCGCGTCGGCGCTTGGGATGAGCCGTACGACGCTGTGGCGCAAACTGCGCGAACACCAGATCGACATCTAGAGACATCGCCGCAATTCCGATCCGGGTTGTAACAGATCGTTGCAACATTGTGATGCGGGCGTGACGCCCTCGGGGCGTGATTCCGTCCATTTGCACCTTGATCACGCGGGGTCCACGCGGAACGCTTCTTGCTCCGCGTCTCGGACAATCCCGATGTCGCCGTCCAAACATCCCGTTCGAGTTTCACCGATGCGTCAAATCTGCTTGCGCGTGTGCGGCGCCGGACTGGTCGCCATTCTCGCACTGCAGCCGCAGGGCGCAGCGATGCAAACCGCGCCGGCGCCGCTCGATGTGGCCGCGTTCTTCAGCGGCGCGCAGCGGGTGGTGCAGGACACCAACGCCGACGGCATTGCCGATGCGGTGGTGGCACGAATCATCGTCCCGGACGAGCCGTCGAAGGAAGACAGCCTCGTCGCGGCGAATCTTGCCGGCCGGTTCGGGTTCGAAACGAGCGCGTTGTCGCTGCCGATCGTGCTGCGACAGCGGGATGTGGCCAATCCCGCCGGCATCCAGGTGCCGATTCTCGTGGGACGAACCAATCGCTTCGTGCTGGCGCTGGCCGAGAAGGGAGAAGTCGATCTCTCGGCGCTGCAACCAGGGCAGGGCCTGATTGCGGTCGTGCGGTCACCCCTCGGCGGCGGGCCGGGTCTGGTGGTCGTCGGCGCCGACGACGAAGGCACGCTCGCGGCCGGGATTGAAGTGGCCGCACGATTGCCGCGTCTGTGGGGCATGACCGGCACCACGCTCACCGGGATCGCGGACCAGGTGTCGGGTCATCTCAGGCGCGCCGGCGTGACGGCGAGACAGAGTGCGGTGCGCGCGCTGGTGGTCGACCGAGAACGCCGCGGCCTGGCCAGCGTGACGGTGCAGGCCTTCGTCTCGGCCGGCCAGACGCCCCGCGCGGTCAAAGCGTTCGAAGACCTGGAGAGGGCTCACCGGCGCGGCCTCGAACCGCAGACGCTGAACTTCTCGGATGTCGCGCAAACCAGGGTCGAGTTGATGGTCGGCGGGGCGGTGGCGGCCAGGGCGGCTGTCGCGCGGTCCGGCCTGAACTCGCGCACGCTGACCCCACCGATCGATCCAAACGATCTGGCGCCCGGGTCGCCTGGCGACCGTGGCCGTCCGGTCGAGGCTGCCGGTGGCGGCGGCAAGGCCTTCGACCTGACCAATCCGTATTCCATCGAAGGATGGTACGCGGACGACTACACCGACCTGATCCCGGACCGCACCGAAGCCCGCATCGTCGTCGGCGGCGCTGCCGACGCGTTGGGCGCGTCGCACATCGCCGCCCGGCTCGGCCTCGAGACGACTGGCGTGACGCTGCCGCTGGCGAAGATGGACAGCGAGATTCCCGATCCACAGCGGGAGGGTCCCTCAATCCTCGTCGGGCGCGATAATCGGTTCGTCAGGGATCTCGAGAAGATCGGCCGCACGCAGTTCACCGGCCTGGAGCCCGGCGACGGCGTGGTGCACGTCGTGCCGAACGCCTTTGGCAACGTCACCGCGACGGTGGTTGCCGGCGCCGACCCGGCCGGCACCGAGGCGGCGAGCCAGTATCTCGCGCGTCGGGTGCCTTACATCTGGGACAACGCCCGCGGCGCGGGGTCGTTCTCGGACCTTCGCACCGAGGTTGGGCGCTTTCTCGGCGGCAAGTCCACCGCCGGGCAGGCCTCGCAGGCGCTCTCCGAGCTGGATGCGGTGCTGGCGGATGTCAAGGGCAAGAAGCTGACCTCGTTCGACGCTACGCTGTTCCTCGAAACGGCCGAACCGGCCCTCGACACCTTTCTGGCTGAACACGCGCGTGCGGCGCTCGGCGACACCAAGGTCACCGTCACCAGCAAGGCGATGACCGCGCCGGCCCCGGTAATCGAAGAGACCATCGACGTGCCCTGGGAAGTCGATGAGTTCCGCGACCGCTTCCGCAAGGAGGTCCTCCCGAAGGTCACCCCGGGCGCCACCGTCGACCTCGAGGTGCGCCTCAGCGAAGCGCCGGAGTTCCGTCACACGCTGGCCCGCGAGATCGAGGCGGAACTGTTGAAGGCCGGCGCGACGGCGCCGCGGGTGCGCGTCCGCTCGGCCTACAAGCAGGGCTTCACCTGGATTACGGAGGAAGTGGTTCCGTCGCTCAAGGGCAAGGGCGTGCGCGCCATGCACGTGACGGTAGCCGAACACCAGCCGGACCTGTCCAAGGACCAGAAATTCTACATGGTGCCCAGCCGGTGGCTTCACGAGCTGTACCCGGTCGACGAGATCGTGCAGCGCGAGTTGGGCATCGGCCGCGAGCAGTTCACGCTTGAACTGGTCGACTCACCCGCCGACATCTACACCGTCGAGGGCCTCGATGGCTCGGGCCGCGTCGTGCACACGGCAACCTTCAGTCCCAAGTTCGTGACGCGCGAGTACCTCGACAAGTTCCCCGGCTGGTCGCAGGTGGAGGTGACCACCGGTTGGCTGACGGCCACCGTCAACGGCACGGCGGTCGCCGACAGCCGCATCCAGACCGACCCCGAGCGCTTCTGGGATCACTACCAGGCGAAGGTGCTGCCGCGCATCTACGACCACGTGATGAAGGTCACCGATAACAGGCCGATGCCGGACAAGCAGCCCTTCTTCCGCGACCTCGACATCGAGGTGCGGATGAGCGAGCCGGACTTCCGGATCGGTGTCGATGAAGAACTGGTCTCGTCGCTCGAGTCGCTGCACGAAGACCTGTATTTCGTGACCCTGGACTTCTTCGACGCCCTCGGCCGCACCACCACCAAGCAGCGGCTGGCCGGCCCGGGCAAGATCTTTCCCATCATCCACCCCGAGCGGCGTGGCCAGCCCGGCCAGGTCAAGCTGCTCTATGCCGGCAACACCGCCACGAAGGCGGCCATCGCAATTCGGTATACCGAGGAGGGGGCGAACGAACCGGAACGGGTCAACCGCGACCTTGGTCCGATCGACACCACCGCCCCGCTCGCCCTGCGCGCGGTGGTGCGGGCCGACCGCGTCCGCGAGATCGAGCTGCAGGTCGAGGCGAAGGACGATCGGCAGGCGGCGCGCGCCGCCGATGCGTTGGATGCGCTCACCCGCCTGCATCGTGGCGGACTGTTCCGAACGACGCTGTCGCTCGCCCACGTCGATCGCGTAGCGGTCAACATTGCCCTGAAGAACGTGTCGACCCGCCGCAGCGTTGCCAATACGGGCACCGCGGCGCCCTCCAGCGCATTGGCGGCCGGGCCGCGGCCGCCCTTGCCGTTGATTACCTGGGACCACGTCATCGGCCCCGACGAATCGGAGGCGCTAGTCGCCAAGCTAGCATCGTTCCCAGAGGTGCGCGCCTACCGGGCGGGCCGTTCCTACCGCGGCCGCGACATCTCGGTGCTGGAACTGACCGAGCCGACGCCGAGCGAACTGGTGTCGCTCGCCAAGCTCACGGCGCTCAAGCCCACCGTTTTCATCACCGGCCGTCAGCACGCCAACGAGGTGTCGTCGACCAGCCACATTCTGAAGCTGGCCGAACTGGTGGTCTCGGACCCGGCCTATCGCAGCCTGCTGAAGAAGGTGAATATCGTCCTGCACCCGGTCGAAAACCCGGACGGCGCGCAGATGGCGTACGACCTGCAGAAGCTGACGCCGACGCACATGCTGCACGCCGGGCGCTACAGCGCGCTCGGCATGGACGTGGCCTCGCAGGTCAACGTGGCGAACCCGCTGCTGCCCGAAGCGCTGGTCCGCGGTCGGCTGTGGCGGGAGTGGCTGCCCGACATTTATCTCAATCCGCATGGCTACCCCTCGCACGAGTGGGTGCAGCAGTTTGCCGGCTACGTGCCACCCGGCTTCCGCACGTATTGGACCACCCGCGGCTGGTACACCTCGGTTGGCGGCCTGCGCGATCCGCGCTACCCGGAACATGCCGAGGCGATCGCCGCGCTGCGCGAGTCGATCGTCCGCGAGATCAACAGCAACGCGGACGTGAAGGCGATGAACCTGCGGCACCAGGCCCGGTATCGCCGGTGGGCCTATGGGTTCTCGCCGTACGTCTACAACCAGGAAATCTACAAGGACACCGCGATCTACTACACCGATCCCGAGACCGGCGAGGTGCGCGGGTCGCGGCGAGCCGGCACCGGTCGCGGCGCCGGCGGCCGGTTCGCCATCGGATCGTGGCCGCAGGTGACCTTCGTGTCGGGCGGCACCGAAGCGCCCGACGAGACGGCGCAGGGCGACTGGCTGAACCTGGTGACCAAGCCCGGCTTCTCGTATCTGATGGCCCACCTGACTTACCTGCGTGACGGGCAGTATGCGGTGGAGCGCATCGAGGAAAGCGGGCAGCGCGACTCGACGTCGCTCACGCTGTTGCGCGTGCGCCCGGTGAGACCGGCGGCCCCGGCCGGGCGCCGGTAACCGGCGGCGCGCTGCCGAGCCGCGCGAACGAGAGGCGCGACGACCGACGAGACGACCGGAACTGCCGCGCGCGGCGCCCGCCAGGTGCCGTGCCGGCCGACAGATCAAGGAACGAGAGGAGAACCGCATGCGGAAGTGGATGCTGATTACGTTACTGACAGTGGTGTTCGGGTTCGGGGGCACCGCATTCGCCCAGAATGCGCAGATCACCGGAACCTTGAAGGACCAGAGCGGCGGCGTGCTGCCCGGTGTCACCGTGACAGCCAGAAACCAGGAGACCGGGCTCACCCGCACGGCGGTGAGCGAAGGCACCGGTGCGTATCGCCTGGGAGCCCTGCCGCCAGGCACCTACGTCCTGAGCGTGGAGCTCCCCGGCTTCACCACCGAGACCCGGTCGAACCTGGTCCTGGTCATCGATCAGACCGCTGCCATCGACTTCACGATGCGGCCTGAAGCGCTGCAGGAGTCGGTCACCGTCACCGGTGAGGCGCCGATCGTCGACACCCGGACGGCGGTGGTGTCGACGAGCGTGACCAACGATCAGATCCAGGATCTGCCGGTGGCGTCGCGGCGCTGGGTCGACCTCGCGATGCTCACGCCCGGCGTGTCGCAGGACAACATCCGCGGCTTCTTTTATCGCGGCAACGTCAACATCGGCGCCGGCACTCGTGAGTACTCCAACGGCTTCGTCGTCGACGGCGTCAATAACACCTGGGCCCAGATGGGTGAACCGCGCCAGAACTTCGCGATGGATTCGATCCGCGAGTTCAAGGTGTCGCAGTCGACCTACAAGGCCGAACTCGGCCTCGCCACCGGCGGCGTGCTGACCGTGGTCACCAAGTCGGGAACCAACCTGTTCTCGGGCTCGGCCTTCACCTTCTTCCGCGACAAGTCACTGACCGCCCAGACAGTGTTCGAGTCGGAGCGGCCCGACTTCCGCCGCTGGCAGTACGGCGGCACCTTTGGTGGTCCGATCGCCAAGGATCGGACCCACTTCTTCGCTGCGTTCGAGCGCTCGGATGAGAACCAGTTCTTCACCGTCAATACCGGCGGCCGCTTTCCGCAGTACGACGGCACCTATGTCAGCGACCAGTACCGGTGGACCTACTCCGCCCGGGTTGACCACCAGATCTCGTCGGCGCAGAACGTCTTCTTCCGCGCCGCGTCGGAGGTCGAGTACCGGCCGATTATCACCGCCGGCGGCCGTGTCCATCCGACCAACAGCTTCGACTTCGGCGTGCCCCGCGCGTCGTACGTCGGCGGCCACACCTGGCTGCTGAACACCTCGATGATCAACGACCTGCGCGTGCAGTACGCCTACGCCAAGTATGAGGTCGCCCCGCCCTACAGCCACGGCTCGTGGGAGCCGGGTTACTTCGGCGAGGACCGGCTGAGCCTGTGCACGCCGGTCTTCAACTATCCCTCGCTGGGCCTCGGCGGCTGCGGCAACAGCCAGATGGGACCCGAGCGCCGCTTCCAGGTCCGTGACGACATCTCGTGGTCGCGGGGCGCCCACCAAGTCAAGCTCGGGGCCGACCTGAGCATCATCCGGTTCCAGTCCGACAGCATGGGCTCGCCCCTCGGCACCTGGACGATGCCGCGCGACGCCGAGTACAACGCGGCCGACCCCGCCACCTACCCGACCCAGTACCAGAACTCCCTGCCGACCTTCGCCGAGATCCCGGTGAAGCATTTCTCCACCTACCTGCAGGACGACTGGCAGCTGCGCAGCAACCTGACCCTGAACTTCGGCCTTCGTTACGACGTCCAGTTCGGCTCGTTCAACGAGAACCTGCCCGACCTGCAGCGCCGCATCGCCGACAAACTCGGCGCCTCGTTCGGGTCGTATCCGATTCCGGTGCCGTTCCATGACGGCGCCGACGAACGCGGCGACCGCAACAACTTCGGGCCACGCGTCGGCCTGGCGTGGGATGTCACCGGTGACGGCCGAACCAACGTGCATGCCGGCTACGGCATGTTCTACGACAACATGCGCACGCTGCAGAATTTCGGCGAGCTGACCTGGCCGCAAGCGCAGTCGATCATCATCAGCAACCCGAGCTACCCCGATCCGCTGCAGGGCGCCTCGCGTGATCAGTTCCGTTCGACCGCGCCGCCGAACATCAGCGTGCTGGCGAACGATGCCGTCAACCCCTACGCGCACCAGACCAGCGGCGGCGTGTCGCGGATGATTGGGCGCAACCTCGGCGTCACCGCCGACGTCATCCTGGTGCGGCGCAAGTCGGACCGCGACACCGTCGACCTGAACCTGCCCGACGAGGCCACGCGCGTCCGCCCCTATCCGCAGTTCGGACGGGTGTCGTACTGGCAGTACACGGCGGACAACGACTACAACGCGTTCCTCTTCAAGTTCGAGAAGCGCATGAGCGACCGCTACCAGTACCTGGTGTCGTACACGCTCAGCAAGTCGACCGACGAGTCGTTCCGCAACGTCTTCGCCGATGTCTACGGCTACGCCAAGCGTGAATCGCCCGGCCAGGCCGATCGCCGCCATCGTCTCGTGACCAGCGGCATCGTTCAGCTGCCGTACGGAATCCTCGGTTCGGTGATCGCCGACTTCCGGACCAGCCTGCCGATGAATCCGGTGAGCAGCATCGACCTCAACCGTGACGGGTACGCCAACGACCTGCCGGCCGGTGTCAGCCAGTACAGCGGCTGCCGCGATCTCAACCTCGACGCCATCAACGCCTTCCGTCAGTCGCGGGGGCAGGCGTCAGTGTCGGAGGTCGAATGCCCCGGCTTCGCCAACGTTGACCTGCGCCTGTCGAAGACCGTTGACTTTGGCCGCTCGCACTCGGTCGAGATCATTGGCCAGTTGTTCAACATCACCAACCGCGCCAACTACAACGTGCCCAGCAACAACATCACTGCGGCGACGTTCGGACAGTCCACCTCGCTCCTGCCCAACATCAATGCGCCGTCGCGGCAGGCCGAGTTCGCCATCAGATACCGCTTCTGATGCCGGCGCGCTCGCTGTGACACTCACCGCGGGGACGCAGTCCGATGTCGGACTGCGCCCCCGGGTGCTCCGAGGTATGACGTGCGCGTGCTCGTAGTCGACGACCACAAAAACACCCGCGAGTCGCTGGTCCTTGGCCTTGCCCTGTACGGGCACGAGGCCGATGCCGACGGCTCGGCGGTCGAGGCGATCTCCCGCCTCGAACAGCAGTCCTACGACTGCGTAGTTTCCGACGTTCGCATGGACGGCGTGACCGGTCTCGACCTGGTGGCCGCCGCCCGCGAGCGCGACGCTGGCCTGGGACTGATCCTGATGACCGCCCATGACGTCAGCGAAGACGAACGCCGGCGCATTGACGCCCTCGGCGTCAGGCTTGTGATCAAGCCGGTAACGGCACAGCAGCTCGCGATCCTCTGCTCACAACACGATCCGGTGGCCACCGCGAAGGGAACACGCTCATGAGATCGACCATGTCGTCACGGCTCCGGCGGCTCACGGCCGTCCTGGCACTGATTGCGGTCTCGGCCGCCCACGACGCCGGCGCCCAGAGCCAGCCACCCCCGGCGGTGACCGGGCTCGACGAGGTGTATGAGCCGGGCGCCTTTCTCCAGGACCGCAACGGCGACGCGGTGGTCGACTTCCTCGCTGCCGGTGTCCTGCTCGGCGCGTCGCCGAGCGACGACGAAGTCGCGGCGGCCGCCAATATCGCCGCCAGGTTCGGCTTCGAGACGATGGCCATGAACCTGCCGATCGAGCGCGATCGGCAGGCCGGCCCCGTTGTCGCGATCGGTCCCGCCGGCCTGCTGCGCGCCGGCGCGTCGCTGGCGTCCCTCGATCCCCGGCCCCTCGCGGGCGGTCAGGGCCTCGTGGCGATCACGACCGCGAACAGCCGGCCGGTGGTGGCCGTGACGGGAGGCGACGCCGCCGGTGTCCGCGCCGCAGCGGCGGCCTTCGCGGCCCGCCTGCCGTTCGTGTGGGTTCCCAAGGGCGCCACCCTCCATGACGTGGCGGCCGAGGTTCGCGCAGTGATCGTGGAGGCTGGCGTGAAGCCGTCGGCGGTGTCGCCGATTGGCGTTCGCGTCGAGGCCGGCCGCGACGAGTTCGAACGCGTGATTGTGCAAGTGGCGCTCGCGAGCGCAGCCGACTTGAGCCGGGTTCGCACCGCACTCGCCGGCGTGCGGTCCGCGCCCGTGGCGGCTGCGCCCGCGGCAACTCCGGAGGCGGACTCGCCAAAGCCGGTGCTCTCGTACCCCGGTGCGCGGGCGCTCGAGATCCGCCTGGTGGCGAGCGCCGTCCCCGCCGTCAATGTCGTCATCGACCGGGCCGCCGCTCCCGCGGCTCCGGAACTGCCGCCGGTGCGGCGGCCGGGAGCCGGCGCGAAGGAAGCGGTCGACCTGTCGTCGCTCTTTGCCATCGATGGCCTCCTGGGCGACTCGGACAGCAACCTGATTCCTGACCGCGTTGACGCCGTCATCAGTGCGACCGGTGAGGGCACCGACGGGGTGATCGACCTGGCGGCGCGCGTCGGGCTCGAATCCACCGGCGTCTCGCTGCCGCTCGTCGTGACCCCGGGGCAGTTGGGCAAGCCGGAAAGCCAGCCAACCCTGGTGCTGGTGGGCGGTTCCCACCCGGTAGCCGCGGAACTCGCGAAGTCGGGAAAGCTGGTCCGCCCGCCGCTTCAGCCGGGTCAAGGCGCGATCCAGGTCGTGCGCAAGGCGTTCGGCGACAAGAGCGCGGTGGTCGTGAGCGGCGCCGACGAGCCGGGTGTGCGGCGCGCCCTGCAGCAGATGTCCGAGCGCTTTCCGCACATCTGGCAGCGGGGCAAGGACCGCACCACCCTCGACACCATCGAGAACGACGTCCGTCGCTTCATCGGCGGGCGGACGCCGGCCGGCCAGGCCGCCACCGCCGTCTACAAGCTCGATCAGATGGCCGCCAAGTTGCGCGGCCGCGCACTCGAAGCGGCGCGCGTGCGGGTCTACCTCGACAAGGCAGAGCCCGGCCTCGAATCGTTCCTGCGCACCCGGCTGGCGCCAGCACTGCCGGCCGGCGTGCTCGACGTGGTGATCGAAAACCTCGACGTCCAGAAGGCGAAGACCCTCATCGACAACACCGTGACCATCGCGTCCGAGGTTGACGAGTTCTGGCGCCGGCTGCGGAACGAAGTCATTCCCAAGGTGCGCCGGCGCCAACCCGTGGTGGTCGAGGCACGCCTCAGCGAACCGCCGGATGTCCGCGCCCGCATCTCACGCGAGGCCACCGCCGAGCTGATCAAGGCGGGTGCCAGTGTCGAGGGCACCTCGGTGACCGTCCTCTCCGCCTACAAGCAGGGCTACAGCTGGCTCTACGATGTGGTCCGCCCCGCCCTGACCGGCAAGGCCGTCGCCGGCCTCACGATCAGGTTCGCCGAGACGGGCCCACCCGAGGAGTGGAAGCAGCAGGCGATGTTCACGCCGACGCGCTGGCTGCTCGAACTGTTTCCGATCGACGAGATCCTGGCCCGCGAGTTGGGCCTCGACCTCGCCAGCATTCACCTCGAGAAGATGCCGATTGGCTCGCCGACCTACGAAGTGATCGCGACCGACGCCGGCGGCACGGAACTGCTGCGCGAGACATTCGAGCCGAAGATGGTGCTGCGGCCCTACTTCGACAAGTTCCCTGACTACGAGAAGGTTCGCGTGACGACGGGGTGGATTACGGCGAAGAGCCGCGACCGCGTGCTGGTCGACAGCCGGATCATCACCGACCTGGAGCGCTTCTGGGATCACTTCCAGGGCACGGCCCTCAACCGGCTGTACGACTACACGATGGCGCTGACCGACGGGAAGCCCGACCCGGCCGATGCCCCGTTCTTCGGCGAACTGACCGTCGACGTGAGCCTGAGCGAGCCGGACTACCAGCTCGGACTCGACAAGGAGCAGATCTCGTCGCTCAACTCCCTGCACGAGGATGTCTACTTCGCGACCCTGCACTTCTTCGATGTCCTGGGCCGCTACGCCCGCGGCGGCGCGCTGAACTATCCCGGCCGGGTCATTCCAATCATGCGGCCCAAGGGCGACGGCACCGCCGGCACGGCGACCATCACGCTGACTGGCTTCGGCTCGGTGCATCCGGCCGTCGCAATCGACTACGTCGAGAAGGGCGGGGCCACCGGCACCATCGAGATGGAGGTGCCGCCGGTCGCGGTCGAACGCCCGTCGGCGGTCGCGGCGGTGGTGACGTCGGGCCGCGACGGCATCGACGCGCTGACGTTGCGGCTCAAGGTCGACACCGAACAGGACGAGCGCGAGGCCTTGCTCGTGCGCGCGCGCGAGGATCGCGTTGACCGGCAGATCATGTCCGCCGCCCAGGCCGGCGCGCTGCTCGCGCACCTGTCCGCGCTGCGCGCGGCGGGTCTTTACCGGGACGCGCTCGCGTATCACGACCTCGGCGACCTTCACCTCATCACGCAGTGGGCGTACACCGTGTCGGCGGCGACTGAAACGACGGTGACGCTGGCTCGCGGCGGCGTGCCGGCGCCATGGCCCGACATCACGACGCTGCTGCCGGCCGGATACCGGCACACGGGTGAGCCGATCGTGCAGTGGGACACGCCGATCCCGCCACCCGAAGCCAACCAGATGCTGGCGAAGATGGCGTCGTCGTTTCCGCAGGCCACCGCCTACCAGGTGGGTGAGAGCTACCTCGGCAAGAACATCTGGGCGATGGACCTGATGTCGCCGATCACGGCGTCGCATTGGTCGGCGGCCAAGGCGACCACCTGGAAGCCGACCGTGATCTACTCGGCCCGCCAGCATGCCAACGAGGTCTCGTCGACCAGCCACACCCTCAAGCTGGCCGAACTGCTGCTGACCGATCCGGCCTATCGACCGATGCTCGACAAGGTCAACGTCGTCTTCCATCCGGTGACCAATCCGGATGGGGCGCAGCTGGCCTACGACCTCTACCGGATTACGCCGGACTTCATGCTGCACGCCGGCTACCTCGGCGCGCTCGGGGTCGACGTGACGAACCAGCAGTGGGAACAGGACCCGATCTATCCCGAGTCGCCGATTCGCGCCGACCTGTGGCGGCAGTGGCTGCCCGACGTGTTCCTCAACCCTCACGGTTATCCCTCGCACGAGTGGGTGATGTTGTTCTCCGAGTACGCGGGGTGGGTCCGCAACCGCGTCACCGAGGCGCGCGACTGGTGGGGCATGCGTGGCTGGTTCACGCCGGGCTTCGGCTACCTGGACGATGCGAAGTTTCCGAGGCACAAGGAGGCCGCCTTCGAGATTCGCGACCGCTTCAGCGCCAGCGTCAACGCGGCTCCGGAAGTGCGCGCGCTCAACACCCGCGCCTATGCCCGCTACGAGCGCTACGGGCGGGCCTTCGACCCCGAGAACTTCAAGCTTGATTTCACCAATGACGTGCTGATCTACAGCGCGATCAAGGGCGCGAAAGCGAGCCCGACGAGCCAGGACTTCATGACCCGGAATCCGAACGTCACGATCTGGACCGGCAGCACCGAAGCTCCCGACGAGACGGCCTATGGCGACTGGATGAAGCTGGTGGCGACCGCCGGGCTGCAGTGGGACAAGGCAATTCTCGACTACCTGGCCACTGGTGATCATCAGGTCGAACGCAAGACCGAGGAATTTTTTGGAGGCATGAGCCTCTCGATCAATCGGCCGCGTCCGCCGAAACCGCGCGACGGCAGCGATCCGTCGACGACTACCGGGCCGCAAGGAGCACAGCAAGAATGATTCGTATCGGGGTTGACACCGGGGGCACCTTCACCGATCTGGTGATGCTCGGCCCCGCCGGCGTGTCCGTTCACAAGGTGCGATCGACGCCCGACGACCCGTCGCGCGCGATCGTCTCGGGTATCAAGGACATCTCCGGGAGCACCGGCGGCGCCGAGGTCGTCCATGGCTCGACCGTCGCCACCAACGCCGTGCTCGAACGGAAGGGGGCTCGGGTCGCGCTGGTTACCACTGCCGGCTTCGAGGACGTCGTCCGCATCGGGCGCCAGACCCGGCGCGAGCTGTACAACCTGATGCAGGAAGACCGGCGCCCGCTGGTCGAGCCGCAGTTGACCTTCGGCCTCGCAGAGCGCCTTGGTGCCGGGGGCGAAGTGCTGGAGGCGCCAGACCTGGCGGCGGCCGACGCGCTCGCGCAGCGGCTACGCGAGGCCGGTGTCGGCAGCGTGGCGGTCTGCTTCCTGCACTCTTACCGCAATTCCGCTCACGAAGACGCCGTCGCCGCGGTGTTCGAGGAGGCCGGTCTCCAGGTCTCGTCCTCGCACCGGGTCGTCCGCGAGTATCGTGAGTACGAGCGCTGGAGCACGACCATCGTCAGCGCGTATGTGACGCCGATTGTCGGCCGCTATCTCTCGGCGCTCGAATCGCGCCTGTCCGGCAGCCGCCTGAGCATCATGCAGTCCAACGGCGGATCGATCTCCGCCAGTGCCGCCAAAGCGGTGGCGGTCCGCACCATCCTGTCTGGTCCGGCTGCCGGCATCGTCGGCGCCCGAGCCGTGGCCGACATGGCCGGCTACCCGCGCGTCATCACCTTCGACATGGGGGGAACCTCGACGGATGTGAGCCTGGTCGACGGCGGCATCAGCACGACCACCGAGTCGATGGTGGGCGACTTCCCGGTGCGCCTGCCGGTCATCGACATCCACACGGTGGGCGCGGGCGGCGGGTCCGTGGCGCACATCGACCGCGGCGGCGCCCTGCGCGTCGGGCCCCTGAGCGCCGGAGCCGACCCCGGCCCCGCCTGTTACGGCAAGGGCACGATGCTCACCGTTACCGATGCCAACCTGCTGCTTGGCCGCCTCGATCCGGAGTACTTCCTGGGCGGCCGCATGCCGCTTGACCTCGAACGGGCGCGTGCCGTCGCGTTGCCGCTGGCGGCGGAACTGAAGGTCTCGACGCTCGCCCTTGCCGAGGGCGTCGTCCGCGTCGCCAACGCCAACATGGAGCGGGCGATTCGCGTGGTCTCGGTGCAGCGCGGATTCGACCCCCGTGAATTTGCCCTGCTCGCGTTCGGCGGGGCCGGCGGCATGCACGCGTGCGAGATTGCCGACACGCTCGACATTCCCACTGTCATCGTTCCCCGTTATGCCGGTGTGCTCTCCGCGTTTGGCACGCTGGTGGCCGATGTTTCCAAGGACTATTCGCTGACCGTGCTTCGCGCCGGTGACGAGGCGTCGCTGGCCCAGCTCGAAGAGTTGATGCAGCCACTGGTGGCGCAGGCCGAGTCCGACCTCGAGCGCGAAGGCTTCACCCTGGGACCGGGCACGGCGTACGTGACGAAGGAACTCGACGTTCGCTACCTGGGGCAGTCCTACGAGATCACCGTGCCCTGCGCCGAGGGGTTCCGCGAGGAATTCGATCGCCAGCACGCGCGACGCTACGGCTATGCCAACGCCGCGCGTCCCACCGAGATCGTCAATCTCCGCGTGACCGGCACCGGCGTGACCCGGAAGCCGGAGCTGCCGCGGAGCGAAGTCAGCGGCCCGATCGAGGCCACGCCCTCGCGGATCGGCGCGGCGCGATTCGGCGGCAAGACCGTCGATACCGGGTTCTATCGCTGGGAAGACCTCGCCGCCGGCGCCATCGGTCACGGTCCGGCCATTGTCGCCGGGGCGCAGGCCACCGCCGTGGTGCCGCCAGGCTTCAGTTTCCGGATCGATGAGTTCGGCAACCTTCTCGCGGTGCGGCGGGTGATCAAGAAAGGCCGCCGCCGGCAGCAGGCGGCCGTGGCGGTGATGTCATGAGTCAGCACGAAACGAAAGTCGATCCGATCGAGTTCGAGGTCTTCAAGAACCTGTTCGTGTCGGTCGCCGAGGAGATGGGCGTCACGCTGTGCCGCACCGGATTTTCGCCCAACATCAAGGAACGACTCGACTATTCGTGCGCCGTCTACGACGCGGGCGGCGAGACGATTGCCCAGGGCGACCACATGCCGGTTCACCTCGGCGCCATGCCGCTGTCGGTGCGGGCGGCGATCGACGATATTGCGATGGAACCGGGTGACATCGTGGTGCTGAACGATCCGTTCCGCGGCGGCACGCACCTGCCCGACATCACGCTGGTGTCGCCGGTGTTTCTCGGCCGCGAGAAGCGGCGCCCGGCGTTCTATGTCGCCAATCGCGCCCATCACTCGGATGTCGGTGGCATGACCCCGGGGTCGATGCCGCTGGCGCGCGAGGTCTACCAGGAAGGTCTGATCATCCCGCCCATCCGCCTGGCCCGCCGCGGCGAGATCGTCCAGGACGTCATGAACCTGATTCGCGCCAACGTCCGCACGCCGGACGAGCGCGAGGGCGACATCACCGCACAGATCGCCGCCAACCGCGTCGCCGACACCCGCCTGCGCGAGATCGTCGAGAAGTACGGCCGCCGCCGCATCGACGGCTATGCGGTCGCGCTGCAGGACTACACCGAGCGGGTACTCCGCGCCACCATCGCCGGCATTGCCGACGGCGTCTACGAATTCGAGGACTGGCTCGACGACGACGGGTTCAACGGCGGCCCGATCAGGATTCGGGTGGCCATTCGCATCGACGGCGACCGGGCAGAGGTCGACTTCACGGGCACCGACCCCCAGACCACCGGGGGCGTGAACGCCAACTATGCCATCACCCTGTCGGCGACGCTCTACGGTTTTCGCTGCCTGATTGCCGAGGACGTTCTCTACAATGCGGGGATCGCACGCGCTGTCCGTGTCATCGCTCCGGCCGGTTCGATCGTCAATGCCAGACGTCCCTCGGCCGTGGCCGGCGGCAACGTGGAAACCTCGCAACGGATTACGGACGTGATTCTCGGTGCGCTGGCCAAGGCCTTGCCGGCCCAGATACCGGCGGCGAGCCAGGGCACCATGAATAACGTCACGCTGGGCGGACTCGATCCGCGGACCGGCCGGCGCTTTGCCTACTACGAGACCATTGGCGGCGGCATGGGCGCGCGGCCCGGGCTCGACGGCATCAGCGGAGTTCATACCCACATGAGCAACACACGGAACACGCCGGTTGAGGCGCTCGAGCACTACCTGCCGGTCCGACTCCGGCAATATCGACTGCGCCGGGACAGCGGTGGCGACGGCGCGTTTCGCGGCGGTGAGGGGATCGTCCGCGAGTACGAAGTGTTGACCGAGACCGCGGTGACCGTTCTGTCGGATCGGCGCAAGGGCCGGCCATACGGCGCGCAGGGCGGCGACCCCGGGCAGCCCGGGCGCAATACCCTGATCGGCAAGGACGGAGAAACAGCGATCCCCGGCAAGGCGACCATGACCCTGGCACCGGGCGACCGGCTCCGCATCGAATCACCCGGCGGTGGCGGCTTCGGCGCCAGGCCGGAGTCGGCATGAACGCTCCGGAGACCACCGCGGCGCCCGGGCTCTTTGGCTGGTGGCGCGCCGGCACGCCGGAAGGCAAACGAGCGCTGGTCGCCGCGTCGCTCGGCTGGATGCTCGATTCGTTCGACGTGATGCTCTACGCCCTCGTGCTGGTCGCGCTGATGCGCGACCTGTCGATGGACGCGCCGACGGCCGGGCTGCTCGGGTCGATCACGCTGCTCGCCTCGGCGGCCGGCGGCCTGATGTTCGGTGTCATCGCCGACAGATTCGGCCGCACCCGCGCGTTGATGGGCAGCATCATCATCTACTCGGTCTTCACCGCCGCCTGCGGGTTGTCGCAGACCGTGTGGCAACTGGCGGTCTTCCGCGTCCTGCTCGGACTTGGCATGGGGGGCGAGTGGGCCAGCGGTGCGGCCCTTGTCTCCGAGACCTGGCCGAGTCAGCATCGCGGCAAGGCGCTCGGCTTCATGCAGAGCTCATGGGCCATCGGTTACGCTGCCGCCGCGATCGTCAACGCGCTGGTGATGCCCTACTGGGGCTGGCGCGGCGTGTTCTTCGTCGGCGTGTTGCCGGCGTTTCTGACCATTTGGGTGCGCCGCTCGGTCAAGGAACCCGAGATCTGGCAGGCGCAGCAGAAGGTCGCCCGCCCGGCCGGCCTCGGCCTGGGACGGATCTTCGCCCCCGGCATGCGGCAGGTCACCATCGCCGTGACGCTGATGAATGCCAGCACGATGTTCGCGTGGTGGGGCTTCAACCTCTGGCTGCCCGGCTATCTCGCGATGCCGGTTGCCGACGGCGGCATCGGCCTGAGCACCACGATGATGTCGGGCTTCGTCGTGGCGATGCAGGTGGGTATGTGGTTCGGCTACGTGACCTTCGGCTATGCCAGTGACCTGATTGGCCGCCGCCGGGCCTATGTCACGTACTTACTGGTGGCTGCTGTGCTGATGCTGGCGTACGTCTCGATTACGCTGCCGATCGCGCTCTTGCTGCTCGGGCCATTCGTGGCGTTCTTCGGGACCGGCTACTTCACCGGATTTGGCGCGGTGTCGGCAGAGCTGTATCCGACGGCCATCCGCGCCACGGCGCAGGGGCTGACCTACAACGTCGGCCGTGTCGCCAGCGCGGCGGCGCCGTTCGTGGTCGGCTCGCTGGCGCAGACGCACGGGTTCAGTTCCGCGCTGTCGGTGTGCGCCGCCGCCTTCGTCGTAGCCGCGGTCTTCTGGGTGTGGATTCCAGAAACCGGCGGCCGCGAGCTCGTCTAGGCCGGTTCGACAGCTTCGCCTAACCGGGCGGCCAGGCCAGCGTGCGGCCGCCGAGCAGGTGCAGGTGGATGTGGAACACGGTCTGGCCCGCTTGTGCGTTGCAGTTAAACACGGTGCGATAGCCCGGACCGTCGAAGCCCTTCTCTTTCGCAATCGCCGCCGCGCGCCGCACCATCATCCCCACCAGCCCATCGTCTTCGACCGCCAGGTCGTTGAGCGTCGCCACGTGCCGCTTCGGCACGATCAGGACGTGGGTGGGCGCCTGCGGGTTGATGTCGGTGAAGGCGAGCAGCTGATCGTCTTCATACACTTTCGACGCGGGGATCTCGCCCGCGATGATCTTGCAGAACAAGCAGCTCATGGTTGATCGATTCTACGCTCGATGATCGCCATGCGGGGAATCCGCTGGAGGTCGTTGCGGATGTCGATCAGCCGTAGCGCCGGGTGCGAGGTGATCAGCGCGCTGACCGGATCGGCCTGGCGGTGGCCCATCTCCAACAACAGCCGCCCGCCCGGTGCCAGGCACCGCGCCGCGGCGGCCAGCACGTGGCGGATGTCGTCGAGGCCGTCGGCGCCCGCCGTCAGGGCGGAGCGAGGCTCAGCATCCCGGACTTCCGGCGCCAGGGCGGCGTATTCAGCGTCGGTGACGTAGGGAGGATTCGACACGATCAGGTCGAACGGGCCGTCAATGCCATCGAGGTAGCGGGTCTCGCGGAACTCGATGCGCTCGCCGGCGTGGTGGCGGGCGGCGTTCGCCCGCGCGACGGCCAGTGCCGCCGCCGACGTGTCGGTCGCGACCACGCGGGCGCGGGGAAACTCCGCGGCCAATGTGACGGCGAGACAGCCGCTGCCGGTGCCAATATCGGCCGCGGCGGCGAACACCAGCGACAGCGCCTCTTCGATGATCAACTCCGTCTCGGGCCGCGGAATCAACACGGCCGGCGACACGGCGAAGTCACGGTTCCAGAACTCCTGAACGCCGGTGATGTAGGCCACCGGCTCGCGCCGGGCGCGCCGTTCAACCAGGGCGCCGTAGGCCGCCGCGAAGCCGGCCGGCGGCGGGTCGGTGTCGCGCGTCAGGATGGCGGCGCGGTCCCAGCCCAGTTCGTGCATGGCGAGGTAGAGCGCGTCGCGGGCCGCCTCGGACGGCTCGATGCCGGCCGCGGTCAGACGGGCCTTGGCGGCGGTGAGGTACTGGCGGAGGGTCATGCTGTCAGGCAACCCTGAAGGGGTTGCCTCCACCGGGGGCTGCGTCAACTCTTCTTGGGTGGCTTGTCGTGGTCGTCGCGGTTCGGATCCGTGACATCCCTGAGTTTCTCGGCGGTGTAGTAAGTGCTGAGCGCGTCGATTAGTTCGTCGAGATAGCCGTCCATGACGTCGTGCAGTTGATGCGACGTGAAGTTGATCCGGTGATCGGTGACGCGGCTCTGCGGAAAGTTGTAGGTGCGAATCTTCTCGGAGCGATCGCCGGTGCCGACCTGGCTCTTGCGGTCCTTGGCGATGGCATCGTGCTGTTTCTGCATTTCCGCGTCGTAGAGTCGGCTGCGCAGCACCTTCATGGCCTTGGCGCGGTTCTTCACCTGCGACTTTTCGTCCTGCTGCGACACTACCGTGCCGGTCGGGATGTGCGTGATGCGCACCGCCGAGTAGGTGGTGTTCACGCTCTGCCCGCCGGGTCCGCTCGAACAGAAGGTATCGATGCGCAGATCCTTCTCCTGGATGACGATGTCGACTTCGTCGGCTTCGGGCAGCACGGCGACGGTGGCGGCCGAGGTGTGAATGCGTCCGCTGGCCTCGGTGGCCGGCACCCGCTGCACCCGGTGTACGCCGCTCTCGTACTTCAGCTTGCTGTACGCGCCCTTGCCTTCGATGGCCACGACGACGTCCTTGATGCCGCCCTTGTCGGCCTCGCTGAGCGACATCACCTCGACCTTCCAGCGCTGGCGCTCGGCATACCGGGTGTAGGCGCGGAACAGCTCGGCGGCGAACAGCGCGGCCTCCTCGCCGCCGGTGCCGGCGCGAATTTCCACCATGACGTTGCGATCGTCGTTGGGATCCTTGGGGACCAGCAGGATCTTGATCTGGTCCGACAGCCGCTCCTTGCGGACGTTGAGATCGTTCAACTCCTCGAGCGCGAGGTCGCGCATCTCGGGGTCGCCGCCCTTGATCATCTCCTCGGTGCCGGCAATCTCGGCGGTCACCGCCTTGTACTCGCGGTAGCGCTGGACCAGCTCCTCGATCTCCGCCAGCGCCTTCGACTGCTTCCGGAACTCGTTGGCGTCGCTTTGCACGGCGGTCGTGCCGAGCGAGGCCATCAGCTCCTCGTATTTGCCTTCAACGGTTTCGAGCTTCTCGAACAAACACAGACTCCTTGACTACAACCATCGGCCACAGAGGACGCCGATGACACGAGGGCCGCAGATGACACGAGGGCCGCACATGACACAGACAACGCAGATGACGCTCAGGAATGCGGTCAGGCTCCGGAGACGCCAACACGCATTCGTGAATGATTAACTCTGTGTCCTCGGTGTCCTCTGCGGCAACCCTTATCGAGTGCCGCTACTCTTCTCTATCCACCGGAGACCGGCGGCAGAAACGCGACTTCGTCGCCGTCGGCCACCGCCGCCGAGAACCGCGAGTAATCGGCGTTGACCGCACAGGAAATCGACTTCTCGTACGGCGACAGTTCCGGGTACTCCGCGACCAGGGCCGACCACACCGTGCCCACCGTGGCGCCGCCCGGCACGTCGCGCGCCAGTTCGCCGGCGCCGGCAATGTCGCGCAGCCGCGCAAACAGCCGGACCGTTACGCGCATGCGACCTTCAGCGCCTGGTCGCGCGCCTCGGTGTTGTCGGGGTCGGCGGTGGCGCCCTCGATCCACACATCGCCGCCCTCGAAGTACTCGTGCTTCCAGATCGGCACGATCTGCTTGATCCGCTCAATCGCGTAGCGCGACGCGGCAAACGCATCGGCGCGATGCGGCGAGGCGGCGGCAATGGCCACGCTGGCCTCGCCAATCTCCATCCGGCCGGTGCGGTGGTGGATGGCCAGCCGTACCGACGGCCAGTGCCCCGCGGCCTCGGCGACGATCAGGTCGAGCCCGCGCAGTGCCAGCGCTTCGTAGGCTTCGTACTCGAGGTGCAGGACCTTGCGTCCCAGGTTGTGATCCCGCACCAGCCCGATGAAGGTCGTCACCGCGCCAATGCCCTGCGTGTCGAGCGCCTGCACGAGGGCCCCGGTGTCGAGCGGCGTCGCGGTGATCGCGGTCAGCGGGACCATGGAGCCCTTCAGTATAACTTCCAGAAGTGATTGAGCGGCCGGTGGCCGCCGCCCAGCGGAATGCCCGGGTGCATGGCGCCGGCGACGTAGGCTTTCGCTTCGCGGACGGCATCGACGAGGGTGGCGCCCTTCGCCAACCGGGCGGCGATCGCCGCGGCGAATGTGCAGCCGGTGCCGTGCGTATTCGGACCTTCGATCCGCGGGCCGGTAAACTCGTGAAACTCGCCGTGCTCCAGCAGCACGTCGACGATCTCGGGTCCCGCAAGATGCCCGCCCTTGATCACGACGGCTGCCGGTTTGAACGTGGCAATGCGGCGCGCCGCCTCGCGCATGTCCTCGACCGTGCGAATGGGCATCTTCGCCAGGACCTCCGCTTCCGGGATGTTGGGCGTGACGACGCGGGCCAGCCGCAGCAGCGTCCAGCGGAGTGCGTGCACCGCCTCGTCATCCAGCAGGTGGTCGCCGCTCTTGGCGACCATCACCGGGTCGACCACCAGGTTAGGCAAGTCGAACGACTCCACGGCCGCGGCCACGGCTTCGACAATTTGCGTGGTGGCGAGCATGCCGGTCTTGACCGCCTGGCAGCCGATGTCGCCGGCGACCGCCTCGATCTGGGCGGTGACGAAATCGTCCGGGATCAGGTGAATCCCCGACACCCCCAGGGTGTTCTGGGCGGTCACCGCGGTTATGGCGCAGGTGCCGTACACGCCGTGCGCGGCAAAGGTCTTCAGGTCGGCCTGGATGCCGGCTCCCGCCCCTGAATCGGAGCCCGCGATTGTCAGGGCGGCCGGCAAGCCAGTAGAATTCGTTGTCATGACATCACGCCCCATCATCTCGCACGCGTCCACGATTCTCGATCAGGTCAGCATGCGCGCGGGTTCCGCCAACGTGTGGCCCGTCGTGCAGGTGCTCTCGGTGGTCTTCGTGGCCGTGCTCACGGCGGCCGCGGCGCAGTTGAGCTTTCCCCTGCCGTTCACGCCGGTGCCCTTCACCATCCAGCCGATGATCGTGCTGATCGGCGCGGCCGCCCTCGGCTCGCGCCTGGGCGCCCTCAGCCAGATCCTTTATCTCACGCTTGGCATTGCCGGCCTGCCGGTGTTTGCATTCTCGCCGGAACTGCCACAAGGCGTCCTGCGGCTGATGGGCCCGACCGGCGGCTACCTGATGGCGTATCCGGCGGCGGCGTTCCTGACCGGCCTGCTCGCCGAGCGGGGCCTTGACCGGCGCTACCTGACGTCGATTCTGGCGATGGCGGCCGGACTGTCGGTGATCTTCGCGGGCGGCGTGCTATGGCTCGCCAACGGCGTCGGCATGACCGCGGCGCTGGCGGTCGGCCTCTACCCGTTCGTGGTGGTCGACGTGATCAAGATCGTGGCGGCCGGCCTGGTGCTGCCCAGCGCGTGGAGCTTTTTGCGAAGTGAAAAGTGAGGCTTTTCACTTTCCAAAGATTAGGAAGTACTGAAACGGCAAGAAGGGCTCCTGGCTGAGCAGCCGGAGCCCCGCCTTCTCGGCGTCCTTCACCACCACATCGGGGCTGACCCGTTCTTCCGGCGATGGCCCCGGTCCCGTGCCATCCAGCTTGAAATCCACCACCCCGATGCGGCCGCCAGGCTTGAGCGCCCGCGCCAGGTTCGCGAGCATGGTCACGCGGTCTTCGATTTCGTGATACGCGTCGACCATGATCACGGCGTCGAGTGACCCCGGCGGCAGGCGCGGGTCGCTGTTCTGGCCGAGCACTTCGCGGACGTTCGCCAGGCCCTCCCGCAGCACGCGCCTCCTGATGGCGCTGATCATCTCCGGCTGCACGTCCTCGGCGTAGACCAGTCCTTGCGGCCCCACCCGTCGCGCGAGACGAATGGTGAACCAGCCGCTGCCGGCGCCAATGTCGGCCACCACCGACGCGTCGGCAATGCCCATGGCATCCATCACCTGATCCGGCCGCTGCCACTGGTCGCGATCGGGGGCTTCGAGCAAACCCAGATCTGATGGCGGAAAGAGGCGGCCGTGACTCTGAGCCCACGCGGACGCGGCACCCAGAACGAGCGCCGCAGATAACACAGATTTCAACACCAGGGCCACAGATGACACAGATAACACAGATCGAGACCCCAAGACCCCAAGACCCCAAGACCTCAAGACCTCAAGACTTTAAGCCTCAGCCTAGTCCGCCCGAAGGGCAGACATCGGGTCGACCCGGGTGGCTTGCCGGGCCGGCAGCCATGTTGCCACCAGCGCGACGCCGGCCAGTGCCGAGATGACGGCGGCGTAGGTCAGCGGATCGAACGGGCTGACGCCGAACAGCAACGAGCTGAGCAGGCGCATCAGCAGCGAGGCCGACACCAGGCCGACCGCCAGGCCGATGGCCGCCAGCAGCACGCCGCGGCCGATGAACATGCGCTGCACCGTGCCGCCGTGGGCGCCGAGCGCCATGCGGATGCCAATCTCGCGGCGGCGCTGCGACACGATGTAGGCAATGACGCCGTAGATGCCGACCACGCCGAGCAGCAGGGTGACCGAGGCGGCAATGCCGAGAATGACGAGCACGAACGAGGTCTGCGCCATCGAGCGCTCGTAGATCTCGCCCAGCGTGCGCACGCGCGCGAGCGGCAGGTTGGCGTTCAGGCTCCACACCGCGCGCTGCACTTCGGACAGGAAGCCCGGCGACTGCAGGCGTGGCGAGCGGATGGCGTAGGCCAGCGATCGCTGGACGAACGTCTGGCCGTCGAAGCCGCCGGCCATGATCGGCCAGTAGACCGTCGTCGGCGACGGCTGCGTGGCGCCGTCCTGGCGGTCGTTGCCGACCACCCCGACGATTTCAATCCACGGCGTTTGCGGCGAGCGCCGGATGCGCCGGCCGACGGCGCGGGACGGATCCTTCCAGTACTCGCGCGCCAGGTTGTCGCTGATGAGCGCCACCGGCGCCAGCGTGTGAGCGTCGCGCCAGGTCAGGTCGCGGCCGGCCACGATGTGATTGCCCATGGCCTCGAAGTAGCCCTCGCCAATGTACTTGTGGCGGCGCAGCGTCGGAATCTGGCCCTCGGGAGCGGGGAAGTCCTCGACCCAGATCGGGTCGTTGTTGTTGTTGCCGTCCATCGGCAGCGACGAGGTGGTGCCAACTGCGACCACGCCGGGCACCGCCTGGATGCTGCGCGCGATCTGTTCGTGCAAGAGGGCGACCTGCGCGGCGTCGCTCACCACCGCCTGGGGAATCGAGATGCGGAGCGTGAGCACCTCTTCCGGTTTGACGAAGCCGGGGGGCACGTCGCGAATGGCCAGGAAGGTGCGGACCATCAGGCCCGACGCCACCAGCAGGATGGCGGCAAGTGCCACCTGCGCCACGACGAACGAGTTACGGGCGCGATGGCGCTCGCGGCCCTCGCTGGAACCGCGCGAGCTGTCCTTGAGGGCGGCGGCGAGGTGTGGCCGCGCGTACTTGATCACCGGGATCAAGCCAAACAGCAGCCCGGCGACCAGCGACAGGGCCAGCGTGAACAACAGCACGATCGGATCCAGCGTGATCTCATTGAGCCGCGGCAACTGGGCAGGCTCCAGGAACACCAGCAGCTGGATGCCGCCATAGGCGAGCGCAATGCCGACCACGCCGCCGAGCAGCGCGACCAGCAGCGATTCCGACAGCAGTTCCCAAGCGATGCGGCCGCTCGAGCCGCCGAGCGCGAGCCGCACGGCCAGTTCCTGCTGGCGGCCCTCGGCGCGGACCAGGAACAGGTTGGCGACGTTGGCGCAGGCCACCACCAGGACGAGCGCCACCGTGCCCAGCATCAGCCACAGCATGGTGCCGATGTCGCCGACCACGTCAACCGCGAGCGGCCGCACCAGGCTGCCGAAACGCGCCTCGTCGAACATCTTCTTGGTGAAACCCGGCGGCAGCGGAAACCGCTCGGTTAGCGACGGCAGCAGCCGCTCGACGTCGGCGTTGGCCTGCGCGATGCTGACCCCGGGCTTGAGCCGCGCGATGCCCTGGTAGCTGAATCCCGCGGCGTGAATCTCGGCGCGGTTGAACTGGAAGGTGACAACGAGCGACGGGTCTTGATCGAGGAACCGGAACCCGTCGGGCAGCACGCCGATCACTTCGTACGGCCGGCCGTTGATCATCAGCGACTGGCCAATCGCCGACGGGCTGCTGCTGAACACCCGCTGCCAGTAGCGGTGCGACAACATCACCACGTCGGGACCGGTGGGCAGGTCGTCCTCGCGCGTGAAGCCCCGGCCCAGGGCCGGCCGCACGCCGAGCACGCCGAGCGTGCCATCGGTCACGTTCAGCGTCTGCACCTGCTCGGGCTCGCCCCGGCCGGTCACGGTGGCCGAGCCGTTGGTCCACAGCCCGATGTCCTCGAAGACCTGCGCGCTGTCGCGATACATGAAGTAGGTGGCCGCCGACTGGTTGAGCGGCCCGGCCATCACGCCCGGCGCCACGTGCCACACCGCCACCAGCGAGGCCGGCTGCGCATACGGCAGCGGCTTGAGGATGATGCCGTTGACCACGCTGAAGATCAGCGCGTTGGCGCCAATCGCGACGCCAACGGTGACGACCGCGGTCAGGGCGAAGGCCGGGCTCTTGAACAGGCGTCGCAGGGCGAGTTTCACGTTGGGTGAGACGATATCAAGCCAGCGAAGGTTCGCAACTGCGACAAACCTAAAGGTTTGTCGCCCTTGAGGCCGTCGCCACCTCGAGGTTGTCGCCACGCTGGGGGTTTGTCGCTACACTATTTCCATGCTGCCGAGCTTCTTCGACTCCGTGGTTGCCCTCATCGTCAAGACCTCCACGGACCTGCCGCCCGACGTGCGCGCGGCCATGCGCCATGCCCGCGACACCGAGCAGCCCGACTCCCGTGCCGGACAGGCGCTCAGCATCATCGGCCAGAACATCGACCAGGCGGCCGAGGTCGAAGGGGCGATCTGCCAGGACACCGGCATGCCCACCTTCGAGGTGAAGACCCCGGTCGGCGTCAACCAGATCCTGCTCAAGAAGCAGATCAAGGACGCGATTGCCGAAGCCACCCGGCGCGGCAAGCTGCGGCCCAACTCGGTGGACTCGCTGACCGGCGAGAACAGCGGCAACAACCTGGGCCCCGGCACGCCGGTGATTCACTTCGAGCAGTGGGAGCGCGGCGACATCGAGGTGAAGCTGCTGCTCAAGGGCGGCGGCTGCGAGAACATGAACGCGCAGTACTCGCTGCCGGCCGAACTGCCGCACCTTGGCCGCGCCGATCGCACCCTGGAAGGCGTGCGCAAGTGCATTCTCCACGCGGTGTGGCACGCGCAGGGCAAGGGTTGCGCCCCCGGCGCCATTGGCGTCTGCATCGGCGGCGATCGCACCAGCGGCTACGTCGAGGCCAAGCAGCAGTTGTTCCGCAGCCTGGACGACCTGAATCCCGATGCGCGGCTCGCCGATCTCGAGGCGGAGATCATGCGCACGGTGAACACTCTCGGGGTGGGCCCCATGGGCTTCGGCGGCCGCATCTCGCTGATTGGCTGCAAGGTCGGCGCCCAGAACCGCCTGCCGGCCAGCTTCTTCGTGTCGGTCGCCTACGACTGCTGGGCCTATCGCCGGCTCGGCGTGACGCTCGACGGCACGAGCGGGGCGATCAAGGAATGGCTCTATCGCGATCCGTCGGTGCCGACCATCCCGATGATGGACCAGGCCGGCTTCAAGCGCACCGGCAAGGAAGTCGTGCTGCGGGCGCCGATTGACGAAGCGACCATCCGCTCCCTGAAGGTCGGCGACGTGGTGATGGTCAGCGGCCCCGCTTACACCGGGCGCGATGCGGTGCACCATCACCTCGCCAGCCACGCCCCGCCGGTGGACCTGAACGGCGGCGTGATCTATCACTGCGGTCCGGTCGTGGCCAAGCAGGCCGACGGCTCCTGGAAGGTGACCGCCGCGGGTCCCACGACGAGCATTCGCGAAGAGCCGTATCAGGCCGACATCATCGGCAAGTACGGGATTCGCGTGGTGATGGGCAAGGGCGGCATGGGCGCCAAGACGCTGGCCGGGCTCAAACAGCACGGGGCGGTCTACCTCAACGCCATTGGCGGGGCGGCCCAGTTCTATGCCCGCTGCATTGACCGGGTGGACGGGGTGTCGCTGCTGGAGTTTGGAACTCCTGAGGCCATGTGGCATCTACAACTTAGGGAGTTCCCCGCCATTGTCACCATGGACGCCCATGGCAACAGCCTGCACCAGGAGCTGGAACAGGAGTCGGCAGGCCACCTGGCTGAGCTGGCGGCGGCAAAATTCTAGGAAAATACGGGTTTGGGAGCTGTTCCGCGGCCGCCAAGTCCTTTCCACCGTGGGCGAAGGCGGATAAAATAGGTATCAATCATGAACACAGAAACGCACGCCATCACCCCGGACCTGCCCGTGATGACCGAGACCATCATTACGGTCACTGAATCAGCGGCCGGCAAGATCCGCGAACTGCTGGCGGAAGAGGGCAAGCTCGAAAGCGGCCTGCGCGTCTTCGTGCAGGGCGGTGGCTGCTCGGGGTTCCAGTACGGCCTGATGATCGAAGAGGGCGGCGGCGTCGGCGACCAGTTGTTCGAGTCGAACGGCGTGCGGCTGTTCGTCGATCCGGTGAGCATCAGCTACCTGAAGGGCGCCGAAGTGGACTTCGTCGACACCATCACCGGTGGCGGCTTCACCATCAAGAACCCGAACGCGACGTCGACCTGCGGTTGCGGCTCGTCCTTCAACGCGTAAGAGCGATCCCATGGCGGCCATCCCGGACCTCGATCGGCTCCGGCCTGCCGGCACCAAGCGCTCGAGCAAGCGCGACCTGATCGTCAACGTGTTCCTCAAGCAGGAGGGGCACCTGAGCGCCGACGACCTGGTCGGGCTGATCAAGCGCGAAGACGAGCGCATCAGCCGCGCCACCGTCTACCGCACCCTGCTGTGGATGGAGGAGGCGGGCATTGCCCGCAAGGTCGACTTCGGCGAGGGGCGCTTTCGCTTCGAGCACTCGTACCGGCATCCGCGGCACTTTCACCTGATTTGCAAGACCTGCAACCGGTCGTACGAGTTCCTCAGCTCCGACATCGAGTCGCTGGTCGAGGAGGTCGCCGCCGCGCGCGGCTTCACCGCGCGGCAGAGCGTCGTGCAGATTTACGGCACGTGCGAGGCGTGCAGCACCGGGCGGGCGCCCGAAGAGGCGTCGAATTCGGAACTGCTGTTCGCGCGTGATGCGCTGCGCATTGCCATTGCCACCGAACGCAGCGGCATGGAGTTCTACGGCCGCGGCGTCAGGCTGGTCAAGGACCCCCGCGCGCGCGAGGTGTTTCGCAAGCTGGCCACCGAAGAGGTGCACCACCTGAAGACCCTCGAGGCGCGCTACGACGAACTGCTGAAGCAGGATCCGTTGCTCGAATCGCGGCCGACCTTCCTGTTCTTCAAAGGCGCCGCCAACGGGTTGTTTGCCGCCGGCACCGACCAGCTGCGCCGCGACGGCGTCGACGACCTCGAGGCCTATCGCATCGGCATTCGCTGCGAGCGCGGCTCGCACCGCTTCTTCAAGCGCTACGGCGAGCGCTTCGAAGACTCGGAAGGGAAGCAGGTGTTCCTGGAGTTCGCCGAGGAAGAGCGCGAGCACCTGGAACTGCTGATTCGCGAGTACCGCGCGCTCGTCAAGCGCCAGCGCACCAAGGGCCACAAGCCGATTGGCGCGCCTAAGCGGCCGCGCGAAGGCGGGCGGGCCAAGACCCGGTCACGCGCGGCGAGCCGTTGATCGACCTTCACCTGCACACCACCGCCTCCGACGGCCGGCTGTCGCCCGCACAACTCGTGGCGCGCGCCGCGGCCGCCGGCATCACCACCATGAGCGTGACCGATCACGACACCGTCGCGGGGCTGGCCGAAGTCGGCGCCGAGGCGGCGGCGCGCGCCATTCGCCTGGTGCCGGGTATCGAGATCACGTCGATCGCCGATGGCCGCGATGTCCACATGCTGGGGTATTTCTTCGACTCGGGCAGCGCGCCCCTGCTGACGTTCCTGGAAGGGCAGCGTGCCCTGCGCGTGTCGCGGACCCGAGAGATCGCGGCGCGGCTGGCGGCCCTCGGCATGCCGGTTGACGTCGAAGGGGTGCTGGCCGCCGCGGCGGTGCGCCCGGGTACCTCGGTCGGCCGGCCGCAACTGGCGCGGGCCCTGGCCGCCGCCGGCTACGTCACCTCCGTGCAGGAGGCGTTCGAGAAGTGGCTGGCCAACGGCCAGCCGGCCTACGTGCCGCGAACCGGTCCCAGTCCGTTCACCGTGGTCGATGCGATCCACGCCGCCGGCGGCGTGGCGTCGATGGCGCATCCGGCCGTGACCAAACGCGACGAGCTGATCCGGCCGCTTGCCGACCATGGCCTCGACGCGGTCGAGGTGTTTCACTCCGATCACACGCCGGAAGACGAAGCGCACTATCGCGGCCTGGCGGTTCGGCTCGGCCTGCTGATCAGCGGCGGCTCCGATTTCCACGGCGAAGAGCCGCAGGCCGGCGCAACCGCCGGTCCCTCGCCCGGCTCGTCGCCGTCGCGCGCGCGGCGCAATGCGCTTGGCGTGGTGTCGCTGCCGCCGGCTGCCTTTGCCGCCCTGGAAGCGCGGGCCGCACAAGGACCGCGGCCAGCGTGAGCGCGGCCGCATCGCTGATCGAGGTCACCGGCCTGGTCAAGGACTACCAGGCGCTGCGGCCCTTGCGCATCAAGTCGCTGGCGCTTGCGCCCGGCGACGTGTTGGCCGTCAGCGGCCTCGACGCCGTCGCGGCCGAGACCTTTGTCCACCTGATCACCGGCGCCACATTGCCCGACAGCGGCGACATTGCGCTGTTCGGCCAGAACACCCGGGCGATTACCGACGGCGAGGCGTGGCTCAAGTCGCTCGACGGCGTCGGCATGGTGACCTCGCGCGCCATCGTCGTCGAGATGTTCACCGTGTTGCAGAACATCGCCATCTCGCTCACCCTCGAAGTGGACCCGATTGATCCCGAGGTGCTGCCCGCCGCCACGGCGCTTGCCCGCGAGGTGGGGTTGGCTGCCGACGCCCTCGACCAGCCGGCCGGCCGCACCCCGCCGGACACGCACATGCGCATTCACCTGGCGCGGGCGCTGGCGCTGGGGCCGCGGCTGTTGATCGCCGAACACCCGTCGGCGCACCTGCCCCGGGAATCGGTGCCCGCGTTTGGCGCCGACCTCGCCCGCCTCGCCCGCGCGCGCGGCCTGGCACTGCTGGCGCTGACCGCCGACGAAGAACTCGCCAAATCGATTGGCGGCCAGCGGCTCGAACTGATGCCGGCGACCGGCGAGCTGAAGGCGCCGGGCTTGCTGAAGAAGCTATTCGGATAACCCCGATCCCTGATCCCTGATCCCCGAGAATGACTCCTGCTCTTGTCCTGTTCGATATCGACGGCACACTGCTGCTGAGCGGCCGCGCCGGCCTGCGCGCCATGACCCGTGCATTCCACCAGACCTTCGGCGTGAGCGATGCGTTTGCCGGAGCGTCGTTCGGCGGCCGGACCGACTCGTTCCTGGTGAGTTATGCGCTCCGGTTGGCCGGCCTGCCAGACACGGCCGAGAACCACGCCCGCTTCCGTGATGCCTACGTGCCGCTGTTGGAAGAAGAAATCCAGCATCCTGGCACCGGTCACAAGGGCCTGATGCCTGGGGCGCGGGAGCTGATCGAGGCACTGGCCGACTACGATCACGTGCACCTCGCGCTGCTCACCGGGAACTACCGGCAAGCCGCCGAGATCAAGCTGACCCACTTCGAGTTGTGGGAGTTCTTCGAATGGGGCGCCTTCAGCGACGATGCGGCCGACCGCAATGCGCTGGTGCCGATCGCGCGGCAGCGCGCCGAGACCTACGACGTGCCGGTCGAGGCATTGGAGCGGGTGATCGTGATTGGCGACACACCCCACGACATAGACTGCGCCCGCGTGGCCGGGGCGATGTCGATTGCCGTGGCGACGGGTGGCCACACGATCGAGGAGCTGCGGGCGGCCGGCGCCGACATCGTCTTGCCGGACCTGTCGGACACCGAGAAGGTTGTCGCGCTGCTGATATGATCCGATCGGAAGTGAACGGGGCCCGGTGGCCCTCCCGGTCTTCAAAATCGGTCGCTGCCTCCTTGCGGGGCAGGCTGGGTTCGACTCCCAGGC
>JBFWUK010000038.1:0-3337 GCA_050247355.1 Vicinamibacterales bacterium | reverse complement strand
GGTTCGACTCCCAGGCATGCGCTCGGCTCGCCCATTCGGGCTTGCCTTCGCTGCAGTCTTCACATCGGCTCGATTCCCAACGCTTCGCTCGGCTCGCCCCTTCGCGGCTTGCCTTCGGCTGTGTCATCCTCATTCCAAGCCCCAAGCCCCAAGCCCCAAGCCCCAAGCCCCAAGCCCCGTTAGTCCGCTATTCCCAGCCAGTAGGCAATCAGCCGCTGCGTCTCGAACAGGGTGAAGCGCACCGTCGAGCGGTTGCGCCACCACTGATCGACGTCGGACTTGTCGTAGCGCGAGGCGCGGAGAATGGCTTGCGCGTTGGTGTCGGCGAGCCGCCGCTTCATCACCAGCCGGGCGCGGCGCGTGTGCTGCTTCGAGGTGACGACGATCACCCGCGTCCAGTGATTGGCGACGACCACCGCGCGCAGGGCATCGGCTTCGTCGCGGGTGCTGTTCTGCTCGGGGAGGGTCTCGATGGCCGAAAGCGGCACGCCAAGCCGCGTCAGCACCTCGACCTGCTGGTCGATCTCGCGCTGGAACACGATGCCCCGCCGCCGCAACTCGGCCTCGCCCTCGTCTGCGATCTGCCGCATCAGCAGCATGCGCGGAGCCCAGCCTTCGTGGTACAGGTCGACCGCCTCGAGCGGGCGTTCGTACATGGTGCCGCCGAGCACGAAGATGGCGTCGGCCTTTTGGAGTGGATCCTCGACGACCAGCCAGCCGCCAAGCCGCGGGGCTGCCACCGCCACCAGAATCAGCAAGAGTGCCGCAACCGCGGCCAGGCGAAAGAGATGGCGTTTCAAGCGACGAACTCCGGCCCCAACCCGCCCGGGGCCGGAAATGGGAAGCTAGTACAAATCAGACAGGACGTTCAAGATTACCCTTCAACGAGCCGCACGTCTCCGGCCCGAGGCCCCTTCTGGGATTCCTCGATGACGAATTCGACGCGCTGTCCCTCGCGCAGCAGTTCGAACACCGCCCCGCGAACCGAGCTGCGGTGAAAGAAATGCTCCAGGCCCGATTCATCACGAATGAATCCAAAGCCCTTGTCGATAAGGAGCCGTGCGATAGTTCCGGTCGGCATAACCTGTCCTCCGATGAACGAAGCCTGAAGGAAACGCCCTCCAGGCCGCCGCACCCACGATACCGGTGGTATCAAAAATGAGGCCGATTACACTGTGGCCACGGCAGGGGGACGCGGAAATCGCGGCCAGTGTAGGCAGGTCAACAATGCGAAGTCAAGCATTCGTCTCAGAATGTCTCCGAAACTTTCCAGCTCGGGCGTAGAGAGCCGATGACGACTTTTTCCGAGGTTTTCTCATGATTCGTGGCATCGTCCTGGCCGCCGGAGCGTCATCGCGGATGGGCCAGGCCAAGGCCGCCCTGCCGTTGGGGACCACAGGGGAAACCGTGGTGGGGCGGGTGGTGCGCACCCTGCTCACCGCCGGTCTGCCGAGCGTGACCGTGGTGGCCGGCGCACACATCGACGCGGTGCGGGCCGCCATGCCTGCCTTCGAGGCCCGCGCGGGTGTGGTCGAGCACCTGGGCTGGGCCCAGGGCCAACTGTCGTCATTGCTGGCGGGCCTCGCTGCCGTTGATGATCCCCAACTCGAGGCCGTCCTGGTGACGCTGGTGGATGTGCCGCTGGTGCGTCCCGACTCGGTGGCCGCGATCGTACGAGCCTGGCGGCAGACCAGGGCGCCGATTGTCCGCCCGGCAAGCCCCTCGACTTCACTTAGGGCAGGTGGCGCGAGGCATGGTCATCCCGTGGTGTTCGACCGCGAGGTGTTCGACGACTTGCGCCGCGCCGATCCCGGCGTCGGCGCCAAGGCGGTGTTTGCGCTTCACGCCTCGCGGCGTCTCGACGTGGCCATTGCCGACCCTGGCGCCTACGTCGACATGGATACGCCGGACGAGTACGAGCAGATCAAGAACGCGCAGGGCAGCTAGACGTTTCTCACCACGCCATTGAGACCGGCCGGGAAGAACCCGCCGGCATTCGCAAACTGGGTCTGTGTGCCATAGACCACAGCCAGAGCCTGGCTGGCGGAGCGCTTGACGCAAACGCCATCGGCGCCGGCGTTGAAGATGCGACCGCCCGGCGAGGGCGGCGGCGGTACGTCCACGGCGTCGAAGCCGGGCACCACCAGGTTTCGCTCGGCAACCAGTGCCCTGACGATCCCGGAGTGCTGCGCTTCGGCAAGGCCCAGGCCTATGGCGGCCGTTCGCAGCCCCGCATCGCCAATCAGCCCGGTCACTCCCTGGTAGGCCGTCATCACCAGGTCTTCGAGCAGTCGCGCCAGGGTGATGAACTCCGTTTCGGAGCGGAAGCCGAAGCCGAGGGCCTCGAGGTCGATGGCGGGCTTGGCCACCGCCGCCGTGCCAAGCCGGGTCCGCAGCACCCCGACGTGCGCGCGTTCGCCGGCGGCCAGTTGAGCGGCCAGGTCTCGCACCGGCGCGTCGAGGCTGACCATCCCGCCGCCGACGGTGTGGGCGGCCGCGCCGTGGCCCGAGGTGGCAATGCCGTAGTCAGCGATCCGGCGCCCACTGCTGGCCACGGTGTAGACCTCCGCCTGTAGGTACTCGAGGTTCAGCAGGAAGTTGAGGACGTCGTAATCGCCGATCAGCTGCGGCTCGAGCGATGGCTGGCCCTGCGCCGCGGCCACTTGGCCCGGAAGGCAGGCCGCTACCCCGGCGAGCACGCCTCGGCGCGCGAATTCACGACGACCAACGGTGCGACGCGTGCAGGCCATGACCACGAAGCAGAGCAAAGGACGTGCCCGCGTAGTGCGGCAGACGGCCGCGAATCCTGGAGCTGAAAAGTGATTGGGTCGTGCCGGTTTGAAGGAAGTCTGCCTGCGGGATGACTTTACTGCGCGGCGGCAGGATGCCGATGTGCACCCTGCCGCCGCCCACTAACGGCAGACTGGCTGGATACCCTGTCCGCGGATCTGCATGAACACCTTGGTGGTGGCGTCGCCGTGCCCGCAACCGTTCAGCCGGTAACGCAGGTACTCGAGCACCCACACCACCGCGCCTTCGTTGTCGACGAATGATGAGCCGGCGCCGCGCCTGAGTTCGTCGCGGTACTTAGCCTGCAACGCGTTCATGAAGTCCAGCCCTTCGTTGCGGGGCGGGAAGGGAATGGCGCCGGCCGGCGTGACCGCGCAGACGCCGTAGACCCCGGTGTTGTCGATGGCCGAGAACACCCGCGTCGTGGCGGTGCCGTGGTCGCACAGCCCGACCCGATAGCGCGCGTACTCGATCAGCCACACCACGATGCCTTCGGGATCGACGTAGGTCGTGACCTCGCCGGCGCGAAGCTCGTCGCGGTAGACGG
>JBFWUK010000037.1:29138-39802 GCA_050247355.1 Vicinamibacterales bacterium | reverse complement strand
CCCTCATTGCGTTGATGGTCGTCTTCCTCAACATCGTCAATACCTCGGGCGAGTACCTGTTCGGCCGCTTCGTCGTGGAGGAGGCCGCCCGCCTGCACGGTACCGGTCCCGAGAGCCTGGCGGTGCGCCAGCAGTTCGTCGGCGGGGTCTACGGCACGCTCTTCAGCTACGTCAACCTCATCGGGTTCCTGCTGCAACTGTTGGTCGTGTCACGCATCCTCAAGTATTTCGGCACCGGGCGGGCGTTGCTGATCCACCCGTTCGTGGCGGTATCCGGCTATCTGGTCATGCTGGTGAGTCCATCGCTGTGGACCATGGCCTGGTTGAAGGTGTTCGACAACAGCATCGATTACTCACTGGGTAACACCGCCCGCCAGGCGTTGTGGCTGCCGACCAGCCGCGAGGCGAAGTACAAAGCCAAGCAGGCGGTGGACTCGTTCTTCATGCGGGCCGGCGATGTGCTGCAGGCCGGGATCGTCTTTGCCGGCGAGCGGCTGGCTTTCACCGTGTCGGCGTTCGCCGGCGTCAATATCGTTCTGGCCCTTGGCTGGATTGCCATCGTGCTCGCCATCAACCCGGCGTATCGGGCCCAGGTGGCCGTGTGTCAGGCATCTCCAGGACCCGTGCCGCCAGGGCCGCCAGCAGATCCGTCGCCATCTGAAAGTCATCCTCGAGGGTATCGAGAAACCGATCCACGTCCAGCCGCAGCCCGGTAACCGGTGTGGCAGCGGTCGCGGCGTGCCAGCGAGGTGCCGCCGCGAAGGCCTCGATCATCCCCGGCACGGAGCCCGGGCGCCACGCAAAGGCCGGGCCGCCTTGGGATGCGCACTCGATGCGGCCCTCGAGCAGCACCAGCATCCACGGCGCGGCGTCGCTCTCGTGCCACAGCGTCGCCCCCGCCTGAACCCGGAACTCTTCGTAATCAGCGGCCACCTCGGCAACTGAGTCGAGGCGCGCGTGCGCGAACACGTCGCTGGCATGCAGCAGTGTGATGCGGTCGACCAAGTCACGATGATCCGTCGGCCCCGCGGGAATCGCCAGGCGCTGGCGCGCCGCCGACTGAGCGAGCCACGCGGGGGCGGTGAGCAGTGACTGCGACAGCGCCCGGACAAGGCCCAGTGTCATGCCGAAGTGGTCCTCCATCACAGCCAGCAGCGTGCTGGCCGTCACTTCCAGCGCCAGCACATCTGTCTCGATTCGCACCTCGGTGTCCTGCTCCGTGCGCGCCAGCAGTTCGACCATTCCAACCACATCTCGTGGTCCAGCCGAGTAGTGCAGTCGCTGGCCGCGGTAGACGCCGACCCGGCCTTCGACGATGACGAGGACGTGAGGCCAGGGTTGCTCGGGGGCCCTGAGCGTCGCGCCTGCGGACAGCCGGCGTTCGGTGGCCTGCCGCGCGAGGGCAACCAGCGCGCCGGCCGGCGGCTGGCCGGGCGGCGCCAGCGCCCTGACAAGGCCGATGCGTTCGTACGGGCCTAGGTGCGGGATGCTGCTGGCCATGGCGCGGGGGACAGGCCCAGCTCCGCCGCGCGCCGCAGGGCAATTGCCCGCAGTGCGCCACGCGTCGAGGCAAGAATGGATGAGACGACCTGATCGACCGGCATCCCCGGCGGCGCGCCAAGGAGCCGCGCCAGTCGCGGGCCATCGGCCGCGCCTTCGACCAGCGCCAGGACCGCGTCGCGCTCGGGCGGCGGCAGCAGGTTCTCGATCAGCTCTCGTCCGCTGGCGCGGCTGGTCTGGTTACTGCGGAAACCGCGAAACACCCGTTCGAGGTCTTCGTCAACATGATGCAGGGCAAGCAGGCGGAAGATGGTTTCAGTGGTTCGGGCCTGAGTGTCGCGCAGGTATCCCAGCAGGAGGGATGCGGTTGGTGACTCGGCCGGCGCGGCCGCGAGACAGGCACGCCAGTAGGCCAGCCGCAGTCCCGTTCGTGACCTGTCGCGCACCGCCAGCGTGATTGCCGCCGGATCGGGCCGCAGGTGCGGGGCGTCGGCCACGAGGCGGCCGATGCCTCGCAGCACTTTGAAGTGCACGACTTCGTCGGTCTCCGACTGCAGCTGCCGCCACAAGACCGGCAAGGCGTCGGCGGGTGGAAAGCGGCTCACGCTGCGGGGAATATGAATGCGTGCGCGACGGGGCGTCGTGTCGCGGCGCAGCGCGGCCTCCAGGAACGCCAGCGCCGAGGGCCCGGCGGCCACCAGCGCCCGCCGGGCCGCCTCGCGCAGCGAGCTCGTCGACAACATGGCCTGCAAGGATGGCAGATAGGCATCGCTTGGCAACCGCGCCATCGCCGCAGCCACTTGCGCTCGCACGCTGGCATCCCCGGCGGCGGCCAGCCGCACGAGCGTTTCCTCGAAAACGGATGACGGCTGCAGCCGGATCGCGCGGGCGAGCGCGTGTCGTCCAGCGGCCGACGTGCTGGCTTCTGCGTGTGCCAGCGCCTCGCGCGCGTCACCGGCCACCATCCAACCTCCCGCCGCCAGCCCGACCAGCGCTGTCATCCGAACGACCTCGCTGTCGTCGGCCAGGCTGGCGCGCAGGGCCGACGGCTCTCGACACTGGCGGGCGTACGCGCTGAGCGCGGCCGCCTTGATCAGTGGGTCGCGCGAGTATTTGCGCAGCCGGTCGACCGCCCAGGCGAAGCCTTGACGCTGGTGTTGCTCGAACAGATCCAGCGCCCGTGCCACCACCTCGTGCGACGGGTGGAACAGCATCACGACCGGAATGGTGCGAACCTCCCCCTGGGCGGCGACCAATTCCATGGCGGTGACCACCTCGCGTTCGTCATCGCTGCTGAACGCCGCCACCAGCGCGGTGAGTGAATCCAGATCGAGGCGCGGAAAGGCCAGGCGCGTGTCGGAACCCTCGCGCGCGAGCGTCGCCCTGAACAGATCGAGGTACGGCTGTCGCAGGCGCAGCGCCAGCATGACCATCGCGACTGCCAGAAGGGAGATGACGGCGGCAAACGCACCGTTGGGGGCGCCCAGGGCCAGTCCGCCGAGTACGGCCAGCGAACCGGCGACCTGTCCACCCCGTTGTGCCACCACGTCGATCACTGACTTGGTTCGCGCGCGTAGCCCTGGCGTCAGCGGAACGTAGAGAAGATCGGACGCGGCGCGGTGGACCGAGTAGCGGAGCGAGCCATCGGTGATTCGCAGCAACAGTGCCGGCAAGAGACCGCCGGCGGCGGCCAGCACCACCCCCGTGAGCGCGAGAACGGAAGGCAGCACGGCCAGCGAACGAATCACGCCGAGACTGCGGACAAGCGGTCCGACCAGGAACACCTGGAAGAGCATGGTCATGCCACTGATGGCGAACGACACGGCGGCGAACGACTGCACCAGCTGCGCCGGAGCCATCTCGCGTGCCACCACGGTCTTAAACACGAAGTCGGCGAGCGTCGCGGTGACAGTGGCCAGAAACAGGCACCCGGCGACGCCCTGGAGATAGCGGTTGGCAATCACCTCCCGGGCGGTGAGGCTGGCCGCGTTGTGAGTGCTGCCGGCCGGCGCAGCTTGGAGAATCGGCGGCCGGGGACAGGCCAGCACCGCGCCGAGCAGCAAGGCGGCCGCGACGGGGAGCAGGTCGGTCGGCTGCAGCACGGGCGACATCACGAACGCCGTCGCCGCGCCGGTCAGGGCTCCGGCCGTGCCGCTGGCGCCGAGCTTCCCGAACATCTGCTTGGCCTCGGTGATGGTGTAGGCATCGCTGGCGGACCGCCAGAACTCGACCACGATCACCGAGCTGAACACCGCCGGCCAGAGGTAGAGCAGGTACAGAAATGCGCGCGACCCGGGCGAGGCGGCAGCCCAGAACGCGATCGAGATGGCGGCGGCGGATGCGAGCAGCACGGGCAGGGCCGAGGGTCCCAGGCGCGAAACCGATGCCGCGGCCCGGGCCGAGGCGATGCTCGCTGCCGCCACCAGCAGGTACATCCAGGGCAGTTGCGACACCGGCAGACGCGAGAGAAACAGCGAATCGCGAGCGGTCTCGCTCAGGCTGTGCGCAGCGAGGATCAGGAAGAGCGTCGCCGCCGCGCGCCGGGCAAAGACGTCGGGCGGCCGGCCGGAGGCTACCATTTGAAGAACGGTAGCGGCCGGAACGGATGCGTCACGATCCCCGTGGCGGCGAGTCGAACGAGACGCCGATGGAACCCCGCATTCGGAAACTGCGTCCTGACCCGGTTGACGTAAGACCGCGACAGCCCGAACCGCACGAGGCCCAGCGACACATCGATCAGATCGGCTCGGCGAAACACCTCGACCAGCGGTCGCGCGTCATCGCGATGCGCCGTGACCTGGTGGTGGAACGCGATCATCGGCTCGATGTCCGGCACCCAGCGGTCGAGGGCCTGCTCGTGGAGGTAGCTCCGTGCTCGGGAGATGGACGGCGGCAGGTAGTCGACCGCGTCATCGGACCAGATGCCGAGATCGTGGAAGCACCCGGCGATGATCAGCTGTCGACGCTCGTCCGCCGTGCAGACGCGAAGAGCCAGGCTGAAATTGACCATCCGGTAGACGTGATTCCGATAGCCCGGATAGTCGGCTCCGATCGCTCCCGACCAGCGTCGCAGGATCTCGTCGAGCAGCGGCAACTGCGCGTGGATGGTCACGGTTTCTAGCGTGCTCCCGGCATGCCTGGCCCGCATCCCAACGATGGGGTGGGCCGCGATCACCAGATGGTGGTAGACACCGCAGGCTCGTTCTGGTGATGCGCGGCGAGCATCGCCCTGCCAGACTCCTGCTCGTCATTGATGCGGCCCATCACGCGAACGGAGGCCGCGCAGGAGAAGTGACATGGACACGTATCCTCACGGCCGTTCCGCTTTGCTGCTGGTCGATCCCTACAACGACTTTCTGTCGGCTGGTGGCAAGTTCTGGCCGATGGTCGAGGGGGTGGCCAACGACGTTGGCTTGATCGCCAACTTGCAGGCCGCTGTCGCGGCGGTTCGCGAGGCCGGCCTGCCGGTGGTGTTTGTGCCCCACCGGCGTTCGGAGCCCGGTGACTATCGGACGTGGGACCACCCCAATCCGTATCAGCTGGCGACCAGCGACATGCAGCCGTTCGCGAAGGGCACATGGGGCGGTGAGTGGCGCCCCGAGTTTGCACCGCAACCAGGCGACCTCATCGCGAAGGAGCACTGGGGTTCGAGCGGCTTCGCCAATACCGACCTGGACTTGCTGCTGAAGCAGCATCGCATCACGCACGTGATCCTCGTCGGCTTGCTGGCCAACACCTGCATTGAATGCACCGGCCGCTTTGCCAGCGAGCTTGGTTATCACGTGACTCTCATCACCGACGCGACCGCAGCGTTTAGCCCGGACCGCATGTTCGCCGCCCACGCGCTGAACGCGCCGACGTTTGCGCATGCGATTCTCACCACCAGGGAGTTGGTGGCCGCGATGGCGGCCAGGGAGACGGCCGCATGACGACGATGATGACCAGTGCGACGGCAATCACCGCGCCGACCCAGTTCGCCGAGTCCAAAGGGCGCCGGCTGGCCTACCGGTCGATCGGCACAGGTAAGCCCCTCATCTTGTGCAACCGCTTCCGCGGCATCCTCGACACCTGGGATCCGGCGTTCATCGACCGGCTGGCGCAATCGTTCCGGGTGATCACGTTCGACTACACCGGCCTGGGCCGATCGACGGGTCACCCGTCATACGACCCGCGGGCGCTGGCGAACGACGCCAACGACCTCGCCGACGCGCTCGGTCTCGACACCATCATCATCGGCGGCTGGTCGCTCGGCGGCCTGGCGGCGCAAACGCTGGCGGCCGTCCACACGGACCGTGTCAGCCACGTCGTGCTGCTTGGCACGGGCCCGCCCGGACCCGTCACGCATCCGCCGGAACAGCTCTTCTACGAGACTGCCCTGAAGCCGGTCAACGACCTCGTCGACGAGACAATCCTGTTCTTCGAGCCGGCTTCGGCGGCCAGCCGCAAGGCGGCCCGGCAGTCGCACGACCGCATTGCCGCGCGGACCACCGACCTCAGCGTGCCCATACCTGCCGAGGTCTACACGCGGCTGCTGCAGGAAAATGCCGGTTCGGAGATCTTCCCCGATCGCTCACGGGTCCGCGACTTCCTGGCCTCGACCACCATGCCGGTGCTGGTGATCTCGGGCGACCACGACATCGTGTTCCCGATCGAGAACTGGTTCGCCCGGGTGCGCGAGATGCCGACGACTCAGGTAATCTGCCTGCCGCGCACCGGGCATGGGCCCCAGCACGAGGCCCCAGAGGCAATCGTCGACTACATCACGACCTTCATCCGCACGACCAGATAGGAGCATCAATGAGCACGATCACGACCAAGGATGGCACGCAGATTTACTACAAGGATTGGGGCGCAGGGCAGCCCGTGGTGTTCAGCCACGGCTGGCCGCTGAATGCGGATAGCTGGGAGGCGCAGATGCTGTTCATCGCCTCGCACGGCTTTCGCTGCATTGCTCACGACCGCCGCGGCCACGGCCGGTCGAGCCAGCCCTGGCATGGCAACGAGATGGACACGTATGCTGACGACCTCGCGGCGTTGATGGACGGGCTCGACTTGAAGGATGCAGTTCTGATCGGCTTCTCCACTGGTGGCGGGGAAGTGGCACGCTACATCGGCCGGCACGGTACGAGCCGCGTGGCCAAGGCGGTGCTGGTGTCGGCGGTGCCGCCGCTGATGCTGAAGACCGACGCCAACCCCGGCGGGCTGCCCATCGAGGTGTTCGACGGCATTCGCGCCGGCTCGCTCGCCGACCGCTCGGCCCTGTACCGGACGCTGGCCGAGGGCCCGTTCTTCGGCTACAACCGGCCGGGTGCCACGGCGTCGCAGGGCGTGATCGACGCCTTCTGGCTGCAGGGCATGCAGTCGGGTCACAAGAACGCGCTCGACTGCATCAAGGCGTTCTCGGAGACCGACTTCACCGAGGACCTGAAGAAGTTCGACGTGCCTACGCTCATCGTGCACGGCGACGACGACCAGGTCGTGCCGATTGGCGCGGCCGGGCTAACCTCGGCGAAGCTGATCAGGAACGCATCGCTCAAGGTCTATCCCGGCGCCCCGCACGGGATTACCGACACTCACAAGGTGGAGCTCGGCAACGACCTGCTGGCTTTCCTGCGGACGTGATCGTTCTGCTATAGTCAAAGCGTTGTGAAGTTTCGGCCTGCCGCCGCTGTGCTCGTCGTCGTGATGCTCCTCGCCCAGGGCCGGTTGCTGGCCTGCGGCGTCGAGTGCATGGGCGAGGTGGCGGTCGCGGCCGAAGCGTCCTGCCACACCGAGTCGGCGCCCGCGGTGGCGTTGAGCAGTGGCGCGGCACATGCCTGCCTACCAGAGGTCGCTGAACCGCCGGTGACCGTCGCCAAGACCGTCAAGGCGCAGACCCTGGTCGCGGCGCCGCTGGTTCCGGCATTTCTAATGCACGACCCGCCGGCCGCGGATGCTCGCGACCGCCGCCGTCCGCGGCATCTCCGCTTCGCGCCGCCGCAATCGCCGGCACCCACAATCCTCCGCATCTGATCCGCCCGATCGTCCGTGCCAGAAGGGCGGCACTTTCGTGCCGCCGTGGTGTGTTCGACTCGAGGCGAGGTAAATGATCAATCGACGTACGTTCGTAAAGGGCCTTGCGCTTGGCAGCGTGGCCGCTGGAACCGGAGTGTGGCCGTCACGAGGCCTCGCGTACTCCGCGGGCAACCCTAAAGGGTTGCCTCCACCACAAGGTCGCGCAGGCAATCCTGAAGGGTTGCCTCCACAAGCCACGTTGACCGGCACTGAATTCGATCTCCGAATTGGCGAGTCGCCGGTGAACTTCACCGGCGCCACCCGCATGGGCATTACCGTGAACGGCACCATTCCGGCGCCGCTGGTGCGCTGGCGCGAGGGCGACACGGTGACCATGCGCGTGGCCAACGCGCTGGACGAGGACACCTCGATCCACTGGCACGGCATGATCCTGCCGGCCAACATGGACGGGGTGCCCGGCCTCAGCTTCCACGGCATCCATCCGGGCGAGACCTACACCTACAAGTTCACGGTGCGGCAGGGCGGCACTTACTGGTACCACAGTCATTCTGGTTTCCAGGAACAACTCGGCCTGTACGGTCCGTTGGTGATCGACCCGCGCGAGCCCGAGCCGTTTCGCTACGACCGCGAGCACGTGGTGATGCTCACCGACTGGACCGACGAGAACCCCAGGCGCGTGTTCGGCAAGCTCAAGAAGCAGTCGGACTACTACAACCGCGACCGCCGCAACTTCGGCGACTTCCTGAAGGACGTTCGCGAGCAGGGCTTCAAGGCCACCATCGCCGATCGCCGGGCCTGGGGCGACATGCGTATGTCGCCGACCGACCTCGCCGACGTGTCGGGCCATACCTACACGCACTTGATGAACGGGGTCCCGCCGGCCGGTAACTGGACCGGGTTGTTCACGCCGGGCGAGCGCGTGCGGCTGCGCTTCATCAACGGCTCGGCCATGACCTACTTCGATGTCCGCATTCCTGGCTTGAAGATGACGGTGGTCGCCGCCGACGGCCAGTACGTGCACCCGGTCACCGTCGACGAATTCCGCATCGCCACCGCCGAGACGTTCGACGTGATCGTCGAACCGTCAGGGCAGGACGCCTTCACCATCTTCGCGCAAGCCATGGATCGCACGGCCTTCGCCGCCGGCACGCTCGCCGTACGCGCCGGGTTGCAGGCGCCGGTGCCGGCACTCGATCCGCGGCCGCTGTTGACGATGGCCGACATGGGGCACGGCGGGGCGGGTCACGATATGGCGGCGATGGCGCCGGCGGCGGCTGCCCCCGATCCCCACGCCGGCCACAACATGCCGGCGGCGCCACCCGACCCCCATGCCGGGCACAACATGCCGGCCGCGCCCGCGCCCGCGGATCCTCATGCCGGTCACGACATGACCGGCGCCGGTGGCGCCCAGGCCCACCCCGCATCCGAGCGCGGCAACCCGCTCGTCGACATGCAGACCATGGCGCCGTCCGCGCGGCTGAACGATCCGGGCATTGGCTTGCGCAACAACGGCCGGCGCGTGTTGACCTATGCCGACCTGAAAAGCACCTTCGCCGATCCCGACGGCCGCGACCCCGGCCGAACGGTGGAACTCCACCTCACGGGACACATGGAGCGCTTCGCGTGGGGATTCGACGGCGTCAAGTTCGCCGACGCCGAACCGCTGCGCCTGACCTACGGCGAGCGCCTGCGGGTGGTGCTGGTCAACGACACCATGATGACGCACCCCATTCACCTGCACGGCATGTGGAGCGACCTCGAAGACGAGGCCGGCAACTTCCAGGTGCGCAAGCACACCATCGATATGCCGCCAGGAACCAAACGCGCCTACCGCGTGCGCGCCGACGCGCTCGGGCGGTGGGCGTATCACTGCCACCTGCTGTTTCACATGGAAGCCGGCATGTTTCGCGAAGTGCGGGTGGAGGAATGATGGCGCGCGCAGAGCTCGCGAGGGCTTGGGGGCCTGGGGGCTTAGGGGCCTGGCGGCGTGCGATCCACGCGGTTATCGTGGCGTCGCTCTGGCTTGCGTGCGCGGCCAACGCGAACGCCCAGGCAACTCCGGTACCGGCCCCAACCGACGAAGATCGCGAGGCCGCGTTCCCGCCCGACCTGCAAGGTCACGCGGTGCACGACGATGGGCTCAACTTCTTCGTGCTGTTCGATCAGCTGGAGACGCACCGGCACGCCGGCGCCAACGGCTTCCTGTGGGACGCCAAGTCGTGGGTCGGCGGCGACATCAATCGCATCTGGATGCGCAGCGAGGGCGAGTCGCACGGCAGCGAGGTCGAGGAAGCCGAGGCGCACCTGATGCTGGGCCGCGCCATCGCCCGATGGTGGGATGTGGTCGGCGGCGTGCGCCACGACTTCACGCCCGGTCCGGCCCGCACCTGGCTCGCGGTCGGCATCCAGGGCCTGGCGCCGCAGTGGTTCGAGGTCGAGGCCACGGTTTACCTGGGCGAGTCGGCCCGCACCGCGGCGCGGCTGGAAGTGGAGTACGAGATGCTGCTGACCGATCGGCTGGTGCTGCAGCCGCTGCTCGAGCTCAACCTGTTCGGCAAGGCTGACCCGGAGAGGGAGATCGGCGCCGGCCTCAGCGCGGCCGAGATCGGCGCGCGGCTGCGGTACGAAATCAGGCGCGAGCTGGCCCCGTATGTGGGCCTGGTCTGGCACCGCAAGCTGTTCGGCACCGCCGACCTGGCGCGCGAGTTCGGCGAGGACGTCGGCGGGTGGCGCCTGGCCGCGGGACTCAGATTGTGGTTCTAACGGAGATGACGGGGCCGCAGATGACACAGATGACGCAGACCAATCCGAATCCCAAGCCCCAAGCCCCAAGCCCCAAGCCCCAAGCCCCAAGCCAATTGAGTTACAGTTCTTCACATGACTCGACGACTATTCATCGCGGCGCTGGCGTTCGTCGCCGTCGCTGTTGTGTCGGCTCACGAAAGGTTCAAGATTGTTGGCACCATCGTCAAGGTCCACGCCGCCCAGCTCGACGTGAAGGCGGTGGACGGCGCGACCTATGAGATCGACATGCTGGAGAACACGCAGGTGATGCGTGAGCTCGAGAAGGTGCCGCGGTCAGAGCTGCGCGCCGGCCGGCAGGTCGTCGTCGAGGCCATGGGCCACGACATGTTCGACCTGGAAGCGGT
>JBFWUK010000037.1:16815-29038 GCA_050247355.1 Vicinamibacterales bacterium | reverse complement strand
TATCCGCCTAAAGGCGGATGCTACATTGGTGCGCGCGTTCCAGCAGCAGCTCGCGCTGGCGGGCGTTGCGGGTCAGGTCGGCGGCGCGTTCGAACTCGACGCGCGCCTCGGCGAAGCGGTCCAGCTTGAACAACAGGTCGCCGCGCACGCCCGGCAGGTAGGGGTAGCCGTTCAGCGACGGCTCCGACATCAGCGGATCGACCAGCGCCAGCGCCGCCGCCGGGCCGAAGGCCATCGAGTGGGCCACGGCACGGTTCAATTCGACGACCGGAGACGGCGTGATGCGCGCCAGCGCATCGTAGCCGGCGGCAATGCGGTGCCAGTCGGTGTCGGCCGCGGTGGCCGCGCGCGCATGGCAGGCGGCAATCGCGGCCTGCCGCGTGTAGGGGCCAATCGTGGCCAGCGACTCGGCCCGCGCCAGCGACGCCAGCCCGCGCTGAATCAGCAGCTGGTTCCATCGCGACCGATCCTGGTCGAGCAACAGCACCGCCTCGCCGGATGGACCGACCCGCGCCGCCGACCGTGACGCCTGGATCTCCATCAGCGCGACCAGGCCGTGCACCTCGGCTTCTTGCGGCGCCAGTTCAGCCAGTACTCGCCCCAGGCGCAACGCGTCCTCGCACAGCGCCGGCCGCATCCAGTCGTCGCCCGAGGTGGCCGAGTAGCCTTCGTTGAAGACCAGGTAGATGACTTCCAGCACCGACGACAGCCGCACCGCCATCTCGGGTCCGCTGGGCACCTCGAACGGCACGCGCTTGTCCGACAGGGTGCGCTTGGCGCGGACAATGCGCTGCGCGATGGTCGGCTCCGCCACCAGGAAGGCGCGGGCGATTTCTTCGGTGGTCAGGCCGCCGAGCAGGCGCAGGGTCAGGGCGACGCGCGCCTCGGTCGACAGCACCGGGTGGCACGAGATGAACATCAGCCGCAGCAGGTCGTCGCCGACGTGATCGTCGAGGGCGGCTTCGAGTTCGGCGGCGCTGTCGTCGTGCCGCGATTCGAGTTCGTAGCCGAGCTCCTCGTGCTTGCGCTCGACCCGCTTGTTGCGGCGGAAGTAGTCGATGGCCCGGCGCTTGGCAATGGCCATCAGCCACGCGCCGGGGTTGTTGGGCACTCCCGAGGCCGGCCATTGTTCGAGCGCCGCCACCAGCGCGTCTTGCGCCACCTCTTCGGCCACGCCCACATCGCGGACCATTCGGGTGAGGCTGGCGATGATCTTCGGGGACTCGATGCGCCACACCGCGTCGATGGCGCGGTGCGTGTCAGTGGCGGCCACCCCTTGGTACGGCTCGGGGTGATCCTGGGCTGGTCGAACGGGCACAGCCCCCAATGACACCACCTTCAGTCGGTGGAGGCAAGCCTTTAGGGTTGCCTGGCTAAACGATCTCGCGCTGGATCTCCGGCGGGAAGTCGTCGAACTCCTGCACCTGGCGCAGCTCGACCACTTCGTTCGACGAGCCGGGAATGCGCTTGGCCCACTCGATGGCTTCGTCGCGCGACTTGACCTGGATCATCCAGTAACCGCCCACCACTTCCTTGACCTCGCTGAACGGCCCATCGGTCACCCGCGCCTGCCCGCCTTCGAAGCTCACGCGGGCGCCCATCGAGGGGGGATGCAGGCCGTCGAGAGCCAGCAGCACCCCGGCCCGCTTCAGCTCGTTGTTGTAGGCCGTCATGGCCGCCACCTGGGCGGGGGTAGGCATGGCGCCCGGCCTGGCGGTTTCGTAGCCTTTCGGGATTATCAGCATCATGAAACGCATGGCAGTTCGCTCCTTGCCTATACGTCGAACGGGGAGGGCGCGGATCGACAGCCGCGTGGGGCTCGGCCTTCGGCCTTCGTGGGGCTCGCGCCTTCGGCGCTCGTGGGGCGGCGGCTCACGCCGCCGTGGGGAGTTCCCCAGGAGGCCGCCGCGGCGGCCGACCCCTACGAGGCGCGAAGCGCCGAGCCCTACGAAGGCGCGAAGCGCCGAGCCCTACGCCGTTACTTTGTGAGCAGCGTGAACTTCTGCACGCGGCGCCCCGTCGACGCCTCGCCGACGTAGAGGTTGCCGCGGCTGTCGATGCTCATCCCGTGGGGACGCAGGAACTGGCCAACCTGGCGGCCGCCGCGGCCGAACTCGCCGATCACTTCCATGTCGCCGCGCCGCAGGATCCACACCTTGTGGTTGGTGCCATCGGCCATGTACAGGAACTGCTGCGCCGCGTCCTGCGACGGCACCAGCACGAACGCCGAGCCGGACGAGCGCGTCAGCGGGGCAATGATCTTCTCGCTGATGAAGGTGCCCTTCTGGTCGAACACCTGGATGCGGTTGCCGCGGCGGTCGGCCACGTAGATCTTGCCGTCCCTGGTGCCGGTGATGCCGTGCACCGTGGAGAACTGCGTGTTCGGGACCTTCGGGTCGTTGGCCGGCTTCTGCGTGTCGTCCGGCACCTTGCCGTAAGCGCCCCAATGGCGCAGGTACTTTCCGGTAGCGCCGTCAACGACGACGACCCGGCGGTTGCGGTAACCGTCGGCAATGAACGCTTCGTTGGTCTTCGGGTCCACCCAGATGCCGGCGGGACCGCCCATCAGCTTGGTGTCGTTGCTGCCGGCGTTCTTGTCGAACTCGCCGATGGTGAACACCAGCTTGCCGTCGCGGGTGAACTTCATCACGCGGTGATGCGCGTGGCTGCCGACCCACACGAAGTCGTTGTGGTCGACAAAAATGCCGTGCGGATTCTTGGGGAACTGCGACGGGTCCTGGGTGGCGGCGTCGCCCCAACCCTGGACGATCTTGCCCTGCGCGTCGAACTCGAGCACCACGGGCGCCGGGGCGCAGCAGGTGCCCATGGGCGGCTTCTGCATCTGATAGAGCTCTTCTTCGGTCAGCGTCTCGGGCAAGTGCGTGACCCACACGTGCTGCTTGGCGTCGACGAACACCCCGGTGACAGAGCCGAGGATCCAGTTATTGGGCATTTCCAGCGGCCACGATGGGTCCACCTGGAAGCGGGGCGCGGCCGGCTTGGCCTGGGCGTTGACGGTCTCGCGCTGGGAGGCGATGCCGCCAACCAAAATCGTGAGGAGGACGATGAGTGAGAGGTGCCATTTCGTTCGCATGGCGGAGACGATAACATGGCCGGCTAACCCATCTGTATCGGGGTGTCACGGCAGAGATGGGCGGCGCCTAGTCTCCAGCTCTGCAATTTGCTTGCGGAACGGAATATTCTCGCGTTCTACTAGGCGACGCACCCTATGCCAACCACGGGCTTTGTGTACGACAAGTCCTGTCCCAAGTGCCCGGCGTCCGGCGAAGCCATCAAGGCCACGACCGGACAGCGCGATACCGTCATCGTGGATCTGCGCTGCACCAGCTGCGGCCACACCTGGGTCGTGACCCTGACCACCGGACCAAATACCTAGCGCAAGCGTGGCACGTCGGTTGCAGCGGCGTGAGGCATGATCCCCGTTTCCGTCAGGTCATGGCCGCTGGTCGTTCGCGTGCTGGCCGCCGTCTTCGTCGCGGCCGGAGCGCTGTTTACGTGGCTTTTTGTCGATCTGCTGGCCCACATGCCCGGGCGCGACGAGCTGCGTGCTTTCCGCGTGATGCCAAGCGCCACCGTCCTGTATGACGCCGCCGACCGTGCAGTTTTTACCATCGCGAAAGAACAGCGCATCGAGGTGCCCCTCGACCAGGTCTCGCCCAACCTGATCAAGGCCGTGATTGCCATCGAAGACCGCCGCTTCTTCGACCACGATGGTCTCGATCCCATCCGCATTGCCGGCGCCGCCCTCGCCGTCGTCCGTGCCGGCGAGGCGGTGCAGGGCGGCAGCACCATCACGCAACAGCTGGCCCGCCAGTCGGTCGGCCGCCAGAAGACGCTGCGGCGCAAGCTGCGGGAGGTCGTGTTCGCCGCGCAGCTCGAGCGCCACTTCACCAAGAACGAGATCCTCGAGCTCTACCTGAACAAGGTCTACTTCGGGGATGGCCTCTACGGCGCCGAAGCCGCGGCCCGCGGCTACTTCGCCAAGCCGGCCTCGGCGCTGACGCTGCCCGAGGCGGCGCTACTGGCGGGCTTGCTGAAGGCGCCCTCCAACTACGCGCCGACCGTGGATCCCGCCAAGGCCGAATCGCGGCAAGCCGTCGTGCTGCAGGCGATGCGCGACTCGCGGGTCATCACCACGGCGGAATACGAACAGGCCATCCGTGCCGACGTCACGATCCAGGACGGGTTGCGCGGGCGCGAGGCCTTCGGCCAGTACTTCAAGGAGGAAGTGCGGCGGCAACTGGTGCAGCAATTCGGCTGGCCGCGCGTCTCCGAAGGCGGCCTGCACGTCTACACGACGATGGACCAGGCCATGCAGCAGGCGGCGGATGCGACCGTCGCGAGCAGCCTGGCCGAGATTGACGGCGCTCGCTCCAAGGACGCCAAGGGCCAGTTGCAGGCGGCGTTGATCGCCATCGAGCCGCAGTCGGGTGCCGTGCGGGCGCTGGTGGGCGGCCGCGATTTCGCCGCCAGCAACTACAACCGTGCCATGCTCGCACGCCGCCAGCCCGGCTCGGCGTTCAAGCCCTTCGTCTACGCGGCCGCGGTCGAGGCCGGGTACGGCCCCGACGACATGATCGAAGGGTTGTTCGAGCCCGTCGCGAACGCGTCGTGGGACCCGAACGACGAGCACTTGATGGAAGACGCGGTCTCGCTGCGCGACGGCCTGCGGCTGTCGAGCAATCGCGCCGCCGTGCAGTTGCTCGGCTACGTCGGCCTGTCGCGGGCGCTGAAGTCGGCGCGGGCCTTTGGTTTCGACGACCTGCCCCAGGTGCCGTCGGTCGCGCTCGGCGCGGGTGAGGTCACGCTGGCGGCCATCACGTCGGCGTACGGTGCCTTCGCCAACGGCGGCGTGGTGACCCAGCCGTCGCTGATTAGAAAGGTGGTCGATGCCGACGGCGTCGTGTTGTTCGAGTCCGAGATCGTGGCGACGCAAGCCATCCGGCCGGTGACGGCGTATCTGATGGCCGACATGCTGCGCGGCGTGATCGATGGCGGCACCGGTTCGGGCGCCCGGCGCTACGGGTTCAGGCTGCCGGCCGGCGGCAAGACCGGCACGACCAACGACTACAAGGACGCGTGGTTCGTCGGCTTCACGCCGTCGGTGGTGACCGGCGTGTGGATTGGCTTCGACCAGCCGCGGACCATTCGCCGGGGCGGCTATGCCTCGGAACTGGCGGTGCCGATGTGGGCGCGCTTCATGAAGGCGGCGACCCAGGACGACAAGGCCGCGTGGGTGCGGCGCCCGGCGGGCGCCGCACGTGACGCGCGCCTGGCGCGGGCCGCGCTCGAGATCAGCGGCGACCGCGTCGGCACCGTCGTCGCCCTCGACGACCGCGGCGAACCCCAGGACGCGCCCAGGAAGAAGCGTGGCTTCTGGTCGCGGCTGTTCGGCCGGGGCGACGACAAGCCCAAGCGCGACCGCGACCAGTAAGCGCGCGTCTTCACGCCAGGCCTGCCGCGCTGCCCGCTACGGCGCAATCTTGACGTCGTAGGCCTTGGTGAAGACCTGGCCATCGTCATCCCTGAACGCCAGGTTCACGGTGGCGATGGCTTCCTTGCGCAGGCTCGGCAGGTCGTACCAGACTTCCACGCCAATCTGAACGCTGCTGCTGGCCGCCGCGAAGCGGTTGCCGCTGACCTGGTTTATCAGCGGGAACGAGTATTCGGTCTCGCCGGTTGGCGGCGGCGTGATGATGCCGCCGGAGGCCTGCTTGACCTGCACCGTCACGCTGGTGATGTCGACCGGGAACTCCAGGCCATCTTCATCATCGGCCTCGCCGTTCAACGTGGCGGTGACGGTGAACGCCGAGTGCCAGTCGTAGGGCAGGATGTCGTCGGGCTGGTTGTTGCCGCGGACCACGCGATAGGTGCGCCCGTCGGTGGCGGCGGCCGCGGTTGCCGGATCGGGCGCGACCGACAGGTCGAGGAAGTCGTCCACTTCAAGCGTGTCGTCGGGGTCGGTGGGCGACTGGCAGCCCGCGGCTGCGATGATGCTGACGCCAACCAGGACGGCCTTCACGAATCGAATCATCGATATCTCCATGCAAGTGTTAGAACGTGGTGCCGACGGCAAAGCGGAAGCCGCGCGGCTTTTGGAAACTGTCGCGATAGAAGTTCCAGGCGTAGATCAGGCGGAAGGGCACGTTGATGACCGGCAGGGTCACGCGCACCTCGATGCCGGTGGAGGTTCGCAGCTGGCGCAGGTCGATCTTCTGCGTGTCGTCCCAGGCCTGGCCGGCGTCGTGAAAGACCAGGGCGCGGACCTGCGGCAGCAGGTCGTAGTAGTACTCGGCGTTGAACAGGACGAATGAGGTGCCGCCGGTGGCGGCGTGGTTGTCGTTGAGCGGGCCCACCGTGCGCACGTCGACGCCGCGAATCTGGGTCTCGCCGCCCAGGAAGTAGCGCTGGTAGTACGGCAGCTCGCGGCTCCCGTAGTTCCAGATGCGGCCGCCGTTGACCCGCACGCCGAGCGCGGTGCGGCGCGACAGCGGCAGGTACTGGATGGCCGAGACCTCGGGCTTGACGAAGCGGCTGGTGCCGCCGAGCACGCCGCCGGCGTACTGGTAGCTGGCCGTCAACCGGCGGCCGCGGCGCGGCGCGTAGGGATTGTCGACGGTGTCGTGCACCAGTGTCGGCGTGATGCTGCTCTCGACGAAGCGCCCGTCCTCGACCAGCAGGCTCGACGTGGCGGACCCGCCCAGCAGCGACTGGCGCAGCGCCTCGGTCATGGCGGTGTCGACGATTTCGTAGCCGTAGGTGGCAAACAGCCGGGTGAACCGTCGCACCGGCAGGCCCGACGTCAGGTTGAAGCCGCTGCGCACCTCGCTGTAGTCGATCGTGGTTGACGACAGCGCGTAGTCGATCTTGCGGGAGTAGATGCTCGCGCCGGCGGTCATGGCACGGCCGAACATGAACGGTTCGCTGAACGAGAGCTGGTAGTTGCGGCTGCGCTGCCCGGTCTGCAGCGACGCGGTGAGACTTTCGCCGCGGCCCATGAAGTTGGAGGTCGTGTAGGAGAAGCTGGCGAACAGGCCTTCGTACTGCGAGGCGCCGGCGCCGAAGTTCAACTGGTTGCGGTTCTGCTCTTCGACCGTGACCGTGACGTTGACCTTGTTGTCGGCGCCGGGGGCGCGGTCGACCGCCAGCGCGGTGTCTTCGAGCGGTTTGAAGTAGCCCAGCTGGTTGATGCGGCGGACGCTGTACTTCAGCGCCTCGGTATTGAAGACGCCGCCCTCAACCAGTCCCATTTCCCGGCGGATCACCTCGTCGCGGGTCTGGCTGTTGCCGGTGAACTCTATGCGGTTGACGAAGTACTGCTTGCCCTCGGTGACCCGCACGGTGACATCGACAACCGGCGTATCGCTGGGGTCGCGAGGCGTGAGCTCGGGATACGCCGTGAACTCGAAGTAGCCGCCGGCGCCGTACAGCTCGCGCGCCCGTTCCAGCCCCTTGGTGATGCGCTCCTGCCGATACGGCTCGCCGGGCTTCAAGGCGAACAGCGGCGTGAGCGCCTCGCTGGCGACCACCGCATTACCCTCCACCGTGAAGTTGCCGACGCGGTAACGCTCGCCTTCGTCGACTTCAACCCGCAATTGCACCCAGCGGGTGCGGCCATCGGCCGAGTCGTCCAGCACCCGCAACTCCGGCTGGCCGACCCTGGCGGTGATGTAGCCGTGATCGCGATAATGGTCGACCACGCTTTGCGCATCGTCGGCAAACTTGTCGTCGTTGTAGGTGCCGCCGCCGCTGACCAGCGAGAGCAGTCCGCGCGCCTTGTTGGTCTTGAGCGATCGCGCGAGCGTGGCGTCGCTGAACACCCGGTTGCCCAGGAACTCGACGTCGCGAATCGCGACCTTGGGGCCCTCGGTGACGGTGAACACCACGTGGGCGCGCTTCGGACCGCCGGGCAGGGGTTTCACGGCCTGGGTGACCTGCGCGTACTGGTAGCCCTTCTCCGCATAGAGCTCGCGGATGGCGGTCGAGACGCGCTTCAGGGTGCTGGCGTCGACGAAGGCGTCGAGCCTCAGGTCGATGCCCTTCTCCTTGAGCCGGTCGTCGATGTCGCTGCGGCTGACCCGGGTGGCGCCGTCGTAGTCGACAATCTTGATCCGCTGGCGCTCTTCCATGTGGAAGACCACGATGGTGCCGGGCGCGCCGTTGCCGAAGCGGTAGTCGAGCGTCTCGATTGACAGGTCGTCGAGGAAGTTGGTGGCCCACAGGCGGCGGAAGTCGGCGAGCAGCACCTGTTCGGCGGCGGCGTCGTGCGGCACCCACACGTTGCGCGACGGCTCGCTCGGCTTGAACTGGATGTAATAGAGATAGGTCTGCGGCTCGACCTGCGACGTGCCACCCTGGCGGTCGAAGCACAGCAGCATGGCGACCACCATCTTCGGCAACCCCGGATCCGGCGAGCGCGCCGGCGTGGGAAGGGGCAGGCCGCAGACCTTGACCGGATTGTCCTGGGCGGCGGCCGGCGCCGCCACTGCGACGAGCAGGATCAGCGTGATGAGCGAGGCGAAGCGGCGCATCTAGAACCTGAACCGGAAACCAATCTCGACGGTGACGCGGGTCTGCCATTCGCCCTCGTCGCCACGCGACAGCCGGGCGCCGTAGCCGGCCTGCACGAACACGCTGGCGCGCGACGACACGGTCGCTTGCAGGCCGCCCACGCCAAGCAGCGTGCCGGCGTCCTTGCCGGCGCGCCCGGTCAACTGCGCGCGGTACTCGGCACCGGTGTAGAAACTGGCCATCGCTTGCGGCGTGAAGTAGAACTGCGCGCCGCCGAAGGCGTGCAGCGCCGCCGCGCCCGGTCCGGTCACCGCTTCGTCATCGACCTCGCCGAACGTGGTCGAGCCGAGCAAACCGCCGCGCGCCGCGAATCGCGCGGTGATGAAGCGGCTGATGTCGACATGCAGGCTGGCATGCGTGGGAAAGGTGGTTTCGCTCGAGGCGAACTTGTCGATGAAGCCGGCGAAGCCGATGGTGGTGACGCCGGCTCCGCCCACGGTGCGGGGTTCGACGTCTTCCTGCGCCGCGGCCGGTGCGGCGAATGCGATCGCGATGATGGCGGCGATGATGATGGTGCGCATGGACTGATGACTAAGACGACGAGGCATGTGTCTGGTTGGAGCGGCGGCGGGCTTTGTTCGTGAAGATTTGTTAAGCGCGCGCCTTCACCATGTGGCCGACGCCGCGGATGGTGACGATCAACGACGCGTGCGGCCCGAGCTTGCGGCGCAACCGGCTGATGTGCACGTCGAGCGCGCGATCGTCGGGATGCAACTCGCGGGCGAAGACGTCGGCCATCAACCGCTCGCGATCGACGACGGTGCCGGCGGCGCGGACCAGGTAGGCGAGGATGTCGAATTCCAGCGAGGTGAGGTCGAGCGGTTGGCCTTCGAGCGACAGCCGGCGGGCGGCCGGTTCGAGCGTGATGCTGGCGAGGTGATCCACGGCGGATCGCTCCTGTATCCACCTGACGCCCGGCTGGCAGCGGGCGTCAGGCATGTCAGCGGCAGGTACCGCGTGATTGGCGGGAGCGGCGGTGGTGTTTGTTAACTGTTTGTTAAGGTCGCACGTCCTCGGTGCGGAAGTCGGCCGGCACCTTGAACAGGTCCGGTGGCGGCTCGCTGCGCACGATGTTCGTCAGCCGATAGACGGTTTCCCCAAACCGCGGATCGAAGCGCCGCGTCAGGACGACCACTTTCAGTTCGGGAGAGATCCAGCGCTCGTTGACGACTTCAATTGGCAGCGCGTTGCCAATGGCGCCCGCCGGAATGGTCATCACCGTCCGCACGCCCTCGGCCCGCACACCCTCGATCTCGCGGGCCTCGAGCGCCTCGCTCCGCGAGGTGCCCTCCCACATGATGGGTGCGGCCGCGACGGCGCCTGTGACCGCGATGGGCGGCAGCGCTTCGCCGCCGGCCACCTCGAACGATCCCGGCGGCGGTGGCGGCGGCAGCATTGGCCGTCCCGGTTGAAACGCCGGATCCCGCATCGCCTCGTCCTTGGGCCGGGCGATCATGGTCCCCGCCGAGCCGTACATGATCCCGGCGCCCGCGCCCGGCGGCATGACCAGGCGGGTCCGCGATGGTTTCATCCGGTAGGCCACCTTCTGGTCGTAGTTCAGCGTGAGGTGCACGCCGCTCTTGGGATCGGTGATGGTCACAATCGGCTGCGTGCTCGCCGCCATGAACGTGCCCAGCGGGATGCCGTTCTGCTCGCGCCGCGTGCGTCCCTGGCGGTTGCGCGCGATCGACGCCGACGACCGCCGTTCGATGCGGTTGCCGTCGGCCAGCACCTGCGTGACCTCGGTCACCGCCTCGGCCGAGTACGGCGCGTCGAATACCGCCGCTCCCATGTCGACCGGGTCGAGCGCAATCACGCCGAAGCCGCCCTGTTCCGGCAGCCCGGCGACCACCTCGTCGCCCTGGAACTGGAATTGTCCGTGCTCTTGCGCCGACGCCGTCAACCCGGCGGCCGACAACAGGCCGATCATCGCGAGTGCCTTGTATCTCATGACTATCACCTCTGCTCCTGTCCCAGGCGGACTTGGCGAATGTCTCGCGGCAGCCCGTCCTCACCCACCAACACATCCACATCGACTACGCCGCCGGCGTCCGGTTCGAGCAGGACCAGGCCCAGCGCGCGCAGCGCCTCGCGCGGCAGCCGCAGCCGGACCATCTGCAGCGGCTCGCGCTCCTGCAGTGGCGCGGCGTCGAACATCATCAGCACGGCGGGCAGTTCCGCATGCGGCACGTACGGGTCCGGCGCGTTCGCCACGTCGTTTCGTTGCGGCGCCGAGGCCATGCGCGCCGGCCGGTCCGGTTCGACGATTGGTGGCAGGCCCGTGATTCGTACCGCCCGCGATTCGAGAATCCCCGGCTCGCCCGCCGGTTGCGACCGTGGCCATGTCAGCACCGCGATGACCAGCGCCGCGGCGACGGCCATGACCACGGCGGCGGGCTTGCCCGTCGCACGGTTCGCTCGACCGCCGCGACTACTGGCGACGGCGGCGATTCGGGCCAGGGTCCGCGCTTCCAGTCCGGGCGGCGGCTGCCGCCGGTGGTGCTCGCCGGCATAGGCGCGCCATGCCGCGTCGAGGCGCGGGTCGTCGAATGGAGCGGGTGTCATATGGCACACCTTTCGGGATGGCCGGTCCGGCGGACTTCCGGACTGGCGACGCGGGTGAGTTGGCGGCGCAGGATCTGCCGTCCGCGATGCAGGCGCGACCGCACCGCGGAGATCGAGATATTCACCACCACGGCGCTGTCGGCGTAGCTCAGGCCGTGCAGGTCGCACAGCACGATCAGCTCGCGATAGCGCGCCGGCAGCCGGCCGAGCGCCCGCCGCACCTGCGCCGCCAGTTCCGCGTCGGCCATGGCGCCCGACGGATCGGGCGTGTAGCTGGCGGCCTCGCAGCGCGGGCCCAGGACGTCGAGCGACAGGAACCGCCGTTCGCGCCGCAGCCGCTCGCGGCTCAGGTTACGGACGATGCCGTAGAGATAGGTGGTGAAGGACGCGCGCGCGGGGTCGTAACGCGCGAGATCGCGAAACACCGCGACGAACGCTTCCTGGGTGATGTCCTCAGCCGCCGGCTCCGATCCGGTCATGGCACAGCCGAAGCGGTAGACCACCTGGTGATAGCGCCGATAGATCTCTGCAAAGGCCTCGGCGTCGCCGGCCACCGCGCGCTCGAGCAACGCGGACGGAGGCGAGTCCGGGCCTGAAGAATCGGACATTCGGGGAGTGATTGCCTGGCAGGGCGCGTTCGTTTCGCTGAATTTGTGTCACTGGCGAAGGGTTAGACGGCCGGGCTGGGTGAACGGCCGGTTTCAGCGGGTGCGGTTCTTGCACGACAATCAGGATATGAAGCCGAATGCGACCGTGACCGTCACGCGCGAGCCGGGCGATGATGCCAGCGAATTCGTCCTGAACGTCGATGGTGAACGACTGGGTTCCCTCGACTTTGCCCGTCCCGAGGCCGGCGTGCTGCGAATCGACTACGTCGAGGTTGCGCCCGAACTGCGCGGGTCGGGATTGGGAAGGCGGCTGGTCGAGGCCGCCGTCGAGTGGGCGCGCGAGGAGAACATGAAGATCGTCCCGATCTGCGGCTATGCCCGCGCGGTGATCACGCGCGACGCCGAGATGAGCAAGTTGCTACGCTGATGACGAAACGTCTGCCACAGAGAACGCAGAG
>JBFWUK010000037.1:5257-16715 GCA_050247355.1 Vicinamibacterales bacterium | reverse complement strand
TGGGCGCGCGAGGAGAACATGAAGATCGTCCCGATCTGCGGCTATGCCCGCGCGGTGATCACGCGCGACGCCGAGATGAGCAAGTTGCTACGCTGATGACGAAACGTCTGCCACAGAGAACGCAGAGGACACAGAGTCGGATGCACCAGGGCCGCAGATGACGCAGATGACACAGATGCCGGCGCGCTTGCAGGGACACGGCCCGCGGAGCGGTCGTGGCCACGCGCCGGCTTCGCCGGCGTCCGCGGGCCACTCCGATCTGTGTCCTCTGCGTCCTCTGTGGCCCTTTGTTTTTGATCGCGCGCCGGTCCAATCACTCGGCGTCGTGATACACGATGCCGAGTGTGAAGCGCTCACCTGAAGTGACCGTCGACACTCCGTGCCGCACCGTTACGCGATGAAAGCCGCGGGCGCCGCGGACGGGCCGGGTGCGCGTCGTGAAGATCACGGCTTCTCCGAGTCCCGGGAGGAGGGCTTCGCCGGCCGACTGGGCCCGCGGCCGGTTCTCGACCAGCAGGAAATGGCCACCGCCGTAGTCGTCAGCAGGCCGGTTCAGCATCACGACCATCTGCAGCGGGAAGTGGACCTTGCCGTAGAGATCCTGGTGCAGGCAGTTGTAGCCGCCCGTCGTGTAGCGGAGCAGCAGCGGCGTGGGCCGCGTCTGTCCCTGTTCGTGGCAGCGGGCGATGAAATCGGCGTGCGCGTCTGGGAACGCGGCCTCGGTGTCCATTGCCTGGTTCCAGTCACGAGCGATTGGCGCCAGCCGCTCGTAGCTGGCTTCGCGCAGGGTGGTGACCAGCGGCGGGACCGGCCGGCCAAAATACTTGTATTCACCCTCGCCGAAGCGATGGCGGGCCATCACGACACGGCTGCGAAACAGCCGCTCGTCGTCATATGAAGCCCGCAGCCCCGCGCACTCATCGGCGTTGAGCAACGGCCCGGTCGTGGCCCACCCGCGCGACCACAGGGCCTGGCCGATGCCGGCCCAGTCGAGCGCCGCAATCCTGTCCTGCATCCACCGAGCTTACGAACCCGGTGCCCGCCGCACACTCCGATTCTTGCGGCTGGTGTAGCGTATGGGGATGCCGTTCATCACCGTCAACGCCCTGCCCGTTCGCGAGATCTTTCCCGGCCTTCGCGCCCGGTTGATTCATACCGATCGCCAGACGCACTCGTGGGTCGAGGTCGACGCGGGTGCCGCGTTTCCCGAGCACCAGCATCCCCACGAGCAGATCGTCAGCGTCCTCGAAGGGGAACTGGAACTGGTTGTCGAGGGGACGGCGCATCGCCTGACCCCAGGGTCGGTGTTCGTGATCCCGCCCGAGGTGCGTCACTCCGGCCACGGCGTTACCGCCTGCCGCGTGCTCGACGTGTTTTCGCCGGCGAGGGAGGATTACCGGGGTCTGTCCCCGAGCCAGTAACACCGAGGGGACTGACCCCGGGGCGGCTGCCGACCCAGTCGGGGTCAGACCCCTCGGCACTTCCGGCTCGGGGTCAGACCCCGGTTCCAAGCGTGACGTTGACCACGTGTGTCGCACCATCGTCGACCAGCGGGATCTTCAGATGGTCGACCACCGCGCCGTCGAGCTCGGCGCGGGCGACGCCGGTCCACACCCGCTGCGGGTTGCTGACGCGAATTTCATAGCGTGACGAGCCGTGCCGCCACTCGATGCGGTATTCGTCCCACGACCCCGGGACGCACGGGTCGACCATGAACGTGTCGCCGCGCCGGCGCAGGCCGAGGATGTTCTCGAGGCCCGCGCGATACAGCCAGCCCGCCGATCCCGTGTACCAACTCCAGCCGCCGCGCCCCGCGTGCGGCGGCCGCGCGTAGACGTCGCCGGCCAGCACGTACGGTTCGAGGCGGTAGCGCGCCACTTCGGCGGCGGTGCGCGAGTGGTTGATCGGGTTGACCATGTGGAACAACTCGCTGGCTTCGTCGCCGCTGCCAAGCCTGGCAATGGCCATCACGACCCAGATTGCGGCGTGGGTGTACTGGCCGCCGTTCTCGCGGATGCTCGGCGGGTACCCCTTGATGTAGCCGGGGTCCTGGTCCGACTTGTCGAAGGGCGGTGTCAGCAGCAGGATGACCTTCGACTGCCGCGCGATCAGCGAGGCGCGCACCGCATCCATGGCACGTTCGGCGAAGCGCTTGGGCACGGCGCCCGACAGCACCGCCCACGACTGCGCGATTGAGTCGATCGTGCACTCGTCGTTTTGCGCCGACCCCAGCGGCCGGCCATCGTCGTAGTAGCCGCGGCGGTACCATTCACCGTCCCAGGCCTCTTCGAGCCGCGACGACAGGTGCCGCGCCTGCTGGCGGTAGCGCGCCGCCAGCGTGCGCTCGCCGCGGTCCTCGCAGATCGGGATGAAGTCGTTGAGCACGGTGTGGATGAAGAAGCCGAGCCACACGCTTTCCCCGCGGCCGGCCGCGCCGACCCGGTTCATGCCGTCGTTCCAGTCGCCGGCGCCGATCAGCGGCAATCCGTGGGGGCCGCTGGTCAGGCCGCGTTCGATGGCGCGGCGGCAATGCTCGAAGACCGTGCCCATTTCTCCCGACAGCGAGGGCTGCTCGTAGGCCTCGGGTTCGCCTTCCGGCAGGGGCGGCGCCGACAGGAACGGCACCTGTTCGTCGAGCACGCCGGTGTCGCCGGTCGTCCGCACGTATTCGGCGACCACGAACGGGAGCCACAGCAGGTCGTCGGAGCACCGGCTGCGCAGGCCGCGGCCGGCTGGTTCGTGCCACCAGTGCTGGACGTCGCCCTCCACGAACTGGCGCCCCGCCGCGCGCAGGATGTGGTCGCGCGCCACCTGCGGCGCTGCCAGCATCAGCGCCATCACGTCCTGCAGCTGATCGCGGAAGCCGTAGGCGCCGCCCGGCTGGTAGTAGCCGGCGCGCGCCCAGATGCGGCACGACAGGTCCTGGTAGAGCAGCCAGCGGTTCATGATCATGTCGAACGAATCGTCTGGCGTGTGCACCTTGATGGCGCCGAGTGTGCGATCCCAGAACGCCTGCACGGCGTCGAGCGCGGCCGTCGCCTGCATGGGCGGCGCATGGGCGTCAATCAGCTTGAGGGCGTGCGCGCGGTTGCGGCCCTCGCCGAGCAGGAACACGATCTTCCGGGTTTCCCCAGGGTTCAGCGCGACACGGACCTGCAGGGCGGCGCATGGGTCGAGGCCGGCGCCGAATTCGCCGGTCAGCCCCTCGTCGCGCAGCGCCTGCGGCTGCGTGGCCGAGCCGTTGCGGCCGATGAACGAGCGGCGGTTGCCGGTGGCCGAGAGCGGGCGTTCGCTGGCGGCGGCGAAACAGACGCGGCCGGGAAACTCGGTGTTGTAGGCGTTGGTCGCCAGCACCGCGCCGCGAATCGGGTCGTAGTCGGTGACGACGTGGCGCTGCTCGGTTTCCCGCGGCGGGCCGATCACCCAGTCGTTGTAGGCGAAGACGCTCAGATGGCGCTGCGCCTGGGTGGTATTCACCAGCGTCAGGTGCGAGTACTTCACCGGCTCGGTGGCGTCGACGAAGACGTCGAGCGAGTGGTGAATGCCCTGGAACGACCTCGAGAAGCGGGTGACGCCGGCGCCGTGGCGGATCAGGAAGCGGCCGCTCGAACGGTGCCGCGGCATGGGGCCGGGCGTCGGCGACCACGCCGCGCCGGTGTCGTCGTCGCGGATGTAGAAAGCCTCGCCGCTTGGATCGGTGACCGGGTCGTTGGCAAACGGCGTGAGCCGGTTCTCGCGGCTGTTCTCGGACCACGTGGTCGCCGATCCGCTCGAGCTCACGACGGTGCCGAAGCCGGGATTGCTGATGACGTTGGACCACGGCGCCGGCGTGTCCTGGTCGCCTTCGAGCACGATGGCGTAGGTCTTGCCGCCGTCGGCGAACCCGCCCAGGCCGTTGCCAAGCGCCAGGGCCGGAATGCTGACGCTCATGCTCGGCCACGCCGGCGGCACCAGACTGCGATCCGCCGGCCCGGACGGGTCGTCGCCGGCGACGGTGAGCGGCAGTGACGCCAGCGGCACCGGCGCCGGCCGCGCGAGGTGCGCCCGCAAGTCGCCGTGGCTGGTGTCGAGCACCGCCCGCGCGACGGCGTGGAACAGCATGCGTTCGGCGTGCCCCATCACGTCGGTACGGAGCAGGAACACGCCGCCGGGCTGGTGCTTCCACATGCGCCACGGCCCATCGTCCAGGAGCGAGGTGAGGTTCGACTGCACTTCGTCCATGTAGCTGACGGGATGCTCGTTGAGGATGACGAGGTCGACCTTCAGTCCCTTCAGCCGCCAGTACTCCTGCGCCTCCAACGCCTGTCGGACCAGGCCAAGCTCGTGGTCGAGCACGCGCACCAGCAGGATCGGCAGGTCGCCGGAAATGCCGTGCGGCCACAGGCTGTCCTGGCCCAGCGCGTTGGCCGCCAGCACGTCGGCTGCCGGCCGCAGCGCGCCGTCGGCGCCGGCCACCCGCGAAGCCAGGCGCTCGAACAGCACGGCGTCGTCGCTCGAGATGTCCATGTGGCGGCGGGTGCTCTGCGAATGGGCCAGCGCCAGCGCCAGGGTGCGCGAGGCGGTCGTCGGATCGCGGTAGGTTTGCGCCAGGGCCCGCGCCGTTTCGCGGTCGGGGGCGATGCCGGTCGCGAAGCACAGGCGCGCCGATTCGCCCGGCGCGATGCGCACGCGCTGGCGCAGGCTCAGGATGGGGTCGAGCACGAAGCCGGTGGTGCCCGACAACGGCCGGCCATCGAGCGCGATCGGGTTCTCGAGCGTGCGGCCGCGGCCGATGAAGCGGCCGCGATCGGTTTCCCACTCGAGCGGGCCCTGCGGCCGGCCCTCGAGGCTGATCACGTGCATCGCCCAGGTGCCGGCGTCGCGGGCGTCGCGCGGCCGGCGGTGGCACAGCAGCGCTGAGCGCTCCGGCATGTATTCGGTCTCGATGAACAACTTGCCGAACGCCGGGTGGGCGAAGTCGTCGCGCAGGCTCGCGAGCGCCACCTCGACGTAGCTGGTGACGTCGATCTCGCGGATGCGATCGCCGTGGTTGACCAGTTGCAGGTAGCGCACCTCGACATCGTGCTCGGGCGCGACCGCCACTTCGAGGGTGGCGGCGATGTCGTGGCTCTTCGATTCGAACACCGCCTTGTCCGGCGTGAACGACGCCAGGTAGCTGTCGGCCTCGTGCCGCGTTGGGTGGAAGGTCGGCGACCACACCGCCTCGCTGCGAATGTCGCGCAGATAGATGAAGTGGCTGCCGGGATCGGTGGTCGCATCCTGCCGCCGCCGCGTCACCGCCATGCGATCGCACAAGCTGGCGCCGCCGCCGGCGTTGGTGACGATGGCGAGGTACTTGCCGTTCGACAGGAACTGCGAGTGCGGGAACACGGTGTGCGGCGTGCGGTAGCGGCGCAACGGCACGCCGAGCACCGGCGGGGTCACCTGCATCTCGTTCAGCGGCCGCGGCTCGGTCACCGGCTGCTGCCGGGGAATCCGCTCCTGCAGCAGCAACTCGGTGGCCCGCACGCGCGGGTCGGTATGGAAGCGCTCGACCATCCGGTCGCGGGTGATGGCATTGGCAATCGCTACCAGCGACATGCCGGCGTGGTGCGCGAAGAACGCCGGCACCACGACGCCGTGACTGGCCGGGTGCGGTCCGCCGCCGCCGCTGCGGTTGGTGTAGTCGATGGCCTCGTAGAAGCCGTAGTCGCCGAAGAAGCCGGCATCGGCGAGGCGGCGCAGGTTGCGCGCGCTGCGCGCCGGATCGACCAGCACCGCCAGCGCCGTCGCATACGGCGCAATCACCAGCTCGTCGCCGAGTCCGCGCTTCAATCCCAGGCCGGGCACGCCAAACGCCTTGTACTGGTAGTTGCCGTGACGATCGACGGCGGTGTAGGCCGATTCGGAGATGCCCCACGGCGTGCCGCGCGCGGCGCCGTAGTCGATCTGCCGGCGCACGGCCATGCGGCACGACGCGTCGAGCAGCGTTTCGGGATAGCTGCGCATCAGCAGCAGCGGCATCAGGTACTCGAACAGCGTCGCCGACCACGACAGCAGCACCGGCGCGCCGTGCACGCTGGTGATCAGGCGGCCAAGGCGGAACCAGTGCACCTCGGGCACGTCGCCCTTGGCAATGGCAATGAAGCTGGCCAGCCGCGCCTCCGATGCCAGCAGGTCGTAGTACGAGGTGTCGAGCCGTGCCGCGCCGAGGCTGTCGGCCAGCCGGAAGCCGATGGCGAACAGCCGGCGCTTGCGGTCGTAGAGAAACGAGAAGTCCATCTCGTCGAAGTAGATCGCCGCGCGGGCGGCCAGCGACTCGAGCCGGGCGGCGTGCCCGGCGGTGGTGCCCGGTTCGGCGGCGAGCGAGCGCAGGCCGACCGCCAGCGTCAGCAGCGCCCCGGCGAGGTTGCCGCTGTCGACGGTGGATACGTACTTCGGCGCCAGCGGCTCGAGCGTGCGCGTGTCGTACCAGTTGAGCAGGTGCCCTTCGTAGTGCTCGAGGCGATCGAGCGTGGTCAGGGTGTGCTCGAGCCGGTCCAGCAGTGATTCGGTGTCGATGAAGTCGAGGTCGCGGGCGGCCAGCGTCGACAGCAGGGCCATGGCGACGTTGGTCGGCGAGGTGCGGTGCGCCACGCGCGGTTCGGGGTCGAACTGCACGTTGTCGGGTGGCAGGTACCGGTTCTCCTCGGTGACGAAAGTGTCGAAGTAGCGCCAGGTCTTCTCGGCCACCATCCGCAGGTAGGCGCGGTTCTCGTCGGTGAGCGGCGGCCGCAGCGACGGCACCGGCTTGCTCAGGACGAAGGCAATCAACGGCGCCGCCACCCACAACGCCAGGATCAGCAGGGCCGTCGGCAACGCCGCCGGCCGGGCGGCGATCACCAGCACCAGGCCGAACGCGGCAATCAGCGGGCTGGCCCGCATGGCGTCGTAGAACTCCGCCGCCTTCAGCGTGCCGTGCCGTTGCGCCACGGCCGCCGCGGTCTCCCACTGCAGCAGCCGGCCCCGGCCGCGCAGCAGCCGCGCCAGCGTCACGCCGACGGCGTGCAGCATGTCCCACGCCTGGTGCGCGAGGAAGGTCAGTTGCAGGGCGACGCGCGCCAGGTCGGCTTCGAGGTCCTCGCCGGCCGCGCGCAGGTAGACCCGCACGCCCTGGCCGCGCTGCGGACCTGACAGCAACTGGCCCAGCCGCGCCGCGATGGGGAAGCCAATGGTGGCCAGCGCCATCGCCGTCCACGCCAGCGGCGTGCCGGGCAGGAAGGTCCAGCCGGCCATGAGCAGCGCCACCAGCGCCGGCGCCACCAGGCTGCGGCGGAGGTTGTCGAGGATCTTCCAGCGCGAGATCAGCGGCAGGCGATTGCGCTCGAAGCCGGTGCGGGTCGGGACCCACGGGAACAGCCACCACAGGATCTGCCAGTCGCCGCGCACCCAGCGGTGCTGGCGCTTGGCGTGCACCAGCACGTTGGAGGGGTAGTCGTCGACCAGTTCGACGTCGGTGACCAGCGCGGCGCGGGCGTGAATGCCCTCGAACAGGTCGTGCGACAGCAGCGCGTTGTCGGGAACGCGGCCGTCGAGCGCGGTCATGAAGGCGTCGACGTCGTAGAGGCCCTTGCCGGTGTAGATGCCCTCGCCGAACAGGTCCTGGTAGACGTCCGACACCGCCGTCGTGTACGGATCGACGCCGGTGTGTCCGGCATAGGTGCGGGCAAACAGCGAACCGGCGGCGCTGGCCATGGTCACGCTGACCCGCGGCTGCAGCACGGCGTAGCCCTCGACCACGCGCTTCAGCGCCGGATCGACCACCGGCTGGTTGAGGGGGTGCTGGATGATGCCGATCAAGTCGCGCGCCGCGTCGCGCGGCAACTGGGTGTCGGAGTCGAGCGTGATGCAGTAGCGCACGCCCGCCAGCAGTTCCTGCGGGCCGACCCGGGTCGAGAAGCTGGTGCCGGCGGCGCCGCGCAGCAGGCGGTTGAACTCCTCGAGCTTGCCGCGCTTGCGCTCCCACCCCATCCACACCTGCTCGCGCGGGTTCCACAGCCGGTCGCGGTGAAACAGGAAGAAGTGCGGCCCGCCGTCCGGCGCATAGCGCGCGTTCAGCGCCTCGATGCCGTCGCGCGCGGCGGCCAGCACCTGGTCGTCGCCCGCCGCTTGCGGCTGGTCGGCGTCGGGAAAGTCGGTCAGCAGCGCGAAGTGGATGTGCGGATCGAGATTGCCGATCGCCACCACTTCCAGTTGCTCCAGGCGGTGGCGGACGTTCTCGACCGAGGTGATCAGGGTCGGGACCACGACCATGGTGCGCGCGTCTTCCGGCACGCCGCCGGTCAGGTCGAGGCGCGGCAGCCGCTGCGGCGGCATCATCATGGTGACGAGACGCTGCACCATCGCCAGCGCCAGGTCGCTGGCGGGAATCAGCAGCAACAGCGCGGCGGCCGCCGCCATCACCGGCCCGGCGCCCGACTCGCGCCCGTACCACACACCACCCGCCATCAGCAGCAGCGTGAGCACGGTGAGCGCGCCGAGGTAGCCGGCCGTGGCGTGCCGTCGCACGAAGCGGCGCGCGCGCTGGGCCAGTTTCGGCCGGTAGGCCAGGTCGATCTCGAGGCCGAGACGGCCGTTGCCCACCAGGTGATAGCCGACGTGGCCGGCCGCTCGCGACTGTTTCTTCTCTGCCGCCTGCCGTGCCGACTCCACCGCCTTGAGCGCCACCCGGACCTGCGCCTCGCCGCTGGCGGCGGCCAGTTCCTCCACCGCCTGGCGCTGCCGATCGCGGCTCAGGAAGTCCATGCGCGCATACATGCCGCCCGGGTCGCGGCGCAGCACGTTGTCGACCAGGCTGACCGTCTCGACGTAGTGGCGCCAGTCGATCGTGGCGCACAGCCGCAGGCTGGTGATGGCGTTGGCCACCGAAGCCTGGCTGGTGGCCTGGCGCTGGTGCTCGACGCGGATGATGTCTTCGGCAACGGTGTGGCGGGCAATCAGGTGCGCTTCGAGCGCGGCGCGCAGCGGCGAACGGCGCGCGTCGTATTCGCGGGCGCGATGCAGCATCTGCACCAGGTAGGCGTCGTGCGAATCCGCCGGGATCACCACGGCCGCCTCGGCCGAACCGGCATCGATGCGCGCGACGTGGGCATCGGCCGCGTGCCGCGCGGTGCGGCCGATCAGCAGTTCCGACACCAGCCGCCGCAGGTTCTCGATCAGCGCCAGCTTGAGCATCAGCGGCCACGCCCACAACTCGCCGAGCGTGAGCGGCGCAACCCGCTGGTAGCTGTTCAGGAACTGGATCAGCTGCGGCACGTCGAGCCGGCTGTCGCTGTGGCGCAGCAGTTCGACGGCAATGGCGTAGATGCGGGCGTCGCCGGCCTTCTCGCGGGTGGCCAGCGCCGGCAGTTGCTTGTAGAACTGCCGCGGCAGGTGCTCGCGGATGCCGACGATCTCCGAGGCAATCAGGTGATAGTTGTCGAGGAACCACTCGGTGGCCGGCGTGACGAACTCGCCGTCGTGGACGTCCTCGGCGAGCGTCTGGTAGGCCTGGCGCAGGACCCTGGCGTTATGGCCCAGGCGGCGGAGAATGCCGCGCGGGCGGCGCCGCTGGGGATCCACCGTGAAACTCGCCGCCAGGGCGAGCGCGCGTTCCTCGAGCCGCTCGGAACTGAGCAGCTCGTCGCGAAACGGCTTGTCGCCATCCCGATCGTCGTGAGTCCAGGTGTGGAAGAACAGATGCCCTCCGGCAATCCAAAAACAGTGCCAGAGGAAGTCCCCCTAGGATGGTGTCCGGCAGCTCAGGTGTATCCGTGGCACTACCGAATGTCGGCAGCAGCGTGCCGACATGGTTCAGTTGTATCACGCCGCGGCGCGGTCGGGGGGAAGGGTTACGGCTCGCCGTGGCGCGAGAGCACCAGTACGGTCTGCCGCACCGAGGTCTGGTGGCCCATCTGGTCGCGCAGGATCGCGACCACCGTGTACTCGCCGCTCGGCAGGTTCTTCAGCCGGATCTCGGTCACGAGCGGCGCGTTCTCGCCGTCGAGTTGAATCTCGCTGCTGCGGTAGAAGCTGCCCGAGTCGGCGCCGATGTGCAGCACCCGGTTGTCGGCGTTCTTGGCGACCAGGGCGCGGACCACCACCGTGCTGGGCGCCGAACTGATGTTGGGCGTGACCTTGAGGGCCAATCGCGTATCGGCCTCGAGTCCGGCCGTTGCCGCCATCAGCAGGCACGTGGTGACGATTGCGGCGGTGGTGCGGATGGTCATCGCTCTTGCTTCTCCACTCTGCAATCGACAAGCCAACCGCCGGCTTGAGGAGTAGAATCGCTCGGGAAACTCTCGAGGTGGCTGATGACCGGCGATGCGCTTGATTTCCGGCGGCTGTTCGAAGCGGTGCCAGGACTCTACCTGGTCCTCACGCCGGACCTGACGATTGTCGCGGCCAGCGATGCGTACCTCGATGCCACGATCCAGAAGCGCGACGCCATTGTTGGCCGCGGCCTGTTCGAGGTCTTTCCCGACAACCCCGACGACCCGGCAGCCGACGGCGTCTACAACCTTCGCGCGTCGCTCGATCGGGTGCGCAGCCAGCGCGTGGCCGACGCCATGGGCGTGCAGAAGTACGACATCCGCCGGCCGCAGGCCGACGGCGGCGGCTTCGAAGAGCGCTTCTGGAGCCCGGTCAACACCCCGGTGCTGAACGCCGCCGGCGACGTGGAGCTGATCATCCACCGCGTCGAGGACGTCACCGAATTCGTGCGTCTCAAGAAGCTGCAGACCGAGAAGGATCAGCTGGCGCTGCTCATGCGCACCCGGGCCGAGCAGATGGAAGCGGAAGTTTACCGGCGCGCGCAACAGGTGTCGGACAGCAACCGTCAGTTGAGCGCGGCCAACCTGGCGCTGCAGAAAGAACAGGAGCAGCTCAACGACGCGCTGATTGCGCTGGCCGCTGCCAACGAGGAGCTCGAGGCGTTCAGCTATTCGATTGCGCACGACTTGCGGGCGCCGCTGCGCGGCATCCAGGGGTTCAGCCAGGCCGTGCTCGAGGACTATGCCGGCGTGGTCGACGCGCGCGGCCAGGACTACCTGAAGCGCGTCGCCGCTGCCGCGACCCGCATGTCGGCGCTGATCGACGACTTGCTCCACCTGTCGCGGATCTCGCGCCAGGGCCTGTCGCCGAGCGACGTCGATTTATCGGCGCTGGCGACGCAGGTCGCCGGCGCGCTGTCGCAGTCGGCCCCGGAACGGCCCGTAACTGTGGTGATTGCCGAGGGGGTGACGGCGAAGGGCGATGCCGGCCTGCTCCAGGCCGTTCTCGAGAACCTGTTGGGCAACGCGTGGAAGTTCAGCGCGAAGGTGGCGCAGCCGGTGGTGGAGTTTGGCCGCACGACGGCCGCTGGTCACGACGCCTACTTCGTTCGAGACAACGGCGCCGGCTTCGACCCGGCCTACGCCTCGCGGATGTTCGCGCCATTCCAGCGTCTGCACTCCGAACAGGA
>JBFWUK010000037.1:0-5157 GCA_050247355.1 Vicinamibacterales bacterium | reverse complement strand
GCCGAGGCCTGGCTCGGGAACGTCTCCACGGTGCTGCGCCGGACGTCCCAGTGCGGCAGGGTGATGACGCTGAAGCCATTGGCGCCCGACTTGGTGACGCCGCAGGTGAGCAGGCGATTGTTCATGCGGAACTGCCAGCGCAGCATGGCGCTGGCCCGCGCGGCCAGGGGATTGGTCATCGTCTTCATGACCTTGGTGATATCAAGACCGATGCCAGCTTTTCGGCCCGCCGGCGCCCACCGGCCGCGCGATTTGCCTCGGCCGTTACCAATTCTGGGCATGGGGCTCTACAGTTCGATGCCGGCCTGGCCGTCGGACTCAGGCCACGCTCAGCAATTGGCGGAGTTGGTCGATGTCGGCGGGCTTCACCAGGTGATGGTTGAACCCGGCGGCGGCCGAGCGCTGGCGGTCCTCTTCCTGGCCCCAGCCGGTCAGCGCAATCAGCATGATGCCGCGATTGGCGCGATTGGCGCGGATGCGGCGCGCCACTTCGTAGCCGTCCATGCCGGGCATGCCGATGTCGAGCAGCACGACGTCGGGCCGGAACGACTCCACCGCCTGCAGCGCCGCCCGGCCGCTGTGCACCAGCGAGACGTCGGCGCCCAGCACCCGCAGCAGCATGCTCAGGCTTTCGCCGCCGTCGCGGCTGTCGTCGACAATCAGGATGCGGCGCGCCGGCAGCGGCTGCACGCGGCGCGAGGCTTCCTGGGCGGTCGCCGCGGACTTGATCAACGGCAGCCGGACGATGAACTCGCTGCCCAGTCCGGGGCCGTCGCTCTTCGCCTCGACCCGGCCGCCGTGCATGCCAATCAGGCTCTTGACCAGCGTCAGGCCGATGCCGAGCCCGCCTTGCGCCCGGCGGGTCGAGCGGTCCACCTGCATGAACATGTCGAACACCGACGACAGCAGCGGCGGCGCAATGCCGATGCCGTCGTCCTTGATCGAGACCACGGCCTGGTCGTCGTCGCGATCGATCGAGACCGTGATGTGACCGCCGTGGTTGGTGTACTTGGCGGCGTTGTTGAGCAGGTTGGCGAACACCTGCGTGAGCCGCACGGCGTCGCCGGCGACGTAGAGCCCGTCGGCCGGCGCCACGAACCGCAGCTCGTGGCGCATGCCGTCGAGAATCGGGCGGCTGGTGTCGATGGCGCCGCTGACGATCAGGCCCAGTTCCTGCGGCTCTTTCTTGACTTCGATCACCCCGCGGGTGATGCGCGACACCTCAAGCAGGTCGTCGACCAGCCGGTTGAGGTGCGACACCTGCCGATCCATGACGGCGCACGCCTGTGCCGCGGCGCCCTCGGCGGCGGTGCCCGACAGCTTGAGAATCTCGAGGCTGTTGAGGATCGGCGCCAGCGGGTTGCGCAGCTCGTGGCCGAGCGTGGCCAGGAACTCGTCCTTGCGCCGATCGGCCGAGCGCAACGCCTGCTCGTTGCGCAGGCGCTCGCCGAGGTGGCCGCGAATTTGGTACTGCCGCGAGCGGGCGCGCACGGCGGTCTGGGCGGCGCTGAGCAGCGTCGACACGCGGGTCGGGCGCTCGAGCAGCGTGACGTTGCCCAGCGATCGCCAGGCCTCGGTGGCCTCCGGCGAGTCGGCGCCGGGCCGCGTGAGAATCAGGACGGGCAGGTCGGACCACGGCGGCTGCTGGGCCAGGATCGCGGCGAGCGGTCCCTTTTGCGCCCCCGACAGGGCCTCTTCCGGCACCAGCACGCCGGCCGCCCCGTCGCGCACGCCGTCCACCAGCTCGTCGAGCGACGTGACCGTCAGCGATTCAATGCCGGCGCCGCGCAGCAGGTCGGCGGTGATCTCGCCGTCCCTGAGCGTCGGTCCCAGGATCAGGAACCGGAGATCGCGGGTGCTCGGACTCATGACCGCCGTTCGGTCCCGAGCAGGGGATCGCTGGATCCCTCGTAGATCGGCACGCCGGTCAGGACGCCGCGGAAGTTGCGGAGCGCCTCGCCGACGCGAATGCCGTCGGCACCAAGCGCGAACTCGCGGATGGTGCGTTCGTGCACGCCGCCGCGCTTCTTGACCACCGAGATCGCCTGCCGCACCTCGCCCTTGGATTCGAAGTAGCGCAGCAGCACCACCGCGTCGGCCAGGTAGCTGGCGTCGACCGGCATCTTCATCTGCGACGCGATTACGCCCTGGTGGGCGCCGATCAGGATGGTGGCGACGCCCTGCTGGTTCATGTACATCAGCAGCTCGTGGAGCTGCGCGGTGAGAAAGCGCTCCTCCGGCATGGCGTTGAGATAGCCGTTGAGGCTGTCGATGACCACGATCGACGCGCCCCAGTCCTCCACCGCCTCGCGGATGTGATGACTGAACTCGCCGGGCGACAGTTCCGCCGGGTCGACCTGGATGATGCGGACCAGGCCCTGCTCGTTGTGCTGCTCGATCTTCACGCCGAGGCCGGTGCAGCGGCTGAACAGCGTCGACGGGCTCTCGTCGAAGACGAACATGATTGCCTTCTGCCCGCGCTCGGCGGCCGCCGCGCACAGTTGCGCGGCGATGGTCGACTTGCCGGTGCCGGCGCCGCCGATGATCAGCGTGCTGGTGCCCTCTTCGATGCCGCCGCCCATCAGGCGGTCGAGTTCGGGAATGTTCGACGGCAGCTTGCCGGTCTTGCCGATGCGGCGGTGCTCGGCCGCCACCAGCCGCGGGAACACCTCGAGGCCGCCCTTCTTGATCAAGTAGTCGTGATACCCGCCGCGGAACTCGCTGCCGCGGTACTTGACCACGCGCAGGCGCCGGCGTTCGGCGCCGTACTCGGGGTTCAGCTGCTGCAGCAGGATCACGCCGTGGGCGATGCTCTGCACGTGCAGGTCGTGGTCGGTCGCGGTCATGTCGTCGAGCAGCAGCACGGTGCAGTTGCGGCCGGCGAAGAACTGCTTGAGGGCGAGGATCTGGCGCCGGTAACGCAGCGGGTTGCCGGCCACCAGCCGCAACTCGGACAGCGAGTCGAACACCACCCGGGTCGGCTTGAGCGCATCGACGTCCTGCAGGATCAGCTTGGTGGTCGTCGCCAGCTCCACCTCGGACGGATGGAACATCGTGTACTGCTCGTCGGTGCTGAGCGCGTCTTCGTGCGGCAGGAGTTCACGGACGCTGACACCGCTCATGTCCCAGCCGTGCGACGCCGCCACCCCCTTCAGCTCGTCGGCGGTTTCCGACAGCGTGATGTAGAGCACCCGCTCGCCGGCGCGGGCCCCTTCGAGCAGGAACTGCATGGCCAGCGTGGTCTTGCCGGCGCCCGGGACGCCTTCGATCAAGTAGAGGCGGCCGCGGGCCAGGCCGCCCATCAGCACGTTGTCCAGGCCGACGTTGCCGGTGCTGGCGAACAGTGTGGGGTCGGTGTTGGTTGGACTCTTCCCAAGACGTGGCATCTCGATCCTCAAGTTCGCACCTCCGGGGCACACACAGCCCACGCTGTGCCTATCGGGACGCAGGCACAGCCGTCGCAGGTGCTCTCATACGTCAGCAGTGCAAATTTCCTACCGCCATCTCAAGGGTAGGCGCGGAGAAGAAACGGCCGGGCTTCATGCACTAATATTGAAGGTCTGCATGCCTAATATTCTTCAGAGCCTACCCGTCGGCGAAAACGTCGGCATTGCCTTCTCAGGCGGCCTCGACACCAGCGCCGCCCTGCACTGGATGCGCGCCAAGGGCGCGGTGCCGTTCGCGTACACCGCGAACCTGGGCCAGCCCGACGAAGCCGACTACGACGAAATTCCACGCAAGGCGCTGGCCTATGGCGCCGAGAAGGCGCGGCTGATCGAATGCCGCGAGCAACTGGTGGCCGAGGGCATGGCCGCCCTGCAGTGCGGCGCCTTCCACATCACCACCGCGGGGCAGACCTACTTCAACACCACGCCGCTTGGCCGCGCCGTCACCGGCACCATGCTGGTTGCCGCCATGCGCGAAGACAACGTCAATATCTGGGGCGACGGCAGCACCTACAAGGGCAACGACATCGAGCGGTTCTACCGCTACGGGCTGCTCGCCAATCCCAGCCTGCGCATTTACAAGCCGTGGCTCGACCAGCAGTTCATCGACGAACTGGGCGGCCGCAAGGAGATGTCGGAGTACATGATCCGGCACGGCTTCCACTACAAGATGAGCGTCGAGAAGGCCTACTCGACCGACTCGAACATCCTCGGCGCCACGCACGAAGCCAAGGATCTGGAATTCCTCAACAAGGGCATCACCATCGTCCAGCCGATCATGGGCGTGGCGTTCTGGCGCGAGGATGTCGCGGTGAAGGCCGAGACGGTCAGCATCCGGTTCGAAGAAGGCCACCCGGTGGCGCTGAACGGCAAGACCTTCGCCACCGCGCTCGACATGTTCATGGAGGCCAACGCCATTGGCGGCCGCCATGGCCTGGGCATGAGCGATCAGATCGAGAACCGGATCATCGAGGCGAAGAGCCGCGGCATCTACGAGGCGCCGGGCCTGGCGCTGCTGTTCATCGCCTACGAGCGGCTGATCACCGGCATCCACAACGAAGACACCATCGAGCAGTACCGCAACAACGGCCGCCGGTTGGGACGCTTGCTGTACCAGGGCCGCTGGTTCGATCCGCAGACGCTGATGCTGCGCGAGAGCGCGCAGCGCTGGGTCGCGCGCCCGGTGACCGGCGAGGTCACGGTGGAACTGCGCCGCGGCAACGACTACTCGATTCTCGAAACCTCGAGCCCGAACCTGACCTACAAGCCGGAACGCTTGACGATGGAGAAGGGGGAGGAAGTGTTCTTCACGCCGCAGGATCGCATTGGCCAACTGACCATGCGCAACCTCGACATCGTCGACACCCGGGAAAAGCTGATGATCTACACCCAGCAGGGCCTGATTGCGCCGTCGAGTTCGAGCGGGCTGCCGCAGTTGCCAGGCAAAAAAGAAGAATAGGCACGTTATCCTGTGGTCCATGATCTGGGATCAGGAGGCCGAACTCGTCAAAGACCCGCCGGCGTGGTCACTGACCGGCCGCATGTGCCTGTGGGCCGATGGCTCTCCCGCGCACGTGCAGCAGGAGCGGTTCCGCTTGATGCGTTCGGGTTGGGAAGCCTACGCGCTGGTCAGCCGCAGCACGCAGTCAGGCAGCAAGTGGCTCACGCTCACGCTGCGGCTCGAACCTGAAATTCGGGCCGAGTGGGAGTC
>JBFWUK010000036.1:0-40991 GCA_050247355.1 Vicinamibacterales bacterium | reverse complement strand
GCCGAGGGCATGAAGTCGGCACTTGCTTGAAGCGCCAGCTTGACCTGCAGCGGCGTCAAGTCTCCGCGGCCATCCAGCAGCAGGGCGACGGCGCCGGTGACCACGGCGGCCGACATGCTTGTCCCGCTCATCGAGAAGTAGTCACGCGACCCGGGGCCGTTGATCAGGCGGTCCGGGAACTGCTGCATCAACTGCGCACCCCGCGCGGCCGTCGAGATAATCTGCGAACCTGGCGCCACCAGATCGGGCTTCACGATCTTGTCAACCATCGTGGGCCCCTTCGAGCTCCACGGCGCCACCTCGTCGTCAGCCTTGTCGGCCGTCCCCTGTGTGCGGATGGCGCCGACCGTGATCGCATACGGCGAGATGCCGGGGGAGGTGACGCTGCCGTAGATCTGCTGGTTCTTCTCGTTGGTTCCGTAGTTGCCGGCCGACGCCACCACCACCAGGCCGGCTTTGACCGCGCGCTCCACGGCCTGGCAAATCGGATCGTCGCGGTAACTCTGCGTCGGTGCCGCGCCCAACGAGAGATTCAACACGCGAATGCCGAACGACTTGCGGTAGCGGATGGCCCAGTCAATCGCTTCGATCACATCGCTGGCCTGGCCGCTGCCGTCCGCCCCTAGCACCTTCAGGCTGATCAGGTGCGCCGCCGGGGCCATGCCCTGCTCCGCGCCCTCCGCCGTGCGATTGAACGACCGCGCGGCAATGATGCCGGCGATATGAGTACCGTGACCGTAGTCATCGCGGCCGCGACCGCGGCGGGAGGTGAAATCGACGCTCGCGACCACGCGGTCCTTCAGCGCCGGGTGATCGGCAATGCCACTGTCGATTATGGCCACCCCGATACCACGGCCGTTGACGGCACCGAGCGTGGCCACCGCTCCCGACCACGCCGCGTCGGCGCCCGTCGTCTTGGTCGTGAGTGCCATGTGCGACCGCACCACGGGATCCCCCGACAGTGCATCAATCTCGCCGTCCTGGGCCAGCGCGTTCACCGCACTCCGTGACGCCGTGAGCACCGCACCCGACGTCAGCCGCTTCTTGACGGTCAGGCCATGACGCCGGGCCAGCCGCTCGATGCGTTCCTGCGAGCCTGAAACGATCAGGTCGACCGGGGCGGATGAGCTCGAGTTGAGATGCGCGACCAGGTCCGACGACAGCCGCGCCCGCCGCCCGCTGGCCAGGGCCGACGGGGCGGTGGCCAGCAGGACCACGGCCACTAGTAACGCCGTGGAGCCATGCCAGGTCGGCCAGGGGCCGCGTCCGCGCCGCCGGACTTTCAATTGCAAGCTCTCCATCAGTGACTCCAGGGGCAAGACCGTTCGGTTAAGTGCAAAAGAGCGGTTCGAATACGCCGGCGGTGCGCTAACGCGCCCCGCGCATTTCCTCGACCGAGTCGAGCAACACCCGCTGGGATCCGCCCAAGGTGCGAATGGTCCGCAGCCGGCCGTCGCGAATGCGGTAATAGACCGTGCGGCGCGAGACGGCCAGCAACTGCGCGGCCTGCTCGATACTGACGCTTCGGCCCACCCGCGGCTGAAATTCGGCCTCGCTGTATGTCAGCGGTTGAACGTCCATTGCAGTACTCCTTCGCGACAGGTAATGGCACGGCCGGTGCCATCGGCCAGGTGCCGGCGCCACATTCCGCTAAGTGATTGCATCGACAGGGTTTGGTGGTCTACGATGCGAGCGGTCACGTTCGCCGTCGCGGCTGGACCCCGGCCAAGCCGTTGCCCCCGCCTCGGGAACGGACGCGACCAACCGCCGCTTTGCACGCAAATCGAGCAAATTTCGATTTCCGTGCATGCGCAAAACCGGCCAATTTATTGGCCGACTGGACAAGAAGTGAACCGACAACCGCGGGCATTGCTGAGCGTTCTGCTGTTGGGCCTGATTGCCTTCATGGGATGGCGCTGGTGGTCCGACCAGCAGCAGCTGGCCGATGCGGCCACGGAAATTGTCTTTTCTGACGTCACCACGCGGGGCGGAGTGCTCACCTCGTCGCTGCGCAGCGAGCCGCGGTCGTTCAACCGCTGGGTCGACCGCCAGGTGCCGACCGACGTGTTCGCCCACCTGACCCAGAGCAAGCTGGTGCGCGTCAACCGGTCCACCCAGGAGGTCGAGCCGGCGCTGGCTGAGTCGTGGACCGCGTCGGCCGACAATCGCACGTTCACTCTCGCCCTGCGCGAGGCAAACTGGTCCGACGGCACACCGTTCACGTCCGCCGACGTTGTGTTCACCTTTAAGGCCGTCTACGACCCCAAGGCCGGCAGCATCCTCGAGAGCTCGTTGAAGGTGGACGGCCGGCCGTTGGTGGTGACCGCACCGGATGCGCGCACCGTGGAGATTACCTATCCGGGTCCATTCGGTCCGGGCATCGCCCTGCTCGACAACCTGACCATTGCCCCGAAACACAAGCTCGAGGCGGCATTGACCGCCGGTACGTTTGCGCAGGCCTGGGGCGTGGCGACACCGGTCGGCGACCTGGCATCACTGGGGCCGTTCGTGCTCGCGCGCTACGAGCCGGGACAGCGGCTGGTCTTCGACCGCAACCCGCATTACTGGCGCAAAGACGCCGCCGGCACGGCGCTGCCGTATGTCGATCAAATCGTGCTCGAGGTCGTGCCCGACCAGAATGCCGAACTGGTGCGGCTGCAGGCCGGCCAGATCGACATGCTGCAGCAACAGGTGCGCCCGGAAGACATCGCCACGCTCAGGCCGCTCGTTGACCAAGGCAAACTGCAGTTGCTGGAACTGGGCGTCGGCACCGATCCGGACGTCTTCTTCTTCAACCTGCGCCCGCAGTATTGGACCAAGGATCCACGCGCCGGCTGGATCACCCGGAAGGAATTCCGCCAGGCCGTCTCGCATGCCGTCGATCGCGAGGCTTTCGCCAATACCGTTTACCTTGGCGCGGGCGTGCCGATTTGGGGCCCCATCACCCCCGGCAACCAGAAGTGGTTCTCGCCCAACGTGCCGCGCTACGCCTTCTCGCTCGACAAGGCACGCGAACTGCTCGCCGGCCTGGGGCTGGCCAACCGCGATGGCGATGAGTGGCTCGAGGACGAGAAGGGCACCGAGGCGCGTTTCACGGTGCTGACCTATCGCGGCAACTCGTCGCTCGAACGCTCCGCCGCCGTCCTGCGCGAAGATCTGCGCCCGCTCGGCGTGGCCGTGGACGTGGTTGCCCTCGAACAAGGGGCGCTGGTCGAGCGCATGGTCAAGGGCGAGTTCGAATCGATCTTCTTCGTCTTGTCCGCCTCGAGCTTCGATCCCGGCATGTCTCCCGATTTCTGGCTCAGCTCCGGCTCGGCACAGATCTGGAACATCCCGCAGACGACCCCGGCTTACGAGTGGGAACGGCAGATCGACGACCTGATGCACCAGATGATGTCGAGCGTCGACCAGGCCGAGCGCAAGCGGGTCTTCGACCAGGTACAGAACGTCTTTGCCGACAACCTCCCGGCCATCTACTTCGTGGCGCCGCGGATGTACATGGGCGTGAGCTCGCGCGTCGGCTCGATGTCGCCGAGCATCCTGCGTCCGCAGTTGCTGTGGTCCGCCGATACGATCACCGTTCGCGCGCCGGCCTCGACGGGGCAGGCCGGGCAGTAGCCCGTCATGGGACGCTACCTCCTGAGGCGTCTCGGCTTCGCCCTGCTGCTGGTCCTTGTCGCCTCGTCTGCCTCGCTGTTACTGACGCGTCTTGCCCCAGGCGATATCACCTCGGCGGAGGCCCTCGCCGACCCTGTGGCGCGCGCCCGGTTGCGCGCCGAACTGGGACTGGATCGACCGATTGGCGAGCAGTACCTGTCGTGGCTCAGCGGCGCCGTGCGACTCGACTTCGGCCGCTCGTTGCTTTATTCCCGGCCGGTCAGTGCCCTGATCGGCGAGCGCGCCCTCAACACCGCCGTGCTCGCCGTGGTAGCACTGGTGGCGGCGACCGCCGTCGGCCTGCCGTTCGGGGTGTACTCGGGCAGCCGCTCCCGCGGCCTCGGCCGCAGCCTCGTCCGCGGACTGTCGGTGGTGGCCTTGTCGGTGCCGCCGTTGATCGGCTCGCTCGCCCTGGTCTTTCTTGCCGCGCGCACCGGCTGGTTGCCGGTCGGCGGCATGACTTCGGCGGCGGGCATCGACCAGACCTGGCTGCAGTGGCTGGCTGACCTGGCCCGCCACGTGCCCATTCCGGCGCTGGCGCTGGCCCTTCCCCTGGCCGCCACGCTCGAGCGGCTGCAATCACAGGCCATCGAGACGGCCACGCGCGAGCCGTTCGTGGCGGCGAGCCGCGCCCGCGGTCTCGGTCATGCCCAGGCCATCGTCCGCCACGCCTGGCCGGTGTCGCTGCGGTCGGTGCTGGGCCTTTACGGCGTGATGATTGGCAGCCTGTTCAGCGGCTCGTTCGTCGTGGAGGTCGTGACGTCGTGGCCGGGCCTGGGCCGCCTGATGTACGACGCGTTGAAAGCGCGTGATTTGTACCTGGTCGCGGGGTGTGCCGCGTCCGGCGCCTTCTTTCTCGCCGCCGGCACCTGGATCGCCGATGCCCTGCTGGCACTGGCGGATCCGCGGGTGCGCTCGCAGGAGGCACGGTGAGCCGGCGTGCCGGCGTGTTCGTGCTGATTCTCACGGCGCTGTCGCTGGCCGCGCCGCTGCTGGCGCCGTACGACGCCGGCACCGGCTTTCGCGACTTCCTGCACGCGCCGCCCATGCGGCCGCACTTCCAGGGACTGGGCGCGCCGGTCGTGCATCCGGTGGTCCTGGCCGACCGTCTCGAGCAGCGCTTCGAAGCTGATCCAACACGCACGCTGCCACTGCCGTGGTTCGGCGGGTCGAGCGATCAACCGGTGTTCCTACTTGGCGCCGACAACTTCGGCCGCGACGTCCTGTCGCGCCTGCTCTACGGCGCCCGCACCTCGATCGGCCTGGCATTGGTGGCCACGCTGGGCGCCGTCCTGTTCGGCGCGCTCGCCGGCGCCTGGGCCGGCCTGCGCGGAGGCTGGGTGGACGAGGCGGTGATGCGGGTGGCCGACTTCGTCCTGATCCTGCCGGTGATCTACGTCGTGCTCGTCCTGCGCGCCATGCTGCCGCTGGTGCTGCCCGCATCCACGGTGTTCCTGCTGGTGGCCTGGATCTTCGTCGCCGTCGGCTGGCCCTTTGTCGCCAAGGGCGTCCGCGCCATCGTCGCCGCCGAGCGCGATCGCGAATACGTGGTGGCGGCCCGTTCGCTAGGGGCTGGCCCCGGCCGAATTCTCGTGCACCACCTGCTGCCCGCCTGCGCAGGACACCTGGTCGTGCAAGCCACCTTGCTGCTGCCGGGCTTCATCCTGGCAGAAGCGACGCTGTCGTTCGTCGGGTTGGGATTCCCCGATCCGGTTGCGAGTTGGGGCACTATGCTCGCCGAGGCCGGTAACTACAATGCCGTCGCAAGATTTCCGTGGACGCTAGCACCGGCAGTAGCAATTTTTGCGATCGTGCTCGCCACCAACCTGATCGCGTCGCCTCACAGAAAATCGCTGTCCGCCAACAATCCCGGTTGACGTACCTCCTCGACGATGGCAACGTCGTCGTCATGCGGTCAGAGAAAGCGTGAAGGTGCTTCGTGAGTCACAGGGCAATGGGCGCGGTTCTGCGTCAGCATCTGGGTGCAGATGCGTCGCACGAGTTGAATGAATACATCGGGCAGTACGGCGATGCCTGGAGGAAGGACGTGATGGCCGGCTGCACCGATCGCATCGACGTGCGCATCGAGCGGTTTGCGTTGCGCGAGGATCTCGTTAACGGGCTCGCCGGCATCCGCCAGGAACTGGCGGCGACGCGCGTCGAACTGCTGCGTTGGTCGTTTGCGTTCTGGATCGGGCAGGTGACCGCCACAGCGGCGCTGATGGCGCTGTTGATTCGCCTGCTGACGCCTTAAGGTGTCAGCGCCGGCCGCGGTCAATTGGCGGTTACTGGGCCGTTTGGCGGGGCCGGCTCGCCGGATGTCCGGAATGCGTGACGCCCTGCTGTGGTACAGGGGTTGCACTGGCCGGTGCATGGGCAAGGGACCCCGCTTCCTGTTTGCGCTTCTTGCCGTCACCGTCATGGCCGCCTGCGCGACCAACCCGGTGACCGGCAGGCGGCAGATGTCGCTGCTCAGCGAAGCCGAAGAACTGGCGATTGGCCAGCAGCAGGATGCCGAGATTCGGCGCGAGATGGGCGTCTACAACGACCCGTCGCTGCAGGCCTATGTCAGCGAGATTGGCCAGGAGCTGGCGCGTGCCTCGCATCGCCCGAACCTGCCGTGGACATTCACCATTGTCGACAGCCCGGCAATCAACGCGTTCGCGTTACCGGGCGGCTACATCTACATCACGCGCGGCATCCTGGCGTACCTGGATGACGAGTCGGAGCTGGCGGGCGTGCTGGGCCACGAGATCGGCCACGTCACGGCGCGCCACGCCGCGCAGGCATACACGCGGCAGGCGCAGGCCAACCTTGGCCTGACCATCCTCAGCATCTTCGTGCCCAGCACGCGGCCGTTCACCGACCTCGGCTCGGTCGGCCTGGGCGTGCTGTTCCTGAAGCATGGCCGCGATGCCGAGCTCGAGGCCGATCGCCTGGGCGTGGAGTACGGTTCGGCCGCCGGCTGGGACCCCGCCGGCGTGCCGCGGTTCCTGTCGACACTGGCTCGCGTCGATGCGCTCAGTGACGACGGCGTGCCGAACTGGCTGGCCACGCACCCGGATCCCGGCTCGCGCGTCGGCGAGGCGGAACCGGTGGTCGGGAAGTTCGCGTCGCCGGCCGCCACCAGGCGAAATCGAGACGACTATCTCGACCGAGTCAACGGCCTGGTCTACGGCGACAACCGCGAAGACGGCATTGTCCGGGGCAACGTGTTCCTGCATCCCGATCTCCGTCTGAGCGTGACGTTTCCTGAGGGGTGGGAGGTCATCAACTCGCCCGAGGCGGTGATGGCGCGCGAGCCCGGCACCGAGCACTACATGGTGTTGCAGGAAGTCGAGCAGCCCCGCCTGCCGCGGCAGGGCGCGGGCGTCCAGGGCGGCAGGTCGGTTGGGGAGATCGCCGTGGCCGCCATGCGCGCGGCCGGCTACAACGTGGTCGATGGCCGCATTGAGCAGATTAACGGTCACGACGCACACGTCGGCCTCTATCGCGGCACCGCCGAGGGCACCGGCAAGGTGATGATGCGCGCGGCCCACATTGCCATGGGCCGCCAGATGTACGTGGTCGCCGGCTTCGCGCCCGAGGGCGAGTTCAACCTGGTTGACCGCGACCTGTCGCCGGCCATCCAGTCGTTCCGCGAGTTGAGTGCCGCCGAGGCCGCCCGTGTGCAACCCAATCGCGTCGATTTCTACACCGTCCGCCAGGGCGACTCGTGGCAGTCGATCGCGGTGCGCCAGGGCAAGAACATCGTCAACGCGGCGACGCTGGCGATCATGAACGACCACGAGGTCAACGTGCAGCCGCAGCCGGGAGCCCGCGTCAAGATCGTGGTCGAGGGCTGAACCGCGTAAGCGATTTCCGTTTGCGTAAGTGCCGGCCGCCGCAAGTCGTTGATCTGCAAGGCCGCGCGTGCGGCACGCCAATTGCCTCCCCGGCAGGTGGAGGTACTTGCATGAGACTCACGTTTACCCCGGCCGCCGGCCTGGCTCTGCTGGGCACGCTGGCGCTGTGGAGTTGCGGCGGAGGCGGCGGCTCGACCGCGGCGTCGCCGACGTCGCCAACCCCAACCCCAACCGCTGCGGCCCCCACGCCCGCGCCTGCCGCGCCGGGCACACCCGCCACGGTCACCGTCGCCATTGTCGCGTCGACCGGCAACACGGCGTTTCAACCGAATCCGGTCAAGGCCAACTCCGGCGACACGGTGATGTTCCGGAACAGCGATTCGGTGATGCACCACCTGGTGATGGACGACGGTTCGGCCGACCTGGGCGACATTCCGCCGGGCGCCGTCTCGCGCGGCATGACGCTGCGTAGCGCCAGCGCCACCAACTTCCACTGCACGCTGCACTCGTCGATGGTCGGCAGTATCAACGGCGCGTCCGCACCCGAGCCGCCGCCGTGCATTGACCCATACGGTTACGGCTGCAGCTAGACCGCCACGCCCCCACTACGCCGAGCGCCGTCGGCGTCCCCGCGTGGCGTGGCTGACTATAATCGCTGGGTGGCGCGCCGCTTCCGGTCGATTGTCAAAACCGCGGTCAGGATTGCCACGGGCCTGGGCGCCCTGGGGTTTGCCTACGTCGCCTATACCTATTTGACCTTGCCCGATGTGCGGGGCCTGGCCACCACCAATCCCACCACCACCGCATTCATGGAGCTGCGCAAGCGCGAGGCCGCCGCCGAGGGCCGCACGAAATTCCAGATTCGTCATCGCTGGGTTCCGTACAGCCAGATCTCGTCGAACCTGCGCCGCGCGGTGATCGTGACCGAGGATGCCGCGTTCTACGATCACGACGGTATCGACCTTACTGAGTTGAAGGCGTCACTCGAGAAAAACTGGGAAGAGGGACAGCTCCTGCGCGGCGGCAGCACCATCACGCAGCAGTTGGCCAAGAACCTGTACCTGTCGCCGACCCGCAACCCGATGCGCAAGGTCACGGAGCTGCTGATTGCCCGCCGGCTCGAGGCCGCGCTGACCAAGCGCCGCATCTTCGAGATCTACTTGAACATGATCGAGTGGGGCGACGGCATTTTCGGCTGCGAGGCTGCCGCGCGCGCCTACTTTGGCGGCCCGTGCGCGTCGCTGAGTGTGGAGCAGGCGGCGTTGCTGGCGGGAGCCATCATCAACCCGCGCGAGCACAGCCCCGCGAAGCCGACCCGCCGGCTGCTGCGCCGCCAGCAGATCATCATCAGGCGCATGGGCATCAAAGAGACGCCGCCACCGGTGCCCGCCGATACGATGCCCATTCCGGGACCGATCGACCAGACGCCGCCGGAGCCGCCGCCCATACCACCGCCGGTTCCGCAACCGTTTCCCAAGCCGCCGGGCAACGGCTCGCCGCCTTCCTGGTGAAGGCCCGCAGCGCCCTCATCCGCGCAGTCGGTGTTACCTGAGTCAGTTGACGCGCTTGGCGCCGACGAAACGGCTGGCCCAGTAATTGGTGCTCAGGTTCTCCACCCGCACGACCCCGCGCTCGCTGGGGGCGTGCACGAACTGGTCGCCGCCAATCATGATGCCGACATGCGACGCCCCCGGGGCGACGGTGCTGAAGAACACCAGGTCGCCGGGCTCGAGCCGATCGCGGCCGATGGCCTTGCCTACCCGGAACTGCTCGCGGACCACGCGCGGCATGGGGACACCGTGCTGCTGGTAGACGTAGCGCACGAAGCCGCTGCAGTCGAAGCCGTTTGGATCGCCGCCGCCATTGCGGTACGGGGCGCCGCGCAGCGAGAGCGCGGTGCTCGATAGCGCGTAGCCATCGGTGTTGGCGCCCGCCGGCAAGCCGCTGACCGGCGGATTGCCGGGCCGCCCAGGCGGGGGGACCACGGCCGGCGGCACGCCGGCTTCGACCGGCACCGGCGCAGGCGTGGCCACCGGGCCGCCCCCTCCCGGCATGGGGAACGGCTGCGGCTTGTAGACCATGCCGCCGGTGCTGGCGCATCCGGTGACGAACACGGCCATCGCGACGGCGGCAAGAATTCGACCCTGTCCGCCGTAGCCTGGGCGAAGGTGGAGCATCTATCCAGAGCTTATCGGCGGTCGTGCCGAATTGTGTAGTCCTACGTGATTCATGGCACAATGTCGCGTAAATGGAGCAGACGCTCCTCCTTAACGCTACCTACGAGCCGCTGAAAGTCGTCAACTGGCAGAAGGCGGTGACGTTGTGGTGCCAGGGCAAGGTCGAGATCATCGCGCATCACGACCGGGAAGTCCGCGCGGTCTCGTTCGCCCTCAAACTGCCCTCCGTCATCCGCTTGTTACGCTACGTTCGCATCAAGAAGCGGTTCGATTACGTGCCGTTCTCGCGCGCCAATATCTACGCGCGCGACGAGTACACCTGCCAGTACTGCGCCGACGTCTTCCCGACACAGGAACTCACCTTCGATCACGTGGTCCCGGTGTCGCAGGGCGGCCGCAAGGACTGGGAGAACATCGTCACCTGTTGCGTGACCTGCAACCGCCGCAAGGGCGGACGCACGCCGTCGGAGGCGCGCATGCGGTTGAAGAAGCCGCCGCGGCGGCCGATGTCGGCGCCCGCCATCCGGATCACGATTGGCTTGCGCAGCGCGCCCGAAAGCTGGCGCGATTACCTGTACTGGAATCTCGAGCTGGACGACACCTAATGTGCGCCCGGCCGGAAGCGATTAGTCCTTGCCACAACTGACAAGCCTGGAGCCCGTTCGCGTCGTCGAAGGCGGGCGGCTCTGGCTGCGCGGCGGCGGTTTCCCGCAGCCCGAATCGACAGCAGACCTGGTGACCATCGGCGGGCTTCCGGCCCGGCTGGCCTTTGCCTCGCCTGACCGCCTGGCCGTGGTCGTGCCTGCCGGTCTCGATGGCGGGGACACGCCCGTCAAGGTGGCGTGGGTTCCGGGAGCCACGTTGTATGCGCGCGTCGGCGCGCTGCTGGCGACGGGTCTGCACCAGGTCGATAACCCGGTGTTCGGCGCTGACGGCGCTCTCTACGTCACCTATAGCGGGTCGCGCGGGCAGGAGGCGTCGGTATCGGTCTTCCGGATTCCCGCCAACGGCGGCGCCCGCGAACCGTTCGTGCATGGCCTTGTCAATCCGACATCGATGGCGCTCGGACCGGATGGCCGGCTCTACGTGTCGAGCCGTTTCGAAGGCCGCGTCTACCGGGTGTTCGACGATGGGCGATACGAGGTGGTGGCGTCGGATCTGGGTGTGGCCTGCGGGCTGGCGTTTGATGCCGAGGGCGTGCTCTACGTCGGCGATCGGGGCGGGACCATCTTCCGCGTTCACCCGAGTGGCCGTGCCGAGATCTTCGCGACGGTACCCTCGAGCGTTGCCGCGTTCCACCTGGCGATGTCGCCGGATGGTTTCCTGTATGTGTCGGCGCCGACGTTGGCTTCGTACGACTCCGTGCGTCGCATCAGCCCCAACGGGACGGTCGAGACCCTGGCCACTCCGTTCGGGCGCCCGCAGGGGCTGGCCTTCGACAAGACAGGCACGCTGCATGTGGTCGAGGCCCTGGCCGGCGCCAGCGGCGTCTATGCCTTGCGGCAGGGAGCAGCGCCGGAACTGATTGTCGCCGGTGCCGGCCTGATCGGCCTGGCCTTTGGTCCTGGCGGCCAACTGGCCGTGGCATCGAACGAATCGATCTACCTGTTCCCGGCCGACCAGTCGTCCGCGCCGTCGGATGTGGCGTCCGGACGTAGCCGGATCTCTCCCCCAGATGTGGCGTCCGGCTTCAGCCGGACCTCTTCGTCAGGTGTGGCGAAGGCGGATAGCCGGACCTCTCCCCCCGATGTGGTGTCCGGCTTCAGCCGGATCTCTTCGTCGGGTGTGGCGGCAGCGGCTAGCCGGACCTCTCCCCCCGATGTGGTGTCCGGCTTTAGCCGGACCTCTTCGTCGGCGACGGCGGCTGGCCCAACCCATTCGCTATGACCGTTCTGCTCATGGTGCTGGTGGCGCTGGCCGGCCTGTCGCTTGGCCTGCGCACGACATCGGTGCTGATGCCGCCGAACGCGCATCCCCTGGATCGCCTGGCGCTGTCGGTGGCCGCCGGTGCGTTGTGGACCGCCGTGGTCTTCGAGGTGTCGAACACCTATCGCATTTTCGATTTCGGCCTGGGCCTGATGCTGTCGTTGTCGCCGGTCGGGCTATTCGATATCACCAAGTGGTGGTTCCGCTCGCGCGGGCGCCGTTCGGGCTGGCTGCGCCCTGGGGCCGCACCGCCCTGGCTGGTGGCGGTGCGCTGGTTGTTCCTCGCCGCGCTGGCGGTAGCCGCCGTAGCCTCTTCCTGATCCCTGTCCCCGATCCCCGATCCCTGTTACTTCGGCCGCCCCTCCTGGTTGGCCAGCACCCAGCTCGCCTGGTGCACCAGCCGCGCGATGCGCTCCATCTTCTCGTAGTTGATCTTCTCGGGCCGGTCGTACTGCGTGTGGTAGTCGGGATGCAATCCAGTGTGGAACCACAGCGCCGGCACGCCCACTTGTAGGAACGGCCACTGGTCGCTGCGGCGCAGCAGGTTCGATCGGTTGTTGTCGTAGCGCATCTTCAGCTCCAGCCCGATGCCGACCGCTGCGCGGTTGGCGCGTTCGACCGTGGCGCTCAGCTCAGGGTGGCGGCTGTAGCCGAGGATGTTGACGGCGTTGCGGTTCGACTCCGCGGTCTGCACCTCGAGGCCGTTGAAACGCGGGCCGCCGCCGACCTGCACCTCTTCGTTGCGGCCGATCATGTCCATGTTGAGGACGGCGACGGTGCGGTCGAGCGGGAAGGTCGGGTTCTCGGTGTACGCCCACGCGCCCAGCAGCGGCCCGCGCTCTTCGGATCCCCAGGCGGCAAACAGCACCGAACGTCGCGGCCGCTGGCCGGCCGCTGCCGCCAGGGCATAGGCATCGGCAATCTCGATCAGCGCCACCGTTCCCGACCCGTCATCGTCTGCCCCGCTGTAGATCACGTTGCCGTCGGCGCCCTCGTGATCGTAGTGCGCCGAGATAATCACGACTTCGTCCTTCAGCTTCGGATCGGCGCCCTCCACGAACGCCAGCACGTTGCGGTCAGGGATGATGTGGCGGTTGACGGCGGTGGTGAGTGTGACGTCAACGCCTTCCAGGGCGATGCCGGCAAAGCCGCGTTCGGTTTCCGCCGCTTTCGCGAGCTCCAGCAGCGACCGGCCGGTGCCGCGGACCATCGCCTCAGCCAGCGCCGGCGAGATCTGTCCCACCGGGATATTCACGCGGTTGGCCCAGCTCGCCAGCGTGAAGCGATCGATGCGCGGCGCCTGCGGCGGCCAGAAGTTGCGGGCGGCCGCTTCGAAGTTGGTGGGGGACGGATGGTTGTGCACGTCGGTGACGAACAGCACGCCGACCGCGCCGTTCGCCTGCGCCGCCATCGCCTTCTTGATCGCCACCGCGACCTCGGCGGTGACCACGCCGTCGAACGGGCTCTTCGGGTCACGCTCGCCCGGTTCATGCTCGAGGATCAGCGCAATCCGTCCCTTCAAGCGGTCGCCGTAGTCGTCGTAGTCGAGCGCGGGCGCATGGATGCCGAAACCGGCGTAGACCACCGGCGCGGTGACCGAACCGCTGGCGCTGAATCGTTGCGGATAGAAGTCCTGCTCCGGTTTCAGCTCGAGCGCCGCGCCGCCGGGCAGCGCGACGGTCAGCGCGCTGCCAGTGCCCAGGCTCGCCACCATGAGCTGTGTCGGCTGGACGAACGTGCCGTTGGGCGCGCCGGGCTTGAGACCGGCGCGCTCGAAACGCGAGCGGATGTAATCGGCGGCCAGCGCATTCTCCGGCGTACCGACCAGCCGGCCCTTGAAGCCATCGCCGGCCAGGAAGAAGAGGTCGGCCTTGAGTTCGGCCAGCCGGATCGAGTCGTTGAATGGGGCGGGCGTTTGTGCCGAGACGGCCGCGCCGACGGTCAGGATCGCGAGAGCCAGGAAGCGTCGCATGCCGTGCCTCACACCGTCTCCGACGGCGGAATCTTTTCGATCGTGAACCCGGTGAAGCCGTAGATCGCCGACACGATCGGGTTGATCAGGTTGAAGAAGGCGTAGGGCGCATACGCAAAGGTGGCGACGCCCAGCGTGGTGGCCATGAAGGCGCCGCAGGTATTCCACGGCACCAGCGGCGAGGTCAGCGTACCGGCGTCCTCGAGCGCGCGCGACAGGTTCTTGGGGTGGAGGCCGCGCCGCGCATACTCGGCGCGGAACATGCGGCCCGGCAGCACGATGGCCATGTACTGGTCCGAGGCGACGATGTTCATCCCGAACGTCGTCGCCAAGGTGGCGGCTGTCAGCGTGCCGGTGCCGCGCACCATGCTGAGAATGCCGGCAGCAATCTGCTGCAGCATGCCGGTCGCCTCCATCACCGCGCCGAAGGTCATCGCCATCAGGATCAGCCACACCGTGTTCAGCATGTTGGCCATGCCGCCGCGCGACAGCAGATCGTTCAGGGCGGCGTTCGGTGACTCGAGCTTGAAGCCGTCGAACAGCGACATCCAGGCGCCTTTGGCCAGCGAGGCCCATGCCGGCAGGTCCGGCGACGCCGCGTAAGTGGTCACCACCTGCGGCTGGAAGATCACCGCGAACAGGCAGCCGACCAGGGATCCGATCAGCAGCGCCGGGAAGGCCGGCATCTTTCTGACCACCAGCACCAGCACGACGGCGACCGGAATCAGCAGGTGCGGCCCAATCACGAAGGTCTCGGCCAGCGCGTCCATGATCGCCTTGACCTGGGCGGTGTCCTGCGGCGGCGTAATGGTGAAGCCGAGGATGACATACAGAATCAGCGCCAGCATCAGGCTCGGCGCCGTCGTCCAGATCATGTGGCGGATGTGGGTGAAGAGCTCGGCGCCGGCCACCGCCGGGGCGAGATTGGTGGTGTCAGAGAGGGGCGACATCTTGTCGCCGAAGTACGCCCCCGAAACGACGGCACCCGCGGCCAGCCCCGGATTGATGCCCTGCGCCATGGCAATGCCAATCAGCGCGACGCCGACCGTCCCGGCCGTGGTCCACGAACTGCCGGTGGCAAGCGACACGAAACAGCACAGCAGGCACGCACTCGGCAGGAAGATCGACGGCGTCAGCAGCATCAGGCCGTAATAAATCATCGTCGGCACCGTGCCGGCGAGAATCCACGACCCGATCAGCGCGCCGACCGTCAGCAGGATGATCACCGCGCCCAGCGCCAGCGAGATGCCGTGGACGATGCCTTTCTCGATGTCTTTCCAGGCGTGGCCGTGCATCGTGCCAATCAGAATGCCGACCCCGGCCGACAGCAGCAGCGCGATGGGGTTGGCGCCGCTCGACGCCCCGTCGCCGAATAGCGCCACCGCCGACGACAGCAGGGCGATGAGCACCAGGATGGGAACCGATGACCAGAGCAGGGATGGCGTCCGCGGCGTGGGAGTGGGCATGAGCTAGGGCGGATGATACTCCGGCAGGGGTATACTTGGGGATTGGGTTCCGCTCCGCGGACCCGACAGAAGACCCATGCCGCACGATTGGATTTCCGTCCGGGGCGCGCGCGTCCATAACCTCAAGGACATCGACGTCGACCTGCCGCGTAACAAGCTGGTGGTAATCACCGGCCTGTCGGGGTCGGGGAAGTCGTCGCTGGCCTTCGACACCCTCTACGCTGAGGGCCAGCGCCGCTACGTCGAATCGCTGTCGGCCTACGCCCGCCAGTTCCTCGAGCAGATGGAGAAGCCCGACGTCGACCTGATCGAGGGCTTGTCGCCGGCCATCTCGATCGAGCAGAAGACCACCGGCTCCAATCCGCGCTCGACCGTCGGCACCGTCACCGAGATCTACGACTACCTGCGCCTGCTGTTCGCCAACATCGGCGTGCCGCACTGCCCCAACTGCAACCGCGAAATCGCCTCGCAGTCGCTCGAGCGCATCGTCGACCTCGTGATGACGTATCCGCAGGACACCCGCATCAACGTGATGGCGCCGATCGTCCGCGGCCGCAAGGGCGAGTTCAAGAAGGAACTGCTGGCGCTGCGCACCCGCGGCTTCACCAAGGCGCGGGTCGACGGCCAGGTGCGCTCGCTGGAAGAAGACATCGCGCTCGATCGCCGCCGCAACCACGACATCGACATCATCGTCGATCGGCTGATCGTCCGCAGCGGCATCGAGAAGCGCCTGTCGGAATCGGTCGAGGCCGCCTTGACCATGGCGGACGATGTGGTGGTGATCAATTCGCTGGATGCCGGCGACCGCCTGTTCTCGCGCAAGCTGGCCTGCGTCGTCTGCGGCATCAGCGTGCCGGAGATGTCGCCGCGCGCGTTCTCGTTCAACTCGCCGCACGGCGCCTGCCCGTCGTGCCAGGGGCTGGGCGCGACCTGGGATTTCGATCCGCGGCGGATCGTGCCCGACGAGTCGCGGTCCCTGGCCGCAGGCGCCATCGCGCCCTGGGGCAAGGGCGACAGCCGGCTGGTGGCCGACGCGGTGGCCGCCATCTCGTCGTACTACGGCATCGACCCCGGGGTGCCGTTCGGCAAGCTGCCCAAGAAGCACCGCGACCTCATCCTGCTCGGCCCGGGCGCCGCGCCAAGGGAGAAAGCGGCCGACGACGATGCCAAGGCCGCGGTCAAGCGCACGGTCAAGACGATCAAGAAGAAGCTGGTGACGCCCGACCCGTTCGGTCGCGACTTCGAGGGCGTGATTCCCAACTTGCGCCGCCGGTTCGAAGAAGGATCGTGGGCGCAGCAGGAAGAGCTCGACCCTTATCGTGCCCTGCGCGAATGCCCCGTCTGCGACGGCAACCGCCTGCGCCCCGAGAGCCAGTCGGTCACCCTCAAGGGCAAGACCATCGCCGAGTACGTGAACCTGCCCATTGGCAGCGCGCTGGCCGAGTTCGACGCCATGGAACTGCACGATCGCGAAGCCATCATCGCGACGCGGATCATGAAAGAGATTCGCGATCGGCTGCGCTTCCTGAACGACGTCGGCGTCGGCTACCTGACGCTCGCGCGTTCGGCGGCCACGCTGTCGGGCGGCGAAGGCCAGCGCATCCGGCTGGCCACCCAGATCGGCTCGAACCTCACCGGCGTGCTCTACGTGCTGGACGAGCCGTCGATCGGGTTGCACCAGCGCGACAACCGCAAGCTGCTGACGACGCTCGGCCGGTTGCGCGACCTGGGCAACACGGTGGTGGTGGTCGAGCACGATGAGGAGACCATCCGCACCGCCGACTACGTCGTCGACCTCGGCCCCGGCGCCGGTGACCTGGGCGGCCAGATCATCTTCCAGGGCACTCCCGCCGACCTGTTGTCGAACGGCAACGGTTCGTTGACCGGCGCCTACCTGGCCGGCCACACCGCGATTGCCACGCCGCCGGCTCGCCGCAAGGAGGCGAAGGGCGAGATCGTCATTCGCGGCGCGCGGGCCAACAACCTGAAGTCGGTGGACGTGAAAATCCCGCTCGGCCGGCTGGTGGCCGTGACCGGCGTGAGCGGTTCGGGCAAGAGCACGCTGGTCAACGACATCCTCTACAAGTCGCTGGCTCGCGAGTTCTATCGCGCCGCGGACGAGCCCGGTGCCCACGACGCCATCGAGGGCATCAACCTGATCGACAAGGTGATCGAAATCGATCAGTCGCCAATCGGGCGCACGCCGCGGTCGAACCCGGCGACCTATACCAGCCTGTTCACGTTCATCCGCGAGTTGTTCGCGATGGTGCCCGAGGCGCGCGCGCGCGGCTTCAAGCCCGGCCGCTTCTCGTTCAACGTCAAGGGCGGGCGCTGCGAAGCCTGCCAGGGCGACGGCGTCATCGCCATCGAGATGCACTTCCTGCCGAACGTCTACGTCACGTGCGAGCAGTGCAAGGGCCGGCGCTACAACCGCGAGACGCTGGAGATCAAGTACCGTGGCAAGTCGATTGCCGACGTGCTGGACCTGACGGTCGATCAGGCGCTGCCGCTGCTCGAGAATTTTCCACCGCTGGCGATCAAGCTGCGGACGCTGCAGAGCGTCGGCCTGGGCTACATCACGCTGGGGCAGTCGGCGACCACGCTCAGCGGCGGCGAGGCGCAGCGCGTCAAGCTGTCGCGCGAGCTGTCGAAGCGCGGCACCGGCCGCACGCTCTACATCCTGGACGAGCCGACCACCGGCCTGCACTTCGAAGACGTGCGCAAGCTGCTCGACGTGCTGATGCGGCTGGTCGACCAGGGCAACACCATCGTGGTGATCGAGCACAACCTGGATGTCATCAAGTCGGCCGACTGGCTGATTGATCTCGGCCCTGAAGGCGGCGATGGCGGCGGCCGGGTCGTCGCGCAGGGCACGCCGGAACAGGTGGCGAAGGCGAAAAACTCGGCCACCGGCCAGTTCCTGGCTGAAATGCTCAAGGATGTGAGGTCTTGAGGTCTTGAGGTCTTGAGGTCTTGAGGTCTTGGGGTCTTGAGCCACCCTCGTGGCAAGATAGCCACACTTCGGGCGGTTTCAGCTGTGGCTCCAGAAACACATCCGTAGCGGGTGCTGGAAAGTGCATATCTGTGTAAGTGTTGCAGATAATAGGCTTATTTCATTTCACGCGAGTAGGAAATTGCAGGCATCGACTTTGCTTCTCTGGGGACCGGAACCGTAGACCTGAATGGACGCACAACGGACGCTCAAACGGCAGATTTCGTGCGCTGGCATCGGGCTTCACTCCGGCCAGAAAGTCACGCTGACCCTGAAACCCGCGGCCGCGGACACTGGCATCCGGTTCCGCCGCACGGATCTGGGGGTCGAAATCCCGGCCTCGGTTTCTGAAGTTTCAAGCGTGCAGCACGCCACCGTGCTCGGCAAGGCCGGCGCCACGGTCGAAACCGTGGAGCACCTGCTGGCCGCGCTGGTCTCGGCCGGCATCGACAACGTCATCGTCGAACTGAGCCACAAAGAAGTGCCGATCATGGACGGCAGCAGCGCGCCGTTCCTGTATCTGCTGCAGGAAGCGGGCGTCAAGAAGCTGGCGCCGTCGCGCAAGTACCTGAAGATCCTCAAGCCGGTGCAGATCGCGACCGGCGACAAGCGCATTGCCATCTATCCGTCGGATCACTACAAGGTCAGCTATACGATCAGCTTCGACCATCCGCTGCTGCGCCACCAGTCGCGCACCGAACGCATTACCGAATCGACCTTTGCCGACAACATCGCCGGCGCGCGCACCTTCGGCTTCCTGAAGGAAGTGGAGTGGCTGCGGCAGAACGGCCTGGCGCTGGGCGGCTCGCTCGAGAACGCCATTGTCATCGGCGACACCGGCGTGCTGAACGCGCTGCGCTTCGAAGACGAGTTCGTGCGCCACAAGATCCTGGACGTCGTCGGCGACCTCGCGCTGGTCGGCCGTCCGATTGTCGGTCACGTGGTGGCGCATCGCGCGGGCCATGCCCTGCACACGCAGCTGGCGGCCGAGATTCTCAACGATCAAGAGGCGTGGTGCCTGGTCGAGGCGCCGTCTGCCGTGCCCGAGGGGGCGTTCGATACCGTGGGCGTGCCGGGAGCGGCGCGCGCGCACTAGCTCTAGTCAGCCTCGCTCAACCTCCAACGTGAACGCATCAGGCCGCGGGTGTCCCGCGGCCTTCTTTTTGGCTTCCGGCCCCGCTTGACAGTGGCCATCGATAGGCGTATCACAGAGGTAGACCACGCCCATCACACATATCGTGGAGGTGACCATCCCGAATCCGACGCACGGCGTGGGCGCCGGAAACAGAACCGTTCGACATTTCCGAAAAGGGGGTTGTAGTGAATACTCCGCCGGACCATTTCGCCGCGTGAACAGCGGCACCATCGTGTTCACGCGACGAAATCGACAATCGAGCGACCGTTAGACCAAGTACTCCCGGCTCCTGTCGGGAGGCGCCATGTGCGCACTGAAGCGCCCGGAGCGGCATTCGCCGCTCGGGCGTTTCGTTTTTTCAGGCGTTTCGTTCGACTGTGGAGGCAACCCTTCAGGGTTGCCTGCGTGCTAGAGTGGGCGGGCCATGCCCGCCATTGCCCCGCCGCTGCGCTTGCTCGATGCCGATGCTGTTCTCCAGGGGCTTCGCGCCCTGCGCACCAGGCAACCGGTCAAGTACTGGGCGTTCTACTCGAGCCAGTTGGGCGGCATCGTCACCGACCCCGCGCTGATGGTCATCCCGTTCGACGACCACATGGTGCATCGCGGTCACGGCATCTTCGACACCGCGAGCATCGTCAGCGGCAGGATCTACGACCTCGATGCGCACCTCGACCGCTTTGTCCGCTCGGCTGAACGGTCGAACCTGAAATTGCCGGCCAGCCAGGCACAGATGCGCGACATCATCGCGGCGGTCGCCGCGGCCAGCGGGAGACGCGACGGGGCCATCCGCTACTGGCTGTCGTCCGGGCCGGGCAGCCTCGAGCTCAGCCCGGCGGCCGGCGCCGAGCCGGGCTTCTTCGTCATGATCTTCGCGGGCCTGTCGTACCCGGACCGCTGGTACACCGACGGCCTCAAGGTGATGACCACCACGTTTCCTATCAAGCCGCCGTTGTACGCCGTCACCAAGAGCACCAACTACCTGCCCAACGTGCTGATGCAGATGGAAGCGAAACAGGCCGGGCTCGACAATGGCGTGTTCATCGATCCCGCCGGCAACGTCGGCGAAAGCTCGAACATGAACGTGGCGTTCGTCACGCAGGATGGCCTGTTCCGGCACCCGAAGTTCGATCACATCCTGTCTGGCTGCACCTCGCTGCGGCTGCTGGACCTGGCCCCCCGGTTGATGCAGCAAGGGCTGATCGCGGGCGTCGAAGTGTGTGACGTACCGGTGGCCGATGCCCGCGCCGCCCGCGAGATGATGCTGATCGGCAGTTCGATCAAGGTGGCGTCGATCGTCGAATGGGACGGCGCGAAGATTGGCGATGGCCGGCCGGGACCGGTCGCGAAAGCGCTGTTGGCCCTGCTGGACGACGACATGCGAAACGGCAACGATCGCCTGATCGATGTGCCGTACTAGTTCCGCGGTCCGGCACCGCCGGATGAGGTAGACTCCCGGGTGCGAGGCGCCGCCCCCACGGTCGCGGAATCGTCTCACCATTGCCCGGGTGCGTCCGGGCCCGCAGGGATTCCGCATGCAAATCAATGAACGCACCGTCGGCGACGTCACCATCCTGGACCTCCAGGGAAAGCTGACCATGGATGACGGCGCGGCGCTGCTGCGCGACAAGGTCGCCAGCGTCGTCTTCCAGGGCCAGAGCAAGGTGGTCCTCAACCTCGCCGGCGTCGGCTACATGGACAGCGGCGGCCTGGGCGAACTGGTGCGCTGCTCGATGGCCGCGCGCAAGGCGAACGGCGCCGTGAAGCTCGCCAACCTGACCAGCCGCATCACCGACCTCCTGACCATCACCAAGCTTCTCACCGTGTTCGATACCTACGACTCTGAAGAGAAGGCGCTGGCGAGTTTCTAGTACGTCACCCGCACGCGGTAGTTCAGCACCGCTGTGCCGCCGGCCGCCACCGGCACCTTGAACTGCGCCGCCCACGCGGCCGTTTTGGTCCATTCGTGCGACGAGCGGAGCATGCGCCAGGTGCCGCCGAGCGGTTCGTTGACCTCGACGGCGACCGCCGCGGTCTTGTGATTGCGCAGGGTGACCTCGTACTCCAGTTCGTAAACGTTGCCGGCGATCTTCTCGAAGTCAACCTGGCTGCGCTCGCACACCACGTCGAAAGCGTTGCCGATCTTGATGTTGAGGGTCTCGTCCTTCGGCGTGTGCATGATGCGGTCTTCACCGACGAACTGCGTGCCGCCCCTTGAATCCTGCTGGTAGACCCGCAGCACGCCGGCCGGCATCGGGACGCCGAGGCCGCCCTTTTGCTCGTTCTTGAACTGGTAGTAGACCTGCACCAGGTCCTTGAGCGGCGCGCCCGGGTGCTGCTGGTTGTGGTAGTAGTGGGCCTGCCCCTCGACGACGTAGCGCTTCACGACCGGAACGCCGGTGCCGTCGAGCAGACTGACCTGCTTGGTCTGGTTGTTGTTGATGGTGGTCTTCCGGCCGAGCGTGTAGAGGTGGTAATCCGAGAACGCTTCCTGCTCCATCGGCGCGGCCGCCGGCATGGCCATCTCGCGGCGTTCGGCCATGTCGCGCATCATCTTGCCCACCTGCTGGCGCACGCGGTTGAGGTCGCCGGCCACCAGTTGCAGCTTCGCGTTGCGGAACGCGGTGCCGCTGCCATTGGTCAGGGTCACCCAGCCGTTCAGGTCCGCCGCCGTGTCGTCGCGCGCCACGGTCAGCACGTAGTCGGCGTTCCAGGCAAGCTTGCCGGCGAGATACGACGCCTCCACGCGGTGGCTCGCGGCGCCTTCGTTGGCCACGGTCCAGATCAGCGTCGGCCGCGAGTAGAGCGTGTCGGGCAGTTCGGGAAAGCGGATGTGGTCGGCGCCGATGCCGGTCACGATCTCGTTGCCGATCTTCCACACCGGCGCGGCGTTGTAGCTGAGCAGGGTGGCTTTCACTTCCTCCTGCCGGGTCGAGCCGCCGTCGGTGCGGTTGCGCATCAGCCTGACCTCGCGTCCCACGTATTTGCGCAGCAGCTTGTCGGGTTCGAGCAGGTCGTACTCGTAGTTCTGTTCCAGCACCCTGACCCGCGCCGGGTCGGTGAGCGACCGGAAATGCACGGTAGCCGGGTTCACCGTGGCGGCAATGTCCATGAACCGCAGGTTGCCGGTGCCCCGCGCCAGTTGCAGGTTGCGCACGTCGCGGACCAGCGCGATGTCAGAGTTGTAGACGGTGATGGCCAGTTCTGCCTGATCGTCCAGAGTGGTGGTGAGATCCGGCTGCTCGCCGGCCTGTAGCGCGGGCTGGGCGCCGGGCCGCATCAGCAGGACGCCGCCGATGAGCGTGAAGGCCGCGAGATACGTGCGTGCAGGCATGGAAACCGCTCCTTGAGAACGGGCCGTTCGTGGCCCTTTCCCTTAGAACGGGGGTGGCGGGATTTCTTGCAGCCGCCTGGGGCTCGGGCTGCCGCCCCTCGTGGGGATTGCTCGCTTACGCTCGCATCCTGGGGGTCACTTCGTTCCTGGGGATGGGCCTTGCCCCACAAGGGCTCGAAGAGCCCGAGCCCTTGAGGCGCGACAGCGCCGAGCCCCACGAGCGCCGCAGGCGCGAGCCCTATCGTCGCCCTACGGCCGCTTCCACGTCCGGCCGCCATCTTCGGTCTGGAACGTCCGGCCGTCGCCGGCCGTCACGATGGCGTTGTGCTCGTCACGGGCCATGACGGCGGTGAGGTCCACGATCTCCGGGAAGGGGACGCGCGCGAACGTCCGGCCGTCGGTGGCGAGCAGGACCATGCCCTGAGGCCCAACGGCCCAGATGATGGCAGGAGAGGGGGATGATCGTGCGGTGATCTTCGCCTCGTCCGGCACCTCGGTCTGCCTGCGGAGCGCTGCCGCCGGTGGTGCCGCGGCGACGCGACCCTCAGCAGCGGTGTCGGCAAGTCGCGGCGCCTCGGCCTTTGCCTCGGGCGCACTGAAAGGCTGCCTTTCGCGCTGGCCCGTCTCCGCGCGGGTCGGTGGCGCCGCGTTCGCGCGCTCCTTGGCGGCGGGCGGCAGGGGCGGTGCGGGCGCCGCCTGGGAAGCGGGGGATGGCGCCGGGGGTGACTCCGGCTCCGCCTGCGCCACTTCGGCCGCGGGCATGCTGGCCGGCATCATGGCCGGCTCTTGCGGCACCACCATCCACAATGTGACGGCCGCCGCCGTGGCTGCGAGCGGTGCGAACCACCAGCGCCACAGGCGGGCGCCTTGGGTTGCCGCGACCGGTGGCGCCGGTGCCGTTCGCCCCATCGCGCCGAGCATGGCCTGGCAGCGGCCGCAGCCGGCGGCGTGCGTTTCGGCCATGGCCATCGACTCGGCGTCGAGACCGCCCTCCATCCACGCCGCCATGGTCTCGGCGTCGAGGCACTCGCTGGACGCAGGGATATTGCGCCGGGCGCCAAGCTGATGCTTGAGCGCCTCGTCCAGCAAGCGATCGCGATCGCGGTCAGCGTTCACGAGGTCCCTCCAGATTAGAACGATCGGGGATCGGTTTCTTGCCGTCCCCGGCCGTAGCCAGCCAATCGCCGAGGTCAATGGCGCCGGCGTCGGCCGCGATGCTGGCAAAGCACTCGGTAACCTCCCGGTCGCCGAACCGATGCTGCTCGCGCAGGTGGCGCTCGACGATGAGCCGGATGTCGCGGCGGGTGCGGGCGAGATGACGCGAGACCGTTGCTTCATGCTCGCCGGTGACGCGGCCGATCTGCGCCAGCGTCATCTCTTGCGCATAGTAGCAGCCGAGCCGCAGGCGATCCCGCGGCGTCAGCACCAGCAGCGCGGCGCCGAGGGCCGCGCGCATGGCCGCGGCGAAGCGCGGCTGGTCGGGATTGGGCGGCGCCGGCGGGGCAGCAATGGCCGCCGGCGACGCTTCGTCCGGCAACGGATCGTGCCGCTTCACCTCGCGGAGGCGATCGACGTAGCGTTGCGCGACGAGCGAACGCAGCCAGGTCGCGAGGCTGCTGCGGCCATGAAAGTAGTGAAACAAGGATTGCCGCCTGCCGTCTCTTGCTTTGAGGCCGTAGAGGTCGGCATGCAGGGCGTCGGCGATTTCGCGCGCCCCGCCACCCGGGGCCACGGCGTCGGCGGCGCGGTAGAGCGCCGGCCTGAACTCGGCGACGAAGTGATCCCAGGCGCCCGCGTGCCCTTCAGCGCAGGCGAGCGCCAGCGCCAGGTCGGCGAGGTGGAGCGACGCCAGGTAGCGCTCGCGCTGCGCCAGCGACGGGGCACGCCCGGCGAACGCCTTGGCCGCGCTGGCCTGCAGCGCCTCGGCGAACGCCTCCCGGGACAGGTTCCAGCGCTCTGCGCCAGCCTCCTCATACAGGCGGGCGGCCCGTGCCTCGTCCATCACGGCTGATCGTGTCTCACTTTCGGCCGGGATGGTAGGATCTCCGCCTCAGGAGATTCCATGAACCGTCTTGCCGCCATGTTTGCCGCTCTTTTCCTATTCGTGACCCTGGCCGGGACGCGGCCTGCGGCCCAGGCCAGCGCCGACGCGGCGCTGACCGCCCGGGCGCGTGCCATTCACGAGCGGGTGATCACGCTCGATACCCACGCCGACATCAACCCCAATAACTTCACCCGGCAGGTCAACTACACCCAGCGGCTCGAGACGCAGGTCAACCTGCCCAAGATGGTCGAGGGCGGACTCGACGCGGCCTTCTTCATCGTTTACGTCGGGCAGGGGCCGTTGACCGCCGAAGGCTACGACGCCGCCTACAAGCAGGCGGTGGCCAAGTTCGACGCGGTGCATCACCTGACCCGTGAGATTGCGCCCGGCCAGATTGAACTGGCCCTGACCGCGGCCGACGTGCCGCGGATTGCGAAGAGCGGCAAGAAGGTCGCCCTGATCGGCATCGAGAACGCCTACTCGCTCGGCACCGACATCTCGCGGGTGAAGGAGTTCCACGACCGCGGCGGCCGCTACATGTCGCTGGCCCACAACGGCCACAGCCAACTGGCCGATTCGAACACCGGCGAACGCGACGGCAAGTGGCTGCACAACGGACTGAGCGAACTCGGCAAGCAGGCGATTGCCGAAATGAACAAGTGGGGCATCATGGTCGACCTGTCGCACCCGTCGAAGGCCGCCAACCTGCAGGCCATGGCGCTGTCGAAGGCGCCGGTCATTGCCTCGCACTCCGCCGCCCGCGCGCTCGCCGACCACAGCCGTAACATGGACGACGAGCAGCTGCTGGCGCTGAAGAAGAACGGCGGCGTGATCCAGACCGTGGCGTTTGCCAGCTACGTGAAGATCAACAAGCCCGACTCGGCCGAACGCACCGCGGCCATTGCCGCGCTGCGCAAGGAGTTCGGCCTGCCGGCCCCAGGTGGCGGTCCGGGCGGTGGCGGTGGCGGGCGGGGCGGCATGAACGCCCTGAGCGCCGATCAGCGCGCCAGGTTCGCCGCCCGCATGGCCGAGATCGACAAGACGACGCCGGGGGACCCGCGCGCGACGGTCGCCGACTTCGTCAACCACATCGACTACCTGGTCAAGAAGATCGGCATCGACCATGTCGGCATCTCTTCAGACTTCGACGGCGGCGGCGGCGTGACCGGCTGGAACGGCGCCGAAGAGACGTTCAACGTCACCCTGGAACTGGTCCGCCGCGGCTACAGCGAAGAGCAGATCGGCAAGCTGTGGAGCGGCAACCTGCTGCGCGTGATGGCCGACGTCGAGAAGGTGGCCAGGCAGATTCAGTCGGGACACTAGTGCGCTTAGACCTTCAGGAGGCGATTGACTTTCATGTCGCGGTGATCGCCGAGGGCGGCAAGGCGCTGGTCGGCTACGACACCGCCAAGGCGGTGGCGAACGTCGTCTTGCTGTCGGAGATTCCGACCACCTACGACAAGCGCACCGAGCGCCAGGTCAACGCCGGCAACCTGCTGTTGCGCGGCGTGCCCGGCGTCGGCAAGACCTTCTTCGGGGTGATCCTGTCGGCGATCAGCGACGCGAAGTTCGCGCGCATCCAGGGCCGCGCCGACCTGCAGCCGACCGAGGTGGTGGGCTTCCAGATGATCAACCCGTCGACCGGCGAGCTGGTGACGGAGTTCGGGCCGATGGCGGCGGCCGAGGTCATCCTGCTCGACGAGATCAACCGCATTCCGCTGAAATCACAGAGCGCGTTTCTGGAAGCGCTGCAGGACCGGACCATCACCGTCGGCAAGTCCACCTACGATCTGCCGACCTTCAGCTTCGCCATTGCCACCATGAACCCGGTGGAGCTGGGGCAGGGCACGTTTCCGCTGTCGGAGGCGGCCACCGATCGCTTCGCGGCCATGATCAACATCGGCTACCTGCCGCCGGAAGAGGAGGAGAAGCTGGTGAACTTCGACTTCAAGCAGGTGCGGCTCAATCCGCTGCTGTCGAAGCAGCGCATCATCCAGCTGCGCGGGGTGATTGGCGAGGGCGTGTTCCTGCACGAGCGCCTGGGGCGCTACATCCAGCGGCTGGTGGCGGCCACGCGTCCGTACAACGCCGACACCGACTGGCGGCACCACTCGCCGTCGGACCTGGTCGAGACCGGCGTCGACCTGGGCGCCTCGCCGCGGGCCATCATCTGCTGGAGCCGGCTGGCCAAGGTGTGGGCGCTCTTGCAGCACCGGCGCGCCGAGGTCTATCCCGAAGACATCCAGGAACTCGCGCCGTTCGTGCTCGGCCACCGCATCTGGCTCGGCCCGCATGCCGCGGCCCACGGCCTGACGGCCGAGGCCGTGATTGCCGACGTCATCGACCAGGTGCCCGTGCCATGAAGACCGCCATGGCCCTGTTCGTGGTGCTGGCCCTCGCTGTGCCGGCAAGCGCCCAGGGCGTCGACCCGATTCGCTGCTGGTGGCAGTCGAGCGCCGGCGCCGTTACCATCGGCGAGACGTTCAACGTCGTGCTGACCTGCGCCGTGATCGAGACCGAATCGATGCAGGTGGTGGCCGACGAATCGCGGCTGGGCGTGGCGTCAATCCAGATGGCGCCGTTCGAGATCCTCGGCGGGTCTCATCCCGCCGACGCCCATCGCCAGCAACGGCGGTTCTTCCAGTATCACTACCAGTTGCGGCTGATCAGCGCCGACGCCATTGGCCACGACGTCAACGTGCCGGCCCTGTCGATTCCTTACCGCGTCCACAGCCGCGTGGGGGCCGCGGCTGCGCTCGAGGGCCGCGACCTCAGTTACCTGATGCCGCCACTGCCAATCAAGGTGCTGTCACTGGTGCCGGCGGATGCCGCCGACATCCGCGACGCGTCGGATGCCAGCCTGGGCGCCGTCGAATCGCTCCGCTTCCGCAGCAGCGTGTTCCAGATCCTGGCCATCGCCTTCGGCGCGATTGGCGTCGTCATGGCCGTAATGGCAGTGGTACCGCTGGTTCGCGGCGGGCGAAAGCCCGGAGCCGTCGCCGGCGATCGATTGCCTGACCGCACCGTTGCCGCGCACGCCGCCCGCGAGTTGGCCAGTGTGCAATCGCTGGCTGCCGGCGAGGGTTGGTCCGACGCCGCGGTGGTCCGCGGGTTGGCAGCCTCACGCGTGATCGCGGCCCTGGCCATTCGCCATCCGGTCAGCGAGAAGGCAATCACCGCCGGTGCGGCCGTACCCGAGGGCCGGCTGGGCGTGGTGCACGGACGGCTGCGGCCGCGCCGCGCGGCGGTGTCGAGTGCGGTCACCGCCACCGATGTCGCCGTCTTCGCGTCGCGGCTGGATGACTCGGTGTCACTGACCCACCGGCATCACCTGCAGGGGTTGCAGTCGGCGTTGCAGGAGTTGACCGCCGCGTTGTATCGGCAGGCACCGGTCCGCGATGCGGCCACCCTGGACGAGGCGATCCGGCATGCCGCAGAGGTGGCTGGCGACGTGCAGCGCGAACGCAACGCGTGGAGTACATGGTGGTCGCAGCGCTGATCGCGTCGGCGCAGTCGGTGGCCGCCGAATGGGCGGTGTTGGACTTCGCCGGACTGCAATTCTGGCGGCGCGACACCGGCCGGCTGGTTCTGCTGGCCGTGGTGGCGGTGGCCGCCCTGCTGCTGTTGCTGCGTTCACTTGGCGGCCGCGCGCCGGGCCGCCGCCAGGTCGCGGTACCGGCGCTATTGCGGTCGCTGCCAGGATCGCGGCTGGCGTGGACGCGCCACCTGCCGGTGTTCTTGTTCGTGGCGGCGCTGCCGTTCGCCCTGCTGGCCCTCGCCGATCCCTACTCGTCGCTGGTTGTCGAGGACGTGACCTACCCGGGCCGCCGTATCAGCCTGATGATCGACGCCTCCGACAGCATGCAGACGGCCTTCAAGGCCACGACCCTCAACACCCGCAACGAGACCCAGCCCGCTTTTTTCACGACCATTGCCGCCGCCGAGCGCTTCGTCCAGCTCCGCCAGAAAGGCCGCCACCGCGACCTGATGGCGCTGGTCGAGTTCGGCAGCCGCGCCTATGTCATCACGCCGTTCACGAGCGACTACGACAACCTGCTCTTGAGCATGGCGCTGATTGGCGATCCGGTGGAGTTTTCGCAGTTCCCCGAATCGGGCACCGTGATTGCCAGCGCACTCGAGGAGAGCATCGAGATCTTCAAGGCCTTCAACTTCCTCGAGGCGTCCGGGAACCTGATGGTCATCTTCACCGACGGCGAAGACACGACCTCAATCGTGCATGGCCGCAGCCTCGACGACATCCTGAAGAGTGCGGTCGACAACAGGATCCCGCTGTTCTTCGTTCGCACCAACTACAACAAGGAGTTCGGCGAGGGTATCCCGGACGCGCAGTGGAAGGCGGCGGTCGAACGCACCGGCGGCCGCTACTACGTCGCCAAGGACGAGGCCAGCCTGCTGGCCGCGGTGGCCGACATCGATCGCGAGGCGGTCGGGACCATCGCCACCCGCCAATACTCGAGTCAGCAGGCCCGCTTTGGATTGTTGGCCCTCGCCGCCGCCGCGCTGTGGACCGGCGCTGCCGGCCTCAAGCTCGCCACCCCGTGGTTTGGAAAGCTGCCATGATCAACAGGACTGTCGCCCTTCGCGTTGCTGCCGCGCTCGTCTTCTTTGCCGGCGGCTGGCTATCGTGGTCCGAAGCCCGGCTGGCCGCGCGCGTCGCCGATGCCCGGCAGCAGATCGCGACGCTGCAATTCCAGATCGACGACACGCTGGCGCCCGCAGCCTCGATTTCCGATTACCTGCCCGCCGAGTCGGGCAGCCTGTCCGACGACATTCGTCGCATCCGCGCGAGGGTCGCATACTGGATCGGCGGCTACGACCAGGTCATCGGCGAGCCGAGTGAGGTGGTGGATCCGGAGGTGTTGCTGACCACGGCGAACGCGGCGTTCCGCGCCAGCGAGCGCGAGACCAGCGCGCCGCAGCAGGAACAGGTCCAGCGCCTCGACGGCGTCTTGCAGTCGTATGCCGCGGTCCTGAAGGCGGCGCCGCGCCACGTCGAGGCCGCCTACAACTACGAGTATGTTTCGCGCGTTCGCGATCAGGTGGCGTCGCGCGTGGCGGGCAGGAAGCCGGCTGTCCCGGCGCCGACGCGGCCTGCGCCAGCCCGTTCGACAGGCTCAAGACAAGCCGGCGACCTGCCCGGCGGCAACACCATTCATGGCCGCCCAGGCGGTCCGCCGCCCGAGGCGAAGACCGAGGAGTTCCAGGTGATCGCGCCAATGGAATACGGCGATCGCGAGGCCCAGCCTGAAGCGACGCCCGGCGGCAAGGTTCAACGAAAGGGATGACCAGTGCCGCCGGCCTGCAATTCGGCGCGCCGCATTTTCTGTGGCTGCTGATCGCGCCGGCGCTGTTGCTGGTGGTGCTGGGGTATCGCCTCGTCCGGCGGTGGTCGGACGTGGCGCGCCTCCGCGCGCACCGCACGGTTCCCAATCGCGAGCGCTTCGGCGTCGCGGGCGACTTGCCGTTCTGGCTGTGCCTGATCCTGGCCGCGGCCAGCCTGATCGTCGCCGTTGCCCGCCCCCAGGGCGTCACCACCATCGTCGGCCGCGCCGGCGTGGATATTGTCGTCTTGCAGGATGGCTCGGCGTCGATGCACGTCACGGACGTTCCGGCCCCGCCGTCGCGGCCGTTGGCCGCTTCGGCGAGGTCTCGCCGTAGCTCGCCAGAATCCTCGCGAGCGGAGGCGGAGACACGCTGGCAGCGGGCCATGGCGTTCCTCCGCCTGCTTGGCGATTCGCTCAGTTGGAACGACGATCGGCTGGCCCTGACGGTGTTCGCTCACATCGCCACGCCGCAGATCCGGCTGACGCGCGACCCCAACACCGTGTTCTTCTTCCTCGACCACCTGAGCGGACGACCGCCTTTCCGGTTAGAGGACGACACCACCTGGGATACCAACCTCGAGCAGGGCCTTGCCTGGGGATTGCGGCTGCTCGAGAAGGACCGCGAGATTCACGGGCCGTCGCCCAACGCCAAGCTGTTCGTGATGCTGTCGGACGGCGAGTCGTGGAGCGGGGAAGTGGCGCGGTCGATCGAGCTCGCCAATCAGGCGCACGTGCCGCTGCACGTGATAGGTGTTGGAACACTGGCGGGCGGCATGTTGCCGGTGACTGTGAACGCCGAGGGCCAGGAAGAACCGTCGCCAGGACGTTCGCGGCTGGACCGGCCATCGCTGCAGCGCATTGCCGCCGCGGGCGGGGGCCAGTACTACGAATTGGATCGCGACCCCGATCGCGAGATCGCCAACGCGATCATCGATGCCGGCCGCCGCCAGGCGCCGACGACCACCGAAGAGGGCCAGGTCCGGGAGTTGTACTGGCGGTTTCTCGCCGCCGGCATGGCATTGGCAGTCGCCGGCACGATCTTTCTCCGAGAGCGCGCCGAATTAGGTCTGCAACTGGCTGCCGCCCTCGCGACAGCCGTCGCACTTTCAGCCGTGCTCTGGTAGGGTGTGCGCATGCTGACTCTCTTCCCCTGCCCTTCTGGCTCGCACCTCGCACCGAGGTCAGTTCACCTGAGCCGTTTCTGGTGCGCCGCCGTCCTTCTTCTGATCGCGCTCCCAGTGGCGCTGTCGGCGCAGCCGGCCGAACCTGTCATTGGCAAGCTGTCCTTCGATCAGCTCACCGAACGGGCTGCGGCCATCGTTGTTGGCACAGTCGCTGGCCGCCGGTCGGAGTGGGAATTCTACGGCTCCGCCAGGCTGATCATCACGCGAGTCACGGTCGAGGTGGAGCAGACGCTCAAGGGTAGTGCGCCGAAGACTCTGACCGTCGATGTCGTCGGCGGGACGATCGGCGACGTCACGCAGCGGGTGTTTCATGTGCCGGACTTCAGAGTTGGCGATCGTGACGTGCTGTTTCTCAACAACGCGCCGCACGCCGTGAGCCCGCTGGTCGGTTCCGATCAGGGTCGCTTCCGGGTGGTTCGCGAGTCCGCAACTGGCACACCGCGCATCCTGACAGTGGGATTTGCACCGCTGGTGGCGGTTGCCCATATCGGTGCCGCTTCCGAGGGGACACCGCTCGTCCGTTCGATGTCGGCGGCCATGTCGCTGGCCGACTTCGCGACCGTGATCCGTGATCGCGCCCGGCAGCTGGAGCGGCGATGATTCGGCCCACGCTCACTGCCGTCGCCGCGCTCGGGTTGCTGCTCACGCTCGGCACCAGCGACTCCTCGGGCTATTGGTATTTTGGTCCGAAGTGGCAGTCGAACCCGGTCATGTCCTTGCAGTTGGGCTCGATCTCAAGCGGTGCGACTTTGCTGGATGGTTCGACGACCTGGGGGCAGCCAGCTGAGGCGGCCATGGCCCTGTGGAACCAGTATCTGGATCGCATTCAGTTTCGCGTGATCCGAGACTCGACTGCGAGTACGGGCCTCTGTAACGGCACGAACAACGTCTTCTGGTCCAGTACGTTTTACGGTCGTTCGATGGAAGGCTATGCGGGCTACGCTCAGCAATGCACCTTGGGCGGCATCGTCGTCGAAGGCGACGTGGTGCTGAACAACACGTTGCAGTGGAACGCGTACCGAGGGAACTATCGTTCGAACCTGAATGAAGTGCGGCGCGTCATGCTGCACGAGCTCGGCCATGTGATCGGTCTCGACCATCCAGACGATCACGGCCAGGTCGTCAACGCCGTGATGAATTCGTTCACGGGCAACAATGACAGGGTCATGCCTGATGACATCTCCGGCGCCCAGTTTCTTTATTCGTTCGGCGGCAGCGGCAGTGTGTCGTTCCCGGCACGCGACGAATCGCTGGACTTCCGCACCCAGCTCGAAACGAAGTATCGCGATGGCCTCCGTCGCGGCAACACCACGACGTTCGTCGATGCGGAAGGCGATATCGTCTGGCTGTCGGAGTACTTCCGCTATCGCGTCAACGCCTGTTCGCACGACCAGGCCCAGACGCGCGTGTTCGCGCAGATCGAGAATACCGGGACTTACGGCGTCTGTGGTGCGGTGTCACCCGGAGCCGTCGCGTTTCCGCCGCGTAACGAGTCGCTGGAGTTTCGTCTCGCGTTGGAAGCCAAGTACCGCGATGGCCTCCGGCGCGGCGCCGGCCAGTCGGCCGTCGACAACGAGGGTGACGTAGTGTGGATCCAGGAATACCTGCGCTATCGCGTCAACAGTTGCAGCCATGCCGTGGCGATCGACAAAGTGTTTGCGCAGATTGACGGCCGCGGTGTCCAGGCGGTGTGCCGGTAGTATCATTCCGGCCCATGACCAGACGGTTCTTGGTGTTGGCGGCCTGCATGGTGGCCGCGTCGGTGGCCGTGGCCGGCGCGCAGAAGGCGCAGTACCGGGCTCGCCTGTCGACCGTGCCCATCGACGTGGCCATGCAGGCGACCATTGCCGGCTCCGGCTCCGTGACGGCCACGCTCGACGGGACGACGCTGACGGTGGCCGGTGGCTATACCGGCCTTAGAACCGCATCCACGGTGGCGCGGTTGCATCGCGGTCCGCGGACGGCCATGCGAGGGCCGGCGATTGGCGAACTCAAGATCACACCAGGCACGAGTGGCAACATCACCGGTACGTTCGAGTTGACGAGAGAGCTGGTCGACGACCTGGCCGCCGGACGAATCTACATCCAACTGCATAGCGAGAAGGCCCCGGAAGGCAACCTCTGGGGCTGGCTCCTTGTTCCCGAGGGCAAGAAATGAAGACCTGGATGAGTTGCGCCGGCCTGATCCTGATCTCCAGTGTCCATTTGACGGTGACCGCCCGCCAGGCAGTGCCGCTGCCGGCGGCGTTCACGGCGGCACAGGCGAGCGCGGGCCAGGCGTCGTATCAAGCCAACTGCGCCAGCTGCCATGTCGCCGATCTGGCCGGGCGCAATGAAGCCCCGGCGCTGGCCGGCTCGAACTTCATGAACACCTGGCGGGGCCGCACCACCCGGGACCTGATCGAGTACATGCAGGCCACCATGCCGCCGGGCCGGCCGAGCCTTGCGCCCGACGACTACGTCAACATCTCGGCGTTCATCCTGCGGGCAAACGGGGCGGCCGCGGGTCCGCAGCCCTTGCTCGCCTCGACGGCGACGGCCATCGGCTCCATTGCCACCGGCCAACGCGCTGCCGCCGCTCCGGCTTCTGCCGCTGCATCGCCTGGCGCCGCTCCGGCCCGGCCTGCCGGTCCTCCACCGCCGCGCGGCCTCTCGGTCACTGGCGAGGTGAAGAACTACGTGCCGGTCACCGACGCCATGCTGAGGAATCCCGATCCCGGCGACTGGCTGATGGCGCGCCGCAACTACCAGGCGTGGAGCTACAGCCCGCTGGACGAGATCACTACCCGGAACGTCAGGGACCTGAAGCTCGCCTGGTCGTGGGCGATGAATGAAGGCGGCGCCAACCAGCCGATGCCGCTGGTTCACAACGGCATCATGTACCTCACCAACACCTTGAACATGGTGCAGGCGCTCGACGCCGCCACCGGCGACCTGATTTGGGAGAACCAGGTCGGCCCCAACCAGGTGATTGGCTTCGGCTCCATGCGCAACCTCGCCATCTACGGCGACAAGATTTACCTGGCAACCACCGACGCGCGGCTGGTAGCCCTCGATGCGCGCACCGGCAAGGTCGTGTGGAACATCGCGGTCGCCGATCGCACCAAGGGCTTCTCCAATACCAGCGGCCCGATCGTCGTGCGCGGCAAGGTGATCCAGGGCCTTCAGGGCTGCGATCGTTTCCGCACCGAGCGCTGCTACATCAGCGCCTACGACTCCGAGACCGGAAAGCTGCTGTGGAAGTTCCACACCGTTGCCCGCACCGGCGAACCCGGCGGCGACACCTGGGGCGCCCTGCCCGACACCATGCGCGCCGGCGGAGAAACCTGGATCGCCGGCAGCTACGATCCCGACGCCGACCTGATCTACTACGGCATTGCCCAGGCCAAGCCGTGGATGCCGGCCAGCCGCGGCAACAAGATCACCGACGCGGGGCTCTACACCGCGTCGACCGTGGCGCTGCGGCCCGATGATGGGTCGCTGGCGTGGCACTATCAGCACACGCCGGGCGAGTCGCTGGATCTGGACGAGGTGTTCGAGAAGGTGCTGGTCGATATCGGGCCCGAGAAGGTGCTGTTTACCATCGGCAAGGCCGGCATTCTCTGGAAGCTCGAACGCAGGACCGGCAAGTTCCTGGGCTACAAGCACACCGTGTTCCAGAACATCTTCGAAAAGATCGATCCCGAGCGCGGCACGCCGACCTACCGCGCCGACATCGTCAACCAGAAGATCGACGAATGGCTCACCGTGTGTCCGAGCACCGAAGGTGGACACAACTGGCAGGCCATGACCTACCATCCGCCGACCCGGCAGCTGATCATCCCGCTCAGCCAGTCGTGCATGGAGATTGCCGCGCGCAAGGTCGACCTGGTCGAAGGATCGGGCGGCGTGGCCGCGGGCCGGCGGTTCTTCGAAATGCCCGGCAGCGACGGCAACGTCGGCAAGCTGCTGGCCATCGACGTGACGACCATGAAAGAGACGTGGAGCATTCAGCAGCGCGCAGCCTACCTGACGGCGGCGCTCAGTACCGCCGGCGGCGTGGTGTTCATCGGCGACCTCGACCGCCAGTTCCGCGCCCTGGATGTGAAGACCGGCGAGGTGTTGTGGTCGGCGCGTCTCGGGACGGCGGTACAGGGGTTCCCGGTGTCGTTCGCGGCCAACGGCAAGCAGTACGTGGCCGTTACCACCGGTGTCGGCGGCGGCAGCCCGCGCGTCGTGCCGCGGACGATCACGCCGGAGATCAACCCGCCGTCCAACGGCCATACACTGTACGTGTTCGAGTTGCCGAAGAAGTGAACAGAACGTAGATGCGGGTCTTCCCTGTCCACCGTAGCGCCAGGCGCGAAGGTGGAAGACCCGCCCGACGACCTGCCCGATAACGAATGGCCATCAAGAAGTCAGACCTGTATTCATCCCTGTGGGCGTCGTGCGACGAACTGCGGGGCGGCATGGACGCCAGTCAATACAAGGACTACGTCCTGTTCATGCTGTTCATCAAGTACATCAGCGACAAGTACGGCAACAGCGACGCCTTCGCGCCGGCGGTGATCATCCCGAAAGGCGCGTCGTTCAGGGACATGGTGGCCCTCAAGGGCAAGCCCGACATCGGCGAGAAGATCAACACGCAGATCATCCAGCCGTTGATTGATGCCAACGCGCGCCTTGCGCGTAGCGATTTCCCTGACTTCAACGACCCGAACAAGCTCGGTGAAGGCCAGGCAATGGTGGAGCGGCTGACCAACCTGGTTGGCATTTTCCAGAAACCCGAGCTCGACTTCTCGCAGAACCGGGCCGAGCACGACGACATTCTCGGCGACGCCTACGAATACCTCATGCGGCACTTCGCCACCGAGAGTGGCAAGAGCAAAGGGCAGTTCTATACCCCTTCTGAAGTGAGCCGGGTCATTGCGCAGGTGATCGGTATCTCGTCCGAGAACACCAAGGCCTCGACCACCGCGCACGACCCGACGTGCGGTTCGGGTTCGCTGCTGCTGAAGGTGGCGGCGCAGGCGGGCAAGCAGATCACGCTCGAGGGGCAAGAGAAAGACGTGACCACGGCGGGCCTGGCCCGCATGAACATGATCCTGCACGACTTTCCCACGGCCAACGTGCAGCAGGGCGATACGCTGGCGTCTCCCAAATTCAAGGATGGCGAGCGCCTCCGCACCTACGACTACGTCGTCGCCAATCCGCCGTTCTCGGACAAGGCCTGGAGCACCGGCCTCACGCCCGCCAGTGATCCGTATCAGCGGTTTACGTGGGGCACGCCGCCGACCAAGCAGGGCGACTACGCCTATCTGCTGCACATCATTCGCGCGATGAAGAGCACCGGCAAGGCGGCCTGCATTCTGCCGCACGGCGTGCTGTTTCGCGGTAACGCGGAGGGCGTGATTCGGCAGCAACTGGTGCGCTCAGGAATCCTCAAGGGCATCATCGGCCTTCCGGCCAACCTGTTCTATGGCACCGGCATCCCGGCCTGCATTCTGGTGCTAGATAAGGAGAACGCCGCCGCCCGCAAGGGCGTGTTCCTGATCGATGCGTCCATGGGCTTCATCAAGGACGGCAACAAGAACCGGCTGCGAGAGCAGGACATCCACCGCATTGTCGACACCTTCGCCCGCCAGGTCGACACGCCCCGCTATTCGCGCATGGTGCCGCTGGCGGAAATTGCCGACCCGAAGAACGACTACAACCTCAACCTGCCGCGCTACATTGACAGCAGCGAGCCTGAAGACCTGCACGACATCGATGGATATCTGCGTGGCGGCATCCCCGAGCGGGACCTGGATGCGTTCGCGGCCGACTGGCAGGTGCTGCCGAACGTGCGCGCCGTGCTGTTCGAGTCTGCGGGCCGGCCCGGCTACGCCCGGCTGAAGCTGTCGATTGCCGAGGTCAAGCCGGCCATTCTCGCCCATCCGGAGTTCGTGGCCTTCAACAAGAAGGTGATGACGCTCTTCACCAAGTGGCGGAAGGCGATTACTCCGCGGCTGACAGAGTTCGGCAAGGGCGACCACCCCAAAGAGCTGATCGCGACGGTGTCGGAGACGCTGCTGTCGGTCTTTCAGGCAGCACCGCTGCTCGACGCCTACGATGTCTACCAGCACCTGATGGACTATTGGGCCGAGACAATGCAGGACGACTGTTACCTGATTGCGGCGGACGGGTGGGTGGCGAAGACCGCGCGCATTGTCGAGACCGACAAGAAGGGCAAAACGAAGGACAAGGGTTGGACCTGCGAGCTCGTCCAGAAGCGCTTAGTCGTCTCGCGCTACTTTGCGAAAGAGCAGGCGGCAATCGACGCCGTGCAGGCGGAGCTCGACGCCGCGACCGCCGGCATCACCGAGTTGGAAGAGGAGCATGGTGGCGAGGAAGGGTTCCTCGGCGCGCTGGAGAAGATTGCCAAAGTCGAAGTCAGCGCGCGGCTCAGGGAGATCAAGGGCGACAAGGACGCCAAGGACGAGGCGCTTGTGTTGAAGCGTTGGCTGGAGCTGGCCGAGAGCGAGACCGCGCTCAAGCGGTCAGTGAAAGAGCAGGAGGCTGCACTCGACAAGCTAGCCTTCCAAAAGTACCCCACGCTCACCGAGGCTGAGATCAAGACCATGGTGATTGACGACAAGTGGATGTCGCGCCTCTCAGCTGTCGTCCAAGCGGAACTGGAGCGCGTCTCGCAGACCCTTACCGGGCGAATCCGCGAGCTGGCGGAGCGCTACGCCACGCCGCTGCCGCAGCTCACCGACGAGGTGGCAACGCTTACCGCTCGGGTGGAAGAACACCTCGCGAAGATGGGGGCGTCGTGGATTTAAGGGCGGGGTACAGGGAGACGGAGGTCGGGGTCATTCCGGAGAATTGGGGAGTTCGGTCCCTTGCGCAGTTATCACCGAAGATTACCGACGGCGATCACGTGACGCCCAAGCGAGAAACCGATGGCTATTTCCTGCTATCTGCTAGGAATGTGTTGAACGGGGCAATCGATGTCTCGGATGTGGATTACGTTGGTGCGGCCGAGTATCACCGGATGAAGCAACGGTGTGGCCCGGACGCAGGAGATGTTCTCATCTCGTGCTCCGGCACCATCGGACGAGTTGCGGTCGTTCCAGCTGGCTTTGAGTGTGTCTTGGTTCGCAGTGTGGCGCTGGTCAAGATCAACCGCGAGTTGGCTGACGGAGTGTTTCTCCAATTCTGGTTGCAGGGACGCAAAGCTCAGGGGCAAGTCGCCAGCAGCGTGAACCAAGGAGCCCAGCCAAACCTGTTCCTTAACCACATCGAACGATTAGTGTGTCCACACCCCCCCTTGTCCGAACAACGCGCCATCGCGGCAGCCTTGAGTGATGTGGCTGCGCTGCTGGACGGTCTGGACCGGCTCATCGCCAAGAAGCGCGACCTCAAGCAGGCCGCGATGCAGCAACTGCTCACCGCCCAGACCCGCCTACCCGGCTTCAAGGGGGAGTGGGAGGTGAAGCGGTTGGGGGAAGTTGCGCATATCAAGACCGGAGGACGTAACAACGAGGACAAAGTCGAGGGCGGTAGTTACCCGTTCTTCGTGCGGTCTGAGACGGTCGAACGCATCAACAGTTATTCGCACGAGTGTGAAGCGATCTTGGTGCCCGGTGAGGGACGAATTGGCGACATCTTCCACTACATCCATGGACGATTCGACGTGCACCAGCGGGTCTATGCTATCTCGCAGTTCAAGCCTGGTGTGTCTGGAAAATTTGTCTACCTCTACATGGCAATGAACTTTGGCGCTTGGGCCATGCAGAACACCGTTAAGGCGACGGTCGACTCGTTGCGTCTGCCAACTTTCCAGACCTTTGAGTTGCGTGTGCCACCGACGGTCGACGAGCAAACCGCCATCACCGAGGTCTTGTCTGACATGGACGCCGAGCTGTCGGCGCTCGAAGCGCGTCGCGACAAGACCCGCGCGCTCAAGCAGGGGATGATGCAGGAATTGCTGACCGGGAAGACCCGGCTGGTAAATGGATAATTGAGAGTTGAGAGTGGAGAATGGGTGCTGCCAACGCCGCCAAGCCCAACCCCGTTAGGGACAAGTCCTTCGCCTTCGCGCTGCGGGTCGTGAAGCTGGCCAGGGGCCTGCAGGACGAGAAGCGCGAATTCGTCCTTTCAAGACAAGTCCTTCGCAGCGGCACGGCGATCGGGGCATTGGTGCGGGAAGCGGAGCACGCACAGAGCCGGGCAGACTTCATCAGCAAGATGAGCATCGCACTCAAGGAAGCCAACGAGACTGACTACTGGGTTGACCTGTTGCACCAGTCCGGCTTGATCACGAAGGATGGCCGGGCTGAGTCAATGAACCAGCACCCGCTCTCCATTCTCAATTCTCCATTCTCCATTCTCCATTGTGATGAGTGACGACCCCGTTCCGCAGTCAGCGATGATCCTCTACCAGACCGAGGACGGGCGGACGCGCATCCAGTGCCGGCTCGAGGACGAGACCATCTGGCTGACGCAGGCGCAGATCGCGGAGCTGTTCCAGACGACCCCGCAGAACGTGACCATCCACCTGAAGGCCGTGTTCGCCGAGGGGGAGCTCGTCGAGACCGCAACCTGTAAGGATTACTTACAAGTTCGCGCCGAGGGCGGCCGGGAGGTCACCCGCCGCCTGCGGCACTATCGCCTCGAGGCCATTCTCGCCGTCGGCTACCGCGTCCGCAGCCACCGCGGCACCCAGTTCCGGCAATGGGCCACGGCGCGCTTGAGCGAGTACCTGGTGAAGGGCTTCACCATGGACGACGAGCGGCTGAAGAACCCGCCCGGGCAGGGGCAGAAGGACTATTTCGACGAACAACTGGCGCGCATCCGCGACATTCGGTCATCCGAACGACGCTTCTACCAGAAGGTGCTGGATATCTACGCCACGAGCGTGGACTACACGCCCAATACCGAGATGTCGCAGCAGTTCTTCGCCACCGTCCAGAACAAGATGCACTGGGCCGCCCACGGCCAGACGGCCGCAGAAGTCATTCATGCCCGCGTGGATGCGACAAAGCCGTTCATGGGGCTGCAGACCACCCGGCCCGGCGGCATCATCCGGAAGGAAGATGTCACCGTCGCCAAGAACTACCTGGGGCCGGACGAACTCGACGCCCTGGGCCGCATCGTCAACGCCTATATCGAATTTGCTGAACTGCGGGCCCTGCAGCGCCAGGTGATGACCATGCAGGACTGGGTCGTCAAGCTGGATGAGTTCCTGAGGCTTTCGGCCCACGAACTGCTGGACCATGCGGGTAAGATTACGGCCGAGCAGGCAAAGGTGAAGGCAGAGCTCGAGTACGACCGCTACCGCGGGCTGATCGACTCGCAGCCGCGGCCGGTGGACGCGCACTTCGAGAAGGCCATCGCCGACCTCAGGAAGTTGCCGAAACCGAAGCCACCGAGGCGACCGAAGCGATGAGCCCAGACGGACAGCCCCGCTCCGAGCGCCGCACCCAGAACCGCGTGGCGGCCCTGTTCACCGACGCCGCGCGGCCCGATGGCCTGGGCTACCGTCACCTGGGCGACTGGAGCGCGCGTCCGAACAATCGACCCATCGAGCCCGAACTGCTCCGCAACAACCTCACGGCTCGGGGCTATTCGCCCGCCCACATCGCCGCCGCGCTGCAGAAGCTCGAGACCGCCGCCGATGCCACCGGCGTCACGCTGTACCAGGCCAGCCTGCGCACCTATCAGCTGCTTCGTTATGGCGTCCAGGTGCAGGTCGCCGCAGCGCAGGCGCACGACACCGTGCACCTGATTGACTGGGCGAATCCCGGGCGGAACGATTTCGCGCTGGCCGAGGAGGTCACCCTCAAGGGCGGTCACGAACGCCGGCCCGATATCGTCCTCTACCTGAATGGCATCGCCGTAGCCGTGATTGAGCTCAAGCGCAGTTCGGTCGAGGTCGCCGACGGCGTGCGTCA
>JBFWUK010000035.1:44508-46227 GCA_050247355.1 Vicinamibacterales bacterium | reverse complement strand
GTATGCGGCCCTGACGCCGCTTGGCGCTAACCCGCGGATCGTGGTGGGAACCACCCACCTTGTCGCGTGTCTGAACACACGACAACGTTACGATCGCGAGCCGGTCATTCCATACTGTCTCGCTCCTGGGGAAGGCATTTCCCCACGAGGCGCGCTAGCGCCGAGCCCTACAAGCGGCGTAGCCGCGAGCCCTACAGAATGCCCCGCTCCCACGGTCCGGTGATCGCGACCGTGAACCCCGGCGTCTGGACGTTCAGGAACAGCCAGCGGCCGTCGGGACTGAACGTGGCGCCGGCGAACTCGCGGTTGCGGAAGTCGCCGACAACGCCGTTACGTTCGCCGTTGAGCACGATGTTGTTGCGCGCGAAGCGGACGATCCTGCCGTCGCGGGTCAGGCCATGGACGCACGGGTTGGCGGTGCCGTCTTCGCACAACACGAGTCCGCCCCGCGGGCTGACCACGAGGTTGTCGGGCATGTTCAGCACCTCGGCGCCGGGCGACTGGAAAATCAGGCGGATGACCTGCTTCCGAATGTCGAGTTCCCAGACCTGGCCCATCTTCGCTTCGCCGCCGTCGGTACTGGTCACGAACACCCGGCCATCGCTGTACCAGGCGCCCTCGAGGCGGCCGAAGATCGCGCCGCCGCGCGCGAGGCCCTGGGCGAAGACACCGCCGCCATCGCGCTTCACCGGATCGACGTGGGCCCGGGTGGGGTCGTCGATGTCGACCCAGTGGATGCCAAGGGTCATGCCGGCCCGCTGGCCGAGCCGCAAATCGGCGCGCGGCCGCGCATCGACCGCCAGCATCTGCAGCCTCCCGCCGTCGGCGAGGCGCCGCCGGTCGGCGGGCGTGAAGCGGTACAGTCCCGATCGCCGCTGGTCTTCGGTTTCGTAGATGACGCCCGATTCGGGATCCACGGCGACGGCTTCGTGAACGAATCGCCCCATGGCGACGAGCGGCACCATGTCGGGTCGGCCGTCGACCGGCACGTCGAACACGTAGCCATGAGAGCGCTGAAGCGCCGGGTTGTCCTCGGGTCCGAGCGTCGTCTCCTCACAGGTCAGCCAACTGTTCCACGGCGTGGCGCCGCCGGCACAGTTGCGGAGCGTGCCCGCCAGGCTGGTCCGCGCACTCGTCATCCGTCCGGCTGCCGGATCGAACGTGAGCGTGGTGGTGCCGCCGCCGGCGGCCGCGTCATAGGCAATGGCGGGGTCGAAGGCCGGTCCCGGATTGAGCTCGTGATTGCGTATCAGCACCACCGAGCCGTCCGGACCGGCGAAGGCTGCCATCCCGTCGTGGCCGGGCGGCGTGCGGCCACCGGTCGCGAGCGGGTCGCCGGTCCAGCCGAACGTGCAATAGCGAAAACCTTCCGGCAGTTGGAGCAGGGGCCTTCCGGTCGTCTCGTCCACGACCGGCGCGAGTGGTCCGTAGCCGGGATCCTCTGGGGCCAGGCGGCCGGCCTTGTGCGGGCGCCAGAGCGCCTGCAGGGGCGTGGTAATCGCGGCGCTACCGATCAGCGCAGCGTGCCACAGGAACTCGCGACGAGGGGTAGTCATCGCGCCGAGCGTATCGGCTGCGGGTGTCGATACCGTAACGCCTCAGCGACCGCGGTCTCCGCCCGGTAACATCCGCGCAAAGTCTCCGTACTGATCCGTGGCGACGAAATCCACGCCGGCAGCAATGGCGGCCCGCCATCGCTCGCGGGCAGCCTCGGCGGTC
>JBFWUK010000035.1:12434-44408 GCA_050247355.1 Vicinamibacterales bacterium | reverse complement strand
AACGCCTCAGCGACCGCGGTCTCCGCCCGGTAACATCCGCGCAAAGTCTCCGTACTGATCCGTGGCGACGAAATCCACGCCGGCAGCAATGGCGGCCCGCCATCGCTCGCGGGCAGCCTCGGCGGTCGGCATCCGGGTGACCGTTCAGCGTGTAGAAGCGGACCCAGAGCCCCTGGGCATGCGCACGATCGACGATGGCGCGCAGCCTGGAGGCATCGTTCGGCGTCCAGTCACCGGCGCGGTTCGGTCCGCCGCGCTCCACGACGTTCCAGGCGAAGTTGGTCCAGCGCCGATAGTTGGTGGCGGGCCACGGGATCAATGCTGCCACCGGGGCCGACACCGCCAGTCGCGCTCGTTCTGCGGGGTCCTCTGACGGGGGAAGCACGGGGCTGGGCGTGGTGCCGAATAGCAGCAGGCGATCGCCAATCAGGACGCGTTCCGAGAAGGCCGCCTCCTGTCCAGGACCATTCTCGGTCAGCACCAGCAGGGGACCGGCCTGGAACGGCATCACCCGCGACGTGTCGCTCACGCGCTCGGCGGTGGTCAGCCACGATCGGTGACGGGCCAACAGATCCCACACCGCCTGGTGATGCTCGGGTTCGTTGGACTTGAAGTCAAGGTGCAGCACGAGCAGCGGCCAGCGCTCGCGCCGGTTCTCGGCGAGCGCCCGCTCCATCAGCGGACGAATCCGCGCGAAGAAGTGCTGTTCGAGCGCCGGTTCGGTGCCGCTCAACCCGGTGTCGTGAGACACCACCGACCGTCCGGGCCGGCCGTCTGCAGGCGGCACCCACGCCACGTCCTGTTCGATGGCCACTCGCGCAAGTCCGGTGCCCAGCGCGCGATCGATGCGGTCGAGCCACCGGCCGTCTTCGGGATAGCAGTTGTGCGCATGCAGGAGTGTGCCGGTGCCGAACACCGTTCCGGTGGCCGCGGGTTCGACCTTGGCCTTCGACAACGCCATCACGGCGAGAGCGAACGCGAGTATGCGGATGAGGGAGATCGCCATGGCGGGAGAGTTGTATCACCGGGCGGTAACGTCGCCACGACAGCCGGCCGAAACACGCTTGTTCCGCAATCGTCAACCGGTCGTCAAGCGTGGCACTTAGTCTGGAGTTCCTCCGTTGTCCTGCCGCTGGCCCGCACCGCCGGCGGCGGGACATTTTTTTATCCCCACCGGCGTGTGACAGCCGTGCGACGAAGGCGCGCGGCGGCCTCGGCTACCATCGCCAGATGGCCCTGCCGCACTCTGACGATCGGCTGCACCACAGCCTGGCTGAGATCTCGCGTCTGCTCGATCGCCATCGGGTGCTCGAGACGCTGGCCCACCAGCAGGACAGCCCGCGCCGCGACCTGGTCGAACAGTTGCAGCACCGGCAGAACGTCGCCGAACTGGGCAAGCGGCTGCGGGTCATGCACGCGGCCGACATCGCCCACGTGCTGGAGGGGCTGCCGCTCGACGATCGCACGACGGTGTGGCATGAAGTGGCGCCCGAGCAGGCGGCCGACGTGCTGGTGGAAGTGTCGGTCGCCGTGCGCGGTTCGCTGGTGGACGCGACGGACGAGCACGTTCTGATCGAGATGCTGGCCCAGCTGGATCCTGAAGACCTGGCCTACGTCTCGCCATCGCTGCCGGACCACGTCAGCGCCCAGGTCGAGCAGCGGCTCGAGCAGGCGGAGCGCACTATCTTCGAAGACAGCATCCGGTTCCCGGCCTCCAGCGTCGGCTACGTCATGACGCGCGAGTGGGTCGAAGTCAGCGATCGCCACACCGTCGGCGACACACTGGCCGAGCTGCGCCGGCTGGGCGCCATGCCGCCGCAGACCGACCACGTGTTCGTGGTTGATGTCAGGCACGTGCTGCGAGGCAGCGTGCCGCTTCCGGCCTTGCTCATCTCCGAGCCGGCGACGCCGATTCTCGCGTTGACGCGCGAGCAGGTGGTGACCTTCAGCCCGATGGACGACGCGCGGTCGGCGGTGGGCGTGTTCGAGCGCTACGACCTGGTGTCGGCGCCGGTGGTGGACAACCGCGGCAAGCTGGTGGGCCGGCTCACCGTCGACGCGGTGATGGACGTGCTGCGCGACGAGTCGAGCCTGCAGGCGCTGCGCAGCGCCGGCCTGAGCAACGACGAGGACCTGTTCGCGTCGCTGTGGGACAGTGCCCGCAACCGCTGGCCGTGGCTGGCCATCAACCTGGTGACGGCGTTCGTCGCCTCGCGCGTGATCGGCCAGTTCGAGGGCGTCATTCAGCAGCTGGCGGCCCTGGCGGCGCTGATGCCGATCGTCGCCAGCATCGGCGGCAACACCGGCAACCAGACCATGGCGCTGGTGATCCGATCGCTGGCGACCGATCAGATCCAGCCGGAGCGCTCGCGGCGACTGCTCACCAAGGAGCTGTCAATCGGAATCCTCAATGGCTCGGTGTGGGGTCTGGTGGTCGGCGGCGTGGCCGGCCTGATCTATGCCCAAATCGGGCTCGGCCTGGTCATGACCAGTGCGGTGGTGCTGAACCTCGTGGTGGCGGCGGCCGCCGGGGTCTTGATTCCGCTCGGTCTGCATGCCAGCGGACGCGACCCGGCGCACGGCGCCAGCGTGTTGCTGACCTTCATCACCGACGGCATGGGCTTTTTCCTGTTCCTCGGCCTGGCCTGGCTGTTCCTCGTGTGACGTCGAAAGGGCCCTGCTCCCTTTTACGCTTTTCGCAAGTCCGCTAGCTTGAGACGCTGCCGGCTTTGCCGGCCTCCACGACCCGCGTCGCCGCCGTGCGGACCGCGGCGCCGCGCACGCTGACCTTGTCGATGACGCGGAAGTCGGCCTGCATGGCCGACGGCGTCGCCGTGCAGGCAATGTAGCCGCGCTTGTTGCTGTGATAGGTCAGGTGCGGGTTGTCGGCATGCAGCCGCTCCCAGTTCGGCTGCGCGTCGGAGCCGTCGCCGCCGGAAGTCACTGAGGTGTTGGTGAACTCGACGCCGATGGTCTCGGACTTCGGGTCGGCGAAATTCATCTTCAGGTCGGCACACCAGTGTGTATGCACGTCTCCCGACAGCAGGATGGGGTTTGCCGCCCGGGTGTCCTTGAGCCGCTGGTAGAGGCGCTGGCGGCCGGCGGCGTAGCCATCCCACTTGTCCATCGAGAATCGCGCCTCGGGGTTGCTGCCGCGGTTGTCGCGCGCGAAGGTCGGGACCTGCTGGCCGAGCACGGTCCACGTGCCCGACGCCGACTGCAGGTTGTCGAACAGCCACTTCTCCTGGGCGGCTCCCAGGATCGTCCGCGACGGATCGTTCGCCGTCGCGGCGCATGCCGGCTGCGAGCTCGAGTTGCACGCCTGCTTCGACCGGTACTGCCGCGTGTCGAGTACGTTCAGGTCGATCAGGTTGCCGAACTGCAGCCGCCGGTGCAACGGCAAGTGCGGCCCCTTGGGCATGGCCGACGCGCGCAGCGGCATGGTCTCGTAGTAGGCCTGGTAGGCCGCGGCCCGGCGCAACAGGAAGACCTCGGCCGGGGTGTCGCGCTCGTCGAGGTCGCCGGCGTAGTCGTTGTCGACTTCATGGTCGTCCCAGGTGACGATCATCGGCGCCGACAGGTGTGCGGCCATCAGGTCGGGGTCTGCCTTGTACTGCGCATAGCGGTTGCGGTAGTCGACCAGCGTGTAGATCTCCTGGCCGAGATGCTGGCGCACGCTGTTGGGGTTGCGGCCGCCGTGGCCGCGGCCTTCGTAAATGTAGTCTCCGGTGTGGAAGATGAAGTCGAAGACTTCGTCCGCAACGCGGCCGTAGGCGGTGAAGTAACCGGTCTCGTAATGCCCGCACCCGCACACCCCGAACCGCAGCTGGTCGACGGCCGACCCCGCCGCGGGTGCCGTCTTGGTGCGTCCCACCTGGCTGATCTCGCTGCCACAGCGGAAACGGTAGAAATACTCCCGCCCCGGCTGCAGGCCGCCGGGTTCGACATGCACGCTGTGACCCAGTTCCGGCCTCGCGACGGCCGTGCCCGAGCGGACGATGGAACGCAGCGCCGGGTCGGTGGCGATCTCCCAGGCCACTTCGACGTTGGCGGTCGGCATGCCGCCACCGTCGAACGGTTCCGGCGCCAGCCGCGTCCACAGCACCACGCTGTCGGGCCACGGGTCGCCGGAGGCGACCCCCAGCGAGAACGGGTAGGAGCGGAACTGCGGCTGGGCGAAGGCCGCCACCGGCGCGAGCGGCTGCAGGATGGCGGCTGCGCCGAGCTTCCAGGCGACGTTCAGCAGCTCGCGGCGCGACAGCCGCGACAGTGCCCGGTCGTAGAAACGAATCGCGCCGGTGGCGGCCATGGCTAGAAGTTCACCTTGATGCCGAGCTGCATCTGCCGCGGCGTGGTGGCCAGCGAGGTAATGGTGCCGAACGAGGTGGCCGAACGGTTGCCGTTCGGCGCGTTGAAGTTGGTCCGGTTCATCACGTTGAACACCTCCAGTCGGAGCTCGAAGCCGCGGCCGCTGCCCGCGAAGTTGAACGTCTTGTGCAGCCCCATGTCGAGCGTGTAGATGGCCGGCCCGCGCGCGGCGTTGCGCGGCGCGTTGCCGAACGGCTGGCTCGAGTCGGTCGGGATGGTGACGTTGGCCGGGTTGAAGTAAGCCCGGTCGGTCGGGTCGGCGGCGTAGATGTCGCCGGTGATGTTGGGACGATAGGTCGGCGCGCCGCTCACGCTGAACGTCGAGCTCGGGCTGTAGGTCAGGTTGACCGGCACGCCGCTGGTCATGGTGTTGATCGCCGTCACGCGCCAGCCGCCGAGCACCGCCTCGGCGAACGGGTTCATGGCGTTGCCGAAGCGGCGGTCGCGGCCGAACGGCAGCTCCCACACCATCGTCGTCGTGTTGTTGAGCGGCTGGTTGTAGCCGGACGTGCCGAAATTGCTTTCCAGGTCAGCCATGTTGACGCGGCTGTTGTCGCCGTTCGCGGTCTCGAGGTGGCCGGAGGCGTTGTCGCGCGCGCGCGACCAGGTGAGCGAGTTCAGCAGGTAGAGCCCCTGCGAGTAGCGGCGCTCGACCTTGACCTGCAGCGCGCGGTAGTCGCCCTTGCCGCCGTCGAACGCGGTCTGGATGAACTGGTAACCCTGGATCGGCCGGCGGGCCTGCAGCGGGGTGTTCTCGCCGGGTGCGTTCGGACGCGCCTGGTTCAGGTCGCCGAGGATCATCAGGTGATCGCTCTTGTTGCCGACGTAGGCCAGATCGACGATGAAGTTGCCCGGCAGTTCGCGCTGCACGGTGACGTGCCAGCTCTGCACGTAGCCGGTCTCGAGGTCTTTCGGAATGTGATTGACGCGGCCGTTGAGCGGGTTGAAGTTGGCCGGCACGTTCAGGCCGGTCGGGTAGCCGTCCTGCGTCGGGCGGAAGCAGGTGATCGGCGACTGGTTCGGGGCGCACAGGCCCTGCGACGGCTGCTGCGTCACCGAGATCGGCACGACGTGGGGGCCGTTGAACGACAGCAGGTTCTCGCCGCCGAGGCGGTTGAAGTGGATGTAGCTCTTGCCGTAGGCCGAGCGCAGCACGGTCTTGTCGTTCAGCGTGAATGCCATGCCGGCGCGCGGGGCGAAGTTGTTCTTGTCGGGATTGACCAGGGTGCGGTCGTAGATCGAGCCGTCCTTGGCCTGCAGCAGCGTGTTGGTCGCCGGGTCGAAGTTGGTCAGGAAGTTGTTCTCCTCCCACTGCGGCGTCGCGAACTCGTAGCGCAGGCCGAGGTTCAGCGTCAGCCGCGGCGACACCCGCCAGTCGTCCTGCAGGTAGGCGAAGTGCATCCGCTGGCGCAGCTCGAAGACGTAGGGGTTGACCAGCGAATAGCTGCTGCGCGCGCCCATCAGGAAGTCGGCCAGGTTGTAGGTGGCGGCATCGGCGGCGGCGCCGGCCGGCCGGCTGAAGCTGCCGGAATAGCTGTCGGCGCCGTACTTCGGATTGACGTCGTCTACTTCGGTGTTGATCGACTGGTATTCGTACCCGCTCTTCAGCGAGTGCGAGCCGGCAATCCACGACAGGTTCAGGCGCGGGTTGATCACGAACGGATTCTGGAACTGCGGGTTGCTGTTCTGGCGGCCCCACGACGTCCAGCCGCTGACGCTCTGCTGGGTCAGGCCGCCGGAGAACTCGGTGCCCGACGGCAGGCCGGTGATGCCGTAGGCCTGCAGCATGTCGGGCGTGCCGGTGCCGAAGGCGCTCTTGCCGGCGTCGGTGCGCGAGATGCCGAGACGCAGTTCGAGCAGCGAGCGCGCCGACAGCGTGCGGGTCACACCGACGGCCAGCTGCTGGTTGAGCACCTCGACGTAGGCATTGGCCGGGCTGCTGGTCTCGCCCGGAATGGACGGCGGCTCGAAGTTGTCGACCTTGCGGTGGCTGAAGCGGACGAACGCGTTGGTGCCGGCGCCCAACTGCTGATCGAGCTTGATGTCGAACTTGTCGCTGTAGTCCTGTCGGCGCGGCAGCGAATCGAAGTTGTTGCTGTTGCCGGGGCGGGTCGGGTCGGGCAGGCCAGCGAGCACCTTGGCGGCGAAGGGCGTGATCGCCGAGGCCGGAATCACGCCGTCGGCGTAGAGCTCGCCGGTCAGCGGGTTCCTCACCGGCTTGCCCATGATGCCCTGGCGCAGAGCGGCGTTCGGGATGCTGGCGAAGGTCACCGACCGCTGCACCTGGCGGAAGCCCTCGTAGTTGGCGAAGAAGAACGCCTTGTTGCGAACCAGCGGGCCGCCGAGCACGCCGCCAAACTGGTTGCGGTTGAGCGTCGGCTTGCCGGTGGTCGGCCGGAAGAAGCCGGTGGCGTTCAGCGCGGTGTTGCGGTTGAACTCCCAGGCGGTGCCGTGGAACTGGTTGGTGCCGCTGCGGAAGGTGGCGTTGATCACGGCGCCGCCGGCGCGGCCGAACTCGGCCGAGAAGTTGTTGGTCTGGACCTTGAATTCCTCGACCGCGTCGGGCGTCACCTGCACGACCTGGTTCGAGAAGCCCTGGTTGCTGGTGCCGTAGGCGTTGTTGTCGACGCCGTCGAGAATGAAGTTGTTGAGCGCGCTGCGCATGCCGTTGACGTTGAACGAGGCATCGCGCGAGGTGCGGATCGATGAGGTCCGCACGCCCGGGCTGAGCAGCGCCAGGTCGGCGTAGGCGCGGCCGTTGAGCGGCAGGTTGACGATCTGCTCGCGGGCGATCACCTGGCCGCGGTCGCTCGAGTCGGTCTCGAGGCGCCGCACGCCGGCGGTCACCTCGACGGTCTCGCCGACGCTGCCGATCTGCAGCGCCAGGTCAACGCGCTGACGGGCGTTCACGGTGACGTTCACCTCCGGCGCTACCGCCGTCGAGAAGCCGGACAGTTCCGCCTCGATGCGGTAGGTGCCGACGCGGACGTTCAGGAACTGGTAGGCGCCGGTCGCGTCACTCACGGTGACGGACTGCACGCCGGTGGCGAGGTTGGTCAGGGTCACCGTCGCGCCGGGCACGGCGGCACCCGACGGATCGGTGATGCGGCCGAGCATGGTGGCGGCATCGAACTGCGCGTGGGCCGCCGACGGCAGCAGCGCGATGAGCAGGGCGAACAAGACAGGCAGCAATCGAACAGGCATGGTCAGAAATCCTCTTAACGGACAACAGCAGGGACATAGGCGCGGCTGAAGTGGGTGTTCCACTCGACCAGGTCGAGGTTCAGCAGCCGGTGCGTGCCGGCTTTCGCGTCGATTTCAACGATCAGGTACGCGTCTGCGTCGTAGCGCGTGGCGGCGATCACCAGGTGCGGCGGGCCGTACTCGCGGCCCACGTCCACCCAGCGGTGCCAGTGGCCGGAGATCACGCGCTGCACCGTCGCGGCATGACGCTTGAGCAGGGTGTGCAGGCCCAGGTCGGCGACCTCGGTTGGCTCGACCAGGCTGAGCGGGTAGTGGATGAAGATCATGGTCGGCCGGCGCTCGGCGAGCTGCGCTTCGAGCCACAGCAGCTGTTCCTCGCCCAGACTGCCGCGCTGCTTGCGATAGGCGGCATGGCCGGCCTGCCAGGTCGTGCCCAGGAAGTTGTTGAGATGGATGAACTTCCACCCCTTGTGCTCGACCACGTAGTACGGCGCGACGCCGAGCTTGCGCCGGAACAGCTCGTGGCTGGCCTCGCGCGAGACCTGGGGAACCGCGTAGTCGTGGTTGCCGAAGCCGACATGCACCGGCATGCGGAAGCCATCGGTCAGCGCCTTCGCGTGGTCGATGCGCGTGGTGTTCTTGAAGTAGAAGTCGAGGTCGGGTGACGGGTAGTCGTGAAAGTAGTCGCCGACCAGAAAGACCTTGTCGAGCGCCGGGCGCACGTTGTTGAGCACGTCGCGGGCCGATGCCAGCCGCTCCGAGGTCTTGAAGATCGACTCGCTGTCTTCGGGATTGCTTTCAGGACCCTTGTAGTAGCCGTCGATGACGTGGCTGTCGGCGATCACGCCGATGTAGAACGTGTTGGCCCGCGCCTGGAGCTGCCATAACGACGGCAGGGCCAGGCCGGCCGCGCTACGGTGGATGAACTGTCGTCTGGTAATCACAGCCGGATGGTAGCCAGCGGCCGTGAACGGCAAGCGACGGTTTCGTGACCGTCATGATCACTTATCGCGCGTCGGCGCTCAGCGCCAGTCTTCCATCTCGATCAGTTGTGCAACACGGCGCTCGATGTCATCGATGATGCCGCGCACGCGGTCGGGGGATTGCCCCTTGGGATCGGCCAGCGGCCAATCGTCGCGCTTGATGCCGGGCACGACCGGGCACTCGTCACCGCATCCCATGGTGATCAGCCACTGCGCCTGCGCCGCCAGGTCGGGCGTCAACAGTTGAGGTTGCTGTCCCGACAAGTCGACGCCCCTGTCCTGCATCAACGACACGACTTCGGGATGCACGCGATCCGCGGGCTGGGTGCCGGCCGAGATGGCCCTGGCCTTGGCGGGATCCGCCAGGCGATTGAACAGGGCGGCGGCAATCTGGGAACGGCCGGCGTTGTGCACGCACGCAAACAGGACCGTGATCACGACCTGTCCGCCGAAGCGTGAAGCGCGAAGGTGGACGCCTTCCGGGCGACCTGCAGGCGGCGCTCGTCGCTGACGCTGACCGCCGTGTGCGACAGCGCGTGCAACGCGGCGTTGACCACGGCAGCCACCACCGGGTTGTCAATCGGCAGCAGGCGATAGTGCATCCACGTGCCGGCGCGGCGCGCATCGACCAGGCCCGCCTTCCGCAAGTAGGCAAGGTGACGCGAGGCTGTCGGTTGCGGCACATCGAGGCTGGCGTGAATGTCGCAGACGCAAACTTCGCCGTCGCGCAGGAGCGCCAGAATCCGCAGGCGGGTCGGATCGGCCAGGGCCGAGTAGAGCTGCGTCAACGCGTCCAGGTCTTTGATCCTGGGCACCGGCTTGGCGGAGCAGCAAGGGGTTGACATATTCGTGTTGACAAATATATCACGGGCTCATATATTCGCTAAACCGAATATGACGGGAGGGCAATTCTTGTCGGGAGGGAACCGCTTGTCGGGAGGTCGCTGCTGGTCGGGATCAGAACCGGTTTCCTCCCGTCGCGAGTCGACGTCCCGACGAGAGTTGCCCTCCCGACAAGGATTGCCCTCCCGACAAGGATTGCCCTCCCGACAAGGATTGCCCTCCCGACAAGGATTGCCCTCCCGTCTGATACGAAAGCGAGCCAAGGAATGAATGCGAGCACAACACTCCCCGTCGCCGTCGTCGGTGCAGGCCCGGTGGGCCTCACCGCGGCGGCGCACCTGGTGGCGAGGGGCATCCCCTTCGTCGTGATCGAGGCCGGCGCCGAGGTTGGCGCCGCTGTCCGGCAGTGGGGGCATGTCGCCATGTTCTCGCCCTGGCGATACACAGCCGACAAGGTCGCGCGGCAATTGCTGGAGACGACGGGTTGGCAGGCGCCACCGCAGGACGTGTTGCCGACCGGCAACGACCTGGTCGATCGCTACGTGGCCCCGCTGGGGCACCACCCGGCGATTGCGCCGCACGTGCGGCTCAACGCCCGAGTGGTCGCGATTGGCCGCAAGGACTTCGACAAGGTGCGCACCAGGGGTCGCGACGAGCAGCCCTTTGAGGTGCATCTCGCCTCGGGCGAGGTGATCGAGGCGCGGGCGGTAATCGACGCCAGCGGCACGTGGAGCCGGCCGAACCCGGCCGGGTCGAGCGGCCTCGAGGTTCCGGGCGAGCGCGAGAACGCCGATCGCATTGCCTACGGCATCCCCGACGTGACCGGCACCGCCCGCGGCCGTTACGCCGGCAAGCGGGTCGCGGTCGTCGGCAGCGGTCACTCTGCCTTCAACGTGGTCCTCGACCTGCTGAAGCTTGCCGAGCAGGCGCCCGGCACCGAAGTGGTGTGGGTGATGCGCCGCGACAACCTCGACACGGTCTGGGGCGGCGGCTCGGCCGACGCGCTCGAGGCCCGCGGGCAACTGGGCGCCCGCGCGAAGCAGGCGGTCGACGCGGGACGCCTGGCGGTGATGAGTCCCTACCGCATCCGCTCGATCGCCAGGGCCGGCGACGGCATGGTGATCACCGGCGCGCTGCGTGGCGTCGAGTCGGCGGTCGGCGTCCACGAGCTGATCGTGTGCACGGGCTTCCGCCCGGATCTGGCCATGCTGAACGAGATTCGCCTCAGCGTCGACCCGTGGCTGGAGTGCGCGGCCGAGATTGGCCCGCTCATCGACCCCAACGAACACAGCTGCGGTACGGTCCGCCCCCACGGCGCGATCGAACTGGCCCACCCGGAGAAGGACTTCTTCGTGATTGGCATGAAGAGCTACGGCCGCGCACCAACGTTCCTGCTGGCCACCGGCTTCGAGCAGGCCCGCTCGGTGGTTGCATTTCTGGATGGCGACCTGGCGGCCGCCACGCGGGTGGAGTTGGAACTGCCGGAAACCGGCGTCTGCAGCACCGACGCCACGGCCGGCGGCGGCAGTTGTTGCGGGACGGCGCCGGCGAAAGGCGTGGCCGCTCAGCCGGTGGCCTTGGCGGTCTCGCCCGGCGTCGAGGCCGGATGTTGCGGCGGCCCGGCGCCCGCGGAAGTGGATGCGTGTTGTGTGAAAGACGCCGACGCGAAGGCGGCCGGCGAGGGTGGCTGCGGGTGCGGAACGCCCGCGCCCGAGCCGTTGTTGCAGATTACTTCGAGGAGATAGCGATGCGAGTGCTGGTGATGTTGGGTGTGTTGTCGTTGGCGGCGGTCGCCGCCGCGCAGGAGGGCACCGTGGCGGTGCCGTCGGCATACAAGATTCAGTTCGAGAACGAATGGGTGAAGGTCACGCGAGTGGTGTACGGCCCCATGGCCAAGTTGCCGCCCCACGCGCATACGCCGCTGCCGGCGGCCTACGTTTATCTCAACGACGGCGGTCCGGTTCGCTACAAGCACATCGGTGGGCATGGCACGGTGGCGACGCGTCCCGCCACCAAGGCCGGTGCCTTCCGCATCTACCGCGGGCTGGACGAGGTCCACGCAGTGGAAAACACCGCGGCGGTGCCGAGCGAGTTCCTGCGCGTGGAGTTCAAGAACACGCCGGGCGACCTGGCCACCTTCAAGGGCAAGTTCGAGCGGCCGGCCAGCGCGGATGGTGAACAGGTGCACTTCGACCATACCCAGATGCGCGCGACCCGCGTGTGGGTAAAGCCCGGTGAGTCGAGGCAGGTTGCCGCCACCGAGCCGGCGCTGCTCATCGCCCTGGCCAACGGGGTCGGGATGAAAGTGGGGCAGGAGCGCTGGCTCGCGTCCGGTGGCACCATCACGCTGACCAATACCGGCACCGCGCCGGTGGACCTCCTGCGGTTCGACCTCAAGACGACGCCGACGACCCGCTAGAAAACGAAATCGGGAGACGCCCCCGTGGGTCGTCTCCCGATGAGTGTTTCGCTCGCCGCCTTCGCGCCACGGCGCTTCGGACCTGGCCCTCCCGACAAGAAGTGCCCTCCCGACAAGAAGTGCCCTCCCGACAAGAAGTGCCCTCCCGACAAGAAGTGCCCTCCCGACAAGAAGTGCCCTCCCGACAAGAAGTACCCTCCCGTCAAGAAGTACCCTCCCGTCAGGGAGCGCAGCGACTACTTAACGATGACGCCGCAGGCGATGCGGTCGCCGGCGTTGCCGGCCGGGTCCGACTTCATGTCGTCGGCCGCGGCGTGAATCACCAGGGCGGTGCCGCCGTTGGTGTAAATCGAATTGGCACCGTCGGCCATCGTCACCTTGGTGTTGGTGATGGTCGTTTTGGCGGTGCCATTGGCGGCCACCGTGAAGTTGGGCATGTCACCGGCGTGCGGCCCTTCCGGGTTTTGCATGCCGTGCTTCTTGGCGGCGGGGTTGAAGTGGCCGCCGGCGCTGGTAAACGGCGGTTCGCACTTGGCGACGGCGTGGACGTGAATGGCGTGCTCGCCGGGCGGCAGGCCCTTGAGATCGAGGGCGATCGAGATTCCGCCGCCAGAGGCCGCGGAGATGACGGCCGTGCCAACGGCGTTACCTTTGGCGTCTTTCAACTCAACGTTCTTCATCTGCGCCGACAGGCCGATCGTCGCCGCGAAACCGGAAATCACTAGCACGGACAGGGTGCGGGTCATAGAGTTCCTCTCAATCTCCGGATTCTCGCACATCTCGAAAGCCGTCAATCAACAACGTAACTGAAGACCTTGAAACCGCCGGCCTTCTGGATGACGGAACCGAAGAGCTGGATGGTGTCGCGCTTGCCGTCGGGGTCGCGGACCTCCAAGCGCGAGTCGCGGTGCACCACGCTGGTTTCGTACTTCGTCGTGCCGCCCCGGAACTGGATGCCCTCGAGCTGGTAGCGTCGGCCGCCGTGCTCGACCAGCAGGGCCGCGAGGCTGGCGTCGCTCTTGGTGCGCAGGTCGCCCCAGACGTAACTGAAGGGCAGGTTGCGTTCGGGCCGGCTCGCGGGAAGATCCGGCCAGACGTGCTCGCGGAATTCCTGTTCGTCGAGGGCGAGCCGCCGCAGCGCCGCTTCGTCGCGGGCGGCGACGGCGTCGAGGACGGCCTGCGCCAGGGCTTCGGCCGAGGCCTGGCTGTTGGGAATAGGGCGGGAGCAGGCGGTCAACGACAGGCACAGGAGGGCGCTCGCCACCCATCGGAAGCTCGGCATCGCTACTAATCTACAGTGGAAGGGCGTGCGGGCATCGAACGAACGAGGACTCCCGGGCCTTCCGGGAGTCCTCGCAATGAGAGACGGTCTTACCGCTGGGGGAATGACGTCCAGCCCGACATCCAGTTCGCGGCCGGCGCTGGCGGCACCGCACCGATGTAGGTCACCGCTTCGAAAAAGCCATCGTTCGGCGGCATGATCGGCGCGAGCTGCCCACCGGCGAGGGTGGCGACCGACGAGGGCTGGAAGTTGGGGTTCTCGTGGTTCGAGCAATCGGTGCCGGCCAGCCCGATGTTGCTGGGGTTGACCATCACGTTCGGGAACTGCCCGCTGGTGACGAACTGGGCGACGCTCGAGTGCAGCGGCGTGGCCGGGCCCGACACGATGCCGGCGCCCACCTGTGTCACGCCCTGACCGACCAGTGCCAGCGTCGCGGCGTCGTTGATCTGCATGCCGAGGGTCTTCGACCCGAGGATCAGGAAGTTCCGGAAGGTCACCGCGGTGCCGACGCGGAACAGCGTGGCGCGGACGCTTTCCGCGCCTTCATTCCTATCGGGGTCGCCGCAAATCGTCATGTTGTAGATCTGCGGGTTCGAGCGCGGCTCGAAGTTGTGGTTCGAGCTGGCGTTGTCAGCTTCGATGCCCCAGTCTGCGTCGTCGCTGCGCTGCGACACGGCGATGAACTGCGCGCGCCCGCGCCAGCCCTGGGTCCAGTCGAGGCTGTCGTCGGCGATGTTGGTCAGCACGGCGTGCTTGAGGTCGACGGTGCCGCCGAAGTATTCGAGGCCGTCGTCGCGGTTCATGTGAATCTGCACGTAGTCCACCTGGGTGCCGCTGCCGACGCCCTGGAAGGCAATGCCGTTCAGCTCGTTGTCGGGGCTGAACTCGATGCCGGCGAACTCGAGACGCAGGTAGCGGATGGTGCCGCTGTTGTCGGTGTCGTCGCTGCCGCCGTACTGGCCGGTGTCGCCTTCACCGGCGGCCGTGCCGGACGGGGTGTTGAGCCGGGCGCGGCCGTTGATGATCAGGCCGCCCCAGTCGCCGCGGGCGCGGCCGCCGACCGGCTGGTCGCTGGTCATCACGATTGGCTGCGACGCGGTGCCGATGGCGTTGAGCCGGCCGCCGCGCGACACGATCAGCGTGCCGTTGCTCCAGCTTTCGCCGATCACCTTGGTGCCGGCCTGGATGTTCAGGGTGGCGCCGTCGCGGACGAACACCGCGCCGCGCAGGACGTAGTAGTTCGTGTTGACCCAGGTCTCGTTGCCGGTCACTTCGTTGGTGACGACGACCACCGGCTTGTCGATGCCGGGCACCGTGACGGGCGGGGCCTGGTCGGTGAAGACGAGCGTGCCCAGAGCGACAACCAGGCCGACGACGGCGGCCGATCCGCGGGCAATACGTGAAAAGTGCATCATGATCGCGTTTCCTGTGCTCCTGGTGAGTCTCATGGTCAGAAGACGTTGTAGCTGAACGACAATCCCACCGTGCGGCCGAGGTTGTAGAGCCGCTGCGTTCGCTCCACCGCGGCGTTGCTCTGGGTGTAGCGGTAGTCGGAATCGGTGAGGTTCTCGATGTTCAGGCGCATGCCGAGCCCGCGCCAGCGGTAGGACAGCACGAAGTCGAGCGAGCCGCGGCCCTGTTCGATCACATCGGGCGCTTCGTTGGCGCCGACGTCGGCGATGCGGTCGTCGTAGAAGTTGAACAGCAGGCGGGCCGACGCGCCGCCGCCGCTCAGCTCACCCGTCACGTTGAACAGGTTCTTCGACTGGCCGGCCAGCGGCCGCTGCTGCGAGGTCTGGATCGCCTGCTCTTCGGGACCGAGCGTGATCTGGGAGTCGACGAAGGTGTAGTTGGCGTTGAAGTAGAAGTGGTCGCCGAAGCCGCGCGCCGCCTCGAGTTCGAAGCCGAAGTTACGGGCGTTGTCGGCGTTCTGGAAGGTGGCCAGCGGCTGCGCACCGGCCACGATGATCCGCTCGATCGGCTGGTCGAACCGCTTGTAGAACGCGCTGGCGGCCAGCACGCCGCGGGCGCCGCCGAACTTCTCCCAGCGGGCATCGACGTTCTGGATCAGGGCGCGCTTCAGGTTGGGGTTGCCCTTGACCGCGTAGTTACCGACGATGTCGGTAAACTCGAACTCCGCCAGCTCGCGGAACTCGGGACGGTTCACCGTCGTGCTGTAACCGAGCCGCAGGTTCATGTCCGAGGTCAGCGACTGCACGAAGTTGACGCTCGGGAAGATGTCGGTGTTCTTGTTCTCCGACGAGGTGCGCACTTCCGAGAAGCCGAACGGATCGAAGCTGTTGACGACCTGGTCGAACTGCTCGACCCGGGCGCCGGCGACCAGGCGCGACCGCGACGTCAGGCCGACGTCGATCATGCCGTAGCCCGACAGCGTGGTCTGCTCGCCGTCGTAGGCATCGGTCGGACGGGTCTCTTCGGTCAGCCGGTAGGTCGAGCCGATGTTGCTCGAAGTGAAGATCTGCTCGGGGGCCTGGCTCAAGAGCGAGGTCGGCAGGCCGTTGTCCTTCGACGTGACCGGGATGAAGTGGAAGCGGCGCGACTGGAAGTCGCGGGTCCGCTCGACGTAGCTGGCGCCGAACTTGAACTGCGTGGCGCGGCTGCCGCCGGTGCGGAACGTGCTCCAGTTCACCGACGCGTCGATGGTGTCGTCGTTCAGCTCGTTGAACATCCGGAAGCCGCTCTGCGATTCGTCGGCCAGCACCGGCGTGCCGGTCGTGCTGAACGAGCCGTCGGCGTTGGTGACGAGCGGCGACTGATACAGCGTTTCGCGCAGATCCGGTTCATCACGAGCGGCCCGGGCAACGGCGACACGCCAGTCGATGCGGCTGTTCGAGAGGTTCTGGAAGAAGTGCTCGCCGCCGAGGGCGTTGGAGATCAGCCCTTCTTCGATGAACTGCAGGCGGCTGTCGCGATACCAGAACACGTTGTCGGTGTTGGCGCCCTCGAAGAAGCGGCCCTCGTCCTTGCCCGAGTGGGTGTAGAGGTTCTCGAACGAAATGCGGTGGTTGGACGTGAACTGGTAGGCGACGTTGCCGACGATGCCGAGCTGCGCCTTCTGCGAGCCGGTCTGCATCTGGTAGGCGCTGATGGTTTCGAGCTGGTTGTTGGCGCCCACCGAGAAGAAGTTGCGCTCCTCTTCGACGTACTGTTCCTTGTAGGAGTGCGACATGCTGGCAATCACGCCGAGCTTGTCGAAGCGGTTGCCGAACACCATGCCCCAGTTCTGCCCGGGCGCGCCGTCGGTCAACTGCGGCCGCCAGGTGTTGTCGAGCTTGCGGCCCAGTTCCGTGATCTCGGCGGCGCTGACGCCGATGCTGGGCGTGTACAGGCCCTGGCGCTGGATGCGCTGTGTCGGGAAGCCGCTCGGCAGCGCCCGCGCGTCGTTGTCAAAGCCAAAGAAGTCGCGGCCGTTGATCGGGCTGAGCGGAATCTGCTTGCCGGTGGCCGTCGAGTAGTGGCTGAGACCGTAGGAGAAGTCCACCACCGGCTGGCTGGGGAACTTGAGCGGCACGATCTGCACCAGGCCGCCGGCGAACTCCGCCGACTTGTCCGGGGTGTACGACTTGGCCACCTGGACGCTGTCGATCAGGCCGGCCGGGAACAGGTCGAGCGGCACCACCTTCTTGTCCGGCTCGGTGGTGGGCAGCGTCGACCCGGCCAGCGTGGTGTTGCTGTAGCGCTCGCCGAGGCCGCGCACGAAGACGTACTGGTTGTCGACCAGCGACATGCCGGTGACGCGCGCCATGGCCGACGCCGCGTCCGAGTCGCCGTTGGCGCGCATCTCCTGCGAACCCATGTTGTCGCTGATAACCTGCGAGTTCCGCCGTTCCGTGAGCTGGGCCTCCGCGGACGACGTCTGCGCGTCGACCGCCCGGGCCGTGACCGTGACGGTCTCCGCGAACGCCGCCATCGTCAAACCGATGTTCGCGGTCACGGTGCGCTGGCCGGCGGCGATGGTGATCGTCAGCGTCCTGGTCTGGTAGCCCTCCATCGCGACGGCGACCTCGTGGGTGCCGGGCGGCAGTTGCAGGACGAACCGGCCGTCAACATCGGTGTACACCACTTCCTTCGTGGCGACGACCTCGACAGGCACGCCCGGGAGCGAGATGGCATTGTTCTCGTCTTTCACCGTGCCGACCACGCGGGTCGTGCGTTCGGATTGCGCGAAGGCAGGCTCGACGGCGCCGATCGCCGCAACGAGTGCCAAGCAGAAGAAAATCGGTCGAAGGGTTCCTAGCTGTCGGAAAAGCATACGCTCCTCAGTCGGTGAATTGTTTGGCGCGCCTACGCCAACGACTGTATGAGGTGGGTGATCTCCGCAGATGACGGCCTCGTTAACTGTGAGTAAACAGATTCCCGGGCGGCGGCGACCGTTCCAGAGCGCGAGTAAACAGAATGCGACAAACGTGTGTCTGTTGCGTTACGGGCTACCCCTGCACTGGGCGTTCGAAGCGGGGCGCGGGGCTCTTGGTTCGACCGCCGGGCTCACGACCGTGGCTCCGCAGCGGGCCTCCTGAGCCGGTCGGCCAGCGCCGACGCCGGGACCGGCCGGCCCAGCAGGTAGCCTTGCGCGAAGTCGCAGCCTTCCCGCTTCAGAAACTCCCACTGCGCCTCGTTCTCGACGCCCTCCCCGACGATGGTCATGCCGAGCGCGTGACCCATGGCGATGATGGCCTTGGCAATCACGCCGTTATCGCCGCCTCCGGCGCCTTCGAGAAAGCTCTTGTCGATCTTCATCGCATCAATCGGCAGGCGTTCGAGGCGGCTGAGGGCCGAGTAGCCGGTGCCGAAATCATCGAGCGTCAAGGTGATGCCGCGCGACCGCAAGTCATCGAGCGACGACACGACGCGCGGCGCGCATCGCTGCGCGCTCGGTCAGTTCGAAGTCGAGCCGGTGCGGGTCGAATTGGCACTCGGCCAGCACACGGTCGGCCATGCCAACCAGACCGCCCTCGGCCACCTGCACGGCCGAAATGTTCACCGCGACCCGCAGGTCCGTGCGGCCGAGCGTGTCGTCCCACGCGCGCATCTGCCGCACCGCCGACCGCAGCACGAACTCGGTGAGCGGGACGATCAGCCCCGATTCTTCGGCCAGGCTGACAATGTCGCCGGCCGCCACGGCAAAGCCGTCGTGTGTCCAGCGGACCAGGGCTTCGACGCTGCCGACGCGGCCGGTCAGGATGTCGACGATCGGCTGGAAATGGACCTCCAGGCGCCCGGCCTCGAGCGCCTGCCGCAGCGCGCCCAGCCCCGGGGTCGCCGCCCGCCACTCCTGCATCTCGGGCCGATAGCGCTGCCAGCTGTTGCGCACTTCCTTGGCGTGGTACTGCGCCGTGTCGGCGGCGCGCAGCAGCGCTTCCTGGGTATGACCGTGCTGCGGGTAGAGGGCGACGCCGATGCTGCACGAGACCACGACTTCGCGTCCGTCGACGGCCAGCGGCGCGCCACAGCTCCCGAGCAGCACCGTGGCAATCGCGTCGGCGTCTTCAGGGTGTTGCAGGTCCGGAATCACGACCGCGAATTCGTCGCCGCTGAGGCGGGCGACCAGGTCGGACTTGCGGACGGCGGCGCCCATCCGCTGGCTGACGCCGCAGAGAACCAGATCACCGAAGCGATGCCCGTGGTTGTCGTTGATCTCCTTGAACCGATCCAGGTCGACGAAGAGTACCGCCACCGAGTGCGTGCCGCCGGCGGCGGTCAGCGCCGCCCCGAGGCGCTGCTCGAACAGCGCCCGGTTTGGCAGGCCGGTCAGCATGTCGTGGAGCGCCAGCTGCTCGAGCTCCGCGTGCCGCCGCTCGGTGAGCGCCCGGATCAGATCCAGCCCGGTCCCCAGCCCGGTATAGCGGCCGTCGCGCGTGACAATGAACCCGTCGAAGACATACCGATTCTGCTCGGCCAGTAGCCGGTTGCCCAGTTCATCGATCGGCGTACCCTGGTCGAGGATCAGGGGGTCGGTTTCCATCAGCAGGCTGACTGGCTTCTTGAGCACCAGTTCGCGCCCGAACCGGCTGGCCAGGCGTTCGAGGAACTTGAACCGGTTGATCAGGCCAATCGGCCGGGTGTCGCTGTCGACGATCGCCACCGCGAACAGGCTGGCGTCGGCGTCGAAGGCATCGCGGGCCAGTTCGCAGGAGGCATCGGCCCTCAGGGCTTGGACATGCGGCGCCAGGTCGCCGGCCCGCGTCGGCAAGCTGATGCCACGGAAGGGGTCGATGGCTACCATCCGGATCGGGAGAGCCGGCCATCGGCCAAGGGCGTGGGAGTCACTTCGAGAGTATCGGATGCCGTCGGCGGTTCTGCACCTGCGTCGCACGGAATTTACGCCGTGCGCCGGGGCGCCCGCGGCAGCGTCATCGACGAGGTCGGTGCACCAGCGCGCGTCCTTGTGCGCCAGCGAGACCGCGCGGCTCACCAGCTCGCGTTACGTCGATAGATCGGCGACGATCGCGCACCGTTTCGCCGCCGTCGACGCGGCCTTACAGGCGGCGGCTACGCTGGTCGCGCATGTTCATGACGCGCTTGACCGTCGTCGTTGCGATCGTTCTCTCGGTTGGCACCTTGCGAGCGAGCGCAGACCCTGATTCCCGGGTGCGCAGTTCGCATCCACGCCTGTCGCGTTTGCTGGCCGAAGGGCAGCGTCGCTCATCCACCTTCCGCGACCTGGTCGATCGGCTGCACGACTCCGATCTGATTGTTCACGTCGAGGCGGCACCGCAGGGCTACCCGATCGACGGCGGCTTGCAGTTCGTCGGCGCCACACCGCTGCGCCGTTATTTGCGCATTACCGTGCGCACGTCCCTGCACAACTGCGACTTGATGGGGTTGTTGGGACACGAACTGCGCCACGCCGTCGAAGTCGCCGACCGTCGCGACGTTCGCGATCAGTCGGCGTTCCGGGCGCTGTACCAGCGCATCGGCGAGCCAGGTCACCTTGTCGGGAACGAAACCTACGACACTCGGGCGGCCGTCGAAGCCGGGCTGCGTGTCGCGCTGGAACTGCGGGCGGCAGTCAGCCGGCCGCAGCCGCCGGCAAAGTAGGCTGGCTCGAGCGTCGCACCAAGGGTCATCCCGGCGGGAACCTCGCTTATGCCGCCGGGCCCTGGAGCCAGCCCTCGACCTTTGACCGGCTCGGCACACTGCCGGAGTGCACTACCTGTTCGTCGATCACGACCGCCGGCGTCGACATGATGGGGTAGCGCATCATCTCCTGGATGTCCTCCACCTTCTCCAGTTGAATCTCCACGCCGGCCGCCTGCGCGACGTCCTGGAACAGCTTGATAGTGTTCTTGCAGTTCGAGCAGCCCGTCCCCAGCACTTTCACATTGATCATGACGTGTCCTGTTCTGTTGTTATAGCAGCGCGTTGAAGACGTATCCGACCAGCAGGATCCCGGTGGCGACCACGGCAATGAAGGTCACGATCAGCCGGGTCTTGAGGACCTTGCGAAGAATCACCATTTCCGGGAGCGACAGGGCGATCACGCTCATCATGAAGGCCAGCACGGTGCCGAGCGCCGCGCCCTTGGCGAGCAGCGCCTGCACGATCGGGATCACCCCGGCGGCGTTCGTGTACATCGGGATGCCAAGGACGACTGCCAACGGCACGCTCCACCAGGCGTCCTTGCCCATGATCGACGCCATCAGCGCCTCGGGCACGTAGCCATGAATGACCGCGCCAATGGCGATGCCGGCCAGGATATAGGGCCAGACCTTGCCGACGATCTCACGCACGGAGGCGAACCCGGCCTCGACCCGGTCGGACAGCGTCAAGCGGACCGTGTCGGCCTGGGTGACGACGCGCGGCATGTTACGCACCCAGTCTTCGAGGTAGGCCTCCATCTTGAGCCGGCCGATCACCCAGCCGGCCACGATCGCGACCGAGAGTCCGAGACTGAGGTAGAGCAGCGCAATGCGCCAGCCGAACAGGCCGAACAGCAGCGTCAGCGCCACTTCGTTGACCATCGGCGCCGCGATCAGGAACGAGAACGTCACGCCCAGCGGGACGCCGGCCTGGACGAAGCCGATGAACAGCGGCACCGCCGAACACGAACAGAACGGCGTCACGACGCCGAGGCTGGCCGCCATGACATTTGCCGCCCCCTCCGTTCGTCCGGCCAGCAGCGCCCGCGTGCGTTCGGGCGTGAAGGCCGAGTTCACCATGCCCATGACGAACACGATTCCGGTCAGCAGGAGCAGCACTTTCGGCGTGTCGTAGAGGAAGAACTGCAGCGCTCCGCCCAGGTGACTCTCCCGGTCCACCGGAAGGGCCGCCACCAGCGCCTCGGACGCCGGCACGAGCGACCAGTAGAGGGCCACCCAGACGACAGCGGCCGCCAGCAGGAACTGGAGTGGGTGGGCCGTCGGCCAGGTTCGTGTCAGGGTGGTCATACTCGGCTCATGCTGGACTCCGCGGGGTTACTGCTGACTCGTCCGCCGTAGAGCCGGCGCAGAAAATAGAGGCTCACGTGTACCAGCCCGATCAGGACCGGCACTTCCACTAACGGACCCACCACCGTCGCAAACGCGATCGGCGAGGCAATGCCGAACACGCCGATGGCGACGGCAATGGCCAGCTCGAAGTTGTTCCCGGAGGCGGTGAACGCCAGCGTCGCCGCGCGCGAGTAATCCGCTCCGAGCTTCCACGCCATGAAGAAGCTGATCAGGAACATGATCGCGAAGTAGGTACTGAGCGGAATCGCAATCCACAACACGTCCAGCGGCTGCGCGACGATCCGTTCACCCTGCAGCGAGAACATCATCACGATGGTGAGCAGGAGCGCGATCAGCGTGATCGGCGAGATCGCCGGGATGAAGGTCCGCGCGTACCAGTCGCGCCCGCGGCGCCGAACCAGGAGCAGACGGCTGAGCCCCCCCGCCGCGAACGGGATCCCCAGGTAGATCATCACGCTCATGAAAATGTCGCCGATGCTGACACTGACGGCCATGCCCTGGAGGCCAAACCACGGCGGCAGCACCGTGATGAACAGCCACGCGTAAAGCCCGAACGTGACGACCTGGAAGACGCTGTTGATCGCGACCAGTCCGGCCGCGTACTCGCTGCTGCCGCGCGCCAACTGGTTCCACACCAGCACCATGGCGATGCAGCGGGCAATGCCCACCAGGATCAGCCCGGCCATGTAGGAGGACCAGCGCGGATCCGGTCCGAACAGCGCCGGCGCGATCACGCCGAAGAACGTCACCGCCAACGCGAACATCAGCACCGGGCCGACCACCCAGTTCTGCACCAGCGAGAGAGCCAGGATCCGGAAGTCGGCGAAGACCTTCGGCAGCAGTTGGTAATCCACCTTGGCGAGCGGGGGATACATCATCAGGATCAGCCCGACCGCAATCAACAGGTTGGTGTTCTCGCCGACCGTGAGCGCGGCGTTGAACCGCTCGACCCCGCCCTGGAAGAAGTAGCCGGCGGTCACGCCGAGGCCCATGGCCAGGAAGATCCAGGCCGTCAAGTACCGATCCAGGAACGACAGGCTCCTGGTCACGCCCGGGTTGGTGGTGTCGCGGGTCACAAGGCTCCCAGCAGCGCCTTGAACCGGTTCACCGCCGACGGCACGATGCAGTAGCTGACGCGCGGCCCCCGTTCGTTTGCCTGCACCAGCCCGGCGTTCTTCAGGATGCGCAGGTGTTCCGACACCGTCGATTGCGCCAGCGGCAGTTCGTCGACGATGTGGCTGCACATGTGCGCGTCCTTGCGCGACAGCATGCGCAAGATCTGCAGGCGAACAGGGTGGCCGGTCGCCTTTGCAAACGCAACCAGGTCGGCGTCGGCCAGCGGGCCCTCGAGCGGGCCGATCGCTGGCTCGGGTGTCTCAGGCGGGCAACAATCGCCGGGAAGGGAGGGCTTTTTCATGACATCGTTAATCGTCGATTAACGATACCACTGCTTCATGTAACAACGATGTAACGTGCGCGTGACATAATTTCGGCGTGCGTTTCCGCCTGATCCCCCGCGAAGAGAAGTTTTTCGGCGATTTCATCACCCTGGCCGACCGGATCGTCACCGGCGCCACCCTGCTCGAACGGATGTTGTCGTCCGACCCGCCGGATTGGGACACCGCGCTCAAGATCAAGCAGGTGGAAAGCGAGTGCGACACGCTGACGCACGGCATCATCCAGCGCCTGAACTCGACCTTCGTCACGCCAATCGATCGCGAAGACATCCACGCCCTGGCTAAGTCGCTGGACGACGTGATGGACGCCATCGACGCGGCGGCGACGGTGACTCGCCGCTACCGCATGGCGTCGCTGCGCTACGGCGCCAGAGAGCTGGCGTCGCTGACCTGGCAATCGGCCATGCAGGTCAAGGTCGCCGTCGAGGCCCTCGAACGCAAGGTCGGCGTCCACGACCTCGCCGTCGAGGTCAACCGCCTCGAGAACGCCGCCGACGACGTGCACGACGAGGCGCTGCGCCGGCTGTTCGAGGAAGAGAAAGACGCCATTACCGTGATCAAGTGGAAGGAGGTCCTCGACCTGCTCGAAGAGGCCACCGACCGCTGCGAAGACTGCGCCAACGTGCTCGAGAGCGTCGTCGTCAAGCACGGGTAGCGCTGCAGTGGATTCGACTCTCGCCCTTGTCATTCTGGTCATCGCGGTTGCGCTGATCTTCGACTACATCAACGGCTTTCACGACGCCGCCAACTCGATCGCCACGGTCGTTTCGACCCGCGTCCTGAAGCCAGGGCAGGCGGTGATCTGGGCTGCCTTCTTCAACTTCATTGCCGCCTTCGTGTTTGGCACCGCCGTCGCCAAGACCGTCGGTTCGGGCATGGTCGACATCACGATCGTCACCACCTCGGTGATCCTGGCCGGGCTGATCGGCGCCATCGTGTGGGACCTGATTACCTGGTACTACGGCCTGCCCACCAGTTCGTCGCACGCGTTGATCGGCGGTTACGCCGGCGCCGCGGTGGCCAAGGTCGGCATGGTGGCCTTGATTCCGTCGGGCTGGACCAAGACCCTGCTCTTCATCGTGCTCGCGCCAGGGTTTGGCTTCATCCTCGGCTTTCTTTTCATGGTCGCGGTCTACTGGATTTGCCGCGACATCGCCCCGTCGCGGGTCGACGGCTACTTCCGCAAGCTGCAACTGCTGTCGGCGGCGGCCTACAGCCTGGGCCATGGCGGCAACGACGCGCAGAAGACCATGGGCATCATTGCCGGTGCGCTCTACGCGGGCGGCTACCTGAGCGAGTTCACGATTCCGTTCTGGGTGGTGATGGCGGCGCACGCGGCGATCTCGCTCGGCACTCTGGCGGGCGGCTGGCGCATCATCCACACCATGGGCTCGAAGATCACGCGGCTGCAGCCGGTGGGCGGCTTCGCCGCCGAGACCGCCGGTGCGGTGTCGCTGTTCACCGCCACCGCGCTCGGCGTGCCCGTGAGCACCACGCACACCATCACCGGCGCCATCATCGGCGTGGGTTCGACGCGCCGCCTGTCGGCCGTGCGCTGGGGGATCGCGGGTCAGATCGTGTGGGCGTGGATCCTGACGATTCCCGCGTCGGCTGGCATCGCGGCCGTCGCGTTCTTCATCCTGCACGCGATCGGCCTGCCCTAGCTTTTCACTTCATCGGCAAGGTGACGGTGAACAACGCACCGCCGGCCGCCTGGTTCTGAACCACGACCTCGCCTTCGAGCACCTGCACCAGGTGTTTGACGATCGACAGCCCCAGTCCGGTGCCGCCGGGCCGGGCGCGTGATTTGTCGACCCGGTAGAAGCGCTCGAATACCCGCCCCAGGTCGTCGGGCGCAATGCCGTGGCCGGTGTCGGCGACGCTCAACTGGAACCGGCCGCCGTTCACGCCGGCGTGGACATCGATCGCTCCTCCGGCCGGCGTGTAGTTCACCGCGTTCTCGACCAGGTTGCGGACGATGTCGTGCAGCTTGGCGGCGTCGGTGTTGATCATGGCCGCCTCGGGCGCGACGGTGACTTCGATGCTTTGCTGCTTCGCGGCGGCCGCCGCCTCGAAATCCCCGGCGATGCCGCCGACCAGGGCGGCGACGTCGCACGGCGCCAGCTCCACGGTTTCCTGCCCGGCCTCGAGCCGCGCCAGCCGCAGCAGGTCCTTCACCAGCCGCTCCATGCGCTCGGCCTGGCGGTGGATGATCTCCAGGAACCGGTCGTGCGCGTCGCGATCGTCAGGGTCGTCGATCAGCGCTTCGGCGTAGCCCTTGATCGCGGTGAGCGGTGTGCGGAGTTCGTGCGAGACGTTGGCCACGAAGTCGCGGCGGATCAGGTCGGCCTTCCGCAACTCGGTGATGTCGTGCATCACCAGCACCGCGCCGCGGCCGGCGGCAATCACCGGCGCCACTTGCGCGACCAGGGTGCGGGTCGTGTCGCGCGTGACCGACAGCTCGAGCGCGCTGGTCTCGCCGCCGGCCAGCGCCAGGCCGAGGTGCTCGACAATGCCCGGATGGCGGATGGCCTCGACGTAGGAACGGTTGATCGCGTCCTTCTCCAGCTTGAGGATGCGGCGGGCGGCGTCGTTGACCAGTTGCAGGCGGCCCTGTTCATCGACGACCAGCACACCCTCGATCATGCTCGACAGGATGGCTTCCATGCGGGCGCGATCGCGGGTCAGGCTGTCGACGCGGCGGCCGAGTTCCTGGATTGCCTGGTCCATGCCACGGGCCACCGTGCCGAGGTCGTCGTCACCGTAGTCGGGCACCGGCCGGCTCAGGTCGCCCAGGGCGTAGCGCCGCGCCACCGACAACATGGCGCTCACCCGCGCGGCGCGCGCGCGGGCGCGGAACGACCGCAGGAACGCGGCCACGGCCACGGCCAGCGCCAGGCCGGCGGCCACGCCGAGCAGGAACAAGGTCGTGGAAGTGAGGGCCATCACGCCGGTGCCGGGTCGAGCAGCTTATAACCGAACTGCTTGACGGTCACAATCGTGTCGGCCAGCATCGGCACCTTTTCGCGCAGCCGGCGGACGTGCACGTCGACCGTGCGGGTGCCGCCGGTGTACGAGTAGCCCCACACGTCGGACAGCAGCAGGTCGCGCGACAGCACGCGGCCGCGGTGCAGCATCAGGTACTGCAACAGCAGGAATTCCTTGGCGGTGAGCTTGACCTCGGTGCCGTCGATCTTGACGACGTGGCGATCGACGTCAACCGAGAGTCCGCCGTAGCTCAGGCGGCTGTTGGCCGGCGCCGCGCGATGGGCGCGGCGCAGCAGCGCCCGCACCCGCGCCACGACTTCGTTGGGGCTGAACGGCTTGGTGATGTAGTCGTCGGCGCCAAGCTCGAGGCCGACAATGCGATCCGACTCCTCGGCCTTGGCCGTGAGCATGATGATGGGAATGGCCGCGGTATGGGCGTCGGCGCGGATGGCGCGGCACACCTGCAGGCCGTCGAGACCGGGCAGCATCAGGTCGAGCACGACCAGGTCCGGCGATTCGCGCTTGATCTGGGGCATGACGTCACGCCCCGAGGTGACCAGGGTGGCGACGAACCCGGCCTTCTGCAGGTAGTGCTCGAGCAGGCCGCCAATGTCAGGATCGTCTTCGGCGACAAGAATACGGGTGGGGGGGCGGCCGGCCATGCTTCCGGGGATCTTAGCAGTTGCGGTATCGTTTACGGCATCGGCGGCATCCTGTTAGAGAGCCCTATGAAGCCACTTCCGCTCGTTATCGTCGGCGCCCTCGCCCTGGCCAGCGGCCCGGCCGTTCATGGCCAATTACGGCCGAAAGTCGAAACCAGCCAGGCCACGCCGGCCGGCGCCGTGCGCGCCGACACCATGCACGTGACGCTGCATAGCTCGATCAGCGATGCCGCCGCGGCGCCCGGTAAGCGGCTGTCGATTGCCTTCAATGTCACGCCCAAGAGGCTGATGCACGTCTACGCGCCCGGCAAGCACGACTACCAGGTGGTGGCCGTGAAGATCGACGCGCAGCCCTGGCTGCAGGTCGCGCCGACGAAATATCCGCCGTCGGAGATTTATCACTTCAAGGAACTCGACGAGAAAGTCGAGACCTACGGCAAGCCCTTCACGCTGGTGCAGGACGTCGCCATTCTGGCGACCCCCGCCGCCCGCCAGGCGCTGGCGGCGTCGCCGACGGTCAGGATCTCGGGCCGGCTCGAGTACCAGGCCTGCGACGACAAGGTCTGCTACGCGCCGACGCGCATCCCGATCAGCTTCGTCCTCGACGTGCAGTAGCTCGGCTGCTGATCGGTCTGGACGCCGGCGGTGAGGTGGGTATAATCCGCGCAGAGTGAGTCTGCGTCCCAGCTCAACGGCGTTCCTGCTTCCCGCCATCGTCCTGGTGGCCGGGTCGGTCGCCTCTGGACAAGCGCCCGCCGCGCCGGCTCTGGCCGACGTGCTGCAGCGCGTCGGCGAGCGCGTCGAGCAGTACTTCATGCGCGCGCAGAGCCTGGTCTGCATTGAAATCGTCGGCTTGATGCCGGTTGATTCGGGCGGCCTGACGCGCGGGCGCACGGTGGAGTCCGAGCTGCGCCTGTCGTGGGAACCGACCGACGAAGACCCGGCGCCGATCGAGGCTCGCACGCTGCGCCAGGTGCTCAAGGTCAACGGTCACGCGCCACGCAAGAACGATCAGGACAACTGCACCGCGCCCGAGCAGAACGCCTCGGAGGTGCAGCCGCTGTCGTTGCTGCTGCCGCAGCAGCGTCATGAGTACAGCTTCAAGCTGGCCGGCGCCGCCCGCATCGACAACCGCGCGGCCATCCTGCTCGACTACCGCATGGTCGAGAAACCGTCGGTGACATCGGAGTTGATCAACGGCAATGAGGAATGCGTGAGCTTCTCGCTCGAGGGGGGCATGCGCGGCCGGGTGTGGATCGACGCCGAGACCTTCGACGTGCTCCGGTTAGACCAGGGCCTGATCGGCCTGGTCGACATCCCGCTGCCGCGCAAGGCCGCCAATCGCGTGCGGTGGGGATCGTGGACCATGGAGCGGTGGGACACCTCGATCCGCTTCAAGCCGGTGACCTTCCAGGATCCCCCTGAAACGTTGATCCTGCCGGTCGAATCCACGTCGTTCCGAATCACCCGCGGCGCGGGCACACCCCGCCTGCGCACGAGCACCCGGTATTCGGGCTACCGCCGTTTCATCACTGGCGGCCGAGTTCTTCCCCAATAACCACGCTCCTTTGGAATGCGCTTGACAGCAGAGGCATGTCCAGCTATTTTGATAACTCAAAATAACTATTTAGATGATTCACCTATTTAAGTTCGCCAATAGGAACTTCCTTCTGGCCTTGCTGGTTTTGTTGGGCCTTTTCGGTCACAAGGCGGCGGCCCAGGCCCAATCCACAGCGTCGCGGGAGGGCATTCCCACACTCTCGGGCTACATGGAAACCCACCTGAACAAGGTGCAGGACCAGCCCACCTCGATCGACCTTCATCGCTTCGTCCTGATGGTCGGCCACAGCTTTTCGGACCGGCTGAAGTTCTGGTCGGAAGTGGAAGTCGAGCACGCCTTTGTCGAGGGTGGGGAGGAAACCGGTGAAGTCGCCGTCGAGCAGGCCTACATCGACCTGATGATCAATCGCCGGCTGAACGTGCGGGCCGGCATGGTGCTGGTGCCGGTTGGCATACAGAACGAACGCCACGAACCCCCGACCTTCAACGGCGTCGAGCGCACGTTCGTCGACAGCGTGATCGTGCCGACGACCTGGCGCGACACCGGCGCGGGATTGTTCGGCGAGCTTGGCGGCGGGGTGTCGTATCGCGCCTACGTGTTGCCCGGCCTCAACGCCGCGGGATTCACCGCCGAGGAGGGCATCAAGGACGGCCGCCAGCAGGGCGGGCGGGCCGACATCAGCGAACCGGCGGTCGCCGGCCGCCTGGAGTGGCGCCGCGGCGGCCTGACCTCGGGCGCCAGCTTCTGGCGCGGCGGCAGCGGCTTCGGCCTCATCCGCCTGGACATCGAGACGCCCACCGTCGGCGTCAGTTCCCTCGATGCACGCTACCGCCGCGGGCGCCACGAGTTGCGCGGCCAATGGTCGATGGTGAACATCGATGGCGCCGGCGATCTCAACCGCGCGCTGCAGGCGCAGTCAGGCATCAGCCCCAACATTGCCAGCCGCCTGATCGGCGCCTACGCCGAGGCGGCGACGCGGGTCAGTCCGAATGCGTGGGCGCACGAAGTCGTGGTGTTCGGCCGCTACGAGCTGTTCGACACGCAGAACAAGATGCCCGAGGGCTATTTGCCGTTGCAGGAGTTCCAGCGCAACGCCCTGGTGGTGGGCGCCACCTACTATCCCGATCCCGATGTGGCGTTCAAGTTCGACGTCGTGCGCGAGCGCAACAAGAGCAGCGTGGTCCAGGGCCCGTGGCATCTCAACGTCGGAGTAGGTTGGTGGTTCTAGTATGAAGGCAGCAATCAACGTCGTTGTGCTGAGCCTGGTGCTGGCCGTGGCGTGGCCGATCGCGCCGTTGGCAAATCCCCGCGTCACCAAATCCACAAATCCGAGTGACAGTCACCAGCTCACCAAATCCCCAGATCGGAAGATCATCAAGGTGTCGGCGGAGCGCTTTGCGTTCTCGCCCTCGGAGATCGTGGTCGAGAAGGGAACCGTCATCGAGTTCCACTTGACCAGCGAAGACACCGATCACGGCTTCCGCATTCTCGGCACCAGCGTTGACGCGGCCATCCCCAAGCGCCGGCGCGGCGAGACCGTCGTGACCTACACCGCCGACACCGCCGGCCGGTTCGTGATCGAGTGCTCGCGGCCGTGCGGCGCCGGCCATACGGCCATGCGCGCCATCCTGATCGTGAGATGAAGGCCTGGCTCTCACTCGCCGGTGCGGCCGCGGCGCTCGTTGCCGCCACCCTGCAGGTCGTCGCCCAGGCGCCGGTGGCGCCGGGCGATCCCCTGCCGGGGGCCACGCCACGCGAATTCGAGGAGTTCCGCCTTGGCCTCGAAGACTTTCGTGAGGTCGAGGAGGCCAGCGAAGGGCTGGGGCCGATGTTCAACGGCACCGGCTGCGCGATGTGCCACAACGTGCCGTTCATTGGCGGCGGCAGCCCGATGACCGAACTGCGGGTCGGCGGCACGAACCCCGATGGCTCGTTCAGGGAGCTTGGCGGCACCACGCTGTTCCAGATCTTCTCGATCCCCAACCATCGTTGTCAGGCGGTGATGCCCGTTGAGGCGACCGTGCTCGCGCGCCGCACGTCGGTGCCGCTGTTTGGCGCCGGGCTGATCGAGGCCATTCCTGACGAGACGTTGCTGGCGCTCGAGGATCCCTTCGACCGCGATCGTGACGGCATCAGTGGCCGCGCCGCCGTCGTCATCGACAAGGCGACTGGCGAGCGGCGGGTCGGCCGGTTCGGCTGGAAGGCGCAGATCGCCACGCTGTTGACGTTCGCGGGCGACGCCTACACCAACGAGATGGGCATCACCAACGACGTGTTTCCGGACGAGCCGTCGGGCGGCGTCTCCGCGGCGCAGATGCGCGAGTGCGACCTGGTGCGCGATCCTGAAGACCTGGTTGACCCGCGCACCGGCAAGCGGGCCATCGACAACTTCGAGGCCTTCATGAAGTTCCTGGCGCCGCCGGCACGGGGGGCGATCACCGACGAAGTGCGGACCGGCGAGCAGGTGTTCACGGCCGTCGGCTGCGCGTCGTGCCACACGCCGGCGCTGACCACCGGCGCGAATGCATCGGCGGCACTCAACCGTAAGACGGTCGCGCTGTTTTCCGACTTGCTGCTGCACGATGTCGGGACGGGCGACGGCATTGCTCAAGAGGCCGCGCAGCCCAACGAGATCCGCACGCCCGCCTTGTGGGGGCTTCGCTTCCGGCGCGCGTTGATGCACGACGGCGGATCGGCCTCACCGGCCGAGGCGATTCTGCGTCACGGTGGAGAAGCGTCGGCCGTGATCGATCGCTACCGCACGACGACCGAACCGTTGCGTCGCGCTCTGCTCGTGTTTCTCGATTCCCTTTAGGCAGGAACCTGGCGGGAGGGCACTTCCTGCTTGCCGCGCCGTAGCGCGCAAGCGCGGAGGCGGGTCGGGAGGGCACTTACCGTCGGGAGGGCACCACTGGTCGGGAGGGCACCACTGGTCGGGAAGGCACCACTGGTCGGGAAGGCACCTGGCGTTGGCGACCGCCGGCCGCCGCTGCCATTCTAGTGGCGTCCGGCTTTAGCCGGACCGTTCCGGCATCTCAGGAGCCTTCGACTACCACAAACTGCGCCGTTGCTGCGCCGGCACGGTGCTTCCGCGCGGCCACGTACTCGGGTGAGTTGTAGAACTCCTGGGCGCGCTCGAAGCTCGGGAACTCGATGATCACCACGCGGCTGGGCGCCGCCGGCCCCTCGAGCGTGGCGACGCGGCCGCCGCGCGCCATGAAGCGTCCGCCGGCCTTTTCGATCAGCGCCGGTGTCAGCTTGGCGTATTCCGCGTACTGCTGTGGGTTGGTCACATCCACCTGCGCGATGATGTAGCCCTTCTTGCCGGTGCCCTGGAAGGCCATGGCACCGGCAATGGCCACGGTGGCGAACACGGCGATCAGCGCGAACTTCATCTTCGTCACACACCCTCCAGTCGTAGGCCGTCGATTACTTGATGCGTCGGGACTCTAGCACGCCGTTCCCGGCCCGCTCCCGACAAGAAGTGCCCTCCCGACAAGAAGTGCCGTCCCGACGGGGAGTGCCCTCCCGGCAACAGCGGGCTGGCCCGCGGTGGGGTCAGACCCCTCGGCGCTTCCTGCTCGGGGTCAGACCCCGGCTCGGGCCAGGCCGCTAGATGTCTTTGAGCCCGTGTCCCTTGATCAGAAAGAAGGTCGCGACCGTCGCGAGCACCAGGCCATTCACCATCAGCACCATCGGCGCCGAGCCGACCTGCGTTACCAGCCAGCCGGCCGCC
>JBFWUK010000035.1:4492-12334 GCA_050247355.1 Vicinamibacterales bacterium | reverse complement strand
CCGCTAGATGTCTTTGAGCCCGTGTCCCTTGATCAGAAAGAAGGTCGCGACCGTCGCGAGCACCAGGCCATTCACCATCAGCACCATCGGCGCCGAGCCGACCTGCGTTACCAGCCAGCCGGCCGCCAGGCCGCCGAGCGGTGAGCCGCCGCGAAACGCCACCATGTAGATGCTGACGACGCGGCCGCGCAGTTCGGCGGGGGCGAGCAGTTGCGCCAGCGACGTGGTCAGTGAGAAGCACATTACCAGCAGGCCGCCGGCCAGGAACAGGATGCCCGCGCTCAAGAGCGGCGTGCGCGACAGCGAGAAGGCCGCCATCGCGACGCCGAACAAGCCGAGGAACACCAGCAGCAGGCGGCCGATGTGGCGGTGCTTGCCAATCCAGGCCACGACCAGCGCGCCGGTCACCGCGCCGGCGCCCGAACAGGTCATCAGCCACGAGTAGAAGGCGACGTCCTGCTGGAACACGTCCTTCGTGATCACGGGCAGGAAGGTCAGCAGCGGCAGGCCGAGGAAGGCGCCGATGAAGCCGAGCGCCGTCACCGACAGCAGGTTGCGCGAATGGCGGACGTAGCGCAGGCCGTCTTTCATCTGCTCCAGCATGTTGCTGGTCGCCGCCGGCGGCACGTGGATGTTGCGCAGCGCGAGGATGGCGGCGATCACGAACAGGAACGAGACGCCGTTCAACCCAAAGCACGCCACCATGCCGAAGGCCGCCAACGCGGTGCCGGCGACGATCGGACCGATGACGCGCGCGAGGTTGAACTGGATCGAGTTGAGCGCGACCGCGTTCGGCAGGTGATCCTTGGGGACCAGCGTCGGCACCAGCGACTGGTAGGCCGGCCCGCCAAACGCCTGCGCCAGGCCGGTGATGAACGACAGGGTCAGCACCATCCAGATCTGGACCGTCTCGGTGAAGACCAGCGCGGCCAGGACGAAGGCCACCACCATCTGCACCATCTGCGACATCAGCATCATGTGCCGGCGATCGCGGCGGTCGGCGACCACGCCGCCAATCAGCGTGAACAGCAGGATCGGAGCTTCGCCGACGAAGGCGTCAAGGCCGATGTAGAACGCCGACGCCGACCCGGTCATGGTCACAATCAGCCACGCCTGGGCGATCTTCTGCATCCAGGTGCCGATGCTCGACGTCAGCGCGCCCAACCAGAGGAGCCGGAAGTTGCGATGGGTAAGGGCAACCGCAATGCGCAGTGCGGCTTGATTCAATCTGTTTTGCAAGAGCTTCAATTTTATGCGATTTGAGTAGACTAGGTCCGGCTAAAGCCGGGAGTTATCCGGCTAAAACCGGATGCTACATAGATGTGGCGTCCGCCTTCAGGCGGACCGGGAGATCCAATGAAAAACATCGACCAGACCAGACGACGATTCATGGCGCACTTTGCGGGCGCCGGCCTGGGCGCCACCCTGGCCCCGGGCATCCTGTGGGCGCGCATGCAGGACGCCGGGTCGCAGCGGGTCACCCTGGCCATGGTCACCGAGGCGCTCAAGCTGTCGGGGATCGACCTGACCGAGGAGGAGCGCACCGCGCTGGTCGAGGGCGCGAACCGCAATCTGGCGGGCTACGAAGACCTCCGCAAGCTCCACATCCCGCCCGACGTCTCGCCGCCGTTCCACTTCAGCCCGGTCGTTCCCGGCCTGGCCGTCAACAAGACCCGGCAGCCGTTCCGCCTGAGCGCGGCGCCGGCGGTGAAGCGTCCGTCCAATCTGGAAGACGTCGCGTTCTGGCCGGTGCGCCACCTCGCCGAGCTCGTCCGTACCAAGCAGGTCTCGTCGCTCGAGCTGACCGAGATGTACCTGGCCCGGCTGCACCGCTACAACCCGCTGCTGAACAACGTCGTCACGTTCCTGGACGACTACGGCCGCGCTGAAGCCAGGCGCGCCGACTCGGAGATTGCCGCCGGCAAGTACAAGGGACCGCTGCACGGCATACCGTGGGGCGCGAAGGACATCATCTCGGTCAAGGGCCACCCCACCACCTGGGGCTCGGCGCCGTTCAAGGAGCAGGTGCTCGACTACGACGCCAGCGTGGTCGAGATGTTGCGCGACGCCGGCGCCGTGCTGATCGCCAAGGTGTCGACCGGCGAGCTCGCGGGCGGCGACAACTGGTTTGGCGGCCAGACCAAGAGCCCGTGGGACCCCACGCAGGGTTCGAGCGGCTCGTCGGCCGGCCCTTCGTCTGCGACCGCTGCTGGTTGCATCGCCTTCGGCATTGGCACCGAGACCAGCGGATCGATCCTCAGCCCGTCGGCTCGCTGCGGGCTGGCCGGCCTGCGGCCGACGTTTGGCCGCGTCAGCCGGCACGGCTGCATGGCGCTGTCGTGGACGCTGGATCGGCTGGGGCCGATCTGCCGCTACGCCGAAGACACGGCCATCGTCATGCAGGCCATCGCTAGGCCGGACGGCCGCGACATGAGCGTGACCGACGTGCCGTTCAACTGGGATGCGCGGTTCGACATCAAGAAGCTGAAGGTCGGCATCATCCAGGATTCGTTCGACAGCATCACCAACGCGTCGGCGAAGGCCAATGCCGGGCAGACGCTCGAGACGCTGCGCGGCCTGGGCATCACTCAGTTCATCCCGGTGACGGTGCCGGAGTTCTCGGCCAACATCAGCGGCTTCAACGTCGAACGCACGGCGTATTTCGACGAGCACATCCGCGCCGGCCGCATGAAGGGCACACGGGGCGGCAACCAGGCCGGCGGCCGGCTGATTCCGGCGCCCGACTACCTGCAGCAGCAGCGCGCGCGCATGATGATGATGATCGAGCTGGCCAAGGCCACCTCGCACGTCGACGTCTACCTGGTGGGATCGAACAACACCGGTGTCGGCGGGCCAGGACGCCCGCCCGGCGCACCGGGCGCGCCGCCGGCCGCCCCGCGGCCGCAGCGCCCGCAGCCGCCGACCCAGCGCCACTTCACCATGGCGAACTCGGCGGGCTACCCCGCCATCAACCTGCCGAACGGCTTCGCCGATACCGGCAGCCCGACCAACGCCGTGATCTACGGCCAGCCGTACCGCGAACTGGAGATCATCGCGCTGGCGAAGGCGTATCAGGATGCCGCCGGCTTCCACACACGGAAGCCGGCGAAGCTGGACGCGCCGCCGACGAGTCAGGGCAGGTAGGGCGGGGTCGGGCGGGTAAGGCGGGTGGGGAAGACCGCCCTACCGGCCCAATCCCGCCGCCCAGTCGGCCAACGACGTGGGCTTCACGCCGTACTTCGCCGCGTTGCCGGCGATGTCGGCGTCGTAACCCACGGCCTCGAACCATTCCAGCATCAGCGCGAAGTCTTCGCTGTTCTTGCGGACTTCGCTGATTGGAATTTGCAGGTACGACAGCGGCTTGCCCAGCGCGCGGCCAATCGTGTCGGCGGCTTGCGGCAGCGTGACCTCGTCGCCCGCGATATCCAGTTCCAGGTTCCTGAACCGCGCATCGTCCAGGAAGGCCAGCGCGCCGTACTCGCCGATGTCGCGCACGGCGATCATCTGCAGTTTGGTGTCTGGCTTCAACGTGCTCACCAGGTGGTCGCCGTTCAGGAACCATGGGCTGGGCAGGTTCTCCATGAAGAACACCGGCCGGATGATGGCGTAGGACGGGAACCCGAGGCCGCGAACGGTGTCTTCAACGCGGTATTTGTTTTCGAAGTGGGGAATGCCGGTCTTGCGGTCGGCCGAGGCGACCGAGGCATACACGTAATGCTGCACGCCCGCCGCGCGCGCCACTTTCGCAAACCGATGGCCCTGTGCTTCTTCGCCTTCGACGCCGGCGGTCCAGGTGTTCTGCACCGCATAGGCGCCCCACGCGCCGGCCAGCGCCGCTTTCAGCGACGCCTCGTCGTCCAGGTCGCCCTTGACGAGCTCAGCGCCGGTGGCGGCAATCGCCCTGGCGGCCTCGCTGTCGGGATTGCGCGTGAGGGCGCGGATTTTGAAGCCCTTGCCGGCGAGAGCGCGAGCGGTGGCACCGCCCTGCTGGCCAGTGGCACCGCTGATGAGAATGATTCGTTCAGCCACAGATGCTCCTTCGTTGGGCCGCCCCCCAAAGGCAGGCCACAGATCAGACACCGATTAGACGCCGATTTTCTCTCATGGGTACGGAGTGCCGGGAACCAGCACGCCGGGCCTTTGAGAAGAGAATCTGTGTCTAATCTGTGTCTAGTCTGTGGCCCGGCTCTTAATCCGTGGCCCTGATGGCTGTGCTGGGCGAGATGCCGGCGGCTCGCCACGCCGGAATGAAGGCCGCGCCCAGCGACGCCAGGCCAAGCACGGCGGCCGCGGTGGCCAGCGTGACCACATCGAATGGGCTGACCTGGTACATGATGCGGCTCAGCCCGAAGCCAAGCACAGCGCCCAGTACCAACCCGCCGGCGAGTCCTGCCGACGTGGTGACGATGGCCTCGCGCATCACCAGGCGCAGCACGTCGCGTGGCGCGGCGCCCACCGCCATGCGCACGCCAAACTCGCGCGAGCGGCGCGACACCAGGTAGCTGCGGACGCCGTAAAGTCCAACCACGGCGACGAAGGCCGCGGCCAGGCCGAGGGCCAGGAACAGCCGCGCGGCGGCCCGCAGAATCCACACCGACGCGCTCTGCTCGTGCAGCGTGCGGAACGGCTTCAACGAGACCAACGGGATTTGCGCGTCGATCGACAGCAGCTGATCGCGCACCGCGGGCAGAATGGCGCCGCCCTCGACGCCGCCGGCGGCGCGGGCGTAGACATACAAGTGGTTGGCCAGGCTGCGGCCCGACGGCAGGTAGATGTGCGCTTCGGCGTCGCGCTCCATCAGGTCGTGCCGCACGGGCGGCGCCACGCCGACGATTTGCATCGGCTGCGCATCGTCGCCGCCGTATTGCGCGCCGAATTGCAGCAGGCGGCCCACCGGATCTTCATCGGGATAGAGTTGCGCCGCCAGTGCCGCATCGATAATCACCGGCTCGGTGCCGGTGGCGCCGGCTTCTTCCGCGGCCGTGAACTCGCGGCCGCGCAGCATGGCCAGGCCCAGCGTCCGGAAATAGTCGGCGCTGACGGTGTACTCGAGGGCGCGGAACAGCTTGCCGCGCGCTTCGGGATCCTCGTTGCGCAGGCGCGGGCCTTCGCGCTGCACGGCGGTGCCCACCGTGATGTCGCCGAAGGGCAGCACCGAGGCCGAGGCGGCGGCCTCGATGCCGGGCGTGCTCCGCAGCCGCTCGAGCGCCGTCAACTGCACGTCGCGGCCGCGGGCATCGTCGTAGCCGCCCAGCTTGGGCTCGACTTGCGCGACCACCAGCGGATCGACACGGAAGCCGGGATCGTCGGACGCGCCGGCGGCCGCCGTGCGCACGAACAGGCCGCTCAGGATCAACAGCGCCAGCGACAGCGCGAGCTGCACGGTGACCAGCGCGCCGCGCACCGTGACCCGGCGGCCCAGGCGGCCGCTGACCTCGCCGGCCTGGTCCTTGAGCGCGGCCAGCAGGTCGGGCCGCGACAGTTGCAGCGCCGGCCACAGGCCAAACGCAATGGTGGCGCCGGCCGAGAAGGCGAGCGTCGCCAGCAGCACGCGCTGATCCGGCGTGACGTTCAGCAGCACGGCGATCGGCAGCACCGTCGAAATCGACGACACCAGGATCTGCATGGCCCACGACGCGATCACCAGCCCGATGCCGCCGCCGACGAGCGACAGCAGCAGCCCTTGCATCAGCAACTGACGGACAATGCGGCCGCGGCCGCCGCCGACGGCCAGGCGAATGGCAATCTCCTTCTGGCGGGCGGTGCCGAACGCCAGCATCATGTTGGCCAGGTTGAGGCACGCCGTGAGCAGCACCGCGGCGGCCAAGCCCTGCAGCATGGCCATGGGCACGTACAACTGCGTGTCGTCCGAGGGGCTGGTGCTGATGCTCAACCGGCTGAGCGGCCGGACGATGAGGTCGCGGTCCTTGTTTGCGGCGGGGTAGGCGCTTTCGTGCGCGGCGGCGATCACCCGCATCTGCTCGCCGGCCTGGGCCTGGGTCAGCCCCGGCTTGAGCCGGCCGAACACCACCAGCACGTAGGTTTCAGGATCCGCCAGCTGGCGGTGGGCGCGGCTGTTGTAGTCGTTCTCGATGTCGTCGTGCACGCCGAGCGGCAGCCACAACTCGGTGCCGAGAATGGCGGTGGTGCCGCCGAAGCCTTCCGGCGCCACGCCGATGATGCCGTAATCCTGGCCGTTGACGCGCACGCTCTTCGACAGCAGGTCGCGATCGAAATTGTGGCGCTCCCAGTAGCGGTAGCTGACGATCACCGAGCGGTGCTGGCTGCCCGGCCGTTCCTCGTCGAGGGTGAAGTCGCGGCCGAACACCGGCGCCACGCCCAGCGTTTCGAAGTAGCGCGTGCTGATGATGTCGGCAAACGACTGGCGCGTGGTGTTGCCTTCGCTGATGCCGACCATGGCGACGTTGTGCGCGGCCAGCGTCGCGAAGGGGCCGCCGGCCTCGCGCACGTCGCTGAAGCCGCGATACGAGAAGGCACGGTAGCCGCGTTCGGTGGTGCGGTCGTGACTGTAGAGGCCCATGACCTCGCCGGCTGCTTCGGCGCCCGGCAGCGGGCGCAGCAACAGGCCGTTGATGAGGCCGAAGATGCCGGCGTTCACGCCAATGCCGAGCGCGAGCACGCTGATGGCGGTCAGCGTAAAGGCCGGGTGGCGGAGGAGCAGCCGGACGCTGTAGCGAAAATCTTGCAGCATGCTGCCTAGAGACGAGCCGCCGCGGGCGGGAGTTCCCCTAAGTGCCGGAATTGTGTCGTTTTATCGGCGGCGGCCTGGTTCGGCGGCCAGTCGGTGTTCGATCTCGCGCGCGCCCTTGCGCCAGAAGTAGATGGCGATCGGGATCACCGCGGCTCCGGCGCCGACTTCCCACCAGATGATGGAGTCGGACCACGCCGCGTCGGCTAAAAACCTGGCGCGCCGGTTCAGGTGGTACCCGCTGAAGCCGGCGAGGAGATACACCACCGACACGGTGGTGGCCGTGAACGCCCCCCAAATCGGGCTCCACCGTCGGCTGTGGTAGCGGCTGAAGTAAGAGTTCATGCCCTTGGGCTGATTCTAACCCTCGCGCCGCATTCGCTTGACTTTCGCCCAAGGCTCGTTACAATGGCGAAAGTTAAGCGAATAGAGGTGAGATATGGCCGTCCGCGCCACCGTAGAAGCCCTGCTCCGAGAGCGAAAACTCGACCGAACCCTCACCTCTGCCATTCCCGAACGCCTGGGCGAAGACGCGGTGTCGCCGCTGGACGTCGAGGCCCTGGATCGCGGACTCGCCGGTGGCTTGCCGCGGGGGCAGGTGTCTGAAGTGGTGGGACCGGCTTCGTCTGGTCGTACGGGATTGGTCTGGGCCGCCCTGGCGGCGGCGACCCGCCGCGGCGAATCGGTGGCGCTGATCGATACCTTCGATCGCTTCGATCCGCCCACGGCGGCGGCGTGCGGCATTGTGCTGCCGCGGCTGTTGTGGGTGCGCGGCCAGGCGGTGTCGAAAACCGCGGTTGCCGTGGACCCGGCGTGGCTGCCCGGCGTGCGCGCGGTCAATGGCCCGGGCACGTTCGTCGAACGTGTGATCGATCGCGCGATCAAGTCGCTCAACCTGGTGGTGCAGTCGGGCGTGTGCACGCTGGTCGCCATCGATCTCATTGACGTGCCGGCACAGGCGCTGCGCCGGCTGCCGGCGTCGACCTGGTTCCGCATCGAGCGCGCCATCGAAGGCAGCGATACGGCGGTCGTCATCCTGGCCGCCCAGCCCGTGGCCCGCAGCTCCGGCGGCCGCTCGATCGTGATGGGTACTGAGATCTCCATCTCCCGACAAGAAGCGCCCTCCCGACAAG
>JBFWUK010000035.1:0-4392 GCA_050247355.1 Vicinamibacterales bacterium | reverse complement strand
AGTGCCCTCCCGACAAGAAGTGCCCTCCCGACAAGAAGTGCCCTCCCGTCAAGGAGTGCCCTCCCGACAAGGAGTGCCCTCCCGTCAAGGAGTGCCGCCCCGTCAGGTTCTGTGGAAAGGCGAGCATGATCGCGCCCGCCGGCTGGGCGGTGTTCGCTCCGGCGCCACAATCTCGGCGGCCCGCTGGTCGCACGCCGAGCGCGTGGACGTCCACACCCGTTTCGTGCACGCGGGGTAACCGTGTTTGCCGCATTGTGCGCTCCGTCGCTGTCGGCGGCGGCCGTCGTCGATGTCGCGCGCGCGTTCACGCCGCGCTTCGAGCAGGTCGGCCCGCTCGTGCTGCTCGATGCCGGCGGCCTGTCGCGCCTGTTCGGCACCGCGCAGGAGCTAGGGGAGCACCTGCAGGCAGCATTGGAATCCCGACAAGGGGTGCCGTCCCGTCAAGAAGTATCACCCCGACAAGACATGCCGTCCCGTCAGCAGCCGCAGCCGCGCGTCGCTATTGCTTTTACTCAGACAGCAGCGGCTCTTCTTGCCCTGGGCCGGCCTGGTCTAACGGTTGTTGAGCCGGGGCAAGAAGAGAAATCGCTCGCGCCCCTCAGCATCAGCGTGCTCGATCGCTACGAGCACCTCCGCACCTCCGCACCTTCGCACCTCAGCACCCCAGCACCCCAGCACCCCAGCACTTCGGGTTGGCACCACCCCCGCCACACCCATCAGGCGAGCCGACCGAAGCCACGGCAGCAACACGACCGCCAGCTCGAGACCCTCACGAAGTGGGGCATTCGCACGCTCGGGGCGTTTGCTGCCATCGCCGGCCCCGAGGTGTTCGAACGGCTGGGCGACCGCGGCCTGCAGTGGCAGGCGCTGGCGCGCGGCGTGGATGCGCGGCCGCTGGTGCCGTGGGTTGACGACGTGCCGTTCGAAGCGGCCCTCGAACTGGAATGGCCCATCGAGGGCCTCGAGCCGTTGTCGTTCGTGCTGGCGCGGTTGTTCGAGCCGTTGTCGGAACGGCTGGAGCAGGCCGATCGCGGCGCCGCCGTGATCTGCACCTCGCTTCGCCTGACCACCCGGCGTGTCCACTCGCGCACGCTGCAGTTGCCGTCGCCGATGCGCGACGCCAAGACGCTGCGCACGCTGGTGCTGCTCGACCTCGAAACGCACCCGCCCGACGCGCCGATCGACACGGTGCGGGTGTTCATCGAGCCGACGCCGGGCCGTGTGCTGCAGTGGACCCTGCTCGAGCGCGCGCAACCGGCGCCGGAACAGGTGTCGACTTTGATCGCGCGGTTGAGCGCGTTGATGGGTGAGAAGCACGTCGGCTCACCCGTCCTCGTGGATACCTGGCGGCCGGGGGACTTTGCAATGGGTGATTTTCGATCGTCGATTGACGATCAATCGTCGATTGCCCATGGACAACCGGAGGTTGATCGTCAATCGTCGGTCGCCAATCTGCCATGTGCCCTTCGCCGGTTCAGATTTCCCATTCCCGCGCGCGTCCACGTTCAAGAGGGCCGTCCCATCCGGATTGTCACCGATCGGAATGGGTTTACCAGTGGAGCAGTGGTGCAAGCGGCCGGGCCCTGGCGGACTTCTGGAGAATGGTGGTCCGCCTCCGCTGGCCATGAATCAGGTGAGCTACGGCGCGCCCCTCGCGACGTCGCGGCCTTCGGCCACGAAGGCGGATGGGACAGAGATGAGTGGGACGTGGCGATGGCCGACGGCACCATCTACCGGTTAGTCGTTGAACGCGGCGTGGGGCAGTGGTTTCTAGAGGGGATCGTGGATTAGAGGCTGCGGAGAAGAGGCCGCGGAGAAGAGTTAGCCACAGAGGACGCAGAGGACTCAGAGGACGTTTTTCTAACTGTCACGACTGTTCGGAACGGTCACGACGCCTTTCATAAATTGGTTTTTCTCTGTGTCCTCTGTGTCCTCTGTGGCCTACATCGAACTGCATACGTCATCGGCGTTTAGTTTTCTGCGCGCCGCCTCAACCCCGGAGACGCTCGTCGAGCGCGCGGCCATGCTGGGCTACCCGGCGGTGGCGCTGCTCGATCGCGACGGCGTCTCGGGCGCGCCGCGCTTCCACAAGGCCGCCCTCGCCGCCGGCCTGCGCCCGCTGATTGGCGCCGAACTCACGGTCGAAGCGGTCACTCGCCACCACGAGATCGCTCGCCAAATCACCAAATCCCGTAGCCAAATCTCCAAATCACCAACGCACGAGATCGCCAGATTTCATCTACCCGTCCTGGTCGCTTCGCAAGCAGGCTGGCGCAACCTCTGCCGCCTGTTGTCGCGCATGAAGCTGCGCGCGCCGAAGGGCGAGGGCGCGCTGGCCATCGACGAACTCGACGGCTTCACTACCGGGCTGATTGCCATGCCGGGCCGCGCCTTGCTGCAGGCCGAGCGTTACGGGGTCGGCGGCCTGCTCGATCGCATTGTCGGCACGTTCGGCCGTGCCAACACCTACGTCGAGTTGCAGCGCCACCTGCATCGCGACCAGGAAGACGACAACGACGCGCTGGCGTGCCTGGCCGACGCCTTCCGCGTGCCGCTGGTGGCCACCGGCGGCGTCGGCTTCGCCACGCCCGAAGAGCGGCCGCTGTTCGACGTGCTGACTTCCATCCGCGAGCACGTGCCGCTGCATCGCGCCGGCCGCCGGCTGGCCGCCAATGCCGAGCGCTACCTGAAGCCGCCGGCGCAAATGGCGCGGCTGTTCGCCGACCGGCCGGCCGCCATTCGCGCCACGCGCGACCTGGCCGACCGCCTGCAGTTCACGATGACCGACCTGGGGTATCGCTTCCCGCGCTATCCCGTGCCCGACGGCGAGACCGAGATCTCGTTCCTGCGCAAGATCGCCGAAGTGGGCGCGCGCGATCGCTACCGGCCGTACTACGACAAGGCCCGCGCGCAAGTGGCGCGCGAGCTGGATCTGATCGAGAAGCTGCAACTGGCCGGCTACTTCCTGATCGTGTGGGACATCGTCAATTTCTGCCGGCAGCAGGACATCCTGGTGCAGGGCCGCGGCTCGGCGGCCAATAGCGCCGTCTGCTACAGCCTGGGCATCACCGCCGTCGATCCGGTGGCGATGGAGCTGCTGTTCGAGCGCTTCCTGTCGGAAGAGCGCGGCGAGTGGCCCGACATCGATCTCGACCTGCCGAGCGGCGATCGGCGCGAGCGCGTGATCCAGCACGTGTACCAGAAGTACGGCCAGCACGGCGCCGCCATGACCGCCAACGTCATCACCTACCGCGGCAAGAGCGCGGCGCGCGAGGTGGGCAAGGCGCTCGACCTGGACGAGACACAGGTCGATCGGCTGGCCAAGGTGATGCACCAGTTCGAGTTCATCGATCCCGCCGACACCTTGTCGAAGAAGCTGGCCGAGGTCGGCATGGCGGCCGACGAACCGCGCGTGCGCCACTTCGCCGAGCTGTGGCGGCAAATGCAGGACCTGCCGCGCCACCTGGGCCAGCACTCCGGCGGCATGGTGGTGTGCCAGGGCGACCTGTCGTCGGTGGTGCCGCTCGAGAACGCCAGCATGCCTGGCCGGGTGGTGGTGCAGTGGGACAAGGAAGACTGCGCCGACATGGGCATCATCAAGGTGGACTTGCTGGGACTTGGGATGATGGCGGTGCTGCAGGACACGATTCACCTGATCAACAGCCGGGAAGGCACTTCTTGTCGGGAGGGCACCACTGGTCGGGAGATCAGTCTCGCCACGATTCCCGCGGACGATCCCGAGGTCTACAAGATGCTGTGCGCGGCCGACACCATTGGCGTGTTCCAGGTCGAGTCGCGGGCGCAGATGGCGACGCTGCCGCGGCTCAAGCCGCAGAAGTTCTACGACCTGGTCGTCGAGGTTGCCATCATCCGTCCCGGCCCGATCGTCGGGCAGATGGTGCATCCCTACCTGAACCGCCGCGCCGGACGCGAAGAGGTGGTCTACGACCATCCGCTGCTCGAACCCATTCTCAAGCGCACGCTCGGCGTGCCGCTGTTCCAGGAGCAGTTGCTGCGCATGGCCATGGTGGTGGCCAACTTCACCGGCGGCCAGGCCGAAGACCTGCGCCGCGCCATGGGCTTCAAGCGATCCGAGAAGCGCATGCGGCAGCTCGAAGGCCTGCTGCGCGAGGGCATGGCCAAGAACGGCATCACCGGCGAGGCGGCCGATCGCATTGTGCTCGCCATCACCTCGTTTGCCTTGTACGGCTTTCCCGAGTCGCACGCCGCCAGCTTCGCACTGCTGGCTTACGCCAGCGCCTACTTCAAGGCGCACTACCCGGCGGCGTTCTACACGGCGCTGCTCAACAACCAGCCGATGGGGTTCTACCACCCGGCCACGCTGGTGAAGGACGCGCAGCGGCGCGGCGTGCGCTTCAATCCGATCGACGT
>JBFWUK010000034.1:25526-46850 GCA_050247355.1 Vicinamibacterales bacterium | reverse complement strand
TGTCGGGAGGGCACTCCTTGTCGGGAGGGCACTCCTTGTCGGGAGGGCACTCCTTGTCGGGAGGGCACTCCTTGTCGGGAGGGCACCTCTTGTCGGGAATCCTCTCGCGGGCTATTCGTCGCGCAGCACCTTCATTGGGTCGAGACGGGAGGCGCGCAGGGCTGGGAAGTAGCTCGCGGCCAGGCCAATGGCAGCCAGCATCCCGACGGCGGCGGCCAGGGTCGCCGGATCGGTCGGCTGCAATCCAAACAACAAGCTGCTCGCCGCGTTGGCGGCTCCCAGGCCAAGGGCGACGCCCGCCACCAGGCCAACCGTGACCAGTTTGCCGGCGTCGAGCAGCACCATTCGCAGCACCTCGCCGCGAGCGGCGCCCATCGCCAGTCGAATGCCCATCTCGTTCGAGCGTCGCGTAACCGTGTACGACATCACTCCATAGAGACCAATCGCCGCCAGCAGGCCGGCCAGCGCCCCAAATGCGCCCGATAACGCCGCCATCAACCGTTCCCGCACCAGCGCGCTGCTCACCGATTCGCTGATCAACCGCGTTTGCAGGTTGATGGCCGGATTGACCTCGGCCACCCGGCGCGCCAGGGCCGGCGCCACGCTTGCCACCCCGGGCCGAAGCGTCACGACAAAGCTCGCCGAGTCGAAGAAATCGGCAGACTGCGAGGCGGCCAGATGCACGATCGGCGGGAAGTCTTCCTTGATGTCCTGGTACTTGGTGTTGCGCACCACGCCGACAATCTGAATTTTCTCAACCGGTTGGCCCGCCGGCGGCTCGACCCACAACACGCGGCCCAGCGGCTCGCCGCCGGGGACCAGTTTACTGACGAACGCCTCGTTGACGACGGCCACGGCCGGGGACTGAAGAACATCCGATGCGGCAAAGGTCCGGCCCTTGACGAGCGGCACGCCGAGCGTCTCGAAGTAGTTGCCGCTGACGCGATTGAAGTTCGCCAGCGCCTTCTCGGCCACGCCGTCAACGAACACGAACTCATTCCAGCTGCCGCCGCCGAGCGGCACGTAGTCGGCTTGCGCGACGCCGGCCACGCCCGGCACGGTGGCCAGCGCCTCCTGGAGTTCGCGGCGCAGGCTCACGTTGCGCGCCGGATCGGCCGCCAGCAGGCTGCCATGCGACAGGCTCACCGACAGTGCCCGCTGATCGAACCCGGCGTCAATGGTCAACAGGTTGTAGAGCGTCCGCGTGAACAACAGGGCGCCGATCAGCAACACCAGCGACAGCGCCACCTGGGTGACCACCAGGACCCGGCGCAAGCCGAAGCGCTCGCGGCCTTCGGTCGCGCCTCGGCCACCCGACTTGAGCGCCGTCACCGGGGTCAAGGCCGTCGCCTTGATCGCGGGGGCCAGGCCAAACAGCAGGCACGCGAGCAGCGAGACACCGGTCGTGAACCCCAATACCTTGAAGTTCCACGACAGGTCGATGAAGAACGCGGTGGTGCCCACAGCCAACTGCGCCACCAGCACCCCTGTGATGCCCCGCGCGACCACCACGCCCAGCAGCGCCCCGGCGCCGGCGAGCAGCACGCTCTCGACGAACAGCTGGTGGACGATGCGCGCGCGCGAAGCCCCGATGGCAAGGCGCACCGCAATCTCGCGGCCGCGGGCGGTCGCCCGCGCCAGCAACAGGTTGGCCAGGTTCGCGCAGGCAATCAACAGCACCAGCCCGGTCGCCGCCAACAGCACCACCAGCGGCTCGCCGAACTGTGTGCGCACACTCGAAATGCCCGCGCCGATCGGCAGCGCGTTGAGCTTCGCGGCCAGATACTCCTTCTCCCCCTCTGGCGTGTGATAGCCCTCCGGCATGGTCGCCGCCATCAGCGCGGGCGAACGCGCGATCAGCTGCTCGGTAACCTGAGCCGCGGTGCGGCCGGGAGCCAGCCGCCCGACCACCGACAACCAATAGTGCGAGCGTGACGCCGCGCGGTCGCCGCGGCCGCCGCGCAGCAGCGCATCGGCGCACAGCGGGATCGCCACTTCGAACTGCCGGCCGACATCCAGTCCGAAGAACGACGCGTCCGAGACGCCGACGATGTCGAACTGGTGACCTTCGAGACGGACGGTTTGCCCCAGCACCGACGACGCGCCGCCGAACGCCCGCTGCCAATAGGCGTGGCTGAGCACGGCTACCGGCGTGCCGCAGCCGGGGCCGTCATCATCCGCGTTCAACAGCCGCCCCACCACCGGCGCCACGCGCAACGTCTGGAACAGGTCGCCACTCGCCCACAGCGCCTCGACGTACTGCCCTTCCCCACCCACGGCGGTGTTCAGGCGGCCGCTGCTCCACGCGAACAGGCCGTCGAGCAGGCCGTCCTGTTGGCGAACGGCGTCGAACTGCGCCGACGACATCATCGGCCGCCGGCCCGTGAAGCTGCCGCTGCGTGACGTCCCCGGCGGAAACCTGACCTCGACCAGTTGCTGCGGCTCGTCCACCGGCAACGTGCGCAAGCGCACCGCGTCGAGCAACTGGAAGATGGCGGTGTTCGCGCCAATGCCGAGGGCCAGCGACAGGATGGCGGCAACGGCGAAGCCCTTGTCGCGCTTCAGCAAACGAGCCGCGAACTTGATGTCCTGCCACACGGTGTCGAGCGGGCCAATGCTGTTCATGAAGAAGATCTCCTCGCGCACGCGCGTGGCGTTGCCGAACTTGCGGACGGCGGCGTCGTGGGCCGCCTGCGGCGTCATGCCGCGGGCAATGTTGTCGTCAGTCTCGATGGCGATGTACGAGGCAATCTCGCGCGCAGTGTCGGCGTCGCGCCTGGCGCGGCGGAACAGGTGGCGCCACGCCATGTCAGCCGGCCGCCGGCTTGAGAATGCGGCCAATGGCCTGGGCGAGCTGCTCCCATCGGCTGGTTTCGGCGGCGAGTGCCTTCCGCCCCGCCGGTGTGATGCGGTAGTACTTCGCCTTGCGGTTGTTCTCGGAGGTGCCCCAGAACGAGGCGACCAGCCCGCGGTCTTCCAGGCGATGCAGCGCGGGATAGAGCGAGCCGTGCTCCACCTGCAGCACACGGTCGGAGCCGTGCTCGATGGCATGCGCGATGGTGTGTCCGTGCGCGGGACCGAGCACCAGCGATCGCAGAATCAACATGTCGAGGGCGCCTTGCAGCATGTCGCCGCCGCCCGCCCGGGCGCGTCTGGCCATGCGGCACAGCCTACTCCAGAAGATAATCTATGGGAAGCCGTTCTGCGCGGTTCGGCACCCCTGCTAAGCTCAGGACATGCAGGTTGCGACCATCGTCCTGGCGCTGGCGTTCCTTCTGGCGATTGGCCCCGGAGCGGCCATGGCTCAGCTACGATCGGCGGTCGTGGCGACCGGCTTCACCAATCCAGTCGCCATGGTCATGGACCCGGCAGCCCCCTCGACGTTCTATGTCGTCGAGCAGCGCGGCACCATCCGCGCGGTCCGCGACGGCGTGGTCTCGCCCATCCTCTTTCTCGACCTCCGCGGGCAGCTCTCGAGCGGCGGCGAACGCGGGCTGCTCGGCATGGCCTTTCCGCCAGACGCGGTGCAGTCGCGCCGCTTCTACATCAACTTCACCAACCCCGACGGACAAACGGTCGTAGCGCGCTACACGCGTGACGCGGAGGGAGGCGTCGACACCGGCTCACGATTCGACCTGGTGTGGCCCGACGGCCGCGCCTTCATCGAGCAGCCCTTCTCGAATCACAACGGCGGCCATCTCGCCTTTGGCCCCGACGGCTACCTTTACATCGGCCTTGGCGATGGCGGCAGCGGCGGCGACCCGCACAACCAGGCGCAGAACCCCGATTCGCTGCTCGGCAAGATGCTGCGCATCGACGTCGGGGTCGAGGCGAGTGACCGGCGCGGCTACCGGGTGCCGGATGACAATCCGTTTGTCGACGGCGACCCGATCGCCGCGCTTCCCGAGATCTGGGCGTTCGGCCTGCGCAACCCGTGGCGCTACAGCTTCGACGACTGGACGCGCGGCGGCACCGGTGCGCTGGTCATCGCCGACGTCGGGCAAAGCGCGCGCGAAGAGGTGAACTGGGAGCCGCGGGGTGCCGGCGGCCGCAACTACGGCTGGCGGGTCCGCGAGGGCCGCAACGCCTTCGATCAACGCCTGCCGGCCGCCTACCAGCCGCTGGCCGATCCGATCCACCAGTACCCGCGCAGCGACGGCCAGTCGATCACCGGCGGCCTGGTCTACCGCGGCGCCGCGCTCGACCCCATGTTCAACGGCCGGTACTTCTTTGCCGACTACGTGGCGGGCCGGGTCTATTCGATCGGCCTGGCGCTCGACGACCGGCAGGAGGCGACGGCGGTCGACCTGCTGGAGCTGGCCGGGATGCTCGGCGGCACCAGCGAACTGGGACTGATCAGCTCATTCGCGGCCGACGCGGCCGGCGAGATATGCATAGTCAGCTATTCGCGCGGGCAAATCCTCAAGATCGTCCCCTGACACACGGCCGTCATACGGTTGTGACAGATTCAGACCCCAGTACAATTAGGCATGCCGACCCCGACCGCTGTCTCGAGACGACCACGAAAACGCCGCGCCACCGAAAGCGCGCCGGCGGTCGTGGCGCCGCAGCAGGACTGGTCGAACCTCGACCCTAACGACCTGACGTCGCCGGCCCTCTACATCAACCGCGAGCTGAGCTGGCTGGCCTTCAACGAGCGCGTGCTGGCGCAGGCCCAGGACACCTCGCATCCGCTGCTCGATCGCGTCAAGTTCCTGGCCATTTCGGGCACCAACCTCGACGAGTTCTTCATGGTGCGCGTCGCCACCATCCTGAAGAAGTTCCGCGCCGGCATCGAGGAGGTGTCGATCGACGGCATGACCACCGACGTCGAGCTGGCGACCATTCGCAGCCGCGCGCTGGCGCAGATCGATGCGCAGATCGCCTGCTGGTCGCAGTCGATCCGGCCGCTGCTGGCCGCCGAGGGCATCCACTTTCTCGATCCCCAGGACTACACGCCGGCGATCGACGCCTGGCTGGCGCAGTATTTCAAGGACCACATCTTTCCGGTCCTGACGCCGCTGGCCTTCGACCCCGGGCATCCGTTCCCGTACATCTCCAACCTGAGCATGAACCTGGCGGTGCGCGTGCGTCACGCCGGCCGCACCAAGTTCGCGCGCGTCAAGGTGCCGGGCATGCTGCCGCGGTTCATTGCCCTGCCCGAGAACCTGTCGGCGCTGCCGGGCATGGCCCACGTCTTCCTGGAAGACGTCATCCGCCGCAACATCCAGACGCTGTTTCCCGGCACGCAGGTCGAAGGCACGCACCTGTTCCGGATCATCCGCGACACCGACATGGTGATCCAGGAAGACGAGGCCGACGACCTGCTCGAGACGGTGGACCGCGGCCTCAAGCAGCTGCGTCACGGCGCCCTGTCGTTGCTGCACGTCGAGGCCGACATGCCGAAGCGGGTGCTGAGCATCCTGATCGAGAACTTCGAGGTCGATGAAGACGTGGTCGCGCGCGCCACCGACCGTCTCGGCTTCGGCGACTGGCATGCGCTGTTCAAGCTGCACCGGCCGGCGCTCAAGTACCCCGCGCTGGTGCCGCGCACGCTGTGGGCGCCCGACGAAACCGAGAAGGTGTTCGAGCAGATCGCTGACCAGGATTTCCTGATCCACCATCCCTTCGACTCGTTCACGTCGGTCGAGACCTTCCTGCGCGCCGCGGTGCAGGATCCCCAGGTCATCGCCATCAAGATCACGCTCTACCGCATCGGCGCCAACTCGCCGCTCGTCGACCTGCTGATCGAAGCCGCCGAACAGGGCAAGCAGGTGGCGGTGCTGGTCGAGCTCAAGGCCCGCTTCGACGAGCGCAACAACATCGCGTGGGCCACCCGCCTGGAAGCCGCCGGCATCCACGTCGTCTACGGCCTGATGAACCTGAAGGTGCACTGCAAGCTGTGCCTGGTGGTGCGCCAGGAGGCCGACGGCATCCACCGCTATGCCCACGTCGCGACCGGCAATTACAACCGCGTCACCTCGCAGGTCTACACCGACCTCGGCCTGTTCACCGCCGACGAAAGTATCCTCGACGACGTGACCGAGGTCTTCAATTCCCTGACCGGGTACTCCAACAAACGGTCGTACCATGCGCTGCTGGTGGCGCCGGTCGGGTTGCGGCAGGGATTCCGGGCGCTGGTCGAGCGGGAGATCGAACACGCCAAGGCCGGCCGGCCCGCCCGCCTGATCGTCAAGAACAACGCCGTCGCCGACCAGGGCATGATCAAGATCCTCTACCGCGCGTCGCAGGCCGGGGTGGTGATCGACATGGTGGTGCGCGGCGTGTGCTGCCTGCGGCCCGGCATCGCCGGCATCAGCGAGACCATCCGCGTCCGCTCGATCGTCGGCCAGTTCCTCGAGCACTCGCGCATCTACTACTTCGAGAACGGCGGCGCCCCGGAGGTCTTCATCGGCAGCGCCGACCTGATGGAGCGCAACCTCGACCGCCGGGTCGAGGTGCTGTGCCCGGTCACCGACCCGGCGCTCAAACAGGTGGTTCGCGACGCCGTGCTCGAGGTGCTGCTGAGCGACACCGACCGGGCGTGGACGCTGCAGACCGACGGCACCTATGCCAGAGCGGCCGCCCCCGAGGGCGTGCCGCCCCTCAATTCCCAGCGCTTCCTGCTGGACTGGTACGCCGCCCAGCACGAAAGCTAGTTACGCCGGCCAACTAGTTGAGCTAGGGTATTCACTGTGAAGGTTCAGCAGACGCGCTGGTCCGGCAGCAGCGGGTGGGGCGACACGTCCGCCGACGCGGCGGCCCAGTTGGTGCTGGTCTTCGGCGATCGCGCCAGCCTGGCCAACCCGGCGCTCGGCGCCGGCCTCGCCACGCGGTGGCCGGCCGCGGCAGTCCTGGGCTGCTCGACGGCGGGACAGATTCTCGGCACCGAAGTCTTCGACGAGGGCGTGGTGGCCACCGCGGTGCGCTTCGAGCACACCACAGTTCGCGCTGCCAGTGCGCCGGTGACCGCGGCCGACAGCGCCGAGGCCGGCGCCGCCATCGCCCGCGCCCTGGCCGGACCCGGCCTGGTCCACGTCATCGTCATCTCCGAAGGGCTCGACATCAACGGCGAGGCGCTGGTGCGCGGACTCGGCGAGCACCTGCCGGCCGGCGTCTCGGTCACGGGCGGTCTGTCAGCCGATGGCGAACAGTTCTACGAGACGGCCGTGCTGTTCGACGGCGCGTCGCGCACCAACACCGTGGCGGCCGTCGGCCTCTATGGCGCACGGCTGAAGGTGGGCTACGGCTCGCTCGGCGGCTGGGATTCATTCGGTCCGGAACGGCAGGTCACCAAGTCGGCGGGCAACGTCCTTTACGAACTGGATGGCCAGTCGGCGCTGGCACTGTACAAGCGATATCTCGGCGAACACGCCTCGGGCCTGCCGGCGTCCGGCTTGCTCTTTCCGCTGTCGCTGCGCACCCGTAACGCCAGCGCGCCGGTGGTGCGGACCATCCTGTCGGTCAACGAGACCGACCAGAGCCTGACGTTCGCCGGCAACGTCCCGGTCGGCGGCTACGTGCGGCTGATGAAGGCGAACTTCGATCGCCTGATCGACGGCGCCGTCGGCGCCGGACGGGTCAGCGCCGAAGCCCTGGGCGGACCGGTGGACCTGGCGCTGCTGATTAGCTGTGTCGGCCGGCGCATGGTGCTGCGCCAGCGCGTGGAGGAAGAGGTGGAAGGCGTGCGCGACATCGTCGGCCGGGCGGCGCCCATTACCGGCTTTTATTCATACGGCGAGATCTCACCGTTTACGCCCGAGGCGCGCTGTGAGTTGCACAACCAGACCATGACCGTCACCACCCTTTCCGAACGGTGACGATGCCGGGTTTTCACAGCCTGCTGCGACGCCAGCTCAAGCGGCATTTTCCAGACGATTCGCTCCCGGCCGAACTGCTGCCGATGCTCGACGGCGTCGATCAGGCTTACCGCCAGTTCGACAACGACCGCGCCATGCTCGAGCGCTCGCTCGACCTCAGCTCGCAGGAGCTGCTGCAGGCCAACGCCGAGTTGCGGGCGCTGGTGGGCGCGTTTCCCGATCAGATCCTGCGCCTCGACAGCACCGGCGTCATCCTCGACGTCAAGGGCGCGGCGCAAACCGAACCCTCGCGCGGCTGGGCGGCGGGCCGGCCGATCGCCGACGCGCTGGATGTCGCGGCGCGGGCGCCGATTGCCGCGGCCCTGGCCCGGGTCGCCCGCGACGGCACGCCGGTGAACCTGGAGCTGGAGATCGGCGCCGACACGCCGACGCCCCGCTTGTACGAGGCGCGCCTGCTGCCGATGGAGGGCGCGCAGGTGATGCTGATCCTGCGCGATGTGACCGAGCGCTACTATGCCGAGAAGCAGTTGCGCGCCAGCCAGCTGGCCCTGCACGAGGCGCACCGCGACCTCGAACGCCGCGTCGAGGAACGTACCGCGGCGCTGGCCCGCGTCAACGACGAACTGCGGCGCGAGATGGCCGAACGCCAGGCCGCCGAGTCGGCGCGCAGCGAGCTCGAGGAGCAATTGCGGCACGCCCAGAAGATGGAGGCCATCGGCCGGCTGTCGGGCGGTATCGCCCACGACTTCAACAACCTGCTGACCGCGATCCGCGGCTACTCGGAGCTGCTGCTGACCTCGCTGGCCGGCTCGCCCCTGCGCAGCGACGTCGAGGAGATCTTCAACGCCGCCGAGCGCGCCGCCACCCTCACCGGCCAGTTGCTGGCGTTCAGCCGCCGGCAGATTCTGTCGCCCGAGATCATCGTGCTCAACCAGCGGGTGATGGAGATGAGCCGCATGCTCAACCGGCTGATCGGCGAGCACATCGCGATCGATCTGCACCTGGCGACCGACCTGTGGTCGGTGCGCGCCGACGCGGCGCAGCTCGAGCAGGTGCTGGTCAACCTGGCGCTCAACGCCCGCGATGCCATGCCCGACGGCGGGCGGCTGGCAATCGAGACCGCCAACCGCGAGATCGCGCCGGCGGCGGCGCGCGCCCTCGAGATTTCTCCCGGCAGCTTCGTCGAGCTGATTGTCCGCGACACCGGCATTGGCATTCCCGCCGACGTGCAGGGCCGCATCTTCGAGCCGTTCTTCACCACCAAGCCCAAGGGTGCCGGCACCGGGCTTGGCTTGTCGATGGTCTACGGCTTCGTGCGCCAGAGCGGCGGCGCCGTGAGCGTGCGGAGCGCGCCGCGCCAGGGCAGCTCGTTCTCGCTGCTGTTGCCGCGGACCGACGACACCACGGCCGCGCCGGCGACGCCGCGCACGCTGGCGGCGCAGCGCCGGCAAAGCAGCGGCACGATTCTCATTGCCGAGGACGAGCGCGCGCTCCGCCGGCTGTCGGCGACCGTGCTGCGCCAGGCCGGCTACCAGACCATCGAGGCGTCCGACGGCCAGCAGGCCCTCGACCTGTTTACCGTGCACGGCCACAGCGTCGTGATGGTGGTCACCGACGTCGTAATGCCGCGGCTGGGCGGCATCGAGCTGGCCAAACGCCTGCGCAAGCTGCGCCCCGACATGCCGCTGCTGTTCGTCACCGGCTATGTCGAACAGAGCGAGGCCCTGCACGAACAGGGCACGCCGGTGCTGCTCAAGCCGTTCTCGCCCGACGCGCTGCTCAAGGCGGTATCGGCCGCGATCACCACCGCCGCCGGCTGAGCCGCGGTCCCGGCCGGCGCACCCAGCCGTCCTCGCGCGCCGGCGTGGTACACTCGGCGATCTGTGCCGTCGCGCATTGTGTTGATCGGACCCGCGGACGCATTGCCCGCCTTGCAGGCACGCCTCGCCCCGGGCGCCGAGATTCAGGCCTTCACCGACAGCGAAGCCCTCGAGGCCCTCGACCACGTCATCCGCACCAAGCCGGTGATGGTGGCGTTGCAGGACGAGTTCTCGACCAGTTCGCGCGGCACCGCGCTGATCAACCGCATCAAGGACGACCCGGCGCTGAGCGCTTGTGAAGTGCGCGTGCTGGCGCGCGACAGCGAGATGAGCCGGGTCGCGGTCAAGCGCGGCGCCGGTGGCGGCGCCGCGGTGGCGGTGGACGAACCGGCGCCGGCCCTCGACCAGCGCGGCACCCGCCGCGCGGCGCGGGTCCGGATCAAGGACGGGGTCGACGTCGCGGTCGACGGCAACCCGGCGGCGCTGATCGACTTGTCGACGGTCGGCGCGCAGGTGGTGTCGGCCACGGTGCTCAAGCCGAACCAGCGCGTGCGCGTGATCCTGGGCGACGGCAAGGGCGCCATTCGCTGCAGCGGCGCCATTGCCTGGGCCGCGTTCGAGATGCCGAAGGGCATGCCGACGCGCTATCGCGCCGGCATCGACTGGGGCATGGCTGCCAACGCCGCGGCGATCGACGCCTTCGCCGAGGCGAACAAGAAGCTCTAGGTTCTCTTCGGCAGCCACTCCGCGACCACGCTGTCGTCGCGGATGATGGTCTCGTTGCGGTCCGAACCGGTCGAGATCAGCCCCACCGGTACTCCGCTCACCTCTTCCAGCCGCTTGATGTAGCGCTGCGCCTCGGCCGGCAGCTGATCGTACTGGGTGGCGCCCTTGGTCGGCGTCGTCCATCCCGGCCACGACTCGTAAATCGGCGTGATCGAACCGGCCGTATTCAGGTCGGATGGAAAATCGGTGACCGTGCGGTCGCCGATGGTGTAGCCGGTGCAGATCTCGATCGTCTCGAGGCCGTCGAGCACGTCGAGCTTGGTCAGGGCGATGCTGTCGATGCCGTTGACGCGCACGGCGTAGCGCACGGCGACCGCGTCGTACCAGCCGCAACGGCGCGGCCGGCCGGTCGAGGCGCCGTACTCCTGCCCGGTTTCACGCAGGCGGTTGCCGATCGCGCCGTCGAGCTCGGTGGGAAACGGGCCCTCGCCGACGCGCGTCAGGTAGGCCTTGGCCACGCCCAGCACGCCGTGAATGGCCTTGGGTGGAATACCGAGGCCGGTGCAGGCGCCGCCGATGGTGGCGTTCGACGAGGTGACGTAGGGGTAGGTGCCGTGATCGATGTCGAGCATGGCGCCCTGCGCCCCTTCGATCAGGATGCGCTGCCCCGCCTGGCGGGCCTGGTCCAGGGCCAGCGACACGTCGCCGGTCCAGCGGCGCATGCGCGCGCCGAAGGCCAGCAGCTGGTCGTAGACCGGCTTCCAGTCGAGGGTCGAGTCCTTAATCATGCGATTGCGCGCGCTGACGTTCTCGCGCACCTCGTCGGCCAGCGCCTGGGTGTCGACCAGGTCGCAGACGCGAATGCCGCGGCGGCCGATCTTGTCCTCGTACGCCGGCCCGATGCCGCGCGACGTCGTCCCGATCTTGCGCTCGCCGCGGCGGGCTTCGCTCAGGATGTCGAGCTCGCGGTGATACGGCAGGATCAGGTGCGCCTTGTCGCTGATCAGCAGCCGGTCACCAACCTCGATGCCGAGTTTGGCCAGCTCTTCGACTTCCTTGAACAGCGCTTGCGGGTCGACCACCACGCCGTTGCCGATTACGCACTTGACGCCCTCGTGCAGGATGCCGGAGGGAATCAGGTGGAGCACGAACTTCTTGCCATTCACGTACACGGTGTGACCGGCGTTGTGCCCGCCCTGGTACCGCGCGACCAGCGAAAAGTTGGGCGTCATCAGGTCGACGATCTTCCCCTTGCCTTCGTCGCCGAACTGCGCGCCCAGGACCACGATGTTCATGCCTCTACTGTATCCTAGGGACCACTGATTCGACACCGGTTGGACACCGACTAGGGCCCTATGATTCTGCTGGACGGCGCGACCCTCTCACTCGACCACCTGCTCGCGATTGCCGATGACGGCGCCGAGGTCGGCCTGGCTGCCGAGGCCCGCGCGCGTGTCGTCGCATCGCGCGCCGTGGTCGATGCCCGGGCGGACGGCAACGAAGCGGTTTACGGTGTGAACACCGGCTTCGGCAACTTCGCCGAGACGCGCATCGACAAGGTCGACCTCACCGCGCTGCAGTTGAACCTGTTGCGCAGCCACGCCGCCGGCGTCGACGAGCCGCTGCCCGTGCGCGCCGTGCGCGCCGCGATGGCGCTGCGCGCCAACGTGCTGGCCAAGGGCTACTCGGGGATTCGCGTCGAGACGCTCGAGGCGCTGCTGGCGATGCTCAATCGCCGGGTGCATCCGCGCGTGCCGTCGCGCGGGTCGGTCGGCGCCAGTGGCGACCTCGCCCCGCTGGCCCACCTGGCGCTCGTTCTGGTCGGTGAAGGCGAAACCTGCGACGGCGCCACGCGAACGCCGGGGACCGCGGCGTTGGCGGCGGCCGGGATCGCCCCGGTCGTGCTGGGCGCCAAAGAAGGCCTGGCGCTAATCAACGGCACCCAGGTGTCGACGGCCGTCCTGGCGCTGGCGCTGGCCGGAGCCGAACGCCTGAGCCGGGCTGCCGACATCACCGCCGCACTCAGCATCGACAGCCTGATGGGCTCGATGCATCCGTTCGAGGCGCGCATTCACGACGCCCGCCCGTTTCAGGGTCAGGGCACGACGGCGGCGAACCTGCTCAGGCTGATGGCGGGAAGCGCGATCAATGCCTCCCACGTCAATTGCGGTCGCGTACAGGACGCCTACTCGATGCGGTGTACGCCGCAAGTCCACGGCGCGGCGCGGGAAGCGCTCGCCTGGGTCCGTCATATTGTGCACACCGAGATGAATGCGGCGACCGACAACCCGATGGTGTTCGCGGCGGAAGGCGAAATCGTCTCGGGCGGCAATTTTCATGGCGCCCCGCTGGCGCTGGCCGCCGACTTGCTGGTCATGGCGGTGGCGCAACTGGCGACCATCAGCGAGCGGCGCTCGGAACGTCTGGTGAATCCGGCGTTGAGCGGCCTGCCGGCCTTTCTCACGCGGCATGGCGGCCTGCAATCGGGCTTCATGATCGCTCAGGTCACGGCGGCGGCGCTGACGTCCGAAATCAAGACACTCGCACATCCGGCATCAGTCGATACGATTCCGACATCAGCAAACAAGGAGGACCACGTCAGCATGAGCATGCACGCCGCGTTGAAGGCGGAACGCGCTTTGCAGTTGGTCACCAACGTGATCGCGATTGAGACATTGTGCGCCTGCCAGGCGCTCGACCTGCTGGCGCCGCTGCACAGCTCCGCACCGCTGATGCGGGCGCACGCCGTCGTCCGCGGCCAGGTGCCGACGCTGGTTGACGACCGATCGCCGGCGCCCGATATCGATGCGATCACGAAATTGATCCGTGATGGCGCACTTGAGTACGCCACCGGCGTGGTTGTCAACTGATTTCAATCTGCAGATTCAGTTTGACAAGCGGAGCACCACTGCTTAGTTTCTTATCTTCGCGATCCGCCCCCTCGAATCGCAAGCCGTAAATGACGACGATTGCTCGTTCACACCGCGCGCCGCGTGGTACGTCGCTGACGTGCCAGGGCTGGCCACAGGAAGCCGCGCTGCGGATGCTGATGAACAATCTCGATCCCGAGGTCGCGGAGCGGCCCGAGGATCTCATCGTCTACGGCGGCACCGGCAAGGCCGCGCGCAACTGGGATGCCTTCGACGCGATCGTCCGATCGCTGCGCTCGCTGGCGCACGACGAGACGCTGATCGTGCAATCCGGCAAGCCGGTCGGGATCTTCACAACCCATCCCGGCGCGCCGCGCGTGTTGATTGCCAACGCCAACCTCGTGCCGCACTGGGCCACCTGGGACACGTTCCGCGACCTCGAAGATCGCGGCTTGACCATGTATGGCCAGATGACGGCCGGCAGCTGGATTTACATCGGCACCCAGGGCATCCTGCAGGGCACCTACGAGACGCTCGCCGCGGTCGGCCGCCGGCATTTCGGCGGCTCGCTGAGCGGCCGCGTGGTCGTGACCGCCGGCCTGGGCGGCATGGGCGGCGCCCAGCCGCTGGCGGTGACCATGAATGGCGGCGTCGCCCTGGTGGTCGAGGTCGATCCGGCCCGGATCGAGAAACGGCTGGCCTCGAAATACCTCGACGAGAGCACCACCAACCTGGACGAGGCGGTCACCCGGGCGCAGCAGTGCGCGCGCGACGGCGTGGCGCGGTCGATTGGCGTGCTCGGCAACGCCGCCGAGGTGCTGCCGGCGCTGGTCGCCCGCGGCTTCCAGCCCGACGTGGTCACCGATCAGACTTCGGCGCACGACCCGCTGGTCGGCTACGTGCCCGACGGCCTGTCGCTCGCCGACGCCGCCCGCCTGCGCAGCAGCGATCCGGCGGAATACCAACGGCGCTCGATCGCGGCCATGGGCCGGCACGTCACCGCCATGCGGGCGTGGCAGCAACGCGGCGCGATCGTCTTCGATTACGGCAACAACATCCGCGCCCAGGCCGTGAAAGCCGGCGTCGCCGATGCCTTTGACATTCCCGGCTTCGTCCCCGAGTACATCCGCCCGCTGTTCTGCGAGGGCAAAGGGCCGTTCCGATGGGTGGCGCTGTCGGGCGACCCCGAAGACATACGCGTCACCGATCGCGCGGTGCTGGAGATGTTCCCCGCCGACGAGGCCCTCGGCCGGTGGATTCGACTGGCCGGCGAGCGCGTGCAGTTCCAGGGACTGCCGGCGCGCATCTGCTGGCTGGGCCAGGGCGACCGCGCCCGGTTCGGCCTCACGCTCAACGACCTGGTGCGCAGCGGAGCGGTCAAGGCGCCGATCGTCATCGGCCGCGATCACCTCGACACCGGCTCGGTGGCCTCGCCCAATCGCGAGACCGAGGGCATGCGTGACGGCAGCGATGCGATCGCCGACTGGCCCATCCTCAACGCGCTGCTGAACGCGTCGGCCGGCGCGACCTGGGTGTCGGTGCACCACGGCGGCGGCGTCGGCATTGGCTATTCCATTCATGCGGGCATGGTGATCGTGGCCGATGGCACGCGCGAGGCGGACGACCGCCTGGCGCGCGTGCTGACGTGCGATCCGGGCATGGGCGTGGTGCGGCACGCCGATGCGGGTTATCCCGAAGCGATTCAGACCGCGCGAGATCACGGAGTCAGAATTCCCATGCAGGAGACGAGCCGATGATGGCTCCACACGCCGGCCTTGAACGCCGCGTCCTCGCCGCGCTCGACGCGACGCCGCCCCGCATCCCGGTGGTGATCGGCGGCTGCGGCTCGGGCCGGACGACGCTGCTGCACGCGCTCAACGACCGCATGGGCCGCGACCAGTGCCAGTATGTCGACGTCGAACGCGCGGCGAGCACGCCCGAGCGCTTCCACCAGGCGTTCGCCGCCGCCTCGCCGTTCGCCGTCAACGGCGTGAGCGCCGCCGCGCCGCAAGAGGCGGCCAGTTCGGCACGCGCCGCGTTCGATCGCACGCTGAGCCTGATCGGCCGTGCGCGCGCGAACCACGACACGCCCGCCACGTTCCTGTTCGACGAGGTGCTCGAGCTGCGCACGTTCGAGAGCTTCCCCGGCCTGCGGCATGTCCTGCGCGAGATGCTTCATGCGATGGCCGAGAGCGGCAACCGCTTCGTGTTGACCAGCCGCTACGTCGCGCGCGCGCACCGCCTGCTGCGCGACGGTCATCCGCGCTTCGAGGTCATCCACCTGCCGCCGCTCGGCGCCGCCGAGGTCACCGCCATGCTGCCGCCAATGGGCGACACCACCGCCGACGACCGCGACTACCTCGGGCGCACCATCCAGGTGCTGGCCGATGGCCGCGCCGCGTACGTGCGCGCGCTCGGGGAGGCGGCGTCGACCATGCGCGGCAGCGATCCGATCAGCGCGCTGACCGCGCTATTGACGGGCGAAGGCGCCCTGGCCGGCTGGTGCGGCCATCGTTACGAGTTGCGGCTGCACAAGGCGCGCGGCTACGGCGCGCTGAAGGCGATTCTCGAGATCCTCGCCGAGGAAGAACCGCTTACGCTCACCGAGGTGGCGCAGCGGCTGCATCGCACGCCCGGCTCGACCAAGGATTACCTGTCGTGGCTTGAGGACGTGGACCTGATCGTGTCGCGGCAGAAGCGCTACAGCTTCGCGGATCCGCTGCTGCGGTTGTGGGTGCGGCTGCACTGCCGGCCCATTCCCCCGTCGGTCGATGAAGTGGCGCGCGAAGTACAGGCCTATGCGATGGCGCGGCTGCCGCAGGCCGAGCCGGCCCACGCCATGGCCGGCGCGGTCGCCGGCGCCGGCGACCGCAAGGACTGGGGCATCATCGAGATCGACTGATTTGGCGATCTCGTGATCTGGTGAGTTGGTGATTTCAGGCGCGCACGCCGTATCGGTCGGCGTTGCGCGCTTTCGCTTTCAGGGCCTCTTCGACGCGGTTCTTCTTGGGCGCGTTGGTCGCCAGTTGATCGATCAGGCGGCGCGCCACCGCTGCCACATCGGTGACCGCCTGGTTGAACACCGCTTCGTTGGCTTTCGACGGCGCCGTGAAGCCGCTCAGCTTGCGAACGAACTGCAGCGACGCCGCCCGCACCTCGTCGTCACTCGCCGGCGGCTCAAAGTTGAAGAGCGTCTTGATGTTCCTGCACATGGCGTTCGTTTATTTGTCAGTCGGTCTTGGTTATTTCCGCAAGCGCGAGCCGCGCCCCTTCCTGTTCGGCTTCTTTCTTCGTGCGTCCAGCGCCCTGCGCCAGCACCTCGGCGCCCACCACCACTTCGACGTGGAACAGCTTGCGGTGGTCGGGGCCGAGTTCACTGGCGATTCGATACGACGGCAGCGGCCGGCCCAGGCTCTGCAGCCGCTCCTGCAGGCGCGACTTGTGGTCGCGGCCGAAATACTCGGGCTGCCGCGCATCGTCGATGTGGCTCGCCAGCTCGCGCATCAGGAACTGCCGCGCCGGCTCGAGACCGCCATCGAGGTAAATGGCGGCAATCAGCGCCTCGCAGGTGTCGGCCAGCAGCGCCTGCTTCTGGCGGCCGCCGGTCTTCTCTTCGCCGCGGCCCAGGATCATGTGGTCGCCGAGGCCCAGCAGTTCGGCCATCTCGGCGAGCGTCGCGGTCGACACCAGGTTGGCCTTGATCTTCGACTTCTGCCCTTCCGAGTACGACGGGAAGGCGCGGAACAGCGCTTCGGACACGACCAGCCCGAGCACCGCGTCGCCGAGGAACTCGAGCGACTCGTTGTCGGTCACCCCGCCGCTCGGATCTTCGTGCGCCTTTGACTTGTGTGTCAGCGCGTGCTCGAGCAGCCCTCGGTCGCGAAAGCGATAGCCGAGGCGCGCTTCGAGCGCATCGAACGCCTGCGGCAGCGTGACGACCATGCCGCCGACGTGGTCGCGATGGCTGTCGATGATCCGCACCGCCTCCGCGGCATCGCTGTCGCGGACCGAGATCTGTGTTTCGCCGAGCGGATTGAGCGAGAACGGAAACAGGCCCGGCGTCGGTCCGGCGGTCCGCATCGTCTCGACGCCGTGGCTGTCGAGCAGCGCCTCGATCACGTTGGCCTCGATGTCGGACTGCGTGCGGAAGATCACGGTCAGGCCGCGGTCGCTCATGCCAGCGTCCCCTTGCCGACCGGCACCGGCGCCGGCAGGTCGATCTTCATCAGGATCATCGTCATGTCGTCGTGCTGGTCGGCACCGCTCGCGAAGGCGCGCAGCTCGGCGAGAATGTACGAGCGCAACTGGTCGAACGGCAGGTGGGCGTACTGCTCCACGACCTGTGAGAGGCGTTCCTCGCCGAAGCAGTCGAAGGCCTCGTTCATGGTCTCGGAGATGCCGTCGGTGAACCACACCACCAGGTCGCCGGGCGCCAGGGTGATGGTCTGCTCCTGCAGCAGCCCATCGAACATCGCGCCGTCATCGATCTGCAGCCCGACGACGAGACCATCGGGCACCAGCAGCCGCGCCTTGCGGCGGCCGGGCGGCTGGTCGGCGGGCACGTGAATCAACGGGCAATGGCCGGCGCGGGCGAAGGTCATCTCGCGGCGTTCGACGTCGATCACGCCGTACAACATGGTGATGAAGCTCTTGCCGTCGAGATTGGCCGACACCACCTTGTTCACCGCCGACAGGAACTCGCGGGGCTCGTGGTGCAGGCGCGCCAGCGACTGCACGATCACCTTGAGCTGCGCCATGTAGAGGCCGGCGGCCAGGCCCTTGCCGGCGACGTCGGCGATCAGCACGCCGGTCATGGTGTCGGTGATGGGCAGGAAGTCGTAGTAGTCCCCTGCAACCTCGCGCGCCGGTTCACAAAACGCGGACATCGACAGGCCGCTCACGCGCAGCGGGCCGGCCGGCAGCAGCTTCTGCTGGATCTCGCGCGCGGCGAACATCTCCTGCTCCATGCGGCCCTTCTCGGCCATCTCGCCGAGCAGGGTCGTCACTTCGCCGGTCATCAGATTGAACGACTCGGCCAGTTCGCCGAGCTGGTCGCGGGCACGCACCGGGATCTGGTGCCCGAAGTCGCCGGCGCGCACGTGCTGGGTGCCGGTGAACAGGTCGTGCACCGCGCCGGTGATCTGGCGTGCCAGCACGAAGCCGATGACGAGGGCGACGAACTGGATGATCAGGAACAGCGCGCCGATCACGCCGAGGACGATCAGCAGCAGTTGGCCAAAGCTCATGCCGCCCACCGCGGCCTGCGACACGACCGAGATCCGGTTGTAGATCTCCCACACGTTGATCAGGATCGCCACCGAAGCGCTTTCGGCCTCGCCGGTGCCCCAGTCGGAGAAGTCCAGGAACGCCACCCACCGCTGTGTGGCCAGCGAGAAGATGGGCAGGTTCTGCGGCTCCGGTGGCCGCGTCTCGAAGGCGCGACCCAGGGTCGGCCGCCGCCCTTCGCCGAGAAACGCGGTGATCTCGCCCATGCGGATGCCGGTCTCGTCGAGAATGCGCTGCTCGATGGTCATCGACAGCGGCATGTCCAGCACCACCGCCCACGCCGGATTGGCCACCTCGGGCAGGGCCACCGCGCGCATCACCAGGCGCGTGCCGCCATCGTCACCCGGCGCCGGGCCGGGCGGAACGTCGAACGCGACAATGCCGGCGAAGCCGTCGCACGGAACCCAGCCCGGCAGCGCCACCGGCGCGTCGAGGTGCGACCACGGTCCGGCGGCCAGCGGCAGCACCGACGGCAGCGCACGGGGGGCGCGCTCGGCACGCGACGCCGTCACCTGGCACGTCTTGCCGGTCACCGGGACGACCGCGACCGAGAGATAGGGATATCGCGACTCGGTGCTCGACTGGCGGCGTTCGAGCGCCTCGACCACGGCGCCGGCGGTGGCGCTGCGCTGCACTTCGAGTTGCGCCGTCTGGGCGAGGAACCGCGCCTGGTCGGTCAACGACCGCACCCGCGACTGCACCAGGTACGAGCTGACGTTGAACAGCAGGATCAACCCGGCCAGCAGGAAGAACGTGATCACCAGCAGCGCCGGGACGACGCCGACGAAGACGTACGACAGGATCAGCTTGCGTCGGACGCGCCACAACAGCCGCCGCTTCGCCTGCACGGCGAGGCGCGTCAGGCCGTAGGCGGCCGCGAACAGCAGCGCCAGGCTGCCGACCATGTCGATGGCGTCGAGCGCCGACGGCAGCACGACCAGCAGGCCGAGCGGCCACGTGACGAGCTTGATCGCCAGGCCGAGCACGAGGGCCCGGCCGGGAAACGTGCGCAGGAGCCACGCCCGCCACAGGCGCCACCGCGACGGCGTATCGCCGGGCAGCAGGGCGGCAGGACGAACAGGATTATTCATGGGGCGCGTCGGCGCCGCGGCGCCAGGCAAGCGCGCGGCAATTGCGCGCGAAAATCATACCAGAGTATCGTTAACCAACAGATCCCATGAAACTTAACGACTCCGCCCGCTTCAGCACCGTTTGCATTCACGCCGGTCAGGAACCTGACCCGGCGACCGGCGCCATCATCACGCCGATTTACCAGACCTCCACCTACGTGCAGGACGGCCTCGGCCAGCCGCACGCCGGCTTCGAGTACGGCCGCACCCAGAACCCGACCCGGATGGCCCTCGAGCGCAACATCGCCGCGATCGAGGCGGGAACGGCGGCGTTTGCCTTTGCCTCGGGCATGGCCGCCATCGACGCCGTGCTGACGCGGCTCGAGTCGGGCGACCACGTGCTGGTCAGCGACAACACCTATGGCGGCACCTTCCGCCTGTTCGAGCGCGTCCGGCGCAAGTTCGGCCTCGACTTCACGTACGTCGACACGTCGAAGCCCGAGTTGGTGGGTCCGGCGATCAAGCCGAACACGAAGTACCTGTTCGTCGAGACGCCAACCAACCCCATGCTGCACATCACAGATATCGCCGAGGTGAGCGAGATTGCGCATGCGAAGAACGTCCGCGTGATCGTGGACAACACGTTCGCGAGCCCCTACATCCAGCGGCCCCTGACGATGGGTGCCGACATGGTGCTGCACAGCACCACCAAGTTCCTCAACGGCCACAGCGACAGCGTCGGCGGCGTCGTCATTCTCAAGCATCAGGATGACGTGGACTGGTTCAAGTTCGTGCAGAATGCGGCGGGCGCCATCCTGGGGCCGATGGATTCATGGCTGATCCTGCGCGGGACCAAGACCCTGACCGTGCGCATGGAGAAGACCAACAGCAACGCGCAGGTGATTGCCGACTATCTGGCCGGTCATAAGAAGGTGCAGCGGACCATCTACCCGGGTCTCGCCTCACACCCGCATCACGCGCTCGCGAAGCGGCAAATGCGCGGGTTCGGTGGACTGATCTCGTTCGACGTCGGCTCGCTCGATGCCGCGAAGGCCGTGTTGAACAACCTGAAGCTGATGGCGCTGGCCGAAAGCCTCGGCGGTGTGGAGACGTTGATCTCGCATCCCGCGATCATGACGCATGCCTCGGTGCCGCCCGAGCGGCGCGCGATGCTTGGCATCACCGATGGCTTGATCCGGATCTCGGTCGGCATCGAGGATGTCGAGGACCTGCAGGCCGATCTGGCGCAGGCCCTCGGCTAGTCAGGCCGAAGGCTGTCGTTCAGCCACGACAGGTAGGCCGGGCTGCCGGCATCGAGGTTGAGGACGACGAACTCGGGCACCTCGTAGGGGTGCAACTGCTTCACGCGCGTTTCAAGGGCCGCCACGTTGGCGGCCTTTGTCTTGATGAGCACCTGCCGTTCGGCCGCGGTCTCGACCTCCCCCTTCCATCGGTAAGTCGACTGCATGGGCGGTAACACGCTGACGCACGCCGCCAGAAGCTCGTCTACGAGCACCCGCGCGAACGCGTCCGCATCCGCATCGCCATCCGCCGGCCACGTCGTCAACACCAACACAAATTCAGCCATGGATGATTGGTGTGGATGATTGGGGCCAGGCCCCCATTCTCACCTCTTGCGGCCTGAATTGGAGCCTGAAACGCGGATTAGCGCTGATTTTCACGTTTGTGGGGAGAAGAAATGGTGATTACGGGGGCCTGGCCCCGATCATCC
>JBFWUK010000034.1:0-25426 GCA_050247355.1 Vicinamibacterales bacterium | reverse complement strand
CCCCGATCATCCATCGACCCGTATACCCGTAAAAACGTAAAAGTATATTCATGCTTGCATGTGATAACGGCTTAGTGTAAAAACGTGCAGAAACTTAACCGTGTTTACGTCTTGCCGTTGTGCCGTAAGGATAGATACACTGCTGCCCGTAGTGGCGGCACGACGGACTGACAGCGACACGGTGAAGACCACCGTCGAACTCCCTGGGGAGCTTTGGCGGGCGGCGAAGATTCGGGCCATGGACGAACGGGCCGATCTTCGAACGGTGCTGATTCGCGCACTCGAGGATTACCTGCGCGGCGGTGAACCGGAACCGATTGTTCGCGACAGTCCGACGAGCTGATGACCGAGACTGACGACACCCAACCGATGCCGGCGCCACCTGCGGTGGCACCAAAGGCCACGCTCGCAAGCCGGGGACGCCGGCTCCTGCGCCATGGCCTCGTCTTCCTCACCTTCGTCATCGTCGTCGACGCGATCGCCGGGGAAAAAGGCCTGCTCGCGTTGCTGCAGGCCCGCCGCGAATATGCCGCGCTGGAGCGCTCGCTCGAACGCGCGCGCGCCGAGAACGCCGACTTGCGTGAACAAGCCCGCCGCCTGCGCGAGGATCCCCGAGCCATTGAAGAGCAGGCCCGCCGCCAGCTCGGCCTGATCAAGCCAGGCGAGGTCGTGTTCTTCGTCAAGGACGTCGATCAGAAGCCCTAGGGCTTGGGGCTTCGGGCCTGACGGTATACCCTTGTCTTTCTCGCAACATTTTCGAGGAGGACACATGGCACGTCAGGCAGAAGCAGAGTGGAAGGGCGATCTCAAGGGCGGCAGCGGCCGCGTCAAGCTGGGCAGCGGCGCTTACGAAGGCAACTACTCGTTCGCAACGCGGTTCGAGAACGGGAGCGGCGCCAATCCCGAGGAACTGGTCGGCGCGGCGCTGTCCGGCTGCTACTCGATGGCCCTCGCCAACTCGCTCGCCCAGGCCGGCTTCCCTGCCACCAGCGTGCACACCAGCGCCGACGTCCACCTGGGCAAGGACGACACCGGCTTCCTGATCAACCTGATCGAGCTCACCGTCACCGCGGTGGTGCCGAACGTTGACAACGCGGAGTTCCAACAGCACGTCGAGAAGACCAACGTCGGCTGCATCATCAAGCGCGCGCTCGCCGCAGTGCCGTCGGTCACCGTGAAGGCCACGCTCAAGTCCTAGCAATCACCGGGGCGGCACTCCGGTGCCGTCCCGCCCCTACTCCCGCGCGATGAAGAAGACCAAGGCGCCAGTCGACGTCCCGTCGCTCAAGCCCACCTCGGCCAAACTCGGCATGAAGCCTGGTCACAAAGTGTGCGTGCTCGGCTCGCCCAAGGGATTTGTCGATGCCCTGAAGCCGCGCCCGGCCGGCGTGACCTTCACTGCCAGGGCCGACGAATCGGCCGACCTGTTCCTGTGCTTCGTACGCTCCGAACGCGAGTTGCAGTCCTACGTCGTGTCGTTGGCGCGGACCATCGGCCGCCAGACGCTGTGGGTGATCTGGCCCAAGAAGGCATCGGGCGTACCGTCGGACATCGACGGCAACGTCGTCCGCCTGACCGGCCTCGACGCCGGCTGGGTGGACTTCAAGGTCTGCTCGGTGGACGCAACCTGGTCGGGCCTGGCGTTCAAGCGGCGAAAATAGCCTCCCAACCCGGCGCGGCGTGGTTCCGTCAAAGGAGACCATGGGATTGCTGTCTTCATTCGGGCGGGACCTGGCGTTCGCCATCCGCCAACTGCGGCAGACCCCGATCGTCAGCGGCGTCGCCCTGCTGTCGCTGGCGCTCGGCATTGGCGCCAACGTCGCCATCTTCTCGCTGGTCAATGCGCTGATGTTGAAGGCCTTACCGGTGCACGAGCCCGAGCGGCTGGCGCTGCTGGGCTTCGAGTCGACGCGGGGAGCGAACACCTCGTTCACCAACCCCCAGTGGGAGTTCCTGCGCGACCACCAGGAGGTGCTGACCGGCCTGGCGGTGACCGGCGGTGCACGCTTCAACCTCAACGCCGGAGGCGAATCGCGGCCGGTGGCCGGGATGTTCGTCAACGGCGGCTACTTCGAGGCGCTGGGGGTCACCGCCCTGGTCGGCCGCACCTTCACGCCGGTCGATGACCGGCGCGGCGGCGGTCCCGATGGCCCGGTGGCCGTCATCAGCTACGGCTTCTGGCGGCGTGAGTTCGGCGGTGACCAGTCGGTGGTCGGCCGCGCCATCGCGCTCGATGGCCACCCCTTCACGGTGATCGGGGTGGCGCCGCGCGATTTCTTCGGGGTGCAGGTGGGTCGCGCTTTCGACGTGGCCGTGCCGCTCGGCACCGAACCGATCATCCGCGGCCCCGAAACCTCGCTTGATCGGCGGAGCAACTGGTGGCTCACCGTGATTGGACGGCTGGCGCCGGGACAGACCCTCGACCAGGCGCAGAGCCGGCTGCGCGCCTTGCAGCCGCAGTTGCGCGAAGCCACCATGCCGCAGGATTGGCGGCCGCAGGATCAGGCCAGCTACATCAAGGAGCCGCTGGTCCTCACGCCGGCCGCCACCGGCATCTCGGCGTTACGCACCCGCTACAGCCAGCCTCTCTACGTGCTACTCGGCATTGTCGGACTGGTGCTGGCCATTGCCTGCGCCAACATGGCCAACCTGCTGCTGGCGCAATCGGTGGCACGGCGCCGCGAGCTCGCCGTCAGGCTCTCACTTGGCGCGGGACGCTTTGAGCTGATTCGGCAACTGCTGGTCGAGAGCATCATGCTCTCGCTGCTCGGCGCCGGCGCCGGCCTGCTGATCGCGTCGTGGGGCAGCCAGGCCCTGGTGTCGATGCTGTCGACACGGACGAACCTGGTGGCGCTCGACCTGTCGATGGACTGGCGCGTGTTCGGCTTCACTGGCGCGGTCGGCGTGATCACCGGCCTGCTGTTTGGCGTGGCGCCCGCCATCCGCGGCACGGCGGTGGCGCCGGCCGACGCATTGCGCGATCACTCGCGCGGGGTGGTCAGCGGCGGCGGACGCTTCAACATGGGCCATGCGCTGGTCGCGGTGCAGGTGGCGCTGTCGTTCGTACTCGTGCTCGGATCGACGCTGTTCGTCCGGACACTGGTCGGCCTGACTTCACAGGACGCGGGCTTTCAAGCCGACCGCGTGCTGCTTGCTGCATTAGACCTCCGCCGCACCGGCATCACCGACGAGCCGGGCCGGCTCCGCATCTTCGAGCAGGCCCGCGAGGTGGCGGCGGCCATTCCCGGCATCGAAGTCGCCTCAGCGTCGTTTCTGACCCCGGTCAGCGGCAGCACGTGGAACCAGCGCATCACCGTCCCCGGCTACGACGCGCCCGAGTCCGATCGCCTCGCGTATTTCAACGCGGTCGCGGGCGGCTACTTCGATGCCCTCAACACCCCGCTGCTGGCGGGCCGCGACATCAGCACCCAAGACACTGCCGTCTCGCCGACCGTCGCCGTAGTGAACGAGACGTTTGCCAGAAAGTTCTTCTCGGGCCAGCGTCCGATCGGCCGGTCGTTCGTGATCGAGGGTTTCGGCGCCGCGCGGAAGGACCGCCAGGTTGAAATCGTCGGCCTGATCGCCGACACGAAGTACCGCTCGTTGCGCGAACCGGCGCCGCCGACCATGTACCTTCCCATCGCGCAGCAGGACCGGATTGGCTCGTCGCTGCGCCTGGTCCTGAAAACGTCCGGCCCGCCCATGGCTTCGAGCGCCGCGGTGGTGGCGGCTGTCGCCACCGTCAACAAGGAAGTCGTCGTCGAACTGCGGGCGATGGCGGAAGACCTGGGTGCGAGCGTGCTCCAGGAACGGCTGATTGCCTCTCTGTCGGCGGTGTTTGGCGGCCTGGCGCTGCTGCTGGCGGCACTCGGCCTCTACGGCGTGATGTCGTACTCCGTGACGCGGCGCCAGAACGAGATCGGCATCCGCATGGCGCTTGGCGCCGAGCCCGGCCGGGTCATCCGCATGGTGCTGGTGAATGTGCTGGTCATCGTGGCCGTCGGGATTGCCGTGGGCGTGGCGGGAGCGATTGGCGGCGGCCGCTTCATCAACGCGCTGTTGTTCAACCTCGCGGCGAGCGACAAGACGATGATTGCGGTCACGGCGATCACCCTGGCAGGGGCCGCCGCGCTCGCCGGCTACTTCCCTGCCCGCCGGGCGGCGAGAATTGATCCGATGACTGCGCTGCGACAGGACTAGGCCGATGATCGGAACCCTCCTTCGCGACCTCATTTACGCGCTGCGGCAGCTGCGGCAGACCCCGATCGTCAGCGGCGTCGCCCTGCTGTCGCTGGCGCTCGGCATTGGCGCCAACGTCGCCATCTTCTCGCTGGTCAATGCGCTGATCCTGAAGTCGCTGCCAGTCGCCAATCCGCAGCAACTGACGGTGATGGGCCGGCTGGACCAACGCGGTGCTCCGGGCGCGGCGTCGACCTCGGCCACGCATCCCCAATTCGAGTACCTGCGCGATCACCAGGATTTCCTGGCTGGCGTGACGGCCGTCGGCTTCGCCCGCTTCGACCTGGGCACCGGCAACGAAGCCCGCCCCGTGCCGGGGCTGTACGTCGATGGCCGGTTCCTCGACGTCCTCGGCGTGACGCCGGCGCTCGGCCGGCGCTTCACCACCGACGACGACCGGGTCGGCGGCGGGCCGGGCGGGCCGGTCGCCATTGCCAGCTACGGCTATTGGCAGCGCGAACACGGCGGCGACCCGGCCATCCTGGGCCGCACGGTCACGCTCGACGGCCATCCCTTCACCATCGTCGGCGTCACGCCGCGGGACTTTCACGGCATCCGCGTCGGCTTCAGCTTCGACATCATGATTCCGCTGGGCAGCGAGCGAATCATCCGCGGCGGCGAGAGCTCGCTGGGACGCCGGACCAGCTGGTGGCTGACCGTCGTGGCCCGCCTCGAGCCGGGCCAGACCCGCGAGGATGCCGAAGCGCGCATGCGCGGCTTCCAGGCCGGCATGCGGGAAGCGACCATTCCCACGACCGGCAGTCCCGAGGATCAAGCCGATTACTTCACGGAGCCGATCGTGTTCGAGCCGGCGGCCGCCGGCATCTCGTCATTGCGGACCCGTTACGCGCAGCCGCTCTATGTGTTGCTCGGCATCGTCGGCCTGGTGCTGACCATTGCCTGTGTCAACATGGCGAACCTGCTGCTGGCCCAGTCGGTGGCGCGGCGGCGGGAGCTGGCGGTGCGGCTGTCTCTTGGCGCCGGCCGGACGCAGATCGTCCGGCAACTGCTGGTCGAAAGCCTGACGCTGTCGGCGCTCGGTGCCGCCGCCGGCCTGGCGGTGGCCGCCTGGGGCAGCCGCGCGCTGGTCGGGCTGCTGTCCACCCGCACCAGCCAGGTGGCGCTGGACCTGGCGATGGATGGGCGCGTGTTCGCCTTCACCGCCGCCGTTGGCGTGCTCACCGGCCTGCTCTTCGGCGTGGTGCCGGCCATTCGCGGCACGCGGATCTCCCCGGCCGACACGCTGAGGGACCACGCTCGCGGCATCGTGGCCGGCGGCAGCCGGCTGTCCATTGGCCACGGCCTGGTCGCATTGCAGGTGGCCTTGTCGTTCGTGCTCGTGCTCGGGTCCGCGCTGTTCGGGCGGACGTTTGTCGACCTGGCCACCCAGGGGATGGGGTTTGATGCGCGGGGGGTGATGCTGGCGACGGTGGATCTGCGCCGGACCGGCGCCGCACCCGAGACGCGGTTGCGCCTGTTCGAGCAGGTGCGCGACGCCATCGTGGCGACACCGGGCATCAGCGCCGCAGCGGCGTCTTTCGTGACGCCGGTGAGCGGCAGCATGTGGGCGTACAGGGTTCGCGTGCCCGACGGCCCGCCCCCACCGCGAAGCAGCTCGCTCTTCAACGGGGTCACGCCAGGCTACTTCCAGGCGCTGGGCACGCCGCTGCTCGCCGGCCGCGACTTCTCCGCTGGCGACACCGCCGGCCGCACACCGGTCGTGGTCGTGAACGAGGCATTTGCGCGCGCCTACTTCGGAGTCGAGAACCCGGTCGGCCGGTCGTTCTACCGCGAGGGGGGCAGCGGCGCTTCCGAGTCTTTGGTTGAGGTGGTCGGCCTCGTGTCGGATGCGAAGTACCAGTCGTTGCGTGAAACGCCGCAGCCAACCGTGTACGGGGCGATGGCGCAACAGGATCGGATCAGCACGTCGGTGCGAATGGTGATCAAGACCGCCGGCAACCCCTGGGACGCGCGCGAAGCGCTGGTCAGCGCCGTGGCCGGCGTCAGCCCCGACATCGTCATCGATCTCAAGGGGTTCGATGAGGATCTCGGCGCGGCGCTGCAGCAGGAACGCCTGATCGCCTCGCTCTCGGCCTTCTTCGGCGGCCTGGCACTGGTCCTCGCGGCGCTCGGCCTCTACGGCGTGATGTCGTATTCGGTGTCGCGCCGCCGCAACGAGATTGGCATTCGCATGGCGGTCGGAGCGGAACCTGCGGCCGTCATGCGGCTGGTCTTACGACACGTCGCCTGGATCACCGCCGCCGGCCTGTTGATGGGCGCCGTGACGGCGGCCGCCTCAGGACGATTCATCGACGCGCTGCTCTTCAACGTCAAGGCGGGTGACGCCACGACGATGGCGGCGGTTGCAGCGGTGCTGGCCGCGGCCGCGGTGCTCGCGGGCTACGTGCCGGCACGACGGGCGGCGCGAATCGATCCCATGACGGCGTTGCGGGTGGAGTGAGAAGGTGGGAACTGCAGCTCAGGGCCGAAACCCTGAGCCCGCAGGCAGAGGCCCAACGAGAGCAGCCGGCACATCGCTAGATATCCGGCCGCTCGAGATGGTAGGTAGCAAACGCTAGGCCGGGCTCACGCCCAACCGACTGGCACGACCGGGCCTGCGCCCGGCGGTCGAACTAAACGACCTGGACGTTCTCGCCGCGGGGACCCTTGGGGCCCTGGCCCTTTTCGAACGTGACGTTCTGACCTTCACGCAGCTCGTCGAAACGAGTGTTGGTGCAGGCGCTGTTGTGGAAGAAGTATTCGTTGCCGTCGCTGGCAAGGATAAAACCGAAACCCTTGTCGCTAACGAGCCGCTTGATCGTACCGTTCATTGGTGCCACGTGAGACTCCGTCATCCATCGAGTAAATTTGGCAGGTTTGGGAAATTCCCAGCGCTGCCCTGAGGCCGTCGGCGCTGGATAGACGCTGGCAGGCGTACGTGCAGAGAACGAACGCACATCATACCACCAATTGCCCGTTCTCCAGCAGGCGACCTGCGCGGCCGGGTTTTTCTCTGCGTGATCGTGCAAATGGTGCGCTTTGTGGGCCTTTTCGCCGGTCTTGGTCGAGACCAGCCCGGCCTTGATCCGGCCGAACCGGCCACCTGCCGTCTATTCCCTGCTGCTCCACCGGCCCGCCGCGGACCTGTGCGCGGGCGTGCGCGCCCGCTGGGCGCCGCCGGCCAGCACACGCTCCGCCGCTCGGATCGCCAGTAATTCAGGCCGCTTCCCCATGGCACGCCCGATGCTTTTTCGTGGTGCATGTCGGACAACACCATCCCCGTATACGAAATCGACACCCGCTGGCGGATCGTCCACGCCAACGACGCGTTCTGCCGCACGCTTCACTGCACCAAGTCGAGCCTGATCGGCCGCGACGTGCGGGACTTGTTGCGCGCGGATTGGCGCCTCGACTTCCGCACCTATGTGGCTCGCGCGCTGGTCGGCGTCGGCGATCTCGACGTCACGCTGCCGCTGGTCGCGCCGTGCGGTGAAGAAGGCTGGTTCAAGCACCAGCTCGAGCCGCTGATCGACGATGGAATGCTGGCCGGCTACCGCGCGTCAATCCAGCGGCATGCGCCGAGCCAGGTGGAGGCGCCGAAGCACTGGTGGCAATGGCGGCCGGTAGTCGCCCACCAGGTGTGGGACTTCGACGCGGAGCAGCTGGCGAAGGCGAGCTAGCGAGCGCGGCCCTCGCTACCGAGGGCCGCGCAGCATTGCCTAGCCAGCCCGGGTTGAGCGAAGGCGGCGATAGCCAATGGCCATCAACCCGAGCGCGAGCAACACGAACATGAACTGCGGCATGGTCGGCACCGCGACGCCAAACAGCATGGTGTAGGACCGCTCGGCGAAACACCCGAGCGTGTCGGTGGCGCGAATCGTGAAGGACTGCGGCACCGCCGAGGTCGGCGTGCCCGACAGCAGACCGGCAGCGGTGAGGGTCAGGCCGGCCGGCAGCGAGGCCGAGTCGGTCGAATACACATACGGCGCGGTGCCGCTGTTGCCGGTGAACTGCTGGCTGTAGGCGACCCCGACGTTGGCATTCGGGATGGTCGTGGGAGTCAGACCGACGACCGGGCACCCCGCGGGCTGCCCGCCGCCGGTGGTGGAACACTGGGCGGCCGTCGTCGTGTTGGTGTCGAGTGTCACCGCGCCGTTACGCGCCAACGTGCGGCCAGTGACCGTGGCACCCGTGTTCAGCGTGATGCTGGTGAGTGCAAGGATGTTGCCGAGAAAGTGCGTCGTGGTCCCCAGCGTGGCGGAACTGCCGACCTGCCAGAAGACGTTGCACAGCGAACCGCCGTTGATCATCGTGATCGACGAGTTCGATGCCGTCGTCAGCGAACTGCCAATCTGAAAGATGAAAGACGAGTTGGTGCTGCCCTGGGCATCCAAGGTCAGGGTGCCGGTCAACTGCGCCGAAGAATCGAACTTGTAGACGCCCGTGGTCAGGGTCAAGCCGCCGAGATCCTGCCCGGTCAGGTTCCGCGTAGGCGTCTGTCCGGCCAGGTCGTTATAGGCGGTCGTCAGCGATGTCTGAGCGGCAGCCGCCGTGGCATTCCCCGCGTGCGTCGAGCTGCCCGACGAGACGGTTCCCGGCGGGAAGCCGGTGATCGCGGAACCCGGGCTGACGCCGACGTGCCCGCCAATCACGGTGGCCCCCGTGTTGGTGACGGTTGATCCGGCCAGGACTCCGAAATTTTGGGCGTCGCCCAGCGACGGGACTGTCTGCGCAAAGGCGCTGCCCGCCGAGCAGAGGAGGACGACGAATGCGGTGCCGAACGAGAAGCGTTGACGCTGGTTGGTTCGTTTCATAATCGGGACTCCGGTCCGCAGTCTCTGTGACCTCACGACGGAATCAGCCTACCGGCGCGGCGGACCCTGGCCTGTGCTGTTTTGCACAGTGCGGGTCGAAAGCAGCGAGCTAACGTGACGAGCCATGCAAATCGTCGAGCCACCTGTGCTGTATGCGGTGGAGCTGACCGGATGCCACCTGATCGCGGGGCTGGCGCCGAATCGCGTGACTCAGGTATTCACCGCGGCGCTGACCGGCGCCGGCGCCACGGTCGTGCAAACGCTGTCGCATCACTTTCCAGGCACGGGGCAGACGTGCGTGCTCATCCTTGCCGAGTCGCACGCCGTGCTTCATACCTGGCCCGAATCGGGCACGGTCAACCTCGACATCTTCTCGTGCTCCAGCAGGTTGCGGAGCCACGCGGCCATCGAGGAACTGGGAGAGGCCTTCGGCGCCACCTCTATTTCCGTCCAGGAGATTCTCCGTGCAGACGGCCATCCACCGCCAGCCGACTGACGCCCGCCGGTTCATCCTGGCGGGCCTGGCGGGAAGCCTCGCGCTGTTCGGGTTCCTGCGGATCCCGTGGGTCGAGGCACAGCTGGTACTCCCCCTCACCCTCTTGCAGGGCGAGTTCTCGAGAATCCTGTTCGGTGCGCCGCGACTTCCGGTGCAGGTGACGCTGGAGTGCAGTGGAGCCGATGCGCTGGCACTCTGCGTCGGTGCGATCCTCGCCTTTCCTGCCAGCTTGAGCGCTCGCCTGGCCGGCGCGGCCGGCGGCATTGCGCTGATCCTGGTACTCAATACCTTGCGCATTGGCACCCTCGGCCTGGTGGCAGCGGAGCCGGCGTGGTTCGGCGCGCTTCACCTGTATGTGTGGCCGGCGATTCTCGTGCTCGCGATCGCCGCGTACGTGTTCGGCTGGATGCAGCTCGCCGAATCGCGCGGTCCGCGCGAAGCCGAACGGCCGCCCCGGGCTAACGGACTCCCTCTTCCGCCGTGGCAGCCCTCGTGGCAGTTCATCGGACTGACGGCGATCTTCGTGATAGGGTTTGCCGCCGCCGCGCCGCTCTATTACGACAGTGCCCTGATCCTGGCACTCGGGGGCCTGATCGCGAGCGGGGCCGCAACCGTGATTGCCACCATCGGTGTCAGCGCTCAGGCCACCGCCAACGTCCTGTCGACCTCGCGTGGCGCATTCATCGTGACGCAGGACTGCATCTCGACGCCCCTGCTGCCCGTGTACCTGGCTGCGGTCGTCACCTACGCGCCGAACCGGCGGTGGCTGGCCCTCGGTCTGCTCGCGACGCTGCCGCTGTTCACGCTGCTTGGCATTCTGCGACTGCTCGTCGTCGCCGTGCCAGCCACCGTCATGGCCTCGCCCCTGTTCGTCGTGCACGCCTTCTACCAGCTGCTACTTGGCGCCGTCGCCGTCTGGGTCGCGGCCCACTGGCGCCACGGCCGCCGCCAGGCTCCTCTGTATGCGGGAGCCGGTGTCGTGGTGTTCGCGGTCGTGGCAGCCCTGCTCAGCCCCGCCTCTGCCTGGCTGATCTCGCTGGCCGACGCGCCGTCGCTCGACGACCCCCAAGGCGCACTCGCCTTTCTTCCGTCCTTCCAGGTTGGTTTGTACCTGGCGCTGTGGGTGGCCGTGGCACTCACCGGCGGCTGGCTTCGCGTGTTCGCGGGGTTGGGCGCTTTGGTCGGAATGCAGATCGCCGGGCTCTTCGCGTTGCATTCGCTGGCCGCCATCGGTTTTACTGCACAGGTTCGCGATGTCCGCGCATGGGCCGTCGCCGGACCCGTGCTGATTCTTGCCGCGGTGATCTCCCGTGCCCGCACGGCTCACTGACATCTGGTTGGTCACGGCATTGGCAGCCGGGGTGACCCTGGTGCTGGCCGTGCCGGTGTTACGCGCGCCTTCAGAACGCGTCTTCGGTGCCGAGATCGTCGGTCGCCACCACGATCCATTCACGGCAATGCAGCAGTTCACGCGGCCGGGTCTCGTCGGCAGCTCAGCCCAACCGCTGACTGACGTGCCCGGCGCGATGCTGACGCGCGTGGTGAGTCCGGTCGCCGCCTACAACTGGCTCGTCCTGCTGAGTTTCCCGCTCACGGCGGCGGCCACGTTCCTGCTGGCTCGACACCTGGCGCTCTCGACAGCGGGCGCGACCGTCGCGGCATTGGCCTGCGCCTTCTCGCCGTTCCACCTTGCCCACGCCGGCTATCACCCACACATCGCACAAGTCCAGTGGCTGCCCCTGTATTTTCTTGCCCTCTGGCGCTTCATCGATCGCCCGGCGCCGGGCCGCCTCGCCGCGCTCGCCGCAGCCACGGCCGCGGTCACCCTGTCGAACCTGTACGGAGGACTTGCCGCCGCGGTGATCACTCCAGTTGCCGCCGTGGCCTACTGGGCGGCCACGCGGCATCGCTACGACCGGCCAGGGCAGCGGCTCGCGCTCACGGCAACGGGATTGCTCCTGCTTGGCGTCGCGGGACTGATCTACATGAAGTGGGCCCTGCCGGCTGCCGTTGCCGAAGGAGCGGCCGTCGTCGCGACCCGCGCCGACCTGTTCCTGTATAGCGCGAAATGGTGGAGTTACCTGGTGCCGCCAGTCGAACATCCCCTGTTTGGCTCGGCGGCCACGATGCTGTGGAGCAACGCGGGGGTCGGTGTCGGCCTGCTGGAACAACAGGTCAGCCTCGGCGGAGGCATCATGTGGCTGGGTCTGATCGCCGGCGCGGCGTGCGTCCTTCGACGGTCGCCCTCAGCGTCCTGCGCCAATGTGGCCGTGCTCGCAGTCGTTGCGCTGGCGGCACTGGTGTGCTCGCTCTCGCCCGAGCGGACGATCGGCGCCGTCACTTTCGTCCGGCCCTCGGCGTGGCTCTACGAGCTGGTGCCGATGTTCCGGTCGTACGCGCGGTTCGGCGTCGTCGTGCAGTTGATGGCGGCACTCCTGGCCGGCATCGGTGTCGACCTCCTGTGGCAGCGGCGCTCCTGGGGCGCGCGGGCCGCCTGCGCGGCGCTCGTGGCGTTGGCCGCCGCGGAGTACGCCGTGTGGCCGCCGTCGCTGTGGCGGGACGCGCTGCCGACGACCGCCCATCGCTGGGTCATGCAACAGGCCTCGAACCCACGCGTGCTCGACTGCACGCCACGCAGCCAGGAATCTGATTCGATCCAGTGGCTGACCGCCAGCCGCGTGATCGGCCCGACCGATGGCCTCGCCGATTGCGCCGAGCCCAACATGGCGCGGAAGCTGGCCGCCCAGGGCTTCACGCACCTGCTGGTACGACGCGATACGGCGGAAACGCCCCGGATTGTCCGGGCGGCCGCTCACGACCACTTCCAGATAGCCCGCCGCTTCGACGATGCACACCTGTACGCGGTCGGTGCCGGCCGGCCCGCAATCTACACCACCACGACCAGGGGCTTCTCGCCTCGCGAGGACGATGGCGACTGGTCGTGGCGATGGATGGGGTCCGAGGCCTCCTGGGTAGTCGTCAACACCACCGGCCTCGCTGCCGCCGTGACCCTCGACCTCGAGATATCAGCCTTCGTGCACGATCGCTGGCTGACGCTGGCCCTGAACCAGGTGGCGGTGCAGGAACTCCTGGTCGAGCCTGCGCGCCGTACTTACCGGGTCGGGCCGTTCGTTATCCAGCCGGGCGCGCACGAACTGCGATTCGGCACTGCCCAGCCAGCCACGATCGCTGATGACGTCATCCACAACGGCGATCGCCGGGCCTTGTCGTTCGCCGTCGGGACGTGGGCGTGGGATGTTGCGGGAGACCAGCGATGAGGACGCCGGCCGCCTATCGTTCGTTCTGGGCGGGTGTCGGCGAGCGCTTTCCCGACCTCTCGGGCGCCGCGTCAACGCGTTTCTACGCCGAGAACGAACAGCGGCTGTTTACTGAACACTTCCCCGCCCTCAGCGGGCTGTCGATTCTCAAGACCGACTTGTGGGATGAAGCCAGGAACACGCGCATCCTCGTCTGGGCCCACAGCCGCGGCGCACGCGCCTTCGGCATCGACATCTCGATGCCGACGTTGTCGCTGGCGGGACAGGCCTTCGCGACGGCGGGCTTCGCCGGCGGCCTCGGCGCTGCGGCAGGCGACGTCCGCGCCCTACCCTTCGGCGACGGCCGGTTCGACGCGATCTACTCGATGGGCACCATCGAGCACTTCGCCGAAACCGAGATGGCAGTCGCGGAAATGGCGCGCGTGCTGAAGCCCGGAGGCCGGGCGATCATCGGCGTGCCCAATCGCCTGGACCCTTTTCTGCGACCGCTGCTGGCCACCGTCATGCAGGCCCTTGGAATCTACGGCTACGGGTACGAGAAGTCCTACACGCGGCGGGCGCTCCGGCAGATGCTCGAGCACGCGGGATTGGAGGTGGTGGCCGAGACCGCCATCCTGTTCATCCCCGGGTGGCTGCGGATGCTCGACCTGGCCTGTCACTCGTGGTGCCGGCCGCTGGCCATGGTGACCGGTGCGCTCGTGGCGCCGTTCGTGTGGCTCGACCGGCACATTCCCGCGGTGCGACGCCATGGATACCTGTTGGCCACGGTTGTCCGCAAGCCGATGACCCGCTAGCGGCCGGCCGCCGGCCACGGCGCGACGAACTCGACCGGGTCGTCGTCGGCCTGGCCGGGCGGCCGCGCCGCGCCGCCCACTTGGATATCGCGCCAGCGCAACCGTCCGTCGACGCCGTGCAAGGCGAGCGTGACCCGCTGCGCCGAGCGTTCGACGCGCACTTCCATGAAGCTCTGATAGAACGGAGCGCGATTGAAGTCGAACACGGCCGACAGGGCCTCGACCGAGAACGGCCAGGCGCCGAAGCGCCGCACCCACCACCACGCCGGCCATTTCCACCACGGCGTCTCCTGCGACAGCTTCGCGGTGACGGCGTCGGTCCGCGGATAGAACGCGAAGTCGCGCAGCGCCGGCTCCTCCGGCCAGTCGAGCGCGGTACCGATACTGAGGTACGCCCCGCCGCCGCCGTTCACAAAATGCAGCGCGCCGGCGTCGCCCGGCTCCCGGTAGTACTCGAAATCGTGGGTATCGCCGGCCATCACCACATGAGCGCCGTGCTCGCGCAACAGCGCGTGCATGGCCAGGAACGTCGGATCGGCATCGCCCGCGTACTGGCCGGCGGCATAGAACGGGTGCCCGGCGATCACCATGGTGAAGTGGCCCCGGCTGCGCCCGAGGGCGGCGCGCAGCCACGCCATTTGCCGCTCGTCGACCCGCCGCAACGCTCCGGTGTCGACCGCGATCAGCGAGAAGGCGCCATTGTGCAGCTCGAAGAATGGCGCCTGCTGATGGCCGGCCGACACGCCGTACAGGCCGCGCAGCCGCGCGGCTTCGCGAATCAGGCCGTCGATTCGCTCACTGGTCGTGCTCGACAGGCTCAGGTCGGCATCGACCCGCGCGGCCAGGGCGGCACGGGCCGACTCGGGATCCATCAGGTTGGCGGCAAAGCCATCGAGCGCGTTGAACCAGTCGTGGTTGCCGGGAATGGCATAGACGGGTTTGCTGATGCCCTTGAGGGGCAGGTAGAAGTTCGCCTCGTAGTCCTTCATCGCGCCGGTCGGATAAACGACGTCGGACGAGATCACCACGAACTTGACGGCCTGCTGCCGTGCCGTCAGCAGCAGGCGATCCCGCAAGGCGTGCTGCGACGGGTCGCCCTCGCCCGGATCCCCAATCACGATGAACGAGAAGTCGCCGTCGGCGGCGAGCCCCGGCGGCGTCACCGTGAACAGGCCGGGCGACGCCGGGTCGGTGGTGCCGCTGCGGTCGAGCGTCGCGCCAATCATGGCGTCGCGCCAGGCGTCCGTGCGCGACTCGGCAATCTTCTGCCACACCGCCGTGGCCCAGTTTTCGCTGTTGAAGTACCACGAGAAGCCCCAGATCGGATTCACGGCAATCAGCACGGCGGTCAGCGGCAGGCCGGCCCGAATCGCCTGGCGGACGGCGCCCGGCAGCGTGTTGTTCTCGCGATCGCGCGACACGTTGCGCCGGAGCCGGGTCTCGGCCCACCACCGCAGGCCGCGCTCGCTCCACGGCTGCGCCGTGTCGGGCGAGGTGTCGTGGAGCATCCGCCGCCAGGCCAGCCGCTCGACCGGGCGGGTCACCCGCTGCACCGCCAGATCGAGTGGATAGATCACGACGATCGACAGCACGAGTGAGGCCATGACGTCGCCGATGGTGGCGACCGCCGGTGTCAGCATGCCGAGCAGGGTCCATTCGGCGTCGAGGCGGCCGACGTGGATGGCGAAGAACACCGCCACGAACACGACGCTCCAATAGAATTCAGTGGGGGCCCGCGATGCCGATGCGGCGATCGCCTCGCGGTGAATGAAGCCGATCACCGGATGCGGCCCAAGCCCGAGCGCTCGATTGGGGTGCTCGTCCTCGATGCGGGCGAATTCGTCGGCGTTGAGCGCCGCCGGCTCGAACATCGCCTGCCAGCCGGATGCCGCCATGCGGAATCCCAGCAGCAGGCCGAACCCGAGCGGCCCCAGGCTGTCGCGCAGCCACCAGACGACGATCGCCAGCAACACGTTGGCGGTGCCGTTCAGGAAGTCCCACAGCCGGCTGCCGGTGCTCGTGCCTCGCACCGCCCGCGTGACGTTGACGGCGCCGTCGGCCAGCAGCACCGCGCTGACCAGCATCACCAGGCCGCTGAAGACGAACGCGTTCTGGAAGGAGATCAGCGCGCCGGCGAGAACCGAAAACGCGCCGGTGCTGAAGTGGAGCCCGCGCCCGCCCGACACCCAGGCGTCCACCAGTTCGACAACCCCGGACAGGAAGATCGCCACGCCGACAATGGCCATGCCCCAGACCGGCGAGAACAGCGGCGCCCCCACGGCGACGGCACCGAGCAAGAACAGGATGACGCCGCGCAGCCGCGCTCGATTGGGCACAGCCACCGATTAGACACTAACTGGAGACAGACTGCCCCGGGGCGGCCGGCTGGTAGTTGCTGAAGCTCCAGACGAAGCCCTCGGGATCGCGCGCCACGTAACTGCGCGCACCGTAGCTGGTGGTCTCAATCGGACGGGCGATCACGGCGCCGGCGGCCCGCGCGCGCCCGAAGTGCTGGTCGGGATCCGCCACGAAGACGCAGGCCGTCTGGCCGTGATCATTCCATAGCGCCTCGTCTTTCGGTGCCGACCCGATCATCAACGTGTCGGCGCCGAGGTGCAGTTCGGCGTGCGCGATCGTCCCCTCGGCACCGGGCACGACGAGCCCTGGCGTGAAACCGAAGGCCGCTGCGAGGAACGTGAGCGCTCCAGGGCCGTCCTCGTAGTGCAACCCCGGGAACAAGGTAGCCGCTCCAGCCTGGCCGCTGCCTTCGCGATAGGTGCCAAACGACCACAGGTGACCACCGCAGTCGCGAGCCGAGAAGTCGCGCGAGCCGTAGGCCTGGTTCGTGAGCGGCATGACGATCTCGGCCCCGGCGGCCCTGGCACGATCGTGCAGCGCATCCACCTCGCCGACACAGACGTAGAGTCCCTGCCGCACCGTCGTCCACGGGTTCGCCGCCGACACCGGACCGATGGAACTGACGCCAATCACCGCCGTGCCCATCTGCAATTCAGCATGGCCGACGGTGCCACCGGGGCCATCGAAGACGACGTGAGGTTGAAAACCGAAGGCGCGGCCAAGCCATTCGATGGCGGCGCGAGCGTCGCGGTAGCGGAGCGCGGGGTACAGGCTGGGCACGGTCGCGTGAGTCATGGTGACGATCCTCCTGTCAACGAGGCTACCGATTCGCGCCCGCGGAGGTCTTGGATGAATCTTACCTGCCGGCCGCGGCCGTCAGTCGTCGAGATCAGACACCACGAAGCCGCCGGCCGGCGACGCGCTGGCGACCAGCGCGCGTGGCGAGACGCCGGCGAACTGGCGAACGTCACGGGTGAAGTGGGCCTGATCGTAGTAGCCGCAGTCAACGGCAAGGTCGGCGAACCGTTGTGCGCGGCCGGCCTTCAGCAGGTCAACCGCGCGCGCGAAGCGCAACACCCGGCCAAGCGTCTTCGGCGCCAGGCCCAGTTCGTGGCGGAAGCGGCTGATGAAGTGCTTCTGGCTCCAGCCAATCTCGTCGACCAGCAGGCCGATGGGCACACGGCCGGCGGTCGAACGCAGTTGATTCCAGGCCCAGGTCACGGCCGTGGCCGGCGCGCCGTTCGCGGCCATGCGCCGGGCGATCTCGCGGTCGGCCATGGCAAAGCGCTCGTCCCACGTCGCCGCCTCGCGCAAGCGTTCGCAGAAGGCGTTCGCTGACGCGCCGAGCAGATCGGCGAGGGGCGCGGCGAGGTTGGTCATGTCGTTGAGCGGCCGGCCGAAGAACAGGCGCGCGCCAAGAATCGTGAAGTTGATCTGCAGGCCGCCGGTGGCCCCGGCCGACCCGACAATCACATGCGAGTCGTACGCCCCGGTGGCAAAGCTGCCGTGATCGGTCCATCGCTGTGGCTGCGCCTGATCGAAGACACGAATCGGTCCGCCGAAATTGATGATCACGGGAACCAGCTCGGTGGGCAGCTCGCGCCGGTGAATGACAGGGTCGGCAAACTCGCGCCAGCCGACGTACTCGCGCACGTGGGGCCTGAGCGGCGGCGAGGGGACGGCGCGCACCATTTCCCAGCCGGCCCCGGCGGACACGTGAACCACTGCGGGCCTGGACACACCGCCATCCTAGCTGATTCGCCGCGGGCAATGGGCTTGACCGGCGGGCCAATGAGGGGCAGGATCAACATCTCGGCGGTCACGAGGAACGAACATGACATCGAAGGCTGGACGCAACGACGCCTGCCCCTGCGGCAGCGGCAAGAAGTTCAAGAAGTGCTGCGAGCTGAAGGAACAGAAGGGCCGCGGCAACATGACGCTGCTCGTCATTGTCGGCCTGCTGATGGCGGCCGGCCTTGCGGCCGGCATTTCCTCGCTCACCGGCGAGAAGGATGTCGCCCGGCCGGGCGGCGTCTGGTCCGCCGAGCACGGTCACTACCACTGAGGCAGGCACCACGCACCACGTAGCGAACGACGATCCCCCATCGTCCAATCGACCGAGGTTGACACACGATGCGGGACACTTCGCGCCGCGGCTGCAACGGCGTGCTGGTTTGCGCCGGCTGGCTGGGGTTAATCGCCTGCAGCAGTGAGGCGGTTCCCACCAGCCCTTCACCCACTCCTCCTGCGACCAGCACGCCGGCACCAGATCCGGCGCCGGCACCGGCGCCCACAGGCGCGGTCCGGGTGAACGACGACTTCAACGGCAGAACCCTGTTCCCCGCCGACAACTGGTGGAACCAGGACATCTCGGGCGCGCCGGTCGATCCGCAGTCGGACGCCTTCATCGACTACGTTGGCCGCTCGCGTGCGCTCCACCCCGACTTTGGACCACCGCCCTACGGCATTCCCTATATCGGTGTCGGCGCATCCGAAGCGCGAACGCCGGTGACGTTCGTCGACTACGGCGACGAAAGCGACCGGGGAGCCGGCACCGATGTGGGGTACCCCATTCCCGACGCGGCCAGGACGCAACCGAACTGCATCGAGGGCGGCCGTCCCGGCGGCGGCACGGAAGGCGACCGCCACCTGATCCTCGTCGATCGCGATCGGTGGCTGCTCTACGAACTGTTCGCGGCGCGCTGGACCGGGCAACGCTGGGCGGCCGGCTCGGGCGCCGTCTTCGATCTGTCGTCGAATGCACGCCGTCCCGACGGCTGGACGTCGGCAGACGCCGCGGGTCTCGCCATCTTGCCGGGGCTGGTCCGGCTTGACGAAGCGGTGAGAGGGCCGATTGGGCATGCGCTGCGCATGACCGTGCGGCGCATCAACGGTTACGTCTGGCCGGCATCGCACCGGGCCGGCAGCAATGCAGGAGCCCTGCCCATGGGCGCGCGGCTGCGGTTGAAGCCGTCCATCGACCTGTCCCGTTATCCCGGCTATGTTCGAAACATCTTTCGCGCCATGCAGACGCACGGGCTGATCGTCGCCGACCACGGCAGCGACATGTACATCACCGGGGCCATGGATGCGCGCTGGAACAACGACGAGCTGAATCCCGCGTTCCGCGCGCTGACGGCCGGCGACTTCGAAGTAATTCGCCTGGGATGGCGTTAGTCGAGCGCGGGAAAGACGTGCATGCCGTCGCTGCCGACGGGTAGCGGCCTGGCCCACCGCACCGCGGTCATCGGCAGCTCGCCGTAAAGATGTGGAAACAAATCGCCGCCGCGTGACGGCTCCCACTTGAAGTCAAGGCCGGCCGTGGACACCGCCGCCAGGACCAGGCCGGTCGCGCCCGCAAAGTGCCGGGCCGCGGTGTCGCGCACCTGCGCCGCGGTCGAGAAGTGGATGAAGCCGTCGGCCACGTCAACCGGCGATCCGGTGAAGCGGCCCTGCTCCACCGCCTCGCGCCACAACCCGGCCGGCGCAATCTTGAAAACGAGATCGGTCATCGCGCCGGGCAGGTGGCATTCAGCAGGCGCCACGATTCCACGTCGATCACCGCCTGGCTGACGCCGGGGTCGCGGCCCACCGTGGTGCCGACCGGCGATCGTCCAGGCATGATGCGCACGCGGCCGCCGGCCAGGCCGACGCCTTGTTCGATCAGATCGGAGTTGCGCACGATTCCCGTCAGCTCCACCATGTCGCCCTTGCGCGCCTTGATCTCTTCGAGCAGCTTCTTCGGCCCCGCGAGCCGCAGCCGCCGGCCCGGCTTCATGTCGGTGCGCGGCATCTCGTGTTCCGGGCTGACATCGACGATGAACAGGCGGTCGTAGGCGCAGCCGGGCACCGACAAGCGGGTGGAGTCCCGGGGTACCGGCTTTTCCTGCGCCACTCCCAGTCCGCCCGACACCACGAATGCAGCCGCCAGCAGCAGGGTCTTCATGCTCTCAGCTTACTCCCGGGCCGGGTCATTGGATCCAGTCGCGGCGGCCGCGGGCCGCGGGGGCGCACACCGGGCGTCAGCACCTCGTACTCGAGCTCCGCGCCGGAATCGACGCACCGCAACAGCAGGCCGCCGCGGCTCATGTCGCCCCGCCCGATGAAGGCGGTGGGATAGCACAATCGCGAACCAAGAATGGGCAGCAGCACGTCCACGTATTTTCCGGACGAGACACTCCCCAGCAGCACGACTTTCTCGCCCGCCGCCAGGTCGCGCGCCAGCAGTCTAGCGTCGCGCTCCAGCGGCCCGCGGTAACGCAGGTCGTCGAGCGCCACATCGACGGCGGCGAACTCGCGAATCAGCTCTGGCGTGACCCGCTCGCGCGGCGACATCAGCCCGCGCGTCGGCGTTATGACCAGCGCCGACCCGGCCGGCGCGAACGCCTCCGCATAGGCCAGTTTGCCCCTGAAGTACAAGCCGCTGAAGAACGCGAACGCCGCGCCCAGTTCCAGCGTGCCGCCGCGCAACTGCTGCGCCAGCGGCAGTTCCGACTCGGGCTTGAGGGCAATGCCGGCACGCCGGCCGCCGCAGTAGGCTGGGGACAGAAGAAACACGGGTATACTACATACCTTAGTTCCGCTTTCCTGAGCACTGCGGCCGTTCCGGCCCACAGCCCTCACCAAGGCACGTCATCCGAGGGCTTGTGAACACCACCACTTCCGTCAGTCGATTCGAGTCCTGGAGCACCGCCATTGGCGATGCGGTCGGCGTGTTTGCCGCAGTGTGGGGCGTGGCGCTGGGCGTGCTGCTCGTCGGCCTGCCGATTGCCCTGGCCGTGGCTCTTGTTCTCCGCCTGGCGCGGATGATTTTCCCAGGGCTGTGATCACGATGGACGGCACGATGATCTACCTGGCGATAGGCGTCGGCGGCGTCGCCATCATGCTGATGACCGGACGCTACTGGGTCGAATCGAACTCGCGCGACATGGGCACCATGAGCCGGCAGTGGCTGGCCGAGTACAACGCGTCGCACCCGTGACGTGACGCGCCGGCGCCCGTTCGACTCACCAGCCGAACGAGATACGCCCAACGCGACCCGCAAGGAATACCCGGTCGTTTCTCAGCGCCGGCCGGCCGGCGCCGCGGAAGTCGACGACGCCGTCCAGGTGCCGCATTCAGCGGTCGAGCTGAACCCGGCATCGGTGCTGGCAATCGTGACAATCTGCGCGCTCGCGGTGCTGACGAAGGCGCTGGCGATCACCGCTTCCGGACTGCCGGTGAAGGCGCTCAATCGCTGCCACTCACACCCCACCCCGGCGGTCGCTGCGCGATAGGTGCCGGCGGCGACCTGCGTGCCCACGACCCACGACCCGGTGGTGATGTTGGCTTCAAGACCGCGTCGCGGCGTGGTGTGCCAGAAGCCGCACGACGAATCGGTGTTGAACCCCGCATCGGTGGCCAGCAGCCGGACGATCCACTGCCCGGCATCGAAGTTCAGTTGCGCCGTCATCAGCGCATCCCCAAGCGTGCCGCCGAAGCCCTGGAGCCGCTGGAACCGGCAGCCGTGCCCGGGATCGCTGTAGTACAGGCCCGCCGGCATATCCGCGCCAACGCGATACTGACCAGGACCGAACCGGGTGCGCGCGGCCAACGGGTTGAGCCGGATGTCGAGCGTGGTGTTGCCGTCGATGCCGACCGGCACCGCCGCACTGGTGTATCCCGCCAACGTGGCGCTCACGGTATAACCACCATTGGCGACACCGGTGATCTGATAGCGGCCGTCGCTGCCGGTCGTGGCGGTTCGTCCCTGGTTGGCGCCGTCGATGATCGTCACAACGACGCCGGCGAGCACGGTGCTGGTGGTCGGCGCCGACTCGGTGACCTGCCCCGACAACGTGAACGTGACGGCGCCGGCGCCGGTGCCCGATACCGCGATGGTGTTGGTGCCGCTGGCCTGGTCGCCCGTCACAGTGATCGTCCCCGTGTAGGCGGTGGCCGCGGTGGGAGTAAAAGTTACCGTCACGGCCTGTGACGCCGCCGGGGCGATGGTGCCGCTCGCGAAGTTCCCGCTGAAGCCGGCCGGATAGCTCACACTCGTCACCGTCAGCGCGGCTGTGCCCGAGTTGCTGATGGTCAGTGTCGCGGTGGCGCTGGAGCCCACCGTGATGCTGCCAAATGTCAGGTTGCCACTCAGCCCAACGACGGCCCCTGGCGTCGGCGACGTCGGATTCTTGTCGTTGCCACAAGCCGACACGACGACCAGCGCGGCCATGACCAGTGAGGCGTAGAGGTATCGCATGCCTCGCATGCTGCAAGGCGGATACCAGCTCTGACGCGCCAACCCGGCGCTGGCACGCCGCCGGCTTACGCGATTGAGGCAGCCTATTGCCCAGTTCAGGCCATGGCCGTGCTCGACTGCACCTATCGCGTGAACGCGAACGTCTCGACCAGGTGCTGGAACTCGCCGAGGTACTTCTCGTAGATCGGCGCCGGACCCGAATAGCTGATCAAGTAGTAATACAGGCCGTGGTCGAGCACCAGTTGCGTGTGCGCGAAGGGCCCGGCCACGCCGGCCGAGTTCTTGGCGGTGTAGGTCGCGACGAAGTACGGCGCCTCTTGCCCGGCCATCTTCAGCATGTTGCTCGACTTGATCGCGCCGTTGGGCGCGCCCTGGATCTGCTCGACGATCGCCTGGGCCTGGGCTGTCGCCGACGAGCCCTTGTTGGCCGCCTTGGTCACGAACTGCAGGATCACCGATAACTCGTAGGCGTCGGTGCCCTTCGGACCCTCGACCACGTAGTCCTTGTTCGGGTTGACGCGGTAGGTCCATGTCGCCGGGATCTCGAACGCGAACCCGAACGTGTCGTCCCGCATGGTCTTCATGGCGGGCCTGGCGGCCTGGGCCTTCTGCGGCTCCGCCGCCGGCGCGTCCTCGCCTGTCAGCGCGATGGTGGCGGGAGCGACGTTGAATGGCAGACGCATGATCTCTTTGCCATTCAAGTGGAAGCGCGTCTCGTATTGCCCCGCCGGCCAGCCGTTGTCTGGCGGCGACAGCGTGAACGACACGTAGCTGGTGCCGCCGGCTTCCACTTCGTCTTGTGTGATCTGCCGATCACCGCCCTCGAGGTAGTGAAACGTCGCCTTGACTTTGGTGTCGGCCGGGGCGTTCGACAGCTTCACCGTCGCGTAGATGGCTGGCGCGTCGGCGGCAAACGTTGACGCCGCCGTCGCCGGCGCCTTGGTCTCTTCATTGATCGCGGTGGCCATGGCGGCGTCCGACAACCTGGCGGTCGACACCGCGCACTCCGCCTCGCAACCCGACAGCCCCAACGCAAGTACGAACAGCACCACAATCCGGTTTTGGTCTGACATGACCCCTCCTCTACTCCCGCCGCGCCCGAAGGCTTGACCCCACCATCTCGAAGGCCGCGGCATATTTGTCGTGAAGGGCCGACGGTCCGGCGTAACTGAGCACCACCGTGTGGCGCTCGTGTTCGACGATGGCGACAACCTGTCGGAACGGAACCGCGCGGTTCGACGAATCCTTGCCGTTGTAGTCAACGACCACGGCCCTCGCCGGTCGCCCCTCTTCGGTCTGTGTCAGGCCGGTCACCATGACCTGGGCGTTCGGCAAATCGGCGAGCGCTGCGCGGATGCTCGCCGCCATGCCATCCAGGGCCTGCCGCTTGTCGTGGAACGACACGCGAATGGTCATTTCGTACGGCTCGGTTCCCGGCGCGCCCTCGATGGTCACCACGTCGTCACTGCGGCGAGCGACCCAGCCCTGGGGCATGTCACCGGTATAGGGTGGCGAAGCGACCGTGAACGTGGTTCGGCCGGCTGCTGCCGGCGGCTTGCTGCCGGACGGGGGCGGCGTCCCAGCGGTGGCGGCGCCATAAGTGAGGCTGCTCCAGATCACTTCGAAGCCGCCAATCAGGCGGTCGAAGTACGCCCGCGGCGCGGAATACTGGCCAATCACGACGTAGTCCGGGAACTCGACGAACAGGAAGACCCCCCGCCACTGGGTCTGCGCGCCGACGCTGGTCCGGTGCGACCACGTGCCGGGAAGAATCAGAATCTCGTGGCCGCTCGCGGTCCGCGACGATTCCACCGGTCCCCACTCGATGCCCGCCAGCTTGGCGTTGGCGCGTTGCAAGTCCTGGAGGTAGTCCTCGATCGCCCAATCGGGCTGTTGCACCATCGGCGCAATGCGAATCCACACCGAGACCTCGGCCTCGGCGGTGCCGGCGGGCGCATGAAACGTGGTGAGGTGCGCGGTCTGCTTCTTGGTGGTCCAGCCGTCAGGCATCTGCCCAGAGAACGGGGCGGGCGCGAGGGAATATCGAGTGGTGGCAGCCGCCGCCGGCCACGCCACGGTGGCCAGGGCAAGCATCAGCGCGACAGCGAGCGGCATGGGGGCCTCGCTGTTCCTCACAGCATAAGCCGCGCCATCGTTCACCACTGGGAAAGCCCGATGAACACCCGGGGTCCGGTGCGGGGAATTTCACGGCCGACGAGGGAAAGTGCCCAGTGATTGCCGTCATCACCGCGGTCCGGTGGGACGAGTCGCGGTCATGCCAGGCGCGCCTCGGCTACGATTCTCCAATGCGTCACATACTGCTAATCGCGATCCTGCTCTTCCCCACCGTAGCGTCCGCCCAGGCCTCGCCCGACGACACCGCCGTCCGCGCCGTGATCGAACAGTATTTCCGCGGACACGCGACCGGAGACCCGAATGAGATGCGCAAGCCGTTCCTGCCCTCCGCGCACATCGAGGGCATTCGTAACGGCGTGTTCACCTCGTGGACCGTGGAGCAATACGCCGGCAACTTCAACGGCAAGCCGGCCGCCAACGAGGCCGCGCGCAAGCGCACCATCGACCGGGTCGAAGTCTCCGGCACGGCGGCCATGGCCGGCGCCACGCTCGTGCATGGCGCGACCACGTTCACCGACTATTTCGTGCTGCTGAAGGTCAACGGCGAGTGGAAGATCGCAAACAAGGTGTACGCGTCCCGGCCGACGAAGTAGAGGGCCGGGGAAACGTGATGCGAAGCGCGCGGCCGCCCCAGACCGCCCGAGATTCACGCACCTGCTGGCATGACCAATCATCACATCCTGGGAGGTCCCCCCGACAGGCTGAGGCCTCCCGACAAGTAGTGCCCTCCCGACACGTAGTGCCCTCCCGACACGTAGTGCCCTCCCGACACGTAGTGCCCTCCCGACACGTAGTGCCCTCCCGACACGTAGTGCCCTGGTGCCCTCCCGGCAAGCATCACCCTCCCGTACGTAGCACGGGCGCGATGCCGCGAAGCACCGCGCCCGTCTGTGTGGCCAGGACCTCAGGTCCCCAAGACCTCAGGTCCTCAGAAGTTGAGCGAGAACCCGACGCGGATGATCCGCGGCGAGATGTTGTCGCCCGGACGCAGGTAGGCCGGACCGACCGCCACGGTGTGGTTCACGACCGTGTCGGTGTTGCCGATGTTGAAGAAGTCGATCTGCGGCTGG
>JBFWUK010000033.1:15185-51219 GCA_050247355.1 Vicinamibacterales bacterium | reverse complement strand
AACGAAGTGATCTCCTCGCCGATGGTCGCGCCGGTCATTTCCATACCGTAGGGTACGGAGACAGCCGTTGTCAATACTCTCGAGTATGGAGACAATCAGGAGTGGCCAAAACCGGCAGCGGCGCCAAGCGCCTGGGCGCGCCGACCCTTACGGCGGCCGATTGGGCCGAGGCGGCGCTGCAGTTGATCGCGGAAGCCGGGCTGAGCGCCTTGACGGTTGATGCCCTGGCGAAACGGCTCGGTGTCACCAAGGGCAGCTTCTACTGGCACTTCCGCGGCCGCGCCGACCTGCTGAAGGCGGCGCTCGCCGGCTGGGAACAGCGAACCACCATCGAGACCATGAAGGGCCTTGACGCGATTCCGGACGCCCGCACGCGCCTGGAACTGATGCTCGACGCCTCGTCGCAGCCGCCGCGGTCGCGCTCGCTCTACGCCGCGCTGGCGGAAGCCGCCGAGGATCCCATTGTCCGGCAGTCTCTCAACCGCGTCGCCACGGCGCGGATCGGCTATCTCGACACCTGCTATCGCGCGCTCGGACTGGCGCCCTCGGTGGCCAAGGCGCGGGCGGTGCTGGCCTATGCCGCCTACCGCGGACTGCTTCAGCTGGCGCACGAGGCGCCGGGCTCGCTGCCCAGGGACTGGGCGCACTACCCCGCCCTGGTGCGCGAGGCGCTATTGCCCGCCAAGAAGCGAATCTGACATCGCTCCTTGCAGTGATGCGCGCCACTCAGTATGCTGCCTTGGTTCCGAGTGACCACCGCTCCCAAAAGGATTGAATCGATGCGATACCGAAATCTGCTCGTTTGCACTGCCGCCTTCACTGCCGCTCTGATGACCACCGTCCCGGCCCTGGCGCAGGCGCCCGCCGGCGCCGCCGCGGCCAAGAAGGACAACACCGACCCCCGCACGGCGCGGTTCGGCGTGTGGGACAACACCACCAATCCCAACAACGTCATGACCTACGAGGCCTACGAAAAGGGCGGCAGCAAGCTGACGGTCAGCAACCCCAGCAACCCGGCCCAGGACTGGAGCTATGTGACCATGTTCGACGGCGTGTTCCGTCCGGTCGCCGGCCAGAAGGGCGCCGAAACCGCCGTCGAGATCATCGACCCCAAGAGCATCCGCATCTACAACAAGCGCAACGGGGTGGTGAACCAGGTGGTGATCAACACGTTGTCAGAGGACAACAACACGATCAGCAACGAGTACATCCGCATGGACAAGGACGGCAAGATCACGGGCGTGTCGCACGTGACCTACGTCCGCCGCAAGAAATAGTCCACGGCACGACGCCCTCACCTTCAAGACGGCCGCCGGGTCACCGGCGGCCGTATTACGTTTCAGCGAGAAACCGCACCAGCGCCTGGTTGAACGCATCCGGCCGCTCCAGGTTCGGCATGTGGCCGACCCCCGCCATCCACACCAACTCGGAGCCGGCAATCAGCGCCTGCATGCGGTCGGCGTCGGCGCGCGACGTGAACACGTCCTCGTCGCCGATGACGATCAGTGCCGGCACGGCCAGGCGCGCCAGCGTCGCGGCATAGTCCGGCCGTTCGGCGCGACCACGCAAGGCGGCCGCCGCGCCCTGCGGAGACGTGCCACGCATCATCGCCATCACCTGTGCGGCGGTCCCGGGAGCCGCGGCGATGGTGCCCGCCGACAGCATTTGCGGCAGCACCTCCGCGGCGTAGCCGGCCATGCCCTCGCGCTCGAGCCGCGCCGCCATCTCGCGACGGCGCCCCTTGCCCTCTTCGGTCTCCGCCTGCGGGTAGGTGGCGGCCAGCACGACGCCCCGCAGCCGGTGCGGATACAGCCGCGCCAGTTCCATCACGATCTGCCCGCCCATCGACAGGCCGGCGGCCACCACCTGGTCGATCCGCAGATGATCGAGCAGCGCCACCAGGTCGCGGGCAAACACGTCGAGCGTGGTCATGCCCGGCACCACCGCGGTGCCGCCATAGCCGCGCAGGTCGGGCACGATCACCCGCCACCCGGCGGCCGCCAGGGCCGCCACCTGCGGCGACCACATCGAGCGATTGAAGGGATGGCCGTGCACCAGCAGCACGGCCGCGCCGCCCGCGCCATGGTCGTCGTAGTCGATGGTGATCGCGTTGAGGGTCGTGGTGGCCATTTGACGTACGACGGTAGCGTTCATATTGTTGTGATGCAATCAGATCATTGCACCGAGGACAATAAAGATGCCCCCGACCTACCGCGCGCTCGTCGAACAGCTGGCCCGCGACATCGCCGACGGCCGGCTGCGGCCCGGCGATCGCCTGCTGCCGCAACGCGAGTTCGCAGACCAGCGCGGCATTGCCGCGTCGACCGCCAGCCGCGTTTACGGCGAGCTGGCGCGGCGAGGGCTGATCAGCGGCGAAGTCGGCCGCGGCTCCTACGTCCGCGCCGCCGCCCGGGTACCGGCGCCGGCGGAACCCGCGCCCGGCCGCGTCAACCTCGAGATCAACCTGCCGGTGCTGCCGGCGCAGGCGGCGTTGCTGGCCCGCAGCCTGCAGCCGCTGGCCCGGCGGCCCAGCGTGATGAGCGCCGCGCTCGAAGCGGCAGCGGTCGCGGGTCCGGCTGGCGCGCGGCACACGGTGGCGGCGTTTCTCGAGCGGCGGGGCTGGTCACCCGCGGTAGACGGCATTTGCTTCACCGGCAATGGCAAGCAAGCGCTCGCCGCGGTCATCGCGGCGCTGGTGCCTCGCGGCCAGCGGCTCGGCGCGGAGGCCATCACCTACCCGATGGTCAAGGTGCTGGCGTCGGGGTTGGGAGTCGAAGTGGTGCCCATCGCCATGGATGAACATGGCCTGCGGCCCGACGCGCTGGCGGCCGCCCATCGCAAGGCGCCGCTGCGCGCCGTCTACTGCCAGCCGACACTGCACAACCCGCTCGGCATGAGCATGCCGGCCGGGCGGCGAGCCGAACTCGCGGCCTCGCTGCAGCGCCACGACGTGGTCGCGATCGAAGACCTCGTCTACGCCTTCCTGGCCGGAGACGAGCCGCCGCTGGCCGCCGGCGCGCCGGATCACGCGGTGGTGGTCGACAGCCTCTCGAAGCGCATCGCCCCAGGCATATCGATCGGCTACGTCGCCGCTCCGATCGCACTGGCGCCGTCAATCGCGTCGGCGGTGCGAGCCGGCGCGTGGGCGGCGTCGGGACTGTCCATGCAGTTGTGCTTGCGGTGGATCGCCGACGGCACGGCGGCGACCCTGTCGGCGGCCAAGCGGCGCGACGCCGCCACGCGGCAGCGCCTGCTGCGCACGTTGCTCCGCGGACTCGACGTGCGCAGCAACCCGAAGTCCTACCACGCATGGCTGCTGCTGCCCGAGCGTTGGCGGGCCGACGCCTACGTGGCCGCGGCCGCTCAGCGTGGTATCGGCATCACGCCGGCGGCCGCCTTCACGGTATCGCCTGGACACGCACCCAATGCGGTGCGCATTGCCCTGGCGTCGCCGTCGCTGGCGGAGCTCGAGCCGGCCCTGGGCGCGCTGGCGGCCATTGCGCGCGGCCGTCCCCGCGATTGGGACACGGAGTAATGCGCCGACAACGGATCGCCCACGACGGCCGTCTAAGCCTGACGTGGGTACCCTTTTCCGAGACATCGTCTACGCCCTCCGCAACCTGGGTTCGGCCCGCGGCTTCACCGCCACCGCGGTCCTGACCCTCGCCCTGGGCATTGGCGGCACCACGGCCATCTTCACGCTCATCCACGCGGTGATGCTGAAGTCGCTGCCGGTGGTCGACCCGGACAGCCTCTACCGCATTGGCGACGGCGACAACTGCTGCGTGCAGGGCGGCCCGCAGGACCGCTGGGGCATGTTCTCGTTCCCGCTCTTCGAGCGGCTGAAGGCCGAGACCCCCGAGTTCGAGGAACTGACCGCCTTCCAGGCCGGACAGGGGCGAATGGCGGTGCGCCGCCAGGGCGTTGACGCGGCGCCGCGGCCGCTGCGCGCGATCTACGCTTCCGGCAACTACTTCTCCACGCTCGGCGTGAGCGCGGCGATCGGCCGGACCTTCACCCAACAAGACGATGCGGCGGGCGCGGCACCGGTGATCGTGCTGGCCTATCACGCGTGGCAGGGCATCTACGGTGGCGACCGTGAGATCGTCGGCGCCACCATGGTGATCGAGGGCCAGGCGTTCACGGTGGCCGGGGTCGCGCCGCCCGGCTTCTTCGGCGAAACGCTGAGAGCCGATCCGCCTGACATGTGGGTGCCGCTGCAGCAGGAACCGTTGATCACCGGCGCTCAGACCTCGCTGCTGCGCCAGCCGATTTCGTCGTGGCTGCGCGTGATCGGCCGGCTCCGCCCGGGCGCCTCGATCGACGGCATGGATGCCAGGCTGACGGGTCTCTTGCGCCAGTGGATGCAGCACGAAGCCGGCTACCCGCCCAACTGGCTGGCCGAAGTCGAACGCGTGCTGCCGCAGCAAGTGATCAGCGTCGTGCCGGCAGGTGCCGGCGTCGGCACCATGCGGCAGCAGTACGGCCGCAGCCTGCGGATCCTGATGGCGGTGTGCGCGCTGGTGCTGCTCATCGCCTGCGCCAACGTCGCCAACCTGCTGCTGGCCCGCGCCGTCGCCCGTCGCGGCCAGACCGCGGTGCGGCTGGCAATGGGCGCGTCGCGCCGGCATTTTGTCACGCAAGCGCTGGTTGAAAGCGTGCTGCTCGCCATTGGCGGAGCGCTGGCCGGGCTGGTCGTGTCGGTGGCCGCCTCGCGGCTGCTGCTGTCGCTGGCCTTCGCCGGCGCCAGCATGCTGCCGATCGACACCATGCCGTCGCCGCTGGTGCTGGCGTTTGCCACCGGCCTGGCGCTCTTGACGGGCCTGCTGTTCGGCGCCGCACCGGCGTGGTTCGCCACGCGCACCGACCCGATCGACGCCTTGCGCGGGGCGGGCCGCAGCACCGGCGACGGCGCCTCGTTCGCGCGCAAGGCGCTGCTGGTGGTGCAGGCCTCGCTGTCGGTCGTGCTCGTTGCCGGCTCGGCCATGCTCGGCCGCAGTCTCGGCAACCTCGAAGGCCAGGACTTCGGCTTCAATCGCGACGGCCGGGTACTGGTCAACGTCGGGCGGCCGTCGGCCTCGATCACCGGCGACCGCCTGACCGCGCTCTACCGCGACCTGGAGGAACGGCTCGGCCGCATTCCCGGCGTGCGGGGCGCCGGGCTGGCACTGTACAACCCGCTCACCAACAACTGGGGCGAAGGGGTGCTGATCGCCGGCAAGCCGGCGCCCGCGCCTGGCGAGCAGACCGGCGCGTCGTGGGATCGCGTGAGCACGGATTACCTCCAGCACCTCGGCGTCAAGCTGGTGCGCGGCCGGTACTTCTCGGCCGCCGACAACGAGACCGCGCAAAACGTCGCGGTGGTGAACGAAGCCTTCGTGCGCCGGTTCTTCAAGCCCGAAGAAGATCCCATCGACCAGTACTTCGGCCTGAACCTGCCCGAGAACGTCAACTCGTTCCGCATCGTCGGCGTGGTTGGCGATGCGCGGTTCGCCTCGTTTCAACTCGACCGGCCCATGCGGCCCATGTTCTTCGTGCCGCTGGCGCAGACGGTGGACTACGCCAACGAGATGATGCGGCGGGTCGAGACGGCCTCGCACTACGTGGGTGGGATACTGCTGGTGACCGACTCCGCTCCCGGCGCCATCGAGCCGCTGGTGGCGCGCACGCTGGCCGAGGCCGATCCCAACCTGGCGGTGATCAATATCCGCACGCTCGAAGAGCAGGTCGAACGCACGTTCGATCAGCAACGGGCGGTAGCCAGCCTGGCCGGCCTGTTCGGCACCATCGCCCTGATCCTGGCGGCGATTGGCCTCTACGGCGTCACGGCCTATTCGGTCGCGCGGCGGACCAGCGAGATCGGCATTCGCATGGCCCTGGGCGCGGATCGGCAGAGCGTGATCGGCCTGGTGCTGGGCGGCGCCTTCCGGCGCGTCGCGGTCGGCCTGCTGCTGGGACTGCCGCTGGCCGTCGGCACCGGATACCTGCTGTCGGCGCAACTCTACGGCGTGGCGTTCTGGGACCCGGTGGCACTGGGCGTGGCCACCGTTTCACTCACCGTCGCGGCGCTCGTCGCCTCGGTCGTGCCCGCGACGCGGGCGGCGGCGCTGGCACCCATGCGCGCCCTCCGCACCGACTGACCGCGCGGCTTCGTGAAATTGCGCTGGACGGCGTAATCGCGCTAGCCTTGAGGGCTTCCAAGGAGCCCTCATGACACCCGATCAAGCAACGACCGCCAGCGAGACCCTGATCAGCCTGTGGGAAGGCGAGTTTCCGGCAACCTGCCAGGTGCTGGCCGCCGTCAAGGACGACAGCCGCGGCTACAAGCCCGATCCCAAGTCGCGCACGGCATGGGAGATTGCCAGCCACCTCGCCACCGCCGACGTGTGGTTCATCGACTGCATTCTCGCCGGCAAGTTCGATTTCAATCCCGAAGCCGCCAAGCAGGTCGAGGCCCAGTTCACCAAGGTCAGCGACATCGTCGACTTCTACAAGAGGACGTTCCCCGAGAAGCTGGCGCAGCTGCGCGCCCTGCCGGCCGAGAAGCTGACCGCGACGGTGAGCTTCTTCGGCATGATGGAAATGCCGAACCTCAAGTACATCGGCTTTGCCAACAACCACAGCATCCACCACCGCGGGCAGCTGGCCGCTTACCTGCGCGCGCTGGGCTCGAAAGTACCGAACATCTACGGCCCCAGCGCCGACGCGGAACCCTAATCGACCGACACCTCTGAAGGTGATGAGCGCGACTGCTCGCGGTGCCTTTCTGCTGCTGACGCTCTGCCTGGGCGTCAGCGCAGAGGCATGGCCAAGGTGAAGGCGCACCTGACGACAGCATCGGCGTGGCGACCATGTTCGTGTCGCTCGGGATGTCGGAGTCGGAGTTGATCAAGGCCGCCGACGGCGCGCTCGATCGGGCCAAGGCGGGCGGCCGCAACCGCATCGAAACGTAGCGCCGCGCTACTTGAGAACGAACTCGGTGCGGCAGCTTTCGTTCAGCAGAAAGCCGTCTTCGACCACCCGCACCTCGAGGTGACCGCCCGGCAGGGGCGGCTTCAGGCTCAGGGCCACCCGCCACAATCCGTTGGCCAGGGGCTTGCCCAATTGCACCGGCCAACTGCGCTCGACGGGCCCGCCCGCCGAGCCGAGACCAATCGCCATGGCCCGTTCGTTGAGCTTCTCGGCGGAGATGGTGGTCGAGATCGTGATCGGCGCGCCGCGCGTGAACTCCCGCAACGCCGGTCGATCGCCGGGCTGCTCGAACACGAAACCGGAACACACCGGCGTCTTTGACTTCCCGGCCGGCACCGACACGGTCGCAAACGCCAGCCCTTCGCGGCCGGTGTCGTCGTTGACCTTGCCGGCCACGCGCACCTGGTAGATCTTCGGTTCAACCGCCAGGCGCGCCTCGCCCATGACGCGGCCGCCCTGCACCTTCGCGCTGCCGGTCGCGCGGGCGGCCAACTTCCCGGCCGGGTCCAGCGCCACGACGGTGTAGTCAACCGTCGCGCCATCGTTCAGTCCCGCGCCAATCTCGAAGGGCACGACGATGCCGCGGCGGTTGCCCTCACCAGCGACGGCCGACGGCGCCAGCGCGATCGGCAGGTCGGCCACCGGCAGCGCCGATTCAATCAGGCTCACTGCCGTCGTTTGGCCCTCGGCCGAAGGCAGGTAGACGCGGCGATGCAGCAGCGACACGCCGGGCACCCGCGTTCGCACCGACAGCTTGCGGGCGCGGTTCTTCGCATCCGACGCCGCCGGCGCATAGCCAATCAAGTAGTAAGCGCGGTTCTCGGCGGCGACACGATTGAGGGCCGCGCTCGCATCGTTCCCCAGCAATGCCCGCCCCCCGGTCAGTCCCGCGAGGTCCCGCACGACGGTGTTGTCGAACGGCTGTCCATCGCGGCCGACCTCGGCCCCCGGCGCCTGCAGCCCACGGGGATCGACGGTATAGATCGCCACGTTGGCGGCGCGCGACGCGTTGGCCAGCCGCGCCAACTCGTCGTCGTCCGTCCCCCTGGGGCGCTCGGCCGCCTCGAAGTAGTTCGCCGGCAGGTCGCCGCCGCGACTGAACCACAACACGGCCTTGCGGCGGGCCGGAATGCGGCGCAGCTGATCCACCACGCCCATGAGGACCTTGAAGCTCTGCCGGCCGTTCTGGCCGGGGCCGAACACCTCGATCTCCGAATTGAGTTCCTCGAGGTCCGCGGCGATATCGGGATTGGCCGTCACGTTGCCGCCGGGCTCCTCCACTCCCAGGGTTCGCTCGCGCAGGCCGCGCGCCTGCGGAATGGTGTCCAGGGCGAGCGTGCGATCGCTGGTCAGGAAGAATCCGGAATCCGTACCCGAGCGGACAACGGCGACGTAGTCGTTGGGCAGCAGCGTTTCCTTGAAGAACCGCTCGGCGGTACGGCGCGCCTGGGCAATGTCGTCCACCTGGAGCCCGAGCTCGTCGATTACGACCACGAACAACCCGCCAGGTTCCACTTCGTTCGAGGCCATGCCCGGCGGCAGCGGCCTGATGGCCGAGGCCCCGGCCAGGTCAACGAACTGAAACGTCTGCACCTGCTGGGCCACGCCGTCCTCGAACACCTCGAAGTCTTCGGCCTTCAGGTCGTGGACGGGCGCCCCATTCGACGTCGTGGCCACCACGTCGATGGTGACGAGGTCGACGCTGGAGCGGAAGGTGGGTTGCTGCGCTCCCTCGGGAACCGGGAGTCGGGAGTCGGGAGTCGACGGACTGGCGAGCCCCAGGACAGAGGTGCTCAAGGCAAGGCCGACGCCGAGGACGACAAAGCGCCATCTGGTCATGGCATTGATGTTACGACAGCCGGCCCCGGAGATAGGCGGCGATTGCCGGATGCCCGCCGTGCTCGGCCCAGCCGGCCGGGGTGGCGTGGTAGATGGTGTCTTCGAGGTCGAGCCGGGCGCCGCGCTCGACCAGCAGGCGCACGAGGTCGGCATGCCCGCCGAGGGCCGCGTGATGAAGCGGCCCCGCATGGGCGTGCATGCCGGGCGGATGGAAGCGATTGGGGTCCTCGCCGGCGTCCAGGAGGGCGCGCGTCACCGCCAGGTGGCCTCGCTGGGTTGCCAAGGCAAGCGCGCGGTGCCGATCGTCGGCCGAGGCCGCCGGCAGTATCGCCCTCACCTCGTCCAGGCGTCCCAGGCCCGCCGCGGCGGCGAGCGAATCCGCGCGGGCGCCGCGGCGCACCAGTGCCTCGGCAGCATCGGCAAATCCAAACACCAGCGCCGTGATCAACGGCGAGGTCCAGTGACCATCGCCGAGCGGTTCCACCGACGCGCCGAAGTCCACTAGCACGTCGATCAGCGGCACCTGCACGCCGGCCCGTGCCGGCGGTGTGCTCGACACCAGCAGGCTCATGGTCGTGCATTGGCCGCCGTACACGTCGGCGAGCGCATTGGGATCGGCGCCCGCGGTCAGCAACAGCCGCGCCACCTCCACCGCGTTGTGCGGCGAGCGCTGGCGGACGTCTTCCACGCCGTTTGCCGAGACATAGTGCAGCAGCGTGGCGCGGTGAACCGGCGGGGTGCGGTTGGTCACCAGCTGAGAGCGCGCGGTCGCCAGGCCGGGATCGGCAGACAGCAACGCGGCCAGCGTCGTGACGTCGCCATCGACGACAGCGTCCGCAGCCCGTTCGAACATTGAGTTCAGCATATCCTCCGCCCTGCCGGTCTCTCAGAATGGGGTGTCACTGCACACCAGGCCAGAGACAATAACAGACACTGGCCCCAGGTAACCCACCCCAGCGAATTCCCTTATACTCCCCTCGGGAGAAGAACATGCGTGCACGTATCGTGATTGCTCTGGTCGCTACGGTCGCAGCGGGAAGCCTGGTCGTGGGCCAGTCCGCCAAGCGGCTCAACCCGATGATTGAATTGCTGGCGCAGAAGAAGCCGGTCTTCGGCCTCTACGCCCCCGCCAACCGGCGCATGGGCGGCGGCCGGCCGGGCGCCGCGCCCGGCAGCGTGGTCACCCCGCCGGTGCAGCTGCCGCAGAAGACCGCGGCCCAGCTCGCCGCCGAGGCCCTGGCCAACAAGAACACCGACTTTATCTTCGACGGGACGATGGAAGGCAACATGGCGCGGGCGCTGCCGGTGTTCACCGACTTCGTCAAGGGCATGGCCGGCTCAGGCGCGTTTGCCAAGTCGCCCGCCGGCGCCTTCACCCACCCGCTGGTGGTGAAGATGCACGAGATCGCCCCCGACCCGAAGGCCGCCGCCGTCAGCATCGGCCAGCAGCTCAACCTCGGCGTCAGCGGCATCATGTTCGTCTCGGTCGAAAGCGCCGCCGAAGCCAAGGCCGGCATCGACGCCATGCGCTTCAAGGCCAACGGCGGCACGCGCTCGGACGATGTCGGCCAGGCGCCGGCGCTGTGGGGCCTGAGCGAAGCCGAGTACAAGGCCAAGGCCGACCTGTGGCCGCTCAACCCGAACGGCGAGCTGATCAACTGGACCATCGTCGAAAGCAAGGAAGGCCTCGAGAAGGTGCGCGAGATCGCCGCGGTCAAGGGCATCGGCGTGCTGTGGCCCGGCGCCGGCACGCTGCGCGGCCTGTTCAGCACCGTGCAGCCCGACGGCACGCGCAAGCTCGACGAAGCCGCCTGGGAAGCGTCGATTCAGAAGGTGCTGGCGGCGTGCAAGGAGTTCAACGTCGCGTGCGGCTACCCCGCCAACGCCAACGACATCGAGATGCGCATGAAGCAGGGCTTCAGCGTGTTCGTGATGAATTGGGGCGACGCCGGCTTCAAGGCAATCGAAACCGGCAAGAAGGCGGCGGGACGGTAGCACAAGCGGACTTGAGGTCTTGAGGACTTGAGGTCTTGGAAGAACCTAGCCGCAAGACCCCAAGACCTCAGAACCTCGCTAGCAGCTGACGCAGCGGTGATTGTTCTTGGCCCCGAGGCTCTCGAGCAGCTTGATGGTCTCGGGGTACGGCTGGGTGCGCTGCACCGGCCCATTGGCCATGTCCACCGTCGTCTGGCCGCGACGATTCACGATCTTGACGTCGGCGCCCCTCGAGACGAGATAGAGAATCATCTCGTTGTCGCCTCTTGACGCGGCGTTGTGGACGGCAGTGCTGCCGTCCTCGTCCTCGGCGTTGACGTCGACGCCCACCTCTTCAACCAGGTACTTGACCGCCGCCATCATGCCGGTGGGCGCGAAGCGGTGCGCGTTGCCGGCAAAGCCTTCGCTGTAGCCGGCGCCGGCGGCCGCCACGAGCGGCGGCGTGCCGGGACCGCCGACCGGCAGCGGCGGCCGCGGCGGCGCCGCGTTGGCGTCGCCGCTGCGGGTGCCGCCCTGGAAGTCGCGCCCGCCCGCGGGCTTCATGGTCGGAATGTTGGGATCGGCGCCATGCGAGATCAACAGCTTCATGGCGGCAATGTCGCTGGCATAGGCGGCGCGCCAGAACGGGCTGGCGCCCGAGTCGTCCGTGCGCAACAGGTCGAAGTTGTACTGCGTGAACCAGGTGTTGCGATTGGTGCGCGCGTTGGGATCGGCGCCCTTCTCGAGCAGCTTCGCCATCAGCTCGAGGTAGCCCATCTTCTGCTGCAGGTAGGCGCGCGGCTGCGGGTAGAACGAGCGCGGCTGCCACTGCACGTTGATGACGGCATAAAGCGGCGTGACGCCGCCGATGCTGGCCAGGTTCGGATCGGCGCCGTTGTCGAGCAGGTAGCTCACGGTGTCGAAGTGGCCGTTGATGGCGGCGACCAGCAGCGGCGTGGTGCGATCGCCGGCGCCGCGCTGGTTGACCTCGGCGCCGCCCTTGACCAGCGCCTCGACCGTGGCCTTGGCGCCCTGCCGGGCCGCGAAGTGCAACGCCGCCAGGCCGCCGTGCTTGCCGATCAGCTCGTTGTAGTTGAAGCCGCGGGTGACGCCGGGAATGCTGGGACCCGGCCCCTGCACCGGCGCCGGCCGCGGCACGCCGTTCTGGTCGACATCCGCGGTCATGGTCAGGGCCGCGAAGTCCTCGACCCGCGAGGTGATGCTCATGTCGGCGCCACGCGCCAGCAGCAGCTTGACCACGTCAACACGGTCGGCCGCGGCGGCGAACATCAACGCGGTCTGGCCGTTCGCGGTCTCCTTGACGTTGAGGTCGGCGCCGTTCTCGATCAGCATGCGCACAGATTCGGCGCTGCCGGCGTGCGACGCCTGCATCAAGGCAGTGGCGCCGGTGGCGGTGGTGGCGCCGACCACGGAGCCAGAGGCAATCAGCGGCGCGATGACCGACGAGTGGCCGACCTGCGCGGCCAGGTGCAGCGGCGTGTAGCCGCCCAGCCGGGTCTTGGCGCCGACGTTGGCGCCGGCATAAAGCAGCATCGACGCCAGCTCGGCGTCGCCGTTCAGCGCGGCCCAGTGGAGGGCAGTCATGCCGTCGCCCTGGGCGGCGTTGACGTCCGCGCCTTCCTTCAGCAGCTTCTTCACCGCCGTTGCGTCCTTCGCCATCGCGGCATCGGCGATCGTTACCGTTTGTGCGGCCGGCAACGAGGCAACGAGACCAATGAGGGCGACAACGATAGCCAGTCTCTTCATATGCGATCCATTCATATGCCCCAGAGGACGCAGAGAATACCTTTCTAAACGCCAGTACTGCTAGCCAGCAGACAGGGCTTTAGAAGGATTGCTCGGTGTCCTCTGTGTCCTCTGTGGCCAATTACTCAGCCGCGGTCGGCTCAGGCGCGGCGTTCAGGTTCATCACCGCCGAACTGTCGCCGAAGGTATCCATGTCGAGGCCAACGCCGCGCAGGGCGCCGAGCATGGCGTTGGCCATCGGCGTGCCGTCGGCGGCCTTGATGTGCAGGTTGCCCTTGAGCGCGCCACCGGCGTGGCCGGCAAAGAACAGCGGGCAGCGCTTGTGGTTATGCACGTTCGAGTTGCCCATCGGCGAGCCGTAGATGACGAGCGAGTTCTCGAGCAGGTTGCTGTCGCCGTCGGGCGTGTCCTTGAGCTTCTTCAGCAGGTACGGCACCAGGCTGACGTGGTACTTGTTGATTTTCGCCAGTTCCAGGATGCGATCGTCGCGGTCCTGGTGATGCGACGCGATGTGGAAGCCGGTGTTGACGCCGGTCTCCGGGTAGACCCGGTTCGAGACGTCGCGGCTCAACTTGAAGGCGACGACGCGGGTCACGTCCGAGGCGAAGGCGACCACCTGCATGTCGAACATCAGCTTGACGTGCTCGTCGTACGAGTCAGGCACGCCGATCGGCGCCCCCGGCATGGCGCGCTCGTCGCCCGAGGTGTTCTGCGCCTCGACCTTCTGGATGCGCCGCTCGATCTCACGCACATCGTCGAGGTAATCGCTGAGCCGCGCCTGGTCGGCGGCGCCAAGCGTGCTCTTCAACTGGTTGGTCGACTGCGTCACCCAGTCGAGGATGCTGCGGTCGCGGCGCCGGCGGGCGGCGCGCGCCTCGGGCGTGGCGCCAATGCCGAACAACTGGTCGAACACCGCGCGCGGGTCGCGGATCATCGGCAGCGGCTCGCTCTCCGACGCCCAGCTGATGGAGTCGGTGTAGGCGCAGGAGTAGCCGTAGAAGCAGCCCCCGGCCTGGTCGACGTTCTCGACGCACAACTGCATCGACGGCATCGGTGTTTCCTGGCCGAACTTCTGTGCGAACAACTGGTCGAGCGAGGTGCCGGCCTTGAGGTCGGAGCCTTGCGTCTGGTGCGGATGCGCCTGGGTCAGGAACACCGCCGCCGAGCGGAAGTGATCGCCGCCGATCTCGGGCGGCAGGAACGCCTCGGCGTTGCGGACGTCGGTGTTGCTAACAATCGTGAGGTAGTCGCGCCACGGCTCGAGCGGCGCCATGCTGGTCGGGCTGAGGTCGAAGGCCGACCCGGTGGCCGCCGGCGCCCACAGGTTCTTCTGCATGCCGAAGGCGGTGCTGCCCGCCGACCCGTGCACCATCTCCATGGCCAGCAGCCGGACCTTGCGGGTCTGCGCCGACGCATAGGCCGGGACCATGGCGTCGAGCATGGGCAGGGCGATTGCGGCGCCCATTCCCTTGAGGAAGGTGCGGCGGGCCAGGTGCTTCTGCGTAATGAAATTCATAGGGTCCTCACGGAACGGCGACAGCGGCGGTCACGGCCTCGGCGGCGCGACCCCTGGTGAACAACGGGCTGGTGGCCACGGCTTGCACGAACGCCGACATCTTGTAATCGCGCTTGGCTGCCTCGCGCACCAGCCGGCGCACGGCCCACATATCGGGCGCCTCGATGCGGCGGCCCAGGGCGTAGGTCATCAGGTTCTCGGTGAAGCTCAGCAGGAAGACGTCCTTGTGCTTCAACAACGCGGCGCGCAGCCCGGCGGCGCCGGCCATCGGCGTGCCGTCGTAGAGCGTGCCGTTCGGATCGACCGGCATGCCGTTGTCCTTGATCCGGAACTTGCCGGTGACGTCGAAATTCTCGAGGGCCAGGCCCAGCGGGTCGATCACGCGGTGGCACGACGTGCACTGCGGGTTCTTGCGGTGCTCTTCCATGCGCTCGCGCACGGTCAGTACCTTGCCCGACACCTCGCCCTTGGTTTCTTCCAGGGCCGGCACATTGGGCGGCGGCGCCGGCGGCGGCGAGCCCATCATCACCTCCATCACGAACTTGCCGCGCATGACCGGCGAGGTACGATCGGCCACCGAGGTCAGCACCAGCACGCTGCCGTGGGTCAGCACGCCACGGCGCTCGGCCGGCAGCGTGACGCGGCGGAACGCGTTGCCGGCGACGTTGGGAATGCCGTAGTGCCGGGCAATGCGCTCGTTGACGAACGAGTAATCGGCGGTCAGCAGATCCATCACGCTGCGATCCTCGCGGACCAGGCTGTCGAAGAACAGCTGCGTCTCCGTGACGAACGCGTCGCCAAGCGTGCGATCGAAGTAGGGGTAGGCAACCGCGTCGGGCAGCACGCCTTCCACGTCACCCAGGCGCAGCCACTGCCGGGCGAAGCGCTTCGACAGGGCCTCGGACCGCGGATCGGCAATCAGCCGGGCGATCTGCTTTTCGTAGACCCCGGGCGCGCTCAGGCGGCCCTGGCCGGCGAGCCGCATCAGCTCGGCGTCGGGCGCCGCGCCCCAGATGAAATACGACAGGCGCGAGGCCAGCTCGCTATCGCTCAACCGGTACGACTGTCCGGCCCTGACCGTCGCCGGCGTGCTCTCGAGGCGGAACAGGAACTGCGGGCTGGCCAGGATGGCTTCGATGGCGCCGCCAATGGCGTATTCGAAGTCGCCTTCCTTGCGGCCGTCGGCATAAAACTTCATCAGGGCCGCAATATCGCGGTCGGCCACGTTGCCGCGAAACGCCTGCCCCGCCAGCTTGCGCACAATGCGGGTCGCGCACGCCGTTTCGTCGGCCGCCGACGTCGGCCGGCACGAGAAAACCTGGCGGCGGCTCGCCGTGTCGGAAATGCCGGTCACGTTGTACGGGCCGACGATGCTGAAGTCCTTGACGTGAGGGAGCGTGGTGATGCCGACCGCAACGCCGATCTGGGTGTCGGCCAGGGTGTGATCGATCGGCGCCACCAGGTCGTTGACCGGCCCCTCGAAGCGCTGGAGGAACGCCGCCGTCACCCGGTGCACCCCGGCCTTGATGGCCATGGGCGGCGTCTTCAGCGACAGGCCGGTGGTGGTCTCGGCCATGCGCGGATCGATCTTCATGATCGCCTTGCGCTCGCCGTCGACCGACACCTCAACGGTTTCGCCCTCGTTGGGGCCGCCGAACAGCACGCCGCAGGCGTTGCTGTGCAGTTCGACCTTGAACACGTAGTCGCCGTCGGCCGGGAAGGTGTGCTGCACCGACAGTCCGCCGCGGGTGCCGAACGGCGCGCCTTCGGCGCGCGCCAGCTGCGACGCCGTCTTCGGCACGCGGTAGTTGGTTTCGGTGGCGGCCGCTTCCGGGTCGCCGATCGCCAGCGCGGTGACCCTGGCGGCGGCGCGCAGGTAGCTTTCCATCAAGGTCGGCGAAAACGCCTGGGCGTCGGCGACGTTGTCGAAGCCGTTGCTGATGGTGTCGGCGGGCAGCAGGCTGGCGACATCGATGTCGATGTCGAGCATGTCTTTCACGGCCCGGGCATACTCGGCGCGGTTCAAGCGCTGGAAGGGACGCGAACCCGGATCGGGATTGACGGCGGCAGCGCTGTCGATTCGCGATTCAAGAGCGGTCGCCAAGGCCAGGATCTGATCCGGCCCGGGACGGCGGGCGCCGGCCGGCGGCATCATCTGCGCCCGCAGCTTGCGGATCATCTTCTCGGTCAGCACCACGTCGGCGGTGGCCGCCGCGGCATCGAACGAGGCCAGCGTCAAGCCGCCGGCCTTGCCGCGATCGCTGTGACAGCCGACGCAGTACTGCTTGACCATCGCGTTCTGCTCGGCGACGCCAAAGGCCGGCTGGGCCGGCGCGTGCGAGGCAACAGGGGTCGGAGCGGATGGCTTCTGCCCTTCGACTCGCGGTCGCTCACCTGCGGTGGGCGACCGTTCGCTCAGGGTTGCCGGCGCACCGGTGTCCTGGCCGGCAACCGCCAGGTGAAGACTGGGAATCGCAGCGGCAAGCACCGCCAGAATGAGTCGCGTCATGGCCCTCGTTTCTGGCGCCAGTATAGCCGACTAAGTGCTGTCGTTACCGATACATCCAGAGACACGGCCCGACCGATAAGCGCGATAAATCCGCTCATCGAATTCGCTTATTCCGGCCCGGCCGGAGGCTACCGTTTCAGCAGCACCCACAAGCCCGGCAGGTACGCCATCGACCACGCCACGAAGTGCCGAAAGACGGGAAACTCGGCCGGCGGCCAGCCGCGATAGAGCTGGAACAGCACGACGGCAAAGCCAAGGCCGGCGGCGATCGAGGTGGCCACGCCCCGGCCAAGGGCGCGCGGCATGTCGAGGCGCCCGTCGAGGTGGGTTTGCAGTGCGGCCAGCATGATCCACAGGAGGACCCACGACACCACCATCATCGGGTAGCCGCCAAGCGGCGCCAGCGCGTAGAACGACAGCGCCGCCAGCATGCCGCTGACCAGGCCGCCGATCACCCCGGGCACGGTCTTGCCCTTTCGCCAGCCGAGATAGCCGCCGAGCGCGGCAAAGAGCACCGAGCCGTGGATCATCCCCGACGACACCTGGTGCTGAGGGATGTCGAGGAACCAGACGTAGTCGGCCACCGTGCTCAGCACGGCCAGCAGCATCGAACCGATGAGCGCGGGGCCGATCAACGTCATGGGCGATCGCCGGCTATCGTCCTGCGGCGGCGCGGCCGATCTTGATGGCCTCGTCGGCCTGGGGGCCGTTCATCAGCAACGCCAGGAAGCCTTCCTTGACGCGGGTCTCGACGTCCTTGGCGTTGGCCGTCAGCATGTTGGCGATCTTCACGCGCTTGGTTTCCACCAGCACCTGCTGCGTGCCGGCCTCGGCTCCGGCGCGCGCGGCCTCGCGATCGCCGCCAATGGCCTGGGCCAGCGACCCGATGCCGCACGCCAGCACGCTGAGATTCGGGAGGTTGGCAATCTCGACGCGCTGAGAGATCGCCTTGGGATCCTCGAGCATCAACATCGCCAGCTTGGTGCCCTTCGGGTTGGCCGGCGACCAGACGTCGGCCTTGGCGGCGGCAAAGAAGCTGAGGGCCAGCTTCGCCTCTTCGATGTCGCGGATATGCGGAATGGTGACGCCGTCGGCGCCGGCATCGAGAATCTCTTTGACGCGCGCCCGCGTGGCGTCGGCGCCATCGGCGCTGATTGGCGGAATGCGGACCAGCAACGTCTTGCGGCTGGTGGCCTTCGCGCTGCGCAGCCCCTGCGCCATGGCCTTCACCGCGTCCGGGTCGTAGGCGCCCTCGAGGTTCAGGAAGACATAGTCGTAGAGCGCGTTCATCGCCAGCTTCTCGGCGCCGCCCACGGTGTAGAGCGGCTTGGGCCGCGGCGCGGCCGGCGCTCCCCTACCAGCCCCACCCGCCCTACCGGCCCCAGGCGGCGGCGCGTTCTCGTTAGGCGCGTAGACGCCGAACGCGACCTTGCCCTGCGACCAGAGCGGAATGACCTGCGCATGGGACACCGATGCCGTGAGGACAGCGGCGGCCGTGAAAAGGGCTGTGCGAATGAAGGCTGCGTTCATGGTTGGTAGATGCTACCCGACACTGACACAGACGGGAAGGCACTACTTGACGGGGTTGGCACTGCTTGACGGGGGTGCACTGCTTGACGGGGGTGCACTGCATGACGGGGGTGCACTGCATGACGGGGTTGCACTGCTTGACGGGAAGGCACTTCTTGACGGGGCACGGCTTGACGGGAATGCCCCGTCAGAAGTCCCCACCCCGACAAGAGGTGTCTCCCCGACAAGAGGTGCCCTCCCGACAAGAGTTGCCATCCCGGCAGGTAACCTGATCTATTCTGCCGCGACCATGGCTGATGACAAGAAGTCGGGTGTGTCTCGTCGCGACTTGTTGAAGCGAGCGGGCCTGGCGGGGGCGGCGCTGACGATTCCGCTCACGCCGGTACTCGACTCGCACGCGGCGGCCGCGGCCGTTGCGAGCGCCGAGCCGGCATCGGTGTCGCAATCGGCGTTGCGGGAGCCGTTCGAGAACCTCACCGCGGCCGAGTCCGAGTTGCTCGAGGTGATCTGCTCCCGCCTCATTCCTTCCGACGAAAACGGTCCCGGCGCGCGCGAGGCACGCGCGGCGCATTACATCGATCGCGCACTTGGCGGCGCGCTGGCCGCATCGAAGCCAGCCTACACTGCTGGCTTCGCCGCCCTCGACCGCTACGCGCGGTCATCGCGCGGCAAGGCGTTTCTCGAATTGTCCGAACGCGACATGGACTCGGTGTTGATCGACGTCGAGACCGGCGCCGCCACCGGCTTCCAGGGCAGCCCGGCGGCGTTCTTCGCGATGGTGCGCACGCACACGCTGCAGGGCACGTTCGGTGATCCCTACTACGGCGGCAACGCCAACTTCGTTGGCTGGGACCTGCTCGGCTACCCCGGCGTCCGCACCAATGTCTCAGCCGACGATCAACGGCTCGGCGCGAAGCTCGTGCCCAACCACAAGTCGGCGTACGACACGGCAATGTTCACCAAGGCGGTGGCACGGAATGGTCCGCCTAAAGGCGGACGCCACATGGACGAGGGCGGACGGAATGGTCCGCCTGAAGGCGGACGCCACATGGACAAGGGCGGACGCTACATCGATGGGGTGAAGCGTCATGGCTACTAAGCTCAAGGCCACCGACGTCGTGGTGATCGGCCTTGGCGCCGCCGGTGGCGTGGCGGTGCTGCCCTTGACCCAGGCCGGCCTCGACGTCGTCGGCCTCGAAGCCGGCACGTGGCTCACCCGCCGCGACTTCGCTCCCGACGAGATCCGCAACAACGTTCGCGACTGGCCGCAGTCGGTGCAGAAGGCACAGCAGGAGGTGCCGACCCATCGCGCCAACGCCAGGGCCAACACCACCCGCGCCGGCAGCCATCCGATGATGAACGCCGTCGGCGGCACGACGCTGCACTACTGGGCGCAGTCGTGGCGGCTCAACCCGTGGGACTTCAAGGTGGTGAGCGAAACGACCAGGAGATACGGGGCGTCGCGCATCCCGGCCGGCTCGACGGTCGAAGACTGGCCGTTCGGACTCGACGAGCTCGAGCCGTACTACGACAAGGTGGAGCACGAGATTGGCGTCTCGGGCCAGGCCGGCAACGTCAAGGGCACCATCGACCCGCGCGGCAACATCTTCGAGGGGCCGCGCGCCCGGCCTTACCCCATGCCGCCGCTGCGCAGCACCGGCTTCATCGACCTGATGGCGGCGGCCGCCCGCGGCCTGGGCTGGCATCCGTTCGCCGGCCCCGCCGCGATCAACTCACGCACCTACCAGAACCGCTCGGCGTGCATGTACCACGGCTTCTGCAACAAGGGCGGCTGTCACGTCGACGCCAAGAACGGGCCGCACATCACCACCATTCCGCGCGCCCAGCAGACCGGGCGCCTGAAGGTGGTCACGCGCGCGCACGTCACCTCGATCGACACCGACAACCAGGGTCGCGTCACCGGGGTGACCTATGTCACCGATGGCCAGGAGTTCGTTCAGCCGGCAAAGGCGGTCCTGCTAGCCAGCTACACCTACGAGAACAGCCGCCTGCTGTTGCTGTCGAAGTCGAAGGCGTTCCCGAACGGCCTGTCGAACAACCACGGCCAGGTCGGCCGCCATTACTTCAGCCATGCCCAGGGCGCCGGCGTCTCGGCCCTGTTCCCGTTCAACATCAACGCCTGGTACGGGCTGCCCGCGCAGGGTGTCGCCGTCGACAACTTCGCCGACGACAACTACGATCACGGCGCGCTCGACTACATCGGCGGCGGCAACCTGTGGGTGATGTCGGACCGGCGGCCGATCGCGGCCGCCAGCATGGGCACGTTCGGGCGCACGCATGCCTGGGGCAAGGACTGGAAGGCGTTCATCATGCAGAACGCCGACCGCTCCAACACCGCGTACATCCAGAAGACAACGCTCCCCTATGAGGACAACGTCCTCGACCTCGATCCCGTGGTGAAAGACCCGCTCGGCTTCCCCGTGTGCCGCATCACCGCCGACTTCAAGGACAACGAGCGCCGCGTCACGGCCCACACGCAGGCACGGATGATCGAGTGGTACAAGGCGGCCGGCGCCATTGCCACGCAGGCCAACCCGCTGGGCAGCATGGGTCCGACGACGCATGCCTATGGCGGGACGCGGATGGGCCGCAACGCCGAGACCAACGTGGTGGACGAGTGGGGGTTCTCACACGAAGCGCCCAACCTGGGCGTGCTCGGGGCGTCGGTAATGGGCACCAGCGGCGCGCGCAACCCGACGCTCACCGTGCAGGCGCTGGCCTGGCGAACCGCGGAGTATCTTGCGAAGAACTGGAAGAGGGTGACGGTGTAGGGATCGCCGCTTCGCGGCTCCTGGGGCTCGGCGCTCCGCGCCTCGTAGAGCTCGACGGCTTCGCCGTCTCGTGGGGATTCCCCACGGCCGAAGGGCGCCCCACGAGCGCCGAAGGCGCGAGCCATACGAGCTGCGAAGCAGCAAGTCCTACTTGGAGAACCGCTCGTAGATCGCGACGAGCGAGCCCTGGCCGATGATGTGTCCCTTGATCGCTTCCATCAGCGCGTTGCGATTCAAGCCTTCGGCGAGCGGCAGGTCGGCGTCGAGGGCGTAGACCGTGAACGTGTAGTGATGCGGCTTGCCGGGCGGCGGCGCCGGGCCGCGATAGCCCATCTGCCGGAAGCCCGACGGCCCCTGGATCGCGCCTGCCGGTTCGGTCAGCGTCGGCCCCATGGGCAGTTCCGCCGGCAGGCCCTTGGCGGTGCCGGGAATCTTGTAGATCACCCAGTGCACGAAGGTCTGGCCGCCGAACACCACGTCGGGATCGTCAAACACCAGCGCAAACTGCCTGGTCGCGGCCGGCGCGCCGCTCCATTCGAACGCCGGCGACACGTTGCGGCCGTCGGCGGTGTGGTCCCTGGGGATGGTCTCGTTGGCCTTGATGGTCGGACTGGTCACGGTGAGGGCGGCCGGCGTGGTCTGCGCCGCCGCCGAAGTCGCCGTCAGCACGGTCAGCGCCAGCGCATGGAATCCATGCCGAATTCGCATCACATACCTCGTTGTGCGTCCGCCTTCGCCCCGACTTCGCCAAGGCTGCGTCGAGGCTTCGGCGAGACAGGCGGCCTTGAGTTATCGCCGCCTGAATTATACAGTTGCCGCCATGAATCCAACCTCGAGCCGGTGGTGGGTACGTGCGGGTGTTCTGGCGGTGGCAATTGGCGCGGCCACGGTGGTCGCGCGCGGGCAGGCGGCACCCAAGGTCGGGGAATGGCCGACCTACGGCGGCGATCTCGCGAGCACGCGTTACTCGCCGCTCGACCAGATCAACGCCAGTAACTTCAGCAAGCTGCAACTGGCGTTCCGATTCCGCACCGAGAACTTCGGCCCGCGGCCGGAGTTCCAGTTCCAGTCGACACCGCTGATGGTCAACGGCAAGTTGTTCACCACCGCCGGCACGCGCCGTGCCGTCGTCGCGCTGGATGCCACGACCGGCGAGACGCTGTGGATGCACAGCCTGAACGAAGGCCCGCGCGCCGCGGCCGCGCCGCGCCAGTTGTCGGGCCGGGGCCTCTCGTACTGGAGTGACGGCAAGGAAGAGCGCATCATCTACGTGACGCCGGGTTACCAGATGGTGGCGCTCAACGCCGCCACCGGCCACCGCATCGCCGGCTTCGGCACCGACGGCATCGTCGACCTGAAACAAGGCCTGGACCAGGACGGCATCGACCTGGTGACCGCCGACATCGGCCTGCACGCCGCGCCGATCATCTCGAAGGACGTCGTCGTGATTGGCGCCGCCCACCGCGAGGGCGGCGCGCCGCGCAGCAAGACCAACGTCAAGGGCTACATCCGCGGCTTCGACGTCCGCACCGGCAAGCGCATCTGGATTTTCCACACCATCCCCATGAAGGGCGAGTTCGGCTACGACACGTGGGATCCGGACGCGCAGGTCTACACCGGCAACGTCGGCGTGTGGGCGCAGATGAGCGCCGACGAAGAGCTGGGCATCGTCTACATGCCGGTGGAACTGCCGACCGGCGACTACTACGGCGGCCACCGCCGCGGCTCGGCCAAGGGCCCGGAGTCGTCGCTGTTCTCGGAAAGCCTGCTGGCGCTCGACATCAAGACCGGCCAGCGCAAGTGGCACTACCAGCTCGTGCACCACGGCATCTGGGACCACGACATTCCGTGCGCGCCGATCCTGATGGACCTGGTCGTCGACGGCAAGCCGGTCAAGGCGGTGGCGCAGCCGACCAAGCAGAACTGGCTCTACGTGTTCGACCGCATCACCGGCAAGCCGGTATGGCCGATCGAAGAGCGGCCGGTGGAAAAGGGCGACGTCCCCGGCGAGTGGTACTCGCCGACGCAGCCGTTCGTGACCAAGCCGCCCGCGTACGAGCGCCAGGGCGTCACGCTCGACGACCTGATCGACTACACGCCCGAGCTCAAGGCGGAAGGCGCGGCGCTGGCGTCGAACTACAAGCTTGGCCCCATCTTCACGCCACCGGTGGTCAGCAAGTGGGAGGGCCCGCGCGGCACGCTGATGATTCCCGACGTCACCGGCGGGGCCAACTGGCAGGGCGGGTCGTTCGATCCGGAAACGAAGATGTTCTACATCTTCACGAATGTCGCGGTCACGACGCTGGGACTGGCGACGCCCGCGAAGGACCGGTCGGACATGCTGTTTGTCCGCGGCGCGGCCCGCAATCCGAATCCACCCAAGCCCGGCGCCGGCGGCCCCGGCGGCGGCGGGTTGAACGTGCGCGGCCTGCCGTTGATCAAGCCGCCCTACGCCACCATCACCGCGCTCGACATGAAAGACGCCAGCCTGGCGTGGAAGATTCCACACGGCGATACGCCGGACAACGTCAAGAACCACCCGGCGCTGAAGGGCCTCGACATTCCGCGCACCGGCCGCCCCGGCCGCATCGGCGTGCTGACCACCAAGACGCTGTTGATCGCGGGTGAAGGCGGCTTCGCCACCACGCCCGACGGGCGCGGCGCCTACCTGCGCGCCTACGACAAGGCCACGGGCGCGGAAGTCGGCAAGGTCTTCATGCCCGCACCGCAGACCGGATCGCCGATGACCTACTCGGTCAACGGCACGCAGTACATCGCAGTCGCCGTCAGTGGACCTGGGTACGCGGGCGAATTGCTGGTCTACAAGCTGGGCACGTAGGTACCAGGCAACCCTAAAGGGTTGCCTCCACCGATCCAGTCCAGGCGTAGTCAGACACAGGAGTTCAAGAGGTCAGGAGTAATTGATAGTTCTTGCTCTTGATCTCCTGGCCTCCTGTTCCTCACCCGAGCGGGATCCAGAAGCTGGTCTTGATCAGGAAGATGTTGGATCCCGGCGCGGTGACCGATCGGAACGCGTCGTTGATGTTGACGCGGCTGCCGAGCACTTCTGAACCAGATCGGTCCTGCTGCCACACCATGTAAAGGGTGCTGCCCGGCCGGTACTCCCACCGCAAGACCACGTTGCTGCGGAACGACAGCGTGTTGAAGTCGCGATTCCTCAAGGTGAAGGTGCCGCCGCCGGCCGACACCACCTGGCTGCCGTCCGGATTCACCGTCAGCACCGTGCCCGCGGTGCCGTACTTCAGGCGCTCGCGGCTGGCGGGCTCCAGCAACTCCCCGTAATCGTAATAGTGCCCCGACGCGGCGAACGGCTCGGCGTAGACATCCAGGTTCAGGTCGGGGCGGAGCGTCAGGCCCAGCCTGAACTCCATCGACGCCGTGCTGCGGTCGATGAAGGCGAAGACGTAGCGGTTGTCGAACGTCACCGGGCGGCCGCCGCCGAGCGTGCTGACGTACTGCTGCGGTTCGGTGACGCGATCGTAGAACGGCGACACGGTGAGCTGCCACCGCGGCCCCGGCCGCATCGACACCAGGCCGGTCACCCGCCGGGTTGACGCGCCATCATCGTTGTTCTGGATGAACATCGACGCGGTAACGCGCGTGCGAGAGGTAGCGCGGTTCCCGCCGTTGAGGTTCACGCTCCAGCCAGGCCCGCGCGACATCAGCGGGCCGCCGCGAGTGAGCGACACACTCGTGGTCGCCAGGTTGCGGGTGACTTGCACTTGCGAGGTCCAGAAATTCAGCCAGGTCACGTTGAACGTGCCGCGCAGGTGCCCGGTCTGCCTCAAGCCGCGCAAGGTCGTGTCGCTCTGGCCATCAAGCTGCGCGTAATAGGCGCGAAACACCTTCCCGGGCTGGGTTTCCCGGTAGCGCAGGTTGGCGTTCGACAGCCAGCCGTCGGCGCCGTTCAACTGGGCAAAATCGTTGGTCTCGAAGTTCTCGGAATCGATCTTGGTGTTGGCGCCCCACAGCCAGTGACGGCCGCCGGTCTTGTCGAAGGCCGCCTGCACGGTCCAGCCCGCCAATGAAGTGCGCGTCGGATCCAGCGGCGAGTAGTCGCGGTCGGGCCGCTGCGCGTAGTGAGCGCTTGCCCGTTGCACGCGCTCAATCGCCCCCTTCTCGCCATTGATCAACGAGCCGCCGCCGGAGCCGCGAAACTCGTACTGGCCGTCGCGAAAGCGCAGCGTGGTGTTGGCGGCGACGCCGAGGGCGTTGCGGGTGTAGAGGTTGGCCAGCGGGCTGCCTTCCTCGAACTGCCGATGCACGTAGTTCACCAGGAAGCCGGCGGTCGACGCCGACGGCCCGAACTCCTGCAGCACGCGCCCGACCACGTGATAGGCGTGCGGCGCCACCTGGACGACGCGCTGCCCGGCGACGCCGCGAGTCGCGATTTCCGCGTCTTCGTCGTTGGTGACCGCGGTCAGGAAGCCAATCGAGGTCTTCGATGGCAGCCGGCCCGACAGCTTGGCCGCCGCGATGATGGTGTTGGAATCCGGGTACTGGACGTAGTCGCCGCTCGCCGGCCCGATCGGCCGCGTGCCGATGCGGCGCGAGTAATAGAAGTTCGGGTGGCCGATGTTGAACAGCTGCGCGCCTTCCAGGAAGAACGGCCGCTTCTCGGGAAACCGGGTCTCGAACGCCGACAGATTCACTTCCGCCGGGTCGGCCTCGACCTGGCCGAAGTCGGGGTTGATGGCGGTCTCGAGCGTCAGGTTGGGTCCCAGCCCCATCTTGACGTCGGCGCCGACGCGGCCCTGCAGGTTCTTGCCGTCATCGAAGGGATTGCCGCGATCGCGATCGCCGTTGATGGTCGAGCCGCCGGCAATGTAGGGCACCGCCTCGATGCGGCGCGGCGGCACCAGGCCGGCAATGCCGCTCAGCTCGCCGAAGCGCGACGACCACGCGCGCACGGTGCGGGGGACGACAATCCAGTAGTCCTCTTCGTCCAGCGTCGGGCGAAACCGAAACAGGTTGAGGCCCCAGGTCTGGATCGACTGCGGATTGAAGCGCAGTTGCGAAAACGGAATCCACAGTTCGGCCGTCCACTGATCGCCGGCAATCTGGGTCTGGGCCCGCCACACCGGATCGAACCCGGCATCGAAGCTGTCTTCGTTGTCGCTCGAGTGATAACGGTCGATGCGCACGCCGGCGGCGGTGACGCCAAAGACGACGGCGGTGCGGCGGTCGAGGAAAGTGTCGAACGACACCAGGATGTGTTCGGCCTGGTCGGTGTTGTCGCGCCGGCCCAGCGGCGCCTGGATGCGGCCGTCACGGCTGAACATCCGCGCCCCGACGTACAGCGCATCGTCGTCGTAGAGCAGCCGCACTTCCATCCGGTCGGTCGGCGGCGCGTTCTCGACGGGCTCTTTCTGCGTGAAATCGGTGATCGGCGCGGCCTTCAGCCACGCCTCGTCGTCGAGCCGGCCGTCGAGCCGCACGCTGCCGTTGGCGACCCGCGTCGCGGTGGCCTGCTTGCGATTGGCCGTGCCGGCTACTGGAGTCTGGGGAAACGCGGAGGCTGCCGAGAACAGAAGAACGGCGAACGCTGGAGCGACGATGCGAGTGACGGCCACCGGAACCTCAAGTCACGAAATTCGTTTTACCCTGCCTCCGTCAATCGCGAGGGCCGGTTCCAGCCGATCGGCGTCGGCCGGATTCTCAACGCCGACGAGGATATACCCGTCCGAGACCTCGGGGTCGTACATTCTTCCGCCGCGGCTGGGCAGGCCGGCGGTGACGAGCAGGGTGATCACCGTCGCGATGATCGCGCTCAGCATCGTCATCTCGAAGATGATGATCAGGTTCGACCAGAGCGGCACGATCGGCATGCCCGAGGTGACGAGCGGCCACGACATCTGCGCGGCGCCCAGCAGGTAGTACGACGCGCCGAGCCCCACCGCGCCGGCGGCGGTGGCAATCCACGGCATGTGGGTGGCGGCATCACGGTGGCCGAATTCGAAGTGGTCGAACGGCTCCGACGAAATGACGGTGATCTCGGCGTCCGTAACGCCGGCGGCGCGCAGGTTGTCGACCGCCTGCTGCGCCACGTGGGGATCGTCATAGAGCCCGTAGACGCCCTTCATGGATGCGCTCTCCTGGGCTGGCCCGACTCGGGCGGGAACGACTCGGTGTCGAGCCGGGTCGACAGCAGCCGCTCCTCGGTGATCGTGGCGGGATCGAGGCGCGACGGCAGCCCGGCCTTGAGTTCCCAGATCGCGATGATCGGCACGAACTTCGAGAACAGCGCGTAGAGCAGGATCATGCCGGCGAAGGTCGCCGCCATGATCGTCAGCTCCACCGGCTGGGGGGCATACTCGCCCCACGAGTACGGCAACTGCTTGTGCGCCAGCGAGGGAATGATGATCAGGAAGCGCTCGAGCCACATGCCGACCAGGACGCCGAGCGAGGCAACCACGCAACCGGCAATGGTGCGCGTCTTGTAGTTGGCGAGAATCACGAACGGGATGACGAAGTTGCAGACCACCATGGTCCAGTAGAACGGCGCGAACTGGCCGCGCTGGGTCGCCCAGAACACCGCCATCTCGTGCGGCTCGTTGCCGTACCACACGGTCAGCCGCTCGGCGAACACGAAGTACGCCCACAGGATGCACATCAGCAGCAGCAGCTTGCCAAGGTTGTCGAAGTGCAGCGGCAGCAGGTACTTCTCGAGCCCAAGCGTCTTGCGCAGCACCGCCATGGCGATGATCAAGGCGGCAATGCCGCTGAAGATGGCGCCGGCCACGAAGTACGGTCCGAAAATGGTCGAGTGCCACATCGGCACGGCGGCCATCGAGAAGTCGAACGAGACGATGGTGTGCACCGAGACGGCGACCGGCAGGATGGCGACAGCCATGATCTGCATGGCCGACTCGAGCCGGTTCCACTGCTTGGTGGTGCCGCGCCAGCCGAACGACAACGCCCCGTAGACCGTTTTTCGCCAGCCCGTCGAGCGATCGCGAATCAACGCGAAGTCGGGAATCATCGGCAGGAACAGGAACAGCACGCTGCCGGTGAGATAGGTATTGATGGCGAAGAAATCCCAGGCCAGCGGCGAGCGGAAGTTCGGCCAGATCTCGCGATCGCTGGGATACGGGAACAGCCAGAACGCCAGCCACGGCCGGCCCAGGTGGATGATCGGGAACATCGCGCCGATCATCAGCGCAAACACCGTGATCGCCTCGGCGCAGCGCGTCACCGGGCGGCGCCAGCCGGCGTTGACCAGCCGCAGAATCGCCGAGATCAGCGTGCCGGCGTGGCTGATGCCAATCCAGAATACGAAGTTAACCAGGTAGAAGCCCCAGAACACCGGCCAGCGGATGCCCGCCGAACCAATGCCGTTCCAGATCTGGTAGCCCCAGGCCGCGGCGCCGCAGGCCACTACCGTACCGGCCGCGAAGACGATGGCGTAGAACCAGAGCGAGGTCTGGAACAGCGGCCGCACCAAGTCGTCGGAGATCGGCTTAGTAAGTGTCCGGTTCATGCCAGGGCTGCTTGTGGAGATAGGTGATCTTGGGTTCCGCGCCAAGGTCCTCGAGCAACTTGCTGCCGCGCGGCGAGTGCGCGAGCCGGGCCACCCGGCTGTTCGGGTCGTTCAGGTCGCCGAAGATCAAGGCGGTGGTCGGACACGCCTGGGCGCACGCCGGTTGCAGCGCGCCGTCAACCAGCGCGCGCTCCTCGGCCTTGGCCGCCGTCTTGGCCGCCTTGATGCGCTGCACGCAGAACGTGCACTTCTCCATCACGCCGACCTCGCGGATCGAGACGTCGGGGTTGAGCTGCAGGTGCAGCGGCTTGGGCCACTCCGGGTTGAAGAAGTTGAAGAACCGCACGTTGTAGGTGCAGGCGTTGGCGCAGTAGCGGGTGCCGATGCAGCGGTTGTAGACCTGCGCGTTCAGCCCATCCTCGTTCTGGTGGGCGGCATAGGTCGGGCACACCGCCTCGCACGGCGCGTTGTCGCACTGCTGGCACAGCACCGGCCGAAACTTCACCCTCACGTCGGGGAAGTGGCCCTCGTAGTAGCGCTCGACGCGGATCCAATGCATGGCGCGGCCGCGCGCCGCCTGCTGGGCGCCGACGGTCGGAATGTTGTTCTCGGCATGGCAGGCGGTGACGCAGGCCTCGCAGCCCGTGCACTTGTCGAGATCAACCGCCATCCCCCATCGATACGCCATCTAGTGGAGCTCCATTCGAAACGCCATGCCCACCGCTCCGTTGTCGCGGTTGGCTGGAGCGCGACCGACGGTTCCAGCCAGATCCGCATGACCGAGGTCCAATCGAGCCATCAGTGCTCATCTCCTCGACCATGCGTCCAGTCCGGCCGTTCGCGCGTCGCGCCGCCAAACAGGACCAGGCCATCGGTGTCGGGGCCGCCAACCCGCGCAATCTTGACGCGCGTGGCCGACCAGGCCAGCGTTCCGGTTTCGGCAATGGTCGCCGGCGCCAGGATCGCAATGGGATTGACGCCGCGATTGGTGGCGTAACGCGTGAAGTTGGTGTGGCCCTGCCCCACCGGCATGGCCACCGCGTCCGGGGCAATGCCGGGATTGAGGAACGCGTGCGCCCGCACGCTGCCCTGCGTCGACGTCACCTCGACCAGGTCGCCTTGCGCAATGCCAAGCTCGCCGGCCTTCTGCTCGTTGATCTCGAGCCAGCTGCACCACATGGCCGACGACATCGGGTCGGGCATTTCCTGCAGCCACGGCAGGTGCGCGAGCGAGCCGTCGTAAAGGGCCTGCGAGGCATACGGCATGAAGTGATAGGGGTACTCCGAGGCGTCGCCATCAAAGACCGGCTCGGCCCATTGAACGGGGCTTGGGGCCTGGGGCTTGGGGCTTGCAGATGTGGCGTCCGGCTTCAGCCGGACCGTGTCGGTTGCCGCGGCGCTCAAATACTCCTCGAACGTGTTCGGCAACGCCGGCGCAATCGGCTTCGCCAAGCCACGCGACACCTCGAGCAGCACGTCGGCGGTGGCACGCGTGTCGTAGAGCGGGCGCATCACCGGGCCGAAGTGGCTCGGCGCGGCTTTCGGTGATCCGCTCTCTGGCGCGGCGTCCACCCACGTTTCGAGGAACGTGTGATCCGGCAGGATCACGTCGGCCAGCGCGCTGGTCTCGTCGATAAAGGGCCCGAAGCTGACGATGAACGGCACCCGCTTCAACGCATCGGCGACCTGCCACGACGAAGGCGACGCAAACACCGGATTCACATCGTCGATCAGCAGCACCTTCGGCGGGGCGTCGAGAATCGCCTTCAGCGGGCGGGTCGCGGCGGGCGACGGTTGCGGCACGAACGACAAGCCGCCCGGCTGATTCAGCGCGTTGGCGGCGCGGTTCAGGACGGTGACGGCGTGCGCGTGGAACGCGGCGTTGGTGTGAGCCAGCGGTGCGCCGCCAATCAGCGCCACGGCCGGCCCGTTGGCGGCGAACTCGCGCGCCAGCCGTTCAATCTTCTCCACCGGCACGCCGGTTCGCTCGGCCACATTGGCCGGGGCATAGTCGCCCGCGTCGGCGGCCTTGTTGACCACCGCGGCAATGGCCATGGCGAGCAGGCCTTCGGTGCCGGGCTTGCAGGCCACGAACTCGTCGGCGTTGGCGGCGGTCTGCGTCAGGCGCGCATCAACGTGCACGAACTTCGGCCGCGCCCCGGGGCCGGCCTGGCGCATGCGGCCGTAGGCAACGCTCTGGGCAACCGCGGAGTTCCAGGTGCCGAGAAAGTCGGCGCCGAACGAGATGACGTAGTGCGCGTTCTCGAGATCGACCGTCGCCAGTTGATGCGAACCGAAGTCGGCGGCATTCGCGCGCCGCAGGACGTCATCGGAAAAGAACTCGTAGGTCACCGGCGCCGGGGCGCCGAACCGCTGCAGCAACTCCGCGACTAGTTGCAGGCGCTTGCCGCGGCGCGGCTTGGCGAGAAAGGCCAGCGACGCCTGGTCGTTCGCCGCCGCCAGCGCATCGAGCTGCCCGACCACTTCCTTCATCGCCTGTTCCCACGAGACGTCAACGAACTGGCCGCTACCCCGCTCGCCCGACCGCTTCTTCGGCTTGTCGAGTCGATCCGGATGGTAGGTCACCTGGATGGCTGCCTGGCCGCGCGCGCACAGCTTGCCCTGGCTGATCGCGTCGTCGGGGTTGCCTTCGAGCTTCTTCGCCAGCCCCATCTTGATCAAGCCCGGCTGGCCGTTGCGGAAGACTTCCGCCTCTCCTTCCATCACCCGCGCGATCACGCCGCAGCCGGCGCTGCACAGCGGACAAATGCTCGGCTTCCACGTCGCCTGGCCGGGAACGAGATCCTCCTCTGGTATGAAGCGGATGATCTGATTCTCGGGATTGCCGCACGCTGTAAGCGCAGCGGTGGTGCCCGTGATGGCCGTGAGCTTGATGAAGTGTCGGCGGTCCATGTGGACTCAGTAGTGACAGGTCAGGCAGTCGTTCGACGCCTGCTTTTCCTTGTGACAGTTCACGCAGAACGACATGGTCATGTTCACCGCCCGGCGAGCCACGGTCTGCTCGGCCTGGTTGCCGTGACAGGTCGAGCACTCGACCTTGGCGCGAATGTGCGGGGCGTGCTCGAAGCGCACGTGCGCCTGCGGCTGGTAGTCGTAGACGCGGTTCCACGCCAGGTCCAGGCCGGCAGCCTGCATTTCGGCGAGCTTCTGGATCAGCGGCCGCTCGGTGGCGATCTGCGAGTGGCAGATCATGCAGGTGCTGATGGTCGGGATGCCGGCCTTCGGCCCGGTTTCGACACCGGTGTGGCAATCGGTGCAGAGCGCACCCTTCGACAGGTGAATCTGGTGCGAGAAATCGAACGGCTGCTCGACGGAGTCGGGCCGCGAATCGAAGAACGCCTTGAAGGCGTCGCCGACGCTGGCGTGGGCCGGCGTGAACACCGCCGGCGTGCCCCAGCGTGAACGCTGATCGGCGCCAGATGGCTGGCCGGGACTGGCGAATTCACACGCCGCCGTCGCCAGGGTCACCAGGCATAGGAAGGCGAGCGCCCAGTTGGGCCACGCGCCGCCTGTCCGGAACCCCGTCGAGGGGGCGGCCTTACGACTTGGGGACGCCACCGAGACTGCGGACGTAGTGGACGAGGTTCCAGGTGTCTGCGTCGGTGATCTTGCCCTTGAGACCCTTCATGTCGTACGTCGGCGGCGCGCCGTTCTGGAGCACCCAGAAGATTTCGCCTTCGCTCGACCCGCGGGTCCAGGTGGTATCGGTGAGGTTCGATGGCTTCATGTTCTTCGGCGCCATCGTGCTGTCGCCGGCGCCGGCGTTGCCGTGGCAGAAGCGACAGTATTTCGTATAGAGGACCTTGCCGGCGGCAATGGCCGCGGGCGATGCTGGGAAGGCCGCCTTCATTTTGCGGGCATCGGCCGGCACGGCCGCCGGGCCGGCTGGGGCCTGGGCCCAGACACTGGCGCCGGTCGCGACGACCCACGCCAAGGCAACGCTGGCCACCACTGTCGAGGTCCGAATCATGTGAGAAGTTTCACACAGGGTCGGCCGATGTGCAACCAAATGTCTTCTTATTGCCCCATAGAAAAAACGGAGGCATTTGAAGCGAAAACCTATTTCAAGACGGTGGCCTTCGCTTCGACCGTAATCTTCCGATCGCCGACGGGGTCGGCCGCCTGCGAGATGACCATGGGCTTGCCGCTGTGCAGGACCACGGTCAGGCTCTGGTTCACCGTCGGCGGCTTGCCTTGGCTGGAATCGGGACTCGGCGATCCGAGCGGGCTGTACGCGATCGTCAACTCGAGCTGAATCGGTCCATCGACCGCGACCAGCGGCCGGGCGTCGACATTCAGATCCACGACCACCGGTCCCTCGCCGGGTCGGATCGCTCTGCCTGCCGAGCGAATCCTTCCCCAATATCCGCTGCTGACCACCATCGACACCGTCTTCTTCTCGGGCGTGCCTGTGCCGGACTGATCCGTGATGGTGAGTTCCACCTGGACATTGGTCAAGGCCCGCACCCAGTCACGCGGCGGCGGTTCCGGTTCGGCGCGCGGCTTCGCGGCTGGTTTCTCCTGCGTGGTCACCGTGTAGGTCGCCCCGGAGGCCGTCCTCGCGGTCATCGTCTTGCCGCCGGAGGAGGCGGCTGATGCGGACGGCTGAGCGTTACCCTCCTGCGCCGACGATTGGGTCGGCGCCGACAGCAACAGGCCCGCGAGCAACACAACAACAAGAATTCTGCGCATTACGAATCTCCTTCGATATCGAGGGCTAATTCCGTCAGGACCAGGGGTTCAATTGCTGCCGGCGATTCAAGGTCAATCGACGGCGTGGCAATCCCAGCGAGTTCGAGGGCTGCGATCGGATCCACCGGCGCCAGGCTCCGTTCGTGATCCGATCGGGGATCGGGGATCGGGAATCGGGGATCAGGGATCGGGGATCGGGGATCGGGGATTAGGGATCGATGAGCGCCGGCCGGCACGGCGGTCGGCATCGCCGGCGGCAACGGCGCCGGCTCGGCGACGGGTACCGCAGGAACGGTGGCGGCGACGGCAAGCCGCGGAGCTTCGCCCGGGCCAGCTTCCCTCGCCGGGCGTGCGTACACGAAGGCGACCAGCACCAGTGCCGCACCCACGGCCAGGCGGGCGGGCCAGGCATGGAACCAGCGTGACGCCTCGCGTTCCGGCAATTCGGCCAACACCTGGTGCACGAAGTCGTCGCCATCCGGCGCAGCCACCATCTTTGCGGCGACGCGATCGATTGCCTGGTCGAGATCGTGGCGAGGTGAACGATTCATCGCGGGACTCCGTGTCCCATCCGCTCGAGCTTAGTGCGCGTGAGCCGGCGGGCTTCTGAAATGCGCCACTTCACCGTGCCGATCGGGATATCGAGCAGCGTCGCGATTTCCTCGTATCGGTGATCGCCGCTGGCCGCCAGCAGGAACGGATCGCGCAGGCGGCGCGGCAGGGCCTTGATCACCTGCGCAATGGCGGCTTCGAGCTGGCGCGACATCAACAGCGAATCGGGTGAGGCATCCGGCGCGGCATGCTCGAGCATCGGTGCGCCGGTGGCGTCGATGGCGGCGCCGCCAAACCGCTCGAACCAACTGCGCACCGAGCGCCGCCGGTCCAGCGCCTTGCGCCAGACAATGCGCATGAACCAGCCGCGGAAGGCGCCGGGCTCGTGCAGCGCGTCGAGGCGCTTCCAGGCCGCGACCGAAGCCTCTTGCACCGCCTCGTCTGCGTCGCTCGGCTGCCCGACCGCGGCCAGGGCGACACGGCGGGCCGCCGGCAAGTGGTCTTCGATCAGCCGGCCGAAGGCCACGCGGTCGCCGCCGCGCGCAAGTGACACCAGGCGAACGAGTTCCGGGTCGGCCGCGCCCTGCGCCGGGGGCGCAATCAGCATGGGCACCGACAGTTCAGCGAAGCTCACGGGGATAAGACTCGCCCACCATGCGCTCGGTTGGAATACTTCCCTCGCGCCTGCCGGGGCAACGATACTGACGGGGCCGCACTTCGGGACGGGGCGGCACTTCGAGACGGGGCGGCACTGCTTGACGGGATACGACATACGACCAGCCACCAGTAACGACCTGCCGCGCATACGGCAGATGGTTCGCGACTACGTCGCGTGGATTGCGCTCGACCTCGCGTTCCAGGAGATCGACGCCGAGATCGACGGCCTGCCCGGCGACTACGCGCCGCCGCGCGGCGTGCTGCTGGTGGCGTGCACCGACGGCGGCGAGCCGGTCGCGATGATTGCGTTGCGGCCGTTCGATGAGGCGATCGCAGAGATGAAGCGGCTCTACGTCTCCCCCACCGCCCGCGGCCAAGGGCTGGCCCGCGCGCTGATCCTGCGGCTGATGGACGAGGCCCGGGCGCTCGGCTACCAGGAGATCGTGCTCGACACGCTGCCGATGATGGGCGACGCCCAGGCCTTGTATACGTCGTTGGGGTTCCAGGACATCGCCCCGTACTACGACACGCCGATCGCCGGGACGCGGTTCATGGGGCGGCGGCTGTGACGACGGCACTTCTTGACGGGAGAACAATGCCAGACGGGAGGGAACTTCGGGTCGGGAGGGCAACTCTTGTCGGGAGGAAAAGGCGCCTGTCGGGAGGGCACTTCTTGTCGGGACGCGCTGCTTGCTTGCCCACCGACTTGTCCGTCGTAGCCTCCGGCGAAGATGGAAGCGCGTCAGCGCGAAGGCGGGTCCGGAGGGCACTGCCCGTCGGGATTGACGGGCTTGCCTCCCTGCCGGCGTCCTATCCGATCACCGGCAGCGCAGCGGCGCGAACTCGGGCCTCTTCGCGTAATGCCGTAGGGACGGAATGAGACGGGTGGCGCTCGTTACCTTTCAGGTTCAACGGCAATGAAACCGAGTCGATCAGGCTTTGCTCCACAACCCAAGGCTCGGACGCGGGAGACGAAGGCGTTGTCTTCCATCCAGCCCGAAAGAACCTCCTCAAAATCAACACAAGAGTGTGGCGCTGAAGAGCTGATGACTCGTTGAACAGGCGGTTCGCAAAGTTTCGCATTACGGGCAGCGGATGGTTGCGGTCGATTCCAGACAGACGGCACTCTTCTACCGAAGCGCCGGCTCCAACGATCAGCAACCTACTCGCGCCGCCTGTACGGCTTGGTGGGCGACTGCTGACGCAGCATTTTCTGAACAGCCGTCCTCTCCCGCAGGGACAACTCGAGTTCCGCTTAGGGTGTGGTGGGCCGGTCGGCAACGGCCCGGTCAAGACAAGCATCTGAAATGACAGAGTACCCCGGGAGTGACACGCGCGGTCAGGACCGAGTGCGGGGGCCGGCTGGGCGCCCCTGAACGAGGCCAACGCCGTGGGTCTATCCGGCCGATCTGTCCCGCGCACTCGCTCGCCGAGTCAGGCTCACAATTTCGGTGGCAAGATCCGTAAAGCCGGAGTTGCGGAACCGGAGAGGCGAACGGACTCAAGATGGCGAAAGGTCTGAAGCCGTCCGAAAGCACTCCCGGCAACAATTGCCGCGTCAGTCAGCGTCGTCCCGACAAGCAGCGCCCTCCCGACAAGAGTTGCCCTCCCGACAAGAGTTGCCCTCCCGACAAGCTATTCCTTCCCGTCAGCAGCGCCTTCCGTCAGCGCCCTCCCGACAGGCACGGTGGCCGCGCTATTATGGGTTGTTG
>JBFWUK010000033.1:5934-15085 GCA_050247355.1 Vicinamibacterales bacterium | reverse complement strand
GCCCTCCCGACAAGAGTTGCCCTCCCGACAAGAGTTGCCCTCCCGACAAGCTATTCCTTCCCGTCAGCAGCGCCTTCCGTCAGCGCCCTCCCGACAGGCACGGTGGCCGCGCTATTATGGGTTGTTGACCAGAGTCCTGCTCCGCGCGGCCGGCGTGTTCGCCGTCCTCGCGCTGTCGCTCATCGCCACGGCCCAGCCGGCGTCCTTGACCGTCCTGTCGCGTGACGGCCGGAAACCCCTGCCGCTGACCACCATCAACAACCAGGATTACGTCGCGGTTGACGACATCAACACCGCGTTCGGCACCACCTCGCGCGAGGATCGGCTGGCGGGCGGCCTCACCATTTCCCTCGGCGGCCGCACCATCGTACTCACCGCCGACCAGAACGTCGTCTCCGTCAGCGGGCGGCTGGTGTCGCTGCCCTCGGCGCCGGTGCGGCGCGACAACCGCTGGTTCGTTCCCGCCGACTTCCTGCCGCGGGCGCTGTCGCTGGTGCTCGACACCCGGCTCGACCTGCGCCGGGCGTCGCGGCTGCTGATCGTCGGCGACGTGCGGGCGCCGCGGGTCGTCGCCCGCGTCGACGCCGGCACCACCAACGTCGCCGTCACCTTCGAGGTCACGCCCCACACCGAGGCGCGCGTCACCGCGCAGCCCGGCCGGCTCGTCGTGCAGTTCGAAGCCGACGTCCTCGACCTGGCGCTGCCGTCACTGCCGCCCCAGACCTTCCTGCTCGGCCTGACCGCCGGCGATACGCCGAACACCGTCGTGCTGGCCACCGGCCCGCGCTACGCGACGCACCGCGTCACCAACACGCGAGCGGATGCCGGATCGGGCCGGCTCACCATCGACCTGCTGCCGGCCACGACAGAAACGACCACGACGCCCGCCGCCCCGGCGGCGCCGGCCGCCGACCCGCGGCTGGTGATTCCGTCGCAGGCGCCATCGACCGGACTGCGCACCGTGGTGATTGACCCCGGGCACGGCGGCGACGAACTCGGCACCCAGGGCGCCAGGGGCACGCTCGAGAAGGACATCACGCTATCGGTGGCACGCCGGCTGCGCACGCTGATTGAAAGCCGGCTGGGCGCCAAGGTGTTTCTCACGCGCGAAGACGATCGCACGCTGTCGCTCGACGATCGATCGGCATTCGCCAACAATCACCGCGCCGATGTCTTCCTCAGCATCCACGCCAACTCGGCGGTGCGGCCGTCGCTGAAGGGCGCCGAGGTCTACTTCCTCACCGTTGAGCGCGCCGACGCCGAAGCGCGACTGCGGGCCGGCGACGATGCGGCGATCCTGCCGGCGCTGGGCGGCGGCACCAGGGAAATCGACCTCATCCTCTGGGAAACCGCGCAGGCGCGCTACCTCGAGCAGTCGGCGGCGCTGGCCGGCTTCGTCGAGCAGTCGCTGGCGGGCCGCGTCGAAATGAGTCCGCGCGCCGTGCAGCAGGCGCCGTTCCGCGTGCTGGTCGGCGCCAACATGCCTGCGGCGCTGGTCGAGATTGGCTATCTCTCGAACGCCGAGCAGGAAACCCAACTTGCCAGTGGCGCCTACCAGGACCAGGTCGCGCAAGCGCTGCTCGACGCCCTCATCCAGTTCCGCGGGTTCCTTGAACATTAAGCTGCCCAGGAAGCTGACGGCCCGGCAGTGGGGGGCGATTCTCGGCATCACCGTGGCCGCCCTGCTGTTTGCGTGGGGCGTGATTGCCGGACTCAGCCGCGTGCTGAGCTCGCCGCCGCCGCGCGAGGCGACCGCCGAAGCGCCGGCGCCGCCGCCACCGGCCGCCACCGATCCGGCCGTGCCCCACATCAAGGCGACGCTGTTCTTCGCGTCGGAAGACGGCCTCCGGCTGGTGCCTGCCGAACGCGACGTGCCGCTCGCCGAAGGCGTGCTGGCGCAGGCGCGCTCGATCATCGAGGCGCAGCTGTCGGCCGAACCGCCGGCGCTGCTGGTCTCGGCCATTCCCAAGGGCGCGACGCTGCGCGGCATCTTCATCTCGCAGCGCAACGAGGCGTTCGTGGATCTCGACCCGGTGATCCGGACCGCGCACCCCGGCGGCTCGCACCAGGAGTTGATGACGGTCTACACCATCGTCAATGCCCTGCTGACGAACCTGCCCAACCTGCAACAGGTGCAGTTGCTGATTGGCGGCCAGGAAGCCGACACGCTGGCCGGTCATGTGGACTTGCGGCGCCCACTGCGAAAGAATGAGGGGTTGATTCTGCCGCCCTCGTCCACGCCAGCCCCCCCGAGTCCCCAATGAACCGATTGAACGACCGCGCGCCGGGCGAGCTTCGCCCCACCACCATCACACCGCACTTCTCGATCCACGCCGAAGGATCGGTGTTGATCGAAGTCGGCTTCACGCGGGTCATCTGCACGGCGAGCGTCGAAGACAAGGTGCCGCCGTTTCTGCGCGGCGCCGGCAAGGGCTGGGTCACGGCCGAGTACGGCATGCTGCCGCGCGCCACGTCCACCAGGTCGGGGCGCGAAGCCGCCGCCGGCAAGGTCGGCGGCCGGACCATGGAAATCCAGCGGCTGATCGGGCGCTCGCTGCGCTCGGTGATCAAGCTCGAGCAACTGGGCGAGCGGACCGTCTGGCTCGATTGCGACGTCATCCAGGCCGATGGCGGCACGCGGTGCGCGTCGATCACCGGCGCGTTCGTCGCGCTGGTGCTGGCGCTCGGCAAGCTGAAGGACCGCGAGCAGTTGCGCTCCATTCCGGTGTCGGACTACGTCGCCGCCACCAGCGTGGGCATTGTCAACGGCATGCCGCTGCTCGACCTGGCCTACGAGGAAGACTCCAAGGCCGACGTCGACATGAACATCGTCAAGACCAGCGACGGGCGGTTCATCGAGATCCAGGGCACGGCGGAAGCCGAACCCTTCGGCACCGACGCGCTGACCGGGCTGCTGGCGCTCGCCGACCAGGGCATCAATGAGCTCGTCGCCCGGCAGCGGGAGATCGTCGGCGGCATCCTGGGCCGATGACCCCCGCCTTCGCGCCACCGAACCAACTGGCGCTTCGGCGCGGCAAGCTGCTGATCGCGACGACCAATCCAAACAAGCTGAGGGAGATCAGGCCGCTCATGGCCGGTCTCCCGTTCGAGTTGGCGACGCTCGCCGACTTTCCGCCAATCGCGGAGCCCGAGGAAACCGGCGCCACCTTCTGGGAGAACGCCCGCATCAAGGCCCTGGCCTACGCCGCCGCCACCGGCGTGACCACCGTCGCCGAGGACTCCGGCTTCGAGATTGATGCGCTCGGCCGCGAACCGGGCGTACTGTCCGCGCGATTTCTGCGGCCCGACGCCAGTTACGCCGAGCGTTTCGCAGAGATCTACCGGCGGCTGGCCGGACAACCGTCCACGGCCAGGTTCGTCACGGCGCTGGCGGTGGCCAGGGGCCGCGAGGTGCTATTCGAAACCGAAACCTCGGTCGAGGGCACTGTCGCCCCATCGCCTCGCGGCGAGCACGGCTTCGGCTACGACCCGATCTTCTGGTACCCGCCGTTCGAGCGGACCACCGCCGAACTGACCGACCAGGAGAAGGCCGTCGTGTCGCACCGGGCGCGCGCGTTCCGCAACCTGGTGGGATGGCTCGCCGGCGGCGCGCTCGATCAGGCCTGCGCGAACCCCACCACCAGCCAGTAGAGAGTAGACGCCAGCGAGCAGCGGCCGGCGCTCGCCGCCTTGTTGGCCTCGGCCAGCAAGCGCGAGGCGATCAAGTTGTTGAGGCTCTGGCCCTCGCTGGCGATGGCAAGTTCCAGGTCCTGCCTTGCCAGCAGCCAGCTGGCACCGGTCAGCCGCTTGAGCAGGTCCTTGGCGACCGTGGTGCTGAGCAGCCTCTTCCTCGATATCTCCTCGACCTCGCCAATCGCCACGGTGACGAAGGCCACCGCCCGGAGGTGATCGGGCGGCACGTCCTGCAGTTGCGCAATCGCCCGCTGCACCGCGCGCGAGGCGTCTTGGGCGCGCCTGGTCAACGCCGGCTTCGTGCTGGCGGCAATGACGGCCTGCAGATCAACGGCAATGGCCTGCAGCGACTCCTCCGCGTTGAGCACCGTGACCACCGACGTCGCGGTCGCCGTGGCGCCACCCGAATCAACCGCGGTGTAGGTCACCGTCGTCGAGCCGACCGGGAACAAGTTGCCGGCGGGCACACCCGACCGCGCCACGGTCGCGCCACAGTTGTCAGCCGCCACCACAGTGCCCAGCAGGCTGTCGGCCACCACGGCGCCGGCCCGTGCCGCGCCGGGAACGGGCGACACGGTGATCGGCGTGATCACACCCGTGATGAGCGGCGGCGGATTGGCCGCGATGACGCTGACCAGCGCTGCGTTGTCGGCGGGCGATGGATCGTCCAGGCTCCCGCCAACCGAGATCATCTGCGACAACACCGCGCCATCGCCGATGCCGCAATCCAGTAGCGCGGTGATCGCGATTGACTCGACCACGCCAGCCGCGAGCGCGCTCGCCGAGCAGGACACCGCGCCGGTCGCGCCGGGCGCCGGTGCCACGCAGGTCCAGCCGGCAGGCGCCGCGACGGCGCTGAAGCGAACGCCGGCCTGCGCCGGAATGGATACCGTCACGTCAAGCGCCGGGTCCGGACCATTGTTGGTCACGCTGACCGTGTAGCTGAACGCCCCACCCGTCGTCACCGGCGACGCCGGCCCGGCCGCCGCAACCGACAAGTCGGCCAGTTGCGAGAATCTGAAGTAGGCCACCGGCATGTCGTGATCCGAATTGCGCTCGGGACGGGTCACGTCGCCCGCGAACAGCGCGCCCTCCGGGAAGTCGGCGTTGTTACGCGCCACCGCGTAGCGGCTGACCAGCGATGCCCCGGCGGTGTTGACGAGCACGTGATCCAGCGCCTGCGGCGTGCCTTCGAACACGAAGGTGTAGCGCTCGCCGGCCGGCAGCGAATTGGTCAGGTTGACGAAGTCCGGGTTCACCAGGTCGGGGCTTTCGTCGACCACCACCTGATCGTCGGGAGTCGGCGCGCCGGTGATGACGGCAATAGGGTCGGTGTAGCCGTCGTTGAACTCGTAAGCGTTGTAGTCGCCAATCGAGATGACCGGCACACCCGGATTGGTGAACTGTAGCGTCTGCAGCAGGTTGGCGGTGGATTCGGCTTGCGCCGTCCGCTTGGCACGAACGCGGAGCCCGTCGCCGCCCACCAACTCGATGTCGATGAACGAGCGCAGGTGATTGACGACGACGATCACCGGCCGCGGCGTCAGCCCCGGCAGTACGGCGGTGGCGCGCAGCACCAGCGGCGGGCGGTCGTGCAGGGTTTCGGGATTGCCGCTCAGCGGGTTGATGTAGGTCTCGCCGGCCCCCTCCTGCGTCACCGAATCAACCTGCACGCGCGACGTCTTCACCAGGAAGCCGACGTTCTGCGTGGCGCTGGGTGACGCCGGCACGAGGTGCGCCTCGTAGCCGGGATCGGGGTCGCCGGCGGCCACGGCATCAGCATTGACCTGCGCAGCCAGCGCCTGCAGCGACGCCAGGTCCAGGATCTCGACGTGACCCAGCACGTCCGGGTAATGCAGCACCTGGCGAATCGCCAGCGCCGCCTTTCGCCGCTGCGTCTCGTCGTTCCGGAAGTTCTCGACGTTGAAACCGGCAACGGTGAACTCGTCGGCCGCCGGCACCGGCACCGGCACGGCGCTCTGGTTGGCCGACGCCAACGGCGCCGACTCCGGCAGCACCTTGTAGTTGCTGAACGAGAAATCAAGCGGTCCGGTCACCGCCGAGAGCAGCACGCCCGTGGTGACATTCAGCACCGTCGCGCCGGCGAGGCCATCGGAGTCAATCATGATCCGCTCACGGTTCTCGTCCCAGCGCGGGATGCAGCAATCCACCGCGAGGCTGCTCGGATCCGGAGGCACGGTGGCCGATTGCTCGATGCCGGGCTCGCGCATGGGCCGCGGCACGCCGGGCAGCACGGTGAAGATCTCGCCGAAGTCGTTGGTCGGCGCCACCGCGACCAGCGTGTCGGCGTGCATCCGCATGCCCTCGAACGATTCGAGCTGGTCGGCGCCGCCGGCGGGATTCACCAGCGCGCTCGTCAGGGTGACCGCGGGGGGCACCGGGTTGCCGCTGGATTCAACCGTCACGTCGCCCGGCAGCGAGCTTTCGAGCTGGGTCAGGTTGAAGAACTCCGACGCCGTGCCGCGAGCCGTCACGCTGTCGCCCACCGCCACGCCTGGCGCCTGCGACGTGAACACGAACAGGCCCTGCGAGGTGGCCGGGTCCAGGTCATCGTCTCCCACCGTTTGCATGAAGAAACCGTTCGCCTTGCGGGCGGTCACGATGCCGGTGGTTGAGACGTCCTGTCCCAGGAGAGGCGTGATGGCCCCGTCGCCCTGGATCTCGTGGATGGTGGTTGAGGTAAACGTGCAGCTCCGGGCCGGCGACGCGCCGTTGCGAGGCGCCGGAGCGCTGGCCGAAAAGTCGATGCGGTTGTCGTCGGAGTCGAAACAGCCGCCACGCTTGCGGAAGGCCGCCAGCGTGTTGCTCAGCGCCGATGAAGGAGCCGCGCCCTCGAAGCACGTGGCGCCGCCATAGCCCACCAGGTCGGCCGCCTCGCCAAACGCCGGGCACGCGCCCGCAAACGCCGCGGTGTCGAGCCGGAGTGCGACCTTGCCGGCGCCGGCGGCCATGCCGATGCCGCCCACCGCATCGGCAGCCGGCAGCGGCGTCGTGCCTGCTGCACCGGCCGCTTCCTGGATCAGGTAGTAGCCGCCGGCAGCGATCGTGCCGCTCAGCGGCGTGACCTGCCACGTGCCTGCGCCGCTTGCCGAGGTGTACTGCACCGACCATCCGGTCAGGTCGACGCTGACCGCGGTCGGGTTGAACAGCTCGATGAAGTCATGGGTATACACCGCGCCGGCGTTGCCGCCACCGCCGTAGACCTGGCTGATGACCACGTCGGTCGTATCGGGCGGCGGCGCGTCGTCGTTGCCGATCGAGCCGACGGCTACGCCCCGCAGCACGCTGGCGCCGCTGACGTTGGTGAGGCTGACGATGAACTCTTCCTCGGCTTCGAACTGGGTATCGCCGTTGACGAGGACCTCGAACGTGTAGGTGGTGTCGGGCGACGCAATCGCCTGTCCTGACAGGCTGTGCGAGACGTAATCGCTGTCGAACACGGTCGCGGGGCTGGTGCCGGTGCCGTCGCTGGTGGCGATGTCGAAGGTGATGCCGGAATGCGCGCCGGTCACCGTCACGGTGAAGACGGCCGTCGCCTGGCCGCTATTCCCCTCGGTGACATACGCATCGTCCAGGAACAGGGTGGCCGTCGTGGTGCCGCCGGTGAAGGTTTGCCCGGCGTTCACCGAGCCGGGCGAGGCCGCCGCCGAAGGCTGCCAGGTGAAGTCGCTGTAGCCGCTGCCGGTGCCGGCGAGCCGCAGCGACTCGCCCACCGGACCCGAACCGTTCTCGCTGACGCCAATGTCGGTGGACAGCATGCCGGTGGCGGCGCCGCCAACCGCGGTGAAGGCGCCCTCGTAGCTCAGGAACTGGACGACCACGGTGCCCTGGTAGACCAGGGCAATGCCGTCGAGCGATCCGTTCTGGATGCCGTTGCTCGGGTAGCTGAGGACGGCCGTGCCGAAGCCACCCTGCTGATTGGGGATGGTGCCGGAGAGCACGTCGGTGTCGTAGGGCGCGCCGCTCGCGCCGTTGTACAGGACGATCGAGTAGTCGGCGAGATTGGTGCCGGCCGGCCCGGCAATCTCGATGAACTCGCCGGCGTCGGTGCCGGTGTTGTCGTAGTGCAGTTCGTTGATGAACACGGCCGGCGTGCCCTGCGCGCGGCTGCCAACCGCCGCGACGCACACCAACAGCGTGACAACACACAACTTGACAAGTCGGCTCATGGAAACATCCCTGTAGCAAAAAGCATGCACGGTACGCGTTTTCTTCAAAGTGACTGGATTCTACGGGGATCGTTTGATGACGGACACCACCGGCGCGTAAACACTGCGCAACCGCAACGTGTCCTGAAACGGAACCTGCCCTACTCGTTCCGTAATCTGCATCCGTAAGAAGGGAGCACGTCCTCTTTTGCGCGGGCTCAGGCGCGGCCGATGGCGCGCAGCTCGTGTTCGAGGGTTTGCGCCATGCCTTCCTCGAGCGGCCGCGACGTGAATCCCAGCTCGCGGGCGGCCTTGTCGCTGGCGCCGAAGTAGGTGGTGCCGGCCAGCACGCGCAGGGCCTCGGGCTGCAGGGCGGGCGGCAGGGTGACGAAGCGTTTCGCCACGCCCATGGCCGACGCCATGGTGCGCATGGTGCGCGGGCCCGGGTGCATCAGCGGGGCACGCACCTGCCCGAACTTCGCCGCCACGTCGAAGGCGTACTCGAAGGTGTGGCGGGGGCCGGTGATGATGTAGGTCTCGCCGGGGGTGCCTTTCTCCATGGCGAGAATGTGGCCGCGGGCGGTGTCTTCGACGTGCGACCAGCAGAACGCCGTCCGCGCCGGCGTCATCGGCAGGCGGCCGCGGAGCAGATCGACCAGCGCGGTGTGCATGCCGCTGGTGTCGCCGGGGCCGTAGACCAGGCCCGGCATGGCGATCATCAGCGGCAATCCTTCGTCGATCTTCGGCAGCGCGACGCGGTAGTGGGCAATCCACTTGGTGCGGTCGTACTGGCTGAGGTGCGGACCGTCATAGCGATAGGTCTCGTCGGGAACCGCGCCCCTGGTGTCTGAGAACACGGCAACCGTGCTGGTGTAGACGCCGCGGGGAATCTCCAGCGTGCGCATGGTCTTGAGCACGTTGCGCGTGCCGTCAACGTTGATCTGGTCGGCAAGCGGTTCGTGAACGCCGACCTTGTACCAGGCGGCGCAATGAAAGACGCCGTCCACCCCCTGCATGGGCGCGCGCAGCGTCTCGCGATCGGTGATGTCGCCGGCGTGCATCTCCACGCCAAGGGCCTTCAGCATGCCCGCCTTCGCGGGCGAACGCACCAGCGCCACCACCTTGTGGCCGCGGCCGATCAGTTGCTTGACGATCTCACCGCCAATGAACCCCGTGGCGCCGGTGACGAAGTACTTCGCCATAACTCAGATGCCACAGGGTATCAGAGCCGCAGATGACTCAGGTCATCAGGGCCGCAGATGACGCAGGTCACCAGGGCCGCAGATGAC
>JBFWUK010000033.1:0-5834 GCA_050247355.1 Vicinamibacterales bacterium | reverse complement strand
CAGGGCCGCAGATGACGCAGGTCACCAGGGCCGCAGATGACACAGATGACGCAGAATCACTTATTGGCCCACGGTTACAGCCTCTTGCCCGGCTTCGCGCCCGCCAACCAGTCGGAGGCCCTCAGCCAGGTCGTCAAGCAGGTCATCCGCGTGCTCGATACCGGGCGACAGGCGGATGAGTGTGTCCGACAAGCCCAGAGCCGCGCGCTGGTCCGTCGGGATCGACGCGTGCGTCATGCGCGCCGGGTGGCAGATGAGCGATTTCACCCCGCCGAGGCTTTCGCCAAGCGTGAAGAAGCGGCGATTCGACACGAACGCCGTCACCTCGTCGATCGTGCCCTCGAGCTCGAACGACAGCATGCCGCCGAAGCCGGTCATCTGTTCGGTCGCCACCTGATGGCCCGGATGCGCGGGCAGACCCGGATAGTAGACGCGGCGCACCGCGGGGTGCGACGACAGGGCGGCGGCAATGCGCGCGGCGTTGTCGGCGTGGCGCTGCACCCGCAGTTCCAGCGTCTTGAGGCCGCGCAGGGTCAGCCAGCAGTCGAGCGGGGCCGGCACCGCGCCGATGGCGTTCTGCAGGAACTTGACGGGCTCGAACACCGCGGGGTCGCGCGCCAGCACTGCTCCCTGGATCAGGTCCGAGTGGCCGGCCAGGTACTTCGTCACGCTGTGGACGACGAGGTCGGCGCCGAGCGCGAAGGGCTGCTGGAACACCGGTGTCGCGAAGGTGTTGTCGACAATCACCAGCGCGCCCCGGCCATGGGCCAGCGCCGCAATGGCGCGGATGTCCGACACCAGCAGGCGCGGGTTGGTCGGCGACTCGAGCCACACCAGCCGCGTGCCGGCGGTGATCGCCGCGGCGGCGGCCGCGAGGTCGGTGGTGTCCACCGGCGTGACCCGCAGGCCGTAACCCGCGAACACCCGGTTGAGCAGCCGGTAGGTGCCGCCGTAGACGTCGTTCGGCACGATCACCTCGTCGCCCGGCCGCAGGTACGCCTGCAGGATGGCATGCTCGGCCGCCAGCCCCGAGGCGAACACCGCGCAGTGGGCGACCCCCTCCAGTTCCGCGAGCACCTGTTCGAGCCGCTGCCGCGTCGGATTGTTGGTGCGGGCGTAGTCGAACCCGCGGTTGACGCCGGGGCTCTCCTGCTCGAAGGTCGAGGTCTGATAGATCGGCGCGATTAGCGCCCCGGTCGATGGGTCGCTCGGTTGCGCGGCGTGAATGGCACGAGTGGCAAAACGCACGTATCTCTCCCCTCTGGGGGCGGGAGTTAGCACCACGGCCCGGCGGCCAGGTTGCTGTGGCGTCGGCGGGCCCGGTCCCTCAGCCACTCTCGATAACCGTCGTGGCCGGGATGGCCACGACTTGAATCAATGTATGTGCATTTGATGATTAGTGTCAAGCCGCCCTGATAATCAGGCCTTCATGCGAACGCTGCTTGGCGCCCTCCTGCTGCTGCCCGCCCTCGTCTTCGCCGACACCTATCCGCGGCAACCGGGCGTCGACGCGATTCACTACGTGTTCCGGCTCACCCTGAACGACGCCACCGACCAGATCACCGGCCGCGCCACCGTCACGATGAAGTTCGTGGCCGACGATGTGCGAGAGGTGGTGCTCGACCTGGCATCGGCAGCGGCCGGCAGAGGCATGACCGTGCAGTCGGTGACGCACCAACCCAACCCGCCCCGCCAGCCCGACCAGTCCCTCCCCTTCACCCACGACAACCACCGCCTCCGTGTCACCCTGCCCGCACTGTCACGCGCGGGCCAGGAGATCAGCTTCACCGTTGCCTACTCCGGCGTGCCGGCGGCGGGCCTGCACATCCGGCCGAACATCCACGGCGAGCGGGCCATGTTCAGCGACAGCTGGCCGAACAACGCGCGGCAGTGGCTGCCGGCGATCGATCATCCCTACGACAAGGCCACCGGCGAGTTCATCGTCACGGCGCCGAACCACTACCAGGTGGTGTCGAACGGGCTGCTGATCGAAGAACTCGACCTGCCGAACGGACAGCGGCGAACGCACTGGAAGCAGTCGGTGCCAATTGCCTCGTGGCTGCATGCGCTGGGGGTGGCACGGTTCACGTCGCACCATGCCGGGCGCGTGAAAGACATCCCGTTGCAGACCTGGGTGTTCCCGCAGAATCGCGAGACCGGGCTCGCCTTGTTCGAGGACCTGTCGCGACGCGCGCTGACCTTCTTCATCGACCACGTCGGGCCGTACTCCTACGAGAAGCTCGCCAACGTGCAGGCCGTGGGCATCAGCGGCGGCATGGAGCTGGCGAGCGCCATTTTCTACGGCGAAAAGGACGTGGCCGCCGGGCGCGGACCAGTGGTCCACGAGATCGCGCACCAGTGGTTTGGCAATGCCGTCACCGAGCGCGACTGGGACGATGTGTGGCTGAGCGAGGGGTTTGCGACCTACTTCGCGCTGTTGTTCACCGAGCACGACGAAGGCCGCGATGCGTTCGTCGCCGCATTGCAGCGAAGCCGCGACCAGGTGCTGGCCCTGACGCAGAAGCTGCCCGAGGCGCCTATCGTTCATCGCAACCTCGACGACATGCGGCGGGTGCTGAACGGCCTCATCTACCAGAAGGGCGGCTGGGTGCTGCACATGCTGAGGGCCGAAGTCGGCACCGAGCACTTCTGGACGGCAATTCGCGAGTACTACCGGCGATACCAGAACCTGAATGCCTCAACCGCCGACCTGCAGGCGGTGTTCGAGCAGGTTTCTGGCAAGCAGCTCGACTGGTTCTTCACGCAGTGGCTGACGCGGCCCGGCCTGCCGAGGCTCGAAGGCTCGTGGCGCTACGACGCAGCGGCCAGGCAGGTGGAGGTCACCCTGACCCAGGCTCAAGCCGCTGATGCCTTCCGCCTCTCGGTGGACATTGGCATTGCCACCGCGGCCGGCGCGCCGCCGGCGATTGAGCGCGTGGAGATGACGGCCAAACGTGCCACCATGCGGTTCGACGCCGCGACGGAACCCGCCGCGGTGATCATTGACCCCGGCACCTGGACCCTGATCGAGATGGGTCCCTTCAACAAGGCGAAATAGGACCATGGACAGACGGACATTCCTGAAGGCCGCCAGCGTGCCGCTGGGCGCCTCGGCGCTCGGCCTCGAGGCCTCGGCCTTGTCGGCAGCCGCGCAAACCACTCCCCGCTCGTCGGTCGTCGTCGTCGGGGGCGGCGCCTTTGGCGCGTGGACCGCGCTGCACCTCCGTGAGATGGGCCACACCGTGACCCTGCTCGACGCCTACGGTCCGGGCAACTCGCGCGCCACGTCGGGCGACGAGACGCGCCAGATCCGCTGCGGCTACGGCGACCGCGAACTCTACTCGCGCTCGGCGCTGCGGGCGTTCACAGCCTGGAAAGCGCGCCAGGAGGAGTTTGGCGTGCCGCTGATGATGGAGACCGGCCGCCTGCAACTGGTGCCCGACTGGACGCCGAGCCTCAGGGCGACCCAGGCCACGCTGACGAAGATCGGCGTCAAGACCGAGGCGATGACCCAGGACGACATGCGCAAGCGGTATCCGCAGATGAATCCCGAGGGCATGGGCGTCGGCCTGCTGGAACCCGGCGCGTCGGTGCTGCGCGCCAAGCAGGCGATTCTCGCGGTAGCGGCGGCGTTCAAACGCAAAGGAGGCACGGTGACGATTGCCCGCGCCCGGCCCGGACGCGGCGAGGGCCGGCGGCTGCTCGACCTCGAGACCGCCGGCGGCGAGCGGGTGGCGGCGCAACAGTTCGTGTTTGCCTGCGGCCCGTGGCTGCCGCGGCTGTTCCCGGCGCTGCTGGGCACGAAGATCCAGGTGCCCGGCCGCGACGTCCTCTACTTCGGCACGCCCGCGGGCGACACCCGGTTCAACTTCCCGAACTTCCCCAACTACTCCGAGGACCGCTGCTACGGTTTCTCGAACATCGACGAACGCGGCTTCAAGGTGTGCGCCACCTCGGGCGCCACGTCATTCGATCCCGACACCGACGAGCGCATCGTGACGCCGCATGAAGTGCGGCGGGCGCGCGCCTACCTGGCCCTGCGCTTCCCGGCGCTCAAGGACCAGCCGGTGATCGAGACGCGGGTGTGCCAGTTGGAGAACACCGCCGACGAGCACTTCATCATCGACCAGCATCCCGACTACGACAACGTGTTGATTGCGGGTGGCGGGTCGGGCCACGGCTTCAAGCACGGCCCGGTACTGGGCGAGTACATCGCCAAGCGCACGCTCGGCGAGCCGACCGACCCGGCGTTCGATCACATGGTGCGACTTGCCAGGTGAGTTGAGAGTTGAAACCTGGCAGTTCCAGTTGAACTTGAACGTGAACCTGAACTTGAAGAGTGGTCGGGGCGACTGGATTCGAACCAGCGACATTCCGCTCCCAAAGCGGACGCTCTACCAGGCTGAGCCACGCCCCGGACCAGCCCCTATTGTAGCCGAGGCACGTCAGCGGCCGGATTTTCCGAGCCGGCGGCCGAGATAGCGGGCCAATAAGGGCAGCGCGACCAGCAGCCACACGAGCAGGGCCGCCCCCCCGGCCGCCAGCCACGCCACATCGTCGGGGTGAGAGAGCGCGAGCCAGCCGATGCCGGCGGCCACGACCACATAGGCGGCAAGCAGCGCACCCTGGACACGCAGTTCGCGGGCGGTTATCCGGGGATCGCGGCGGATTGCGGCGATCGAAGCGATCAGCACCATCGCGGTCACTGCGAGCAGGCCCACGTGTTCCACGCGCCGATGTTACACTCCACGGCAAACAGGAGCACCGGTGATGTACTGGCAACGGCTCACCCCCTCACAACGGCGCCTCACACTCGGCGTGGCGGCGGCCGGCATCGCCATCATCGGCGTGGCCGGCTACCTGGCGCCGGCCAATGACGGCGCCACCGCGGTCGAGGCGGCCGCGGCCGCGGCGCCCGCCGAGGGGCAACGGGCCGCGCCGGCGGCCAGCCGCCTTCGTTTCACGCGCTGGCAACACCCTTCGGGACTGTTCAGCGCCGAGGTGCCCGAAGGCTGGGTCGTGGACGGGGCGATCGGCGACGCCACGGAACAGGGCCCCTTCCGCCTCAATGCCACCTCCCAGGATGGCCGCAGCGTGATTAGCCTGGGTCATAACTGGGTCTCGTACATGGAGTTCCAGTACGGCCCGTACCAGCCGGGCGCCGCCACCATCGAGCGCTTCCTCTTGCCGGATTTCATCCGCCAGCAGGGCTACACGGCATCGCGAATCGTCTATCGCACCCCTAATCGGCGGGTGTCGATGCCGTCGGAAATCGGCGTCCCGATTCCGTTCGACAGCGGCACGATCGGCTTCCTCCTGTCCGCGCGAGATGGCGGCTACGCGGCGGGCACGGCGATGGGCGAGACCATGTACATCCAGTCGCCGGGTACGCCGGGCCTGTGGCGGCTGCGCCTGTTTGCGACCGCGGTGGCACCGGCCACCGCACCCGCGCAGGCCGATGCGCGCGCGGCGTTGGACCGCGCGGCCGGCACTCTTGATCTCTCGCCGCAATTCTTCGCGTTGTGGAACCAGGCGTTCGCCCACACCCAGCAACAGATGCGCGACTACAGCCGCCAGATGGATCAAGTGTTCTCGCGATACTTGCAGTCGGCGTCACGCTCGACGAGCGGCGGCCGGCGCGACAGCGCCGAGGATTGGGCCGGCATGATGCGCGGCGGCCAATACGCCGAGAACCCCGAGACGGGCGAACGGTACTGGGTGACGAACGACAGCGCAAACTGGTGGGTCAGCGACAGCGGCACGGTGGTCGGCAACAACACCGGCGCGCCACCGGCGGTGAACGAGAATTGGCGGCCGCTGGTGATGCGTGGACA
>JBFWUK010000032.1:29494-55550 GCA_050247355.1 Vicinamibacterales bacterium | reverse complement strand
AGCGCGCCCCAGCCGGTGTGCGCGTCGGCGATGACCAGGCCGGTGGCCATCATCAACAGCGCGAAGCCGTAGTCGGCGGCGTGAATCCACTTGCCGACGTGCGCGCGTTGCGCCGGCAGTTCCAAGGGATAAGTCCGTGACGTGAACCACAGGTGCAGGCGCAGGTTGCCGGCGACGACGATGGTCACGATCGTGGCCAGGAAGATGAGCACGCCGTAGCGGCCGGTCCACTTGTGGACTTCCCAGGCCGGCCACGCCATGGACCAATACGCCAGAGCCGCGAGCAGTTGGTGTGTTCCCCACCAAGTGCTTGCCGTGGACCTGCCGGGATGGGCGACGGGCTGGTCGGGAGTCGGGGCTCGATTGTCGGGAGAGGCATTCGAGTCGGGATTTGGCGCTTGTGAAAGTGCCGCTGCGAGTTCGGTGGCGCTGGCGAAGCGCGCCGCCGGCTCCTTCTGCGTGGCGCGCTCGATCACGCTCCACAGCGCCGCCGGGATTGATGCGTCCGGTTCGAGGCTTCCGCCGAGCACGCGGGCGATGGTCGTCGGCAGGGCGCCACTACCAAAAGGGTGCCGGCCCGTCAGCAGCTCGTAGAGCAGCACGCCGAAGGCGAACTGATCGGTCGCCGGCCCGGTAGTCTGGCCGAGCAATTGTTCGGGCGCCATGTACGGCGGGGTGCCGGCCATGACCCCGGGGTCGGTGAGGCGCGTGACCGAGGCGAGGTCCTGCGCCGCGGCGTCGAATTGGGCCAGACCGAAATCGAGAATCTTCACGCCGCCACTCGGAACGCGGACGATGTTCTCGGGCTTGAGGTCGCGGTGGACGATACCGCGGCCGTGGGCGGCCACCAGCGCCTGGGCAATCTCGCGAGCGGTCGCGAGGGCGCGGTCCGGCAGCAATGGCCCGGTCGCGAGTTCCTCGCGGAGCGTGCGTCCTTCCAGATACTCGGACGCGATGAACGGCTGGTCGCCAATCTCCTCGAGTGCGTAGACCGTGGCGATGGATGGATGCGACAGCGCCGCGGCCGCCCGCGCCTCGTGCCGCAGGCGCGACCGCATGCGGTCGTCGCGGAACAGGTGCGGCGGCAGCGCCTTGAGGGCGACCAGGCGATGCAGCCGGGCGTCTTCCGCGAGATACACGACGCCCATGCCCCCGCGCCCGAGAATGCGCACGATCTTGTAGGCGCCGACCTGCGCGCCGGCTTCGAGCAGCGCGGCCGGTTCGAGGAAGCCGTCGCCGGTATCGTGAGCGGCCAGCAAGGCCATCACTTCATCCTGCACGTCGGCGGGCTCAGACGAGCTGCGGACCAATACGGTCCTGCCCGCGGGCGCTTCCGCGAGCGCGCGATCGAACAGCGCGCCGACCCGTTGCCACCGCTCGGGGGTCATTCTTGACCTGGGGCTGGCGGTCTTGAGGTCTTGAGGCCCTGTGGTCCTGCGGCCCAGAAACCTGGAGTCTGCGTTATCTGTGTCATCCGCGGCTCTGGAGTCATCCCTGTCATCAGCGTGATAGTTCTCGCTGCAGCCATGCCCTCGCCAGTGTCCAGTGGCGCTTCACCGTGGCCGGAGAGATGTCGAGCGTCTCACCGACCTCTTCGACAGTCATCCCGCCAAAGTATCTGAGTTCGACGATCTTCGCCTGTTGCTCATCCAGCGCCGCCAGTTTCTCGAGCGCGGCGTCGAGCGCCAGCACATCGACGCCGGCCGGCTGCGTCGCTGGCACGTCGGCGAGCGCCGATTCATCGAGGGTGATGCGCTGCGCATCCTGACCGCCGCGCTTCTCGGCATGGCGGGCGCGGGCGCGCTGCACCAGGATTTGCCGCATCGACAACGCGGCGATGGCGAGAAAGTGGGTGCGGTTCTTCCAGGGGTGGTTCTTCTCGGCGTTCAGCCGCAAGAACGCTTCGTGCACGAGCGCGGTCGCCTGCAGCGTCTGCCCCGGGCGTTCGTGCCGCAGGTAGTTCGCCGCCAGGCGCCGCAACTCGTCGTAGACCTGCGGCATTAACGCTTCGGGACTTGCCGGGCCGAAGCGCGCGCGCGAAGGCCGGTCTGCCATTAGCTCTTTTCGATCTTCACCGACTTGACGACAATTTCCTTGGCCGGGCGATCCTGCGCGCCGGTCTTGGTCTTGCCGATGGCGCGGATGACGTCGATGCCCTCGGTGACTTCGCCGAAGATGGCGTGCTTGTTGTCGAGCCACGGCGTCGGCGCCAGCGTGATGAAGAACTGGCTGCCGTTGCTGTTGGGACCCGAGTTGGCCATCGACAGAATGCCGTCGCGGTCGTGGCGCAAGCCGGGACCGAACTCGTCGGCAAACTTGTAGCCGGGGCTGCCCATGCCGTTGCCCATCGGGCACCCGCCCTGGATCATGAAGCCGTCAATCACGCGGTGAAAAATCAGCCCGTCGTAGAACGGCCTGGTAACCTTCTGACCGGTCTTCGGGTCGGTCCATTCCTGGGTGCCCGTGGCGAGGCCGACGAAGTTAGCCACGGTCTTCGGCGCCTTGTCGTCGTACAGCTTGACCTTGAAGGTGCCCTCTGAGGTATCGAATGTCGCGGTAGTCATTTCCCCATCATAGCAAGGGCGGGTAGGGCGGGTGGGGCGGGTAGGGCATAATCTGCGGCATGCGAGTGGTCCTCCTGGTCAGCCTGTCCTTGTTCGCGTCTTCGGCCGTCGCGCAGACGCCCTTCAGCGGCGTGGTCGAGACGGCCGTCGAGAACGGCCGGCAGTTCAAGGGTCAGGTGGCGCTCACAGTCGAGGGCAAGCCCGTCAGCAAGCGGTTCGTCCTGCGCACACCTGGCACGTGGAACGGGTCGCTCGTGATCGGCGCGCACGGTGGGTCTGGCGGCAACGCTGTCGATCGCGCCGGCCGCGTGTATGCCACCAGCGAAACGGCGCTGGATGATGTGATTGGCGACTACGCGCTGGCGCGAGGCTTCGCGTATGCGAGCGTCGATCGGGATGGCGGAATGTCGGCCTCCGCCGGCCGGCAACTCACCTATGAGTTCGCCAACCTCGTGCGCGAGGAGGTCGCCCGCCTGGCTGGCCGCGCGCCGGCGCGAATGTACCTGGTGGGCCTCTCGATGGGCGGCGGCATTACCCGGCTCGTTGCCGAAGATCCGCAGAAGGTGTTTGCCGGCACGCTGATCATCGCCGGCGCCGGCGGCGACCTGGTGACGCGGCTCGATCGCCTGACCAAGATGAACGGGCTGTGGCGCCTGATCGATCCGCGCGCGCACATTGGCATGTCGTCGGCCGACACCAGGATGATTGCCTACGCGGCGGCGGTCGGCACGCCGGTCGAGGCGCGCCGGTTGTGGCCGTACACGGGTTCAGGCGCGGCGGCAGCGATCAAGCAGGTCCAGGCCGCGACCGAAGAGACCACCGGCCAGCTGCAGGTGCCCACCATAGAGGTCGTTGGCACGTGGGACGACCTGGTGATCCGCGAGATTCGAGCGTACCGCTTGCGCGCGCAACCGGCCGATCGTCACCGCCTCTATCAAGTGAACCGCGCCTGGCATATGTCGGGCGATGACGATGGGGTGCAGGGGTTTCAATATGCCGCGGAGACGCGAATGAGGCTGGACAAGGACGTCGCCGACGCCATGGGCGAGGGGCCATCGTACATCCCCACCGTGCGCGAGGCGTTCGACCACCTGGTTCGCTGGGTGGAAAAGGGCGTCCCCGCCCCGGCGAGCCAGACGGTCGACCCCCTCAAGCCCCTAAGCCCCTAAGCCCCTAAGCCGGCAACGTGGGATGCTTCCTGTGCCACTCCGTGGCCTGCTCATACGCGAGCGCGACGCGGCACACGGTGGCCTCGTCATACAGCCGTCCCGTCACCATGATCGACGCCGGCATGTTGTCGATGAAGCCGCACTTGAGCGCGAGGGCGGGATGGCCGGTCAGGTTGGTGATGGTCAGGCTGGCGCTGCCCGGCGCCGGGCTCAGGAAGACGTCGTACTGCGACATCAGCTTGTCCATCTCGTGCATCAGCAGCCGCCGCGCGCGCATGGCGCGGATGTATTCCACCGCCGGAATGAAGCGTGAGCTGCGGAAGGTGTTGGGCCAGTCGTTCGGCGACTGGCCGGTCATGGTCGCCAGCTTGTCCTTGTCGCGGGTGAGGTCGTCGAACGCCGCCGCGGCTTCCGCGCTCAGCACGAAGCTGATCGCGCTGGTGGGGAAGTCGGGCATGGCGATCGGTTCGAGCTTCGCGCCGGCCTTGCGGAACACGTCGAGCGCCGCCGCATACATGGCGCGGCGAGCTGCGGCCGCGTTCAGTTGCGCCTCGGTTGGTTTGGGATTGTTCGGCGCGGCTTCCAGTTCCTTCTGGAGGTAGCCGATCCGCAGTGACGCCAGCGGCGCGGCCGAAACACGGTCCCAATCAAACGGCGCGTCGGTCACGGTGTCGTCGTGGCCGTCAGACCCGTAAATCGCGTTCAGCACCAGCACGCAGTCTTCCACCGATCGACACATCGGCCCAATCTTGTCCATCGTCCAGCTGAGCGCCATGGCGCCATGACGGCTGACGCGGCCGTAGGTGGGCCGCAGGCCGGTGACGCCGTTGGTCACCGACGGCGAGATGATCGAGCCGAGCGTTTCGGTGCCGATCGAGAAGCCGACCAGTCCAGCGGCGGTGGCCGCGCCGGGACCCGCCGACGAGCCGCTCGAACTGCGTTCGGTGTTCCACGGATTGCGCGTCGATCCGCCGTACCACACGCCGCCCTGCGCCAGCGCGCCCATCGACAGCTTGGCTACCAGCACGGCTCCGGCATCGCGCAGGCGCTCGACCACCGTCGCGTCCATGTCGATCACCTGATTCTGGTACGGCGTCGCCCCCCAGGTGGTCTTGATCCCCTTGGTCGCCAGCAGGTCCTTGGCGCCCCAAGGTATGCCGTGCAGCGGGCCGCGGTACTTGCCGGCCTTGATCTCGGCGTCGGCAGCGGCGGCCTGCTGCAGGGCGAGTTCCTCCGTCAGCGTGACCACGCACTTCAGCGCCTCGCCGTGCTTCTTCAAGCGATCGAGATAGAGCTTCGTCAGCTCTGTTGACGTGATCCGCTTGCTCTCGATCAGCGTCGCCAGCGCCGTTACCGGCAGGAAGGCAATCTGTTCCGGCGTGAGGCCGGCGGGCACTGTTGTCTTCGTGATCTTGAGCCGCGCGCCCGGCGTGGCCTTGCCGGTCGGCTTCTCGCCGGGCAGGTACGGCCGGAAGGTGACGGCCGGCTCGGTGTCGAGCGGCACGTTCAGCTTGCGCAGTTCTTCAAAGCTGCGGAGGTTGCGGTTCACGCTGTTCAGCGCCATCTCCTCCTCGGCCTCGGTGAAATCAACGCCGAAGATGCTTTCGGCGGCGTCGAGGCGCAGGCGATCGATGCGCGGCGGCGCTGCGGCCGGAGCCTGGGCCAGGGCGGGCGCGGCCGCGCCGGCGGCAAAGGCGGACGTGAGGGCAGAGAAGAAGCGGCGTCGGTTCATGGCCAACATTCTGTGCCAAGTGGCACGAAGTTGGCTCTGTCGGGTGGCGGAGACACGCGAAATGCTGGAATCACGCGGAAATACCCCGACCGGTATCCCGGTCGTGACGGCTGGTCGATCCGATGGTGTCGGCACGCCGACACGCCGGCCGGCGTACCTGCCGTTTGGCCAGCCAGACTTCGGCGACGAAGAGATTGCCGCGGTCACCCGGGTGCTGCGCTCAGGCTGGGTCGGGCTCGGGCCCGAGACCATCGTCTTCGAGCGGGAGCTGGCCGACGCCTTCCGCGTTCCTTACGTCGTGACCGTCAACTCCTGCACGTCGGCGCTGTTTCTCTCGCTGCTGGTGCACGGCGTGGGCCCCGGCGACGAGGTCATCGTGCCCAGCCTGACATGGATCAGCACCGCGAACGCCGCCCGGCATCTCGGCGCGACGCCGGTGTTCTGCGACGTCGATCCCAACACGATGTGCGTGACGCCGGCCTCGGTGCGGGCGCGGCTGACGCCGCGCACCAAGGCGGTGGTCGTCGTGCACCTGGGCGGCCTCGCTGTGGACGTGGATGCGATCAGCCGCGCCATTCCGTCGCACATTGCCATCGTCGAAGACGCGGCGCACGCCTGCGGCGCGCGGTTCGCCGGCGGCACGGCGGTGGGCGCCTCGGGCAACCTGACCTGCTTCAGCTTCTACGCCAACAAGAACCTCTCGACCGGCGACGGCGGCGCCATTGCGCTGGCCAACGGCCAGCAGGCCGAACGCCTGCGCTCGCTGCGTCAGCACGCGCTGCCCAACGACGCCTGGAAGCGGTTCACCGACCCGCGCGTGGCCGGCACCAATCCCATTGCCGACGTCGGCTACAAGATGAACTACACCGACCTGCAGGCGGCCATTGGCCGCGTGCAGTTGCGGCGGCAGCCCGAGTTCGCCGATCGCCGCTTCGCCATTGCCCTGGCCTATGCCAAGACGCTCGCGAAGCTGCCGTGGCCGATTGCCGTCCAGGACGGCGTGCTCGACCTGGGTCACGCCCGCCACCTGTTCCTCGTCAAGCTGCCAGTCGAACGGCTGCGCCACTCGCGCAACGATGTGTTGCGCGGTCTGCGCGACCTGAACATCGGCGCCAGCATCCACTACCAGCCCATTCACACCATGCCGCTCTACCGGAGCGAGCGCTCAGCCGACCTGTCGGTGACCAATGACCTGGCGGGCCGCATCCTCACGCTGCCGATCAGCGTGTCGATGACGGTCGACGATGCCCACCAGGTGGTCGCGGCGCTCGCACAGGTGTTGTCGGCGGCGTCAAGAAGTGGAAGCAACAGAAGTGGAGGCCACCCTTTAGGGTTGCCTGAACCCGCCGTCGCAGCCCGCAGGAGCGCCAGCTAATGGAATACGGCTTTGGCGGCGGCCTGTCGGCCGCGTTCCCTTCGCAGGTGATCATCGACGTGACCGAGCTGTGCAACCTGTCGTGCACGCACTGTCCGCATCCGGCGTTCAAGCAGTCAGATTTCTACGCCGGCCGCTCGCTCAGTCCGGAGCTGGTCAGCAAGGCCATCGGCGAAGTCGCCGGCGCCGGCAGGGGACACGTGCAGTACGTCCGCTTTGCCAGTGACGGCGAGCCGCTGCTGAACAAGGCCATCTACCCGATGCTCACCGAAGCCGTCGAGCGGTCGGGGACGTTTGTGTCGCTGACCACCAACGGCACGCTGCTCACGCCGCCGCGGATCGAGCAGTTGATTGCCACCGGTGTGCACCTGGTGGACATCAGCATCGACGCTTTCTCGGCCGAGACCTACGCGAAGATCCGTGTCCGCGGCGACCTTGCGGTCACGAGCAGAAACGTTCAGCGCCTGATCGCGCGCGTGCGTGAATCCGGGTCGCCCATGCGCATTGCCGTCAGCTACATCGAGCAGCCCGAGAACGCGCACGAGACTGCCGACTTCGAGCGGTTCTGGACCAACGCCGGTGCGCACTCGGTCGCCATCCGTCGCCTGCATTCGGCGTCTGGCGCCGTGATTCCGGTAGCCGAAGTCATGCGCAAGCAGGGCGCGATCAAGCAACGCACGCCCTGCGTCTACCCCTGGGAGCGCGTCGTCCTCACGCCGCGAGAGACGTTGGCGTTCTGCCCGTCCGACTGGACCGGCGGCTCGTCGCTTGTTGACTACCACACCAACACCATCGCCGACGTGTGGCATAGCCGCCAGTACGAAGCACTGCGCCGCGCGCACCTCACCAACGACTACCGCGGGCACGCCTTTTGCGGACAGTGTCCTGACTGGCAGGAGACGCGCTGGCCCGGCGAGGGCCGCACCTACGCCACTCTTGTGGCGGACCTGAAGGAGACCGCGGCATGAGCCCCGCCGAACGCACCGTGACCCCGCTGGTCACGGAGATTGAAACCCTGGTCGCCGACGTCCACGGCTGGTCGCCGATCGATCAGCTGTTCGGCCTGTCGATGCTGGCCCACACCACCTCGCACCTGGCCGGCGACATCATTGAAGTGGGATCGTGGTTCGGGCGATCAGCGATCGCGCTGGGCGCCGCCGTTCGCGACACCCACGGCAAGCTTCACTGCATCGACTTGTTCCCCGAGCGAGACGACTGGCGGCAGAACGCTGATGGCAGTTACTCGTTCGAGACCGAGATCAACGGCCGCCGCCATCGCGGCTACCAGGAGCAAACCGTGTGGGAGGCGCCCTTCGAATCGCAGATGGCGCCGGCCTATGCCGCCTATCCCAGCGTGATGGAGGGGTTTCTCGAGAACATCCGCAACAGCGGCCTCGAGCCGTTCGTAGCGCCCCATCGCGGCACTGCCGCCACCTTCGTCAAGCAATTGCCGCCGTCGTTTCGGTGCCGGCTGATCTTCCTCGACGGCGACCACGGCTACCGTGCCGTCAAAGACGACATCGCGCGGCTGGCGCCGCTGCTGGTGCCCGGCGGGTGGTTTTGCTTCGACGATGCGTTCTCGAGCTATGACGGCGTCAACCGGGCCATCACCGAACTGGTGGTGGAGAGCCCCGACTTCGACCTGAAGCGACAGATCACGCGCAAGTGCTTCGCCGCCAGGAAAGCGTTCCGGGTCTGAGGCCCATTCGCCATGAAGCGCGTCGCCGTCCTGCAGTCCAACTACATCCCCTGGAAGGGGTACTTCGACATCATCCACGACGTCGACACGTTCATCTTCTATGACGACGTGCAGTACACCACCCGGGACTGGCGTAATCGCAACCGCATCAAGACCGAGGCGGGACCGCAGTGGTTGACCGTTCCAGTTGGCAGCGATCGCGACCGCTTGATTCGCGACGTGATGCTTCCCGCCGATAGCGGATGGGCGGGCGAGCACTGGCGCAGGATCGCGCGCGCCTACCGAAGCGCCCCGTTCTTCGATCGGTATCGGCCCTACTTCGAGGCGTTCTATCTCCGGCGCTCGTGGCGTTCGCTGTCCGAACTGAACCAGGCGCTGATTGTCAGAATCTCGTGCGACCTGCTGGGAGTTGCCACGCAGTTCGAGCAGTCAGCCGACTACCGGCTGACGGCGTCAAAGGGCGAGCGAATCATCGAGTTGCTGAAGAGGTGCGGCGCGGAACGTTATGTCTCCGGGCCGTCGGCGCGCGCCTACTTGACTGACGCCGAGCTTGCGGCCGCCGGCATCGACGTGGTGTGGAAAGACTACCGCGGCTACCCGGAGTACGCCCAGTTGCACGGTGAGTTCCGCCACGACGTGAGCATTCTCGACCTGTTGTTCCACACCGGGCCGGCGGCGGCCGAGTTCATTTGGGGCTGGCGCAGCGTGCGTAATCCGGCTGAAGCCGGACACCACATTGAAAAGGCTGAAGCCGGACGCCACATCGGGGTGGCGGTGTGACCACCGCACTCGATCCGGTGGTGGCGGCAGAGCAGTGGCTCGCTCCGGTGCGCCTCGACGAGACACAGGTCCTGTTCGTCATTGGCTTCGGCGATGGCCACGTGCTGGACGCGCTGGATCGCCGCGGCTGGACCGGTAAGGTCATTGCCCTGGAACCGGATGCCTCGTCTGCCGCTGAATCGCTGACTCGCCCGGCGGTGCGCGCCTGGCAGGTGGCGGGCCGCCTGATCGGGCTGGCTGGTCCCGAGTACACCGGCCTCGACAAGGCGCTGGCGGCGATGCCGCTGGCCACCGAGAAGCCGGTCATCGCCGGCAACCCGGCCGTCGCACGCGCGCATCGTGAAGCGTGCGTTCATGCGGCGCGGACCGTATCGCGCGCCTGGTTCGGCGCCCGGGCCAACGACGAAGCCAAGCGCAAGAACGCGGCGCGATACCTGCAGAACACGCTCCGAAACGCCGAAGCGATCGGCCACGAGGGCGATGCGGCTGCGCTGAAGGATCTGTTCACAGCAGTCCCCGCGCTCGTCGTTGGGGCGGGGCCGTCGCTCGACCGCAATCTGGCCGACATTGCCCGTTACTGCGATCGGGTGGTCATCATCGCTGCGGATACGTCGCTCCGACCCCTGTTGGCCGCGGGGGTCGAACCTGACCTCGTGGTGGCGACCGACCCGACCGAGACGAATGCGCGCCACCTGAACGACCTGCAGGCGTGCGAGAGAACGCATCTTGTGGCGGAGGGAAGCGTCGACCCGGAATCGCTGCCGCACTTCGAGGGGCGCACCTTCTTCTTCCGCATTGCCGATCACCATCCCTGGCCGTGGCTGCGCCAGGCCGGCCACGACCGCGCGCACCTGCGCGCGTGGGGTTCGGTGCTGACGACCGCGTTCGATCTGGCGTTGACGATGGGCTGTGAGCCGATCGTGTTTGCGGGAGCCGATCTCGCGTTCACCGACGGACGGCCCTACGCCCGCGGGACCACCTACGAGGAAGTGTGGCGGCGCGCCGAGATGTGGGGACAGCCGCTCGATGAGGGCTGGGCCGCGGCCATCGCCGGCTGGCCCGATACGCAAGAGACCGGCGTCGACGGCAGCACCGTGCGCACGGCGCCGCACTTGCGCTCGTTCCGTGATTGGATCGCCGCAGAGGCCGCCAAGGCGACCGGCCGAACCATCATCAACGGCACCGGCGGTGGAATCCTGGGTGGCCCGGGCATCACGCAGCGGCCGTTGGCGGACGCACTTTCGAACTTGCCGGCGCTTGGCTGCGACGTCACCGCGCGGATCGCCACTGCTCGAGGCGCGACTGCCAATGCGCACGCAGTGACCATTGGCGAGCCTGACGAAGCGACGCTCGCGGCGTGGCGCGCGTTCTCAGGGCCTGCCGCGGCGGCAACCTCACCCGCGCCCGTCTCTTTGGAGCCGAAGAATCCGGAAGTGCCTTTCGACTGCCTGCCCGGAGTCGACCTGTTGGAAGCCATCGAAGCCGCGTGGCAGGGGATGGACGCGTCGGTGCCGCGCCTCGTCTTGCGCGATCGCACCGGCAGCCCCGCTGGCGCCTCCGTCCGCCGCGCGCTGTTCGCGTTCCTCGAACGCCATCCCGAAGCGAGCGCCCGGCATGGGCGCTTCTTCGATCCGAACGACGAGCTGTCGTGGATCGATCGCCGTCCCGCATCGACGTTGTTCCCCGGTGAAGACCGCGACAAGTGGCAAGACCATCATGCCGAAGTCGCCAACCGCCTGGCGCCGCTGATTGTCGAGCGGCTGGCGCCGCAGTCGGTGCTCGACATCGGGTGTGGGGCCGGCCATTGGCTGCGCGCATTCAACGATCTCGGCGTCGCCGACGTGACGGGTATCGAGTCGGCCCTCGACCAGTTCACGCCGTCGCGTTCTTACGACGTCTGCCTCTGCCTCGGCGTGGTTCACCTGATGCCGATGACCGCAGCGGAAGCGATGATTGCGGCCTGCACGAAGGCGAGCGACACCATTGTGTTCTCGGTGCCGGCCGCCGCGATCGGGGCGCCGGGCTTCATCAACGAACGGTTGTCGCGCGCCTGGCATGCAGCGTTCCTGAGGCACGGGTATGTTGCCCATGACGAGCTGCGGCCAACAGTTGAGGAGCGGTTTGGCCGTTACCTGTCGTCGTATGATCTGCTGACTGTGTTCCGCCGGGTCGCCGCGCAGGCCGATCTGCCGGCCGCGGTGCAGGCAGCGCTGGTCCACGCCGGCTCTCGCGTTGATGACCTCGTGTTGCAGAGCCACTGGCAGGCGAGCGCCTCGGCGGTGCGAGAGGCGGCGATCGCGCCGCGCCTTCCCGCGGTTCGGTATGAACGGTTGTCGATTCACCCTGCGCGGATGGAGGCCGGTGGCGACAATCGCCGCATCTTCCGCTTCCGGACTGCTGCGGCGGTGATGTGGCTGGCCACGACCGATCATGCGGCGCTGACCGTAGACGAGGATCGGAACTCCGTGCAGGCCATAGCTGTCGATGGCGACTCCGTCGTGTTTGCCGCGGCCGACGGCTCAGATCCGCGCTGGAACGACCGCAACTACACGATCCACGTGCCCGCGCACATCGCGTGGCTTGAATGCCGTCCGCTTGCGGAGATCCTTCAGCACCGGCTCTGACTACGCGGCTGGTATCAACCGTTCGGCCATCTCCGCGCCAACCACCAGCCGCAGGATGCGCTGCATGTGAACGGCTTCATCGTGATGGTCCCGGATGAATCTCTCGTTCAGGCCGCGCATTCGCGAGCGTGCGTTCGCATTGTCCAGAAGGCTTTCAACCTGACGAGCGACTGCGATCGCCGACGTGGGATCAGCCAGTAGCCCTTGCCATCCCTCGCAGAGCGCCGCACGATAGGTGGCTTGATCGCTGACCACGCCGATGCTGCCGCAAGCCGAGGCCTGGAGCACCGACAGTGACAGCGGCTCCTCGCGCTGGGTCAGCGACACAAAAACATCGGAGACGGACATGAGGTCGGCGACCTGTTCGGTTGGCGCATCGCCGTCGATGCCGATGAAGCGCGCGCCGACGCCGGCGGTCGCCGCGCGCCGACGCGCCTCGGCCATCGCCGATTCCGTCCCCGCGCCGCCCAGGAACAACACATGAAGGTTCGAGTACGTGGCGGCCAGTCCCAGGAGTGCGTCGAGCGCGACCTCCGAACCCCAGAACGATCGCAAGCGGCGCACATTCAGGGCCACGGGCGCAGCGATCGGGATGCCGTAGTGTCTTCGGATCGCCAACGCTTGGTCCGCGGTGGGCACCCTGAACTGCTGGCGATTGACACCGAGTGAGATCTGGACCGCGCGGCTGGCGGGCACTTGGAACTGATCGATCACGCGGCGCTGCACGCTTTCGGAACCGGCGAGGACATAGGTCACCTGATTGAGGACCGACCTCATCATCGCCGCCGCCGTCTCCGACGTGTTGCAGAATTGCAGGACGTCGCCGCCCCACGCGAAGAGCACGCGTCGCACGTCAGTGCAAAGCGCCGTGGCAATACCGTAGGCGAAGGCCTCGTGACCCAATACCCCGACCGGCTGCAGCCGCTTGACCGCCGCGGCGATGGCGATGCCATCGATGATTGGCGGCAGCAACGACGGTGGCTCGCTTCCGGCCTCCCACGACCCCAGCGCGTTCGCGACGCGGTCGCGGCGTGTCCGATGCAGTTCGGATTCGAGCGACGTCACGAGGGGGACGACGACGTCGAGGGCCGCGTGGACCTCGGGGTTCAGGCCGCGCTCGGCCGTAATCACCCGCACGCCGTCTTCGTTGAAGTCCGAGCCCGCCCAGTGATTGGCCGTGACGATGACCACCTTGACACCGCGCTCGTGCCAGTGGCGAGCCATCGAGCGGACAAATATCGAGTTGGGGTTGCCAATCAGGGCAAGGGGTCCCGGCATGCCCGTCAGGACTGCAAGCTTGCGGCCACCAACAGGGCTGGCCCTGGTCTTGCTCTTCACGGCAGCAATGGCGGACTTTGCCTTGGAATCCGGACCCAAACCGACGATCTATCGTCGGGTCGGCGTTAGCGAGGTGTCGGAGGGCCGACAGCTTGGCGAAGTTGAAGGCCAGGTTCCCGAGACCACGCTTCGATCCTGGCGGCGGGTGCTGGTGTTCCGCTGCTGCCGGACGCCCCAGTTTCGGTCGGCGGTTGTGCAAGTCCGCCAATGCCATCCGCAAGCGGAGATCATCGCACTTACGCATGTAGATTTCATCGCCGACGTGCTCGCGGCCGGCGCCAACCAGGTCATCAGCCATCGTGCCACGCATTTCACGGTAACGGGCCTTGGTCCGCGGCTGGTGATGCAGTTGCTCCGGGGTGGCTTTGACGCCGTAGTGCTGCCGCTGATGAGCACTCAGATGGGTCCGGCGGCGAACTTGCTGCGCCTGGCAACACTGATCAACCCGCCGTCGACCGCGATTGTCGCGGGCGAACGGCCATTGCGGACGCTGACGCGAGGGGCGACCAGGCGTTTAGCGGCCCTCGCGACGCTCAGGTGCCCCGACAGTGTCGTGACATTGGCGCAGATGGTCCGGACCGCATGTCGGCGACCGCCGCGGGTCTCCCGGGCGCATTCGCCAGTGCGCGTTCTGCACATCATCAACAGTCTCGGCATGGGCGGGGCGCAGACCCAGTGTCTGGAACTCATCAACCGCATGCCCGCGGGCTTTGAGATCGAACTGCTGGTTCTGGCGGACGATGATTTCTCGCGCGGCCGCCTGGGTCGCGACGACGTGCGGGTGGCGTTTCTGGGCGAGCGCAATACCCACGAAGGCACGCTCATTGACGAGATTGAGGCCCACTGCCGCCGCGGCCGCTACGACGTTGTCCACACATGGCTGCCGGACGCCAACATCGTTGGCGCCGCCGGTGCCAGGCGTGCGGGGGTTGGCCGCATCGTGACGTCGATTCGCGCCGCAAATCCCGGCAACTTTCCGCAGTGGCGCAAGTGGTGGTACCGCCCGGGCGACGTGCTGTCGGCCCGCATTGCCGATGTGGTGACGGTGAACGCCCGGGCGCTAGTCCGCGACCACGCGTGGTGGGCATTAATGAACCCAAGGCGGATCGAGGTCGTGCACAACGGCCTGGAGCCGTCGACCCTCGAGATCGACCGGCCGAACGCGCGCCTGTGGCTGCGGACGCAGCTCGGCGTGGCCGACGACGCGCCCCTGATCGGTTGCGTCGGGCGCCTCTCGAGCGAAAAAGACCAGGCCACCTTCCTTCGCGCGCTCGGGCGTATGCGCGATGCTGGCCAGCGGTTTCACGCGGTCCTGGTGGGTGACGGCCCAACTGAACTGGAACTTCGCGCGCTGGCCGCGAGCCTGCACCTCGGCAACCACCTGACTTTTCTTGGCGCCCGCGCCGATGCGCGGCGCGTTATGGCGGGAGTGGATCTTCTGGCCCTGACCTCGCTGTGCGAAGGCTTTCCCAACGTCCTGCTCGAGGCCGGGTTCCTTGGCGTGCCGATCGTGGCGACCGACGCTGGCGGCGTGAGAGAGGTTGTCGGTGAACCGGAAGGTATCTGCAAGCGCGGGAATGCGGCAGGGGTCGCCGATGCTCTGTCAGCCGCGTTGCGCGATCCGAGGCGCGCCGCAGATCGCGCGAGGAGGCAGGCCGCGCGTTGCCGCCGGATGTTCACTGCGGAGCATATGGTCAATCGATGGATCTCGCTGTACGGGTTACGGCCGGAATAGGGGGCAGTTCGGCGGCAGTTGAAAGGTTGGTACCCCGATTGCTCTGCCAAGACGATGCCGGGGGATCGCCGAAGTGGCGGCCCACCGGCTGCGATAAAGCCTGAACATTCGCGAGGAAGGCACCCCGGCGACCGGGCGTGCGGCCCGGCTCTCCGACATTGATGTCGGCGCCCCGACACCGCGGTGTCCGAGCCGGGCTGGAGCTGTGATGGTGTTGATGCTGACTGCGACCGAACCAGTTCGCGACGAGAGTGCCCCAGCGGCAGTGATACCGCGCGTACTGGTGTTCCGCTCGTGCCGCATGCCGCAGTTCCTCGCCACCATCAACTGGATTCGCGCGCAGTGGCCGACGGTGGGAATCGACGTGGTCAGCTCGCCCGGTTTCGACGCGCAACTACGTGCAGCGGGCGCGACCCGCATCCACACCTACTCGGGCGCGTCGTTCGCGATGGCCCGCAACCTGGCGCTGGTGCGCCGGCTGCGCGCCGTGGCGTTCGATTGCATCGTCATTCCGCAGATGAGCGAGGTCGCCGGACACCACGCCAACCTGTATCGCGCCGCGGCGGCCGTTGGCGCCGGCCGCTTCGTCGTCGCGCCGATCGACACCACACCGATCGTGATCGAGCCCCGGGCGTTTGACTGGCTGACGCTGCGCGCCTCAATCGAGCGTTTCGTCAACGCCATCGACGTGCCGCTGCTCCTGGTTCTGCTGACGCTTGCCTACTGGCGTCCCCGACCGAAGGCCGCGGCAGCTCGCCGGCGCCGCCGTGTGCTGCACGTGATCACGTCGTTCGGCGTCGGTGGGGCGCAAGTGCAGCTGGCCGAGCTCCTGGCCCGGACGCCGAAGCAGCAGTACGACGTCGAGGTGCTGATCCTCGGCCGCCAGGACGGCGACTTCTCGCGCCAGTGGCTGGCCCGCGACGACGTCAAGTTTCACTACTCGTCGGGCTGGCCGCGCCGCTCGCTGGCCGCCCTCGAGATCGCCCGGCTGTGCCAGACCGAACGCTACGACCTGGTGCACACCTGGCTGTTCATGGCCAACGTGATTGGGGCCGCCGGCGCCCGCCTGGGCGGTGCGCCTCGCATTCTCGCTTCGGTGCGCAACCTGAGCCTGTGGAAGCGCACCTGGTATGCGCAGTGGTGGTTCCGCATCGCCGACGCGCTGGGGTCGCGCGTCGCCGACCAGGTCACCGTCAACGCCACCCCGTTGGTGGCCGATCACGCCGAGTGGACGTGGATGAAGCCCGCGCGCATCGCGGTGGTGCCAAACGGGCTCAATCCCGAGCGCGTGATTCAGCAGGCCGACGGCGCGTATGCCTGGCTGCGCCGCGAACTGCAGTTGCCCCTTGATACCCCGATCGTCGGCACCGTCGGACGGCTGGCGCCCGAGAAGGATCACGTGATGTTCCTGCGGGCGGTGGCCACGGCACTGCGGTCGCGGCATGACCTGCATGCCGTCATCGTCGGCGACGGCGCGCAACGCCAACTCCTCGAACAGAAGGCCGCGGCGATCGGCCTCGCCGGCCGCGTGCACTTCATGGGCGAGCGCCGCGACTCGCGCCGCATCATCGCCGGCCTCGACGTGTTCGCGCTGACCTCGCGTATCGAAGGCTTTCCGAACGTCCTGCTCGAGGCCGCGTTTCTGGCGGTGCCGGCCATCGCGACCGACATCGGCGGCGCGGGCGACGTGCTCGACCCGGATGACCTGATGGACTCCGGCGACGCCGACCAGGCGAGCCGGTTGCTACTGGCCCGGCTCGCAAGCCGCGATCGCGCCCGCTTTCACGCCGCGGCGGTGCGCCGCCGCGCCCTGGACCAGTTCACCGCCGCGCACTCCAGCGCGCGGTGGCTGGCCCTCTACGACCGGATGTTGACAGGCAAAGGAGACGGACAGTGAAGAGTGATCTGCTGCAATGGATTTGTTGCCCGGGCTGCAAGAGCGACCTTGCGCTCACGGTGTCGGCTGGCGACACCACCTCGGTGACCGAGGGCACCCTGGCGTGTACCGGCTGTGCCGAAACCTACCCGATCGTCAGGGGCGTGCCGCGTTTCGTCAAGCACGACGGCTACGTCGGGAGTTTCTCCTACGAGTGGAACAAGTGGAATCGGGTGCAGCTCGATATCGCGAATGGCGGCCGTGAATCGGAAGACACTTTCATCGAGAAGACCGGCTTTACCGCCAACGACCTGCGAGGCAAGCTCGTGCTCGACGTCGGTTGCGGCGCTGGCCGGTTCCTCGAGGTCGCGTCGCGCTGGGGCGCCCGGTCCATCGGCATCGACTTCTCGTTTGCCGTTGAAGCGTCGCACAAGAACATAGGTGACCGGCCCAACGTCGACGTCATCCAGGCCGACGTTTTCAATCTGCCGTTCCGCAAGGAGATCTTCGATGTGATCTTCTCGATTGGCGTCCTGCACCACACCCGAGACACACGCGATGCGTTCCTGTCGCTGCCGCAATTCCTGAAGAACGGCGGCGAGATCGCGGTGTGGCTCTACTACTACACCGATCAGCTCTACAACCGCGCCAGCGACTTCTGGCGGCGCGTGGTCCGCGGCTGGCCCAACGGCGCGATCTACGGCTTCTGCTGGACGCTGTGCTTCCTGTTCTCGGGATTGTTCAGTATGCCGTTCATGTCGCGCCGGCCGTGGAGCCACCTCCGCCGGGTGCTCCCCGTCAACACTCATCCCGATTGGCACTGGCGAGTGCTCGACACCTTTGATTGGTATTCGCCCGCGTATCAGGACAAGGACTGCTCACCGGAACGCGTCGTCGGCTGGTGCCGCGAGGGGCAGCTCCGCGGGGTCGAGATCCTGAGCTTCCCGACGTCGATCCGCGCCACCAAGAACATGGCCGGCGACCTGCCGCTGGTGAAGGAGCTGCCGGAACTGACCAACAAGCGCCTGGTCGTGTTTGGCGCCGGCGCCGCCGGTCTGCTGGCGTTCGACGAGCTTCGCAAGATCGGCGTTGCGCACCAGGTCGTCGCGGTCTGCGACAACGATCCGCTGAAGGCCGGCAAGGCCTTCGAGGGCCACACGGTTGTGGCCTTCACCGACCTCGAGCGCGACAGCTACGACCACATCGTCATTGCCTCGCAATTCGGTTTGCCGGCGATCTCGGCCCAGTTGAGCCGGTCGGGCCTGGTCGACAAGCAGGACTACTTCTCGCTCGGCTTCGTCGAGAACCTCACGCCGCTGCTGCGGCTCGCGAGAAGCGAGGCGTAGCATGTGCGGCATTTGCGGAATGGTGGGACGGCCCGAGCGCATTGCGCTCGGGCGCATGGCCGCGGCCATGGAGCATCGCGGGCCGGATGACGATGGCTTCTTCGTGGATGGCCGGGCCGGCCTCGGCTTCAGGCGCCTGTCGATTATCGACGTCGCCGGCGGCCACCAGCCGCTGACCAACGAGGACCAGTCGCTGCATCTGGTGTTCAACGGCGAGATCTACAACCACCGCCAGCTCCGCAGGGGGCTGGAGCAGCGCGGCCACCGCTTCCGCACGCACTCGGACGGCGAGGTCATCCTGCACCTCTTCGAAGAGAAAGGGCCGGCGCTGGTCGCCGACCTCAACGGCATCTTCGCGTTCGCGTTGTGGAACCCGCGCGACCGGGAGATCGTGCTCGCCCGCGATCACCACGGCGTCAAGCCGCTCTACTACGCCGAGCGCAGCGGCGAGCTGACGTTCGCCTCCGAGATCAAGTCGATGCTGGCCAGTGGCCGCGTCTCGAAGGAGATTGACCCCGAAGCGGTCGCGCAGTACCTCGTCTACCAGGCGGTGCCGGCGCCGCTGTCGATCCTAAGTGACGTCCGTGCATTGCCGCCCGGACACGTCATGGTGCACCGCTGCGGCGAATCGAGCGTGCGCCGCTACTGGGCGCCGCCGCGCGAGGTCGACGATCCAGTCACCTCGATCGAGCAGGCCAAGTCGATCACCCTCGGCGGACTGCGCACCGCGGTGAAGCGCCAGATGATGTCGGAGCGCCCGCTCGGCGTGTTCCTGTCGGGCGGCGTCGATTCGAGTGCCCTCGTCGCCCTCGCCTCGGAGTTTGTCTCGCATCCCCTCAAGACGTTCTCGGTGGGATTCGTCGGCGCCGGCGAAGACGTGCTGACGGAGTGGCCGTGGGCCCGCAAGGTTGCCGAACGCTACGGCACAGATCACCAGGAATTCGTCCTGACGGAAGCCATGTTTCGCGAAGCCATGCCGCACACGCTGGCGGCCATGGATCAGCCCACCTCCGACGCCATCAACTCGTACTGGGTGTCGTACGCCGCGGCCCAACACGTGACGGTGGCGTTGTCGGGCACCGGCGGCGACGAATTGATGCTGGGGTATGCCCGCGATGGCTACCTGTTGCGTCACCATGAACAGGGACGGAGCCTGGCGGCGTTGCCGCCAGCCTACGTTCGCCGGATCGCCAACCTGCTGGGGGGCGTGCCTGCTGGCAACCTCTGGCCGTCGGTGGCCGGCCTGGCTGAATCGGTGCGCGCGTTCTCGCTGCTCGACGAGCGCTACCTGTCGCCGAACGGCATCGCGATTTTCAAGCCGCATCAGTGCGATGCCGTTCTGTCGTCGTCACTGCGAGCCGCCCTGGGTTCCGCCCGCGGCGCCGCCGGGTTCCTCGCCGAGGACGTCCCGGCCGACCTGCAGAAGCCGGGTGACTGGTTGCTGCGCCTCGAACAGCGCGGCTATCTCTCGACCGTCCTGCTGCGCGACATCGACGCCATGTCGATGGCGCACTCGCTCGAGGTGCGCGTGCCGTTCCTGGATCCGGAGTACGGCGCCGAACTCGCCCGCATTCCGTGGCAAATGAAGTACCGCGACGGCGTCGGCAAGTGGGTGCTCAAGCAGGCCCTGAAGCCGCTGCTGTCGGACGACATCCTGTTCCGCGAGAAGATGGGTTTCGGCCTGCCGTACCCGCAGTGGATGCGGCGCTCGCTCGAGCCGATGGTCCGCGACTTTCTGAGTCCGGCGCGGGTGGCCCGCCGCGGTGTCTTCGACCCGGCGGCCACCACACGACTGGTCGAGCGCTTTTATGCCGGCGATGAAGGCATTTGGCGGCTGGTGTGGACCCTGTTCGTGTTCGAAGGCTGGGCCAGCATGGTGCTCGACCTCCCGGCGGAGGTAGCCAATGTCCGCGCCGCCTGAACGCATTCTGCTGTTCCGCTCGGGCCGGCATCTTGCGACCGCGCTCGCCGCGCTGCGCGCCGCCTCGCCCGGCTGCGACATCACGGTGGTCGCCACGCCCGCCGCGGCGCCGGCGCTTGAACAGAACGGCATCGATGCCGGCCATCGCCTGCTCTACGACCGGACGCCATTCTTTCAGCCGTGGCCATTCCTGACGTCCGCGGCCGGCGCCAGGGCATGGGCCGGTCGATTCGATCGGGTCTGCGTGCTGTGGAACGATCCGGACGGCGCCGGCCAGGTCAATGTCGACCACACGGCGCTGGTGGTGTCGCCGCGTGGCTTTACCGCCATTACCGCCGACGGGTCGCTCATCGTCCACCGCACCACCACCATCGTCCGGCGGGAAGCGGCGCGGGCCGTCTCGTCGATCGGCATCGCCGTGCTCATTGGCCTGTGCCTCTTTCTGCCGGCCCGCCTGCTGAGGCCGTTCCGATCATGATCCGCGTGCTCCACGTCATCGAGTCGCTCGCCGCGGGCGGCATTGAAACCACGTTCCTCAACATGCTGCGCACGTGGCGGCAGCAGCCGGCCTGGGCCGAGCATCATGTGCTGGCGTTCGCGGGCGGCGCCCTCGATGACGCGTATCGCGAGACCGCGGATTCCCTGACCGTCACCGCCTCGCAGGATGAGCTCGAGCAGGCGGTGCTCGGCTCGTACGATGTCATCTACTTCCTGTTCGAGCGGTGCGCCTTCAGGCTGCTGCCGTTTGCCGCCGCCCACGGCCGCGCCGCGCTGGTCTACGGCAAGGGCTACGACATGGGCGGCATGTTCCGCCTCAACGACGGCCTGACCTGGCAGCCCGACGAATCCATGATGTGGGGCAGCGATCGCACCACCTTCACCACCGAAGACCTCGCCGGAGGATTCGACCTGCCGGCCCTGCGACGCGACGTGTTGGGCAAGGCCGCCTCGATTGGACCGTTCCTGGAAATCGCCGAGGTCTATCCGTTCACCGCCAATCGCATTGTCTGCGTCGCCAACCTGCATGCGCGCAAGCGTCTTGGCGACCTGGTGACGGCAGTGGCGGCGCTGCGGTCCGAGATCCCCGACGTGTGCGTGCGCTTCGTTGGCGCGGACGAGGGCCACGAAGGCGCGAAGCTGATGATGCAGTCTCGCGCGCTTGGCATCGAAGACGCCTGCGAACTGGTGGGACGCCGCGCGGATGTCGCGGCCGACCTGCAGGCCTCGCGGGTGTTTGCCTTGCCCTCGGGATGTGAAGGCGTGCCCACCGCCATGCTCGAAGCCATGGCCGCGGCGCGGCCGGTGGTGATGACCGATGTCGGCCACATCCGCGGAGCGGTGCACGACGGTGTCGAGGGCTTCATCGTGCCGGCGGGCGACCTGGACGCGTTGACCGCGCGCCTGCGGACCCTGCTGACGGATCACAAGCTGGCGGCCACGATGGGGCGCGCCGCTCGCTCGCGGGTGCACGTCCACGACGCCCGGGTCGTCGCCGCCCGGCTGCGGCGGGCACTCGAACAGACTGTGGCGCGGATGGCGAATGGAGCGGCGGCATGAGTTCAGTGGTGCGTTTTCCAGGTTGGCCCCAAGCCCCCCACCTACGCCAAGGCTTCCACCTTCGCCAAGGCTACGGTGGACCAGACGGTGGGCAAGCAAGCCCTCCACCTTCGCCACGGCTACGGTGGACAAGCAGGCCGGCGGTTCTCGACGTCTTCGAGCGCATTGGCCGCGACTACGCGCTGACCTCGGGCCAGCTTCCGGAGTGGGCCCACGACTCGGCCGCGTTGCCAACGTTGTGGGCGCTCTATGAAAAGCACTGGCGCCGCTTCTGCGGCGCGCATCTCGACCCGCAGTTCCACGGCCTGACGCATCCCGCCCGCCTGACTGGCACGGTCAACTCCACCGATGCTGCGCCGATCGTCATTGTTGGCACCGGGCCGTCGCTCAGGGCATCGCTGCCGGCGCTGCGCCGGGTGCGCGAGGCCGTTCACATCTTCACGTCGCCGCGTGGCGCCGACGCGCTGGCCGAGGCCGGTATGGTTCCCGACCTGGTGTTGATCGAGCACCAGACGCCGCTCGACGCGCACTTCTCGGCGCGCGACCTGTCGCACCGGCGCACCGATTCGCTGAGCCGGGTACCGCTGGTGGCGGCCGATGCGCGCACGCCGGCGGCCTTGCTGGCCGGCATCGCAGACGACCGGTTGTTCGTGCCGCAGCCGTTGCCCACGTGGGGCCTCTGGCCGGCTACCTCGGTGGCGCTGGCGATTGCGGCCGGCGCGCGCTCCATCTGTCTGCTGGGCGTAGACCTGGGATCGGCGAGCCACCCCGATCCATCGCAGGCGCCGCTACTGGGCCTGCTTGAACTGCTGGCGGCCCACGCTGGTGTGCCGTGCCTGGATGCGGGAGAGGGCGGCGCCGCGAAGAAGCACTGGTCCCCGACGCCGCTGGACCTGCTGGCTGGCGACGGCCGTCGTCCCTTGGACTTGTTGGCGCAGCCCTGGTCCTCGCCTGCCGTGCGCCACGCGCGCGCGTCGGCCGCGTGGCAGCGGCTGCTGCCGGTCGTGGAAGAGGCGGCCTCCACCGTGAGCGCCGCGTGCGCGGTCCGCGACGGCGACGGGTCGGCCAACACGCGTTCGAAACTGCAGTCCGGCCTCGAAGCGCTGCTCGAAGCCGGCGCGTCGCAGGCCGCCCGCCAAGATTTGCAGGATGGTCTGGGCATTTCGTTCCTGCCGCGCTATTGGCGCACACCGCCCGACCTGTCGATTGGTCAACTGCTGTGGCGCCCGGCGGCGATGGCCGCCCACGAATTGCTGCACCAGCATCACCATCTCGGCGCCCGACTGAGGCGGGCGGCATGAATCCGCAAGCAGGCCGTATCAGTCCCCCTGAAGGGGGACGCCACATTGGCAGGCCGCCCGTTGTGTCGGTGCTGTTGCCCGTTCGCAACGGGATGCCGTACCTGCCGATTGCGATCGAGAGCCTGCTGGTCCAGAGCTTTGGCGACTTCGAGATCATCGCCATCAATGACGGCAGCACCGACGGCACCGCGGCCTACCTGGCGGGGCTGCGCGACCCGCGCGTGCGCGCGATCTCGCCCGGTGGCGTAGGGCTGGCCACCGCGCTCAACACGGGGCTGGCCGAGGCGCGCGGCCGTTACATTGCCAGGCAGGACGCGGATGACTGGTCCATGCCCGAACGGTTTGCCAGGCAGGTCGCCTGTCTCGACGCCAACCCCGGCGTCGCGCTCGTTGCCACGTGCGCCGGATTCGTGGATGGCTCGGGCCATCCGGTTGACAATGCGTGGACGCGGACGGTTCGCAGCCAGCAGGATCCCGCGCAGACCGCCGACGAGATCCTCGCCATGATGCCGCTGACCTGCTGCATCACGCACGGCTCGGTGATGATGCGCGCCGGTGTCCTGCGCGCGGCCGGCGGCTACGACCAGGCCATGGTGCCGGCGGAGGATTACGACTTGTGGCTGCGGCTGCTGCCGGGCCACCAACTGGTCAAGCTGCCGGATCGCCTGTACGCCTACCGTGTGCACGACGAGCAGTCGAGCACCGCGCGCCGCCGCGACCAGATGGCGCGCGTCATCGAGGCGAAGCTGCGCTACGTTCGCCGCCGGGTCCCGAACCTGCCGCGCCCGGTCCGGCTGGTGCTGCCGTGTAACGACCGCGGCGCCGAGCTCTTCCGCAGCGTCGGGCCGTCTGAAGGATACGACCCGGCCATTCGCGCCACCGCCGCCTCCCGGACAGCTGATGTGGTGGCCGTGACCGACTTCTCGAAGATTCCCCACTACGCGATCGCCCTGGCCGCGGCAGCCGAGTGCCGGCAGTTCGGTAACCTGTTCGTGAGGAACCAGCCATAATGAACGGATGACGCGTCACGACATCGAGGCGATTGCCCGGGGCATGCATGCCGACCCGTTTGCCGTGCTCGGGCCGCATGATGTCGAGGGCGGCGTCGCCATTCGGGTCTTCCGTCCGCACGTGCGTGGGGTCGAGGTGGCCCTGTTCGGCCAGCCCGACACCATTGTCCTGACCCGCATTCATCCCGAAGGCCTGTTCGAAGGCGTGGTGCCCAACGAGCGCCGCGACGAACTCGACTACCGCCTGCGCCTGGTCTGGCCCGACGGCTCGTCCAGCGAATCGGACGATGCGTATCGCTATGGCCCGGTGTTGACGGACTTCGATCTGCACCTGCTCGGCGAGGGCACGCACTACCGCGTCTACGACCGCCTCGGCGCGCGCGCCATCACCCACGGCATTCGCCGCGGCGTCCACTTCGCGGTGTGGGCGCCCAACGCGCGGCGGGTGAGCGTGGTCGGCGACTTCAACGGCTGGGACGGCCGCGTCCATCCCATGCGCGCCATCCGGCCGGCCGGTTACTGGGAAATCTTCCTGCCCGACCTCGGCCAGGGCGATCGCTACAAGTACGAGGTGATTGGCGCCGATGGCCGGACCGTGTTGAAGGCCGATCCGTGCGGGCGGCGGTTCGAGCTGCCGCCGCAAACCGCCTCGATCGTCTGGCACGACGAACCCTTCGCCTGGACCGACGGCGACTGGATGGCGCAGCGGACCCGCCAGGGCCGGTGGCTGCGCAAGCCGATGTCGGTCTACGAGGTGCACCTGGGCAGCTGGATGCGGTCGCCCGACGGCCAGTTGCTGACCTACTACGAGATTGCCGAGCAGCTGGTGGCCTACGTGAAGCAGATGGGCTTCACGCACGTCGAGCTGTTGCCGGTGATGGAGCACCCGTTCACCGGCTCCTGGGGCTACCAGGTCATCGGCTTCTTCGCGCCGACCAGCCGGTTCGGCACGCCGGACGACTTCAAGGCGCTGGTCAATGCCTTTCACAACGCCGGCATTGGCGTGCTGCTCGACTGGGTGCCCGGGCACTTCCCGAAGGACCAGCACGGCCTGGCCCGCTTCGACGGCACCGCGCTCTACGAACATGCCGATCCGCGTCAGGGCGAGCACCAGGACTGGGGCACGCTGGTCTTCAACTACGGCCGCCACGAGGTGCGGGCGTTCCTGCTGAGCAACGCCCTGTTCTGGCTGCGCGAGTTCCACCTCGACGGCTTGCGCGTGGATGCGGTGGCGTCGATGCTCTACCTCGATTACTCGCGCGAGGAAGGGCAGTGGGTGCCCAACCGGTACGGCGGCCGCGAGAATCTCGAGGCCATCGAGTTCTTCAAGCACCTGAATCAACTGGTCGACCACGAGTGTCCCGGCGCCATCATGTGCGCCGAAGAATCCACCTCGTTCCCCCGTGTCACCCACGCGGTGCCGGACGGCGGCCTCGGCTTCACCTACAAGTGGAACATGGGCTGGATGCACGACATGCTCGACTACACCAAGGAGGACCCGGTCCACCGCAAGTGGCACCACAACAAGATCACGTTTTCCATGATGTACGCCTACAGCGAGCGCTTCGTGCTGCCGTTCTCGCACGACGAGGTGGTGCACGGCAAGAAGTCGATGCTCGACAAGATGCCCGGCGACGTGTGGCAGAAACACGCCGGCCTGCGCGCGCTCTATGGCTACATGTTCGCGCACCCGGGCAAGAAGCTGCTGTTCATGGGCGGCGAGATCGGCCAATGGCGCGAGTGGAACCACGACTGGCAACTCGACTGGGAAGCGCTCGGCGACGCCCGCCACGCCGGCCTGCAGCGCTGGGTGAGCGACCTCAATCGCGTCTACAGGCAAGAGCCCGCGTTGTGGGATGCCGACTTCGAGCCCGAGGGCTTCTCGTGGATCGACGTCGACAACGCCGAGCAGAGCGTGATTGCATTCGTCCGCCGCGCCACCTCCATTCCCGACAAGCAGTCCCCCCCCGACAAGGAGTTCCCTCCCGACAAGGAGTTCCCTCCCGACAAGGAGTTCCCTCCCGACAAG
>JBFWUK010000032.1:11862-29394 GCA_050247355.1 Vicinamibacterales bacterium | reverse complement strand
CAAGGAGTTCCCTCCCGACAAGAATTTCCCTCCCGGCAAGGATCGTCCCCCCGTCCTGATCGCCGTCGTGAACTTCACCCCGGTGCCGCGGTCCGGCTATCGCCTCGGCGTGCCGGCCGCCGGCAGCTATCACGAGCTGCTGAACAGCGACGCCGAGGTCTACGGCGGCAGCAACATGGGCAATGCCGGACGCGTCGAGGCCGAGGCGGTCGCCGCGCATGGCCGGCCGTACTCCATCCAGCTCGTCGTCCCACCTTTGGGATTCCTGCTTTTGAAACCGAACAACTGACCGGGCCGGTTCTTCAATCCGCCGTATTTCACGCGGTGGCGTTGGCCTCCTATCCCTGAAAAGCGGCAACAAATCCCACGTCGCTCACAGGCAGCCGTCCGGCACGTTCTTCGCTAGAGCCGAAGTGCAATGCGACGGCTTGGGATGAACGGTGGGATGAACGGCAACGTGCTTGACCGCGGGCTGCGGCAGGCTGATAGTGCCGCTATGACCGCCAATCCCGGACGTGTGCCCGTTCGCGTGATCGTTGGTGTAGCCACGGCGCTCGGCTTCTTTTCAGCGTTCGCCGCGTTCTATTTCATCTCCACCTTCACCGACAAATCGGCGGGCTTCGGCCTGCTGCTCGCCCTCAACCTGACCTACTGGTACTCGTGGGCCGTGCTCACGCCAGGCATCCTGTGGCTGACGCGCAAGTTCCCGTTCGAGCGCGCCACGTGGAAGGCCGCCATCCCGGTGCACATTGCCGGCGTCATCGTCGCCACGTTGTTGCATGTCGCCATGGCCGTCGCCTCGGCCATGGGCATCTACGCGATGGTCGGCGAGCCGCTGACATCGTGGTTGAGGGAATTCCAGCAGATGCTGCTCCTGAACTTCGACTGGGAGATGATGACCTACTGGACCATCGTAGGCGTCGGTCACGCCATCCGCTATCACTACCAGGCGCGGGCCAAGGAACTGAACGCCGCGCAGTTGGAGACGCGGCTGGTCGAGGCGCAGCTGCACACCCTGCAGCGGCAAATGCAGCCGCACTTCCTGTTCAACACCCTCAACACCATTTCGGCGCTGATGCACCGCGACGTCGACGCCGCCGACGCCATGATCGCGCGGCTGAGCGACCTGCTGCGCATGTCGTTGCAGCGGACCGGCGTCCAGGAAGTGGACCTCAAGGAAGAACTCGACTTCTTATCCAAGTATCTGGAGATCGAACAAACCCGCTTCCGCGACCGTCTCTCTGTAGTGTTCGACATCCAGGCGGACACGCTGGATGCAATGGTCCCCAACCTTTTGCTCCAGCCGCTCGTCGAAAACGCCATCAAGCACGGTATTGGCCCCAGGCCCACACCTGGCCAAATCGTGATCCGGTCCCGGCGCGTCGGGGCCATGCTCGAACTGGACGTGCAAGACAACGGTGTGGGGCTGTCGGCGGCGCGGTTGACTGACTTCAATCGCGGCGTCGGGCTCTCGAATACCCGGTCACGGCTCGATCACCTGTATGGGTCGCTGCACCGGTTTGAATTTCGGCAGCCCGCCGAGGGCGGGTTGCTTGTGCTCATCGCCATTCCGATGGCGGAGCTTGCTGTTGAGGTGAGAGAAGACCGGGCCGTGGAGGGTGTGGCGTGACCAAGATTCGCACGGTGGTAGTGGACGACGAGCCGATGGCGCGCGAGCGCATTATCGGCATGCTCAACCAGGAGAAAGACATTGAAGTCGTCGGCGAGTACGCCGACGGCACGTCGGCCGTGTCGGCCATTCAGTCGCAGCATCCCGATCTGGTGTTTCTCGACGTGCAGATGCCGTCGTGCGACGGCTTTGGCGTGATCCAGCAACTGGGCGCCGAGCAGCCGCCGCCGGCCGTGGTGTTCGTGACCGCCTACGACGAATACGCGCTGAAGGCGTTCGAAGTGCACGCCATCGATTACCTGTTGAAGCCGTTCGGCCGCGACCGCTTCACCCAGACGCTGCAGCACGCGCGCGAGCACCTCGAGCGCCGGCGGGCCGGCGACCTGGGCAAGCGGCTGATGGCGCTGGTGCAGGACATCAAGCCCGAGCCGCAACGGCTCGACCGCCTGGTCGTCAAGTCGGGCGGCCGCGTGTTCTTCCTGCGCACCCAGGAGATCGACTGGATCGAGGCCGCCGGCAACTACGTGCGCCTGCACCTCGGCGACGACTCGCACCTGTTCCGCGAGACCATGAACAACATGGAGGGGCGCCTCGACGTCCAGCGCTTCGTCCGCATCCACCGCTCGCGCATCGTCAATACCGATCGGATCAAGGAAATGCAGCCCTGGTTCAACGGTGAATACGTGGTGGTGCTGCAGAACGGCACCCGGCTGACACTGAGCCGCGGCTATCGTGAGAAACTGCAGGAACGCCTCGGTAAGGGTTTTTGACGCTGGAAGGGGAGCCAGAAGGGCGGCACTTTAGTGCCGCCTTTGGGTTGCTGAGGAGCGAGCCATGACCGCAGACGAGAAGCGCGAGCATCACGGCGAGAAGGAACTGGCGGCCTTCATTCGGGCGGGAGCGGAGCGCCGCCCCGACCAGGCCTATGGCGACTACTACCGCGGCAAGAGCGCGTCGTGCGCCCTTGGCGCGGCGTACGAGGGGATGTACCGGCTGCCCACCGACGCCGCCGGCCAGCGGCCGACGAAAGACCTGGAGTGGTTCTTCGACTGCCTCGAGGGCTCGGTCCGCAAGTGCCCTGGCGGCGACGGCTGCAAGAAGACGCTCAGCCTGGCGTCGATCCTCGTCCACCTGAACGACGAGCACCGCTGGTCGCGCGAGCAGATCGCCGGCTGGCTCGACACTCTGAAGTAGCATCCGCCTTCGGCGGATAGACAAGGCCCGGGCGGCCGCTCTCGCGGCCGTAGGGCTCGCGCCTTTGGCGCTCGGCTCGGCGCTTCCAGCTTCGCCAAGGCTACGGCGGACAAGTCGCGCCTCGTGGGGCGGCCTCCGGCCTCATGGGGAAACGCATTCCCCACGCCGAGCGAAGCGAGGCGCCCCACGAACGCCGATAGGCGCGAGCCCCACGAAGGCGCGTAAGCGCCGAGCCCAACGCGCGAAGCGCGCCCCCATCGAGCGGCGTACAAGAGAAAAGGCCCGTGGGGGATTCCCCCACGGGCCTTTTCGATTAGGACGCCGCTGCTACTACCAGCGGACGCTGACGCCGAAGCGGGCCACCCGCGGCGCGATGATGCCGCTGATGTTGTTGGCCACGGCTGCTGCCTGGAGGCGGCGGCGCGCGAGCTCGGTGTTGGCGTTGGTCGCGTTGAACACGTCAATCGTCGGACGCAGCGTGACGCGGCCGAGCGTGAAGGTCTTGTCGACGCGGAAGTCAATCTGGTGCAGGTTGGGCTGGCGGACATCGCCCAGCGGGTCCAGGTTGACGTCGGCCGTGCCGCCCGAGTTGGCGCGGTTCGGCGTGCGGATCGCGGCCGGGAAGGGATAACCCTGGCGCGAGTTGAGGGAGCCGGCGACGTTGATGCCGAGGGGCAGGGAGTAAACGCCCGACACCTTCACCAGCCACTTGGCGTTGACGAACACGTTGTCAATGCCGCTGCCGCCCGCTTCCGGCGCGTAGATCTGCTCGCCGGGGCAGCTGGCCACGGTGCAGGTCGGGTCTTCATACGACGCGGGCGAATCCCACACGTCGACGGCGTTGTTGTAGGCGTAGCTGGCGTTCATCGACCAGCGGTTCGACATCCGCTTGGCGAAGGTCAGTTCGAAGCCGTTGAAGTCGCGCCAGCGGTCCGGCACGTTGGTGCGCTCGTACGGCGCCGGGAGCGGGCTCGATGGCTCGAAATAGGTGATCGTCTCGCAGCGGCCGTCGGCCGGACAGCCGGTCGGCGTGTAGGTGACCGAGCGGTAGTTGTCGCTGGTCCAGTTCAGGCGATCGTTCCAGGCGAAGCGATCGTATTTCCGCCAGATGTAGCTGGCGCCCACGGCCATCACGTTGCCGATCTGGCGGTCGACGCCGAAGATCAGCTCGCGGGTGCGGTCGTTCATGATGTCCGGGTCAATCGCGGCCGCCGTCCGGAAGTTCGTCGGATCGGCCGGGTTGTAGGCGGCGCTGCGGCTCAGGATGGTGTTGAGGTTCAGTTCGTTGGCCTGCACGAACTTGTCACCGTTGGCGTCGTTCCAGGGGTAGCGCACGAATACGGCGCCGGTGGCGGCGAGCAGGCCCGAGAGCTGGCCGGGGGCCATCTGGCCGTAGTACGCCGCATACGATGCCGAGCCCACGGTCTTGCCGTCGCCGGTGAAGTCGTAGGTGAAGCCGACGCGCGGCGAGAAGTCGGTCCAGGTCACGCCCGCGTCGGCGCCTGGGAAGCTAATCGCCGGCAGCTGGGCCGGGGCGATCGGGTTCGCGATCACGTCGGCCGCGGCGGCGGTATCGTCCTGACGGTCGACCCGGAAGCCGAGGTTCAGCGTAAACCGGCCCTTCGTGAAGGTGTCCTGCAGGTAAATGGCGTGGGTGTTGAGGTGCGACTCGGCGTTGCCGTTGCGCCACAGGTCGGCCGAATTGGGCAGGCCGTTGGTGAAGCGGGCGTCGGCGAAGCCGCCGTGGTGGTTCAGGCTGGTCGAGTGCGCCGAGCGCCAACGGTAGCCCAGCTTGAAGGCGTGGTCGCCGCCCAGCGTGTTGGGCATGAAGTAGCTGCTGGTGATGTCGAAGCTGTTGGTCGGGCGAATGAACGACGAGGCCTGGAACGAACGCGACCAGGCGCCGGTCGAGGTCTCGAACGCCGCCTGCACGTCGGCCAGCGAGTCTTCGTGGAAGTCGAGGGCGAAGTTGTTGCCCAGGTGCGACCACATCACGTCAACCAGCAGGCGATCGCTGAACACGTGCTGATCGCTGACCTTCCAGAACGGCGACGGGCCGGTGAGCCAGCCGAACTGGCCGAAGTCGCTCGACACGGCCTTCTGGCGGTAGGTGGTTTCGATCGGGCGCGTCACCGAACCGTCGCGCGCGTTCCGGACCTTTTCGGCCCAGGTGTTCTGGAAGGTGAGCTTGTTGTTGGTGAACGGCGCCCACTGCAGCTTCCAGTTGTAGTTGTTCAGCTCGGTCAGGTCGGTCTCGAGACAGGCGCGCACGGCGTCGGTCTCGGTCGGACGGGGAGGACCGCAGGCCGGGTCGTTCTTGTAGAAGCCGACCACGCCGACCTTGATGTTCTGGGCGCCGTAGCTGCCCCAGTACCACGCCTTGCCGGCCTTGATCGGGCCGCCCACTTCGAAGCCGCGATCCTGGATGTTCTGGATCGGCGCGCCCGAGCCGGCGCCATCGGCGCGGATCTCGTCGTTGACGTTGTCGGCCTGGAACCGCTCGTCGGTGTTGTAGTAGCGGGCCGAGCCCTTGAAGCGGTCGGTGCCGCTCTTCATCACCAGGTTGATGCCGACGCCGCCGGTCTGCTGCGTCACGTCCGCGCCGCCCGTGGTGATCTGCATTTCCTCGAGCATGTCGAAGTCGTAGTAGATGGGCGAGGCGCCGGTGGCCGACATGTCGGTGATGTCGACGCCGTCGATCGACCACTTGTTGTTGCCGGTGCTGGCGCCGCGCGAGATGTAGCCCGACTGCTGGCCCGACTGGCTGCCGCCGACGTTCGAGCGGTCCATGGTGATGCCGGGGGTGCGCTCGAGCATCACCCAGGGGTCGCGCGCCGACGGGATGTTCTGCATCGTCTCGAGGTCGAAGGTCGACTTCGTTCCAGTCTCACGCGTGTCGACGAGCGGGCTTTCGCCCGTCACCGTCACGGTTTCCTGCACGGTTGACAGTTCCAGCGAGCCGTTGACCTGGGCGCGGAAGCCGATGGTGACGCGGATGTCCTGCATCACCATGGTGCGGAACCCGGGGAGTTCGAAGGTCACCGAGTAGGTGCCGATCGGCAGTTCGGGCACGCGGTAGGTACCGGTCTCGGAGGTGACCGAGACGCGCGGCTGAATCAAGGCGGGGCTCGCCACGGTGACGGTCACGCCTGGGAGCACTGCACCCGAACGATCGGCTGCACGCCCGAAGATCTCACCGGTCTGCTGCGCCGTTGCGGTGGTTGCGCCAAGCACGAGCAGCAACGCCGACGCGACGAGCGCGTTTCTAAACGTCATATTTCCCATTCCTCCAAGAACGCCAGGGGAAGCCCGGCGATTTCAACTACAGGCAAAATCCGTCCCGCTCTACAGGCATGCCGGCCCATCTAGTAGTGTTCATGCCCCTGAGAGCAGCATCTATGCCACTCGTCCCAGGCTTCAGCACGGCATTTAGCCCAGCAAAACAGGCGTGAATCCACGACTCCACGTGATGGGTACTGGTGTTTCCAAAATATTGGATGTCACGACTCCAATGTCCTGAATGATCGGTCAGGAGCCGCCGGCCAGGTTGAACAGTTCACACTGTAGACTCGTATTTAAGGGATCAGGGCATGGGACGAGCGTTTCTTGGGGAGTTCGAACAGCGGGTGATGCTGGCCATCCTGCGTTGCGATGCGAAGGCCACTCCCATTGAGGTTCGGCGCGAGGTGCTGCGCGCCTCGGGGCACGAGCCGTCGCGCGGCGCGTTCTACACCACTCTCGACCGCCTCGAGGCCAAGGGCCTGGTGCGTTGGACCACCGACCAGGGCGCGCCAGGCCGTGACGGACTGCCGCAACGCACCTTCACGGTCACGCCCGATGGCGTGGCGGCGCTCAAGGCCTCTCGCCGCGCGCTGCTCGAACTGTGGAACGGGCTCGATGAAGTGTTGGGTGAGTCATGAGCGGGAGTCGGGAACCGGGAACCGGGAGTCGGCGGCCACCTCGCCTCGCGGACTGGATCCTCACCCGTGTGCTCCCGCTCGGCAAACGCGGCGAGAGCATTCGCGGCGACCTGCGCGAGGAGTTTCGCGCCCTCCAGTCTCCCCCTGAACCCCGCTCTCCGATCCCTGACCCCCGACTCTGGTACTGGCGCCAGACGCTGCGTCTCGCCGCCCGCTATCTCACCCAGCCGGCGCACCCGCCGGCACTTGCGTCGCCCCGGAGGCTCCCGATGTGGTTCGACTTCACCGCTGACCTGCGCGGCGCCGTTCGCTCGATTCGCCATGCGCCCGGCGCGTCGGCGCTCATTGTCCTCACGCTCGCCGCAGCCATTGCCGGGGCTACCATCGGCTTCACGTTCGCCGACTTCGCGCTGCTGCGCGGACTGCCGGTGGACGATGAGGATCGCGTTGTGTCGCTGTTTGCCAGCGACACGGAAGGCTCGAACCCGCGGGCCCGGGTGTCGGGGCCTGACTTTCTCGACATCGAGGCCCGCGCGACGGCGATCGAAAAGCCGGCGGCATTCACCATGGGGTTCGCGCCACTGATCAGGGATGGCCAGTCGCAAACGCTGTCGGTGTCGTACGCCACGGCCAACCTCTTTGCCGCCATGGGGCAGCCCGCGATTCGCGGCCGTGCCTTCGCTTCCGGTGACGATCGCCCTGGTGCCGAGCCGGTGGCGTTGCTGTCGCATCGCTATTGGCTGCAGACCATGTCGGGCCGCGACGCGGTCCTGGGACAAACGCTCCAAATCGGCCGGCAGCATTTCACCATCGTCGGCGTCCTGTCGCCCGACATCGCGTTTGGCAATCTCGCCGAGATCGACGTGTGGTTGCCGCTCCACATCGATCCGGCGGGTCCCCGTGACGCCCGCAACATGCGGTTCTTCGCGCGGTTGAAATCTGGCGTCGAGTTCGAACAGGCGGCGGCCGAGATGGCGACGATCAGCGAGGCCCTCGCGCGTGAGCATCCCTCGACCAACGGCGGCTGGCGGATGCGGCTGGTCCCCGTCAGCGAGCTCACCGGCGGCGAAGGCTTCTGGGTGATCATCGCGCTGTTCGTGTTGTCGATTGGCTTGCTGCTCGCCATTGCCACCGCGAACGTGTCGAACCTGGTGCTGACCCGCACCGTGGCCCGCGCGCGTGAGCTCGCCGTGCGAACCGCGCTCGGCGCCAGGCGCGGCCGGCTGGTTCGCCAGTTCGTGACCGAGGGTTTCGTGCTGTGCCTGGCCGCGGCGCTGCTGGCCGTCCCCCTGGCGTGGGCGGGGCTCCAGGCCATTGGCGCCGTTTCGCCCGAGGCCGTGTTCCAGCAACTGCGCATTGACCTTCACGAAATGGGCTTCGTCGCCGCTGTCACGCTGGTCTGCCCGCTGGTGTTCTCGCTCGCCCCGCTGCGGCTCCTCGCTCGTCCCGACATGCGGCAGGTGCTGGCCGGCAGCGGCACGCGAGGCGCGACGGCCTCCACGCGCGGGCGCGGCGCCCTGGTCGTCGTCCAGGTGGCGCTGGCGGTCGTGTTGCTCACCGTGTCGAGCCTCGCGCTCCGCAGCGTCCGCAACATCTACTCCGCGCCCACCGGCCTCGACGCCGAGGGCGTGCTGGTGCTTGGGCTCGACTTCAACGACGTGCAGTATCCAGACGCCGCGCAGGTGCCGGCGGTGGCGCAAGAGGTTCGCGATCGGCTGGCCGGGCTGCCGGGCGTCGAAACCGTCGGCATGATCAACGCGCTGCCCATTCTGGGCGATCGCGTCAATGTGCCGCTGCTGCTCGATACCGCGACCGGCGATCCGAACGAGGTGAAGCCGACGGCGGTGGTGAGCAGCGTGTCTCCGGAAGCGGCGCCTGCGCTTGGCGTGTCGCTGGTGAGTGGCGCCTGGTGGGACGCTTCGGGAGGCGAGGCCGCCGTCGTCAGCCGCGCCGCGGCGGAGCGCTATTTCGGTGGGGTGTCGCAGGCGATTGGCCGCCGGTTCAAGGTCACCGAAGGCGGCGCCACCGTCAACGCCCGCATCATCGGCGTCTCCACCGACGTCGCCAACACCGATCGCACGTCGGCGGCGCCCGCCCGGGTGTGGTTGCCGCTGCCCGGACAGACCCGCCGTCTCACCTACGTGGTGCGGGGCGCCCAGCCAGGCGAACTCGCGCCGGGCATCCGGTCGGCAATCGCGCTGGCCGCCCCGGCGATCCCGATTGAATCGCTGCTCACGCTCGACGAAGCGCTGCGTCAGGCGGCGTCGAGCGACTACGCCGTGATCGGCACGCTCAGTGGCTTCGCGCTGCTGGCCTTGCTGCTGGCAGCCACCGGCCTGTTCGGCGTGGTCTCGTTCGCGGTGTCGCAGCGAACGGCGGAGTTCGGCACGCGCATGGCGCTCGGCGCCAGCGCCGGCGACGTGATGGGCCTGGTCGTGCGCCAGTCGGTGCGGTTGTTGGTGATCGGCGTCGGTATTGGCCTGACGCTGGGCGTCGGCGCCGGGTTTGCCATGGAGGGCGCGCTGAACGGCCTGTCGCCGCTCGACCCGCTGTCGATTGGCTCGGTGGTCGCGCTGCTGGTGACGGTCACGCTGGCGGCCACGGCGTGGCCGGCGTGGCGGGCGTCGCGAATAGACCCGGTGGTCGCTCTCCGGGCCGAGTAGGCGCGTCGCTGCGCGCCGCGTGGGGCTTGGCGCCTCAAGGGCTCGGGCCTACGGCCCTCGTGGGGCTCGCGGCTCACGCCGCTCGTCGCTCGAACCTTCGGTTCTCTACGGGTGGGTGGGAAAGGGTAGGGCTCCCGATGGACGATCCACCGGAAGCCCCACGAGCGGTAGCGAGCCCCAGGAGGCGCGAAAGCGCCGACCCCCACGAGGCCGCTGTGCGGCCGAGCCCTACGGCGCCGTGAGGCGCCGCCTCAGCCTACCAGTCGAACTTGACGCCGAACTTCGCAATCCGCGGCCCGAGCACCGTCGTCGCCTTCTCGAAGGCGGCGCCAGAGCGCCAGTTCTCGTTGACAGCGACGTTCGAGTTCATCGCGTTGAACAGGTCGAAGAACAGCCCGAGCCGCGCCGTCTGCGCGAAGCGCAGCTGCTTCTCGACGCGGAAGTCGAGAATCGACACGGTGTCCTGGCGGCGCGTGCCGATCGGCTCGGCCAGGATGATCTGCGTGCCGTAGTTCAGCTCACCGGAGCGGGTCGAGAAGTAGCGGCCGTACGGGGCGCCGCTCTGCATCTTCAACACCGGCGTGACGCGGATGCCCCAGCCGGCATCGAGCGTGCCCGAGACCTTCGCGTTCCAATCGGTGTACTCGTTGAAGGTCTTCTCGTTGGGGTTCGACGGGTAGCTGCCGAACAGCGAGAAGTTGGCCACCGCCGTGCCGAAGCGGTTGTTGAAGTAGAGGTTGCCGTACTGCGCCGTCCAGGTGTGCGAATACGACGCGGTCATCGACCAGCGGTTCGAGTAACGCTTGTTGGCCGAGAACTCGAGCGTCTTGAAGGTGCCCTCGTAGCCGTCGATGTTGCGCGTGATGTTGTTCGACGGCAGGGTGGTGTTGGCGAGGTTGAACGCCGCGATCGCCGCGCCGTCGTCGCCGTTGCCGTAGACGCCGTCGGGGCCGGGGTCGGCCACCGTGGTCGGGACGTTGAAGGCACTCATTGGGCGGTTGGCGTTGACCTGCTGCCAGCCGTCGTTGTCCTTCTTCCACACGAAGCCGGCGCGGATGCCGAGGTCCGTGATCACGGCGCGTTCGACGAACACCGACGCCTCGTCCGTGTACGAGTTCTTCAGGTTGGGATCGATCGAGGCGTTGGCCACGCCGCCGAACCGGGTCTGCAGCACGCCCTCTTCGCCGGGCTGGTAGACGCGGTCGTTGTTGAGATCGTTCCACACGTAGTCGGCGTACTGGCTGCCGGTGTTGGCGTTCACGGAGTCGGCCAGGTTGACGCCGGGGTTGAAGTAGAAACGGCCCCAGTTGGCCTTGAGCACGGTCTGGCCGTTGCCCTGCAGGTCGTAGGTCGCGCCAATGCGCGGCACGATGTGGTTGAACGAGATCACCTCGTCGATCGCGGCAAAGGTGAGCGGTGTCGGCACGAAGCGGCCGGCCGGCAGCGACTGTTCCGGCAGGTAGACGCGGTAGCGGTCGAACCGCGCGCCGATATTCAAGGTCAGGCGGTCAATCGTCCAGGTGTCGGTCACGAACGCGCTGGTGGTGCCCAGGGCGCTCCAGCTGTCGGAGTTGTTGGTCAGCCGCACCGCCGCCGCGGTGGTCGCCGACAGCGGCCCCTGCAGGCTGCCGTTGACAAAGTGGATCACGTTGTCGGCGTAGTACGAGTTCCACAGCTGCTCGCCCTTCTCGTCCAGGTACTCGCCGCCGACCTTGAAGTTGTGCGAGCCGCCGGCGAAGTTGTCCTTGAAGTAGCTGAGCGCGCCGGTGAACTGGTTGCGGCGCCGGCGCAGTTCCCAATCGCGGCCGCCGCCGAGGATCTCGTTGGTGTTGAGCGACTCGTAGCGGGTCGCCGTGGTGTTGCTGTCGAGGCCGAAGTTGTAGCCGAACTGGCCGCCGCGCACCTCGACGAAGGTGTTCTGGCCGATGGTGCCGTTCCACTCGCCCTTGTAGACCCAGCTCGGCGACCCCTGGAACACCGTCGAATCGGCAGAGATGTGCACGGGCGCGCCCAGCCGGTTGCTGCTGTCGGTGCGGTTGGGCTGCTCCTTGGTGCCGTGCTGGAGGTAACCGATGAACTTGTTCGCCTGGTTCAACTGGTAGGTCGCCTTGCCCGTGTAGTTCACCAGCTTGGTGTCGAAGGGCGTGCCGTCGAGAAAGCTGCCCGAGGGCGGCGCGGCGACCGAGTTCTGCTGGTTCAGGTACGAGAAGTGACCCCACATGCGGTCCTTGACGATCGGGCCGCCGACGCCGAGGTTCAGGTTGTTGTAGCTGGCCAGGCGGTTGCCGTCTTCACGAATCACGGCACCAGGCGCCGGCCGGATCTGGTCGGCGGCCAGGTTCCTGCCCTGGAACGTGTCGTTCTCGTAATCGTAGTAGACGCTGACCGACGGTGTGTTGCTGCCGCTCTTGCCGACGAACTGGGTCAGCACGCCCGAGTTGGGCATCTCGGCCGAATTGCCGGCCGCGCCAATGAACACTTCCTCGAACGAACCGTAGTCGAGGTAGAAGCCCGCCGCCGCCGTGCCCTCGGTGGTGTTGATGCCCTCGATCAGCGGACGGTTCTGCCCCGAGTAGCCGTAGGCGAAGTAGGTGGTCTGCGTGCCGGCGGTCGAGCCGCCGACGTCGACCCGGTTCAGCGACACCGACGGGGTGGTCGACAGCAGCGACCACATGTCGCGCGCGTTCGGGATCGACGACAGCATCTGCTGGTCGTAGTTGGTCTGGATGCGTGTCGCCGAGGTGTCGATGACCGGCGACTCGCCGCTGACGGTGACCGTCTCCTGCAGCGTCGCCACGTTCAGGCTGACGTTGACCTGGGCGTTGAAGCCCAGCGTGATGCGCAGCCCTTCCCGCACGCTCGACTGGAACCCGGCCAGCTCGAACGACAGCCGGTATTCACCCGGGGGCACCGCCGGAAAGCGGAAGTTGCCCGCCTCGTTGGTCACCGCGGTCAGCGCGCCGATCTGGGCGGGACTCGTCGCGGTGACGGTCACTCCAGGCAGCACGCCGCCCTGCGCGTCCTTTACCTCGCCGCTGATACTGCCAGTCGAACTCGCACCGCCGCCCTGCGCCGACGCAGATGTGGCGAAGACCATGGTCGCCACCACGGCCCAAACAATGTTTACCCAACGCTTCATTGCTATTACCCTCCAACACGGATTTGGACCAGGGCCGCAGATGACGCAGATGACGCAGATCTCCGTAACAGGAGACCATCTCTTGTTTGATTGTCTGCGTCACCTGTGTCATCTGCGGCCCTGGAGCATCGCAATAGCGACGCCATCGGCGTTAGAGCAAGGGCGGTGCCCAATCTGCGTCGACGGTTTGTTGGAGATCGATTCAGGAAGATGGCGGCAGAGTGCGGTTGGTCACCAGCCCGCGGGCACTCATCACTGGCCCCGGGTTGGTGTGCGTTTCCGGACGATCGAGCGCTCCAACCCGGCGGAGCCGAATCCAACCGGCCGGACAATCATTCAAACAGGAGGTGAGGAGACCACAAGAAATATTTCCTCCTGATCTTCTGATCTCCTTTGAGGACTCCTGATCTCGCGGCTACTGGAAGTACGGCAGCGCCGTCACGACCGACCAGACCAGCGCCACGAACGTGACCAGCAGGCAGACCACCGCCACGGCGAGATGGTCGACGCGTTCCGGCTTCAGCGGGTCGAGCACGGTCGACGCCAGGTAGCCGCCGGCAAAGCCGCCGAGGTGCGCGCTGTTGTCGATGCCCGGCATGATGAATCCCATCACGCCCATGATCAGCGCGTACTGCAGGCCGGACTGGCCGATGTGGCTGCTGCCGGTGCGCCGGCCGTAGTGGACCAGCGCGCCGAGCAATCCGAAGATCGCCGCCGATGCGCCGACCGTCACGTTCGCCCCGCCGAGAAACGGGATCTGGATCGGCGAGAAGAACAAGGCCGTGCTCAGCCCGAAGCCGGTGATGCTCGACACGGTATAGATGATGATCATCCGTCCCGGTCCGTACAGGTTCGCGATCTCCGGCGCCAGGTTCCGGATCCACAGCACGTTGAAGAAAATGTGGAGGATGCCGCCGTGCAGCCAGCCCGCCGTCAGCAGCGTCCACCAGCGTCCCATGGCCACCACCGGGAAGGCGCCGCTCGCGCCCAGCAGGATCAGCATCTGCGTGTTGGGCCCGAGCCCCATCTGCATGCCGTCGCGCGACAGGATCAGCGACAGAACGTAGAGTATCACCGTGCCGCCGGTGACGATCGGCACGAAGCCGAGGTCGTTGCCGAGGCTGCGCAGCGCCGGGCCGAAGCCCCACAGGCCCGGGTTGCGGCGGCCGCAGTTGTAGCAGGTGCCGTCGTTGACGCCCACCAGCACGCCGCACGACGAGCAGATGACCGACCCCTCGGTTTTCCGTTTGAACATCCTTACGAAGTATATAGGGCCACAGAGGACACAGAGGACACCGAGAAAACTTTTCTAAATGCCGTGTGCCGGTGTTGAGAAAAACATCCTCGGTGTCCTCTGTGTCCTCTGTGGCTAGACTTCTCGGAGTCCTCGCGTTCCTACGGCGAAGCAGGCCACGCCGACGCTGACCAGCACCGCGCACGGCAGAGCCATCTCGGCCATCGTGAACTGCCGCCACACCCCGCCCTCGATGGCGAGAATGGCCCACCGGATGGGACTGATCACGCCGGCCGCCTGCATCCACTGCGGCATCACGAACTGCGGCACCATGGCGCCGCCCATCATCGACAGCGGCATCAGGATGGCCCACGCCGCGCCCGAGGCGGTCTGTTCGGTCTTGCCAAGGCTGGCAATCAACATCATGAAGCCGACGAAGCAGATCGCCGCCGACACGCCGGCCAGGGCCAGCATGGCGAACGAGCCGGGCCGGACGCCGAGCGCCAGCGCCACGCCGAGCAGCACCAGCTCCACAACCATGATCGACGCGAAGCACGCCAGCGCCTTGCCGCCGAGAATCTGTCCGCGCGTGAGCGGCGCCATCCGCAGGCGCACCAGCGTGCCGTGCGTGCGCTCGGTCACCAGGCTGATGCCGAAGGTCATCACGCAGCCGATCAGGCCCCAGATCACGCCCTGCGGAAACGTGATATCGAACGCGTTGGCGGGTCCGTCCCACTGGCGCCGGATTGGCGCCGAGGTGACCTTCAGCGGTTGCCATTCCGGCGGCGCCGCGCCGGACGAACCCGCCCCGGCAGGCGCGTTGGCAAAGATCTTCAGCTCGCCGAGAAACCGCTGGACCGGCGCCACCTGCGCGGCCGCCGCCGGCTCGGCCGGCAGTTCCGCCAGCGCCTGGTCGGCCATCTGCGTCATGGCCGCCGGGTCCGTGAACATCTTCTGCATGTCGCCGGCGCCGTACTTCATCAGCAGGCCCTCGATCATGCCGGCCTCGGCCTGGCGCGCCGGGTCGACGCCAATCTCCACCTCTCGCGGCTCGCCGTAGAACATCCGGCCTGACGCCGCGCCAAATCCCGGCTTGATGGCGACATAGCCCGTTCGGCGGCCGAGCCGCACCGCCGTTTCGGCCTCGGCCCTGGTCATCGGCGTCACCTCGAAGGATGCTGCCAACTGCGTCGCGAACTGCCGCGACTGCTCACTGCCGTCTTCGTCGACCACGGCAATCCGCACCTTCGGCTGGCTGCCGTCGTTGGTGTTGTTGCCGCCGAAGGCGAAGCCGAACAGCACCGTCACGATGATGGGCCACGCGAAGGTGAAGAACATGCCGCCCTTGTTGCGCGGCATGAGGCGAAGGTCCTTGAGCGCAAGCGCGATGATCTGTTTCATGGTCAGTCCCGGAGGCTGCGGCCGGTGAGGTGGAGGAACACTTGTTCGAGCGTCGGGCGCTCCATCTGGAAGGCGTCGATCGGACCCTGGGCGGCGAGGCGATTGAGTTCCGCCAGCGGATCGGCGGTGGTGACGCGCCGCTCGGCGCCGTGGCTCGTCACCACCAGGGTCGCCGCGCCGCCGTGGCGCGCCAGCAGCTCCGCCAGCGTGCCCTGGTCGAGCAGCCGTCCGGCGTCGACGATGGCGATGCGGTCGCAGAGCCGCTCGGCTTCCTCCATGTAGTGCGTCGTGTAGATGATGGTGCGGCCGCCGGCGTGCAGCGCTTCGATGTTCTCGAAGATCTTGTTGCGCGATTGCGGGTCGACGCCCACCGTCGGCTCGTCGAGCAGCAGCAGCTCGGGGTCGTGAACCAGCGCCGACGCCAGGTTGAGGCGCCGCTTCATACCGCCCGAGTAAGTCCCCACCCGGTCGCGCTTGCGGTCGGTCAGGCCGACGAAGTCGAGGCACCACGCCACCCGCTGCGCCAGCCGCGCTCCCGACAGGCCGTAGACCTCGCCGAAGAAGTGCAGGTTCTCCTCGGCGCTCAACAAGTCGTAGAGCGCCAGCGCCTGCGGCGCCACGCCAATCCGCCCGCGCACGGCGGGGTCGGCCGGGTTGCCCAGCCCCTCGATCGCGACGATGCCGGCGTCGGGGGGCAGCAGGCCGACGGCGAGGCTGACGGTGGTGCTCTTGCCGGCGCCGTTCGGCCCCAGCAGACCGAACAGTTCGCCCTTGCGAACCGACAGCGAAAGGCCGTCGACGGCCACCGTGTTGCCGAACGATTTGCGCACGTTGGTCAGGGTCAGCATGGCTACCTGGGTTATACGCGAGGGGGGAGACCCCGTTCGGCGGTCCCGGTCGAGCGGCCGGAAATGGCGCTCGAACGGCCGCCCACGGGCCCGCGCGAGCCGGCCGGGCGACGGGCTACAATTGAGCATCGCCACCGAAATCATCGTCATCCTCTTCCTGATCCTCGCCAACGGCGTCTTCGCGATGTCGGAGATTGCCGTCGTCGCCGCGAAGAAGGTGCGCCTGCAGCAGCGCGCCGAAGACGGCGACGAGCGCGCCAGGACCGCGCTGGCGCTGACGCACGACCCGAACCAGTTCCTGGCGACCGTGCAGGTGGGCATCACCATGGTCGGCGTGCTGGCCGGCGCCTACGGCGGCGCCACCCTGGCCGAGAAGCTGGCGGTGCCGATCTCGCAGGTCGCCACGCTGGCGCCGTATGCCGAGGGCATTGCCCTGGCCCTGGTCGTCGCCGTCATCACCTACCTGTCGCTGATCATTGGCGAGCTGGTGCCCAAGCGCATTGGCCTGAACAACCCCGAGGCGATTGCGTCGTGGGTGGCGCGGCCGATGATCGCGCTGTCGCGCATTGGCTCGCCCGCCGTGGCGCTGCTGACCGCCAGCACCAACCTGGTGCTGCGCATTTTCGGCATCAAGGGCAACGCCGAGCCGAACCTGACCGAAGACGAAATCAAGGCGCTCATCAGCCAGGCTGCCGAAACCGGCGCCGTCGGCGCCGCCGAAGAGAACATCGTGCAGCGCGTGTTCCAGTTGGGCGATCTGCGCGTGGCCGCGCTCATGACGCCGCGGCCCGACATCGAATGGATCGACGTCGACGCCAGCGAGGAGGAACTGCGCGAGTTCCTCGCCTCGCACTCGCACACCCAGTTCGTGGTCTGCCACGGTGGGCTCGACGAAGTGCTCGGCATCGTCCGGTCCGCCGACCTGCTGCCGACGGCGTTTCGCGGCGTCAACATCGACCTGCGGGCGCTGACCCGGGAAGCGCTGTTCGTGCCCGACTCGATGCCGGCGGTGCAGTTGCTCGAGTCGTTCCGCGCCTCGCACAAGCACGTTGCGCTGGTCATGGACGAGTACGGCGCGGTCGAAGGGCTCGTGACGGTGACCGATCTGCTGACCGCGATTGTCGGCGAGCTGCCCGGCGACGCGGCCGAAGCGGTGGGCGAGTTCGTGTCGCGTGGCGACGGCTCGTGGCTGGTCGACGGCTCGGCGGCGATGGAAACCGTGCTGACTCACTTCCAGCTGGATCCGCTGCCCGAAGAGGAAGCTGGAGCCTATCGCACCATCGGCGGCTTTGTGATGGCGCGGCTCGGCCGCGTGCCGAAGACCGCGGATCACTTCGAATGGGGCGGCATGAAGTTCGAGGTGATCGACATGGACGGCCGCCGCATCGACAAGGTGTTGGTCATCCGAACCAGCCGGGACGACGCCAACAGCGCCGGACGGGGCGGCACTACCTGAGGGGAGGGCACCACCTGACGGGAGGGCACCGCTTGTCGGGAGGGCAC
>JBFWUK010000032.1:0-11762 GCA_050247355.1 Vicinamibacterales bacterium | reverse complement strand
CGGGAGGGCACCGCTTGTCGGGAGGGCACTGCTTGTCGGGACCGGTAGTCGCGATGCTCCTCGCGGCGACGACCGGGGTTCTCGCCATTCAGCCCGAGCTCGGTGTGCTTCGGGTCACCGTGACGGTGGGCGGCGATCAGGCCGCGACGCCGGTGCCGCGCCACCTGCTCCTCGTCAGCGACAATCCGGCGAGCGCGCCGCCCCGCCGCCTGTTAACGGCGGGCGACGGCACCCTCGAAGTCCGCCTGCCGCCGGGCAACTACACCGTCGAATCGGATCGGCCGGTCGCCTTCCAGGGGCGGGCCTACCAGTGGACGCAGATGATCGACGTCGCCGCCGGCCACGACACCGTGCTGGCGCTGACCGCCGCCAACGCCGAGATCTCCGCGGTGACCGCGGCCGCCGAAGAGATGGCCGCGCCCGCGGCCGGGGCCGCGACCGTGTCGGCTTCGCGCTGGCACGACAGCGCCGTCGACATCTGGACCCGGACAGCTCGCGCGTCCGGCGCCATCGTCAGTGCGACCGGCCTGGTGGTCACCACGCACCGCGGCCTGGGTGACGCCGGCTGGGTCGCTGTGCAGTTGACGCCGGCCGTCAAGGTAGCGGCCAGCCTGGTCGTGTCCGATCCCGTTCGCAACGTCGCGGTCCTGCGGATTGACCCGGCGACGGCCGCCTTGTTGCCGCCCGTGTCGCTCGGCTGTGGGCCGTCGTTGCCGCCGGCCGCGGCTGGCCAGGAGATTACGGCCCTCGGGGTCCGCGTCGGCGAGGTCTGCGAAGTGGTGGCCGACGCCGAGGCAAAGATGACGGACCCGGTACCGGCGGCCACGCGGTTGCCCGTTGAGCCGGCCAGGCCGTTTCCCGCCGGTGCGCTCAAGGAGGCCACCGTTCGCCGCACCGGCCCGCTGCAGATGTCGTCGGCCGATTTCGACCTGGCCTTCATCACGCCGCTGCACGTCGCCGGTTCGCAGGGCCGCAGCCAGGTCATGGACTTCATGAACTGGTCCGACTACGTGGCCGAGCGCCACCCGGTGCTGTTGATCCGGGCGACGCCGAAACTGGTCGAGGGCTTCTGGGCCAAGGTCGGACGCGCGGCCGCCATGACCCAGGGCATTGCCCTGCCGGCGTTCAAGCGCCCCAAGTCGGGGTTTGCCCGCATGCGCGTGTTCTGTGGCGAAGCCGAGGTCACGCCGATTCACCCGTTCAAGCTCGAACAGCGCCTGTCGGCGACCGACACGATCTTCGAAGGCCTCTACGTGTTCGATCCCGACGCGCTGTCGCCGTCGTGCGGCACGGTCAAGCTCGAGCTGTACTCGGAGAAGGAACCCAGCCGGGCCGACATCCGAATGATCGACACTGAAGTGATCCGGCAGCTCTGGCAGGACTTCGCCGCGTATCGCGCCCTGAAATAGCATGCCCACGCCCTCTCCCGTTCTCAGCCGCTTTCTCCGCTACGTCACCTACGACACGCAGTCACGCGAAGACGCCGGCACCTACCCGAGCACGCCTGGGCAGTTGGTTCTGCTGCACGATCTCGCCGCCGAACTGCGGTCGCTCGGCATCGCCGATGCGGCCGTGGACGAGCACGGCTACGTGATGGCCACCATTCCCGCGACCACGGGCAGGACCGGCGTGCCGGTGATCGGCTTCATTGCCCACGTGGACACCTCGCCCGAGATGAGCGGCGCCGGCGTGAAGCCGATCGTGCATCGCGCCTACGACGGCCGCGATCTCGTGCTGCCAGACGATGAGACCGCGGTGCTGCGGGTGGCTGATCTGCCGTACCTCGGTGAATGCCTCGGCCACGACATCGTCACCGCCTCGGGGACGACCCTGCTCGGCGCGGACAACAAGAGCGGCGTGGCCGAGATCATGACCGCGGCCGAGTGGCTGATGGCGCACCCCGAGGTTCCGCACGGCGCCATTCGCATCGCCTTCACGCCAGACGAGGAAGTCGGGCAGGGGACGAAGTACTTCGACGTGGCCCGCTTCGGGGCCCGCTACGCCTACACCATCGACGGCGGTCCGCGTGGTGAGCTGGAGTTCGAGAGCTTTTCCGCCGACGCCATGACCATCACGTTCCGCGGCTTCAACACGCACCCGGGCTATGCCAGGGGGCAGATGGTCAACGCCATCAAGCTGGCGGCGCGCTTCATCGACCGCCTGCCCTCCGACCGGCTGTCGCCGGAGACCACCGGTGACCGCGACGGCTTCGTTCACCCCTACGTGGTTGACGCCGGCGTCGATCGCACCTCGGTGAAGCTGCTGCTGCGCGACTTCGAGACGGCCGGCCTGGCCGCCAAGGCCGAGTGGCTGCGGGTGCTCGCCGCCGAGCTGGTCGCCGGCGTGCCGGGGGCCAGCTTCGACGCCGTGGTCGAGGAGTCGTATCGCAACATGCGCGAGGTCATCGATCGGCACCCGATGGTCGTGCAGTGCGCGCGCCAGGCCATTGCCCGCGCCGGGCTCCAGGTCCGCGAGCGCGCCATTCGCGGCGGCACCGACGGATCGCGGCTGTCGTTCATGGGGCTGCCGACGCCGAACCTGTTTGCCGGCGAGCAGAACTTCCACTCTCGTCTCGAGTGGGTGTCGGTCCAGGACATGGAGAAGGCCGTCGAGGTAATCGTGGAAGTGGCCCGGGTGTGGGAAGAGCAGGCGCCATGACGCTGGACGCGCTGTTGCAGTCGCCCGCGCCAATCCTGGCACTCGCGCCGATGCAGGAAGTGACCGACGGCGCGTTCTGGACGCTGGTGCATCGCTACGGCGGCGCCGACGTCTACTGGACCGAGTATTTCCGCGTCCATCCCACCTCCACCCCCGAAAAGTGGATCGTCGATTCGATCACGCAGAACACCACCGGCCGGCCGGTGATCGCGCAGATGATCGGCAACGACATCCCGTCGCTGGTGCGCACCGCGAAGTTCCTGCAGCAGTTGCCGGTCGCCGCCATCGATCTCAACCTGGGCTGCCCGGCGCCGATCGTCTATCGCAAGTGCGCCGGCGGCGGCCTGTTGCGAGAGCCGCAGCGCATTGACGCCATCCTCGGCGCCCTGCGCGACGCGGTGGACATCAAGTTCACGGTCAAGACCCGGCTGGGTTTTGCCGGAGTCGATGAGTTCGATCGCCTGCTCGGGATCTTCGCCCGGCACTCGCTCGACGCGCTGACGGTGCATGCGCGGACGGTGGCGCAGATGTACCGGCTGCCCGTGCACTACGACCGCATCCGCCAGGCGGTCGCGGCCATGCCGTGCCCTGTGCTCGCCAACGGCCACGTCTACTCGGCCGCCCAGGCGCAGGAGTTGCTGACCCAGACCGGCGCGCGCGGCCTGATGATCGGCCGCGGCGCCATCCGCAGCCCATGGCTGTTCAACCAGATCCGGCAACAACTGAATGGCGAGGCGATCACGCTGCCGACCGGCCGCGAGGTCAACGAGTACATTCGCGCGCTATGGGACTCGCAGGCCGGCCTGGACCGGCCCGAGCACAAGCAGTGCGAGCGGATGAAGAAGTTCCTCAACTACCTGGGCGAGGGCGTGCCGGGAACGTTCCTCCATCAGATTCGCCGCTCGCAAACGGCCGACGAGTTTCACGGCATCTGCCGGGAGTTCCTGGACCACGACCGGCCCATGACCCTGTTGCCGGTCGAGCCCAAGGCCTCCGGACATCACGAGTCCGTATCTAACTGAAAACAGAAAACTTCGCATGACTTGTCTGGTATATATCAGTGATATATACTGTGGTGGGGTGAATGCCGTGAACAAAGTCGCCAAGCTCTTCCAGAACGGCCGCAGCCAGGCCGTCAGACTGCCGCTCGAGTTCCGGTTCGCAGGGACCGAGGTGCGGATTTCTCGCCACGGCCGTGGTGTCCTGATCGAACCGTTGGAGTGGAACGTCGACGACTGGTTCGCGGACCTCGATCGCTTCACCGACGAGCCCTTCATGCCCGACGGCCGCCACCAGCCGGCGGCGCCACCGCGCGCCGACTTCTCGTGATCGAATACACGCTCGACACCAACGCCTGTATTGCCTTGATCAACGGGTCGTCCATTCCGGTCCGGCGTCGCTTCAAGGAAGCGCTGGCGGCGCGTTCGGTGGTGTGTGTCTCCACCGTCGCCCTCCACGAGCTGTGGTACGGCGTTTCGAAGAGTGCGAAACGCGACTACAACACCGAACGCCTGCAGGCGTTTCTGTCGGGTCCCATCCGGCTGGTCGCGTTTGACGATGCGGATGCGCGGGCGGCGGGGGAGGTGCGCGCGCTGCTGGAGCAGGAGCGCCGCCCGATCGGCGCCTACGATTCGCTGCTGGCGGGCCAGGCGGTGCGGCGCGGCTTCACGCTGGTGACCGCGAACGTCCGGGAGTTCGAGCGGGTTGACGACCTGATGTGGGAAGACTGGTCGCGGGCCTGAGATCGGGATTTACAGGAGATAAGAAGATCAGAAGACAATATTCCTCCTGACCTTCTTGCCTCCTGTTACCTATGAATGAATGCCGGGCGCTTCGTGGCCGGTCCGCTCGACGTATTCGACGTACGACCCGGGATACGCATGCGGGTGCGAATCGGTGCCGCTTTCACCGCCCAGTTCCAGCACGCGATTGCTGATGCCGCGCAGGAACGCGCGGTCGTGCGAGACGAAGATCATCGTCCCGTCGAATGCCTGCAGCGAGTCGACCAGCATTTCCTTGGTCGCCAGGTCGAGGTGGTTGGTGGGTTCGTCCAGCACCAGGAAGTTGGGCGGGTCGAACAGCATGCGCGCCATCACCAGGCGCGACTTCTCGCCGCCCGACAACGCGCGAATCTTCTTGTCGACGTCATCGCCCGAGAACTGGAAGGCGCCGGCCAGCGAGCGGAGCGCGCCCAGGCCTTCGCGCGAGAAGTCCTTCTGCAGTTGCTCGATCACGGTGAGGTCGCCGTCCAGCAGGTCGAGCGACTGCTGCGCGAAGTAGCCCATCTTGAGGCTCGCGCCCAACCGCACCTCGCCGGCGTCGGGCGCCAGCGCGCCCGACAGCATCTTGAGCAGCGTCGTCTTGCCGGCGCCGTTCCTGCCCATCACCGCCCACCGTTCGCCGCGGCGGATGGTCAGGTTGAAGTCGTCGTAGATCACGCGCTTGCCGTAGGCCTTGCTCAGCCCCTCGATCACGGCCACCTGGTCGCCCGATCGCGGCGGATCCTTGAAGGTGAACTTCACCACGACGCGCTGCTTCGGCAGTTCGAGCTTCTCGATCTTGTCGAGCGCCTTGATGCGGCTCTGCACCTGCGCGGCCTTGGCGGCGTGGGTCTTGAAGCGCTCGATGAAACGCTGTTCCTTGGCCAGCATCGACTGCTGGCGCGCATAGGCCGCTTCCTTGTTGGCCTCGCGGGTCGCCCGCTCGCGTTCGTAGAAGTCGTAGTCGCCGGAATAAACCGTGATCTCGCCGCTGTCGATCTCGGCGATCTTGGTGACCAGGCGGTTCATGAACTCGCGGTCGTGCGAGGTCATCAGCAGCGCGCCGTCGTGCGACTTGAGGAAGCTTTCCAGCCAGATGATCGATTCGAGATCGAGGTGGTTGGTCGGCTCGTCCATCAGCAGCACGTCGGGCTTGCCGAGCAGCACGCGCGCCATGGCCACGCGCATCTTCCAGCCGCCCGACAGCGCGCCGACGTCGCCGTCGATCCGCTCGTCGTCGAAGCCGAGCCCGTGCAGCACTTCGCGGGCCTGGCTTTCGAGGGCGTAACCGCCAAGGTGGTCGTACTCTTCCTGCACCTCGCCGAAGCGGGCGAGGATCTTGTCCATCTCGTCGGCCCGCGCCGGGTCGCCCATGGCGTGCTGCAGCTCTTCGAGCTCGTGGTGCAGATCGCCGGCGCGGCCGCTGCCGGCAATGGCCTCGTCCAGCACCGAGCGGCCCGACATCTCTTCGACGTCCTGCCGGAAGTAGCCGATGGTGAGCTTCTTCGGGACGGTGACCTCGCCTTCGTCGGGGGCCTCCTCGCCGACGATCATGCGGAAGATGGTGGTCTTGCCGGCGCCGTTCGGCCCGACCAGGCCGACCTTTTCACCCGGGTTCAACTGAAACGAGGCTTCGACGAACAGCAGTTGCTTGCCGTACTGCTTGTTGATGTTGGCAAACGAGATCATGGGGACCCACCAGCGTACCCCAAATCCGGAAATCACCAAATCGCGGTGGCGCCAGATCGGGTATAACTGATCTGCTTAGGGTGCCCACGAGGGCCTAACAGGGAAGTCCGGTGCAACACCGGCGCGGTCCCGCCACTGTAAGGAAGGAACGCCCGCTTCGAAGACCACTCGGCGTGTTGCCGGGGAAGGTGAAGCGGGTTGCAGCGCACGCTGCATCCTCCGAGCCAGGAGACCTGCCCCAAGCGTCAACCATCGACGTGCCCGGGGAGGCCACGCGCATGCGCCATCTGTCTCGTCCTGTACTTCTGTTCCTGATTCCTTTCGTCTTCGCTGCAGGTCCGGCTCAAGCCGGACGCTACATTGGTCCGGCTGAAGCCGGACGCCACATCGAACAGGGCCCGACGGTCAATGTGGCGTCCGGCTTTAGCCGGACCGAGCTCGATCCCGCAGTGGTGTCCGGCTTCTTGGGCGCCGAAGCCTCGGCGGAGGCGGCTAGCCGGACCGCCCCTGAGTCCAATGTGGCGTCCGGCTTTAGCCGGACCGACTCGGTCATCGTGGTGTCCGGTGTGGTGTCCGACACGTCCGGCGCCGTGATCGCGGCGGCGACGGTCGAGGCCGTCGTCGCCGGCCGCACCGTCGCCAGCGCCGCCACCGGCCCGGATGGCGCCTATCGCCTGGACGTTCCCTCCGGCGTGCCGGTGGAACTGCGCGTGCGTCGCGAAGGCTTCGCCGACCAGGTGCTGGCCATGGCCGGCGGCACGCGGCCGGTGGTGCGCGACGTGACGCTGCAAGTGGGCGCGGTCTCGGACACGCTGGTCGTGACGGCGTCGCGCACGGCCGAGGGCCGCCGCCGCGTGACCGAAGCGGTGACCTCCTTTGCCCGCGCCGAGATCGAGGCGCTGGGCGCCTCGTCGCTCGCCGACGTCGTGCGCTTCGTGCCCGGCGTGAACGTCGAGAGCGCCGGCCGGGAAGGTGCGGTGACCTCGATGTTCTCGCGCGGTGGCGAGTCCGACTACAACCTGGTGCTGATCGACGGCGTCCGCGTCAACCAGAGCGGCGGCGTGTTCGACTTCAGCCGCATCAACGCCGCCGACATCGAGCGCGTCGAAGTGGTGCGCGGGGCGCAGTCGTCGCTGTGGGGTTCCGACGCCATGGGCGCGGTCGTCCAGATCTTCACCCGCCGCTCCGGCTCCCGCGATCGTCTGCAGATCATGGGTTCGACCGAGGCGGGGTCCTTCGGCGCCGTCCGCGGCGATGCGCGGCTGATGGGCGGCGCCTCAGGCCGCCTCGACTACTCGATTGGCCTTTCACGCCGCCAGTCGGATGGCGCCTTTGCCGGCCTGCTGCCGGAAGATGACACGTTCGGGCAAACCGCGGCTGATGCCAGCCTGGGAGCCGCGCTCAGCGAGCGGGTGTCGCTGCGGGCCGGCCTGCGGTCGACGACCGCCGCCGGCAAGTCGGTTGGCGCCATTGCCTACGGCGCCCGTAACACCGGCGGCGTCTACGACACGCGCGACGTGTCGGGCCACGTCGATGTGTCGCACGCGGTCGGGGCGCGATTCTCCGGCACCGCTTCCGTCAACTACTTCCGCTACAAGAGCGATTCGGCCGACAGGTTTGCCGACCCCGCTTTCTGGGTCTATGCCGTGCTGGCCGGAACGCCGAACGCCATCTATCCCAACGGCACCCGCCTGGTCCGGCTGATCGACGCCGCCGAGTTCAATGCGCTGGTCGCGGCCGGAGCCGCGCCGGGGCCGGGCCAGTTCCTGGCGTCGCGCCGGTCGTCGAATTTTCCGTTCACGAGTGTGTCCGAGTTCGAGCGGCCGGCGTTTCGTTACCAGGCCGACTATTCGTGGGCGGGCCAGCAACTGAGCGCGGGCTACGAATGGGAACGTGAGATCAACTCGCTGTCAGACGAGGTGCGGCTCGATAACCAGTCGGTCTTCGTGCAGCAGCAATTCAGCCGGCACGATCGCTGGTTTGCCACCGTCGGCGGGCGGATCGACCGCAAGGACGGTTCCGATACGTTCTTCAGCCCGAAGCTGTCGGCTGGCGGCTTCCTGGTTCCGTTCCGCAGTGGCGCGGTGTCGTCGCTCAAGCTCTTCGCCAACCTCGGGCGGGGCATCAAGTCGCCGTCGCTCAGCGAGCGCTTTGGCGGCGCGTTCAGCGATCCGGCGCCGGACCTGGAAGTGGAGCAGGCACGCACCGGTGACGTCGGCCTCGAAGGCACCTTTGCCAGCCAGCGGTTCCGCGCGCTGGTGACTTACTTCAACAACGACTACACCGACCAGATTGCCTATCGTGGCGGCGTCGCCGGCGACGGCATTCCCGAGTACATCAACATCGACGGCTCGCGGGCCGAGGGCTGGGAGATGGAGTGGGCGCTCCAGCGCCCGCTGGCCGGCGTCACCGCGGCAGCCGCTTACACCCTGATCGACCACCGCGTGGTCACCAACATCAGCACCAGCCAGCAGTTCCAGCCGGGCCAGCCGCTGCTGCGCCGGCCCCGGCACTCGGGTAACGTCCGCGCCTCGTGGGTCCGCGGCCGCCTCACCGTCAACGCCAGCGCCCGAATCAGCGGCGATCGCCACGACAACAGCTTCCTGTCGCTGCGCACGGTGCCGAATGCGGCCCGGCCGGCCGCCGTCACCACCGACATCACCGTCAATCCCGGCTACGCCGTGTTCGGGGCCGGCGTGGACCTTCGCGCCCATCGCATGGCGACGTTGTTCCTGCGCGGCGACAACCTGGGCGATGCCGCCTACGAGAGCGTGCTCGGCTATCCGGCCCTGCCCCGTGCGGTGATGGCCGGTGTGCGGTTCAGTATCGGAGCGCGCCGGTAGATGCTCGAGGCCCAACCCTCGCCGAGGCGTGGCGACAAACTCTTAGCTGTGTCGTCATGAGGCGCCTGCTCTTCCAGGTCCATGCCTGGCTCGGCGTGCTGGCCGGCCTCTACGTCGTCATCGTCTGCGCCAGCGGGGCGGCGCTTGTGTTTCGAATCGACATGCAGCGGGCGCTGCATCCGTCGCTATTCACGCCCACCGCAAGCGGTCCGCTCGCCGACCCGGTGGCCGTGATGGACAGCGTGAACCGCGCCTATCCGCGGCACCGGCTGTCGGGGGTGGATGCGCCGACGACGCTCAGGCCGACCTACCTGGCATATGTGACCAGCGATGATGAGTTCCGCACGGTACTGATCGATCCGGTCAGCACCGTCGTGCTCGGCGAACTGCCCGAGCACCCGGCGATCCGCACCCTGCAGAGCTTGCATTACAGCCTGCTGGGCGGACGTACAGGGCGAACGGTCAACGGGATTGGGGCGCTCGTCATCCTGGCGCTCTGTGCCAGCGGCCTGGTGATCTGGTGGCCGGGGGCGCGGCAGTGGCGCCGCGGGCTGATCGTCGATTTCAGCCGCGAGCGGCCGCGCGTGATCTGGGAGCTGCATCGCGCCGCCGGGATATGGAGCGTGGCGTTCATCGCCCTGACCGCCGTCACGGCGGTGTCGTTCGTGTTCCCGTCCGGGTTTCGCGCGCTGGTCAACCGCGTCTCGCCGATCACTGCGGCGCGTGCCCCGCAGTCGAGCGACCCGGTGACGGCCTCGGCGCCGCCGTCGTGGCGGCAGATGATCGATCGCGCGCGCGTTCACGCCGGCGGCCGGCCGGTGGCGAGAGTGGTGCTGCCGTTTGGGGATCGGGGCGCGTTCCTGGTGATGTTCGCGGAGCGCAGCCCCACCCCGGCCGGCTCCGAGTTGATGCCGATCTACCTCGATCGTCACACCGGCGAGCGGTTGGCCGCCACGGCGGCTACGCGCACCTGGGGCGATGCCGTTATGGCGCGCATGACGCCCCTGCATGTCGGCGGCGTAGGCGGCCAGGCCGGCCGCATTGCCTGGTTCGTGCTGGGCCTGTCGCCGGCGCTGCTGTTCGTCAGCGGCCTGGTCTCGTGGTGGCGCCGCGTGGTCAGGCCGCGGAGGGCGGCATGACCCGGTCGATCGCCGCGATCTCGTGGAGTGGCGGCAAGGACTGCTGCACCGCGCTGATGCGCGTGTCGGCATCGCTCGACGTGAGGCTGATGCTGACCATGTTCGGCGAGGACGGGCAGCGCAGCCGCTCGCATGGTCTTCGCCCCGATATCATCGCGGCGCAGGCGGAAAGGCTCGGCGTCGAGTCGCTCACGACCCGCTGCACCTGGGACACTTACACGGCGCAGTACATCGCGATGCTCGGCGAGGCCAGGGCACGCGGCGTGACCCATGTCGTGTTCGGCGACATCATGGGCGCCGAACATCGAGCCTGGAACGAACAAGTGTGCGCCGCCCACGGCCTGACCGCGGTGATGCCGATCTGGGGCGAGCCGACACGCCGGCTGGCCACCGAGTTCATCACCCAGGGCGGCGAGGCCGTGCTCGTCACGGTCCGGCCTCCAGCCCTCGACGAGTCCTGGCTTGGCACTATTCTCGCCGCCGACACGCTCGATCGATTCGAGCATTCAGGCATCGACCCCTGCGGCGAGTTCGGCGAGTACCACACTGTCGTCACGCACTGTCCGCTCTTCTCGTCGCGCCTTGAACTGGTGCCCGGGCGGAGGGTGTTGAGCAACGGCTGTTGGGCGATGGATTTCACGCTGAGCTGAGCCCCCGGCGTGGCGCTTGGCGTTACGCTGACTGGCGCAGTTCCCCTTGCGTCAGCAGCGGCCGCGGCGGCGGCGCGAGCAGCGTCATCGGTGTCCCGCTCAAGGGATGAGCGAACACCAGGCGCTCCGCGTGCAGCAGGTACCCGCCGTCACCAGGCAGGCCCGGCTGGTGCTTGATGATCCCGCCCTCGCAGTAAAGCGGATCGCCAACCAGCGGGTGACCGGCATACGCCATGTGAATCCGGATCTGATGCGGCCGGCCGGTCTTGATCTCGACGCTGAACAGGGTGTGATCGCCCCGGCTCTCGAGCACCATCGCGATGCTGCGCGACGGCTTGCCGGTTTCCGCCGCGGCTTCGACGTCGCCCAGCAAGGGATGCGGCACCGGGCCGATCGCCGCATCGATCACGAACATGTCGGTGTGGGTCGTGCCGCAGGCCAGCGTCCGGTAGGTCTTCTTGACGTCGTGATCGCGCCACGCCCGCGACAGTTCGGCCGCGGCGTCGTGGCTGCGCGCAAACAGCACCAGGCCGGACGTATAGCGGCCGAGCCGGTGTAGGGGGCTGGCTTCCGGGTAACGCTCGCGCAACCGGTTCATCAACGTGTGCTCGAGGAAGCCGCCCGCCGGCATGGTCGGCAGGCCGCTCGGCTTGTCGACAGCGATGATGGCGTCGTCTTCGTAGACCACCGTGAAGTGCCCGGGCACCTCGGGTTCATCCCAGGGCGGACGATGCCACACCAGGATTTGGCCGGCGGCAAGAATGGCCGTGCCGTTGGTGAGGCCGCCGTCCAGTTCGACTTCACCCTGCTGCAGCCGCACGGTCCACTCGGCCGCGCTCGAGTGTGTGCGCGTCGCCGTCAGGTGTTCGAGCACCGACCGGCCGGCGCTTTCTGGGCCGACCTGCTCCCGATACGACCAGCCGCGATTGAGGGCCATGGCGAAGTGGTTCCGACCGTTGGGCTGTTACCGCGCCCGCGCCAGTTCCAGCACCAGGTCGTACTGGAAGCGCACGAACCGCTGCA
>JBFWUK010000031.1:0-57288 GCA_050247355.1 Vicinamibacterales bacterium | reverse complement strand
CCTTCCATCCGAATCGCCGCATCCGCCGCGTGCTCGGCGGCATTGGCGGCAAACTCCTTCGCCCGTGCCACCAGGATCGCGGCGTTGCTGTCGTTGTGGTCGAGCGCCTGGGCCGCCCGGTAGGTCACCATGCGCGCGGCTTCGACTTCCGTGGCGCTGTCGGCGATCACCCAGTGCGGCGCCCGCTCGTCGGGACCGGGCTTGACGCCGGCGGTCTTCATGGCGGCAACCGCGTGGGCGATCGCGGCCCGCGCCACGCCGAGCGCCACCGCGGCGGCGACCAGCCGGGCGCGAACCGGGTGCGCCTCGCCGACCGCGGCCAGCGCCTCTTCGCTGCCCAGCAGCCCGGGCAGGGCCAGGGCCGGACCGGGCGTCGCGCCGGCCAGCGCCGAGAAGCCCAGCTGAGCACCCAGGCCGGCATCGGCGATCGACACCTCCTCGAGAACCAGCGCCGTCGGCACCGCCTCGGGCCGCAACAGGGCCTGGAGCGAATTCAGGGTCGGACCAGCGGCCACGGCAGCGCGGACACGGTCAACAAGGGCTTGCTGTTCGGGGGTAAGGTCGAAGGTCATAAGGATAAGGGCGGACGACGCAGGCGATAAGCGTCGATTATAGCCCTTACCCGGCGAGTCTATGAAAAATCGGTTTCAATTTTTCGGCCGTCGCCGGCAGCTCTTCCGGTAGCACCCTGACTTCCCCAACCACGGTCATGAAGTTGGTGTCGCCGTTCCACCGTGGGACGAGATGCGTGTGCAGGTGATCGACAATGCCCGCCCCGGCCGGGCGGCCGAGATTCATGCCGATGTTGATACCTTGCGGGTTGAATGCTTCGGTCAGCACCTTCTCCGACAGCTGTGTCAGCAGCGCCATCTCGGTCAGCTCGTCGCGCTCGAGCAGCGCCAGCGTCGCCACGTGGCGGCGCGGCACCACCATCAGGTGGCCGGCGTTGTAGGGATAGAGGTTGAGGATGACGTAGGCCAGGACGCCTTCGTGCACGACCAGCGCGCGGCCCTCGGCGGAGGAACCGGCGGCGCAGAAGACGCAGGCGTCAGGCTCTTTACCGCGCGTCACGTAGGAATGTCGCCAGGGAGACCAGATGCGCTCCATTGAGTTCCCACCAGGCAACCCTAAAGGGTTGTCTCCACAGCTTACAGAGGACCGGAGGCGCCGTCGGCGGGCGGGGGCGGGGTGCCGTCGATCGGCTCCCCCGTCTCCCGGTTGATCAGGTCTTTCAATTCCTTGCCCGGCTTGAAATAGGGCACGCGCTTGGGCGGCACGTCCACCTTGTCGCCGGTCTTGGGGTTGCGGCCCTTGCGGGGCTCGCGCTTGCGAAGGCGGAAACTGCCGAATCCGCGCAGCTCGATCTTCTCGCCGCGCTTGAGCGCATCGATGATGCTCTCGAACACGGTGTCGACGATGACCTCCGAGTGCTTCTTCGTGAGGTCCGAGACGCGCGACACTTCTTCGACCAGTTCGGCCTTTGTCATAGGTAGGGTGCCTAAAGTGCCTCAGGTGCCTGAGGTGCGGTGCGCGCATGCACACCAGGCACCCCAGGCCACCCCAGGCACCTTATTTGTGCTTCAGGTGATCGCCCAGCGTCGCGCCGCCCTGGCCCTGCGCCTCCGAGAACGACTCGTAGTCGGCCCGGTAGTTGGCGTTGGTCAGTGCACGGATGCTGAGGCCGATTTTCCGCTCCGCCGGGCTGAGCTTGATGATCTTCATCTGGTAGCTCTTCTCGACTTCCAGGTCGATCTTCTCGCCGCCCTGCGAATCGTCGAACTCGCTGACGTGGATCAGGCCCTCGATGCCTTCGTCGAGCTCGACGAACGCGCCGAAGTTGGTCATGCGCACCACCTTGCCCTCGACCGTGCTGCCGACCTGGTGACGCGCGAAGAAGTCTTCCCAGATGTCGGTGGCGAGCTGCTTCAGGCCGAGCGACAGGCGCTGGTTCTCGGCGTCGATGCTGAGCACCATCGCCTCGACCACGTCACCCTTCTTGAGCACTTCGCTCGGGTGCTTGACGCGCTTGCTCCACGACATGTCCGAGATGTGGATCAGGCCGTCGATGTCTTCCTCGACTTCCACGAACGCACCGAACTCGGTCAGGTTGCGGACCTTGCCCTTGATCTTCGTGCCGACCGGGTACTTCTCGGCCAGCTCGTGCCACGGGTTGCTCTCGACCTGCTTCAGGCCGAGCGAAATGCGGCGGGCCGCCGGATCGACGCCGAGCACCATGGCGTCCACCGAATCCCCCACGTTGAGGATCTTCGACGGGTGCTTGACGCGCTTGCTCCACGACATCTCGCTGACGTGAATCAGGCCTTCGACGCCCGGCTCCAGCTCGATGAAGGCGCCGTAGTCGGTCAGGCTCACCACCTTGCCGGCCATGCGGGCGCCGGCCGGGAAGCGATCCATCACCGTCGTCCACGGATCGGCCATCAACTGCTTGTGTCCGAGCGACACGCGCTCGGTCGCCTGGTCGTACTTGAGCACCACCACGTCGATCTCGTCGTTGACCTTGAACAGCTCCGACGGGTGGCCGACGCGGCCCCACGACATGTCGGTGATGTGCAGCAGGCCGTCGATGCCGCCGAGGTCGATGAACGCACCGTAGTCGGTGATGTTCTTGACCACGCCGCGCAGGACCTTGCCCTCGGCCAGCGTCTCGAGCGTCGACTTCTTCTTCTCGGCGTTCTCCTCTTCGAGGAGGACCTTGCGGGACAGCACGATGTTGCCGCGCTTCTTGTTGACCTTGATCACGCGCATGCGCAGTTCCTGGCCCTTGAGGGCGTCCAGGTTGCGCACCGGGCGGACGTCGATCTGGCTGCCGGGCAGGAACGCGCGGACACCGATGTCCACCGCGAGACCGCCCTTGATCCGCTCGACGACGCGGCCAATCACGACCTTCCGCTCCTGGAAGGCGCGCTCGACCTCGTCCCAGATCTTCATCTTCTCGGCCTTCTCGCGCGAGAGGACGATGTGGCCTTCCCGGTCTTCAGTGCGCTCGAGCAGCACGTCAACGACGTCGCCTTCGCGGACAATGACCTGGCCGGTCTCGTCGAGGAACTCGTCGACGGCGATGACGCCTTCCGACTTGTAGCCGACGTCGATTACGACTTCGTTTGCGGTGACCTTGAGAACGGTACCCTTGACGACTTCACCTTCCGCGAGGTTGCGGAAGCTGTTATCGTAAAGGTCCAGCAGGCGGGCATACTCCTGTGGGTCGGTATCATCGTCATGCCCCCAGGGTGACGTGGTCTTGAGCGCCTGCTTCCCCGTGGCCCGGGCCGCGGGGGTCGCCGCGCCTGAGGGCTCTGTAGCGGGGTTTTGTTCGTCCTGCGAAATTGCCATTATCGGTGCGTGTCCTTTACTCTCAGATTTGCTACTGTCAGGGCGCCAGATGACGTTGTTCACAGCGTTGCATGTGAAGTGAACTGAAACCAGCGTCCCGCGTAACCGATAGAGGTTACGATACTTAGCGCAAACTGTCAAGAAAGCCGAGGACTCTTATGGCCCGCAAGAAGCCCGCACGGCCTGGTAACCGAAAGCCCGCTCAGAAGGCCAAAAAGGCCAAGAAGAAGGCCGCGCCAAAGGCCGTCGCGCGCAAGACCGTGAAAAAGGCGGCAAAGAAGCCTGCGGGCAAGGCCAAAGCGGTCAAGAAGAAGGCCGCCAGGAAGGCCGTCGCCAAGGCCAGGCCCGCCGCCAAGGCCAGGGTCAGTAAGCCGGCAAAGAAGGCGGCTCCCGCCAAGCGGAAGCCGGCCCCCATCTCCGCCAAGACCAAGGTCAGCAAGCCGGCGAAGAAGGCCAGCCCCGCGAAAGCCGTCGCCGCACCCATTGCTCCGACCAAGAGGCCCAACCTCGACCGTCCGCGCAAGACCGTGGCCGACATCCACGGCATCCCCTCCAGCCTGGGCATGGGCGGCATCGCGTCCGCCGCGCATTCGGGCTACGAGGAGCTGAAAGACACGCTCAAGAAGAACACCAGCGCCAGTCCGCGGCTCACGGCCGGAGACGTTGATGCCGATTGGCAGTCAGCCGAATCCGTCGGCGACGAGGCCCCGGGCGGCGACAACCCCACCCCCGACCAGGACGTGGTCGACGAGATTGGCCGCGCCCTCGGCGTCGAGTACGCCGACGACGAGGAACTGCAGGGCGGCGCCGAGATCACCGAGCGCGATACGCACCGGTGGGAGCTCGATCCAAGCTCGAAGGAAGACTTCGACGACGAATAGTGAGAAGGACTAAGGGCTTAAGGACTTAGGGGCTTCAAGCCCCTGAGCCCCTAGCCGCCTAAGCCGGCAGGTTAATCGAAACGAATTTCACGTCGAGATACTCCTCGAGGCCCCAGCGCCCGCCTTCCCGCCCCACACCCGACGCCTTCACGCCGCCAAACGGCGCGTGAGGCGTCGCCGGCAACCCGTCGTTGACCCCGACAATCCCGTAGTCCAGCGCCTCGGCCACCCGGAAAGCACGGCCCAGATCGCGCGTCCAAAGGTACGCGGCCAGACCATATGGGGTGTCGTTGGCGGCGGCCACGACGTCGGCTTCCGAGGTGAAGCTGACCACTGGGGCGACCGGGCCAAACGTCTCTTCCTCGAGAATCCGCATGCCCGCGGCCACATCGACGAGCAGCGTCGGCTCGAAGTACAAGCCTTGCGCCGGTTTGCCGCCAACCACAGCGCGCGCGCCCTTCGACACCGCATCGGCCACGTGCGCCGCCACCTTGTCGAGGCCGGCGCGATCGACCAGCGGGCCGACCTGCGTCGCATCGTCGAGCGGATCGCCGACGCGCAACGCCCGGACGGCGTCGGCCATGGCGGCGACGAACGCATCGCGAACCGCGGCGTGCACGTAAATGCGGTTGGCGCAGACGCAGGTCTGCCCGGCGTTGCGGAACTTGGTTGCCATCACCTGCGTCACTGCCGCCGCGATGTCGGCGTCATCGAAGATCACGAACGGTGCGTGCCCCCCCAGTTCGAGCGACACCCGCTTCACTGTTCGCGCCGCCTGGGCGTATAACAGCTTCCCCACCTCGGTGCTGCCGGTGAAAGTGAGCTTGCGCACGCGCGCATCGGCGAAGAACGGCTCGGAGACGGCCACCGGATCGGCCGTGGTCACTACCTGGAACACCGCCGCGGGGCCGCCCGCTTCGGTCCACAACTCCGCAAGGCGCACGGCCGTCAGCGGCGACTGCTCCGCCGGTTTCAGCACCACGGTGCAACCGGCCGCCAGCGCCGGCGCCACCTTGCGGGTAACCATGGCGGCGGGAAAATTCCAGGGCGTGACGGCGTACACCGGGCCCACCGGCTGGCGGGTGGCCAGCAACCGCTTCCCCGCCGCGTGCGTCGGGATGATGTCGCCGTAGGCCCGCTTGCCTTCCTCGGCATACCAGTCGACGAACCCCGCGGCGTACTTCACCTCGCCGCGAGCTTCGCTGATCGGCTTGCCCATCTCGGCGGTCATCAGGCGGGCGAGGCCCTCTTCGTTCTTCAGGATGAGATCGCGCCAGCGGCGCAGGATGTCGGCTCGTTCAAACGCCGTCTTCGCCTTCCATGCCGGGAACGCATTCACGGACCGGTCGATGGCATCCCGCGCTTCGTCCGCGCCGGCGTTGATCACTGCGCCGACAACGCCACCGGTTGCGGGGTTGATCACCTCGAATGAAGCCATGGTGTTCTCGATTCTAGTCCACGGAAACTTATCGCCACAGAAGCGCACAAAATGAGTCCTCGGGTTCATTGCTACAGGACTCATTTTTCGCCGTTCGGCATCAGACCCGCGGCGCGTAGCGCCGCCAACGACCCTGCCTCTGTCCGAACTGTCTTCTCTGAGAACTCTGTGTGCTCTGCGGCCCTATGAGTTCGCGGTCGCGGCTTGTTGCATGAACGCCCACAGCTGCTCGACGTGGACACGCTCGGTTTGTTCCGCGCCGATCGAGACACGGACCATCCAGCGGCCGTCAAGGATGGCCGGGGTCAGGTATGCGGCGCCGGCTTGATTGACCCGCGCCGCCCACGCCTGCGTGTGCAGGTCCAGCGCCTCGTCGCTGAGCCAGCCGGGCTCGTGGCGCACGCACAACGTCTGCAGCGGCACCGGCGCCAGGACCTTCCAGCCGGGGGTGGCCTTGATTTGCTGCTCGAGCCACTCGGCGTTCGCGATGTCGCGGCGCAGGCGCGACTGCAACCCTTCCACGCCCTGTTCGCGGATCAGGAACCACAACTTCAGCGCGCGGAAGCGGCGGCCCAGCGGCAGGCCCCAGTCACGGTAATTCTTCACGCGGCCGTCGGCGGCGGTCTGCAGGTAGCTGGGGTTGGTGGACATCACCCGCACCAGGTGCTCGGGATCGCGGACGAAGTAGAGGGTGCAATCGAACACCGCGCCCAGCCACTTGTGGGCGTTGACGATCAGCGAGTCGGCTTGCTCCACGCCGTCCCACATGAAGCGGCACTCCGGCAGGATCATCGCCGAGCCGGCCATGGCGGCGTCGACGTGCAGCCACACCCCATGCTCGGACGCGACCTTGGCAATGGCGGCGAGCGGGTCGAGGGCGGTGGAGGTCGTGGTGCCGGTGGTGGCAACTACCGCGCACGGCTGGTTGCCGGCGGCCAGGTCGGCCCGAATCAAGGCATCGAGCGCGTAGGGCCGCATGGCGTAGGCGGTGTCGTGGGGCACCATGCGGACGTGTTCGCGGCCGAAGCCGGCCAGGAGCGCCGCCTTCTCGACCGAACTGTGGCTCTGCGCCGAGGTGTAGACGATCAGCGGCCGCGGCTCTGCCTGCAGGCCGCCGCGCCCGAGGCTGTAGTTGCTGGCCCGCTCACGCGCGCAAAGCAGCGCGACCAGCGTACTGGTTGATGCGGTGTCGTTCAGCACGCCGCTCCACGCCGGCGACAGGCCCAGCATCTGCCGCATCCAGTCGATGACGACCTCTTCGACCTCCGTCAACGCTGGACTTGATTGCCAGGCCAGGCCGATCACGCCGAGGCCCGAACTCAACAAGTCGCCGAGCACGCTGGCGAACAGGCCATTCGACGGGAAGTAGCCGAAGAAGCGCGGATGCTGCCAGTGGGTAATCCCGGGCATCACCACCCGATCGATGTCGGCGGCGATCTCGTCGAACGCTTCCCCCTGCTTCGGCGGCGCCGGCGGCAGCTTGGCCTTGACGTCGCCGGGCGCCGACTGGGCGATCACCTTGCGCGATTCAATCGTCGCCCGGTAGTCGGCAATCCAGTCGATCAACGCGTGGCCGGCCTTGCGGAATTCTTCCGGCGTCATCACCCTCCCCGCACATCAGCACTTCAGCCTTAGGCTGGCTGAGCCTATTCGTTCAATTTGTCGAGCAGCAGCATCATGACGTGGTTGACCACCACCTCGATGGGCATCTCGGTGGTGTCAATGTAGACCGCGTCGTCGGCCAGCGTGAGCGGCGCCACCGCGCGCGTGGAATCGGTCCGGTCTCGCGCGACCAGTTCGCTGTGCACGTTGGCCAGGCTGTCCTGGCCGCCGGTATGCGCTTCGTCTGATGCCCGTCGCCGCGCGCGTTCCTCGGCCGACGCATCCAGGTAGATCTTCATGTCGGCGCCGGGGAACACCACCGTGCCGATATCGCGCCCTTCCATCACCACGCCGCCGGCCGCGCCAATCACGCGCTGCCGCTCGACCAGCACCTCGCGCACGTGCGGCAACCGCGCCACCGACGCGGCCGCCTTGTCGACCGCGGGCGTGCGGATCTCCCGGGTGACGTCGTGGCCGTCAATCGTGATCCGGCCATCGACCTGCTCGAGCACGGCACCAGCCGCCACCGCCGATACCGCCGCGTCATCATCCAGGGAAATGCCGTCGTGCGCCGCCTTCCAGGCGACGGCGCGGTACATCGCGCCGGTGTCGACATGCCGGTAGCCAAGCCGCTGCGCCACGGTGCGAGCCAACGTTCCCTTGCCGGCGCCCGAAGGGCCATCAATCGCGATGATGAGGTTCTTCACAAAGGTTCAGTGTACCATTCCGGCGTGCCCCTTTCGCGCCGCAGCAAGGCGGCCATTGCCGCCACCGTGCTGCTCGCCGTCCTCGGCGCGCTGGCGCTCCCCTATCTCGACGCCATCGGCTTCATCATTCGCGCGGCTGACCTGCAGGGGGTCCCGGCCACGGTGGCCGGCTGGCGCACGACGACGGTGTCGCGGGAGCCGGTGTTCAGCGTGCCGACGCGGCAGGGCGAGGTGCCGGCGCGGTACTACCGTCCGGCCAGTGCGGTCCGCCGCACCGTGCTGCTGATACCCGGCGTCCATCGCGACGGCATCAACGAGGCACGTCTCGTGGGGCTGGCCGAAGACCTCGCGGCCACCGGTTTCGGCGTGCTCACGATTGCCGCGCCCGACCTGCAGAAGTTCAAGATCACGCCGCAGGTCACCGACGTGATTGAAGACGCGGTGATCTGGGCCAGCGGCCAGCCGCAGTACGCGTCCGACGGCAAGGTCGGCCTGCTCGGCATCAGCTTCTCGGGCGGTCTGTCGGTGGTGGCGGCCGGCCGCGACTCGATCCGCGACCGGGTGACGTTCGTGCTGTCGTTCGGCGGTCACGGCGATCTCGCGCGCGTCATGCACTACCTGTGCTCCGGCGAAGTGCTGGGCGATCTCGAGCGCGCCAAGCACAGCTCCGCCGTCGTCGGCGCCGCCCACGTCGGCGTGCACCCGCCGCACGACTACGGCGTGGCCGTGGTGCTGCTCAGCCTGGCCGATCGGGTGGTGCCGGCCGGCCAGGTGGCCGCGCTCAGCCGCGGCATCGACGGCTTCCTGCTCGCCTCGTCGCTGGCCATGACCGACCAGGCCGCCGCCCTGAAGGTGTTCGACGAGATGAAGGCCTACGCCCAGACGCTGCCGGAACCGTCGCGGACGCTCATGACTTACGTCAACGACCGCGCGGTCGACAAGCTGGGGCCGATCCTGCTGCCGATTGCCGACGGCCTCACGGACCACCCCGCCATGCCGGCGCTGTCGGCCGAGCGTGCCACGCCGCCGCTGGCGCCGGTCATGCTGCTGCACGGCATTGACGACAACGTCATCCCGTCGATGGAAACCGTGCTGCTGGCCGAACACCTCCAGGGGCGGGCCGCCGTGACCGGGTTGCTGAGCGGCCTGATCACGCACGCCGAAGTGAACCGCACGCCCAGCCTGGCCGAAGTTTGGCACCTGATGCGATTCTGGCGCGGCATAATGAGCCAGTGAGTAGAGACACCGGCCCCGGCGTTCGGCTGCAAAAGATCCTCTCGACCGCCGGCGTGGCGTCGCGGCGGGCCTCGGAGCAGATGATTCTCGAAGGGCGCGTCACCGTGAACGGCGACACCGTCCGCACGCTCGGCGCCAAGGCCGACCCGGCCCGCGACGCCATCAAGGTCGACGGCCGCCGCATCAAGCTCGACGTCAAGGACCGCTACATCGTGCTCTACAAGCCGAAGGGTTACGTCACCACCCGCAGCGATCCGGAAGGCCGGGCGACGGTGATGGACCTGATCGGCCAGGGCGCGTACATCTACCCGGTCGGCCGGCTCGATTACGACTCGGAGGGCCTGCTGCTGATGATGACCGATGGCGACCTGGCGGCGCGCCTGACCCACCCGCGCCACGAAGTCGACAAGGTCTACGAGGTAATCGTGCTGGGGGTGCCCGACCCGAAGGCGATGGAGAAACTGCGCAAGGGGGTCTTCATCGACGGCCGCCGCACCTCGCCGGCCGACGTGCATGCCGGCACCACGGTCAAGGGCCACAAGCCGACCACGCTGCTGACGATCACGCTGCGCGAAGGCCGCAACCGCCAGATCCGGAAGATGTGCCGCGCCGTCGGGCTGCCGGTGCGCGATTTACGCCGCGTGCAGATGGGGCCCATCGGACTGGGCCGGCTCAAACCTGGGCAGTGGCGCGATCTCACACCTGACGAAGTCAGGCGCCTCAAAGCGAGCGTCTGACGCGCACCTCTTCTCGTCCGGCGCTGCCGACTTCCGCTAGAATCGTACCCTGCGCTGAGCCGCACTAACCTCAACCGTGACACCAGTCCTGAACGGTTCGCCCCTGCGCCGTTACGCCGTGGCGGCTGCCACCATTGCGGTCGCCGTCCTGTTGCGTGTCGTGCTGACGCCGGTCATCGGCACCTCCTTTCCGCTGGCGACAATGTTCGCCGCGGTGTCGTTCGTGGTCTGGTATGGCGGCTGGGGTCCGGCGCTGGTGACGGCGGTGTTCGGTTTCCTGGTGGTCGACACCATCTTCATTCCGGGCAACATCCTCACCCGCGCCGGGCTGCCAGAACTGCTCAACGTCATCGTCTACCTGGCGTCGTGCGGCTCGATCATCGTGCTCGGCGAGGCGATGCGCAGCGCGCAGCGCCGGCTCGAAGCCGGCCAGCGCGAACTGTCGGCGGCCAATCTCGCGCTCGAAAGCAAGGTCGAGGCGCAGTCGCTGCTGGCGGCGATTGTCGCCTCGTCGGAAGACGCGATCGTCAGCAAGACGCTCGAGGGCCGCATCACGTCGTGGAACAAGGGCGCCGAGCGGCTGTTCGGCTACACCGCCGCCGAGGCGATCGGGCAGTCGATCATGATGCTGGTGCCCGACGACCATCGCGACCAGGAATTGTCGATTCTCGACCGCGTGCGCCGCGGCCAGCGAATCGATCAACTCGACGTGATCCGGGTTACCAAGTCGGGCGAGCGGCGCGACATCGCGGTCACGGTGTCACCCGTGCACGATCGCCACGGCCACATCATCGGCGCCTCGAAGACGGCCCGCGACATCACGGCGCGCAAGGCCGCCGAATTGCGCCTGCAGCAGAGCGAAGAAGCCCACCGGCTGCTGGTCGACATTCACGACGCCACCCGCGGGCTGCACGACCCGGCCATCGTCATGCGCGAGATCGTGACCCGCGTCGGCCTCCACTTCGACGTCACCCGTTGCACGTACGGCGACGTCGACACCCGCACGAACGTGGTCGAGATCACCCGCGGTTACACCAACGGCCTGCCAAGCGTCGCCGGACGCTACCCGATCGAAGTGTTCGGGCCGCTGATGGTCGACGAGTTGAAGGCGGGGCGAACGGTGACGATCGCCGACGTGCGCCGGCATCCGCTGACCGACACGCCGGTCGCGCACGCCACCTACGAGCGGATGCAGATTGCCTCGCTGGTCTGTGTGCCGCTGCTGCGGTCGCAGACGCTGGTGGCGGTGATGGTGATGTCCGACGGCGCGCCGCGGGCGTGGACGGCGGCCGATGCCGAGCTGCTCGAGCAGGTCGCCGAGCGCACGCTGTTCGCCGTCGAAGGCGCGCGGGCCGAGGCGAAGCTGCGCGAGAACCACGACGTGCTGGCGCTGGCCATGCAGGCCGGCAAGATGGGCGCGTGGTCGCGCGACCTGGTGCTCGACACCGTTTGGTGGAGCCCGGAACTGGCCTCGATCTTCGGGCTGTCGCCCGACGACCAGGACTTCAGCCGCCAGCGGCTGTTCGAGTTCGTCTCGCCCGAAGACCGCGAGCGGTTGCCGGCCGCGATCGCGCGAGCGCTGGAGGCCCACGAGGACTATGTGCTGGAGTTCCGCTTCCGGCACGCGACGAGCGGCGAGTGGCGATGGATGGAGGCCCGCGGCAAGGCCACCTACGGCCCGGACGGACGGCCGCAGATGCTGCACGGGCTGGGCATCGACATCACCGCTCAGAAACAGGCCGTCGAAGCGCTGCGCGAGGCCGATCGCCGCAAGGACGACTTCCTCGCCACGCTGGCCCACGAACTGCGCAACCCGCTGGCCCCGATCAGCTCGGCCCTGCACATCCTCAAGGCCGCCGGGCACGACGCCGCCGCCACGGCGCAGGCCCGCGAGATCATGGAGCGCCAGCTGGCGCAGATGGTGAGGCTGGTCGACGATCTACTGGATGTCGCGCGGATCACCACCGGTAAGATCGAAATGCGGGTCGCGCCGGTCAACCTGGCTGGTGCGATTAGTGATGCCGTCGAGACGGCGATGCCGCTCATCACGCTCGGCGGACAGACGCTGCAGGTGGTGACGCCAGATCAGCCGATCTTCGTCAACGCCGATCGCACGCGGCTGGCGCAGGTCTTTGCCAACCTGCTCAACAACAGCGCGAAGTACAGCGAGCCGGGGAAGGCGATCAGCCTGACCGTTGCCGACGAGGACGGCCAGGCGGTCGTCCGCGTGCGGGACGCCGGCATCGGCATCCACGCCGACATGCTGCCGCGTGTGTTCGACATGTTCCGGCAGGCCGACCGCACCGGCGGCCGCTCGCGGGGCGGTCTCGGCATCGGGCTGTTCATCGTCAAGCGGATCGTCGAGATGCACGGCGGCAACGTCGAGGTGAGCAGCCCGGGCCTGGGACAAGGCACCGAGTTCGTGGTCCGCCTGCCGGCGCTGGCGCCGGCTGAAGTCAGGCCAGCGGCCGAGGCCCCGGCCGAGTGCGGTGTCGCGGCCACCCGCCGCCGCATCCTGGTGGTTGACGACAATGCCGATGCGGCGGAGTCGATGGCCGTCCTGCTCGCCATGCACGGCCACGACACCCGCCTGGCCCACGACGGCGACGCGGCCATGGCGGCGGCGGCCGAGTTTCGCCCGGACCTGGTCTTCCTCGACATCGGCATGCCCGGGCTCGACGGCCACGAGACCGCGCGGCGCATGCGCGAACAGCCGTGGGGCAAGTCGCTGGTGATCGTGGCGCTGACCGGCTGGGGACAGGTTGAGGATCGGCGGCGGTCGCAGGAGGCCGGCTTCAACCATCACCTGGTCAAGCCGGCGGACCCGGCGCTGGTCTCGAAGCTGATCGCGTCGCTTGAGGCCGATCGGACTGGCGCTGACGCGGCTAGTCGCCCGGCCGGCGGCTGATGGCGCCGGTCGTCGGGGCGGGCTCCAGCAGGGCCTCCAGCTCGCCAAAGGCGTCGGCGCTGGCCTTGGGGGCGCGCCGCACGCCTGACGGCGGGCGCACGCCCGACTTGGTGCGCGGCCGCGAGGCCGCCATCAGCCGGACATACTCCCCCTCCCAGTCGCGCGCGCGCAGGTGCCAGAGCAGCAGGGTCAGGCCGACCGCCAGCCAGCCGCCCCAGGCGGTGGCCAGCGGCACCGGTACGTCGCGCATCATGTCGAGGAACTCGCTCATGTCAGGGCACCCAGGTGAAGGTTGAACCGGAGCCGAGGGAGTACTTGGTCAGCAGCGCCTCGAAAATCGGCGCGCGCACGCTCTCGCCCGCCATCGCGGATCGGAGCGCCTGGTCGATGTCGGCCCCCTCGTCCTGGTCGAGCACGAGGATGATGACCAGCCGCCGCTGATCGGACGTCTCGCCGCTGCCGGTCGGCGTGTGATGGCCGACGTTCAGCTTGCGGATGGGGACGGGACGCCGCAGCACTTCGCGTACCCACACCGCGATCTTCTCGGCGCGCCGCGCCGCCCGGCGCTCTTCGTTGCGGCGGCCGGCCGCGAACGAAACACCGGCCGGGATTTCTTCCGAGCTGGCGCCCACCACGATCACTTCACGGGCGCTGTTGAGCACTTCCTTCATTTCCTCGGTGAAGCGCGGGCGCGCCGAGCTGCTCTCGACGGCATCGTACGAGTTGATGCGCCAGCGGAACTCGTCGCTGAACAGCAGGATGCGGAATGACGTGCGGCGGCCGAGATCGTCTTCGGCGCTGCGGACGGTGAAGTCCTGCTCCACTTCCGGCGGCGACGGCAGCACCATCCACAGGGTGCGCAGCTCGCCGGCGGTGGCTCCAGCCATCCAGCCGCCGGCAATGATCCACGCGGCGATCGCGCCATAGCGGGCATACTTGCCGACCGTCGGACTCATATTCGGGCGGGGGGATTGCAGGTTTGTTGCCAATCGCAAAGCGTCCGGTTCTCTCGGCTCAACGCTCGAGCGGCCCCGGGCCAACTGACAGAACTGTCGGCGCGGCTGCAGTATTCGCCGGAGGGGCCTCCGGCCGGCAACCAATGTTAAGGTTCCCGGAACATGCCCTCACCGCAGACCCCGGCCGACGCCGAACGCCCCGGCGCCGTCGGCCGGGCCGCGCTGGCCCTGACCGCCTGGACCGAGCGCTGGATACCCGACGCGTTCATCTTCGCCCTGGCCGCCACTGTCATTGTCGTGATCGCCGCCCTGGTCTGGACGCCGGCCACGGCGGCAGAGATCGTCGACGCGTGGGGCGGCGGCTTCTGGGGGTTGATCCCGTTCACCATGCAGATGTCCCTGATCATCATCACGGGACACGTGCTGGCCACGTCGGGCCCCATGCGCACCGTGATTCGCACCGTGGCCGGGTGGCCGCGCACCCCACGAGGGGCGGTTGCCCTGGTGACGTTCTTCGCCATGGCGAGTTCGTGGTTCAACTGGGGCTTCTCGCTGATCTTCAGCGCCGTACTGGCACGCGAGATCGCGCGGCGGGTGCCGAGGGTGGACTACCGCGCGCTGGCGGCCGCCAGTTTCCTTGGGCTCGGCAGCATCTGGGCCCAGGGCCTGAGTGGATCGGCGGCGCTGCAAATGGCCACCCCGGGAGCGCTGCAGCCGCAGATTCGCGACATCGTCGCCGGCGGGGTGCTGGCGGGTGGCCTGATTCCCTTCACGCACACCATCTTCCTGTGGCAAAGCCTGGTCGCGGTGCTGGTCGAGATCGTCATCGTCACGCTGGTGATGTGGCTTGCAGCGCCGCCGGCCGGACGAGCGCGGACCGCCGCGGACCTGGGCATCGACCTGACCGAACGTGAGCCGCCGGCGCCGGCCGGCCCCATTGCGCCAGGCGCGTGGCTCGAACACTCGGCCCTGCTGCCGTCGTTCGTCGTGGCGCTCGGCGGCACCTATCTGGTCCGCTACTTCATGCGCGCGCCGGACGCGCTCAACGCCATCACCCTCGACACCGTGAACCTGTCGTTCCTGCTGCTGGGCATTCTGCTGCACCGCACGCCGGCCCGGTTGATGCACGCCGTGCAAGGCGCCACGCCGGCGGTGTGGGGCGTGCTGCTGCAGTTCCCGTTCTACGCCGGCATTGCCGCGGTGATCACCGGCACGCACCTCAGCCAGCAACTGGCCGCGGTGTTCGTCGGCATTTCGAACACGACCACCTTCCCGGCGGTGGTGGCCATGTACTCGGCGGTCCTGGGCGTGTTCGTGCCGTCGGGCGGCTCGAAGTGGATCATCGAGGCGCCGTACGTGATGGCCGCCGCCCACGAACTCAAGGTGCACCTGGGTTGGGTGGTGGTCGCCTACGACCTCGGCGAGGCGCTGGCCAACCTGCTGCAGCCCTTCTGGATGCTGCCAATTCTCGGCATGCTCGGCCTGCGCGCCCGCGACGTCATGGGCTACACGTTCGTGGTGTTCCTGGCGCTGACACCCGTGGTGCTGTTCCTCGTCACGGTGCTGGGGCTGACGCTGGGCTACCCGCTCTAGAGTATGAAAGTTTCAACTTTCAACTCCCCAAGCGACAACTTAGAGTGAGGTGGATGCCCCAGCCCACTTATCCTGCCGCGCACGCCGTCGCTGCGGCCGTCAATGCTCATTTCGCGCGGCACATTGCCGCCGCCAGCACGCAAGAGGGCGTGGCCATCGCCGAGGTACCGGGCGCCGAAGCGATCGAGGCGCTGATCGACGCCGCGTTCTGGGCCAGCCTGCGCCGCGAGGAAGGCAAGACGCCGCGCATTTCACTGGCGCTGCTGCCGCCCGCGAAGGCGCGCCACCCGTTGGTGTTCCATACCCACCTGCCCCTCGGGCCGCCCATGCTGGCGAAGGTGGCGCCGGCGGTCGAACGGCCCGGCATCCACCTGGGGGTGTGGCGATCGGGCGACGGCTTTCACGTCTGGGGCACGACGCGGGAGGTGCCGGCATTCTGCCTGGTCGTGGAAGTGGTGGCGTCGGGCCTTGTGGTGGTGAAGCACCGCAGCGAGCCGTTCGGCAAGTTCGCGAACGTGGCGGTCCTCGAGGGCGATCAGATCAAGATCGTGGACGAGCGCGGCGGCAAGATCGTGCCTGACTGCCCCGCCCTGGTCACCACCCTGATCGGCGCCGTCGACCGGCCAATCGCAGCCGGCGTCACCGCCATCCTGGTGCAACTGGCGGCGTCGATGCGCCAGCATGGCCGCGGCGGCGCCCTGCTGGTGGTGCCGTCCAACTCGGACACGTGGCAGGAATCGGTGGTGACGCCGCTCTTGTACTCGCTGGCCCCGCCCTTCTCGGAACTCGCCGAGCTGATGCGCGGCGCGTCGCCGGATCCGGACGACCTGAAGCGCTCGGTCGACGCCATTGCCGGCCTGACCGCCGTCGACGGCGCCACCCTCATTACCGACCGCTACGAGGTGCTCGCGTTCGGCGCCAAGATTACACGCCGCAAGGGCAGCGCCCTGGTCGAGCACGTGAACGTCACCGAGCCGGTCGAGGGCAGCGTTCCCATCCGCACCACGCCGGCGCAGCTCGGGGGAACACGGCACCTGTCGGCGGCGCAGTTCGTGCACGACCAGCGCGAAGCGACGGCTTTGGTCGCCTCGCAGGACGGCCGCTTCACCATCTTCAAGTGGTCGCCCCAGGAGCGGTTCGTCCACGCGCACCGGGTCGACGCGCTGCTGCTGTAGGCGCCGGGCCGCGGAAAATCCGAACCACGGCCGTCATACCTGGCATTGGAGGCCAGATGACCCCGTCTGCTCGTTCGTTCATTCCCGTCCTGCCGGTCCTGCTTGCCCTGCTTGCGCTCCCGGCCCTTACCACCGCCATCGACGCCAGTCACGGGCGCGACCGGGATCGCACGGTACGGGTCAACTGCCACCGCGGCCAGAGCCTGCAACGCGCCATCGACCGGGTCCCCGGTCGCATCGATCCGCTGGTGATCGAAGTCAGGGGCTTCTGCGAGGGCCCCCTCCAGGTGCGCCGGCCGCTGCTCATTCGCGGTCTGAGCCCCGACACCGACGGCATCACGGCGCCGGCCGACGGCGACGTGCAGGGGCAATCGGCCCTGGTCGAGGTGTCCGACGTTCCCGGCCTCGGCGCCTTCTCGGTCAACGGCGTGCAGTTCGAGTCGATCGGCATCCAGCTCAGTCCCGCCATCGGGCTGCTGGTCACCGATTCGTCGGTCGGCCTGACCGATGTCGAGATTCGCGGCGGCGCGCAGGACGCGCTCTTCGCCGGCGGCTCGGCGGTGGTGGTCGCCAATAACACCGGCATCCACGACAACGCCGGCCAAGGCCTGGTCGTCCGCGGCGCGCGGGTGGTGTGCAACGGCTGCGACATCAGCAACAACGGCGCGACCGGTGACCGCTGGGGCGTGAGCGCCGTCGCCGGGGCGTCGGTGGTGCTGAACGACAGCACCGTCACCGGCCGGTTCGGGGTGCGAGCGACCCTCTCCGAAGTGATCCAGGGCGGCGGTCACGTCAACGCCCTGATGCGAGCTCACCTTGCCAACCGCGGCGGCCACATCAGCTTCCAGAACGACGCCCAGGTGACCGGCGATATCTGGTGCAACGCGCAGAGTTCGCTGACGACGAATGGCCAGGGCGCCGGCACGTTCGGCCTGAACCAGCTCGCCACGACGCCGGGCAGCTTCAACTTCATGGGTCTTGGCTGCGCGGTCCTCAGCGGCGCCCCGGGCACCACGAACTTCGCCGGCATGACCCGCTTCGGTCCCGACGCGCACGTGGCGGCCAACAACGGGGCGACCGTCGCGTTCGAACAGTTGGATTGTTATGCCGGCGGCACGGCGACCTGGGTGACGCCCGGCGTCATCACCGTGAACGGCGTGGCGGGCGTGGAACCCGGCTGCCAGCCGTAGGGGGTCTGACCCCGACCAGGCGGTGCGGAGGGGTCTGACCCCTCCGCGCCATCTTGCCCGGCGTGAAGGGGTCAGACCCCTCCGCGCCATCTTGCCCGGCGTGAAGGGGTCTGACCCCTCCGCACCATCTTGCCCGGCGTGAAGGGGTCTGACCCCTCCGCACTTCTTGCTCGGGGTCAGACCCCTACTCGGGTTGGTCGTCGGGCACGTCGCCCTCTTCGAGCGGCAGCATCTCTTCCGGCACGGCGCGCTCCATCAGCACTGGCGGCGGATCGAACCCGAGCTGCTGCGCCATGTCCTCGATCTTCGGCAGGTCGTTGAGGTCGTTCAGGCCGAAGCGGATCAGGAACTCCTTCGTCGTGCCGTACAGGAACGGCCGGCCAATCACGTTCTTGCGGCCGACGATCTTGATCAGGTGCCGCTCGAGCAGCGTCGACAGCACGCCCGAGGTGTTGACGCTGCGGATTTCGCCGATCTCGGCGGCGGTCACCGGCTGCTTGTAGGCAATCACCGACAACGTTTCCAGCGACGCCGCCGACAGCTTGTTCGACGAGCGCTCGTGGAACAGGCGCCGCACCCAGTCGTGGTACTCGGGACGGGTCGTGATCTGGAAGCCGCCCGCGACCTCGGCCATGTGCAGCCCGCCGCGGTCGACGTAGTCGGCCTGCAGCGCCTTCAACGCCGCCTGCACGTCTTCTTTCGGCTCGTCATTCAGCAGCCGGTTCAGCATGCGCGGCGTCAGCGGGTCGGGCGACGCGAACACCAGCGCCTCGATCACCGCCTTGAGCTGCGACAACTCCATGCGCGGCTTGGCCTCTTCGACCACCGCCGCGTCGCCGGTGCCGTCGGCCGCGGGGGTCTCGTCGACCGGGTTCTCGTCGACCGGCGTCTCGTCGACCGGCGACTCCTCCACCGGCACCTCGACGGCCGGATCGTCGTCTACCGGCACCTCGTTCGGGTTCTCGTCGCTCATTCCTTCGTCTCTTCTTCCTTCACGCCGCCCGACGGCTGGTCGTCTGGCAACTGTGGCGGCAACTCCTGCGGGTTGCCTGGCGGGTGGTGCGCCTTGTACTCGTCTTCCGGATCGTGGATCGGGTGCGGCGCGTCAGCCGGGCGCGCGCGCTTGTAGATGCGAATGGCGCCGGCGCCGCCCGACTGGAACACGCGGATCAGCTTGAGGCGGATCATCTCGAGCATGGCGAGAAAGGTGACGATCATCTCGCCACGCGACGCCACGTCGTCGAACAGGTCCTCGAACCCGCACGCCTCGGTCTCCGACAGCCGCTCGAGCAACTGGTCGATGCGCAGCTCGATCGAAATCTGCTCGGCCGGCAGCACCACCGGCGGCCGTTCGCGCGCCCGCTCGAGCACCTGCTTGAACGCCGACAGCAGGCTGAACAGGTCGACCTCGAACTCCGGCTCGTAGTCGTCGCCGGCAATCTCCTCGATCCGCGAGTCGGGCCGGCCCCACTGCGCGCTGCGCAGCGTCTCCTTGTCGTGCAGCAGTTCGGCGGCCGCCTTGAATTTCTGGTGCTCGAGCAGGCGGCGCACCAGCATGTCGCGCGGATCTTCTTCCTCGGCCGGGTCGCCGGCCGCGGTTTCCGGCCGCGGCAGCAGCATCTTGCTCTTGATGTGGATCAGCGTGGCCGCCATCACCAGGAACTCGCTGGCGACGTCGAGGTTCAGCTCCTGCAGCAGGTTCAGGTACTCGAGGTACTGCTTCGTGATGACCGAGATCTGGATGTCATACACGTTCATCTGGTTCTTCTTGATCAGATGAACCAGCAGGTCGAGCGGGCCCTCGAAGGACTGCAGCTTGATCTGGATGGAGTCGAGCTGCGACTCGAAGGCCTCTTCGGCCGGCGCCGGCTCGGCCGGCGGCACGGGCGGGATCTCGGGGGTCTCGGCCATCAGTACTTCAACTTCACGGCGCCGCGCACGCGCTCCATGGTCGCCTGGGCGACCACCCGGGCCTTCTTCGACCCCTCGATCAGGACGTCGCGCAGGTAGCCCGGCCGCGCCAGGGCCTGCGCCCGGCGCTCGCGGATCGGGTCGAGCAGGTTGTTGACGGCCGCCGCGAGCTTGGTCTTGACCTCGACGTCACCGACCTTGCCGGCGCGGTAGCGCGCCTTCAGGTCGTCGACCTCGGCGGTGTCCGGGTTGAACGCGTCGTGGTACATGAACACCGGGTTGCCCTCGACGGTGCCCGGGATGTCGGCCCGCACCCGCTTCGGGTCGGTGTACATCTGCCGCACCTTGTTCTGCACCGTCCTGGCATCGTCCGACAGGTCGATGGTGTTGTTGTAGCTCTTGCTCATCTTCCGGTTGTCGAGACCGGGCAGCCGCGGCGTCGGCGTGAGCAGCGCCTGCGGCTCGACCAGCGCGGCGTCGGGATAGAAGTTGTTGAAGCGGCGCACCACCTCGCGGGTCAGCTCGATGTGCGGCACCTGGTCCTCGCCGACCGGCACCCAGTGCGCGTCGTAGACCACGATGTCGGCGGCCTGCAGCAGCGGATAGCCGAGAAAGCCGATGCTCGACAAATCGCGCTCGCTCAACTGCTCCAGTTGCTCCTTGTAGGTGGGCACGCGCTCGAGCCACGGAATCGGCGTGATCATCTGGAACAGCAGGTACAGCTCGGCGTGCTCGGGCACCAGCGACTGCACGAAGAACGTGCTCTTCTCGGGGTCGAGGCCCGAGCCAATCCAGTCGGCGACGTTGTCGAGGCCGTTGGCGACGATCTCCGACGTGTCGGCGTAGTTGGTGGTCAGCGCGTGCCAGTCGACGACGCAGTGGTACGAGTCGTACTTGGCCTGCAGGTCGACCCAGTTCTGGAGGGCGCCCACCAGGTGGCCGAGGTGCAGTTTTCCCGTCGGTCGCATGCCCGACAGCACACGTTGCTTGGTCACGCCGCTCACATCAGCTCCATCGGTGCCTGACAGTGTCCAACCCGCGGCTCACCGTACCCCCAGGAGGGTGAGCACGAAATACGCGACCGGCCCAAGCAGGGTGCTCAGGGCGCCGGTCAGCATCAAAGCATACAAAATCAGGAAGCCGTATGGCCGCAGCTGTTCAATGACGCGGGCGCCGGCCGGCGGCAGCACGCCCATCAGCACGTTGCCGCCGTCGAGCGGCGGCACCGGCACCATGTTGAACAGCGCCAGCAGCACGTTGATGATCACGAACATGTCCAGGAACATGAACAGCGGCGTCATGACGGCGCGGCCGGCGATGTCGCCGGGAGCGACGCCGGGGATGATGGCCAGCAATACCGCGCCGGCAATGGCCATCAGGATGTTGCTGATCGGACCGGCGGCGGCAATGACGGCGAAGTCCCGCGTCGGGTGCTTCAGGAAACGGGTGTCCACCGGCACCGGCTTGGCCCAGCCAATCAGCGGCAGGCCGGTCAGGATGGCAATCAGCGGGAACAGCAGCGTGCCCACCGGGTCGATGTGAACCGCCGGGTTCAGCGACAGCCGGCCCAGGTGCTCGGCCGTTCGATCACCGAGCCGATATGCCGTCCACGCGTGCGCCGCCTCGTGCACCGATAACGAGGCGATCAGCACGGCGAGTTGGATGAGAACCTGAGTGAAATCGATTCCGGCCAGAACTCAAAAGGTTATCACACGGACCCACTGGTCCGGGCGGCGACGCGCCGGATGGTCTCCAGCACGTGGGCGGCGTCCGACGGCCGGGTCCGGAAGTTGACAATGCACGCGCGCAGGGCGAACGCCTCGCCAATCTGGGCGTTCGAGAGGTACGAGTCGCCGTCGCGCTGGATCTCGACCATCAGCGCGCGGTTGACCCGGTTGAGCGCCGCCGCGCGGTCGTCCGGCCCCGCCGCCTTCGCCAGCGGGCTGTGCCGCGCCAGACGCAGGGATTCGGGGACGTAGCGAAAGCAGACGATGCTGAGCGGGGCGGGGGCGAGCCGCTCGAAGTCGTCGCTGGCGTCGATCAGGGCCGCCAGCTCCTGGGCAACGCCGATGTTGTCGTCGATCGCCGCGCGAATGGCCGCCGCGCCATGGCACTTGAGGATGAACCAGATCTTCAGGGCGCGGAACCGGCGCGTCAGCTCGGGGCCGTGATCCCAGAACGCAAACTCCGACATGTCGTCGTCGGCAATCACGTCGATGTACGCCGCGCCCTGCGCGAAGGTCTGCCGCAGACGGCGGGCGTCCTTGACCAGGAGGCAGCCGACGTCGAGCGGGGCGTAGAGCCACTTGTGCGGATCGAGCGACACCGAGTCGGCGCGGCGCAAGCCGGCGAGCGCCTCGGCAACTCGCGGGGCGCCGGCGGCGAGGCCGCCGTACGAACCGTCGACATGCAGCCAGACACCGGCCCGCTCGCAAACATCGGCAATGGCGTCCAGCGGATCGATGGCGCCGGTGTTGACGTCGCCGGCGTTGGCGACGACGCACACGGCGTGGCAACCGGCGGCGCGATCGGCGCGGATGAGTTGCTCGAGCGCAGCAACGTCCATGCGGAACGCGGCGTCCACCGGCACCGGCACGATGGCATCCCGCCCCAGCCCCAACATGGCGGCCGCCTTGGGCGTGGACATGTGGGTCATCGCGGACGTGTAGATGCGTGGCGGCCCCGGCAGCGCGGCCACGCCGAGCTGGTTCACGTCGATTTCCGTGCCGGCGCGCAGCGCCACCGCCAGCCCGGCAAAATTGGCAAACGATCCCCCGCTCAGCAGCAGCCCGCCGGCCGCGGCGTCGAAGCCGGCCATGGCCTTGAGCCAGTCGATCACCTGGTGTTCGACCGTGGTGGCCGACGGCGCCGAGCGCCACGACGTCACGTTCTGGTTGAGGGCCGAGGCCAGGAAGTCGGCGGCGACGCCGGCGAAGCTGCCGGACGATTGCACGTACCCCCACATCCGCGGATGTCCGTTCTTGCGGCCCAGGGCCGCCAGTTCGGCGAACTGGTCCATCACGTCGCTGATCGGCTGCGGCTCTTCGGGCAGTGGTTCGTCGGTGAGCGCCAGCAGCGCCTTGGCGGTCACGGCCGGATAGATGGGGGCCTCGGCCTGGGTGTCGAAGTAGTCGAGAGCCCAGGCCAGGGCGGCGCGGCCCAGGGCCTCGCGTTCACCCGGCGACAGTTCGAGTCCGTGGTCGGTCATGGGTTGGTGGCGAAATAGGCGATGACGGCGTCGGCGGTGCGGGCGCCGACCACGCTGGCCAGCTCTTCGCGCGTGGCGCGCCTGACGCCTGCCAGGCTGCCAAAGGTGGTGAGCAGGGTCTTGCGGCGGCGGACGCCGATGCCGGGAATGCCGTCGAGTTCGGAGCGCAGGTCGCGCCTGGTCCGCGACTGGCGGTGGAACGTGATGGCAAAACGATGGGCTTCGTCGCGAATGCGCTGCAGCAGGCGCAAGGCGGCGCCGTGCGTGTCGAGCGCGAGGGGTTCGACGCTGTCGCGCGTGAAAACCAGTTCTTCCTTCTTCGCCAGGCCAATGGCGACGAGGTTCGACAGTCCCACGGTCTCGAGCGCGGCATAGGCCGCATTCAACTGGCCCTTGCCGCCGTCGATGACAATCAGGTCGGGGAACGGCCCGCCGTTCTCCAGCACCTTCGCGTAGCGCCGCCTCACCACCTGCTCCATGGCCGCGAAGTCATCCAGGAACCTGCCGGGCGTCGGGAGTCGGGAGTCGGGAGTCGAAACGGCACCTGTCTCGGCCGGCTCCCGCCGACTCCCGACTCCCGACTCCCGACTCCCGATCTTGAACTTCCTGTACTCGGACGGCTTCATCCGGCCGTCTTCGCACACCACCATCGAGGCGACCGTCTCGCTGCCCTGGATGGTCGAGATGTCGAAGCAGTCGATGCGCCGCGGCAGCTTGGGCAGCCGCAACGCCGCCTGCAGCACCTCCAGCGCGTCGTAGTTGGCGGTGGCGTTGGCATCGAAGCGGGTGCGATAGGCCAGGGCGGCGTTGCGCATGGCCAGTTCCAGCAGGCCCTTCTTGTCGCCGCGCTGCGGCATGACGATCCTGACCTTGCGATCGGCCTTCTGCGCCAGCCACGCTTCGAGCAGGTCCTGCTCCGCCAGCGCGGCCGGGACGTGAATCTCCGGTGGTGGGGCCTGGTCGAAATAGAACTGCTGGATGGCCGCCTCGATCACCGCGCTTTCGGTTTCGCCGCTCTCGTCGGCATCGGTCACGAACTCGACCCGTTCGATCACGCGGCCGCCGCGCACCAGGAACACCTGCACCACCGCGCCCTTGGCGCCCAGTTTCACGCCGAACACATCGCGGTCGCCCAGTTCGGCCGACGCCATCTTCTGGTGGCGTTCCTGCAGCGTCTGCACGGTGCGCATGGCGTCGCGCAGGTGGGCGGCCTCCTCGTAGCGCTCGTCGGCGGCGGCGCCCATCATCCGCTCCCGCAACTGGTCGGCCAGTTCGTCGTTACGGCCCTCGAGGAACAGCCGGGTGTCGGCGACCGCCGCGGTGTACTGCTCGGCCGAGCAAATGCTCGCCACGCACGGCGCCAGGCAGCGCTTGATGTCGTACTCCAGGCAGGGCCGGTGCCGCTGGCCGGTGATGACCTCGTTGCAGGAGCGGATGCCGAAGATCTTGTGGGTCAGCGACATCGTCCGGCGGGCGAACTTGGCCGGCAGGAAGGGCCCGGCATAGACGTTGCCGTCGCGCTCGACCGAGCGGGCCACCAGGACCCGGGGGAACGCCTCGGTCGTGGTCAGCTGCAGGTAGGGGTAGTTCTTGTCGTCGCGCAGCAGGATGTTGTACTTGGGCGACCGCTGCTTGATGAGGTTGTTCTCGAGCGCCAGGGCTTCGACCACCGAGTCGGTGACGATCACCTCGATGGCGGTCACCTCATCCAGCAGGGCGTTGGTCTTGGGGCTGCTGCCGTAGGCGCCGAGGTACGAGCGGGTGCGGTCGCGCAGGGCGCGCGCCTTGCCGACGTAGATGGTTTCGCCCTCGGCGTTGAAGTACAGATAGACCCCGGGCTGCTCCGGCAGCCGGCTAATCTGTTCCTTGAGATCGTGGATAGGCATCGGGTACGCTTAGCCCACCTTCCATTATGACCTTTACAGGCGCTATCGGCGCCGTTTGCATGTTCCCCTTGCGGGCCATCATCAGCGCGTCCGTGGCCCTTGGCATCCACCCCAACGTCCTGACCCTGATCGGCGTCCTGATCAACGTGGTGGCGGCCTGGGCGCTGGCGGTCGACCGCTTCGCGCTGGCCGGCGTCATCATGATCGTCGCCAACATCTTCGACTTCATCGACGGCAAGGTCGCCCACATCACCGGCAAGCAGTCGGAGTTCGGCGCGTTCTGGGACTCCACCCTCGACCGCTTTTCGGACCTCGCCCTGTTCACCGGCCTGATCTGGCTCTACGCCGAGAACGGCCGCAACGGCTACGTGCTGGTGGCGACGCTGGCGCTGATCTTCTCGATCATGACCAGCTACGCGCGGGCGCGCGCCGAGTCGCTGATCGACAAGTGCAAGGTCGGCTTCATGGAGCGGCCGGAGCGGATCGTGCTGTTCATGATTGGCGCGTTCACCGACCGCATGGCCGGCGTGCTGTGGGTCATCCTGGTGCTGTCGATCATCACCGTCAGCAACCGCATCCACTACACCTACCTGGCGCTGAACAGGAAGCCGATGCCCGCGGGGGTGTTCGCGCGCTTCTTCTTCTGGCGCGACGAGCGGGCGACGCTGCCCTACGACATCTGGGTGGTCGCCATTCTGGCCTTCGTCTGGCTGGTGCCGCCCGACTGGATCAGCGACCCCACGGCGGCCGGCATGGGCGTGCTGGGATATCTCATGCAATAGCCGGCACTGAAGTGCCGGCCTTCTGGCACGCCCTAGCCACCTGCGAAAAAGGCCGCCATCAGGCGGCCTTTTTCCTCGATTTCTTGACGGGCTTGTAGCTGCCCCACACTGCCTTCCGGGCCATCGCTCCTCCTAGGATGCCTTGCGTTTCCGGGCGGCGCTCTTGGCCGCCGACTTGATGCTGGTGACCTTCTTGACCTCGCCGGCGTCGGCCTTGGCGGTCTTCTTCTTGCCGGTGCTCACCTGGTCGAGGCTCTTGCGCAGGGCCTCCATCAGGTCCACCACCTTGGGCGGCGCCGACTCCTCGGGCGCCACGAACTCTTCGCCGGCGACCTTGGCGTCGATGATGGCGCGCAGCCCTTCCTGGTATTCGTCCTTGTAGTCCGACAGGTTCAGGTCGCCCTCGATGCTCTCGATCACCTGCCGGGCCAGCTTCATCTCGGCCGGGTTGACCTTGCCGCGCACCTCGCGCAGCTCCTCGATCTGGTCGATGGTGCGGATCTCGGCGGCGTGGTGCAGGGTGTACATCACCATGCCCTGCTTGTGCGGCTTGACCGCCACCAGGTACTCGCGGCCGTGGATCGCGACCTTGCCGATGCCGGCCTTGCCCTGCATGCCCTCGCGCATCACCGAGTAGGCGTCGGCCGCCATTGGCCCTTCCGGCGCCAGGTAGTACGCCTTGTCCACGTACATCGGGTCGATGGCGTCGGCCTCGGTGAACTGCATCAGGTTGATGATCTTGCTCGACTCGGTACGGACCTTGGCGATGTCTTCCTCGTCCATCACCACCCAGCGGCCCTTCTCGAACTCGTAGCCCTTGACCACTTCGGCCGAGGTGATCTCACGCTCGCACTTCGGGCACCACTTCTTCTGCTGAATCCTGGTCTGGCATTCGGCATGAAGCTGGTTGAACGAAATGGTCGCGCTCGACTCGGTCGCGGGATACACCCGGACCGGGATCGTCACGAGACTGACCTTGATGTAACCCTTCCAGGTAGGACGTGCGGCCATGGTGGTCTCCCTGTTATCGGGCCTTGCGGCCATCGGAGTAGCCTTCGATGTAGCCTCCGCCGTCAGGCGGAGTAACTTGCACAGGACTACGCGGATTCGCGCGTGTCGCGAGTGCCGAGGTGGAGCCCCGGGCCCTCGTCAAACTCGATTGTATGGCGGCCAATCTCTTCGCGCAGCAGGTGCCGCACTTCTCCCAGATGAGCTCCAGGCACGGTCAGGCGGCGGGCCAGCGTCTTCTGCCGCGAGGCCAGCACGAGCGTATCGCCGGCCTTCCACGTCAACCCCCCTATCTCGCGGTACGACATGTAGCCGCTGTCGGTCCAGATGCCGTCGCGGTAGAGCCCGCGCCGGATGCGTGCCGACAGCGGTAGCAAGTACCCGTAGTAGGTGAACATCATCAGCAGGCCGAAGATCGACGCGAAGCCGCGCGGCATGCGATACGCCGTGACCAGCAGGATGATGCCGAGCATCACGCCGATGGCGAGGTTGATGGCAAAGAACGGCGGCTTGGGCGAAGGCCAGGTCAACACGACGTCGCGGCGCAAGCGCCACCACCCGAGCAGCTGGGCGCCGACCCGCAGGTTGACAAGCACGAAGAGCACACCAAGGGCGACCAGGGCCTGCCGCAACGTGCCGGCAAGCTCCTGGGCGCTCATCGCACCTCGGCCTGGTCGGCGGCGGGCTCTCCGCTCTTGGCGGCCCTGGCCGCCTCGTCCGCCCGCGACAACGTCGGGTCGAAGCACTGCCGGCAGCGCGCCTCGTAGATGTTCTGCGCCCCGAGCAGCACCCGGTCGGCACTGTGGATGAGCCGCTGCGTGTGATTGGCCGGGTTGCCGCACACCATGCAAATGGCGCGCGTCTTGGTGATGTACTCCGCGATGGCGAGCAACTGCGGCATGGGCTCGAACGGCTTGCCCAGGTAGTCCTGGTCGAGTCCGGCAATCACTACCCGCACCCCGCGCGAGGCCAGTTCGGTGGCGACGGCCGGCAGCCCGGCATCGAAGAACTGCCCTTCGTCGATCCCGACCACTTCGGTATCGGGCCGGATCTTCGACAGTAACTCGGCCGAGCTGGCCGCGTTCTCGGACGGGATGCGCAACTCGCTGTGCGAGACGATGTGGTCGTTGGAATACCGGGTGTCGACCGCGGGCTTGAAGATCTGCACGCGTTGCCGCGCGATCTCCGCCCGGCGCAGCCGGCGGATGAGCTCCTCGCTCTTGCCGCTGAACATGCTGCCGACGACGACTTCAATCCAACCGGTCGCGGGGGTCCGGACGACGTCCATGGGGTGATTATATGGGCCGCGCGCAGTTTCGTGCACGGTGGGGCGCGGTCCTTCCGGACCGCGTGGGGCTCGGCGGCTCCGCCGCCTTCGTGGGGCTCGCTTCGCTCGTAGGGGAATGCCTTCCCGCACGGGGCCGTGAGGCCGCGCCTATGCTCGGGTCTGGTATTCGCCCGTCTCGGTGTTGATGCGAATCACGTCGCCCTCGCCGATGAACGGCGGCACCTGGATGACGACCCCGGTCTCGAGGGTGGCGGGCTTGGTCTGGTTGGTGGCGGTGGCGCCCTTGATCGCGGGCATGGTCTGCACGACCTTCAGGTCCACCGTCTGCGGCAGTTCGACGCCGATCGGATTCTCGCCGTAGAACTCCACCTCGATGTTCATCTCGGGCTTGAGGAAGCCCACCGCATCACCCAGCAGATCGGCCGACAGCTGGACCTGGTCGTAGGTCACGGTGTCCATGAAGTGGTACCCCTCGTTGTCGTTGTAGAGGTACTGCATCGCCTTCTGCTCGAGCGACACGCGTTCGACGATGTCTTCCGAGCGCAGCTTCTCTTCGGCCATCGAACCCGTCTGGATGTTGCGCATCTTGACGCGGACGAAGCCGCGGAGGTTACCGGGCGTCACGTGCTGGCGATCGAAAATGCGGAACAGCTTGTTATCGATCTTGACGATCATGCCCTTGCGGAGCTGGGTAGCGAGAAGGTTGTCTGCCATAAAGCCTTTGTAATCAGTTAGTAGAACCTTGCGAGTTTACCATAGGGACCGCGGCTCCGGCCAGTCGGACAGCCGTGCTACGATGCCAGACATCGTGGCGTTTGCACGCTGGGACCCGTTCCGCGATCTCCTCACAATTCAGCATCGGCTCGAACGTCTGTCGACCGGGCCGCAGGGCTGGACCCCCGCCATGGATCTCTGCGAAACCGCGGGCAGCTACATCCTGACGGCTGAACTGCCCGGCGTCACGCGCGATCAGGTGCGCATCGACATTCGCGACGGCAAGCTGACGCTGCAGGGCCGGCGCGACGCCCGGGTGTCGTGCGAGCAGTACCATCAGGTCGAGCGCGGCCACGGCGAGTTCTGCCGCAGCGTCACGCTGCCCCTGGCGGTCAACACCGCCGGCATTGCCGCCGAAATGCGCGATGGCGTGCTGACCATCACCGTCCCGAAGGCGCCCGAGGCCGGCCCGCGCCGCGTCGACGTGTCATGATCAAACGCTTCTCGCTGATGGCGTTGCTGCTCTTCACCGGCCTGGTCGCGGGCATCGTCCTGTCGGGCACGGCGGAAGATCGCGATGAGGTGCTGGCGCTGCCGAGCACTGCCACGGTCGCCGAACAGCCGGCCACCGCGCCGGCCGTGGCCACCGCCGGCGGGCAGCCCGACTTCACGCGGGTGGCGGCGCAAACCGTCAAGGCCGTCACCAACATCTCAGCAATCCAGATCAGGGGCCGGCGACAGGCCTCGCCCTTCGCCAACGATCCGTTCTTCCAGTACTTCTTCGGCGATCAGGGCGAGATGTTCGGGCAGCCGCGCGCCGAGTCGAGCCTCGGCTCCGGCGTCGTGATCTCGGCCGACGGCTACGTCGTGACCAACAACCACGTCATCGGCGAGGGTGACACCGAGGTCACCGTCACCGTCGGCGACCACCGCGACATCCGCGCCAAGGTGGTGGGCGTCGATTCGTGGACCGACCTGGCGCTGCTCAAGATCGACGTGGCCGGGCTGCCGGTGATCCCGTACGGCGATTCGTCGAAGCTGAAAGTCGCGGAGTGGGTGATGGCAGTGGGCAGCCCGTTCTCGCTCAGCCAGACCGTGACGCTCGGCGTCGTGAGCGCGCTCGGCCGCGCCAATGTCGGCATCACGCAGTACGAGGATTTCATCCAGACCGACGCCGCCATCAATCCCGGCAACTCGGGTGGCGCGCTGATCAACGGCCGCGCCGAGCTGGTCGGCATCAACACCGCGATCTTCTCGCAAAGCGGCGGCTACCAGGGCATCGGGTTCGCGGTGCCGAGCAACCTCGTGCGCCGGGTCGCTGCCGACCTGATGAAATTTGGCCGCGTGCGCCGCGGCTCGATTGGCTATGTCGAGGTCATGCCGCTGACCTCGCGGCTGGCCGACGAGCTGCGCGCCCCCCAGACCGACGGCATTGTCGTCAACCAGATGCGGCGCGACTCGGCCGCCTACAAGGCCGGCCTGCTGCCGGGTGACGTCATCGTGTCGTTGAACGGCCAGGCCATTGCCGACCCGTCGCAGTTCGTCCGGCTGATTGCCGACAGCCCAATCGGCTCGTCGGTTCGCGTCGAGGTGCTACGCGACGGCGAGCGCTCGACGCTGCGCATTCCGGTCGAGTTGCAGCAGGACCGGCCGCAAAGGCGACGCTAGGCCATGCAGGCCGCGTCGGACGCCGTCACCGCCATTCCCGTCAACGCGCTCGAAATCACGCTGGCCCTGGCCATGACGGCGCTGGCCGCCCTGGCGGCCGCGATGTTCGCCGGCGCGGTGGTCCGCCGCGGGCTGCGGCGCATCGAGGGCGAGCGGGTCCACGCCCTGGCCCTGGCCGAAACCACCGTGCGTGCCGTCCGGCGTGTCACCTTCGTGCTCACCTTCCTGCTGCTGCTCTTCCCCGCGCTCGACCTCGCCGGTGTCGAGCAGACCGCCGGCTGGCAGGCCGACGACCTGACCGGCTGGGCAACGCAGAACGGCGTGCGCATCCTGCTGCTGGTGCTGCTGGCCTTTGCCGCCAACCGGTTCGCGGCCTCGGTCATTCGCCGGGCCGAGCACGAGATGGTGCCGGCCGCCGATCCGCGGGCGCTGGAGCGCCGCAAGCGGGCGCAGACGCTGGGCGCCACCTTCGAGCGCTTCCTGTCGATCCTGATCTGGACGGTGGCCACACTGATGGTGCTGCGCGAGCTCGACGTCGACATCACGCCGGTGCTGACCGGCGCCGGCATCATCGGCCTGGCCATCGGCTTCGGGGCGCAGTCGCTGGTAAAGGACATCATTGCCGGTATCTTCCTGATTGCCGAGAACCAGATCCGGATTGGCGACGTCGCCGAGATCAACGGCATTGGCGGCGGGGTCGAGGAGATCAACCTGCGCACCGTGGTGCTGCGCGACCTCAAGGGCGTCGTCCACACCATCGCCAACGGCGAGATCCGGACGCTCGCCAACCTCACCAAGGACTTCTCGTACTACATCATCGACATCGGCGTCGATTACGACGACGACACCGACCGGATTGTCGAGGCGGTCCGCGACACGGCTGCCGGCATGATGGCCGATGCGGCGTACGCGCCGAGCATTCTCGAGCCAATCGAGGTGATGGGGGTCGACGCCTTCAATGCCTCGGAGGTGACGCTGCGGTTCCGCATCAAGACCCTGCCGTTGAAGCAGTGGGAAGTGGGCCGCGAGTTGCGGCGCCGCATCAAGAAGACGTTCGACGGCCGCGGCATCCGCATCCCCTTCCCGCAAATGACCATCACCGTGCGCAAGCAGGATTTGACCCCGCCCTAACGTCTGCCATCGTTTTGCCATAACCCTGCCTTCGGCGCGCCATGTCCTCGCCGTCACAGCCAGTGAGGACACACTATGAAGCGCCTGCTCTGGGGAACTGCACTCTTCGCCATCGCCGCCCTTGCCGCGGCCTATTGGATTCGCGTGGACGTGTCGGCCGCTCCCGCCGAACTGGCCATGGCAGCGGTGTCGCGCGGCGACGTGGTGGCCACGGTCGAGGCCACCGGCACGCTGCAGCCGCTCGACACGGTGGAGGTCGGCACGCAGGTATCGGGCATCATTGCCAGTCTCGGCACCGACTTCAATCAGATCGTCAAGCGCGGGCAGATCATCGCGACGCTCGACCAGGCCATCTTCCAGAGCCAGGTTGACCAGGCGCGCGCCACCACCATCCGGCTGACCTCGGACGTTGACCAGGCGCAGGTGCAACTGGAGGATGCCCAGCTCAAGTTGAAGCGCGCCGAGCAACTGGCGGCCGAGCAGTTGCTGGCGCAGCAGGATGTCGACACGGCGCGGTCGGCGGCGCGGGTGGCCGAGGCCGGCCTGGTGGGCGCCAAGGCGCAGTTGAGCCAGGCCGAAGCGGCGCTGACGCAGGCCAAGGTCAACCTCTCGCACACCGTGATTGCCGCGCCCTCGGACGGCATTGTGCTGAGCCGCAACGTCGAAGTCGGCCAGACCGTGTCGGCCGGCCTGCAGGCGCCGATCCTGTTCGTGATCGCGCGCGACCTCACGCGCCTGGAACTGCAGGCGCGGGTGGACGAGTCGGATGTCGGCGGCGTGGAGCCGGGCGCGCCGGTGGTGTTCACGGTCGACGCCTATCCTCGCCGCGAGTTCACCGGCACCGTTCGCCTGGTCCGCCTGCAGCCGCAGACGGTGCAGAACGTGGTGACCTACACCACCGTGATCGACGTGCCCAACCCCGGCGGCGAGCTGCGGCCCGGCATGACGTCGACGGTGTCGATCGAGACCGCGCGTGCGGACGAAGCCTTGCGGGTGCCGGTCGCGGCGCTGCGCTTTCAGCCGACAGAGGACATCCTGAAGCAGTTCCCCGCCGACACCGTGGCCGGCGAGGGCGAGGCGCGGCGGGCGGCGGTCTGGCAACTGGCCGGTGGCCGGCTGCGTCAGGTGCCGGTCGGCACCGGCGTGTCCGACGGGACCCAGGTGGCGATCAGCACCGATGCCTTCGGTGAAGGCGCGCAGGTGGTGACGGGGATCGTCCGCGCCACCGGCGCCGCCACGGCGGCGGCACCGGCGTCGGGGTCGCCCCTCCTCCCATCCATGCCGCGGCGTCCGCAAAGCACGGGAGGTGGCAGCCCGCAGGGCCGCCAGTAGCCATGAAGCTGACCAGCATCATCGGCCTGGCCTTCGAGGCGATCACGCGCAACAAGCTGCGCTCGGCGCTGACCTCGCTTGGCATCATCATGGGCGTCGGCGCGGTGATCGTGATGATGGCGCTCGGCGACGGCGCCAAGGCGTCAATCGCGCAGCGGGTCGCCAGTCTCGGCACCGACGTCATCACCATTTCGGCCGGCTCGGCCAACGTTGGCGGCGTGCGCATGGGCCAGGGCGCGGTGACCACGCTGACCGCTGAGGATGCGCTCGCGATTGCCGCGCGGGTGGGCGATGTCCGTTCGGTCTCGCCCGGGGTAAGCACCCGCACCCAGGTTGTGGCATCGGGCGGCAACTGGCAAACGCAGGTGCAGGGCACCGGCGCCGCCTTCGCCGACATCCGCGCCTGGGACCTGGCGCTCGGCAGCTTCTTCACGGACGAGGATGTCGAGCGGGCGTCGCGGGTCGTGGTGCTTGGCGCCGGTGTCCGCGACCAGGTGTTCGGCGAAGGCGTCAATCCGGTCGGCGAGATCGTCCGGGTCAGCAACCAGCCGTTCCGCGTGATCGGCGTGCTGGGCCGCAAGGGCCAGTCGGCGATGGGCCAGGACCAGGACGACACCGTGATTGCGCCCTACACCGCGGTGCAGAAGCGGCTGCTCGGCACCACGCACCTCTCGTCGATCCTGGTGGCCGCCAAACCGGACGTGGCGACGGCGGCCCTCACCGGCGCGGTATCGGCGGTGTTGCGCGAGCGGCACCGCATTGGCGCCGGCGACGCCGACGACTTCGCGGTGCGCTCGCCCGAGGAGATGGCGCGGGTGCTGTCGTCGACGACCGACACCATGGCGTACCTGCTGGCCAGCGTGGCCGCCATCTCACTGATCGTCGGCGGCATCGGCATCATGAACATCATGCTGGTGTCGGTGACCGAGCGGACCCGCGAGATTGGCCTGCGCCGCGCCCTGGGCGCGCGTCGCACCGACGTGCTGCGGCAATTCGTGGCCGAGGCGCTGTCGCTCAGCCTGGCGGGCGGGGCCATCGGCGTGGCACTTGGCGCCGGCTCGTCCTACGCGTTGAGTGCGCTACTCAGTTGGGCCACCGACGTCTCGACGTTCGCGGTGCTGACGTCGTTCGGCTTTGCCGCCATGGTCGGCGTGGTGTTCGGCTTCGTGCCGGCCCGCAAGGCCGCGGCGCTGATGCCGACCGAGGCGCTCAGGTACGAATAGTCGGGCCCGAGACGGAGCGGTGACCGGCGATGCTGGCCCGCCACGGCCGGTCGGTGCCGACCCTGATGCCGATGCGCGCGTCCCACACCACCAGCGGCGGCGCCAGCCCCTGGTCGTGAATGGTCAGCGTGCCCCGTGTGAGCGGGCGCAAGTTGTCGGCCAGGGTAATGCCCATCGCGCGCGTCAGGTTGCCCGGACCGCGGCACAGTTCGTGGTCCTTGACGGCGGCGCCCTTCCCTTTCCGCCACGGCGCCTGGGCGCGGCGCCGGCGCATCAGCGGCAGGCCTTCAAGCGGCTCGAGGGCGCGAATCAGCACCGCGGCCGGGTGGCCGTCGGCTTCGGTCACGGCGTTGACCAGGTCGTGCAGGCCGTAATTGAGGTAGACGTAGGCCAGGCCGGGCGGCCCATACAGGGGCGCGTTGCGCGCCGTGCGGCCGGCCGCCGCGTGGCACGCCGGATCGTCTTCGCCGATGTACGCCTCGGCCTCGACAATCATGCCTCTGGTCACGCCTTCGGCCGACCGATGGACCAGTACCTTGCCGATGAGATCGTGGGCCACGTCCAGCGTCGGCCGCTCGTAAAAGCCAACCGGCAGGATCACGGAACCGGTGCGCCGAGCTCGTCGAGATAGGCGCGCGCCTGGGCGCGGCGCGAACGATCGTCGAGGGCCTGCTGGAGGATGACGATCGACCCGTCCTTGAGCAGCCGTTCGCGGGCAAAGGCCACCGCCAGCGCGGTGGCATCGCGGCCGCCGCCCCACGGGTCGGCCGCGACCTGCCTGACGACCTCGATGGACGAGGCATCGCCGATCCGCGCCAGCGCCTCGAGGGCGCCGCCGGCCAGTGCCCGCTGGCCGTCGTTGCGATAGAAGTAGTACCGCTCGGTCAGGGCCGCCACGGCACTGGCCTCGCGGATCAGGCCGAGCGCATCCATGGCCGCCAGCTGCTCGCGGTCGTTGGCCTGGTTCAACAGGGCGAACAGGCCGTCGCTCAGCCCGGCCGGCACGGGCGGCCGAAAGCCGCCGAACTCGAACGACGCCGCCAGCACGCGGCCGGCCACCCGCGCGCCGGCAATGCGCGACCGGCGATCGTCGGAGGCCAACATCTGCAGCAGCGCCTGCCCGGCAGCCGTCAGTTCGGCGGTCGAGGCGGCCTTCGCCGATCGGCCGGCGAGAATGCCGAACGCGTAGGCCGCGGCAATGCGATCGCTGCCGGTGGCGACCGACAGCATGGCCAGCGGCGTGGCGAACGAACCCGGCGTCACGGGAACGGCCGGTGCCAGGCCCTGGTCGAATGCCGCTTCGAAACTCTTGCCCGGCAGCTCGACGCCGTGCCGCTCCATGACATCCAGCAGGATCGGCTGCGCCTCCGCCATCGCCGACACCAGCAGAAACACCGGCAGGACCAGCGCCAGGGTCATCCGCATCCTCTGTGTAATCTGTGTCATCTGTGGCCCGTCATCTGCGGCCCGTCATCGGTGGCCCGTCAGCAGCACCTTGTTGGACGACAGCACTTCCTTGATGTAGCGGCCGGTGTGCGATTCCTTTACGTGCGCCACCTGCTCGGGCGTGGCCATGGCCAGCACGCGGCCGCCGCCTTCGCCGCCTTCCGGCCCCAGGTCGATGATCCAGTCGGCCACCTTGATCACGTCCAGGTTGTGCTCGATCACCACCAGCGTGTGGCCGGCCTCGAGCAGCTTGCGGAACGCCGCCAGCAGCTTGGCGATGTCGTCGAAGTGCAGGCCGGTAGTCGGCTCGTCCAGAATGTACAACAGGCGCTCGCCGGTGTGCGACGACAGGTGCGCGGCAATCTTGATGCGCTGCGCCTCGCCGCCCGACAGGGTGGTTGCCGGCTGTCCCAGGCGCAGGTAGCCGAGACCGATCTCGTCGAGCACCTGCATGCGCCGCAGCACCTTCGGCGTGTTGGCAAAGAAGGTCAGCGCCTCGCGCACCGTCAGGTCCAGCACCTGCGTAATGCTCTTGCCGCGGTACTTGACCTCGAGCACCTGCGTCTTGAACCGCCGGCCGTCGCACTGCTCGCACGGCACGAAGACGTCGGCCAGGAACTGCATCTCGACCCGCACTTCGCCTTCACCCTGGCAGGCCTCGCACCGCCCGCCGGGCACGTTGAACGAGAAGTGGCTGGGTGTGAGGCCGCGCGACTTGGCGTCCTTGGTCGACGCGAACAACTCGCGGATCGGATCGAACGCCTTGAGATAAGTCACCGGGTTCGATCGCGGCGTGCGGCCAATCGGCGTCTGGTCCACCAGCACGACGTCGCTCACGTACTCGTGTCCCTCGAGCCGCGTGTGGGCGCCGACCTTGCGGTCCCAGTCGCCCTTGGCGCGCTTCATGGCCGCGTAGAGCACGTCGTGCACCAGCGTGGACTTGCCCGATCCGCTCACGCCGGTCACGCAGGTCAGCGTGTTGGTCGGGATCTCGATGTCCACGCCCTTGAGGTTGTGCTCAGTGGCGCCGAGCAGGCGGATGCGCTGCGGCCCGCCCTTGCGCCGCGACTGCGGCACCGGGATGCTGAGCTCGCCTCGCAGGTACTTCGCCGTCAGCGATCGCGGCTCCACCATCAACTGGTCGAGCGTGCCGGTAAAGATCACCCTGCCGCCGTGCTCGCCGGCGCCCAGGCCCATGTCGACGACGAAGTCGGCGACGCCGATCATGTCGGCATCGTGTTCGACGACAATCACGGTGTTGCCCTGGTCGCGCAACTGGCGCAGGATGTCGATCAGCCGCTGGTTGTCGCGGGTGTGCAGGCCAATCGACGGTTCGTCCAGGACGTAGAGCGTGCCGACCAGCGCCGACCCCAGCGACGTGGCCAGATTGATGCGCTGCGCCTCGCCGCCCGACAGCGTCGACGACAGCCGATCCAGCGTCAGGTAGTCGAGACCGACGTCGCGCAGGAAGCCCAGGCGCTTCTGGATCTCCTTCAGCACCTTGTCGGCAATCGCCGCTTCCTTCTCCGTGAGCTTCAGCTGCTTGAAGAACTTCTCGGCCTCGCGCACCGTGCGGCCCGACGCCTTGTCGATGGTCACGCCGCCGACCTGCACGTCGCGCGCCTCGCGCCGCAGCCGGGTGCCGCTGCAATCGGGGCAGGTCAGGTAGCCGCGATAGCGGCTCAGGAAGACGCGGACGTGGACCTTGTACTTCTTCTTCTCGAGCCAGCGGAAGAAGCCGCGAATGCCCTCGTATGCCGAGCCCCGCTCGAGCCCGTCGCCGTCGACGACGAACTTCACCTCGTCCGGGGTCAGGTCGGCCCACGGCACGTCGAGGCGCACACCATTGGTCTTGGCCGCGCGCTTCAGCTCGGCCAGTTGCGAGCGGTAGTGCGGCTTGGTCCACGGCTCGATGGCGCCCTGGTTGATCGACTTGGCCTGGTCCGGCACCACCAGGTCGAGATCCAGCTCGATGATGTTGCCAAACCCATGGCAGGTCGGGCAGGCCCCGAACGGGTTGTTGAACGAGAACAGCCGCGGCTGGGGATCTTCGTAGGGAATACCGCAGGTGCGGCACTCGAACCGCTCGGAGAACACATGCCAGGCCGGCTCGCCGGCATCGGCCAACTGCAGCGCCCAGGCCGAGCCGCCGCCTTCGGCATAGGCGGTCTCGATCGAGTCGGTGATGCGGGTCTGCGCGTCGGCACTGGTCTTGACGCGATCGACCACCACCCTCAACACCGATGCGCCCTTCAACGCCGATGCCGGAACATCCTCGAAGGTCACGGCCTGGCCATCAATCAGGAGCCGACCAAATCCCTTGCGACGCAGACCATCCAGCAGCGACGCAGATGACGCAGAACGGTCACTCAGAGCCGCAGATGACGCAGATGACGCGGAATCCTGATCTTCTAGATCTTCCTGATCTGTGTAATCTGTGTCATCTGCGGCCCTGGTTGTGTCATCTGCGGCCCCGGTTGCGTCATCTGCGGCCCCGGTTGCGTCATCTGCGGCCCTGGCCATGTCATCTGCGTCGACGACGGGCATGTCGAACCCGAGCAACAGCCGCGTCCCCTCCGGCAGCCGCATCAGCATCTGCGTCACGAGTTCGGCGGTCTCGCGAATGACTTCCTGGCCACACTGGCGGCAAATGGTGCGGCCGACGCGCGCATAGAGCAGGCGCATGTAGTCGTGGATCTCGGTGACCGTGCCGACCGTCGAGCGCGGGTTGCGGACGCTGTTCTTCTGGCGGATGGCAATCGACGGGCAAATCCCCTCGATGCGATCGACGTCGGGCTTCTCCATCCGCTCCAGGAACTGGCGGGCGTACGCCGACAGCGATTCGACGTAGCGGCGCTGCCCTTCGGCGTAAATGGTGTCGAAGGCCAGCGACGACTTGCCGGATCCGCTGACCCCGGTGAAGACGATCAGCTTGCCGGTGGGCAGCGTCAGATCGACGTTCTTGAGGTTGTGCGTACGTGCGCCACGGATGGTGAGCGAGGCGCTGTCGGGGACGGGCGGCATGGTCAATTGTGAGTGAAGGCTACAGGCGCGAATTCGACGGCGCCTGTAACCTTCAATACTACCCCCTGCCGCGCGGGGGTTCAACTAGCGCAGGTCGGTGGTCGGATTGCTGACCGGTTTGCCCTTCCAGAAGCTGTTGAGCGTGGCATAGCGCTCAGCTGCGAGTTCCTTGTGGCCGGCGCCGGCGTGGGCCTTGACGGCGCCCATCAGCGAGCGCGCGCGGTTCGGCATGCGCAGCAGGCTGGCCTCGAACGCCGCGGCGGCCTCGGCGTGCTTGCCGGCCGCCAGCAGCACCTCGCCCAGCAGTTCGTGCGACGGCTTGAGCGGATTGGCCGCGCCGTTGGGCGGGCGCATGCTCTCTTCGATCGCCACCGCCTCCTTCAACAGGGTGACGGCCGCGTCGGTCTGGCCCTTGGCCTGCGCGATCATCGCGGCGAGTTCCTTGTGGATGATGCGTACGCTCTTGCCGGCGTCCGAGTCGCCGGCCCCCGGCGCGACGGGCTTCGGGGCCGCGCCGTGGTCGGCGTGCGGGTTGCTGTCGGCGGCGCCACCCGGGGCGGCCTTGGCCTTCGCGGCGAGCAGGGCTTCCATGCGCTCGGCGGTGGCGAGGTCGCCGGTCTTCACCGCGCTGAAGCCGTTGGCGAGAATCGTGTCGTTCGACGCGTTGGCGGCCACCGGCTGCACCTTCCACTCTTCGGTTTCGATGATGTAGCGGGCCTGCACCAGCGCCAGCGCCGACGAAGCGCGCGGGTTCTTGGTGGTGTTGACCATCCACTCGAAGGCCTGGATGCGCTCGCGTGCGCCGGCGTAGTCGCCCAGTTGCAGGAAGCCGTATTGGCCCCAGTCGCCGGAATGCGACATGTCGCCGGGCACGTCGCCGGGCTGCCACAGTTCCTTGGCGACGTTGAAGGCGCGGATGTTCTGGTTCGCGACTTCGTTCCACATGCCGTGCTGGATGAAGATGTGCGTCGGCATGTGCACGGCGTGCGACACCGCCGGGACGATCTTCGCGTAGACGTGGGCGGCTTCGAGGGCGAGCGGCGCGTGCACCGGATCGTCGAAGGCGTGGATGATGTAGTGGACGGCGCCGGGATGGCTGGGGTTTCGCTTGAACACGTCCATGGCCAGCGCGCCGGCCTTGACGTTCATGCGCGCGGTGCGATCGTCGACGGCGCTCGAGGCGCTCAGGATCGACAGCGCATAGAACGTCTTCACCTCATCGTCGGCCGGGAACTGCTTGTAGAGCCGTTCCATGGCGTCCATGTAGGCGAGACGGCGCCGGGCGGAATCGCCTTCGCCCCACAGTTCCTCGACGGCGTTGAGGAAGCCCTTCTCGCGCTCGGTCGGCGCCTTGGCGGCGCGCGCCGCGCGATCGGCGCCGAGGCGCGCCAGCACGGCGCGCGGTTCCTTGGGGTCCATCTGCGAGTTGAGCGGATGGTTGTAGCACAGCGTCTCGCCCCAGTAGGCCAGCGCGAAATCGGGCTGGGCTTTCTGGGCGAGCTGGAATTCCTCGATCGCCTGTTTCCAGCCGAAGCTGTGGAGAATGGCGACGCCGCGCAGGAAGTGCTGCTGAGCGGCTGGTGAGGCAGACGTCGGGAACGACAGGTTGCCGACGTTCTGGAGCTGAGCCGACGCGGGAGTGACGAGCGCCAGCACGAGCATGGCGCAGGCGAGCGGACGAAGCATGCGGACCTCCGCCGCGGATTCTACTCCCTCTCGTCAGAGGTCGGCGAGCGAGATCGCACCGTCGCCGGTGAGGACCCGCCGCAGGTAATCGATCTGCCCGAGGTGATAGTTGAGGTGGCCGGCCAGGTGGACGAGCATCTGGCGATTCGGCAGCGTTCGGCCGCTGTAGATCTGCGGAAAGTCGGCGTCCAGCTCGTCCGCGGTCAAGCCGGCGATCACGGGCGGGATCTCGTCACGCACGGCCGTGAGGCGCCTGATCAACTCCGCTTTCTCGATCGCCGAATCGCTGAACTCGCGCGGCCGGTCGTGCGCGTAGTCGATCTTCCCGAGCAACCGGCCAATGAACTCGCGCAGGTTGCCTTCCAGGTGCAGCGCGAGGTTGCCGGCCGAGTTGGTAATGCCGGCGCGCGTCTGCCACAACGTGGCGGTGTCGGGGAACGCAGAGAGTTGCTGGATCAGTCGCGTCAGATCGCGGGTGTAGAGGTCGGAGAGTTCCTTCGACAGCATTCGCGAATCTTACAGGTTCACAGGTTCACGGGTTCAGGGGTTCACGGGTTCACTAGGTTCACGGGTTCAGAACCGCTGAACCTGTGAACTTGTGCACCTGTGAACCTGTGAACCTGTGATCCTGATTTGGAGCCGGCAATCGGACTTGAACCGATGACCTGCTGATTACGAATCAGCTGCTCTACCAACTGAGCTACGCCGGCCTCTGGCGAGATCCCCGGTGCGACTCGCGCGCCGGTGGGAAGACTCACAGTTTACCAGAAAGCCCGGCCATGGGCGAATCGACCGCGCGCCGCAGCTACCGCGAGCATGCGCGGCGGGTGCCCGATCTTGCTGCGCGTGCTGCAGTTGTGCCGCGCCGGCCCGGCTCGGAGCTTGCACTTACCTGCCTCGAACGACGCGACCCTCGCGTCTTGACCATCAACTGGCCCGTCGCGTGCCCGATCACGCCGGCGCCATACCGAAATGAGGTTACCGTGGAACCACACAAGAGCGATCACACCGTTGGCGAAGAAGCCTCGGCCTTCGGCCAGCGCACCAAGGGCGCCATCAAGGACGCGGCCGGTGCCGTGACTGGCAACGACCGCCTCGAACGCGAAGGCGAGCGCGAGAACGCCACCGGGCGCGCCCGCCAGGCCGCCAACAACGTGATGGGTGACACCCCGGGCGCGCGCGGCACCACCCCGGACGGCCGGATCACATCTTCAGCCGGCGGCTACGTCACCGGGCTGTACTCCACGCCTGAAGACGCCAGCAAGGCTTACCACGACCTCACCACGCGGCACGGCTACAAGGCCGGCGACGTCGACGTGGTGATGACCGACGAGACGCGCAAGCGCCACTTCGGCGATGCCAAACCCGGCAGCGAACTCGAAGGCGACACCAAGGCCGCCGAGGGCATGGGCGTGGGCGGCGCCATTGGCGGCGGCGTCGGCGCGGCCGTCGCGGCGGTGTTCGCCGTCGGCACCTCGATCGCCATTCCGGGCCTGGGGTTGGTGGTGGCCGGTCCGATCGCCGCGGCGCTTGCTGGCGCCGGGGCCGGCGCGGCCACCGGCGGCCTGATTGGCGCCCTCGTCGGCGCCGGCATTCCCGAGGATCGTGCAGCGGCCTACGAACGCGGCCTGAAGGATGGCGGCATCGTGATCGGCACCCGGGCGCGCGATGCGGCCCATGCCAGCGAACTCGAGAACGACTTCGGCCGGTACGGCGGCACCAACGTCGTTCGCTAAAAGGAGGATGGGCGCCCCGGATCGGGGCGCCCTACTTCATCAGGCGTGGCCGGCCGGCTCGGGCAGGCCCAGGTCGTCGAGCGCCGGCTTGCCCGGCTTGCAGCGATCGTTGGTCGCCAGGAACGACACCGTGAAGCCGCTGCCCAGGAACATCACGCCCAGCAGGAAGCAGTAGATCACCGCGCGGTCCGGGTAGTTATCCTTCATCGAGGCCACGAAGAGCGGCCCGGCAACGCCGGCCGCCGCCCACGCCGTGAGCATGGCGCCGTACATCACCGACATGCGCCGCGCGCCGAACACGTCGAGCACGAACGACGGCATGGTGCCGAAACCGCCGCCGAAGCACAGCAGCACGTAGCAGACGAGCGCGCTGAAGACCCACGGGTTGCGCTCGGTCATCAGCACGCCGAACACGATCATCTGGGTCGCCAGCATCAGGCGGAAGCTTTCGACCCGGCCAATGCGATCCGAGACCAGGCCCCAGAACAGGCGCCCGACACCATTGAACAACGAGCTGATCGCGATCAACGTCGCGCCGTAGGCCGCCAGCGTCGCCGGTTCCAGCGATGGGTCGGCCAGGCCCCACACTTCCTGCAGCAACGGCGACTGGAAGCTGATCACCGAGATGCCGGCGCCGATGTTGGTGAAGAACACCACCCACATCACCATGAACTGGCTCGAGCCCAGGTACTGCCGCGTGGTGGCCTCGAGCGGATCGGCAACAGGCGGCGCACCGGGAGCGGCGGCGGCCGCCGGCGGATCCTGCAGGAACCAGCTGACCGGCAACAGCACCACGCCGAAGAACGCGCCGAGCGAGAGGAACACCGGCACCAGGTCGCCGTTACTGCGCACCAGCAGCAGCGGCGCCAGCACCAGGCTCATCAACAGCGCGCCGACGCCAAAGCCCATCACGACCACGCCGGTGACCAGGCCCTTCTTGTCGGGGAACCACTTGGCGACGGTTGAGACCGGCGTGACGTAACCGAGGCCAATGCCAACACCGCCGACCAGGCTGTAGCCCAGGTAGAACAACGGGATGCTGCCGACGTACAACGCCGCGCCGCCGAGCAGGTAACTCAGGCTGAACAGCGCCGCGCCGGCCATGGCCAGCTTGCGGGGACCGTACTTCGGCAGGTTCACCCCCGCCCAGGCCGCCGCCACGCCCAGCGCCAGGATGACCAGGCTGAACGCCCACGCGGTATCGGTGTACGACCAGCGGTAGCTCTTCACCAGCAGCGATTGAAAATAACTCCAGGCGTAGACGGTGCCCAGTCCGAGCTGCAGGACCGTGCCCATCAACGCCACCACCCAGCGGTTGGGTGTGCCGCTCATTCCGATTCCGCCGCCGATGGATTGCCAGACAGGTGACGTACCAGCCGCGCCAGCTGGCCGACTTCGTCGTTGCGTTCCAGCAGTGCCCGCACGGCGCTCGGACCGAGCCGGCCGGGAGCGTTGGGCGCCGCCAGCATGATCGCGTAACGGGTCAGCCTCGCCACCGGCTTGGCCGCCAGGTTCACCAACGCGAACGAGGCGAAGATGCTGATGATGAAGATGATCGAGATGAGGTAGACCTGCTGCCCGATGGCGGTCTGGATCTTCAGCGCGATCAGCCCCTTGTCCATGCCGACGTGCACCGAACCGGCCAGGCCGTCCAGGATCGGGCTCGACACCTCGACGAAGTCACCGAACCCCGCCAGCTGGCGTTGCACCGTGGCGCCGACCAGGCGCTCGCCGGTGGTGATCTCCTTGGGCACGCCGGGCACGAAGGTGTGGGCCAGCAATTCGCCCTCTTCGTTGGCAATGTAGATGTAGCGGATGCCCTGGATCTGGCGGAACTGATCGATCAGCGACTGCAGCGTCGACAAGTCTCGGTTGAGGATGATGTCGAGGCTGGAATTGGCAATCGCCTGGGCAATGGCGCGGCTGTTGGTTTCGTACTCGGTCGACAACTGCTTGTCCACGGTGTACACGCACAGGGCGGACGTCGACACGGCGATGGCGCCGAACAGCAGGAACACGCCGAACATGGTCTTGCGAAACAGTCTGCCGATTCTCACTTTTGCCACCCCTGCCAGCTGCGCACCGGGACGAAGCGGCCGTCTTCGACCGTGGTGTAGAAAATGGCGTCCGAGCCCTGGTTGCTCCCGGCGAACGAGACCGGCCGCCCCATGCCCAATTCAACGTCCTGCAGGCTGGCCACGGCCGCGTCGAGCTGCGCGCGCGTGGGCTGGTCGCCCAGCCGCTTGAGGATCTCGACCAGCAGCTTGGCGTTGAGGAACCCCTCGAGGCCGACGAAGCTGGTCGGCAGCACTTCGTAATCGGCCGCCCACAGCTTGGACGGCGGCGCCTCGTTGTACTTCGCCATCAAGGTGCGGTACTCCTGGACCACGGCGACACTCTGGTTCTCGTAACTGGGCACCACCTGCGAGTTCACCAGGTCGGTGGTGTAGTCGCGGCCGTCGATCTGGCCGGCGCGGCGCAGCAACTCCAGCATGCTCTCGCTACCGACGAACGACACGTTGGCAATCGGCACCGTCAGGCCGGCCTTGCGCGCGTCGCGGATGAACGCCGCGCAGGCCTCGTAGGCGCCAATCGAGATAATCGCATCCGGATTCACCTCCTGCAGGATGGCCACCTGCCGGTCGAGACTCTCGGTGAACTTGGTACCGCGCGAATAGGTGGACTCGCCCACCATCTTCAACCCCTGCGTCGCCAGCGCCTCGCGCACGCCGACCCAGCCGCTGCGGCCATAGCCGTCGGCCTGGTAGAACACGGCGATGCGCGACCGGCCGATCGACAGGAAGCTCGAGACCAGGCCCGCGGTTTCCTGCCGGTACGACGCCCGCAGGTTGTAGGCGAACTTGTCGTACGGCGATTCACGCTGCGGCTGCGCGCCGGTGAAGGGCGCCAGCAGGCGCATGTGCAGCTTCTCGTATTTCTTCAGCAGCGGCAGCACGCGGCTGACGGTCGGCGTGCCGACGTAGTTGAAGAGCAGGAACACCTTGTCTTCGTGCATCAGCTGCAGGGTGTTGGCGGCCGCCACTTCCGGCTGGTAGCCATCGTCCAGCGGCTTGACCGTGATCCGGCGGCCGTTGACGCCGCCGAGACGGTTGACCTCGTCCAGGTAGGCCTGGGCGCCGCGATAGAGTTCAATGCCCAGGCTGCGGGAGGCGCCGGTGAACGGCGCCGACATCCCGACTACGATTTCGCTGCTGGTGACGCCCTCGTTCTGCTGCGCCGCGGCGCCCAGCGACCACGCGAGCGCCGCACCTACTACCGCGCCAATCCAGCGCATCACAGTTCCCGTCCTGTCATCGTGTTTAATCCTGGTGACCGATACTCTCGCGCGTCCCGCGCCGTGCGCCAAATCTTACGTCTAAACGCGCGCCCGGCGGCGGCTTTTATCGGTAGCCCGCCGCCTGCAGCGCAAACAGTTGCGCATAGCGGCCGCCGGCCGCCACCAGTTCGTCGTGCGAGCCCAACTCGGTCACCCGGCCGCCGGCGATCACGGCAATGCGGTCGGCGATCCGCACCGTCGAGAACCGGTGCGAGATGACTATGCCGATGCGGCCCTTGAGCATGGCCTTCAGCTCGGCGAAGATCGCGGCCTCGGCCTCCGGATCGAGCGACGCGGTCGGCTCGTCCAGTATCCAGATGTCGGCGTCGCGGTACATGATGCGGGCCAGCGCCAGCCGCTGCCATTCCCCGCCCGACAGGTCGTGACCGCCCTCGAACAGCCGCCCGACCTTCGAGTCGAGGCCGTTGGGCATTTTCCTGACCAGCCACTCGCTGCGCGAATCCCGTAGCGCCGCCAGCACCCGGGCATCGTCTGCCTCGCCGCCCGGACGTCCCATGGCGACATTCTCGCGGACGGTCAGCTCGTAGCTGGCGTAGTCCTGGAACAGCACGCCAATGCGGTTGCGCAGTTCGCCCGGGTCGAGCTCGCGCACGTCCGCCCCGCCCACCCGCACCGCGCCCTCGTCCACGTCGTAGAACCGCAGCAGCAGCTTGACCAGCGTGCTCTTGCCGGCGCCGTTCTCCCCCACCAGCGCCACCAGCTCGCCGCTGCGAATGTGCAGGTTCAGCCCGGCCACGGCCGGCTCAGTGCCGCCGGGATAAGTGAAAGCCACGTTGTCGAACTCGATGCCGGCGGCCAGCGACGCCGGCACCGGCCGCGGCGGCGACGGCACCGGTAACAGCGGATCAATCGCGAGGAACGAGAAGTAATCGTCGAGGAACGTCGTATGCTGATCGACCGAGACGAAGGTGCCAGAGATCTGGCTGAGCGTGCCCGACACCGCCGTGAAGGCGCCGATCACCAGCACCACGCCGCCGGGATCGATGGCACCGGCCACGCCCTGGAACGCGACGAACATGTAAGCGAGCGCGAGCGCGGTACCGGTGACCAGGCCCGTCATCATCGACACCCGGGTGCCCGAGCGGTACATCTGCTCGCGCAGGCGGTACAGCTCCTCGGACCGATCGCGGTGGCGCGCCAACAGGTAGCCGGCCAGCACGTACGCCCGGATCTCCTTGGTGTTGCGCGGCTGCACCAGCAGCTCGCCCAGGTACTCGCGTTCGCGCTCCTCGGGCGTCTCCTTGTAGAAGAACTCGTACAGGCGCGCCGTCACCTGGCGCTCCAGGGCCAGCGACACCAGGGCCGCCACCAGGGCCAGCACCACCAGCAGGTAGTGCAGGCTGGCCAGCAGGCCGGCCATCAACACGATCGTGACGATGTTGCTCGACAGGCCGAGCACGGACCAGGTGAGATCGCCCGGCCGCCACGAGACGTCGCGCTTGGCCCGCGCCAGGCGATCGTGCCAGTCGGAGTTGTCGAAATGCCCGAGATCGACCTTCGACGCCTGCTCGAGCAGCCGCCGCTCCGCCTCGAGCTGCACGCGGCGGACAAACAGGTTGCGGCCATACCCCATGTACGACCCAATCGCGCGGTGCACCGCGGTTGCCGCCCACAGCCCCAGCACGATGGGCATGAGATCGGTCCACTGAAGCGCCAGGGCGCGCGCCTCGGCAATGCGGTTGACGAGCATGGCGCCGAGATAGACGGTCACCGGCGTCATGGCCGCCGAAACCATGCCCAGGCCGGTGTAGCGGACCAGCGCGGCTGGTGACGCCGCCCAGGCCAGCGCCAGCCCCTTCCGCAGGTTCGTCCTGACGCGCGCGGCGCGGCCCTTCAACAGGTCGGAGCTGGCGGTCATGATGCGAGTCTACTAGTGGAGGGTCTCACCTGAATCAGGCGGCACGGCACAAAAGAAAAGGGCCCCGTGGTGGGGCCCTTGTCCAGTCTCCGGGCAACCCGGCCGGGTTGCCGCCGCCGGTCTAGAACAAGTTGGTGTTCGTGCCGGCGCTCTTGCAGGCGGTGGCCAGGTTGTTCAGCGCGGTCTCCACCAGCTTGCGCGAGGTGCCGATGTTCATGCGCATGTGGTTCTGGCCGCCGGTGCCGTACGACGCGCCCTGGTTGAGGTGCACCTTGGCGTACTTGACGAAGAACCGCTCCACCATCTGCTCGGGCGTCAGGTTGGGCATGTTGGCGGCCTTGCCCTTGTTGTAGTCGATCGCCAACTGCTTGGCGTTGATCTTCTCGGCCACGGCCGTCACGTCCAGCCAGGTCAGGTAGGTGCCCTGCGCGCGGTGGACCTTGAGCATCGGGATTTTGTCGTGAACGTAATTCACGACCAGGTCGTGCGTGCCATTGACGTACTCGTTGGCCTGCCGCAGCCACTCGTCGCCCTGGGTAATGGCGGCCTGGTTGGCGACAATGCCCATGGTGTTGAGGTCGGCGCGGTGGTTGACCTTCACGCGGGCCAGCAGGTCCGGGTTGGTCGAGTAGAACCAGGCCAGCTTGTGCGCGGCCAGGCCGAACGACTTGCTGGCGGCCTTGAAGGTCAGGCTGTTATCGACAATCGCCTTGTTGGGCAGGCTGGCAAACGGCGTGTACTTCTGCCCCTTGCTGACCCAGTCGCAGTGAATCTCGTCGGCCAGCACGATCACCCGGTGCCGCAGGCAGATCTCGCCGATGCGCGTGAGGTCGGCGGCCGACCAGCAGTTGCCGGTGGGGTTCTGCGGATTGCACAGGATGAAGGTGTGCGTGTCGTGCGCGATGCGCTTTTCGAATTCCTCGAAGTCCATCGCGTACTGGCCGTTGACGAACTTCAGCGGCACGTCCGCGGCCTTGGTCTGCGAGAAGCTGAGGTCGGAATAGAAGCCGTTGTAGGTCGGCGTCTGCAGCAGCACCCGGCTGCCCCTGGGCGAGAAGGTGATGAGCGCGGCAATCAGCGCCGGGTGGACGCCGGCCGACAGCACCATGGTGCTGGGGTCGATGTCGACGCCGTAGTGCTTCTTGTTCCAGGCCGCGACCGCCTCGGTCATCATCGGGGTGGCCTCGCCCATGTCGAGGTAGCCCCAGTTCTCGTGCTTCATGCGCGCGGTCAGCGCGTCGGTGATGCACGGCGCCGCCTTGAAGTCGATGTCGGCAATGCCCATGCCGACCTCCACGCTACCCTTGCCGTAGACGCGGATCTGCTGGTCGAACTTCGTCGAATGGCTGCCGAAGCGGTTGTAGATGGTGTCGAAGTCGTACTTGCCGTTGGCAGGTGCCTGAAATGCGGCGGCCGCCATCAAGGGGTTGCTGCTGCCGGCGGCGGCACCCGCGAGTGCGGTCAAGCCGGCGTTTCTCAGGAACGAGCGTCGATTTAATCCATCCATTCGTGACATAGGTAGGCCCTCACGCCGGAGATACTACACCCACCCGAGACACTTGGTGACGAATCTTTTCGGCGGCCCGAAGGCCGTCGAAATGGCCGCGCTGAGCCTAGACCCCGCAGGTAAAGAAGGTCATCCGTAACTGCCCGGCGCCAATCGAGAGAGACTGCGAGTTCCCGGTCACGTCCCGCGCGGTCACCTCGACCAGGAGGTCGGCGGCGGTGCCCTCGGCGCTCGAGCCGGTCTGGCCGCAGGTATCGGTAATCGCCAGCGTATTGCTGGTGCTGGTCTGCGTCACCGTCCGCGTCGTCGTGCCGTAGACGTAGGTCGCCGTCCAGGTGTAGCGCTCGATCGCGTTCGGCAGGTTGGTGGTCGCCACCAGGTTGCAGGTGTTGGCCGCGCCGCCCGAGCGAATCTGGCAGTTGGTCGTGGCGTTGACCGACCGCGACGGGTCGAACAACTGCACCGACAAGGTGAAGCCGGCGCCCGACTGCTCCACGTGATGGGTGGCCGAGCCGCCCGGATAGTTCAGGCGAACAATGCCGGTGCGGTGTTCTCCAGGGTTCAGGGTGTAGCTGTAGTTCAGGGTGCCGGCGGCGGTGCCGGTGGTCGCCGAACTGAACGTCAGCCACGACGAGTCGCTGGTCGCGGTCCAGGTGCATCCCGGCGAGACGGCGTGAATGTCGACCCAGCCCGTCCCCGCCGCCACGCCCACTTCGCGGAACGTCGGGTAGAAGGAATAGGAACACGCCGGGGCGACGTAGCAGGTCGCCGCCACGCCGTTGCCGTCGATCTGCGAGAACACCTTCTGCACCGCCGTGGCGTGGTCGCAGGAGTTGGTCCGGTAGCGCAGGTACTCCTGCGTCCAGATCACACCGCCCTCGGCGTCGACGAACGACTGGCTGGCGGCCCGGTTCATCTGCTCGTACTTCGTCTCCAACTGCCGGCGGAAGTCGAGCGCCTCGTTGCGCGGCGGGAACTCCACGGCGCCACCGGCGTTCTCGATGCAAATGCCGCCGGGCGCATTGCCGTCGATCTGCGAGAACACGCGCTGCACGGCGGTCGCCTGGTCGCAGCCGTTCACCCGGTAGCGCATGTACTCCTGCGTCCAGACGACTTCGCCCTCGCGGTCGACGAAAGTCGATGACGCCTCGCGATGGAGGCCGGTCTGGTACTTGGTCTCGAGCTGGCTGCGGAAGTCGAACGACTCGCTGCGGCCGGGGAACAGCACGTCCATGGCGCCCGACACGCCGCCCACTCCCATGGGTGTGCGATCGCCGGTCGCGGCCACGACCGCGGTGGGGGCGGTCGGCGACGCCGCCGCGGCCCGTTCCGGCGCGCGCGAGCATCCCGCGACCAGCAGCACGATTCCAACGACAACGGCGGGTCGCAACATGGCAAGTTCTCCTGGCTTCTCGTGGCGGCTGGCAGGCCTGAATCCGCCCAATGATAGATCGGAGACTGATCGTGGCCGGACTATTGCCGGCGCTCGTTGTGCAATCGACTCGGAGGCGGGATGTCGGGAACCGGGAGTCGGGAGTCCCCGCGCCGGTGAGCGGGTCGGGCATCCGTTTTGCTGAGATGCCAGGCAGGAGGCTTCCAAATGGCAGAAGACAACCGTAACAGGGATCAGCAGCGGCAGGATCAGGGTCGCCGTCAGGACAACCGGCAGGACGAACCAACCAGGCAGGGCCGTAGTGCGGACGACCGCGATTCGCAGCAGGGCCAGGGCGGTTCGGCTGGCGCCACGCGCGACGTCGACAATCTTGGCGATGCCGACGACATGGACGAGGATCGCGAAGACGATCTGCGGTCAACGAGCGAAGGCGGCGGCACCAACCGCCGCAAGAACATCTCGTAGCCAGCGGGTGTAATTACTTAGGCTTGGGACGCGGGGCAAACGGCCCCGCGTCCGGCTGGCCTTGCGTGTTGGCCAGGGACCCGAGCTCCGCCGCCACTCCCCGGGCAATCGCCGCCGTTTCGCTGCCCGCCTGGAAGCAGGTGAAGTCCGGGCGATCCCGCCACGAGAACGGTCCGCACAGGCGCACGCCGGCCTTGATGGCGGCGTCGTGAACCACGTTGATCGCGCGTTCGTAATCGGGCGTGCCCTGGCGGTAGCCGGTGAAGTTGCCCAGGTCGCCGCTGGCCGCGAAGATCGCGCTGACGCCGGGCACCCTGGCAATCTCGTCGGCGTTCTTCACGCCCTCGAGAGTTTCGATCATCAACACCAGGATGATGTTGTCGTTGGCGGTGCTGCGATAGCCGCCGGGCACGCCGCCCCACATCGCCGCGTCGAACGCCTGGCCGCCGCCGTTGCTGCGCCGGCCGAGCGGCGGGAAGTAGGTCCAGTCGCGGGCCTGGATCGCCTCGGCGACGGTATCGACCGTGGGGACGACGATCACCAGGGCGCCGGCGTCGAGCGCGTGCTGGATCTCGCGCTCGTCGGTGTAGGCCACGCGCGCGCCGGGCACGGCCTTGGCGTGCGGACAGGTGCGCCACATCCGCGCCACCGCCTGCCAGTCGGTCTGGCCATGCTGCATCTCGGTCCAGATGAAGTCGTAGCCGGCATTCGCCATGGCGCAATACGTGGAGGGATCGGTCGCGCCGAAGATAGTGCCGCCGGTCACCTTCCCGCCCTGGGCCAGCTTCAGCCTGGCGGGATTCCACACCTTCGCTCCCGCCGGCGGCGCAAACGCCGGCCCGTACTTCCACGTCGCCGGGTCAAAGGCGCCCTGGTTCACGGCGCCGGCGGGCGCAGTGGTCCGGGCGCCGCTGTCCGTGCCCGCGGCCGCGGCCAGCGGGAACTTCGTGGTGCCGGCGTTCGGGTTCGCCGCATAGGGATCGGCGCTCGGGGTCTGCGGCGGCGGAGCCGCCGGAGCCGGGCGCGGCGCCGGGTTCTGCGCGTTCAGGGTCAACGCGCCGGCGGCAAGCGCGGCGCAAACAACGGCGGTCAGTGGTCTGAGAGTCATGGCCCCGGCTCCTGCCGCGCACTGTAACATTGAAGCCGCGTGCACAGCATCGACCTCATCCTGACGCTGACCGGAGGTCTGACGGCTGCCCTGTTGTTTGGTTACGTCACCCACCGCCTCGGCCTCTCCCCCATCGTCGGCTACCTGATCGGCGGCACGCTGCTCGGCCCGCATACGCCGGGCATCGCCATTGATGCCGGCCTGGCCGAACAGATGGCCGAGATCGGCGTGATCCTGCTGATGTTCGGCGTCGGCCTGCAGTTCCATGTCGATGAACTGCTGGCGGTGCGCGCAACCGCGATCCCCGGCGCACTGCTGACCAGCCCGATCGCCGCCGCGGTCGGCTACGGCATCGCCATCAGTTCCGGGGCGAGCTGGCAGGGCGCCATCATCTTCGGCGCGGCGCTGTCGGTCTCGAGCACGGTGGTGATGGTGCGGGTGCTCACCGACAACCGCGACCTGCACACGGCGAAGGGCCACATTGCCGTGGGCTGGCTGGTGGTCGAGGACATCTTCACGGTCGTGGCGCTGGTGCTGCTGCCGGTGCTGCTCAGCGGCAATCGCGACCAGCTTGGCAGCACGCTGGTCCTCACCGCCGTCAAGGTGACGGCACTGATCGCTTTCACGGTGCTCGTCGGCAACCGCGTGATTCCGTACCTGCTGGACCGGGTTGCGGCGACGCGGTCGCGCGAGTTGTTCACCCTCACCGTGCTGGTGATCGCGCTCGGCATCGCGGTCGGGTCGGCTTACCTGTTCGGCGTGTCGATGGCACTCGGCGCGTTCCTGGCCGGCATGGTGGTGGGCCGCTCGGATTACAGCCAGCGCGCGGCGTCGGACGCGCTGCCCATGCGCGACGCCTTCGCCGTGCTGTTCTTCATCTCGGTCGGCATGCTGCTGGATCCGATGGCCGTGCTCGACACGCCGCTGGTGCTCGCGGCCACGCTGGCGGTGGTGCTGATCGCCAAGCCGCTGGTGGCGTTGGCCATCATGCGGGTCATGGGCTATCCCTTCAAGGTCGCCGTGTCGGTGGCGGTGGCGTTGTCTCAGATCGGCGAGTTCTCGTTCATCCTGTCGTCGCTGGGCAAGGACCTCGGCGTGTTCACCCAGGGCGCCACCAACACACTGGTGGCGGTCTCGATTCTCTCGATCGTCGCCAATCCGATGCTCTACCGATCGGTGCCCGCGATTGAACGCTGGGCCATGGCGTGGCCGTGGCTGTGGCGGCTCGTGAACGGCCGCGCCGGCATGGTCGATGCCGAGGCCGAAGCGCGGGCCCGGCCGCAAGCGCGCTACCGGGCAGTGGTGGTCGGCTACGGGCCGACCGGCCGCACGGTGACCCGCCTGTTGAAGGAGAACGACGTCGAGCCGACCGTGGTCGAGCTGAACATGGACACCGTCAAGGAACTCAAGGCCCAGGGCATCGACGCCATCTACGGCGACGCCAGCCATCGCGACACGCTGAAGGCGGCCGGCGTGGCCGGCGCGTCGGTGTTGATCCTGACCTCGGCCGACATCGCGCAGACCGAGGACGTGATCAAGGAAGCCCGCCATCAGAACCCGCGCCTGCAGGTGATGGCGCGGACCACGCACCTGCGCGAGCGCGACAACCTGAAGGCGGCGGGCGCCGACCTCGTCTTCTCGGGCGAGGGCGAGGTGGCACTGGCCTTTACCGAGTCAATCCTCTTCAGGCTGGGCGCCACGGCGGAACAGATCGACCGCGAGCGCGGCCGCGTGCACATCGAGCTGTTCGGGAACAAGGGATGAAGGCGCTGCTGCTGGCTCGCGGCCTCGGGCGCCGGATGCAAGCCGGCGGCGGCGTGGCGCTGAGCGGCGCGCAGCAGGCGGCCGCGGCGGCCGGAGCCAAGGGCATGATGCCGATTGGCCCCACGCGCCGGCCCTTCCTCGATCACGTCCTCAGCGCACTGGCCGACGCGGGCTGCCGCGACGTCTGCCTGATCGTCGCGCCGGAGCACGCCGCGATCCGCGAGTACTTCGAGGGCACGGGCCGGCCCTGCCGGGTCCGTGTGTCGTACGCCGTGCAGCCCGTGGCCGACGGCACGGCGCGAGCGGTGCTGGCAGGCGAGGCGTTTGCCGGCGGCGATCCGTTCCTCGTTCTCAACGCCGACAACCTCTATCCGGTGGATGTCCTGCAGCGTCTCGTCGCCCTCGCTGGCCCCGGGTTGCCGGCTTTCGACAGCGCCGCGCTGATCCGCGACAGCGGCTTTCCGGCCGACCGCGTCGCCGGGTTTGCCGTGCTCGACGTCGACGCCACCGGCCACTTGGGCGGGATCATCGAGAAGCCGTCCGCCGCCCAGTTGGCGGCGGCCGGGCCACATGCCCTGGTCAGCATGAACGTGTGGCGTTTCGACCGCCGCATTTTCGGCGCCTGCGCCGACGTGCCGGTCTCGCCGCGGGGCGAGTACGAACTGCCCGAGGCGGTGGGACTCGCCGTCGCACGCGGCGTCCCGTTTCAGGTCATCCACACGAGCGGCGCGGTGCTCGACCTGTCGCGCCAGTCCGACATCCCGCTGGTCGCCGCCCGCCTGGCGGGACAGGAGCCACGGCCATGAGCGACCGGTTCGCCGCGCACTTCGAACGCATTGGCATGACCGCCGAAGACGCGCACTCACGCGCGTCGTTGTTCCGGGAGCTCGACGAGCGTGGCGGCGCGATCCTGGGCGGACCGCCGGAGTGGTACCGCTTCTCGCCCGGCCGCGTCGAGATCTTCGGCAAGCACACCGACTATGCCGGCGGCCATTCGCTGCTGGCGGCGGTGCCCCGCGGCATTGCCCTGGTGGCGCGAGCGCGGCCCGACGGCAAGGTCCGCGTCGGCGACATTCGCGACGGCCAGATCGTGGAAGTCGATCCGTCGGCCGAGGCGCCGCCCGAGTACCGCGGCCTGCGCCGGTACGTGCACGTGGTGGCGCGGAGGCTGTTCCTCAACTTCCCCGGCTGCTCGCTGGGCACCGAGATCGCAATTGCCAGCGACCTGCCGAGGGCGTCGGGTCTCAGCAGTTCCAGCGCGCTGGTGGTGGGGGTGGCCGCGGCGCTGATCGCCCGCGCCCGCCTGAGCACCCGCGACGAGTGGCACCGCCACCTGCCGACGGTGCAGCACCTGGCGTGGTACCTGGGGTGCGTCGAGAACGGACTCGACTACGACGGGCTACCCGGAGCCGCCGGCGTCGGCACGCACGGCGGCAGCGAGGATCACACCGCGATTCTCGCCTGCCGCCTGGGACACGCCAGCCTGTACCGCTTCGTGCCGGTCACCGCCTTGAGCGACGTGCCCATGCCGGCCGGCTGGTCCTTCGTGATTGCGTCAAGCGGCGTGCAGGCCGACAAGGCGGGGTCGGTAATGGCGCGCTACAACCGGGCTGCCGATGGTGTCCGCGCCTTGCACGCCCTGTGGAACCGGCATGCCGGGCTGCCGGCGCAGTCGTTATCGGCCGCGCTGGCCAGCACGCCGGATTCGCTGCAGCGTTTCGAACGCTGGATACAGGACGCCGCCGGCGAGTTCGCGCCCGGCGACCTGCGCAACCGCCTGCAGCATTTCGTGAACGAAGATCGGCGCGCGCCGCTGGCGGCCGAGGCCTTTGCGCGCACCGATCGCGCGGCGCTCGGCGAGTTGTCGCGCGCGTCACAACTCGAGGCCGAAACCCTGCTCGGCAACCAGATTCCCGAAACCATCGCGCTGGCCAACCTGGCCCGCGAGACGGGGGCCTTCGCCGCCAGCAGCTTCGGCGCCGGCTTCGGCGGCAGCGTCTGGGCGCTGACGGCCACCGCCGACGCCGCGGACTTCGCCGACGAGTGGACGCGGGCCTTCCAGCGCCGCATGCGCGCGGCCGCCCCGGTGCCGTGGTTCGTCGCGCGGCCCGGGCCGCCGGCCACCGAGATCACATTCCCTTAACCAGCGGCGTCGGCTAAGATGCCGCCGATGCGACAGTTTGCCGGCCTGGTGGTGCTCGCCGTTCTTGGCGTTTCGGCCTGCGGCTCGCCGGCGCCCCCGCCGCCACCGCCGTTCCAGACCACCGCCAACATGAAGGACTTGATGCTGAACGTCCTCGATCCGGCGGCCGACGGCATTTGGGACTCCGTCGGCACGATCATGACGGTGGAAGGCACCTTCGAGAAGTTTCCGGCCACCGACGATGAGTGGGCGGGCGTGCGCGGCGCCGCCATTCAACTGGCCGAATCGGGCAACCTGCTGATGCTGCCGGCGCGCTCGAGCGGCTCGGCCGAGTGGATTGCCGACGCCCAGGCCCTGATCGAAGCCTCGCGGCAGGCCCTCAAGGCCATCGAGGCCAAGGACAAGGACGCCCTCTTCACCATCGGCGGCGACATCTACGACGCCTGCACCAACTGCCACCAGAAGTTCGCCCAGGAGCTGGTGAGGCCCTAGGCCATGTCGCTGCTGGCCTATTGCGAGTGGCTCGCCGCCACCCAGGGCAGCATCGCCCTGCACGAGTCGATGTACATGTACCCGATCGTGGAATCGACGCATGTGCTCGCGCTCATGCTGTTCGTCGGCTTCGCGACCGTGCTCGACCTGCGGCTGCTCGGGCTGATCCTGAAGGGTGTGCCGGTGTCGCAGGTCGCCGGGCGGCTGCTGCCGTGGGCCATCGCCGGCTTCATCATCATGATCTTCACCGGCGCCTTGCTCTTCTACGCCATTCCGGTACGCACCTACCAGAGCATCTTCTTCCGCGCCAAGGTCGTCTTCCTGGTCCTGGCCGGACTGAACGTGTGGTACTTCCACACGCGCGTGTTCAAGCGCATTGCCGAATGGGATCGCGAGGTCATCACGCCGAAGGCGGCGCGGCGGGCCGGCCTGGCATCCCTCGTCCTGTGGGCCGGCATCATCGTCGCCGGGCGCATGATCGCCTACAACTGGTTCGACTGCGACATCCAGCCGCAGTCGGCGTTCGTCAACTGGGCCGCCGGCTGCGTCGTCCCGCCGCCCACGCCCTGATCCGCATGCTGCTGCCCTTTTTCGAATGGTGCGAGACGTTGTGGCTGGGCCAGGCCGTGGTTGGTTCCAACTGGCTGTTTCCGGTGATCGAGTCGGTGCACCTGCTGGCGCTGGCCTTGCTCGGCGGCGCGATCTTTCTCGTCGATCTCCGGCTGCTCGGCCTGGGCCTGAAGGATCGCCCGGTGTCGGAGCTGGCGCGCGACGCGCGGCCGTGGCTGCTCGCCGCGCTGGCCGGCATGATCCTCACCGGCGTCCCGCTGTTCCTGTCGGAGCCGATCAAGTGCTATTACAGCACCGCGTTCTGGATCAAGATGACGACGCTGCCGATTGCGCTGCTGTTCGCTTTCACGGTGCGGGCGCGAGTCACCCGATCGGGCGCCGTACAGAACTCAGCGCGCCGCCAGCAACTGGTCGGCGCGCTGTCAATCGCGCTCTGGTTCACCGTGGCCGCGGCCGGCCGGTGGATCGGATTTTCATGATGTAGCGTCCGGCTTTAGCCGGACCGTTCGGTCCCTAACGCCCGCCGGGCTTCTTCGGCGTTTCCGTCGGGTCGCGGCCGTCTTTCGGCGCGCCGGTGCCCGACGACCCCATGAACAGCTTGCGGCCATCGGTGAAGGTCACGTCGCGGCCGTTGGCGCGCTTCAGCGAATGGTCCTTGGTCTGGTAGCCGTCGACGATGATCTCGGTGCCGACCTTGACGGTCTCGCGGGTGACGCCGCGGCGCAGCAGGGTGTTGGGCGTGCCGCCCTCGATCATCCACACCTCGGGCTTGCCTTCCTTGTTGATCGTCTCGATGTGAATCCAGGTGTGCGG
>JBFWUK010000030.1:0-74250 GCA_050247355.1 Vicinamibacterales bacterium | reverse complement strand
TGTCCGAACGTCGTCTTCCCGTCCGCCCCAATCTCGACCAACTCAAGCACCAGGCCAAGAATCTTCTGCGCGAGCTTCGCGTAACCAACCCGGCTGCCGGGCTTGCCGACGCGCAGTTCGCGCTGGCGCGCGAGTACCAGGCCTCGAGCTGGCCACGCCTGGTCCACGCGGTGCGACTCGCCAATGCCATCTGGGATGACGACATCGATACCGTGCGCGAGCTCGTAACCGGCAATCCGCAGCTGCTGCACGAGCAGGTCCTGATTCGCACCAATAGCAACTGGGGGCCGCCCCTCACCTATGCCGCAAATCTGGGGCGCGACCGCATCATCCGCATGTTGCACGAACTCGGAGCCACCGACCTGGAGACGGCGCTCGATCGCGCGGCGCTGCAGGGCCAGGTTCAGACCGGCTTGATGCTGCACGCCATGATGGGACGGCCCAAGCCGCCGGATGATTCGCTTGGCGGCCCGGCCTACACGCTCAGCGCCGAAGGCACCGCCTTCCTCCTCGGATTGGGCGTGCGAGTCGTGGACCAGGCGGGTCGCCGGCTGGCGCCGGTTGACGTGGTGCTGCAAACCGACAGCCGCAGGCCTGCGGTCAAGCACGCGATTCTCGAGATGTACGAGAAGCACGGGCTCGAGTACCCCGACACCGCCCCCATGGCCCTGCATCGAGGGCGCATCGATCTGCTCGAGAAACATCTGCATCGCGACCCCGGCCTGTTGACGCGCACCTTCTCGCACCGCGAGATCTATCCGGCTGAAATGGGATGCGGCGACCCCCTCGACGCCACCACCGGCACGCCGCTCGATGGCACGACGCTGTTGCACATGTGCGCGGACTACGACGAGATCGAGATTGCCCGGTGGCTGCTCGACCGCGGCATGGATCCCAACGCCCGCGCCGCGGTCGGCGCGAGCGGGTTCGGCGGCTACACCGCGCTGTTCTCGACCGTCGTCTCGCAACCCAACTTCTGGATGAACTTCAACCGGCGCGGCCCGTTCGTCGCGCCCTTTGCCGAGCTCTTGCTCGAACGCGGCGCCGACCCGAACGTGCGCGCCTCGATCTGGAAACGCCTGCATCCCGGCCACGGCGACCCGGCCCGGCATGACTACCGCGACGTGACTGCGCTATCGTGGGGCCGCCGGTTCCACGCGCCGATCTTCGTCAGCGAACCGGCCATGCGGTTGATTGAGAGCGCCGGGGGGATGGAGTGATCAGAATCGTGCAACTGGGAAGTCCACGCCACCGCGACGAGGGCCTGCGCCTTGGCACCGTGCGGCGGCCACCTCGTGGCGTGCGCAAAGAGGACTACGCAACAAAGAATTACTACGACGTCTGGATGCCCGATCTCGCCCCCAGCGCGGAGCTGTTCGCCAGGCGCCCGGCCGACGACGACGAGAAGAGCTGGCAGGTGTTCGCCCGTAAGTACGAGTCGGAGCTCAAGCGACCCGAGGCGTCGCGGCTGCTCGATCTGCTGGCGGCGCTGTCTCACCAGACCAACTTCTCGGTCGGCTGCTATTGCGACAACGAGGCGCGCTGCCATCGCTCGGTGCTGAGGCGAGTGCTGGCCGGGCGGGGTGCCGCGGTTCCTTGATACAATCCGCCGACTTCACTCGCCCACGCCGAACAGGAGAGTCATGCGCGGATTGCTTGCCTTAGTCGCCGGCCTCACCCTCGGTCCCGGGCTGGTCGCGCAAGACGCCATCCACTTCCCGCCCACCGACGCCATTGTCATTCGCGTCATGCGCGATGTCCCGGCGGCCCAGTTGTCGAAGGGCTTCCTCGGCCGCACCGTCGTCGGGGCAACGGGCTCCTTTTCGTTCGCCGAATTCGAGGATGGCGCCGGCGCCCCACTGCATCACCATACGCGCGAGCAGGCCAATGTCGGCATTCAGGGCGTGATGGAGATGGCACTGGGCACACACACCGAGGCGCTGCCGGCCGGCGCCGCGGTGATCACGCCGGCCAACGTCAGGCACGCGATCCGGAACCGGAGCGGCGCCAGGCTGGTCTCGCTCGAGTTCCACACCATTCGCCGGCCGGACCTGGTGCCACCCCGTCCGCGGCCGACGGTGCCGTATCCGGTCAGCCCCGAGCCGGTGGCGATTCCCGACGATCGCCCTCTCGCCGTGCAGCTGGCGGCTCCAGGCCAGGTGTCTGGCGTGGCAATGACGATCCGCGGCGAGACGTGCACCGTGGCGTGGCGGCGCCTGGCGGCCGGCGCGGCGGCGGCCGACCTCGCGCCGGCGCGAAGCAGCGCCGAGCTGTTTGTCTATGTCGCGAGCGGCGAGGCTGATCTGAGCGCCACGGCTGTTTCACAGCGAGTGGCGGCCGGGACGCTGGTCATCATCCCCGGCCATTTGCAGAACGTCATGCTGAAGGCCGCGGGTCCGGCCGAGGTCACGTTGGTTGAGTTTCGCCCGGCGCTGTTTTGAGCATGAGCGAACGTGCAGACGTCGTGATCGTCGGCGGCGGCGTCGTCGGCTGCAGCGCCGCGTGGCACCTGCGGCAAGACGGCTTCGCGGGCCGCACCCTCGTGATCGAGCGCGATCCGACCTACCAGCGCGCTTCGTCCTTCCTGGCCATGGGTGGCATTCGCCAGCAGTTCTGCACGCCGGTCACCGTTCGCATGGTGCAGTTCAGCGTGGAACTGTGGAAGAAGTTCGACCAGACGCTTGGCACGCCGAAGCAGCGCCCGCGCGCCTGGTTCCGGCAGCGCGGCTATCTCTTCCTCGCGAACGGTGCGAATTCCACCGCGCTGTCAGACCGCTATCACCAGGAGAAGAACGCCGGCGCCGCGGTGCGAATGGTCTCGGTTGACGAACTGCGGCAAATGCTGCCGGACGTGATGCTCGACGACGTCTTGTTCGGCGTGCTCGGCGACGAAGACGGCTACGCCAACCCGCGAGAGGTGCTCGCCGGCTTCCGCGCCGGCGCCGAGCTGGCCGGCGCTGAGTTCATCGCCGACGAGGTCACCGCCATCGACGTGAAGGCCGGCGCGGTCGGCGGCGTGCGGTTGGCCAGTGGCCGCCGCATTGCGACCCACACGCTCGTCAACGCCGCCGGCCCGTGGGCCGGTCAGCTGGCCGCGCTGGCCGGCCTCGCCGTGCCGGTACAGCCGATGCGCCAGATGCTGTTCCGCTGCACCCTGCCCCACGCCTGGCCCTACCGCTTCCCCATGCTGATCGATCCCGGCGGCGTGCACTGGCGGCACGACGATGCGACCGAGCCGGGGGGAGCGGACCAGATCATCCTCGCCTTCACGAACTGGAACGAGCAACCGGGCGAGAACCTCGTGGCTGACGATCAGCGATGGACCCGGGACTTCTACCCGGCCATGGTCAACCGGGCGCCGGATCTGCGCGACGTCACCGACGTGCACGGCTGGGCCGGCCTGTATGAGATGACTCCCGATCACAACCCGGTGCTCGGCCCGCACCCGGCGCTGGCCGGCCTGATCTTCGCCAACGGTTTCAGCGGCCACGGCTTGATGATGTCGCCGGCCACCGGCAAGATCGTCAGCGAGTTCGTGAGGTTAGGCAGGTCAGAGACGTTCGACGTGAAGATTTTCGCGCCGGACCGGTTCGAGCACGGGGCAATGGTCCACGACGCGGCGACGATCTGAGGGCGCGGGGCTTTGCCCCGCGTTGGGCTCGACGGCTTCGCCGTCTTGTAGGGCTCGTCGCTTCGCGACTCGTGGGGCGCCCTCCGGGCGTTGGGGAACCCCCTACGAGACGGCGGAGCCGTCGAGCCCAACGAGCGCCGAAGGCGCAAGCCCTACGAGACGCGAAGCGGCGAGCCCCACGGGCGCGAAGCGCGCGCCTACACCCGGCGAATCCGCACGAAGTTCGAGCCGCCGCGGTCCAGGTCGGTGGCGGTGTTCACGAACACGAGCGTGGCGTTCTCGGGCGCGCTCGCGCGCTTGACCGCGCTATCCACCACCCGTGTGATCACCTCTTCCATGTCGCCCTGCAGGTTGCAGACCATCGGCACGACGCCGCGCCACAGGCTCAAGCGGCGCGCCACTTCCTCGTCGTCGGTGGCGGCCAGGATGATGGCCTGCGGCCGGTCGGCCGACAACAGCCGCGCCGTCTGCCCTTCGCGGGTGACGGCGACAATGGCGTGCGCCCCGGCCCGCCGGGCCAGCGTGACCGCGGCTTCGCTCAGTGCGCGGGTGTGCTCGACGTTGGGTTGATCGGCGGCTCGCGGCACGGCCGGTGGTGGCATTGACTCGGCGTCGCGGATGATCGCGTCGAGAACCTCGACCGATCGCACGGGGTAGCGGCCGCTGGCGGTCTCGCCCGACAGCATGATCGCATCGGCGCCGCCATCCACCGCCCCGGCGGCATCGCTGGCCTCGGCACGGGTCGGCCGCGGTTCGGTGCGCATCGACTCGAGCACCTGCGTCGCGACAATCACCGGCACCAAACGGGCCTGTGCCCGGCGCAGAATTTCCTTCTGCACCCGCGGCACGCGTTCGAGCGGAATCTCGAGGCCGAGGTCGCCCCGCGCCACCATCACGCCGTCGCTGACCGCCAGGATGTCATCCAGGTGCTCGATCGCCTCGGGCCGCTCGAGCTTGGCGATGATTGGCACCTTGGGGCGGCCCTCGTCGGCCATCACCTGTCGCGCGCGCGTGATGTCCTCTGCCGCCTGCACGAAACTCAGGGCGACCATGTCGACGCCAAGGGCCAGGCCGAAGGCGAGGTCGCGCCGATCCTTCTCGGTCATGTCGGAGCGCAGCGGCACGTGCGGCGCGTTGATACCCTTGTGCTCGCCGAGTTCGGCGGCATCGAGCACCCGGGTGTGAATCTCGCCGGCGGTCGCCGACTCCACCTCCAGCTCGATCTTGCCATCGTCGATCAGCAGGCGATCGCCGGGCGAGACCCTGAGGGCCAGCTCGCCGTAGGTAGTGAAGACGCGGCCCGGTCCGCCGACCTCGTCGCCGATGGCAATGACCAGGGGGGCGCCGCGGTCGAGCATGATCGGCTGGCCGCCTTCGAGCCGGCCGATGCGGATCTTCGGACCGCTCAGGTCCTGGAGGATGGCGACGTGCCGCCGCGCCCGGTTGGCAGCCTCCCTGACCAGGTGGAACTTGGCGGCGTGATCGGCCTGGGTGCCGTGAGAGAAGTTGAGCCGGACGATATCGACACCAGCGGCGATCAGGTGGTCCAGGGTGCGAGGGTCGCTGCTGGCCGGGCCAATGGTGGCGATAATCTTGGTATGGCGCACGGTCACAGCTTAGCGCGACCCGGCTGCGTTCAGGCGACGGCCGGCCATGTCAGAATCGACGGGTGACGTTCGCCGACACCGCCGCGCTGCTGCAAACGCTGTCGTTGGCCTGCGGCGCGCGCCGCATCCTGGAGATCGGAACCGGCGACGCCGGCATGACAAAGGTGCTGGCCGCGACGATGCCCGCTGATGGCATGATGATTACGATGGAGATTGACCCGGCTGCCGCCGGCCGCGCGCGCGAGCAATTGGCAGCGGCGGGCCACGCCGATCGCGTCAGCGTGATGGTGGGCGACGCCACGCGCTTCCTGCACAAGGTTTCCGGACCGTTCGACCTGATCTTCCAGGACAGCGACCCCGCGAAGTACGATCAGGTGCTGGATCGGCTGGTCGAGCTGCTACGTCCGGGCGGACTGCTCGTGACCGCAACCACTGCAGGCGGCCAGGATGACCCGGGGGCATTCAGTGATCGACTCTCTGCAGACCGCCGTCTGCACACCGCGTTCCTGCCGGTGGGCAATGGCGTCTCGATTTCGGTAAAGCGAGCATCATGACTGTTGGTGAATGGCTGGAGTGGGCAAAGGCCGACGCGCTGAAGCGCGGCCTGCCGGACCTGATTGCACCACTCGAGGGACTCGCCCAGGCCACCGAGCGCCTGCGCGCGGCCGACTGGAACGACGACCCTTCGACTCAGCCTAGCCAGGCTTCGCGCATGGCAAGCGCGGAGGGGGACCTCGGCGTCGACGGCCGGGCACCGGAGGCGAAATGACGATTGCCGGCATCGCGCCGCGCCTGGCCAGGGGCGACGTCAAGTCCGAGAAGCTGACCGAGGATTGCCTGGCCCGGATCGAGGCGCTCAATCCCAAGCTGAACGCCTTCATCACGGTCATGGCCGCCCCGGCGCTCGCCGCCGCGCGCGCCGCCGACAAGGAGATTGCCGCCGGCCGCTACCGCGGGCCGATGCACGGCATCCCGGTGTCGCTGAAGGACCTGGTGGACCTCGAGGGGGTACGCACATCCGCCGGGTCGCTGGTGCGCAAGGACCATGTCGCGGACGCCGATGCGGTCGTCACCGCCCGATTGCGCGAAGCCGGCGCCGTGTTCATCGGCAAGACCAACCTCCACGAGTTTGCATTCGGCACGACCACTGAAGACTCTGGGTTTGGCCTGGCGCGCAACCCGGTCGATCCTACCCGGTCGCCGGGCGGTTCGAGCGGCGGGTCGGCCATCGCCATCGCCACCGGCATGTCGCTCGGCACGGTCGGCACCGACACCGGCGGCTCGATCCGCATCCCGGCCGCCGCGTGCGGCGTGGTCGGGCTCAAGCCGGGCTGGGGCGAAATCTCGGCGTCAGGGGTAGTGCCATTGAGCCGCCAACTCGATCATGTCGGGCCGCTGGCGGCGTGCGTCACCGATGCATGGATTCAGTACAACGCCATGTTGCCGGGCGGGCAGCAGGCCGCCGCGCCGCCGGCCGCCGCAAAGCTGAAGGGCTTGCGGCTGGGCGTGCCGGCGGGCTACCTGTTCGACCGCCTCGACGCCGATGTCGAACGCGTCGTCACCGCGACGATTGAGCGGCTGCGCTCGGCCGGCGCGACCGTGACCGAGGTGACGCTGCCGCACGCCAACGACATGGCCGCCATCTACCTGCACCTCGTCTTCGGCGACGCCGCCGAGTATCACGCCCGCACTTTGTTGTCGCGGCCACAGGACTACACCCCCAACGTGCGGCTGCGGCTCGAGATGGCGCGCTACGTGATGGCGGCGGATTACGTCCGGGCACTGCGCGGCAAGGCGGTGATCGCGCACGAAGTCGATCGCGCGCTCGACGGCATCGACGCGCTGGTGCTGCCGGCGCTGGCCATTCCCGCCCCACCTCTCGGCGCGGCGACCATGCCGGTGAAGGGCGGACCGGAGGCTGTGCGCTCGTTGATGTTGCGATGCACGCAGCCGTTCAACCTGTCGGGTCATCCCGCCATCGCGCTGCCCTGCGGCACCACCCACGACGGGCTGCCGGTCGGCCTGCAACTCGCCGGTCACAAGGGCCGGACGAGCGCGCTGGTGCAAGCGGCGTTGGCGGTGGAACACGCGATCGCGCCAGCCGGATGATTCGCAGCTACTTCCACCGCTGGGAGCAGCAGCTCGCCAGCGTCAGCCAACACGAGCGCCTGGTGCGTCCCTTCGAATGGGGCGACGACTGGATTGACGATCCGTTGGACACGCCCGACAAACCGTTAGGTTTGCCGGCCCCTTCAGGTTTGTCGACGGTATCGGCGTGGGTCGAACGGGTCATGCAGGACACCGACGCGTTCTACACGCCCGAGCCGGTGCGCTACACGTTCACGCCGGCGCTGCCGAGCGTGCGCGCGGGCGGCGAGGAGGGGCTGCTGACCTACCCCAGCGGCTTCACGACACCGCACGAGCACAACAACACGGTGCGGGCGCGCTACTTTCCCGCCAACCCGATCCGCAAGCCGAAGCGGGGCACGGCGGCGCCGCGGCGCGCGGTGGTCGTGCTGGCGCAGTGGAATTCCGACCCAAACGGTCACGTCGGGCTGTGCAAGATCCTGGCGAAGCTGGGCATTGCCTCGCTGCGCATCTCGCTGCCGTATCACGACGACCGCCGGCCGCCCGAATTGACGCGCGCCGACTACATCGTCAGTTCAAACGTGGTGCGCACGCTGCAGGTCTGCCGGCAGGCGGTGCGCGATGTGCGGCTCGCGTTGTGGTGGCTGCGCGACCAGGGCTACGACCGGCTGGGGCTGCTCGGCACCAGCCTGGGGTCCTGCCTGTCGTTGCTGACCACCTGCCACGAGCCGCTGGTCAAGGCCCAGGCGCTGAACCATGTCTCGCCGTACTTCAGCGACGTGGTGTGGCGGGGGCTGTCGACCGAGCATGTGCGCGCGGGCTTCGACGGCCACCTGGACGCCGATCAACTGCGCGACCTGTGGCGGCCGATCAGCCCGTGGTCGTTCCTGGATCGCCTGCACGACCGGCAGACGCTGCTGGTCTATGCGAAGTACGACCTGACCTTCCCGGTGGACCTGTCGTTGACGCTGATCGACGAGTTCCGCCGTCGCCGGTTGCCGATGCAGGTGAACGTGCTGCCGTGCGGGCACTACTCGACCGGCGCGGCGCCGTTCAAGTTCCTGGATGCGTGGTACTTGGGAAGGTTCCTGGCGACGAAACTGTAGGGGTCTGACCCTGAGCAAGAAGTGCCGAAGGGTCTGACCCCTTCGTAGCGCGGCTGGGTCTGACCCTACAGCATGCGCATCAGGCGGACGAGCGCGTCGTAGATCGAGCCGGCCAGCGACTGTACGAGCGGCGTCACCTCGCCCGAGTCCATCGATTCGGCCACCGTCACCGGATCAGTGAGCAGCAGCCAGACCGTGGCGCCCGCGATGATGGTGGCCATCAGCCCGACAATGCCGACGAGGCTGAACAACCTGCCGCCGAGTCCCGACGGCTTCCGCTGGATCCTGATATCCATGGCGAAGCGAGGATCATACACCCCGCAATCTATAGGTTGGACGAAAGCCCGACCGTGGTGGTTTCACTAGCGTGCAGCGGCTGGACCGGTGGAAGCAGCCAGTCATGGCCGACCGGTGGAGGCAACCCTTAAGGTTGCCTGTTACGCCAGCAAGACAATTTTACCGAACTGCTTCCGGGCTTCGAGGCGGCGGTGCGCCTCCGCGGCTTCCGCCAGCGGGTAGGTGTGGTCGACGACCGACCGCAGGTCACCCGCGAAAAAGAACTGTGCAGCGCGCAATAGCTCGCCCTTGCGGCCCATGTAGGAGCCGAGCAGCGACAGTTGGCGGCCAAACAGGAACCGCAGGTCGACCTGCGCATCGTGGCCGGTGGTGGCGCCACAGGTCACCAGCCGACCGGCGCGGACCAGGCACTTCAGGCTGCGGTCCCAGGTCGCCGTGCCGACGTGTTCGACCACGACGTCGACGCCGCGTCCGCCGGTGAATTCCTTGATCTTCGCCGGCACGTCCTGCGTGGCATGATTCACCACCTCGAAGGCGCCGAGTTGCCGCGCCTTGGCCAGCTTGTCGTCAGAGCCGGCGGTCGCGAACACGCGGGCGCCGTGGCGCCACGCAATCTGGATGGCCGCCTGCCCGACGCCGCTGCCGGCGCCAATCACCAGCACGTCTTCGCCGGCGCGCAGTCTCGCGCGCGTGATCAACATGTGCCACGCGGTGAGGAACGCCAGCGGAAAGGCCGCCGCTTCGACGAAGCCGATGGCGTCCGGAATGGCAATCAGGTTCTGCACCGGGACCTTCACGTACTCGGCATAGCCGCCGTCGCTGCGATAGCCGAGCACGTCGTAGCTGGGGCACTCGTTGTCGCGGCCATCCAGGCACGCGGCGCAGCGCCCGCACGACAGCCCGGGCTGCAACATGACGCGGCGGCCGACCGCGAACTCGCCGCCCGGCGCGCTGGCCACCTCGCCGGCCACGTCGGCACCTGAAATGTGCGGGAACGGTATGCGCACGCGCTCGATGCCGCGGCGCTGCCACAGGTCCAGGTGATTGAGGGCGCACGCCCGCACGCGGACGACGGCCTCGCCCGGGCCGGCAACCGGCTCGTCGACGTCTTCATAGAGAAGGACGTCGGGTCCTCCGTGCGCGTGGAAGCGGATGGCCTTCAAAGCTGATGCCTGGCTAGATTTCTGGGGTCAGCACCTGATGAGGACCGAGCCCCAGATCAGGCAGCGATTCGCTGATCTTATCCAAGTCGCCCACAATCAGCGTGGTCATTTTGTCGGCATCCAGGTAGTGCGCCGCCACCCGGCTGACATCCTCCCGTGTGACCTGCGCGAGCCGGGGAATGAACTCCTCGAAGTAGGTGTCGGGCAGGCCGTGCAGCGCCAATTGCGCCACGGATCGAGCCACCTGCCCCGCCGTCTCGAAGCCGCGCGGATAGCCTTTGCTGACGGTGGCGAAGCCGAGCGACAGTTCCTCGGCGGTCGCCGGCCGGGTCGAGGCAATGCCGCGAATCTCGGCCAGCGCCTCGCGAACGGCGGGCACCGTGACATCGCTGCCGACACTGGTTTGCAGTACGAACGGGCCGACGCCGCGGCGCAAGTCGAACCCGGTCCGCACGCCGTAGGTATAGCCCTTGTCCTCGCGGAGGTTCAGGTTGATGCGGCTGACGAACTGCCCGCCAAGAATGGTGTTCAGCATCAACAGCGCGTGGTAGTCGGGCGTCGCGCGCGGCGCGCAGGCGTGGCCGATGCGCAACTCCGACTGCGCCGCACCCGGCCGCGACACCACGCCGAACTTGACGAGCGGCATGGCGGGCGGCGCCACCAGCGCCGCGGCCCGATCGATGGTCATCGCCGACGTGCTGGCGCGCCAGCCGCCAAACGCGGCGGTGGCCAGATCCAGCAGTTCGTCGGCCGGCCGATCGCCAACCACCACCAGGGTCGCGCCCTCTGGCGTGAACAACGCGGCGTGCAGCAGGCGGGTCTCGTCAACCGTGGCGCGCGACAGCGACGCGGTCGTGCCCAGGCTCAGGTGGCCGTATGGGTGATCGCCGTAGATCGCATGCGCAAACGCCCGATCCGCCATGGCGCCGGCGTGGTCCTTCATCTGCCGCAGGCGCTCGAGGCGGAGGTTGCGGATGCGGTTGAAGTCGTCCGCCAGCAGGTTGGGCGCCGACACGACTTCCTGCACCAGTTCCAGGCCCGGCTCGACGAAGCGATCCAGCGTCGTCAGCGCGACCACCACCGCGTCGGCGCCGACCTCGAGATCGAGATCGCCGCCGATGCGCGCCACGCGGTCGGCCACGTCGAGCGCCGACTGCCCGCCGCTGCCCTCGTCCAGCAGGCCGGCCGTGATCGACACCAGGCCGTGCCGATCGCCGGGATCGGCCGACGAGCCGCCGGGGATCAGCAGCACGATCGAAACGACCGGCACGGCGGTGTGCGTCACTGCCCGCAGTTCGAGGCCGGTGGGCAGCGTGCGATTCGCGATGCGCGGAAAGTGAAAGGGCCGGTCCGGGCCGGGAACCGGCAACCGGCTGCGATCGACAGGGCTCATGAGACGTGCACCTCGGTGGCGCCTGGCAGGGCCAACTCACGGCGGCCACGCGGCACGACGCTCAGCGCCACCAGCGGCGCGTCGAGCAGCCAGCGCCTGGCCGCGGCGGCCGCCGCGGCCGCCGTCAGGTTCACATAACGCTGCCGGTCCCGGTCGAAGTAGCCGGGATCGCCGAGGTACGTGTTGTACGCGTTCAACTGGTCCGACTTGCCGCCGAACCCGCCAATGGTCTGCAGGCGATAGAGGAACTGCGCTTCGCTTTGCGCGATCGCGCGCTCCATTTCGGCCGGGGTCGGCCCGCCGGTGGCGACCTGCGTCACCGCCGCTCGCACGGCGGCATCGAGTTCGCCGAGCGACACGCCCGCGGCCGCGGTGCACGACATCTGGAACACGCCGCCAATCTCGCGAGAATGCTGGTAGGCCGACACGTCGGTGGCGATGCGGCGTTCGTAAACCAGTTGCTTGTACAGGCGCGAGGTCTTGCCGTGGGCCAGCACGTCGGCGATCACGTCAAGCTCCGCGTCGCCGTCGGCGAACATGGCGGGCGAATGCCAGCTGAGGTAGAGCCGCGGCAGTTCCACGCGATCTTCGAGGACCAGGTTGGCGCTGGCAGCCAGCGAGGCCTCGGCCCGCACGGGTTCAGGAACGGGTCCGGGCAACAGGTCGCCGAAGAACTGCTCGGCGAGATCGAAGGCCTGCTCGGTCTCGATGTCGCCGGCCAGCGCCAGCGACGCGTTGGCCGGGTGGTAGAAAGTCTTGAAGAACGCGTGCACGTCGGCCAGCGTCGCCGCCCTCAGGTCGTCGGGCGCGCCAATGGTCGGCCAGTGGTACGGATGATCGGGCGCAAACATGGCCGCCGACAACGCCATGCCGGCCATGCCGTACGGCCGGTTCTCGTAGTTCTGGCGGCGCTCGTTCAGCACGACGTCGCGCTGGTTCGTGAACTTCTCCTCGGTCAGCGCCGGCAGCAGATAGCCCATGCGATCCGATTCCATCCACAGCGCCAGCTCGAGCGAACCGGTCGGCACCACTTCCCAGTAGTTGGTGCGATCGGTGCTGGTCGAGCCGTTAATCAACCCGCCGGCGCGCTGCATGGGCGGGAAGTAACCGTGGTCGTGATGCTCGGAGCCCTCGAACATCAGGTGCTCGAACAGGTGCGCGAAGCCCGTGCGCCCGGGGCGTTCGTTCTTGGAGCCGACGTGGTACCACAGATTCACCGCCACCATGGGCAGCTGGTGATCCTCGTGCACGATGACGTCGAGGCCATTCGAGAGTGTGCGTTTGGTGTACGGTATTTGCATCTTGGGGGGCACTTCGATTCTATCTGATGGCTTGGGGCTTGGGGCTTGAGCATTGAAAAACCCATCTGAGTCATCTGTGTCATCTGCGGCCCTGGTGAATGTGTCATCTGCGGCCCTGGTAGAGGGGTCATCGGCGTGGACAATGCTCGCCGTCGTTTCCATGGCCCAGTTCCTGGGGATGACGTTGTGGTTCTCGGCGACGGCCGTGACGCCGCTGCTGGTGCGCGACTTCGACATGGCGGCCAGCCAGGCGGCGTGGCTCACCATGGCCGTGCAGGCGGGCTTTGTCGCCGGTACGCTTGCCAGCGCGTTCGGCAACCTCGCCGACATCCTCAACGCGCGCACGTTGATGTTCGCCGGCGCGCTGGCCGGCGCCGCCGCCAACGCCGCCGTGATCGTGGCGCCCGGCCCGCTATCGGTCATCGCGCTGCGCTTCCTCACCGGCGCGTCGCTCGCGCTGGTTTATCCGCCGGGGATGAAGATTGCCGCCGGCTGGTTTCGCGACCGGCGCGGCTTCGCGCTCGGCCTGCTGATCGGCGCGCTCACGCTCGGTAAAGCCTTTCCGCACCTGCTCACCGCCCTCTTCGGCGACAACTGGCATCAACCGATGCTGCTGGTCTCGGGCCTCGCCGCGCTGGGCGGCGTTCTCGTCCTGGTCATCGTTCGCGACGGCCCCTACGTGGCCGCCACCGCGCCGTTCGATCCGCACGCCATCCGGAAGATCCTGGCCAGCCGCGGCGCGCGCCTCGCGACGTTCGGCTACCTGGGCCACATGTGGGAGCTCTACGCCATGTGGACGTGGATCGCGGTGTTCGCCGCCGCCAGTTTCACCGCGTCGGGGTTGCCCAACGCCAGCGCGGCGGCGTCGATCGCAGCGTTCCTGGCAATCGGCAGCGGCGCGGCCGGGTGCGGCCTGGCCGGCTACCTTGCCGACCGACTCGGCAAGGCGCGCGTCGCCATGTGGGCCATGCTCGCCAGCGCCGGCTGCGCCGCGCTCACGGTTGTCGTCTTTGGCACGTCGCCGTTCTGGCTCTACGCGCTGGTCATGGTGTGGGGCTTCGCTGTGGTCGCCGACTCGGCGCAGTTTTCGGCGCTGGTCAGCGAGCACGCGCCACGGGAGCACATCGGCACCGCGCTCACCCTGCAGACCTGCCTGGGCTTCCTGTTGACGATGGTGACGATCGAACTGATGCCACGCCTCGCGGAGATGAGCAGTTGGCGCTACGCCTCGCTGTTGCTGGTGCCTGGTCCGTTGCTCGGCGCGTGGGCGATGGCTCGGCTCGGAACCAGGGTCTGACCCCGAGCAGGGAGCGCCGAAGGGTCTGACCCTGCCGCAGTGACGGCTCGTTGCGGCCGCGAAGGGGACAGACCCCTCGGCAACTCATGCTCGGGGCCAGTCCCCTTATTTGACCTGGACGAGTGGGATCTTGCCCTTGTGTGTGACCGCGTTCTTCTGGGCGGCCACCGCAATCTGGATCACCGTGGCTTCGGCGAGCGCGGTGAACGCCTGCGCCGCCACCGAATCGGGCTCGGCAATCACCAGCGGAATGCCGCGATCGCCGCCCACGCGAATGGGCTGGTAGATCGGTAGCCGTCCCAGGAACGGCACCTCCAGTTGCTGCGCCATCTGTTCCCCGCCGCCGTGGCCGAAGATGTCGGCCTGATGATGACAGTTGGTGCACTCGTAGAAGGCCATGTTCTCGACCATCCCCAACGTCGGGATGTTGAGCTTCTGGTACATCCGCACCGCCCGCTTGCTGTCGGCCAGCGACACCTGTTGCGGCGTCGTGACGACAATGGCGCCGGCCGCTGGCACGGTCTGGCTCAACGACAGCGCGACGTCGCCGGTGCCGGGCGGCATGTCGACAATCAGGTAATCCAGCTCCTTCCAGGCGACGTCGCGGCAGAACTGCTGGATGGCACTGTGCAGCATCGGCCCGCGCCAGATCATCGGCGCCTCGTCCTGGGCCAGGAAGCCCATCGACACGATCTGGATGCCGTACTTCTCGGCCGGACGGATCATCTTGCCGTCCATCTGCAGCTGCGCCTGCAGCCCGAACATGATCGGCACGTTCGGGCCGTAGATGTCGCCGTCGAGCATGCCGACGCGGGCGCCGAGCTTCGACAGCGCCACCGCCAGGTTCACGGCCACCGTGGTCTTGCCGACGCCGCCCTTGCCGGCGCCGACCGCAATCACGTTCTTGACGCCGGGCAGCGGCGGCTTGCCGTGCTCGGGGGCCGAAGTGGCGCGCACCGAAAACGTCATGGTGACGTCGACGGTGGTAATGCCCGGCACGGCGGCAGCCGCGGCGTGAGCCCGGTCGCGAACCACGTCGCGGGCGGCCACCGAGGGACTGGACAGCTCGATGGTGAACGCGGCCCGGCCGTCGGCGACCTGCAGATCCTTGACGAACTTGAGCGACACGATGTCCGCGCGCAGGTCGGGGTCGTGAACGCCCCTCAGCGCAGCGAGGACGAGTTCCGATGTCATAAGAAATTCAGCTTACCATGCGGGTGAAATTGATAGACTTCGGACCAGTTCCCGCGCTTCCCCTTAGGTGAAGGAGAGATCAGATGGCCGACACGTCGCCCGGTAGCGCACCGTCGAGCAACCGCAACGTAATGATCGTGTTGTCGTACCTGTGGCTGCTGGCGCTGGTGCCGCTGCTGACGGAGAAGGACGACAAGGAAGTGCAGTGGCACGCCAAGCACGGCATCGTGTTGATGCTGGCCGAGCTCGTGCTGTGGGTGATTGTCAACTTCGTGCTCGTCGCCCTCGGCCCCATCGGCTGCATCGTCGCCTTGATCACGCCGCTGCTGGCGCTGGCTCAACTGGCCCTGCACATCATGGCCATGGTCAAGGGCGTCAACGGACAGCGCCTGATCGTCCCAGGCCTCAGCGAGTTCGCGGACAAGTTCTGAACACCGATCGGCCGCAGATGACGCGGATCACACAGAAGCCGGAAGGCTAAGATGTTCGTCGGGCGGCAGGGCGCAGGCCGAGTGCAGTGGAAACCCTGGATCGCGGCTGCGGTGATGGTCACCGCCGTCGCGCTCGACCTTCGTCGTCCGCCTTCCGAACAACTCACGACGCACGCCGCCGTCGGCGGCATCCACCTCTATCAAGCCACCCTGTCGCCACTGTACGGCCGCATGGGCGTGAGCTGCCGCTTCGAACCGACGTGCAGTTACTACGGTGAAGCGGTAATCAAGCGCTACGGCATCGTCAGCGGCGGCTGGATGGCGGCGCAGCGAGTGTTCCGGTGCGGGCCGTGGACGCCGGCAGGCACCAAAGACCCGCCAAATTAGCCACAGAGGACACCGAGGACGCAGAGCTAATCCTCTCGGAAATGCCCGTCGGCGCGTTCGAAGCCTGATCGCATTCAGAAAGGATTGGCTCTGTGTCCTCGGTGTCCTCGGTGTCCTCTGTGGCTAACTCCCCTCGAACAGGTGCCGCCCCTCTTCATTCAGCAGCACCCAGCACGCATACGCTCCGAGGGCGGTGCCGAACGGCAGCAAGACGAGGTTGCCGACCGCAAGTCCCAGCGCCATCAGGCGCGCTGACGGACGATGGCGGCGGAGGGTGCGGCCGATGAACAGGTGCAGGGCACCCCAGATCAGCGCGATGGCGGAGATTGCGCCGATGGTGACCGCCGTCAGGCTGGCGGCCATTTCCGAACTGAAGCGGACCGGACCGCCGGAGCGGGCAATCGCAAAGGCGCCGGCAGCCAGGGCAAAGCCGGCCAGCGCCACCAGGGTGAAAATGCCGCCCCAGGTCAGGTAGAGCGTGGACAGGAAGTCGACGTGCCGCTTCACGCCATGACCGCAACGCGCACATCCACGCGCGTGCGCGGACCCCGGGCGAGCGACACGTTGAAGCTGAAGCGATCGCCGTGCGCCACGCCGCGCGGCACGGCGACGGTCAGGTGCTGGAGCTGCAGCTCCTGGCCCTTGCCGTCGCAGTGGTGGCAGTGCTCGCTCCACACCTCGCCGCGGCCGCCGCAAACGCTGCACGTGCGCGGTACCCGGACGTCGAGCGGCACCATGGCGCCGGTGCCGGCCTGGCACTGCGAGATCGTGATCTCGGCATCGGTCGCGCGGCTGATGCCCGCCGGTTCGCCGTGGTCGCGGCGGAACAACTCGATCGCCGCCTGCGACGAGGGGAAGTCGATGGCCACTTCGTCGCTGAGCGAGCGGCGATACGCGCGCTCGTGAGGCACGAGCGTTTCAAGCGCGAGGCGCGAAGCGTGGAAACGATGCGGGCGAAACACCTTGCCGTACCATAGGTTCGGGCCTTGAGGTTGTCAAGAACAAGCGGCGCGATTACGATGCGCGCATGGCGAAGGAATGCCCGATGTGTAGCGAGTTCATGCGGCTGGTGACGCGGGAAACCGTCACTCGCGTGCCGGGCACTTCACAGGAAGTGAAGACCGTGGTGCGCGAGTGGGTGTGTCCGGAGTGCGACTACTTCGAGGATGCGGAAGCCGGCGACCAGCCGGGTTCCTGAGCCGCAGGTTGACGCAGGTTACGCAGGCAGGCCGCTAGCGGGCGCCGAGGGTGAGGAGAATTTCCTTGCGGATCGCGTCCTCCACTTCCTCGAAGTTGAGCGCCGTTTCGCACTCGTCGCACAGCACTTCAATCACGCCAGGCTTGCTCTCTTCCGAAACTTCAACCCGGGTGTCATCGAGCTGCACCACGTGCATCTGCAGCGTTTTCACGAGGAATTTGCGGGTGTTCCCGCAGGCCGAACACGTCAGTGGCACGTAAATACGCTCCTTGATCCTTCAAAATTGTATGGGATGCCTTCGGCCTAACGCAAAGGAAATCGGCCCGCCCTAGGGCGCTTTGAGGCCTTTGGACGACTTCTGCGCCTCGAATGGTTCGAGGTCGACCAGTCTTTCACGCGTTATGAGCGACGGACGCCAGGCGCGCGGCACCTCGCCGGCCGCCGCCACGCGGCGGATTCGGTGGGCGGCCAGCTGCCCCTGCCACGCCAACTCCGGCTCCGCGCCGGTGGCCGCCGCCGACGTCAGCAACGGCGGCAGAATGCGGCCCAGCGAGCCACGCTGAAGGACCAGCTTGCCGCCGGCCGCCGTGGCCGCGATGTACAGCCGATCGCGGGCGCGGGTCAGCGCCACGTAGAGCAGCCGCTTGGTCTCTTCGCGGTCCCGGTCTTCGCTGTCACGATCGCTGGCGCTTTCGTGATCGCTGACGCTGACCGACGCCTCGCCATCATCGTCTACGACCTCGATGTCGTCGGCGACGACCTTGATGTCGTCGTCCACAAACGGCGGCGCCACTACCCGAATGTCGTCGCGGCCGCCGCCGCTGCCCTTGCCGATGTTGACGACGAAGACGACGGGGAACTCGAGCCCCTTCGCGGCGTGCACCGTCATCAGGTTCACCGCGTCGGCGGCATCGATAATCGCGTTCGACTCGTCGCCGCCGGCGACCAGCTCGGCGAAGTAGTCCGACAGCCGTCCGAGCGTCGCGTAGCCGCGGTTCTGAATACGCCGAATCAGGCCGCGGACCTTCTTCAGGTTCTCGCGCGCCTGCGCGAACCCGGTCCCGCCAATCTCCGCCGCATAAGCCGACTCGGCCAGCACCCGATCCACCACCTCGGCGGGCGGCACCTGGTCCGCCAATGCGATCCACGCGCCCACGCTGTCGCGCGCCAGCACCAGCCGGTCGCGATCGTCCGGCTGCAGGCGGTCGGCCGCTTCGGGAAGGTCAACCGAGATGAGCGCGGCGGCCAGCGCCGGCGCCAGCAGTTTCAGCGCTTCGTCTGACAGCCGGACGATCCGTGAGCGCAGGAAGGCGGCGGCGCGAAGGTTCGAGCCGGGATCGGCCAGGTAGGCGACCAGCGCCAGCACGTCTTTCACCTCGTCGGCGTCGAAGAACCCCAGGCCCTTGTAGACGTAGTACGGCACGCCGCGGCGGGCGAGCGCGGCCTCGAACAGCGTGTGGCCCTCCCGAGTCCGGAACAGGATGCCGACGTCTCCCGGCTCGATTGCCCGTCGCACGCCGGTCTGTCGGTCGCGAATCGTGACGCCCTCGATCAACAGGCGGGCAATCTCGTCGGCCACGGCCTCGGCCTGGGCGGCATCGCTCTCGCTGACCACGACGCTGACGGCGTCGGCCTCGCGCGGGTGATCCTCCATCATCGGAAAGGCATCGCTTTCGGTATAGCGAAAGGCGTCGGGCCGGCCGGGGACCTTTTCCACGCCCGCGAACACGTCGTTTACGAACGCCAGCAGCTCCTGGACCGAACGATAACTGCGGGTGATCGCGGCGCGCGCCGGCGCTTCGGGCCGCAGCGCCTCGATGAAGCGGCCGGCGGCGTCGAGCACGGTGACTTCGGCGTCGCGAAAACCGTAAATCGACTGCTTGCGGTCGCCGACGATGAAGATGGAGGGCGGAATGGGACCATGGCCCAGACCTTCGCCTGCCGCCCATGCGCGCACCAACTCGCGCACCAGTTGCCACTGCGCGCGGCTGGTGTCCTGGAACTCGTCCACCAGCACGTGCTCGAAGCGCGATTCCAGCCGGTAGCGACTGCGCGAGAACTCCTCCATCTGCCCGAGCAGCTTCAGCGTGCGCTCGAGCAGGTCGGGGAAATCCAGCACGCCGTGCTTGTCGAGCGTGCGGCGATACTCGTCCTGGGCGATCGCGAACAGCCGGCGGACGCCGCGGGCCAGCACCACGTTGAGGTCGCGCCGGAAGGCCGCGAGCGCCGCCTCAACGTGCGGACCCAGGCCGAAAACCACCTGCTTGTGGCGTTCGTAGTCGACAGCCGACCGGTAATCGGCCTTCTTGTGCTTCACCCGCTTTCGCGGCTCGCCGTCTTTCGTCAGAACGAGGTCGGCCAGCCGATCCAGCGCGCCCCGCAACACCGCCGGTGAGGGCGGCGGCTCCGCCATGATCAGGTCGACGTCGTGCGCCACCAGATCGAAACCGGGTGCCAGCGGGCCCGGTTGGCGGAAGGCCGCGGCGCCACCCACGGCCGAGATGGCCGCGCGCAGCGCGGTCACCAGCCGCTGGCACGCCCCATCGGCCGTGACATCGCGGCCGCGCAGGAACCGATTGAGCGCGTCCCACGCGACCAGCCGGCGATCGAGCAGCGCGGTCAGCCCCTTGCGCAAGCGCGGCTCGCCCAACTCGGTGAACAGCAGCGCCACGTCAGGATCGTTCAGCGACACGCCGCGGCCGATGCCCAGCGCGCGATCCAGAGACGACTCGACAAACCGCGGCGTCTCGGTTTCGTCGGCCAGGTCGAAGCCGGGATCGACGCCGGCTTCGAGCGGAAACTCGTGCAGCAGCGACAGGCAGAAGGCGTCTATGGTGCTGATCGAGATGTCGCCGAACGCGTCTCGGATCTCCCGCCAGCGATCGCCGGTAAGACTGCCCAGGCGGTGCCGCTCGCGCAGGGTCGCCATCACCCGCTGCCGCATTTCCGCCGCCGCCTTGCGGGTGAAGGTGATTGCCAGGATGTTGCGGGGCGCGACGCCGACCTCGAGCAGGCGGACGTAGCGGTCCACCAGTACCCGCGTCTTGCCGGTGCCCGCCGAGGCTTCCAGCGCGACGTTGCGCGTCGGGTCCACGGCCAGCCGCCGGGCCCGCACGTCGGCGGTTTCTTCCTCCTCGAACTGAAAGCGCGGCTGCTCACTCATCCGCTGCCCCCGATTCGTCGGGCAGGCCGCCCGGATGGCGGCAGACCGAAACAAACGCGCACATGCCGCACAGGTTGCGCGTTTCGGGCCGCGGCGGATAGTGTCCGGCGGCAATGTCGTCGAGTGCCTGCACCAGGCGGTGTTCGGCCGTGGTCACCAGTTCCGCGAACGACTTGCCGCGTTCCTCGAGCGGCACCACCGCCTGCGGCCCCTCGAACGACAGATACATGGCCTCGCTCGCGGCAATGTCGGTGCCGCGCTCGGCCGCCAGCCGCGCCCGCACGCCGGCGCTGTAGATCGGCAGCTGCAGCGCCACCCGCCGGTCGGGCACGTACTTGGTCTTGTAGTCGATCAACCGGAAGGTGCCGTCGGCCAGCACGTCCACGCGGTCGATCTTCGCGCGCAGGCGCACCCGGCGGCTGGCGCCATCCTCGCCGGTGAAGGCGAACTCGCCGTCGAGCTCGTACTCCATCAGCCGCTCGCGGATCTCGACGCCGCGTTCGGCCTCCATGGCAAACACGCGGTCGGCAATGCCCGACCCGACCGCCGAGCCGTAGAGGCGCGCTCGTTCGAGCCCGGCCTCGGCCGGCGACAACGTCGCCAGTGCGGGCTCGCAGATTTCGGCGAACAGGGCGCGCGCCTCGGTCATGGTGGCGGCGGTAATGCGGCCGCGCCCTCGCGCCTGCCACTCGTGAAAGAAGGTCTCGAACAGCTCGTGCAGGAAGCGGCCGCGCTCGAGCGGCGAACGCATGACCTCATCCTCCGGCTCTTCTCCCACCTGCAGCACGTTGGCGACATAGAACTGGAACGGGCACTTGAGGTAGCGCTCGAGACGACTCACGCTGACGCGCGGCAGCACCCACGGCCCGGCCTCGCCCAGGAAGCGGGCACGGTCGCGGTCAACCCCGCCGGCCCGCACCGCGGCCCAGCGCGTCGCCGCGGCGGGCAGCGTGCCCGCGGGGACGGCGTTCGCCGCCAGCGCCTCGTAGGCGAAGACCCGGACCGTCGGGTCGAGCGTGGTCACTTCGCGCGACAACCCGAACGACGGCAGGTCATCGAGAAAGGCGGACGGCTCGACGACGGCGTCGGACTCGAGGGCGAAGGTCGAGGCGCGCACGCGTACCCGCGCCGACAGCAGCAGATCGCGGAACGACGCCCGCGCAAACCGGACCAGGTCGCGCTCCTGGTGAACGGCCACGCGGCCGGGCCGCGCCGGTTCGAGCTGGGCGAGCAGCGATTGCGGGTAGAAGACGTTCCGACGCGGGCGCTGCGGCCACTCCCCTTCCACCAGCCCCATCAACTGGATGTCATCGAAGTCGGCAAAGCGCGCTGACTGCGCGTCGACGATCTGCAGGCCACCTTCGCCCGAGCGAATCGCGAACGTCTGCGCCCCGAGCCAGCGCCGCACGGCTGCGGACAAGTCGGTCACCGTGCCCGACGCGCCCGGGTCGTGACGCCGATAGGCCTCGCCCAGGCCCGACAGCGCCAGCATGACCGCCGTGCGCACGCGGTTGCGCCGCTCGTTGTCGGGCTGCGCTCGATCGTGGCCGTCGAGAAACGCGCGCAACAGGTCCACCTGATCGACCAGCGGCCGGGCCTCGGCCAGCGGCGCCAGCAGCGTGGCGACCGCGAGCGCCGCGTCGAATGCCGGTCGGGCGGCCGTGGCGCACGCTTCGTCGAGGCCGGCCAGGCGGTCAAGGCCGCCAAGGTAGCGATGCTCGGCCAGCGTCTCGTCGAGCGCGGCAACGGCATTGCGGTCCACTTCGACGCCGGCCACCACGAAGCGGAAATGCGGCGAGCGCAGAAGCGCGACAAGGGCGCGCCGGGTAAAACCGGCGGCGACGCACTCCATGGCCACGTCGACCGCCGCGGCATACGGTTCGGCAGCGAGCGGCAGGGTGTCGAGCGCCTCGAACGGCACGCCGGCGCCCTGAAAGACGTCGCGCGCCAAGTACAGGTACGGCAGCGGACGGGCCACCACCAGCGCGGTCTTCTCGAGTGCGACGGAGCGGCCGGCTCGGCGGTCAGCCTTCAGCCGGCGGGCCACCCCCTCCAGTTCTTCCTCCCGATCGCGGTACTCGAGCACATAGGGCAGCTCGCCGGATCCGCCCGACGGCACGACCATCACCGGCGCCGGCAGCGGCGGCGGTGAGTCGATTTCTTCGATCCCGACGAAGGCCAGCCGCAGGCGATCCAGGTAGCCGGCCTCGAGCGTGGCGTCGGTCGCCACGATCTCGATCGACGCCAGCCCGTGGATGCCGGTGAGCAGCGCCACGTCGGCGGGCCACAGGCCATCCGGGTCAAGCGGACGGTCGCCGACGGTGATCACCACGTGGCGCAGGGGCGACGCCGCCGGCGTCTCGAGCAACTGCCGGCGCGCGGCGTGCTCGTCGAGGGCGTGGCTGTCGAGCAGCCGCGCCTCGTAGCCGCGAAACGCCGCCGCCAGGAAACGAGTCTGCTCGAGCAGTTGCGCGGCGCCGCGGTCGGTGTCGGCCGCGGGCTCGAGCTCGCCGGTGAGCAGCCGGTCGAAGTCGTCCACCGTGCGGTGCAGCCGGCGAATGTGATCGTAGAGCGCCAGCATTTCGGCGATCAGCGCCGGGCGCAGGTGGAAGGGGGGCGGCACGCCGGCTTCCTCGGCGTCGCGAGCCGCCGCGGCGATCAGCGCTTCGCGCTCGAACTCCGACAGCGCGCGCGGGGCGGGCCGCAGCCGGCCGGCCAGCAGTTCGTAGAGATCGGCGCGGGTGCCGATGGCCGGACGCTCGATCGCGGCGCCAAGCCGCACGGTCAGGGTGCGGCGCAGTTGTTCGGCGGCGGCCCGGGTGGGCACCAGCACGAAGCCATCGTCGCTCGCGGCCAGGCCGCGGACGATCTCAACCAGGTAGGCGCGAAAGCGGGCCAGGCCGGCCGCGCGCAGCAGCCGCGTGCGTCGGGGTGTGATCACCGGGGCGGGGGCGCCATGGCCGCCGCCAGGTCGGCGCGCGCGCGCTGGTACAGCATCAGCGCGCCGGCCGCGGCGGAAGAGGCGCGTTGCGCCAGGTCGGCGCTGTTACTCGAAACGGCGTCGCCGTGCATGCGCAGCGCGCTCTCGGCGAGTTGCCAGGCGCTCAGGATCAGGGCGTGCCCGCTGACGAGCTCGGCCGGCGGAGTGATGCCGCCAACCTTGCGGCCCGCGGCCGCCAGCCGTTTTGCCACTGGAGCAAGCGCGTGGAGTGGCGGCCCCGACGTACGCCCGATCCGTTCGATGGTCGGGATCGCGTCGCGAAAGGCATTGAAGGATCTGTTGGTAGCACGTCGGTAGCTGCGAAATGCCGGCGCGCGCTTCTCCCACGCCTTCCGCGCCTCGCGGGCCTGGACCCCGGCGGCTTGCAGATCGATGGTCGCCAGCAGCGCGGCAATGCCGCCGGATGGCCCACCGCCGAGGCGGCGATGCTCGTCGTTGACCTGCCGGCGCAACCGGTCGAAGTCGGCAGCAGACCCCCGGCGCGCCAGTTTGGCCGCGGCCGCCAGCGTACGGGTGCGCAGGGCGGCGTGCGCGCGCTCGGTTTCGCGCTCGCGCTGCAGGTCGCCGGCAACACTGCGCCGCACGCGATCCCGCCAGGCGTCGGGCAGCAGGCCGATGGCGTCGTCCAGCACCCGCATCACCGATTCGAACAGCGTCAGCCGCTCGACCGGCGACTCGGCCAGCGAGGCCGCGGTCACCAGTTGCTCGACCAGCTCCGCGTCGGTAGGCGGCGGCAGCGGGGGCGGCGGTGGTGCCGGTAACGGCGCGCTGAGCGACAGGTCGAAACTCGTCTGGCCGAGCGACACGCGAATCTGGGATATCACCTCATCCAGAACATCGAGCGCCTGGCGCACCTCGGCAATGCGGTAACCGTAGTGCGAGGCCGGCCACTCAGCCAACGACTGGCGGGCCCGCTCGGCCGTCTCGAGACGCGCCCGTGGATCGGCGATCCGCGACACCCGGTTGAGCGCCTCAGCCATCTCGGCGCTGAAGCGGGCGAAGTCGGCTTCGCCACGGGTTTCGGCGTAGGCAATCGCCCGTACTGATTGGGCATAGAGTTCGGTCCGCGGCCAGTCGACACGACCCGATGGAATACTGACGAGGTGCAGTTCCACCGGATCGCTGGTCAATCGCGTTGGGATGGAGAAGATCACGCGATCTTCAACGCGCGCCCACTCGCCGTAACTGGCCAGGACGCGCCCGTCCGAGAGAAACACCCGGAACAGCACGCGGCTGGCCGGCGTCTGGGCCTGCGCCCCAGCCGGTATCAGCCCCAGAACGATCAGAATCGCGGCAGCAAGCCGCTGAACAGGCAGCATGGAGTCAACAACCGCACAACCGCGACGGTGAATTCCGTTAGTTTAGTCTGGTGTCTGCCGGGCCCGCCTTGGGATCTGTGTCATCTGTGTCATCTGCGGCCCTGGTTTTTAACTGCGGCCCTGGTTTTCATCGGTGTTGTGGAAAACCTGTGGACGAACGGTCGAAAAACTGTGGACGAGGCGACATGGAAAATAAACTCGGGCTCAATGTCCCTCTGCAGCAGACGCCCGAAAGCAAACGGCGGCCGCTTTCGCGCCCCGCTTCGCTTGATCCGTTCCACCAACGACATACAATCGTCACCTCTCACCGTGGCTGTCCAACTTTTCGAAGAGCACATCGCTGGTCGCACGTACCAGATAGAAGTTTCGCCGGTTTCGGCCGAGCGCTGGCGCGCCCAGATTGTGCGCCGGCCCGGGATCCAGACCTCGCTGATGCCTTTTTACGGCAAGACCCCCGAAGACGCTGCACGGGAGTTGAGCAACTGGCTATCTCTGGTGTCCGGACCCGCCCCAGCCAATACATAATCAGGCCACTATGATTCGATTCGTCCTCCGTCCGACCTTGCTGTTGGCGCTGGCACTGCTGTGCCTGAACGCCGCTGGACCGTCCGCCCTCCAGGCCCAGCCCGACCGTGGCGCCGCCGCCGACCTGCCGCGCGTGCATTTCGTGGCCACCGGCGGCACGATTTCCAATCGCGATGGTGGCCGCCTCACCGCCGACGAGCTGGCCAAGTCGATGCCCGGCCTGGATCGGTATGCCCGCCTCACGTCCGAGCAGTTCGCCAACGTCGCCAGCAGTTCGTTGACGCTGCGACAGTGGCTCGACCTGTCGAAGCACATCAACGACATGTATGCCAAGGACAAGGGCCTGGCCGGGGTCGTCGTCACCAGCGGCACCGACACCCTTGAAGAGACGGCGTTCTTCCTGCACCTCACGGTGCGCGATCCGCGGCCGGTGGTGATGGTGGGGTCGATGCGTAACCCGAGCACGCTCGGTTACGAGGGCGCCGCCAACCTGCTGCAGGCCATCCGCGTGGCGGCCGATCCGGCCTCGCGCAACAAGGGCGCGCTGGTGGTGCTGAACGACGAGATCAACTCCGCGCGAAATGTCACCAAGACCGACGCGCTGCGGCTGCAGACGTTCCGCAGCCGCGACCACGGCCAGTTGGGCGTGGTCGATCGCGACCGCGTGGTGTTCTTCAGCCAGATCACCCAGCGCACCAACGACCGCGTGGAGTTCGACCTGTCGAAGGTCAGCGAGCTGCCGCGGGTGGACGTGATCATGGTCTACCAGGGCGCGTCGGGCGACATGATCAAGGCCGCGGTTGACAACGGCGCCAAGGGCATCGTGATTGCCGTGGCCGGCGCCGGCGCCACCAGCGGCACGCAGAACGAGGGCCTGGCCTACGCCGCCGAGAAGGGCGTGTTCATCGTCAACAGCACGCGCACCGGCAGCGGCCGCATTGCCCCGCCGCGCGGCGACATTCCGGCGGCCATGCTCGCCAATGCCCCCGAGGCGGTGCGCCGCCGCCGCGAGTTCACGATTGCCGCCGAGGACCACACGCCGATCAAGGCCCGCATCCTGTTGATGCTGGCCCTGACCAAGACCACCGACCGCAACGAGATTCAGCGGATCTTCTCCGAGTATTGACACGGTGGTGATGAGGACCGCGATCGCCGCCATCCTCGTCAGCGCCTCGCTGGCCCAGTCGCCGCCGCCGGTGCCCCTGCGGGCGGGAATGGTCATCGACCGCTCGGTCACCATCCGCCCCGGGGTCTATCGCCTGCCCAGTGCCGGTCTCGACCGGCCGGTCCTCGTCATTCGCGGCCGCGACATCGTCGTCGACATGGCGGGCGTCGAGCTGGTCGGCTCCGCCGATGGCGTGGCTCCCGATACGTACGCGGGCATAGCGATCCTGATCGATGGCGGCGAGCGGATCGAGGTCCGCAACGCGCGGGTCCGCGGCTTCAAGGTGGGCATCCTGGCCCGCAACGTCACCGCCCTCCGGCTGACCGGCAACGACGTCAGCCACAACTGGAAGCAGCGCCTCTACAGCCGCGTCGAGAAGGAAAGCCTCGTCGACTGGATGTCGTACCACAACAACGAGCAGGACGAGTGGCTGCGCTACGGCGCCGGCATCTACCTGGCGAACGTCGATGGCGCCGACCTCGACCGCAACCGCGCCGTCCAGGGCCAGAACGGCCTGCTGGCGACCCGCTCGAAGCGCCTCCGCATCTGGAACAACGAGTTCTCGTTCCTGTCGTCGCTCGGCATCGGGCTCTACCGTACTACCGACAGCACGATCATGCACAACCGCATCGACTGGTGCGTGCGCGGCTACAGCCACGGCTTCTACAACCGCGGGCAAGACTCGGCGGGGCTGTTGATGTACGAGCAGAGCAGCCGCAACGTGGTGGCCTACAACTCGATCACCCACGGCGGCGACGGGCTGTTCCTGTGGGCGGGCCAGATCACGATGGACACCGGCCAGGGCGGGTCGAACGACAACCTGTTCTACGGCAACGATTTCAGCCACGCGCCGACCAACGGCATCGAGGCCACGTTCAGCCGCAACACGTTCGCCGCCAATCACATTGAAGAGAACTGGCATGGGGTGTGGGGCGGATACAGCTTCGGCTCGCTGATCACCGGCAACACTTTCGTGAACAACCAGGAGGCCATTGCCATCGAGCACGGCCAGGACAACGCCATCGTCGGCAACACGTTCACCAACGACGAAACCGCCATTCGCCTGTGGGCCAACGCGCAGCAGGATCCGGACTGGGGGTATCCGAAGAACCGCGACACGCGCAGCCGCGACTACACCATTGCCGGCAACACCATGTCGGGATTCAAGACCGACTTTGCCGTGACCGCCACGACGGGGCTGCGCATTACGGCCGACATCCCATCTGATCTCCCGCGCGTCGAACCGCCGGCGAAGTTCCCCGATGGCATCGATCCGATGATCCGGCCCGGCGAACGGCGGGGCCGCCAGTTCATCATCGTTGACGAGTGGGGTCCGTACGACTGGCAAGCCCCGAAGCTGTGGCCGGCGGCGCGATCGGACGAGTCGCCATTGAGGCTGCGCGTGCTGGGGCCGGCCGGCACGTGGACGTTGCACTCCGCGCGCGGCGCCACCGCGTCGGCGCAGAGTGGTGCGATCCCTGGCGAGGTAACGGTGACGCCGGGTCCCGACCGCGTGGTCGACTTCGAGGTCAGCCTGCGCGACGGCCGCGACACGCCCTTCAGCTACTCCCGCTTCTTCGTGCCGATCGACTGGAACGTCCGCTTCTTCGACTACGGCGCCAGGCCCGACACGCCGTCGCAGCCCGCGGCGTTCACGGCGCTTGTCGCCGCCGCGCCGGTAGCAACCGCCAAAATCGATCGGCTCGACTACCTGTCGTCGAGGGCCATCGCTGACGGCGTGCCCATCAACCACGTCGCGCTGGTCGCGGAGGGCGAAGTGGAGCTGCCGGCCGGCCAGTACGATCTGCGCACCATCTCGGACGATGGGGTGCGGGTGTGGATTGACGGCGAGCTGGCCATCGACAACTGGACGCCGCACGAATCGGCGATCGATCGCGCCGCTATCCGCAGCGGCCGCCGGCGCTTGCGCGTCGAGTACTACGAGCGCACCGGCTTCGCGGAGCTGAGGGTCGAGATCGTCAAGGCGGCGCGCTAGTCGCTAGCGCGCCCGTACCTTGAGAGTCTATTCGCGCGCGCCGACCGAGAACAGGTAGTCGACGACGGCGGTGTGACCGTTCTTGCGGGCCTGGCTGACGGCCGTCCGCCACTCGCCGCGGCCGCCGCCGTGCTCAATCCAGATGCGCTCGTTGACGTTGGCGCCGCGCTGCACCAGCACGCGCACGAGGTCGAGGTGACCGCCTTCGCTGGCGCACATCAGCGCATTCTCGTCACCGGGCACAATCTGGTTGACGTCGGCGCCCTGGTCCAGCAGCAACGCGGCAATGGCGAGGCGGCCGCGGTAGGCTGCCGCGATCAGCGGGCTGCCGTCGCCTTCGACCGCAAGATTGGTATCGGCACCGGCCTCGATCAACCGGCGCACCAGGACCATGTCGCCGCGGCGCGCCGCCGCGATCAGCGCGCTGCCGTCTCCCGGGATCGCGGCGTTGACGTTGCCGCCGGCCGCGATGATCTCGTTCACTTCCTCGAGATGGCGGAACGCGGCTCGGCGGCTCGTTACCGGTGACCAACGGCCGGACGGCCTTCAATAGAAGGTCTCGGCCGGTGGCAGGGAGGCTAAGCGGCGGCGGTTCGCTGCACGCGGCGGAAGGCGGCGCGAATGCGTGAAATCATCACTTCGGGCTCGAACGGCTTCACCAGGTAGTCGTCGGCACCCATCTCGAGCACCTTGGTCTCGACGTCGGATCCGGACTCGGAAGTCAGCACCAGCAGCGGTATCGACGACAGTGTCGGATCGGCCCGCATCATCTGGATGACCTGGAACCCGTCCATGTCCGGCATCTGCAGGTCGACGAGCATCAGGTCGGGCTTCTCACGGCGCGCTGTCTCCATGCCAACGGCGCCGTTTTCGGCCTCAAGCACCTTGAATCCTTCCTTCTCGAGAAGCATGCGCACCAGCAGCCTGATCATGCGGTCGTCGTCGGTGACCAGGACGCGACGGCTCGGCAGGGGCCGCGGTCCCAGGGCGGCAGTCGCCGGCGGCCCGGCCGCGGCCGGTGGGCGCGCCGACTCCGCTCCGGCCGCCGGAGTCGCCGCGACGACCGGCACGGTCGAGGAGGCCTCGTCGCTGTGGTCGCTCAGCACGCGATTGACCTCTTCGATCGACGTCACGCCCTGCGCCACCAGGGCAAGCGCGGTCTCGCGCATGGACGGGCTGCCCGAGGTGCGCATGGCGATCCTGATCTCGGCCGCACCGGCGCCGTTGCGGATGGCGGTGCGCAGCGTCTCGTCGGGCGCCAGGATCTCCGGTACCGCGATGCGATCGGCATAGCCGGTCTGCTTGCAGCGATCGCAGCCACGTCCGACCGAGGCGCCGACGCTGGGTACGCCATGCTGCGCGCCGAGCCGCCGCGCGGTGGCTTCGTCGTTGGGAACGCGGCACGACTGGCAGAGCCTGCGCAGCAGGCGCTGCGACACGATGGCGTTGAGGCTCTCGGCCACCTTGAACGGCTGCAGCCCGAGGTTGATCAGCCGGGTAATCGCCGACGCGGCGTCGGTGGTGTGCAGCGAGCTCAGCACCAGGTGTCCGGTGTAAGCGGCCTGCCCAACGATTTCGGCCACCTCGTTGTCGCGGATCTCTCCGACCATGATGACGTTCGGGTCCTGGCGCATGACACTGCGCAGCACGTTCGCGAACGACGTGCCGGACTTGGTGTTCACCGCGATTTGGGTGACGCCGTCGACGTGGCGCTCGACTGGATCCTCCACGGTGACGATGTTGACCCGGCCGGTCTGCAGGAACCTCAGGGCGGCGTAGAGCACGGTGGTCTTGCCGCAGCCCGTCGGCCCGGTGCACAGGACCAGGCCGTCCGGCTTCGACAGGGCCGTGATCAGCAGGCGCTGGGCGTGGTCGTCGTAGCCGAGCGTGTCGATGTCGAGTACGGCCGATCCGCCCTGAATGACCCGCATCACCAGCTTCTCGCCGTGAATGGTCGGCAGCGCCGACAGCCGAACGTCCACCACCTGATCGCCCACCGCCACCCGGAACGCGCCGTCCTGCGGCTTCATCTTGGTGGCGATGTCGGTCTTGGCCATCAGCTTGAAGCGGTTGGTCACGCCGCGGACCGCGCTCGCCGGCAGCACCAGCAGCGTCTCGAGAATGCCGCTGATGCGGTGACGCACCAGCGCGCCGCTGGCCGACGGCTCGATGTGCACGTCGCTGGCGCCGGCGGCAATGGCCGCCGCGATGATCCGATTGCACAGATCAATCACGGGCGAATCCTTGTCGCCGGAGGCCGCAACGTCGATCGGCTTGACCGGCTCCTTCAACTGGATCCGATCGAGCAGCTTCTCGATGTCGTTGGCGGTTCGGTACGACTGCTTGAGCATGTCGGCCAGCTGCGACTTCGCGACCACGACCATCTGCGGCCGGCGGCCCGAGGCGAAGGCGACGTCGCGATCCACCTCGTCGTTGAACAGCGAGGACGAGGCATAGGTCATGGTCCGGTTGTCATGCGCAATGGCAAGGATTTGCCGCGCCTTCGAGACGCGCTCGGGCAGTAACCGGGCCGCCGTCGGGCTGGGCGGCGTGTCGTGCAGGTCCACGAACGGCCGTTCCATCCATTTGGCGAAGGCGGCATAGGCCGTGGGCTCGTTCATGAAGCCCAGGGCGACGACGGCCTCGACGAGCAGCACGCTGTATTGGTCGGCATGCCGCACCACCGAGGCGACGTCCTGCGGCGCCATCAGGCCCGACAGGAAGGCGCCAAACGCGGCATCCGGTCTGACCGCTGGTCTGGTCCCGCTGCCTGTCGAAGTCCCTGCCGTACCTGTCATTGATCTCTCCCTGGTGCTATCTCGCTCAACGCACCGGAGACGAGCAGTGCAGGAATCGTACCCGGAGTGCCCGCGCCACTCTGCCCGTTTCCAGCGCCTGTGGGACCCGGCGAGTGTGCCGAATACCGTGCTGTGCATGTGCGCCCGCCTGGCCGCACACCTTCGCACAGCTCACGCAGTTCGCACGCGGTGTGTCGTGTCCGTCTGTTTCCGTTGGCAATCTGCACGCGGCGCCCACCCGACGCTTGTGGCAGCTGCCTTGCACAAGGCAGCGCGGACGGGCCAACTTATGATCCAGCGACTGCGGCGGGCACTGAAGGAATCGTCGTCGTGGGCGGTCTTGATGGTCGCGTTGGCGGTGACCGCACTGGCCGGCTGGGAACAATATCAGGCGGCACACGACCGGGCGCGGTTGCGTTTTCGGGCCGACACCGACGAGGCCCGCGATGCCATCCAGCAGCGCCTCGACGCGTATCTCGATATGCTACGCGCCCCGCGGGCCTTGTTTGCCTCGAGTACGGAGGTAACCCGCGATGAATGGGCGGCCTTCGTCGAGGGTCTTGACCCGGCCGCCCGCTTCCCTGGCATCGTCGGCATGACCTTCGTGCGGCGGGTCGGCGATCAATCGCGCGACCTTTATATCGACGGCGTCAGGCGCGATACGACCGTCACCGCCGAGGGCTATCCCTACTTCGACATCTGGCCGCCGGGCCGGCGTGCCGACTACTTCGTGTATGAGTACCTCGAACCCTTTCTGCCGAATGTGCCGACATTTGGCTACGACGTCGGCAGCGAGCCCATTCGGCGGGCCGCCCTCGAACGTGCCCGCGACGAGGGCTCGCCCGTGGTCACTGGGCGGCTGCACTTGATCGCCGACCGGGAAGACACCGCGGCGTTCCTCATGTTCATGCCGATCTACGCGCACGGTCAGCCGTTGGATTCCGTCGAGAACCGCCGCGCCGCGCTGACCGGCTTCGTTGTCAACCGCGTGCGGGCCGACGACCTGTTCGCGCCGGCGTTCGCCGGCGATGCCGCGGCGCGGCCGTATCGGGTCGAGGTGTTCGACAATGCCGATTCCACCGCCGGCGCGCTGATCTACGCGAACATGGGTGCCCTGACGGTGGCCGATGCACAGCCGGCGTTTGCCGACACGGTGCGGCTCGACGTTGCCGGTGACACCTGGGTAATCCGCTTCGAAGGTTCGGACGCCTTCATGTCGGCGAGCGAGCGACTGGCGCCACGGCTGATCGTCGCCGCCGGCGTCGTCATCGGCATCCTGCTGTTCACCCTGGTCCGCGCGCTGTCGAGCAGCCGCACCCGGGCGCTCGAGTTGGCGTCGCAGATGACGATTGAATCGCACGCCGCCAAGGATGTGGCCGAGGCCGCCAACCGGGCAAAGTCGGAGTTCCTGGCCAACATGAGTCACGAGATCCGCACGCCGCTCAACGGAGTGCTGGGCATGATGGATATCCTGCTCGACACCCAGTTGACCCGCGAACAGCGGGACTACGCCGAGACCGCGCGCCAGTCGGGCGACGCGCTGCTGACGGTGTTGAACGACATTCTCGATTTCTCGAAGATCGAGGCCGGCAAGCTCGATATCGAAAGCGTCGACTTCGATCTTCACCAAATCGTCGAGGAGGTTGGCGACCTGATCGCCGGTCAGGCGCACCGCAAAGGACTCGAGCTTGCCTACACCATCGCCGACGACGTCCCGTCAGGGGTGTGTGGCGACCCGACCCGCCTGCGCCAGGTCATCACCAACCTGCTCGGCAACGCGGTCAAGTTCACGGCCGCGGGCGAGGTGGTCCTGAGCGTCTCGCTCGAGCGGCTGGACCCCGCTTCGCAGGCGATCATCCGCTTCGAGGTTCGCGACACCGGCATCGGCATTCCCGCCGACGTCCAAGCCAGGTTGTTCCAGTCGTTCACGCAGGCCGATGGCTCGACGCGGCGCCGCTTTGGCGGCACCGGCCTCGGCCTGGCGATCTGCAAGCAACTGGCGCACCTGATGGGCGGACAGATCGGCGTCCGCAGTGTGAACGGCGAGGGCAGCACGTTCTGGTTCACGGCCGCCTTCAGCGTGCAGGGCGGCGCCGTCCGCGCGGTTGCCCCAGCGGTGTCGCTTGGCGATCGCAAGGCGCTGCTGGTCGATGACAACTCGACCAACCGCACGATTCTTCGCCGGCAGCTGTCAGGCTGGGGCATGCGAGTGGTCACGACCGACAGCGGCGCTCGTGCGCTCGAGCTGATGCGGGAAGCCGCGGAGGGCGGCGAGGCGTACGACATTGCCATTGTCGACTTCCAAATGCCCGAGATGGACGGCCTGATGCTGGGTCGCGCGATCAAAAGCGAGTCCCTGATCGCCGGCACGCCGCTGGTCATGTTGAGTTCCCTGGCCCTGAGCACCTTTGCCGACCAGGCGCGAGAAATTGGGTTCGCGGCGTACCTCACGAAGCCCACGCGCCAGCACAACCTGTATTCGTGCGTGTCGGAAGTGCTGGCTGGCACCTTCGAACAGGCCGCAGCGGCTCGCGAACCGGTTGGCGAACCGCTGGCCACGGCGGCACGGCCATCCGCCGCCGGCAAGTCTGGCGGCCGCAGGTTGCTGATCGCCGAAGACAACCTGGTCAACCAGAAGGTGGCGGTGCTGGCGCTCGGGCAGTTGGGTTACGACACCGACGTCGTCTCCGACGGCGCCCAGGCGGTCGAAGCCTACCGCCATGGATCGTACTCCTGCATCCTGATGGATTGTCAGATGCCCGAAATGGACGGCTACCAGGCGGCCACAGAAATTCGTCGAATCGAGGGCAATCGGCAGCGCATACCAATCGTAGCGATGACCGCGCATGCGATGAAGGGCGACCGCGAGAAATGCCTGATGGCCGGCATGGACGAATACGTGTCGAAGCCGCTCAAGCCGCGCGAACTGCAGGTAGTCCTGGAACGCTTCATGGCAGCGGGAGAGCCGTCGGAGGCGGCAGAACAGCCCGTTGCCGCGCAGGTGGCAGTCGGCGACACCGAGATTCCGCCGCCACTGGACCTGGCCGTCCTCAGCATGCTTCGCGAATGGCGGCAGCCAGGTGGACCGGATCCAGTCGCCGACCTGACTCTGGCGTTCGTGCAGGACGCGACCAGTCGCTTTGCGAACCTGCGCGAGGCGCTGGCGGCCGGCGACGAACTGGCGGCGCGCAAGGCCGCGCACAGCCTCAAGGGGATGTCGGGCGCAATCGGCGCCAACCACCTCAGCTCGCTCAGTTCTGAACTCGAGCACGCACCGCCCGGCGCGATGGATGTCGCGCGGCTGGCCGTGCTCGAGCGCGAATTCACCCGCGTCCAGCAGGCGCTGGCCGCCGCGGCATGAGGAACGTGCGTCGTGCTGGCGCGTCTCCCCGGCACGACGCGAGGTCCCGCTACTTCAAGAACGGCCGCAATTCGGCAAGCACGTCGCCGGGCACGTCTTCCTGCAGATTGTGCCCGCCGGGCAATCCCTTGCCGGTGACGTTGACGCCGCGTTCTTTCCAGATCGCGAGCACGTCGTAGATCCGGCCCATCGGCCCCTTCAGTCCCCACAGCGTCATCAGCGGGCAGGCGATCATCTTGTCGAAGTCGGCCTTGTCGTGCTCCAGGTCGATCGAGGCGCTGGCCCTGTAGTCCTCACACATGCCGTGAATGTTGGCCGGGTCGAGGTTGGCGCGCAGGTACTCATGCTGCACGTCGGTGGTGACGCGTGCCTGCTGGGCCTCGTACTGGGCCTTCAACTGCTGCTCGGGCCCCGGCGCCGGCCGCACGTTGTTGAACCAGTGAAAGTAGGCCTGGATGAACTCGATCGTCACGTGGGTGTAGAGGTAATAGGTCGGGACGATGTCGAGCACCGCCAGCCGCGTCACCTTGTCGGCATGATCCAGCGCCATGCGGTGGCCGACGCGCCCGCCGCGATCGTGGCCGACGACGGCGAACCGGTCGAAGCCAAAGCTCTTCATCACCTCGACCTGGTCGAGCGCCATGGCGCGCTTCGAGTAGTTGGCGTGGTTCTCGCCGTCGGGCGGCTTGCTGCTGTCGCCGTAACCGCGCAGGTCGGGCACGATCACCGTGTAGTCCTTCGCCAGTTCCGGTGCGATCAGCCGCATCGACACATGCGTCTGCGGCGCGCCGTGCATCAGCAGCAACGGCGGCCCGGAGCCGGCGTGCACCAGGTTGATCTCGGCGCCCGACGTCTTGACGCGGGCGGCCTTGAAGCCGGGGAAGAAGCGCAACGTGTTGCCGGGACCGGGCTCCTGCGCGGTGGCGACGGCCGGTTTCACGATGCCGGCCGCGGCGGCGGCGGCGGTCAGCTGCAGCAATTCGCGGCGATTGATTGCGTCCATGGGCGGCATTCTAGTGTCAGCTGCTGGCGGGGCGGCACTTCTTGACGGAGCGGCATTGCCTGACGGGGAGGCACTCCCTGACGGGGACGTGTCTCACGACGGGGCTGCACGGTCCCGTCAAGCATTGCCCAGCCCGTCAAGATAGTGCCGCCCCGTCAAGAGGTGCCACCCCGTCAAGAGGTGCCACCCCGTCAAGAGGTGCCGCCCCGTCAGATTCGAATAGTCCTGATGCCGAACACTGGCGCGGTCTCGTTGCCGTTGGTGGCAACAAAGCGCACGGTGATCGACTGGCGGCTGTTGGTGACGAGCGGCGGCACGTTGTAGTGCACGTCGTAGAACTTCGCGACGCTGGTTTGCGGCATGATGCCGTTGCCGATCCGCGCGTTATCGACCAGGATGTCGAAGGTCCGCGGCTTGCGGTTGTCGCTGTTGTAAGTCACGACGAGCGAGACCGCGCTGGTGCCGTCGACCGGCAGATCATACGAAAACCACTTCGCGGCCCGACGTCCGGGCCGGCCGTCGCTGCGCACAATCGTGGATTCTTCGCCGCGCTGGTTGAACGGCCTCTCCGACGCCGGATCGATCGTGGTCAGCGCCGCGATGGTAGCCGCCTGCAGGCCCGCCTGGCGCTGCCGCTCGGCGTCTGCTTCGGCGACCTTGCCGGCAAACTGGCTCGGCGTCAGCACGTCCCAGTACGCTGAATACAGGCGCCGGTGCACGCCGTAGAACGGACGGAACTCGAGGTCGGTCGCGTACGGTCCTGACACCGTGCGGGCAACGCCCACCGCCAGGAACGTTCCCGGCTTGCCGGGCACCGGCTGCAACAACTCCGTGATCGGCCGCTCGGTGACCAGCGACGGCGGCTCGGGCGGCGCCGACCGCACGCCATCGCCGTCGCCGTCGCCGTCTTCGCGACGCCGTGGCGCGGGACCCAGGTCCCCGGCCAGCACCAGCGGTCCCCACATCACCACGCCCTTCCGTGGGTTGTCGGCCAGCCGCTCGAGCCGCAGCGCCTTCGGCATGGCCAGCGCGATCTCGTCGCCGCTCCGCCACGTCCGGGTGATCTCGACGTAGGAACCGGCGTTCGGCAGCGTGGCTACGGCCTGCCCGTTCACGCGCACGCTGAAGCCCTCGCCTGCCCACGATGGCCGCCGCAGTGCGAGCGTGAACGGGCGCGGCGCCCGCAGGTCCAGCTTCATGGTGGCCGTGTCGCCTTCCGGGAAACCGGTCGCCATCTGCAGCTTCACGCCCGCTGCTTCCCAATGGGCAGTCGAGGGTACGTACAAGTTCACGTACAGCTTGTCGCCCGATTCGTAGTACAGCCCCAGGCCGTGCAGCGCGTGACTCTCCATGCCAGTACCGACACAGCAGGTGAAGCTGCGCTGCATGTCGGCATACTCGCGCCGCACCGCGGAACCCACCGGCACCATGTAGCAGGTCGAGCCATCGGCGCTGTCGATCGAACCCAGGATGTGGTTGAACAATGCGCGTTCGTGGAACTCGGCGTACTGGATCTCCGGCTGCAGCGCGAACAGTTTCCGCGTCAGCTTCAGCATGTTGTAGACGTTGCAGGTCTCGGCCGTCCGGCCCTCGGTGATGTTGCCCAGCAGGTCGGGTTCGCGGAAGTATTCGTCCTTGCCGTGGCCACCGGTGGCGAACGTATGGTGATGGACGACGCGATCCCAGAAGGTGGTGGCAGCGGCGCGATCGGCGCGGTCGCCGGCGTAGGCATAGCGCGCCGCCGAACCAATGGCCTTCGGCACCTGCGTGTTGCCGTGCAGGCTGCTGAGCGGGTCGTCGCCGTTCTTCAGCGGGTCCATCACCGCCTTGTGCTCGAACTTGTAGGACAGGTCGAGCCAGCGCCGGTCGCCGGTGTCGGCATAGAGGTCGGCCATCATCTCGTTCATGCCGCCGAACTCGGTCGCCAGCATCCGCTGCACCGTCTCGTCGTGCATGGGCGCGAGATACGTCGACGCCCACTCGGCGAATTTGATTTCGATCTGCAGCGCCTGCCGGTTGCCGGTGTGCCGATAGGCATCGCGCAGGCCGGCATAAGTCTTGTGCAGCGTGTACCACGGCGACCACAGGCCGTTCAGGTCGAAATTGGCCGCGCGAATGGTGCCCGTGGAAACCTCGGCGAAGCAGGCTTTCACGCCCTGCAGTGCGCCGGCAAAGCCGTCGCCGTGCCTGTCTTGCACCTCCTTCAGCTCGCTGACGATGTAGTCGGCGCGTTGCTTGAAGCGGAGATCGCCGGTGGCGGCGAACATCAGGCTGACGGCCGACAGGTAGTGGCCGGCAATATGACCGGTCAGTTGACGGCCTTCGGCATCCCAGCCGGTATAGCCTTCGGCCTTCGGCGCCAGGCCGGCCAGCTTGCGATAGAAGGCCAGCATGCGATCGGGTTCGAGCGACAACAGGTACTTCGCGTCGAGGTCCTGCGCCTGCTTGAGAGGACCGCCGGTCAGCCGCACCGCGGTGAGCGGCAGCGGCCGCGCCGCATCGGCGACCGCCAACTTGATCTTCTGCGCGAACCCGGACGACACCAGCCAGGCTGAGCCGCCGGCGACCAGTTGAAAGAACTCGTTGCGTGACAGCTGCATGGCTGGAGTCCTCGAGCTTGCGCGCCCGTGCCGATCAGACCGATTTGGCCGAGTCTAGCCGATCCTTGATCGCGGCAAACGCCGGCGTCGGTCCCTGGTATTCCAACTCGTCCACCGATTCGAACACCGGCACGTCGGTGCGAATGGTGGCGATGTCGCGAAACAGCAAGGCGAGGTGCCGGTCCCGCTTCAACGTCGCCGCCAGCGACGCCGCCCTCACATTCACGCCCCACGTCGTCCCATCCTCGGGAATGTTCTCGATGTGGCCGTACTTCGCCAGCACCAGCGCGGCAGACTTGGCGCCCCAGCCCTGCAGGCCAGGGTAGCCATCGGAGGTGTCGCCGACCAGCGCGAGGTAGTCGGGAATGGATGACGGCGGCACGCCGAACTTCGCAATCACGCCGGCTTCGTCGCGGGTGGTGCGGCGAAGACGATCCTCCTGGACAATGCGCGAGCCCTGGACGCATTGCGCCAGGTCCTTGTCGGGCGTGCAGATCCTGACTTGCGTGACGCGCGGATCCTGCGCCGCCTTCACCGCGGCGGCTCCCAACGCGTCATCGGCCTCGTGTTCGACCATGGGCCATACTTTCACGCCGTAGGCCATCAGCGTCTCCTCCAGCAGCGGGAACTGCGCCCACAGCGCAGGCTCAATGCCCTCCCCGGTCTTGTAGCCGGGCCAGAGGTCGTTGCGAAACGACTCGATCACGTGATCGGTGGCCACGCCGACGTGGGTGGCGCCGCCGTTGACCAGGCCTCGAATGGAAGCCAGCACGCCGCGAACCGCCCCAACTTCCATCCCACCGCGATCGTGCGCCGACGGCACGGCGTAGAAGTGCCGGAAGAGCTCAAAGGTGCCGTCTATCAGGTGGATGATCATGGCTCGCTTCGCTCGCAGGCCCTCGGCGCTATGCGCCTCGGTAGGCTCGGGCTTCGCCCATCGTGGGGCTCGGCTGCGCCTTCGTAGGGCTCGCTTTCGCTCGTAGGGATTTGCCCCAGGAGCGAAGCGACCCTCACGAGGCGGCGCAGCCGACAAGCCCCACAAGGCGCGAAGCGCCGCGCCCTATTGTAAGATTTCCGCATGCCGTCGGTGCGCTTCACCCGAAACATTCAGCGCCATGTTGCCTGTCCGACGCGCGAAGTCGAGGGCACTACCTTGCGCGAGGTGTTCGAGGCCTACTTCAGCCACAACGAGCAGGCGCGCGGCTACGTCCTGGAAGACGATGGGAAGCTGCGCAAGCACATGGCGGCTTTCATCGACGGCCGCCAGATCGACGATCGCATTTCGCTCAGCGATGCGGTTCCGGCCTCCGCGGTGGTCGACGTGGTGCAGTCTTTGTCCGGAGGCTAGCCAGTCATGACACAGCGCTGTTTCGTCAGCACGCGGAAGGGGTTGTTCACGCTCGGGCGCGGCGCCGGTGGCTGGCGCATCGAACGCGCGAGTTTTGTCGGCGACAACTGCACGCTGACCATGCCCGATCCGCGCAGCGGTCACCTGATCGCGGCGCTCAATCACGGCCACTTCGGTGTCAAGCTGCATCGTTCGATCGACGGCGGCGAGTCGTGGAAAGAGATTCCGGCGCCGAAGTATCCCGACAAGCCGGCCGACTACGTGCCGAAGACGCCGGTCGAGGGCGTACCGGCCGACTGGTCGCTGAAGCTGGTGTGGGCGCTCGAGCCCGGCGGCCCGAACGAGCCGGGCGTGATCTGGTGCGGCACGCTGCCCGGCGGCCTGTTCCGCTCGGAAGACGGCGGTGATTCCTGGGAGCTGAACCGGCCGCTGTGGGACGATCCGCGCCGCGAGCAGTGGTTCGGCGGCGGCGCCGAACAGCCGGGCATCCATTCGATCTGCGTCGATCCGCGCGATGCGCGACATGTGAAGGTCGGCGTGTCGTGCGGCGGCGTGTGGACCACCCGCGATGGCGGCCAGCAGTGGGAGATTACGGCCAAGGGCATGCGCGCCGAGTTCATGCCGCCGGACAAGCAGTTCGAAGAGAACGTGCAGGACCCGCACCTGGTGGTGCAGTGCCGGTCGAATCCCGAAGCGCTGTGGGTGCAGCATCACAACGGCATCTTCAAGAGCACCGACGGGGCGGCCACCTGGACCGAGATCACCGGCGTCAAGCCATCGACGTTCGGCTTTGCCGTCGCCGTGCACCCCGCCAATCCCGACATCGCCTGGTTCGTTCCCGGCGTCAGCGATGAGAAGCGCCACCCCGCCGACGGCCGCGTCGTCGTCAACCGGACCCGCGATGGCGGCCAGACTTTCGAGACGCTGACCCGCGGATTGCCGCAGTCGCACGCCTACGACCTGGTATTCCGGCATGCGCTGGATGTTGATGACTCTGGCGGCACGCTGGCGTTTGGCTCGACAACCGGCTCGCTGTGGCTCAGCGAGGACGGCGGCGATTCGTGGCAAACGGTGTCGTCGAACCTGCCGCCGGTCTACGCCGTGCGGTTCGAGAAGCGCTGACCGCGATCAGAACAGCATCGACAAGCCGAGCACGCCGATGAGCACCGCGACTACCCGGCGGAACACCGGTTCGGGAATGCGCTTGAGCAGCCGATAACCGGCCAGCGTACCGGCGGCCACTCCGGCAGAGGCCACGGCGATCGGCTGCCATAGCTCGACGAGTTGCGGTCCCTGCACGACGGCGTAGACCGGCATGCGCGCGGCGTCGACCACCAGGCCAATGGCGGTGGCGGTCGCGACGAAAGCCTGCTTGGGCATCGAGAAACCCAGCAGCGCGCCGGCGCGAATGCCGCCCTGGTTGCCGACCAGCCCGCCGAGCAGTCCTGACAGCCCGCCGGCCAGCCACGCCAGGGCACCGGTGAACTTCATGCGACGAGCCAGGCCGCTCAGTTCGCTGACGGCCACGAACACCAGCAGCGAACCGAAGACCACCTTCAGCGCCGGGCTGCTGGCCCATGAGTGCAGCAGCGCGCCGGTCAGCCCGCCGGCCGCGCTGGCCAGGCCGAAGCTCCAGATCACGGCGCGGTCGACGTGGCCCTTGACCATCCAGAAGCGGATGGCGGTGCCAATCAGGTGCGGAATCGACACCGCTGCGACTGCCAGCTTCGCGTCGTGCCAGAGCGAAAACGTCGGCGTCAGCAGGCTGCCGATGCCGAAGCCGGTGACGGTAGCAATGGCACCGGCGACGATCCCCGAGACCAGGAGCAGCAGCTCACCAACTTCCGGCGTCATCTGAGCTCATGCTAGCATCGCGATTTATCACTGCTGAGACCTGATCCATGAACCATTCGAGCCTGATCCGTATCGCAACCCTTGCGAGCGTCCTGTCTGTCGCGGCCTGCGGTACCGGCGCGCCGGCCCCCGCGGCGGCGCCGGCTCCCGTGGCCGCGCCGGCCACTGACGTGGCTGAAGTCACGGGCATCGCGCCAGGCGGCGCGGTGGTGTCGCTGTCGCCCGCCGGCGGCGCGCTGCCGCTGCCCGAGGGGCCGGCGGTGATGGATCAGTATGCCAAGCAGTTCGTGCCGAACATCCTCTACGTCCGCGTGGGCCAGCCGGTCGAGTTCCGGAACAGCGAAGACATGGGGCACAACGTCACGGTGAACCGCCGCGGCAGCGGCACCGAGGTGTTCAACGTCGGCACCGAGCCGCAGCAGAAGCACGTGCACACGTTCGATCGCACGGGCCAGTACGACGTGGTCTGCGATGTCCACCCTGGCATGCAGGCGACGGTGATTGCGGCAACCAGTCCGCTGGCCACGGTGAGCGATGCGAGCGGGCGGTTTTCGATCGCTGGCGTGGCGGCGGGGGCTTACACGCTGAGCGTGACGTTCGAGGGCCGCACGGTCGACCAGGCGGTGGAGGTCAAGGGGCCGCGCACCGAGGTGCGCGTCCAGTAATGTGGCGTCCGGCTTCAACCGGACCTCTCAGGCGTTGGCTTGGGGATTCTGCAGCTTGAGCAGCGTGACCAGGTCACGGTGGGCCAGAACGGCTTCGGGCAGCTCCTGCAGCGCGGCGTGGTAGCGGATGGCATAGGCGGTGCCGGCGGCCGGAGCGGCCAGTTCGCGCGCCTGCGTGACAAGGGGTGACACGGCGGGCGATTCCGGCGGCTTGGCGGCCAGCGCCTCGTCGATGGCGACGATCAGGCCCGACATGGGGCGAAGCCAGGCGAATGCCTCGTGATTGAAGATGATTTGCAGCAGTTGGGAGGCCGACATCGGCCCGTGGTCCTGCTCGAATTCGGCCCGCTGCCAGTCGATCAGCGTCTTGTGCAGGTGCAGCAGGGTTTGGCGGAGTTCGCGGAGCAGGGAGCGATCGGCGTCGTTCACGGCGGGACCGGCACAATCTTATCAGCGAATGGATCCGTGCTCGACGTATGATGGCTCACGCCCCGGCGCACTGTGAGGCGCTCGAGTCCGCAGATCGCCCGAAATATGACACTACCGACACTGAATTTTCTCTCGTTCGAGAGCCGCACCCGCAACCCGCTGGCTCTGCCGCTATTCGCGATCTTCTGCGCGCTCCATCCACTCGCGGCCTTCGCCGTGGTGTGGTACTTCTTCCCGGCGACGTGGGACGCGCAGTGGTCGTGGGGCCTGGGCGGCGTGGTGCTCACCACGCTGTCTTTCAACCTGCTGTTCTGTTTCGGCGAGTACCTGTTTCATCGCTACCTGCTGCACGCCAACAGCATCAGCTTCCTCGGCAAGTTGAGCTTCAGCCACCTGGCGCATCACAAGCTCACCAATATCAAGTTCCCCGGCGACCGCGTCGTCAGCGCCTATCCGATTGTGGACGAGGAGCACGACAAGTTCGCCACGTTCCCGCCGTATGCGCTATTGGCGTTCATGGCGTTCCTCACCCCGTTCCTGTCGGTGATCGCGTTCTCGTTTCCGCAGATCCCGGTCCTGGTGGGCGGGTACACCGCGATTGCCATCGCGCACTTTCTGTACGAGACCATCCACGTCGCGCACCACACGCCGTACGATCCGTGGTGGAAGCGCAAGATCGAGGGTCCGCTGTTTGGCACCATGTGGCGCAAACTCTACGGCTTTCACCAGGCGCACCACGCCAACTACAAGTGCAACATGAACATCGCCGGCTTCTACGGCCTGCCGCTGGCCGACCTCGTGCTGGGCACGTATGAGCAGCCGGCCGTGCTGCTGATCGACGGCGCGCCGGCCACGAAGGAACTGGCGGCCAAGCTCACCAAGTCGCCCCGCTGGCCGATCTCGGTGATGGACAGCGCGCTGCTCAAGCGCCGGCGCCGCATGGTGCGCGAACAGGAAGAGCGCGCCGCGCGCAAAGCCGCCCGGCAACAGGCCGCGGCCCAGCCGGGAACGGCGCGGGCCGTGGTTGATCCGACCGGCCCAGCCGAGTTACGATAGGAGCTTCCCTAGGGGGCCAGTAGCGCAGTTGGGAGCGCGCATGAATGGCATTCATGAGGTCACCGGTTCGATCCCGGTCTGGTCCACCATCCTCACTTCACTTCGTTCGTTCGGCTGGCGGCCCATCCCGGGCCTCGGGCTCATGCGTCGGACGCTTCGCGTCCGACAGCTAGTGCGATCCCGGTCTGGTCCACCACCCTATGCTCGCTTCCTCGCGAAAATTGTCCGACCGTAGCGCGAAGCGCGTAGGCGGACCTCACTCCCCACCTCCTCACATTCGTTCGGCCAATGGCACGCTGTCGCGCAGCCCTGTCCCCGATCATCCCAAAGTGTGATTTTCTTGACCTGACCCCATCCGCGATACGCTGATCGCCGTGCGAGCACGGGTGCGGTTCCTCGTCGCGCTGGTCGCGGTTGCCTTCGGCGCTGCCCTTTTTGCCGTGTCGTTCCGCGCCGGGCTCGAATGGTGGTACCGGCTGGCCTTCGACGCCGACAACGTCGTCGGCGCCATCGCGCGGCTGCCGTGGTGGCTGCGGCTGGCGGTGCCCACGGCCGGCGGGTTCGCCGCCGGGCTGGTCGCGCGCTGGCGCAAGCCGGCCTCCCAGGGCGTCAGCAATGTCATGGAGGCGGTGGTGCTCGGCAACGTCACCCTGTCGATGCGCGCAACGCTGTCGCGGGTGTCGTCGTCTTTCCTGGCGATTGCCGCAGGCATGTCGATCGGCCGCGAGGGACCGCTGATTGAGTTCGGCGGCTCGCTCGCCGCCAGCATCGGCCGCCGCGCGCGGCTGTCGCTGACCGACACCCGCGTGCTGGTCGCGTCGGGCACCGCCGCCGGTTTCGCCGCCGCCTACAACACGCCGTTTGCCGCAGTGCTGTTCGTGCTGGAAACGATCATCGGCATTGCCACGCCGACGGCCGTGCTGCCGGCGATGGTGGCCACGGTGATCGCGGCGCTGGTCACGCGCGCGCTGGTCGGCGCCGGACCAATCTTCGGGCAGCGCGCGTTTGAAGTTCACGCCGTGTCCGACCTGTGGTGGCTGCTGGCCCTGGGCATTGTCGCCGCCCTGGTCGCCGCCGGGTTCAAGTGGTTCCTGACACGCGCCGAGGAGCTGGCCGAGCGCGCCGCTACGACACAACCGTGGCGAGCGACCGCGGGCGGACTCGCGGTCGGGCTGATCGCGGTCTGGCTGCCCAACGTCGCCGGCAACGGGTTCGAGCCATTGAATCAGATGCTGAACCAGGAGATCACGATGGTCGCGATTGCCTGGCTGCTCGTGGCCAAGGTCGTCGCCACCAGCGCGTCGGTCGCGTCAGGAGTACCCGGAGGCATCTTCACACCCATGTTGTTGGTGGGCGCCGCCACGGGATCGCTGTGGGCGCAGTTCGTGACGCTGGTGTCCCCAGCGTCGCTGCCCGACGCAGGCGCCTACGCCCTGGTGGGAATGGCGGCGACAACCGCCGCCAGCATTCATGCTCCGCTCACAGCCGCGGTGCTGGTGTTTGAGCTGTCGGGCGACTACGCGATGGTGCTACCACTGATTCTTGCCACCGCGGTGTCGACCTCGCTATCCCGCGCGATTGGCGGCGCTTCAGTCTACGAGAGCGAACTACGGCGGCGCGGCCTGGCATGGGAGCTGACATTAGAGGGCCGGCAGGTCGAACGAAAGTGATCGCCAAGCCCGCCGACGACGTCGCCACACTCGAGGCGTTGAAGCACTACGGCGCCGATGCGCTGTCGTTCCCGGCGCTGAAGACAGGGGCGTGCTGGTGGGTGGATGCGCCCCCACCCGAGGGCACCGGTGCCAGGCTGGCCTATGTGCCATGCGGGCAGTCGTGGGTCGCGGTCGGCACGCCGCTGATCGAGCCGGCGGCGCGGGCCAAAGCGGTGCGTCACTTCATGGCTGCCGCACGCAAGCATGACAGGCGGCCCGTGTTCTTCGGCATCGAAGACCGCGAGCCGTTCCGTGACTGCCGGACGCTGCTGCTCGGCATGCAGTCGGTGTTGAAACCATCGGAATGGGACGCGACGCTGCGCCGGCGCCCCAGGCTGCGTGAACAACTCCGCCGCGCCCGGGTCAAGGGCGTGACGGTGCGCAGGGTGGACGTGAACGAGCTGGCAGACGGCACCCCGCTCCGCCGCGCCGTCGAGCGATTGCGGCGCGAGTGGCTGGAGTCGCGGCACCTCGAGCCCATGTCCTTCCTCGTGGCCGTTGAACCCTTCCACGCCGCGCCCGAACATCTCTACTTTGTCGCCGAGCGCGCCGGGGTCGCGGTGCAGTTCCTGTCCGCGGTGCCCATCTACGCGCGCCACGGCTGGCTGATGGAAGACATGCTGCGCGGCCGCGAGGCGCCGAACGGCACGACCGAACTCGTGATCGATGCGCTGATGCGGCAACTCCAAACCAATCCGCATTGGATCACCCCGGGCCTGACGCCGCTCAGCGGGCCCATTCCGTGGTGGATGCGGCTGGCGCGGGCGACATCTGTCGCCCTCTACGATTTCTCCGGCCTGCGCCGTTTTCGCGAGCGGCTGCAGCCCGCGGCGTGGCGCCCGATCTGGCTCGCCTGGGATCGCGGACCAGCGGCGGGACCGATCGTTGACGTGCTGCGCGCCTTCGCCGGCGGACAGATCCTGCCCTTTGCGCTCCGCTCGCTGCTCCGGCATCCGAACGTTCTGCCGTGGGCGCTGGCGGTGCCGCTCGTACCGTGGACCATGTTGCTGGCAGGACTCGCGGCCGTCGGCGATCGCCACCTCCTCGGCTTCTCGACCGCGAGCCTGTACGGATGGGCCATGTTCGACGCGATACTCGCCTGGATGCTGTTCAGGGTGGCGCGCCGGCCGCGCCGATCAAGCCTCGCCGCCGTGGCCGGCCTTGCCGGCATCGATGCCCTCATCTCGGTGCGCCACCTGGCGACCGTTGGATGGGGGGATGGTTTCGTCAGCGCGTCGCTTCGTGCCGTGGCGACCACCGCTCCCGTTGTTGGAACAGCAGCCTTGATTTGGGCGACGTGGCGCGCCCACCTCGCGCTCACGTCCCACGCGAGCTGAATCGCATCACGCACCGAGACGATGTGTCTGACGTGTAATTCCCGGCCTGCAGTACCCTACTCGCTCCGCAACGCTTCGGTGGGATCGATGCGGAGGCCGCGCCGGGCCGGCCCCAACGCCGCGACAACGCCAACCAGCAGCATGAACGCGGCCGCACCCGGCAGGATGCCGGGAATCGGCAAGCCGCCAATCTGTTCAATCGGCACATAGCGGCCAATCAGGTAGGCGGCGAGCAAGCCCACGGCCGAACCCGCGCCAATCTGCCAGAACGCGCGCCTGAACACCGCCGCCACCAACTGCCCCGGCGGGGCACCCAGTGCCGAACGAATACCAATCTCACGCCGCCGTTGCGCGACGGTGAACGCCATCAGCGCATACAGGCCGGCCGCCGACAACAGCAGCACACTGCCGGTGACCGCGCCAATGGTGATCGCGCCAAGGTTGTCTCCGAAGCGGTGCTGCCGGTAGATCTCCGCCAGGGTGCGGACCTCATCAACGAACAAAGAGGCGTCAACGCCAGCGGCGACGTCGCGGAGGCGTTCCGCCAGGCCGGCGCGATCGCCGCGCAAGCGAAGCTGCAGGTGCGCCGGGTGGATCTGCCCCGGAGCAGCAGCGTGGTACGCCACCCGCGCGTCGGTTGTCACGGGCAGGTTGCCGACGACACCCACCACTTCGTACCAGTGGTTGGCGTCGCGACCGGGCAGCGTCTCGCCGTTCATCCCCCGGACGTACCTGAAGCGGCGTCCGAGCGCACTGCCCCCCGGGGCGATGGTGTCGGCGAAGTTGCGGTTGACGATCACCGCATCGGCCTCGGCGGCGACGTCACTCGCCTCGAATCCGCGACCGGCCAACCCGGGCACCTGGTAGAGATCGAAGAAGGCGGCCTCGACCTGGTTGAACCGGGCCAGGAAGCCCGGCAACTGGCCGTTGATGACCTCGGTCGGCACCTCGCGGCCCTCGATGTCGACGAACACCCAGGGTTCCTCGCCCGGCGGGCGCAGGGCGGCGGCCACGCCCAGAATGCCCGGGTCGGCCAGCAGTTGCCGCGCCAGCTCGCGCTGGCGATTGCCGAAGAGCTCGGCGCGTTCTCGCGAGGCGACGGCCGGTTCGCCGGCCGTCTGCCGCGGCTGCCCGTAGGCATCGAGCGTCAAGCGGCTTGGATCCAGCGCCACGCGTGCCGTCGCATAGTCCTCGGCGGCGAAGCCCGGGCCGACGATGCCGGTGCGCACCGTGCCCCAGGCGAGCTCCGCGGCCAGCGGCAGGGCGGCCACCGAGAACGCGACCTGCGCGATCACCAGCGTGGTCCAGGTGACGCCGAGCCGCAGGCTGGTCCGGCCGGCCAGGGCGCCGGCGCCGAGCCGCGCCAGGCGCCCGGTGGCCTGGAGCGCCGGTACCAGGCCGGACACGGCGGCCCCGGCAACCGCCAGGCCGGCGACGAAGAGCAGCGTGCGGTACGACACGCCGAAGGCCATCCAGAACGGCGGCCCACCTGGAACGTTCTGCAGGCGCTCGTTGGCGATGACCGACACGACGCGCAGGATCAGCAGCGCGACGCCGGCGGCCGCGGCCGAGAGCACGAGAGACTCGATGAACAACTGCCCGACAATGCGCGCCCGGCTGCCGCCAAGGGCGTGACGAGCGGCGAACTCCTGCTGCCGCGTGACCGTGCGCGCATAGTTCAGGATCGCGATGTTCGCGCACGGCGGCACCAGCAGCAGCACGAGGGCGAGACTGGAGAGCGACCAGAAGATGCCCAGTTCGCCGCGCTCGAAGTCGCCGGTAAAGGCAAAGGTGTAGGGCACCACGCGAGGGCCCGTCGCCTCCGGATTCGGCGGCGCATCGCCTGGCTCTCCTGGGCGCGATGCGCTGAGGATCGCAGGCGGCAGGATTCCGAGCGCCGACACCTCCGCGTGCGCGCGCGCCAGCGTCGCGCCGGGCGCCAGCCGTCCAAACACCACGCCTTCGGGACCGGTGTTGCGCAATAACCCGTCCGCTCCTGACTGCAGCGGAACCCAATAGCGGAAGTTCAGCGGAAACTGGAAGCCGTCGGGCATGACGCCGACAATGGTGTGCACGGTCTCGCCGAGGCGCAGCTCGCGTCCGACGACGTCTCGTGCGCCGTCGAAGCGGCGTTGCCAGACATCGTGACCGATCACGATCACGGGCGTGGCGCCGGGTGCTGCGTCAGCATCGTCGATCGGCCTGCCAATCAGCGGGTTGACTCTTGCCACTCTGAGTCCGGCCGCTGAAATCTTGGCGACTGCGGCCAACTCCACCGAACCGTCGGCCATGATCACGTTGCGCTGAATCGCCTGGAACGCACCCACCTCCTCGATTGATCGCAGGCTGTCGCGCCAGCGCTCGAAGTCTGGCCACGTCGTGTCGCGGCGCCGGCCGGCCTCGCGGTCCCACACCTGGATGGCCACCACCCGGTCACCCTCGTCCAGCGGCAGCGGACTCCACATGATGAGGTCGAAGGCGGCAAACACGACCGCGGCGATGCCGATTGCGACCGACATCGCCAGTCCGCCGACCAGTGTCATGCCCCAGCTGCGGGCAAGCAGGCGGAGCCCGAGTTTGACGTCCAGCCACGACGAGCTGAGCCAGGGCAGACCGCGCTGATCGCGCAGCGCTTCGAGCGCCTGGATGCGGCCGCCGGCGCCAGCCCGGGCCAGCCGCGCCGCTTCGTTCGGCTTGTGGCCGTGCGCCTTGAGCTCATCTTCGGCGAGGGCGAGGTGTGCGGCCAGCTCGCGTTGCAGGTCGTGGTCGGTCCGCCGGCCGCTGATCGCGCCCCATAACCGCCGCGTCCACCCGCGAAGCACGCCGAGAGGCGTCATGCCGGATCCTCGAACAACGTGTGCATGACCGACACCATCTGATCCCACGCCTTCTTGTCGGCGGCGAGACGCCGGCGCCCGGCGGCGGTGATGGCGTAGAAGCGCGCCTGGCGGTTGTTGTCGGTGGTCCCCCACTCCGCCTTGATCAGGCCCTGCTGCTCCAGCCGCATCAGGCCGGGATAGAGCGTGCCCATGTTCAGCGACAGCGCCCCGGACGAGGCCTGCGCCAGCCGGGCGCCGATGGCATAGCCGTGCTGCGGCCCCAGCGCCGCCAGCGTCTGCAGCACCATCAGGTCGAGCGTGCCGCGCAGGACTTCGGTCTTGGAGGGTTCTTTATTAGACATCCCAATGGATCATGCCCGTGTTCCATTCGGAAGTCAAATGAAGACCGCCGGCTACTTCAGGCGAATCGAAAAGCCAATCGAATCGATGGCCGGATTGGCAATGTCGCGGGGGCCGCCGTTCGAGACATGGAGAATCTCGAACGAGACGAGGTCGGTCAGCCGCACCTGCGCCCGCGCCAGCCAGTTGACAATGGTGCCGCGGCGCGGCAGTTCGCCGGTCGCGACAATCGCCCCGCCGTCGAGCGCGACACGGCGATGGAGCCGCACGTGGAACGGCACGGCGCCGGCAAACACCACGTCGCGGGTGTCGGGTTGAAACACGTAGCCGCCAATCAGCCAGTGCCCTTCGGCCGCGATCAGCCGGTTGTCGACGCCGACGTTCTGATAGACATCCTGGGTGGCAACGAGACGCACGTGAGCCGGCCGGGCGTCGCCGCCCAGACACAACATCAGGAAACACAGGTTGAGGACTTGTTCGGACATGACGGTTACCGTGAAGCCAACGGCGCCAGCAGCGCCTCGAGGAAGCCGACCAGCTGCCGGGCGCACGACCGGTCGGGGTCGAGAGCGGGATCGTAGGTGGTCACCGACAGGCCGAGCGCCTTGGGATGCCGCACCAGCGGCGCCAGCATTCGCTCCAGTTGTCGCGGCGTCGGGCCGCCGGGCACCGGCGAGTCCACCGCGTTCATGACGGCGGGATTGAGGACGTCGACGTCGAGTTGAATCCAGAAGCCGCGACTCTCGGGCGAGGCGACCTGATCCAGGGTCAGCGCCGCCAGTTCCAGCCAATCGTCGGCCAGCAGTTGTGCGCTCGGCACATCGAGGATCGATGACGCCGCGACCGCGGCGTGGCCGCCACGCCCCCCGTCGGTGCCGCGCCGGCCAACGAGGGCAGCGCGGCGGCCCTCGACCAGGCTGGCCGCGCCGGCCAGCCGGGCCAGCCGCGAGCGACCGCGGCCGGTGGCCAGGGCCAGTGCCATGCCGGCCACCGCACCCGATGGCGATTCTTCATCGACCGCAAAGTCGGCGTGGGCATCGACATAGACCAGCCCCAGCTCACGGCCATACTTCCGGCGAGCCGCCAGCAGGCACGCGAGCAGGATGCTGCAGTCGCCGCCAATGACCACGCCGAATTGCCCATCGCCAATCGCCAGGGAAAGACGTTCGGCCAGAGCACGCGAGTAGGCTTCGATCTGCGCTTCGTTGCGCACCCGGTGAGCGGGACGCGCCAGATCCTGGTACCTCGGCGCGGCCACGTCGCCGAGGTCCACGGCGCCCAGCCGCGCGATCACTCCCCTCTCGCGCAGCACGGCGGGCGCCAGGTCCAGGTCCCTGGCGACGCCGTCGTCGTAGGGCCGGGCCCCCACGTTCGACGGCGCGCCAACCACGGTCAATGCGCGGTGCATGGGCGATCCGCGTTCAGCGACCCACGTTCAGGAGGACGCCGGCGTAGACCCGGTGCCCGTAGCGCTCGTCGGCGCCGAAGAACGACGGCGCATCGTCCTTCGACTGGACGGCGATGAAGCGGTAATCAGCGCGCAGGCCCCACCGTCCGGCATACCAGCCCAGGCCGCCGCCAACGTTGCCGGTCAGGAACGTTTCCGATTCGGCAATCGCCAGCGCCGGGCGTTCGAACATGGTCATGCCGCCCACACCACCGGTGAGGTACGGCACGACCGATGTTCGATTCGGCGCCGAGAGGACGAGATTGGCGCTGTAGTTCAGCAGGTTCGGCGACTTCTCGTCGATGGCGGCGCTGCCCAGCTGCTGGGAGACGCCAATGCCGCCGCTGACCTCGCCTTCCACGCCGACGAAGCGGTTGAAGTTGACGGTCACGCTGCCGCCCAGCTCGTAGTTGCCGAAGCTCGGTCCGCGCGCGTCGTCTTCGGCGTCGGTGAAGAACGTGGCGCCACCGGGGATGATGGTGATCACGACCTTGCCAGGACCTGGCGCCGACTCCTGAGCGAAGACCGGTGTCGCAACGCCAACGGCCGCGACGGTAAGAAACAATGCAATCAAACGTGTCATAAAACCCTCCTTCGGGTTCCCCTACTGTCGCGTTCAACGAGCGGTGAAACAATCGGGCAGGAGGGCGATTGCGGACTGTCTCTTGCGGACGAGCTGAGGCAACGCCCGCGGATCGACGGGCGGATCGGCCTTTTGGACGATGCCAGGTTGGTCCCTCAGGACATCGCCGCGCCGGCCGGAAGTGGCCGATAATCGAGTGGAGGACCAATCCGCCATGTCTCGCACCACATCGCCCGCAGAGGGTTTCGTCGTCGGCTCGTCGTGCGAATACCGGTTCCGGCCGCCGCTCGAGCTGCAATCGAACGATCCGGAGGTCTTGCGGGCGGCGCTGATGCGCGAGTCTGTGGAACGGCGCCGCGCCGAATGCAGTGCCGACATGCAGACGGAAGTGGTGCAGCTGGCGCTGGACCTGCTCGTGCGGCAACCGGACATCGAAGGATTCTTCGGCGGCCTCGCCAAGATGATGGTCGAAGAGAGCGAGAGTCACACCTGCGCGGTGTGGTTGCTCGACGAGACGAACCAGCAGTGCGAGCTGTGGCTGGCGTACGTGCAGGACCGGCTGTTCACCGCCGCGAAGGGCGACCGGCATCACGGTGAAGAGACCTCGGGCAAGATGGCGTTTCTCCAGGCAATGGCGGGCCACCTGGTTGGCTATGCACCGGGCTGGTCGCAAACCGTGGTCTACCCGGTCGATGACGAGCGGTTGCCGGAAGCCATTCGAACGTTCGGATGCCAGATGGACTGGAACTCGACGGTCGCCACCCCGCTGCAGCTCGGGTCGCGGCTGCTCGGTTGGATGACGGTGTGCAGCCTCAACCAATCGGACCCCGACAGCCACTGGGGCCGTGTCGTGCTGATCGAGGCGATTGCGCGACAGGCCGCCCTGGCGCTGCACCACAGCCGCCTGATCGAACATAACCGCATCGAGGAGCGGCGCAAAGCGACCCTCGAAGAGCGGAACCGGCTGGCGCGCGACATCCACGACAACCTGGCGCAGGGGTTCGCGGCGATCCTGATGCAGCTGCAGGCGTCGCAGCGGGAAACGGCGGCGCTGCCGGCGGCGGTGGCGAGCAGCATCTCGACCGCGGTTGAGATCGCCCGCACGCACCTGACCGAGGCGCGCCGCTCGGTCGGCACGCTCCGTCCGATTGTCGGCAATGCCGAGGACGTGGCGGCGGCGCTGAAGCGGCTGACCGACCTGAACCGGCGGACCACCAGCGTGCCGATCGATCTCGTCGTCGACGAACTGCCGCGGTTTGGCGACAGCGTCGAGCGCGAGATCGTCGCCATCGCCCAGGAGGCCCTGACCAACGCGGTGCGGCATTCACGCGCCGCCAGGATCACGGTTCGTGCCTCGACGGTGCAGTCGGTCGGCTTGCGGCTGTCGGTAGCCGACGATGGGCGCGGCATCGCCAGCGGCCCGTCACCCACCGGTTTCGGCATGACCAGCATGCAGGAACGTGCCGAGCGGATAGGGGCGTCGCTGACCATCGTCACCGCGCCGCGCAACGGCACCGAGGTCGTGCTGGCCTGGGACCCGACTTCGCTGCCCACGCAGGTTCATGGCATCGCCTGACATCGCACCGGCAGTCAAGGCGCGGGTGCTGCTGGTGGACGATCACGCGCTGCTGCGCACCGGCGTCGCGAACATCATCAACCAGGAACCTGACCTGCAGGTGGTCGGCGAGGCCGAAAACGGCCGCGAGGCGCTGGCCGCCTACGACCGTCACCAGCCCGATGTCACGCTGCTCGACCTCCGCATGCCGGTGATGGAGGGCGTCGAGGTGGTGCGGCGGCTGCGCGAGCGCGACCCGGGCGCGCGCGTCATCGTGCTGACCACCTACGACACCGATGACGAGATCTCGCAGGCCTTGAAGGCCGGCGCCAAGGCCTACGTCCTGAAAGACATCGCCGCCGACGACCTGGTCAACTGCATCCGCGACGTGCTGGCCGGCAAGACCTACCTTGCGCCGGCGGCCGCCGCCAAGCTGGCCGAGGGCGTGACCCGCGTGCAGTTGACGCCGCGCGAGATGGCGACGCTGCGGCTGCTCGCCGACGGTAAGGCGAACAAGGAAATCGCCAGCGCGCTCGATATCAGCGAGCGCACGGTGAAGAGCCACCTGGCACACCTGTTCGAGAAGCTCGGCGTCACCAGCCGCACCGAGGCAATCAAGATCGCGACGCGGCGCGGTCTCGTGCGGCTCGAGTAGAAACACCGCGCGCCGCCCGCGCCTCGGCCAAAAGTATGATCCGTCCCTCGTCCGACGGGGACGGCGCAGGCTGAGACGAACGTCGCAGCCCGGCCTGCGGCTACCGCCCGATTGTTTCGCTCCGGTCCGGTGGTCAGACTTGGACCATCATGCACAACGGATCTCCTGCTTCAGTTACGCGCCGCCGGACGGTATGGCGCGCCTCTCTGCCGATGCTGCTGCTCGTCGCGATGGCCGCGTGCGCGCGCGCCCAGGCGCAACCAGCGGCCCCACCCCCGCCGCGGGTCACCGTCGCCACGGTCCTCGAACAGCCGGTGACCGAATGGGACGAGTTCACCGGCCGGCTCGAAGCCGTCGACGCGGTTGCGGTGCGGCCGCGCGTCTCCGGCTTCGTCTCGCAAGTCACGTTCACCGAGGGCGCGGTCGTGACCAAGGGCGACCTCCTGTTCCAGATCGACGCGCGCCCGTTCGAGGCGGAGGTCGAGCGGCTCCGCGCCGAACGCAGCCGCGCCGACGCGGTGGTCGACCGCGCCGAATCCGAACTGCAGCGCGCCGAGCGGTTGCGTGCCGAAAACGCGATGTCGCGCGAGGAATTCGACCGGCGCAGCGCGTTCGCCCGCGAATCGAAGGCGCAGGTGGCGGCGGTGTCGGCGGCCCTCGCCGCCGCCGAACTGAACCTGGAGTTCACGCGCGTCACGGCGCCGATCACGGGCCGGGTCGGCCGGGCGATCGTCACCGAGGGCAACCTCGTGTCGAGTGGGCCGGGTGAGGCCACGCTCCTAACCACCCTGGTGTCGATCGATCCCATCCACGCGCACTTCGACGCCGACGAGAGCATCTTCCTGAAGTACGTCGAGCTGGCGCGCCAGGGCCGGCGGCACAGTGCGCGGGCAGCCCGGCAACCGATTGCCATGGAGCTGGCCGGCGAGACGGGTTATCCGCGGCAGGGCGAACTGGACTTCCTCGACAATCGACTGGACCCCAGCACCGGCACCATCCGCGGCCGGGCGCTGTTCCGCAATCCGGCCGGCGACCTGACCCCGGGCCTGTTCGTTCGCCTGCGGCTCCCGGGCACGAGCCAATACGAGGGCCTGCTGATCCAGGACCGCGCCGTTGGCACCGATCTCGACAAGCGGTTCGTGTTCGTTGTCGGCGCCGATCGCACCATTGAGTATCGCCCGGTCACGCTCGGGCCGCTGGTCGATGGCTTGCGGGTGGTGCGCAGCGGGTTGCGGGCCGGCGAGCAGATCGTCGTCAACGGTCTGCAGCGGGTCCGCCCCGGCGTCACCGTCGATCCGGTCATGGAACCGATGGCCGCCCCCGCAGGCGACCAGGCGGCCGCGCCGGCGGCCAAGGGCCGGGAAGCGAGCGCCCGGTGAACATCTCGCGCTTCTTCGTCGAACGACCCATCTTCGCGGCGGTCCTCTCGCTGGTGATCTTCATCGTCGGCGCGATCGCCCTGTTCAGGCTGCCGATCAGCGAGTACCCGGAAGTCGTGCCGCCGACCATCGTCGTGCGCGCGGTCTATCCCGGCGCCAACCCGAAGGTGACGGCTGAAACGGTGGCGTCGCCGCTCGAACAGGAGATCAACGGCATCGAGGGCATGCTGTACATGTTCTCGCAGTCGACCGCCGACGGCGCCCTGACGCTGACCATCACCTTCGCGCTCGGCACCGATCCCGACATCGCCCAGGTGCAGGTGCAGAACCGCGTGGCACAGGCGCAGCCGCGGCTGCCAATCGAGGTGCAGCGCATCGGCGTCACCACCGAGAAGGCCAATCCCGACTTCCTGATGGTCGTGCACCTCGTCTCGCCCGATGAGCGCTACGACATGCTCTACCTCTCGAACTACGCGTTCCTGCAAGTCCGTGACGAGTTGCGCCGCATCAACGGAGTCGGCGATGTCCAGGTCTTCGGCAGCGGCGAGTACAGCATGCGGGTCTGGCTCGACCCCGATCGCCTGGCCTCGCGCCGTCTCACCGCTTCCGACGTCGTGCGCGGCATCCGCGAGCAGAACGTGCAGGTCGCGGCGGGCATGCTCGGCGCCCCGCCGGCGCCGAGCGACAGCGCCTTCCAGCTGTTGATCAATACCCAGGGCCGGCTGACCAGCGAAGAGCAGTTCGGCGACATCATCGTGCGAGCGACGCCCGACGGGCAGGTGACGCGGTTGCGGGATGTCGCCCGCATCGAGCTGGGCGCCAGCGTCTATTCGCTGCGCAGCCTGCTCGACAACAAGCCCGCCGCCGCCATTGCCGTGCTACAGCGGCCGGGCTCGAACGCACTCGAAGCCGCTGACGAGGTCTACGCCACGATGGAGCGGCTCAAGGCGTCGTTCCCCGAGGGCGTCGATTACCGGATTGTCTACGACCCGACGGTCTTCGTGCGCGAGTCGATCCGGGCCGTCGTCCACACCCTCTTCGAAGCGATTCTGCTCGTCGTGATCGTGGTCGTGGTGTTCCTGCAGACCTGGCGCGCCTCGATCATTCCGCTGGCCGCGGTCCCGGTATCGCTGGTCGGCACCTTCGCGGTGCTGCATGTCCTGGGCTTCTCGCTGAACACACTCTCCCTGTTCGGTCTCGTCCTCGCCATCGGTATCGTCGTGGACGATGCGATCGTGGTGGTGGAGAACGTGGAGCGGCACATCGAGCTGGGCCAGTCGCCGCTCGAGGCAACCAAGCTGGCCATGAAGGAGGTGTCGGGCCCGATCATCGCGATTGCGCTGGTGCTGTGCGCGGTGTTCATACCGACGGCGTTCATCAGCGGGCTGTCGGGACAGTTCTATCGCCAGTTCGCGGTCACGATTGCGATCTCAACGGTCATCTCGGCGTTCAACTCGCTGACGCTCAGCCCGGCGCTGGCCGGATTGCTGCTGCGGCCGCACGGGGCGCCAAAGGACCGGGTGCAGCGGATCATCGACGCGATGTTCGGCTGGTTCTTCCGGCTCTTCAACGCCGCGTTTCGCCGCGGCTCGAACGCCTACGCCGCCGGCGTCGGCCGCGTGCTTCGCGTGGCCGCGCTGGCGGTCGTCGTCTACCTGGGCCTGATCGGGCTGACCTACGCCGGCTTCCAGCGCATTCCGGCCGGCTTCGTGCCGACGCAGGACAAGATCTACCTCGTCGCCTTTGCGCAACTGCCCGACGCCTCGTCGCTCGATCGCACCGAGGCCGTGATCCGGCAGATGTCGGCGGCGGCGCTCGAGAATCCGGCGGTGGCGCACTCGGTTGCCTTCCCCGGGCTGTCGGTCAACAACTTCGTCAACGTTCCGAACGCCGGCATCAACTTCGTCGTCCTCAAGCCGTTCGAAGAGCGGCAGGGCCGGCCGGGCATGGATGTCAACAGCGTGGTGGCCGACCTCAACCGGCGCTTTGCCGGCATCCAGGAGGCCTTCGTCGCGGTGTTTCCGCCACCGCCGGTGCAGGGCCTGGGCTCGGTAGGCGGCTTCAAGCTGTACGTCGAGGATCGCGCCGGCCAGGGCTTCGAGGAGCTGTACGCGCAGTTGCAGAACGCGCTCAATGCCGGGCGCGCGCGCCCCGAGCTGGCCGGACTCTTCTCCAGTTTCCAGGTCAGCGTGCCGCAGGTCAATGCCACGGTGGATCGCGAGCGGGTCAAGACCTACGGTGTGCCGCTCGCCGATGTCTACGAGACGCTGCAGGTCTACCTGGGCTCGCTCTACGTCAACGACTTCAACCGCTTCGGCCGCACCTACCAGGTCAACGCCCAGGCGGAGCAATCGTACAGGCTGCAGCCGGAGCAAATCCGGAGGCTGGAGACCCGCAACGTCAACGGCGAGATGGTGCCACTCGGATCCCTGGTGCGGGTGGAACGCAGCTACGGCCCCGACCAGGTGATGCACTACAACGGCTACCCCGCCGCCGAGATCAACGGCGGTCCGGCGCCAGGCTTCAGTTCGGGCCAGGCCCAGCGCACGATCACCGAGGTGCTTGAGCGCGAACTGCCGAACGGCATGGCGTTCGAATGGACGGAGCTGACGTTCCAGGAGATCCTCGCCGGCAACACCATGATCCTGATCTTCCCGCTCTGCGTGCTGTTCGCCTACTTCGTGCTGGCGGCGCAGTACGAGAGCTGGACGCTGCCGCTGATCGTGATCCTGATTGTGCCCATGACGCTGCTCTGTGCCCTGGCGGGTGTGTGGGTCACCGGTGGTGACAACAACATCTTCACGCAGATCAGCTTCCTGGTGCTCGCCGCGCTGGCCTGCAAGAACGCGATCCTGATCGTCGAGTTCGCGCGCCAGGAAGAGCAGGCCGGCCGGGGACGCACGGAGGCAATTCTCGACGCCTGCCGCGTGCGGCTGCGCCCGGTGTTGATGACCTCGATCGCTTTCATCATGGGTGTCGTGCCGCTGGTGTTCTCGTCCGGGGCGGGCGCCGAGATTCGCAGCGCCATGGGCGTGGCGGTGTTTTCGGGCATGCTCGGCGTCACCGCCTTCGGGCTCTTCCTGACACCGGTGTTTTACAGCGTGGTGGGCAGCGTCGCCGCCCGCCGCGGCGGGGCGCCGCTCGTCGTGCCGGCGCCGGCGGAAGCAGGGGGACATTGATCATGCGAATGGGGCTAGTTCTATTACTGACCGTGATGCTGGCCGGGTGCGCGAGCCTGCGGCCGTACCAGCCGCCGGTCGTCGCGCCCGCGCAACTGGCGAACGTTGACCCGGCGCAGTTCTCGACGCAGCCGTTCGACGCGCGGTGGTGGCGCCAGTTCGACGATCCGGTGCTGGACGCGCTCATCGAGCGCGCCTTGCAGGCCAACCGCGACATCCGCATCGCCGTCGCCCGCCTCGACCAGGCGCGCGCGGTCTTCGACCAGGCCGCGCTCGATCGCTTCCCGCGCGTGCCGGTGAACGCCAGCGTCGATCGGCGCGACCAGCAGATCCCGGGATTCTCGGAAGAGTCGCGGACGGTCAACACCTACCGGATGGGCTTCGACGCCTTCTGGGAAATCGACCTCTTCGGACGCGTGCGCTCGGCCACCGCGGCCGCCGCCGCCAACGCCGGCAGCTTCGATGCCACCCTGGACGATGTGCGGGTGACCGTCGTCGCCGAGGTCGCGCGCAACTACTTCGAGCTGCGCGGCCTTCAGCAGGAAGAGGCGGTCGCGGCCCGGAGCCTGGTCAACCAGCAAGAGACGCTGCGGCTGACGACGGTCCGGCGCGACGCCGGCATTGGCGAAGAGCAGGATGTCGCGAGCGCGGCGGCCCGGGTCGCCGGCATCGAGTCGGCTTTGCCGCCCATTCGCGCCGCCCTGGCGGCGCGGGCCCACCGCCTGGCGGTGCTGAGCGGCGAGCGCCCCGGCACGCTGCCGGGCGACCTGGCGCCGCGCGCATACCCGCCGCTGGCCAAGGTGATTTCAATCGGACCGCCATCGGAACTGCTGTCCCGGCGGCCCGACGTGCGCGCCGCCGAACGGCGGCTGGCGGCGGCCACCGCACGGGCGGGCGTAGCCGCGGCCGACCTCTATCCGCGGGTCAGCGTAACCGGCTTCCTGGGCTTTCTCGCGGGACGCGGCAACGTCTTTGGCCGCAGCGACTCGGCAGCATGGTCGGTGACCCCGGCCCTCTCGTGGGCCGGCCTGGACCTGGGCAGCGCCCGGGCGCGGCTCCGCGGCAGCGAAGCCGCTACGGTCGAAGCCGCGGCGCAGTACGAGCAGGCCATCCTGGTGGCGCTCGAGGAGGTCGAAAACGCGCTGGTCCGCTACCGCGAACAGCAGCGGCGGCTGGTGTCGCTGCTCGAGCAGGCGCGTGAGAGCACCCGCGCCGCCGACATCGCCCGGGTCCGGTATCGAGAGGGCGTCTCTGATTTCCTCTCCCTGCTTGACGCGGAGCGCACGCAGCTGCAGGCCGAACAATCGGTCGCGCAGGCCGAGGCCGACGTCTTCACAGGCTTGATTGCGGTCTACAAGGGGCTGGGCGGAGTCGGCGATCGATAGAGTTCAAGCGCGGGCCGGGCTGGCCATCCAGGCAACCAACCGTCGCTGGGATGGCCTATCTCCCGACCGCCTTCAGTACCGACAGCGACGCCAACACCGTCCAAAGATACGACGCGGCGAACAACACCCGATTCGCCCAGCCGAGGTAGCCGGACACACCCGCCGGAAGCTCAGCGAGCGGCTGACCCGACATGTCCACCCCCGCCGCCTTCAGCGATGAGAAGAACAGAGCGAAGGCGGCGATCATTGCCACGAAGCTGATCCACGGCAGGTGGGCCGACCAGGCAGGGGGTGCATCGATCCCCGCCAGGCGGGAGAGCGCCATCGTCACGAGCACGGCGGCGACGCACAAGGACGGGATGCCGATCATCGCCGCCGGACCGTGCAATCGGTGATTGATGTCGAACAGCCCACCCATCGTCTGGCCAAGCCCGGCCAGCAGCAGAAACACCAAACCGAACTTGCCCAGCGTCGTGGCTGACAACGGCCACATCGCGGCGGCAAGCGCGAATGAGCTGATCGCCCATCCGGCGAAGACCACGGTCAGCAGCCAGGGGAAGCGCCCGTTGGCGTATTCACTCACCATTCGCCACGAGGTCGCAAACTCGGGGCTCAGCCCGTGCAGCAACAGCAGTGCGGCACCTGACACCGCAGTGGCACCGAGGGCGAGATACGCGGCGGGAGCCACCCAGCCTCCGATCCCGGTAAAATTGGTCATCGTTTCCATAGCTGCCTTCCATCTGGTGTGCGCGATTCGCGCCGGCCGCCCCGGCCCACGGCGCGCGCGTAATATTAGATATAGTAAACTATAATGAAAACGTCAAGCCGGCGGCGCCGCTATACATCCCGCGTTCGCAGCCAATCCGCGCACGAGACGCGCCGCCGCATCCTCGGCGCCGCGGCGTTCCTGTTTACCCGCAAAGGGATCGACCGCGTCACGATCGACGAGATTGGCAAGAGGGCCAAGGTTGCCGCGTCGACCGTCTACGCGAATTACCGGTCTAAGGACGGCATCCTACGCGGACTCATGGAGCAGTCGCTGTTCGGGCCTCAGTTTCAGGACACCCAGAAACTGCTGACGGACGTGACCGACCCGGTCGCCCTGATCGAACTGACCTCACATGTGTCGCGGGCCATCTACGAGAGTGAAAGCAGTGACCTCGGGCTGCTGCGTCGCGCTTCGGGGTTCTCGCCGGCCCTCCGGAAGTTGGAGGAAGAATTCGAGCGCCTTCGCTACGAGAAGCAGGCCGCGCGTCTTGAACTGCTGTTCGCGAGCGGGAAGGCCAGACCGGGACTCTCGCTCGAGGAGGCGCGACGGATTCTGTGGATGTACACGAGCAGAGATGTGTACCGCATGCTGGTGAACGACGGCGGCTGGACCGCAGCGCGCTACCAGCAGTGGCTCTCACGAACGCTGGTGGAGGCACTGATCGCTTCTCCAGGGCCGCAGGGGAAGTGAGGAGCGGGAAAACGGAGCGCACGCAGCGGCAGGCCGAACAATCGGTCGCGCAGGCCGAGGCCGACGTCTTCACAGGCTTGATTGCGGTCTACAAGGGGCTGAGCGGAGTCGCCGATCGATAGGGCACGGTGACGGCCTGGGGCCGTGCCGCGATCGCACTCGCGATGCGGCCGTCCTTCGGGCCACCGATGGCGCCAACCGCCGCTCCCGCGCTCGGTCTCGATCACCGCTTGCACCGCCGTCGTCAGCGGTGACGTCCAGGTGCTGTACACGTGTAGCGCGATCGCATCAGCGAACTGACATGGCCTCGCGGCTTCGTGACCCGGCGGCTGTGACGACGGCGGGAAGCAGCGAATTCAGGCTGCTGAACTGCCGCACGAGGTTGACGAGAATCGCCACGGCGAGCGGCACGTGCAGCCAATAGCGCCGGCTGTAGCCCATCCAGACTTCCACGAATACGGCGGCCACCAGGCCGAGGCCGACCGCGGCAATTCGAGGAGGCAAACGGCGCCGGCGCCACAGCACGAGGGCCGTGACCGCCTGGACCAGCGCGCCAAGCTGCAAGGCGGTTGCGGCCAGCGCATGAATCGTCGGCCAGTAGTCGAATCCAGACAGCAGGAACCCTGCCGACAGTGGCTGGACCGCCGCCAGCCCGAGATTAAGCGCCACCAGCCGCCGAATGGGCACGACGCCGGCCGCGGCGAACCCCGGTGAGATTTCCTTCGTCATAGTCTGCGTTCCCCCTGTCACCTCGGACGGGGTTCATCCGTCTTGCATATGACGGAGCACAATGCTGGAACGTGACACATACGAACAGGGCTGGCTGACCCGGTTGTTCGAAGAGCACCGGCCGCGCCTGCGGGCGATGGCCTACCGCATGCTCGGCTCGCTGAGCGAGGCCGAAGACGCGGTGCAGGATGCGTGGCTGCGGCTCCACCGCATCGACCCGGCGACGGTCGACAACATGGGCGGCTGGCTCACGACTGTCGTGTCGCGGGTGTGCCTGGACATGCTGCGCTCGCGGAAATCGCGGCGCGAGGATCCAATTGACGGGCGGTTCGCCGGGCCGAAGGTCCTGCGGGGCGAGGGCGCCGATCCCGAGGGCGAAGCGGTGCTCGCCGACTCGGTCGGCGTGGCACTGCTCGTCGTCCTCGACACGTTGACGCCCGCCGAGCGCCTGGCGTTCGTGCTCCACGACCTGTTCGCCATGCCCTTCGACGAGATCGGCCCCATTGTCGGAAGGTCTGCAGACGCGGCGAAGCAGCTCGCCAGCCGCGCCCGCCGGCGCGTCCGCGGCTCACCGGCGCCGGCCGATCCCGGCCGGGACCGCCAGCGGGCGGTGGTTGAAGCGTTCTTGAAGGCGGTGCGCTCCGGAGATCTCGAGGGCCTGCTTGCCGTGCTCGATCCCGAGGCCGTGCTCCGCATCGATGCCGCGGCTCGCGTTGATGGCGTCGTCCGCGTCGATGCGCCTGCCGGCGAGGCCGGCCAGCCGCGCGAATTGGCGGGAGCGGCAACCTGGGCGGCCCAGATGATCGCGCTCTCGCGTGGCCTGCGCGGGTTCGTCCAGCCGGCATTGATCAACGGTTCGGTTGGATTGGTCGTCGCACCGGGAGGGCGGCTGGTCCGCGCGCTGACCTTCACTTTCGCTGGGGAACGAGTGACGCGGATCGACGCCATTGGCGACCCCGACGCCCTCCGCGCGCTGGATATCGTCGTGCTTTAGGCCGGCGGCCTGGGCATCCAGCTAGGCAACGTCGGCTGGGCCCGACGGAAGCACCAGATGCCGGGCCTCGGCAAAGGCCCGGCGCAGCTCCGCTCGCACGTCGGGGTGCGCGATGCCGATTAGCGCGTCGGCGCGCTGGCGCAGCGACAGCCCGAACAGGTTTACCGCGCCGTACTCGGTGACGACCCAGTGGACATGGCCGCGGGTCGTGACCACGCCACCCCCCGGCTTGATCGAGGCCACGATACGCGACGCGGCGCCCCGGGCCGCCATCGACGGCAGCGCGATGACCGGTTTACCGCCGGGCGACAAGGCGGCGCCGCGGATGAAGTCCATCTGCCCGCCAATGCCCGAGTAGATCTTGAACCCAATCGAATCGGCCACCACCTGGCCGGACAGGTCCACCTCCAGCGCCGAGTTGATGGCGACCACCTTTTCGTTCTTGCGAATCAACGAGGTGTCATTGGTCCGATCGCACGGATGGAACTCGATGAACGGGTTGTCGTCGACGAACCGGTACAGCCGTTCGGATCCGATGACGAAGCTGGTGACGGTCCGCCCCTGGTGCACCGCCTTGCGGCGGTTGGTGACCACGCCGCCTTCGATCAAATCGACGAGACCGTCGGAGAACATCTCGGTGTGCACACCGAGGTCGTGCTTGTTTCCCAGCCGGCGCAGGACGGCGTCCGGGATGGCGCCAATCCCCATCTGGAGCGTGGCGCCGTCCTCGATCAACGCCGCCACGTGTTGGCCGATGGCATCCTCGACCGGCGAGGGCGGCGCGGCGGCGTGTTCGTGCAGCGCGCGATCGGTGTGAACGAAGGCCGTTACCCTCGACAGCGGCACGAGCGTGTTGCCGAGGGTGCGCGGCACCTGCTCGTTGATCTCCGCCACGATGTACCGGGCCGACATCGCCGCGGCGAGCGCCGCGTCCACCGAGGTGCCGAGCGTGCAGTAGCCATGCGCGTCTGGTGGCGACAACTGCAATAGCGCCACGTCCAATGGAATACGTCCGGTCTGGAACAGCGACGGGATGTCGGACAGGAACACCGGAATGAAGTCCGCCGCGCCGTCGGCGATCGCCTGGCGGACGGGTGCACCCGCAAACAGGGACACCGACAGGAACCGCGGGCGATGCTGAGGCGCGACAAACGGCGCCGGCCCCATCGTGTGCAGGTGATACAGCGTGACGTCCGTCGCGTCCGACGCGTTCGCGAGGGCATCGAGCAAGGGGGTCGGGGTCGCCGCGGCACCGTGCACGAAGACGCGCATGCCGCTCTTCACTATGGAAACGGCTTCCGCGGCCGACACGCCGCGACTTTGCCAGCTGCCGCCGAGACTACGCGCCTTGGACATGTAATCCAGTATGAGTCGGCCACCCTCCGGCATCAACCCGCCGTCGCGGGAATATCGTGGCGCTGCCCGTCTACTCGGCGCAGAGGCCCAATCATGCTTGTCATCCGCCCGTGGTCGCGCGCGGCGTGCGCTGCCCTCCTGTTCGTGATCCCGGCCTGCGGCGGCGGCTCTTCCGGCGGGGTTTCGACGCCGACCAGCCCGACACCGCCGCCGGCCGCCACAGCGCCGCCGGTTGCGACCACCACTGTTGCCTATAGCGGCATTTTCGGCAGCGGCATGTTCACCGGCACCGTGACGATGAGCGCCGCGGTTCCGGTCAGCGTGACGCGGGCCTCGACGGTGCGGCCGCTCGCCACGGTGGCCGCCACCGGTACGGCCAGGTTCTCGGGCCAGACGCAGGTGACCGCCATGCTGACCGGCACCTACGACACGGCGACGAATCGCTTCGCCCTGAGAAGCAGCGGATTCACGGTCGATGCCGTGGTGGCCGACGACAAGGTGACCGGCACCATCGTCACCCCGGCGGGCAATGGCGGCATCGCCGCGCTGCGCTCCACAGACGACAATCCGGCGGCGCGGTTCTGCGGCACCTTCTCGGGCACCGAATCGGGGAAGTTTCTGGTCGTCATCAGGGGCAGCTCGGCAAGTGGTGTAGCAGCGCAGGATGGCGAGCCGGGAGCCATCACGCTCACCGGCAGCGCCAGCGGCAGCAGAGTGACGTTGACCTGGTCATGGACCGAAGGCGCCGGTGGCAGCGGCACCGCCAACGGCACGATCAACGGCGAGACGATAGTCGGAACCTGGACCAACACCGATCGCCAGAGCGGGACGTGGAGCGCGAGGAGCTGCTAGCACCTCGAGCCTCGGCGATCACGGCGTCCTGGAAATCCGCCAGACGGCGGACACCACATTGGCCTAGTCGGTGCGAAGCGAGACGGCCGGGTCCACGTTGCTGGCGCGCCGGGCGGGCAGATAGCTCGCCAGCAGGCCGACGGCCACCATGGCGAGCGCCATCGTGGCGAACACCACGCCGTTGACGGCGTCGATCTCGAAGAGCAGGGTGTTCAGAAGACGCGTCGAGGCCAGCGCCACGACGATGCCGACCACCGCGCCGATCAGGACCACCCGCGCCCCCTGGGACACCACCATGCGGCGCACCGTGAACGCGGTGGCGCCCAGCGCCATCCGCACGCCGATCTCGCGCGTCCGCTCGGCGACCACGTACGAAAGCACGCCGTACAGGCCCAAGGCGCCAAGCATCATCGCCAGTGTCGACACCACGCCCAGCGTGAGCATGGTGAACGACAACTGCACCATGGAACGCTGGGCCAGGAACTGCATGGTGAAGTCGCGATAGACCGGTGCCTCCGGCGCCACCTGACGAACCAGGTCGCGCACCTCGCTGCCCAGGCTCGCCGCGCGCGCCGACTTGACGACGTAGGCCGGCGAGCCCAGCGCCCACGACCGCGGCGTGGGTCCCGTGAGCGGGCGGTAAATGGCGGCTTCGCCACCCTGCCGCCAATCGTTCTGCTTCACGTCCTGGACCACGCCGACCACGGTGAACCACTGCACCGGACCGCTCGCGGAGCGGATCCGCTGCCCGATCGGATCGCGATCGGGCCACAGCCGCCCGGCGGCTGACCGGCTGACGACCACGTTGCTGTTGGCGGTCACGGCCTCGTCGGCCGTGAACACGCGGCCGCGCAGCAGGTCGATGCCCAGCACGCGGAAGTAGTCGCCGCCGGCAAAGTTCTGGGCCAGCAGCGCGCCGCCGCCATCGGCGTTCATCGTATCGGTGAGAAAGCGGCCCGTGCCGGTGCCTTCATCAAGAGGAATGTTGTTGACGACACCGACCCCGGCCACGCCCGGAAGCGCCCGCAGGCGGTCCATGAAGTCGAGATGGAAACGGCCCCAGCTCGGTCCATCGCTGAGACGCGCCTGCTCCGGTGCGAACTGGAAGGTGTAGATGTCGGCGGTGTCGTAGCCGGGATCGACGTTTCGCAGTCGCTGGAGACTCTGCACCAACAACGCCGCGCCGATGAGCAAGACCAGGGCAAGCGCCGTCTGGGCGATGACCAGGACATCCCGTCCGAGGTGCCGCCGCCCGGTGCTGCCGCGCGTAGCCTCTCGCAGCCGGGTGAGGTCGGGAGACGAGGCGTGCAGCGCGGGCACGGCCCCACAGGCCAGGGCGGTGAGGATCACCAGCACGAATGCCGCCGCCAGGGTGGTGCCGTCGAGTCCCACGGTTGAAAGACGGGGGATGCCTTCCGGCGCCGCCCGCAGAAAGACCGGCAGCGTCACCGCGCTTAGGACAACGGCGAGCACGCCGGCCAGCACGGCGACCACCGATGCCTCGGCGAGCTGCAGGCGGACGAGCTGCGGGCGCGAGGCGCCGATGGCCCGGCGCACGGCCAGGTCGCGGCGGCGCCCCTCGGCGCGGACCATGAACAGATTCGCGACGTTGGCGCAGGCGATGAGGAGCACGACCAGCACCGCCGCCAACAGCACCCACAGAGACGTCGTCACCGTCGGCCCCACCAGGCGTTCGAGCAGCGGCTCCACCACCGCCGAGTGTTGCTCGATGAGGCGCGCGTAGCTCGGCGGGCCGCCGAAGCGGGCCGGCAGCTCCTTGGACAGCCGGGTGAGTTCGGCCGCGAGCTGCTCGCGAGTCACGCCGGGCTTCATGCGCGCGATCAACGGCGCGCCGAGCTGGCCGGGCCGGACCTGCGCGGGCTGCACCTCGCCTGCCACCCACAACAGCGTGTCGTCGCTCGGAAACTTGAACTCGGGCGGCATGACGCCGATCACCTGCCGCATTTCGCCGGACACGAAGTAGTTCTTCCCGATGACGGCGGGATCGCGGCCGAACCATCCGCTCCACAGCCGATCGCTGATCACCACCACCCGGTCCTCGTCCTCGGGCGTCGGCAAGCGGCCCAGCTGCGGGCGGGCGCCCAGCGTGGCATAGACATCGTTGGTCGGAAACGCCATGGACACCCGCTCGACACGAGTCTCGGTGCGCAGCGTGGACGTGCCGGCGCCGAACGTGAAGACACCGTCAAGCAGCTGCGAGCGCTCCTTGTAATGAAGGTAGAACTCCTGACCAAGGCCGAACCGCTCGGGCAGGTCCGACCCCGGAGCGGTGCCACTCAGCACGACCAGGCGGTCGGAGTCGGGGAATGGCAGCGGCCGGAGCAAGACGGTGGAAACCACGTTGAACATCCCGACCACGGCGCCAATGGCCAGGGCCAGGGTCAGGACGGTCGTGACCAGAAACCCGGGCGTGCGGAGCAGCCCCCTCGCGGCGTGCCGAAAGTCCGATGTCCAGTCCATGGATGGCTCCCAGGTGTTTGACGGGATTGACCGCCGAAGCGTTCGGCCGGCTGATGATATCGCGCCGCGCCCGGAGCCGGCGCCGCCGCCTCGGCCATTCGCCGTGGAACCTATTTTCGCCGTCCTCGTCTGATGCTAGTGCGGTCTTGGTGTTGACAGTCGACACCAACACCAATAGTGTCGACAAACGACATCATGACCCGCACACCCGACTTGCTGCCCGGCACCCTCGACCTGCTGATCCTGCGCACGCTGCAGCGCGACACGCTGCACGGCTGGGCGATCTCCGAGCGCATCCAGCAACTGTCCCAGGACGTGTTGCAGATCAACCAGGGTTCGCTCTACCCCGCCCTGCATCGCCTGGAGCACCAGGGCTGGATCGCGGCCGAATGGAAGGTCTCGGAGCTGGGCCGCCGCGCGAAGTACTACCACCTCACCCCCTCCGGCCGCCGCCAGCTCACCGTCGAGGCGCGCGAGTGGGAGCGAATGTCACACGCCATCGGCCGCGTGATGAAGCTGGCCTAGGACTGGAGCCCGGATGACCCTCCGCGACTGGAAACTGCGGCTGCGCGCGCTGCTCAGGCCGCGCCTCGTCGAGCAGGAGCTGCACGAGGAACTGGCCTTCCACCTCGAGCGCGAAACCCGCAAGCTGATCGACGAAGGTCTCGACCCGGCGGCCGCGCGCCAGCAGGCGCAGGCCCGCTTCGGGTCGCCGGCGCTGGCTGCCGACCAATGCCGCGACGAGCGCGGCACCGCGTTTCTCGACAACACCATCGGCGACATTCACTACGCCCTGCGCAGCTTCCGGCGGACACCGCTGGCCGCCTTGACCATCGTCGTCACGGTCGCGATCGGTCTCGGCGTGGTGGCGGTGCTCTTCACCATGTTGAACGTGCTGCTGTTCCGCGTCGACCAGGTGCCGGACGTGCGGGCGTACTACGCCGTCGAGCGGCCGCAGCTGCCGGACGGCACCAGCCCGCTCTTCACCCGGGCACGATTCGAGGCCATGCGGGCGGAAACCAGCGTCTTCACCGACGCTTACGCGGCCCTGTCCGACATCGACCTGCGGGTCGACGGGCGGGTCATGGCCGTCACCCTCGTCACCGGCAATTTCTTCGAGATGGTCGGCGTCAATCCCGTCATCGGCCGCGCCCTCACGACCGCAGACGACCGGCGCGCCGGCGGGAACCCCGTCATCGTCTTGAGCGACAAGGGCTGGGAACGACGCTTCGATCGCGATCCGGGCGTGCTGGGCCGTACCGTGCTGGTGAACAGCGCGCCGTTCGAGATTGTCGGCGTGATGCCGGCCGGCTTTCGCGGGCTCGCCGTGGGCGCGCCCGACTTCTGGGCGCCGCTGTCGCAGCTCGGTCAGTTCCGCCCGGACGACCGGGGCCGCGAAGACAGCGTCGGCGTGGAAGTCATCGGCCGGCTGAAACCAGATGTGTCCATGGAGAGCGCCCGCGCTCAACTGGCCGCGTGGGACTCGAACCAGTCCGCCGGCGGCGCCGCGGAGCGGACCTTGAGCATTGAACTGGCGCCGCGCTGGGGCACGGTTCCGCAGCCGCTCGAAGCCATCGCCGTCTTCACCCCGCTGTTCCTCGCGTTCGGCTTGATCCTGCTGATTGGCTGCGCCAATGTCGCCAACCTGCTGCTCGCGCGCGGAGTGGCGCGGCAGAAGGAGATCGGGGTCAGGCTCTCGCTCGGCGCCTCCCGCCGTCGCATCATCCGCCAGCTGATGACGGAAAGCGTGCTGCTGGCGCTGGCCGCGGCCGCCGGCGGCTACCTGATTTCACGGCTCGTGCTCGAGGGAACGGTGTACTGGGCCCTGCGCACCATGCCGGTCGATCTCGGCGACATCAACCTTGGAGTACCTGCCGCCGACTGGCGGGTGGCGTTGTTTCTGGTCGTGGCGGCGGTTGCCGCAACCGCGTTCTTCGCCTTGATGCCGGCCCTGCAGGCAACTCGGATCGAGGCGGTGCGGACGCTGCGCGGCGAGCTGGTGAAGGACGCGCGCCCGGGACGCGCGCGCAACGTCCTGATCGGCGTGCAGGTGTTTGCCTCGGCGTTGCTGCTGATCTGCGCCGCGATCTTCCTGCGCAGCGCCATCGCCTCGTCCCGGTTCGATCCCGGCTTCCGCACGGCCGACACGATCCTGTTTGACACTTTCAACGAGCCCAAACGGGCCGCCTTGATTCAGGCGCTGGCCGGCGAGCCCACGATCATCAGTCACGCTGCTCTCAGGCCGGCGCTGCTGGCGCCGCTCCCCCGCGGGTTGGCCGACACCGGCAGTGGCAGGACGCCGGTTGCCTTCAAGTTCGTGTCGGGAGCGTATTTCGACGTGCTTGGCGTCACGATGGTGCGCGGACGCGCGTTCACGGCGGCGGAACGTGACGACTACCCGGTGGCGATTGTCTCGGAGTCGACCGCGCGGGCGCTCTGGCCGAACGGCCAGGGCATCGGCGAGACGTTTCGACTGGAACCGGATCTGACGAGTCAAGACGGCAACGGCGCGTTCCTGACGATCAACCCGGGAGGGTGGGGTGCGGAGGCGCCGCTCACGCCACGCCTGGTCACCGTCGTCGGCGTCGCGCGCGACGTCCCCGGCTTTCGTTTCACCGACGTCAAGGAGGCCGGCGTGTTCCTGCCGACGAGCCTGGAATCCGCCAGGACCTCCGTGGTTGCGCGCGTCCATGGCAATCCCGACCTTGCCCGGCAGACGCTGGTCGAGCGACTCACCAGGGTCGATCCCAACCTGGGCATGATCGTCACCATACGGACCGTGGCGCGAATGGAGACGTTCTTCCTGCAGATTGCCTTCTGGGTGTCGCTGGTTCTCGGCGGCCTCGCGCTGTTGCTGACGGTGTCGGGGCTGTTCAGCGTGCTGTCGTACCTGGTCGAACAGCGCACCCGGGAGATCGGCGTGCGCATGGCGCTGGGCGCGACGTCTCACAGCGTGACGCGGTTGGTCCTGGCGCAGACCACGCGGCCGGTGCTCTTCGGGCTGGCGGCGGGCGGCGGGCTCGCCGCCACGCTGGCCACCGTGCTGCTGGCCACGCCGGCGGGCGGGATGATCTCCGAGATCGTGCACGTCACCGATCCGGTGGCCTACGGGTCAAGCCTGCTGTTGATCACCGCGGCGTGCCTGGCGGCGGCGTGGATTCCCGCCGCGCGCGCGGCGCGTGTCGACCCGATGCAGACGCTGCGCCAGGAATAGCCGGCGCCTCCTGAAGTGAGCGGACGGCGCAGCCGTAACAATGCCACCGAGCGGGGGCTTACCGTGCGCGCGGGGCCAGGCGATGAACCTGGGCCACGCGGCCGGCCACGATCTCGCCCAGCGGATCGGCGCCGGCATTGACCGGCACGAACAGCGTCTCGCCTTCCCGCCGGGCGAGGACGTTGCCGGCGATCAGGGCGCGCGTCATCCAGACGGCGGCACGCACGCCGCCGGTCTGCAGGCCGATCCACCCCCGGTACTGGTGATTGACCGAGCGCAGTCCGGCCTGCCGCTCGATCGCGGCCGCGACGATGTGGCGTAGCGACTGGTCATCACCCTCGCCGACTGCTGGATCGGGCTCCAGCAGCGGCGCTTCGCGCGACAGCATCGCGAACAGCCCGCCGATGTCGGCCCTGTGCACGCGCGGCATGTGGCCCATCCAGTAGTGCGTCGTCTTGGCGATGACCGTGACGACGTTCTTGATCTCTTTCTCGATGCGGAAGTGCGGCGCCGCCGGCAGGTCGAGGTCGAACTCGCCGGCGCGAGCCACGGCGACGTTCTCCATGGTGATGGCGCGCAACAGCCAGTCGGCCATGGTGTCGCTGTAGGCGCTGACGCGGACGCGGCCGGGGATCGGCGAATCCGTGGCCGGCAGCTCGCTTGCCATCGTCACACCGCGGCAGATCTCGTCGACGACCTCCTGATAGCGATCGGGCGCTGCGGCAATCTCAGCGGCACGACCCGGTTCGAGCAAGGTACCCTTGTGAGGCGGCCCGCCGGCCATAGCCAGGTCGCAGAAGCTCTGCCAGATCTCATCCCAGGCGACCCGGCCATCGGCGCCGAACTTCAGCCCGGCCGAGCCCATCGACACGGGCTGGACGTCGAGGCCCGGCTCTTGATACTGCTCGGGCAACAGCGTGCGCATCCGGAAGTCGAGGGTGGCGAATGCCTGATCGTCTGGCTCCATCGCGTTCGATTCATTATGCCGCGCCGGGATGACCAGGCAAGCGCCCTGTCATACAGCGGCGGTGAGCCCGCGCGCCGTCATCGCGGCGGTGGCGGGCCGCCCGAGCTCCACGCCGGCGCGGGCGGCGCCTCGCCCTCCTGCAATTCCATGTCGACGCTGCCGCGATCGTCGGTGGTGAACGTGCCCACCAGGTGATCGTCGATGAACACGTCGTAGACGGCACGCGGGGCCAGGCCCATGACGTCGACTTCAAGTTCGGGACGGCGATCGACGGTGCCGGGAGCCGGAATCTCGACCTCGACTTCGCCAATCACGGCACGGTCGCGGACGTTCATCAACGCCGCGTCCTTCTCGGTGTTGCCGACGGCATCGACGCGCGAGCGGAACTCGCCGGAGTATCTCGTCTCGCCGCCGCGGTCGCGAATCTCGACCAGGTGCGCTTCGGTGACGTTGCCCAGCGACACCGGCACCGGCGCTGGCTGAAACCACGCCGCCAGCACCGTGCCGGCCGCCATCAGCAGTCCGCACATGATGACCAGGGGGCGAAGGATTCGCCGCTCCCTGGTGTGATCGAACAACAGGTCGGACGTGTCGGGCGGGCCTGGCTGCTGCATCGCATCCCTCCATCACCATCTTACCGATCGACAGGTAAACGAGGGATGAAGCCGCACCGGCAGCTCGGCCGATAACAGCCCGGCGGTCGCGGTCACGCCGGCATCGATAGACGTGACACTACGGCCGAGTACACCTCGTCCACCGTGATCGCCTGCATGCAGACGTTGTTGGTGCAGGGCGAGAAGCGGTGGTTGAAGACGTTCACGCACGGGCTGCACGCCAGTTCCTTCCAGATCACCACGGTCGAAGGCGACAGCGCGCTGAACAGGCGCGGCGTTTCAGGGCCGAAGAGGACGACGGTCGACACTGGGGTGAGGGCGGCGAAGTGGGCTGGGCCGCTGTCGTTGGTGACCAGCACGTCGGCCACCGAATAGAGCGTCAGCAGCTCCCGCAACGTCGTGCGGCCGGCGAACGACACCGCGCGGTTCGAACCAATCTGCCGGCACAGCTCGTCTGCGCCCGGGCGTTCGTCGGGCGCCCCGGTCACCACGACCAGCGCGCCGGGCTGGCTGGCGACAATCCGCCGGCCCAGTTCGACGAAGCGGTCGCCCGGCCACTTGCGCAGCGGCAGCAGATCGCTGGCATTGGGGTTGAGCAGCACCACCGGCCGCGGACGGTTGCCGGCGTTGGCCGTTGCCAGTCGCTCGCGCATCTGGCGCACCTCCTCGTCCGTCGGCACGACTGCCGGGCGGCTGGCCGGTGTCGCCAGCGGGGACTGCGGCAGCGGCATCTTCACCAGTGGCACTTCGGCGGGGTCGTGCCGGGCCGCTTCCACGAGCAGCGCGTACTGCGTGGCGACATGCACGTACGGGTTGTACTGCACGCGATGCGTCATCAGGTCGCCGCGATAGGGGTACTCGCTGGTGAACCGGTGCAGCCCGACCCTGGTGGCGGCGCCGGTCAGGAAGGCGAAGATCGCCGACGCCCGCGAGAAGAACTCCATGTCGATCGTCGTGTCGATGCCCGCGGCCCGCACCACTCGCAGTGCCCGCCAGAAGTCGAGCAGGCACGCAAGCAGGCTGCGGTCGCGAATGACGATGACGTTGGCGCGCGGGATGGTGTCGAGCACTTCGAGAATGGCGCGGTTGCTGGCGAAGACGCAGAAATAAAGGTTGTCGCGGCCGACCCAGGCGGTGGCGCGGGCAATGGCGTCCTGGGCCAGCACGGTGGCGCCCTGTTCGATGAACTTCAGGAACAGCACCTTGCGGGCCGGCCGGGGCCGCTCGGGCAGCACCAGGCGGCACAGCGTCAGCAGCGCGCACAGCGGGACCCCGATCCAGTAGTCGATGGTCCGTATCGTTTGCGGGTGCATTGCCTACCGCCCCACCCGCACGCGGCCCGCCTGCATGACGAAGGCCAGTTCACGCGCGTCGCTCGCGCGATCGGCGGGCGCGATGGTATCCGACGCCAGCACGAGCTCGTTCACGCCGTCGCGCGTGGCCGCCGCCGGAACGGTGAGCGTGCAGTCGGTCCAACCGCCCGCCGGCAGGGTGCATCCGGCCAGTTCCGTCCCGTTGACCGCCGCGCGCAACACTGCGCCGCCGGCATGCGCCGCCCGCACCCGCAGGATGAATCTCAGGTCCTCGGGGCGGGCCATGCGCCATCGCAGCGTCGACTGGCGCGCCGACCAGCGATAGTGTTGCGGCCCGTTGTGCTCGGCGGAGTGCCAGCCCGGACCAAATCGCGCATCGGCAGCGGCGGTGACGTCGAGCGCACCGGTCGCCGGCCATTCGGGAATGGCCACCTGGCACACCTGGGCAGCCGTGACTTCGCCGGATTCGAGCACGGCATTGACC